>CAVTSZ010000013.1:0-475253 GCA_963737385.1 uncultured Actinomycetota bacterium
GCTGCGCCAGTCGGTCGAGCTGCTGCACGGCGAACGGGCCGACGAGGCCGTTCGCGACTTGGCGAATCTGGCGGTATCTCGGCGGGGCGAGGTCGTCGCCCACGTCGGCGCTGCCGCCGAGCTCACCGACGCGCAGGAGACCCGACTCACCGAGGTGCTCACCCGTATCTACGGTCACCCCGTGTCACTTCAGTTGGACGTGGATCCAGAGCTGCTCGGCGGCTTGTCGATCGCCGTCGGCGACGAGGTGATCGACGGCTCGCTGTCGTCAAAGCTGGCGGCGGCCGAGACCCAATTGCCCGACTGACCCGATAGCACCGACAGACCCCCAACGAAGTAGGAAGACGAAAAGCCATGGCAGAGTTGACGATCTCAGCGGATGAGATCCAGGGCGCGATCGAGGAGTATGTCGCCAGCTTCGAGGCCGACACCGAGCGCGAGGAGATCGGCACGGTCATCGACGCGGGCGACGGTATCGCGCACGTCGAGGGCCTGCCCTCGGTCATGACCCAGGAACTGCTGGAGTTCCCCGGCGGCGTCCTCGGAGTTGCGCTCAACCTCGACGAGCACAGCATCGGCGCGGTGATCCTCGGTGACTTCGAGAAGATCGAACAGGGCCAGCAGGTCAAGCGCACCGGCGAGGTGCTCTCGGTGCCTGTCGGTGACGCGTTCCTCGGACGCGTGGTCAACCCGCTGGGTCAGCCGATCGACGGCCGCGGCGAGATCGATACCGACGAGCGGCGCGCCCTCGAGTTGCAGGCGCCGTCGGTGGTGCAGCGCCAAGGTGTGAGTGAGCCGCTGCAGACGGGCATCAAGGCGATCGACTCGCAGACGCCGATCGGTCGCGGCCAGCGTCAGCTGATCATCGGCGACCGCAAGACCGGTAAGACCGCGGTGTGTGTGGACACCATCCTCAACCAGCGCCAGAACTGGGAGACCGAGGACCCCGATCAGCAGGTCCGTTGCGTGTACGTGGCGATCGGCCAGAAGGGCACAACGATCGCCAGTGTGCGTCAAACCCTCGAAGAGGGCGGCGCGATGGACTACACCACGATCGTTGCCTCACCGGCATCCGACTCCGCAGGCTTCAAATGGCTTGCGCCGTACACGGGGTCGTCCATTGCCCAGCACTGGATGTATCAGGGCAAGCACGTGCTGATCGTCTTCGACGATCTGACCAAGCAGGCCGAGGCGTACCGCGCCATCTCGCTGCTGCTGCGCCGGCCGCCCGGCCGCGAGGCGTACCCGGGCGACGTGTTCTACCTGCACTCCCGGCTGCTGGAACGCTGCGCCAAGCTGTCCGATGAACTCGGCGGCGGCTCGCTGACCGGCCTGCCGATCATCGAGACCAAGGCCAACGACATCTCGGCCTACATCCCGACCAACGTCATCTCGATCACCGATGGTCAGTGCTTCCTGGAGACCGACCTGTTCAACCAGGGTGTGCGTCCGGCCATCAACGTCGGTGTCTCGGTGTCGCGTGTCGGTGGCGCCGCACAGATCAAGGCAATGAAAGAGGTGGCAGGAAGTCTCCGTCTGGACCTGTCGCAGTACCGCGAGCTGGAGTCGTTCGCGGCGTTCGCCTCCGACCTCGACGAAACGTCCAAGAATCAGCTGGATCGCGGCGCCCGCCTGGTCGAGTTGCTCAAGCAGCCGCAGAACAGTCCGATGCCCGTCGAAGAGCAGGTCGTGGCGATCTTCCTCGGCACCAGGGGCCACCTCGATTCCGTTCCCGTTCAGGACGTTCAGAAGTTCGAGCGCGAGTTCCTCGAGCACGTCAAGGGCTCGCACGAAGACGATCCTCAAGGAGATCCGGGAGAGCAAGAAGCTCTCCGAGGAGCTGGAAGACAATCTTGAAAAAGTGGTGAACGACTTCAAGAAGGGCTTCGACACCACCGACGGCAGCTCGGTCGTTCAGGACGAGCACGTCGACGCGATGGATGAGGAAGACGTCGAAAAGGAATCGGTGAAGGTCCGCAAGCCCAAGCCGAAGAAGAAGTAAGGCTGAGGGGTCCGGGAATCAAATGGCAGCAACATTGCGCGAATTGCGCGGCCGCATCCGCTCCGCCGGGTCGATCAAGAAGATCACCAAGGCCCAGGAGATGATCGCGACCTCGCGTATCGCCAAGGCGCAGGCCCGGGTCGAGGCGGCTCGGCCCTACGACCGCGAGATCACCAACATGCTCACCGAACTCGCGAGCGCCAGCGCGCTGGACCACCCGCTGCTGGTCGCCCGCGAGAACCCCCGGCGGGCCGCCGTGCTGGTGGTGACGTCGGATCGTGGGCTCTGCGGCGCATACAACGCCAACGTGTTCCGTCGGTCCGAGGAACTGTTCTCCCTGCTTCGTTCGGAGGGCAAGGAGCCCATCCTGTACGCGGTGGGCCGGAAAGCCCTGAATTACTACAGCTTTCGCAATTGGGATGTGCACGACTCCTGGACGGGCTTCTCCGAACGGCCCGACTATGAGAACGCGCAGGAGATCGCGTCGACGTTGGTCGATGCCTTCACCGCCGGTATGGACGACGAAGGCGACGATCCTGGAGCCGACAACGTCCTCGGCGTGGACGAACTGCACATCGTGTTCACCGAGTTCAAGTCGATGCTGTCGCAGTCGGCGAGTGCCCGGCGTATCGCACCGATGGTGGTGGAGTACGACGAGGAGGACACCGGACCGCACACGCTGTTCTCCTTCGAGCCGGATCCCGAGACCCTGTTCGGCGCGTTGCTGCCGCGTTACGTCTCCACCCGCATCTTCGCCGCGCTGCTCGAGGCGGCCGCATCGGAGTCGGCGTCGCGCCGGCGCGCCATGAAGTCGGCTACGGACAACGCCGACGACCTCATCAAGGACCTGACCCTGATGGCCAACCGCGAACGGCAATCTCAGATCACCCAGGAAATCAGCGAAATCGTCGGTGGCGCGAACGCGCTCGCGGACGCCGCCACCAAGTAGCCCGTAGGAAGCGAAAAGAGACATGACTGCTACTGCCGAAAAAAAGACGAGCACCGACACCAAGGGGCGCGTTGTCCGCGTCACCGGCCCGGTCGTCGACGTCGAGTTCCCGCGCGGCTCCGTGCCGGAGCTGTTCAACGCGCTGCACGCCGAGATCGACTACAAGGACCTCGCGAAGACGTTGACGCTGGAGGTCGCCCAGCACCTCGGAGACAACCTCGTGCGCTGCATCTCGCTACAGCCCACCGACGGTCTTGTGCGTGGTGTCGAGGTAACCGACACCGGCGCCTCGATCTCGGTGCCCGTCGGTGACGGCGTCAAGGGCCATGTGTTCAACGCGCTGGGCGACTGCCTCGACGATCCGGGCTACGGCAAGGACTTCGACCGATGGTCGATCCACCGCAAGCCGCCGGCCTTCGATGAGCTGGAACCCCGCACCGAGATGCTGGAGACCGGACTGAAGGTCGTCGACCTGCTCACCCCGTACGTCCGCGGCGGCAAGATCGCCCTGTTCGGCGGCGCCGGCGTGGGCAAGACCGTGTTGATCCAGGAGATGATCAACCGCATCGCCCGAAACTTCGGCGGCACGTCGGTGTTCGCCGGCGTCGGCGAGCGCACCCGCGAGGGCAACGACCTCTGGGTCGAGCTGGCGGACGCGGACGTGCTCAAGGACACCGCGCTGGTGTTCGGTCAGATGGACGAGCCGCCCGGCACCCGTATGCGGGTCGGGCTGTCGGCCCTCACCATGGCGGAGTACTTCCGCGACGAGCAGGAGCAGGACGTGCTGCTGTTCATCGACAACATCTTCCGGTTCACTCAGGCCGGCTCCGAGGTGTCGACGCTGCTGGGCCGCATGCCTTCTGCGGTGGGTTACCAGCCCACGCTCGCCGACGAGATGGGTGAGCTGCAGGAGCGCATCACGTCCACCCGTGGTCACTCCATCACCTCGATGCAGGCCGTCTACGTGCCGGCGGACGACTACACCGATCCGGCTCCGGCGACCACCTTCGCCCACCTGGACGCCACCACGGAACTCAGCCGAAACGTGTTCTCCAAGGGCATCTTCCCCGCGGTGGACCCGCTGGCATCCAGCTCGACGATCCTGGACCCGAGCGTCGTCGGCGACGAGCACTACCGCGTCGCGCAGGAAGTCATCCGAATCCTGCAGCGCTACAAGGACCTTCAGGACATCATCGCTATTCTGGGCATCGACGAGCTGGCCGAAGAGGACAAGCAGTTGGTTCAGCGGGCCCGCCGCATCGAGCGCTTCCTGTCGCAGAACATGATGGCCGCCGAGCAGTTCACCGGGCAGCCGGGCTCGACGGTTCCGCTCAAGGAAACCATCGAGGCGTTCGACAAGCTCAGTCCAAGGGCGACTTCGACCACCTGCCCGAGCAGGCGTTCTTCCTCATCGGCGGCCTGGAGGATCTGCAGAAGAAGGCCGAAGAGCCTTGGCGCCAAGATGGACGACGGCGGTGGCGACGGCGCCCCGGCGCAGGACGACGAGGACAGCGACAAGAAGGACGACAAGGCCAAGAAGGACGCCGAAGGCGACAAGGACGACGACGCCGACAAGGACGAATAGCGATGGCCGAATTGGACGTCGACATCGTCGCCGTCGAGCGTGAAATTTGGTCGGGAAAGGCGACATTCGTCTTCACCCGGACCACCTCGGGTGAGATCGGCATTCTGCCGAGACACATCCCGCTGGTGGCACAGCTCGTCGACGATGCAATGGTGCGTGTCGAGCGCGAAGGCGAAGACGATCTGCGAATCGCTGTCGACGGCGGCTTCATGTCGGTAACCGATGAAGGCGTGATCATCCTGGCCGAGTCCGCCGAACTCGAGTCGGAAATCGATGCAGATGCAGCCCAGAGCGATTCCGAATCCGACGACGCTGATACAGCCGCCAGGGGGCGCGCAAGGCTGCGTGCCCTAGGCAAGATCGACTAGCGGGCCGCCGATGAGCGTGCCCATGTGGATCATGGTCGCGCTGATCGGCGTGCTTCTGGTGGTCGTCGTCATGATGTGCTACCGGCTATGGAAACTCCGGCAGGTAGGCGGCACGGCCGCGATCCTGCGTGATGTTCCGGCTGTCGCCGGTCATGGTTGGCGGCACGGTGTAATGCGTTATCACGGTGGCGAAGCCGGGTACTACCGCCTGTCGAGTATGCGGTGGTGGCCCGACCGGACACTGAGCCGGCGGGGATTGGAGATCGTGTCACGGCGTGCGCCGCGCGGCGACGAATTCGACATCATGACAGACGAAATCGTGATCCTGGAGGTACGGGATGTCGGTCCCGACCGCCGGCGCGGCTATGAGATTGCGTTGGATCGCGGTGCACTCACCGCATTCCTCTCCTGGCTGGAGTCGCGACCGTCGCCACGTACCCGGCGCCGTTCGTAGGGAGTCAATCGATTGCGGGGCCACGACCTTTGGTCTTCGCGCGAGCGCTCATCCGCCCGGTTGCCACAGCACGTCGCCTCCGGGGTTGGCGACCCGAGTCAGAATGAACAGCAGGTCCGACAGTCTGTTGAGGTACTTCGCGGGAAGTACGCTGACGGAGTCGCCGTGAGCTTCGACCGCCTGCCACGCCGACCGCTCGGCACGGCGGGACACGGTGCGGGCCACATGAAGCAGTGCGGACAGCGGCGAACCGCCCGGCAGCACAAAAGAATTCAATGCAGGCAACGGATCGTTGAACTCATCGCACCACGACTCCAGTCGGTCGATGTAGCTCTGAGTGATTCGCAGCGGGGGATGTTCGGGGTTCTCAACCACCGGCGTGGACAGGTCAGCGCCCGCATCGAACAGGTCGTTCTGAATCTGCCTGAGCACCTTGAGAATCTGCTCACCGGGATTTCCCAGCGCAACAGCCACGCCGATGGCGGCATTGGCTTCGTCACAGTCGGCGTACGCCGCGAGCCGGGCGTCATTCTTTGACACCCTGCTGAAATCGCTCAGTCCGGTGGTTCCGTCATCGCCCGTCCGTGTGTAAATGCGGGTCAGATGAACTGCCATGGTCAAACCGTACCGGACGGTGTGACCCGGAAGTCGTCGGGAAACTGACATGACTCTCGGCGCTGTTTACACTAACCGGCGTGAGCGAGCGTTTCGTGGTGACCGGCGGAAACCGGTTAGCAGGCGAAGTGGCCGTCGGCGGGGCGAAGAACAGCGTTTTGAAGCTGATGGCGGCATCGCTACTGGCAGAGGGCACCAGCACGATCACGAACTGCCCGGACATCCTGGACGTGCCGCTGATGGCGGAGGTGCTCCGTGGTCTGGGCGCGACGGTCGAGCTGGACGGCGACATCGTGCGGGTCACCTCGCCGGACGAACTGAAGTACGACGCGGATTTCGCCGCCGTCCGGCAGTTCCGCGCGTCGGTGTGTGTGCTCGGCCCGCTGGTCGGGCGTTGCAAGCGTGCCAGGGTCGCTTTGCCCGGTGGCGACGCGATCGGGTCGCGTCCTCTGGACATGCATCAGGCGGGGCTTCGCCAGCTGGGTGCGAAATGCAACATCGAGCACGGCTGCGTCGTCGCCGAAGCGGATCATCTGCGAGGCGCGGAGATTCAGCTCGAGTTCCCGTCGGTGGGCGCCACGGAGAACATCCTGATGGCCGCCGTCGTCGCTGAAGGCGTCACGACCATTCACAACGCCGCCCGCGAGCCCGACGTCGTCGACCTGTGCACGATGCTCAACCAGATGGGCGGCCAGATTTCCGGTGCCGGAACGCCGACGATGACGATCACAGGCGTCGACCGCCTGCATCCGACCGAACACCGGGTGATCGGCGACCGCATCGTCGCCGCCACGTGGGGGATCGCCGCGGCGATGACCCGCGGCGACATCTCGGTCACCGGCGTCGACCCGCAACACATGCAATTGGTGCTGCACAAGCTTCACGACGCCGGTGCGACTGTCACGCAGGACGACAACGGCTTCCGTGTCGTCCAGTACGAGCGGCCGAAGGCGGTCAACGTCGCGACCCTGCCGTTCCCGGGCTTCCCGACTGATCTGCAACCGATGGCCATCGGGTTGGCGTCCATCGCCGACGGCACGTCGATGATCACCGAGAATGTCTTCGAGGCGCGGTTCCGCTTTGTGGAGGAGATGATCAGGCTGGGCGCCGACGCCCGCACGGACGGCCACCATGCGGTGGTGCGGGGAATCCCGCAGCTGTCCAGCGCGCCGGTGTGGTCGTCGGACATCCGCGCCGGCGCCGGGCTGGTCCTGGCCGGCCTGGTCGCCGACGGTGACACCGAGGTCCACGATGTCTTCCACATCGATCGCGGTTACCCGCTGTTCGTCGAGAATCTGATCAGCCTGGGCGCCGAGATCGAGCGGGTCGTGTAGTTCCCGACGGCTCCATTTGGGGCTGGGCCGCACGAGGCGTAGTCTTTAACGAGAAGCCAACGGCCCCAGTCCAAATGGATTGGCGGACGAGGTTTGACGTCTCTGACCATGTGGAGTACAGTGGCAGGGTTGCCTGAAAACCGGGTGTGTTGTTTGAGAACTCAATAGTGTGTTTGGTGGTTTTTGTTTGTTGTTTGTTTTTGCCGTGCTTCTTTTTCCCGTTTAGGGGTGCGGTTTTTTTGATGCCAGTTTTTGGTGTCGTTTGTTAGGTCAGATTGTTCTGAATGTGAATTCGCCTGTCTTTTGGGATGGGTTGTTTTTGTTTGGAGAGTTTGATTCTGGCTCAGGACGAACGCTGGCGGCGTGCTTAACACATGCAAGTCGAACGGAAAGGCCCTTCGGGGTACTCGAGTGGCGAACGGGTGAGTAACACGTGGGTGATCTGCCCTGCACTTCGGGATAAGCCTGGGAAACTGGGTCTAATACCGGATAGGACTACGGCCTGCATGGGTTGTGGTGGAAAGCTTTTGCGGTGTGGGATGGGCCCGCGGCCTATCAGCTTGTTGGTGGGGTGATGGCCTACCAAGGCGACGACGGGTAGCCGGCCTGAGAGGGTGACCGGCCACACTGGGACTGAGATACGGCCCAGACTCCTACGGGAGGCAGCAGTGGGGAATATTGCACAATGGGCGCAAGCCTGATGCAGCGACGCCGCGTGGGGGATGACGGCCTTCGGGTTGTAAACCTCTTTCAGTACCGACGAAGCGCAAGTGACGGTAGGTACAGAAGAAGGACCGGCCAACTACGTGCCAGCAGCCGCGGTAATACGTAGGGTCCGAGCGTTGTCCGGAATTACTGGGCGTAAAGAGCTCGTAGGTGGTTTGTCGCGTTGTTCGTGAAAACTCACAGCTCAACTGTGGGCGTGCGGGCGATACGGGCAGACTGGAGTACTGCAGGGGAGACTGGAATTCCTGGTGTAGCGGTGGAATGCGCAGATATCAGGAGGAACACCGGTGGCGAAGGCGGGTCTCTGGGCAGTAACTGACGCTGAGGAGCGAAAGCGTGGGGAGCGAACAGGATTAGATACCCTGGTAGTCCACGCCGTAAACGGTGGGTACTAGGTGTGGGTTTCCTTCCTTGGGATCCGTGCCGTAGCTAACGCATTAAGTACCCCGCCTGGGGAGTACGGCCGCAAGGCTAAAACTCAAAGAAATTGACGGGGGCCCGCACAAGCGGCGGAGCATGTGGATTAATTCGATGCAACGCGAAGAACCTTACCTGGGTTTGACATGCACAGGACGTGCCTAGAGATAGGTATTCCCTTGTGGCCTGTGTGCAGGTGGTGCATGGCTGTCGTCAGCTCGTGTCGTGAGATGTTGGGTTAAGTCCCGCAACGAGCGCAACCCTTATCTTATGTTGCCAGCACGTAATGGTGGGGACTCGTGAGAGACTGCCGGGGTCAACTCGGAGGAAGGTGGGGATGACGTCAAGTCATCATGCCCCTTATGTCCAGGGCTTCACACATGCTACAATGGCCGGTACAAAGGGCTGCGATGCCGTGAGGTGGAGCGAATCCTTTCAAAGCCGGTCTCAGTTCGGATCGGGGTCTGCAACTCGACCCCGTGAAGTCGGAGTCGCTAGTAATCGCAGATCAGCAACGCTGCGGTGAATACGTTCCCGGGCCTTGTACACACCGCCCGTCACGTCATGAAAGTCGGTAACACCCGAAGCCGGTGGCCTAACCCCTTGTGGGAGGGAGCCGTCGAAGGTGGGATCGGCGATTGGGACGAAGTCGTAACAAGGTAGCCGTACCGGAAGGTGCGGCTGGATCACCTCCTTTCTAAGGAGCACCACGAGACCCAGACCCGCCCACACTGTGTGGGGGTTCGGTGCGCTGGGCGAATCGTGACGATGGGCCGCATCTGTAGTGGATGGGGTTCTGGTGCACAACAAACGGCTGATCGGTGGGGAAACACCGGTCGCACGAAACCGCCAGACACACTATTGGGCTTTGAGACAACAAGCCCGCTATCTCTTCGTCCCGAATGGGGGAAACCGGAGATAGGTTGCCGCCCCGTAGGGGGTGGCCCCCCGATGAGTGTTGGGGGTGGTTGTTGTTGCCCTGCTTTGGTGGTGGGGTGTGGTGTTTGATTTGTGGATAGTGGTTGCGAGCATCTGACACACGATGATGCTGTCTCCTCCGTTGGTGGGGGGATGGTGTGGTGGTGTGTCGAGATATGCAATTTCTGATTCTTCCGAGAATTTTTATTGTGTTTGTGTTGTAAGTGTTTAAGGGCGCATGGTGGATGCCTTGGCACTGGGAGCCGATGAAGGACGTGGGAGGCTGCGTTATGCCTCGGGGAGCTGTCAACCGAGCGTGGATCCGAGGATGTCCGAATGGGGAAACCCGGCACGAGTGATGTCGTGTCACCCGTCACTGAATACATAGGTGGCGGGGGGGAACGCGGGGAAGTGAAACATCTCAGTACCCGTAGGAAGAGAAAACAAAAGTGATTCCGTGAGTAGTGGCGAGCGAAAGCGGAGGATGGCTAAACCGTGTGCATGTGATACCCGGCGGGGGTTGTGTGTGCGGTGTTGTGGGGCGTTTCTTCTCTGGCCCGCCGGCCAGGGCGAAAGTGATAAACCGTGGGGTTAGTCCAAGTGGCCTGGGATGGCCTGTCCGTAGAGGGTGAGAGCCCCGTAGACGAAAACTCAACGGCTTTCGTGGAATGTTTCCCCGAGTAGCAGCGGGCCCGTGAAATCTGCTGTGAATCTGCCGAGACCACTCGGTAAGCCTGAATACTTCCCAGTGACCGATAGCGGATTAGTACCGTGAGGGAATGGTGAAAAGTACCCCGGGAGGGGAGTGAAATAGTACCTGAAACCGTGTGCCTACAATCCGTCAAAGCCCTCCACTTTGTGGTGGGGTGATGGCGTGCCTTTTGAAGAATGAGCCTGCGAGTCAGGGACATGTCGCGAGGTTAACCCGGGTGGGGTAGCCGCAGCGAAAGCGAGTCTGAATAGGGCGTATCCACACAACAGTGTGTGGTGTAGTGGTGTGTTCTGGACCCGAAGCGGAGTGATCTACCCATGGCCAGGGTGAAGCAGCAGTAAGATGTTGTGGAGGCCCGAACCCACTTAGGTTGAAGACTGAGGGGATGAGTTGTGGGTAGGGGTGAAAGGCCAATCAAACTCCGTGATAGCTGGTTCTCCCCGAAATGCATTTAGGTGCAGCGTTACATGTTTCTTGTTGGAGGTAGAGCTACTGGATGGCCGATGGGCCCTACTAGGTTACTGACGTCAGCCAAACTCCGAATGCCGACAAGTCAAAGTGTGGCAGTGAGACGGCGGGGGATAAGCTCCGTGCGTCGAGAGGGAAACAGCCCAGATCGCCGGCTAAGGCCCCTAAGCGTGTGCTAAGTGGAAAAGGATGTGCAGTCGCGAAGACAACCAGGAGGTTGGCTTAGAAGCAGCCACCCTTGAAAGAGTGCGTAATAGCTCACTGGTCAAGTGATTGTGCGCCGATAATGTAGCGGGGCTCAAGCACACCGCCGAAGCCGCGGCAATCAACCCCTTGCGGGTTGGTTGGGTAGGGGAGCGTCCTGCATCCGGTGAAGCACCAGAGTGATCTCGGTGTGGAGGGTGTGGGAGTGAGAATGCAGGCATGAGTAGCGATAAGGCAAGTGAGAACCTTGCCCGCCGAAAGACCAAGGGTTCCTGGGCCAGGCCAGTCCGCCCAGGGTGAGTCGGGACCTAAGGCGAGGCCGACAGGCGTAGTCGATGGACAACGGGTTGATATTCCCGTACCCGTGTATGAGCGTCCCTGACGAATCCATTCTGCTAACCACCCAAAAGGTGGGAGATTGTCTCCTTCGGGAGTCAACTTCTGCTGGCTGCGTGGGACCCGGATGGGTAGTAGTCAAGCGATGGGGTGACGCAGGAAGGTAGCCATACCAGTCAGTGGTAATACTGGGGCAAACCTGTAGGGAGACACCTAGGCAAATCCGGGTGTCACTAATCCTCAGAGGTGATGCATAGCCGAGTGAGGCGAATGTGGTGATCCTATGCTGTCGAGAAAAGCCTCTAGCGAGTCCGTACACGGCCCGTACCCCAAACCAACACAGGTGGTCAGGTAGAGAATACCGAGGCGTACGAGTGAACTATGGTTAAGGAACTCGGCAAAATGCCCCCGTAACTTCGGGAGAAGGGGGACCCCTTACCGTCATGGCCTTCGCGGCCGGCAGCGGCGGGGGGTGGCACAAACCAGTGAGAAGCGACTGTTTACTAAAAACACAGGTCCGTGCGAAGTCGCAAGACGATGTATACGGACTGACGCCTGCCCGGTGCTGGAAGGTTAAGAGGACCCGTTAACCCGCAAGGGTGAAGCGGAGAATTTAAGCCCCAGTAAACGGCGGTGGTAACTATAACCATCCTAAGGTAGCGAAATTCCTTGTCGGGTAAGTTCCGACCTGCACGAATGGCGTAACGACTTCTCAGCTGTCTCAACCATAGACTCGGCGAAATTGCATTACGAGTAAAGATGCTCGTTACGCGCGGCAGGACGAAAAGACCCCGGGACCTTCACTACAACTTGGTATTGGTGCTCGATACGGTTTGTGTAGGATAGGTGGGAGACTGTGAAACAGTCACGCCAGTGATTGTGGAGTCGTTGTTGAAATACCACTCTGATCGTATTGGGCCTCTAACCTCGAACCGTATATCCGGTTCAGGGACAGTGCCTGGCGGGTAGTTTAACTGGGGCGGTTGCCTCCTAAAAAGTAACGGAGGCGCCCAAAGGTTCCCTCAACCTGGACGGCAATCAGGTGTTGAGTGTAAGTGCACAAGGGAGCTTGACTGCGAGACCTACACGTCAAGCAGGGACGAAAGTCGGGACTAGTGATCCGGCACCCCCGAGTGGAAGGGGTGTCGCTCAACGGATAAAAGGTACCCCGGGGATAACAGGCTGATCTTCCCCAAGAGTCCATATCGACGGGATGGTTTGGCACCTCGATGTCGGCTCGTCGCATCCTGGGGCTGGAGCAGGTCCCAAGGGTTGGGCTGTTCGCCCATTAAAGCGGCACGCGAGCTGGGTTTAGAACGTCGTGAGACAGTTCGGTCTCTATCCGCCGCGCGCGTCAGAAGCTTGAGGAAACCTGTCCCTAGTACGAGAGGACCGGGACGGACGAACCTCTGGTCCACCAGTTGTCCCACCAGGGGCACCGCTGGATAGCCACGTTCGGACAGGATAACCGCTGAAAGCATCTAAGCGGGAAACCCCCTCCAAGACCAGGCTTCTCACCCATCAAGTGGGATAAGGCCCCCCGCAGACCACGGGATCAATAGACCAGACCTATAAACGCAGCAATGCGACAGGGAACTGGCACTAACCGGCCGAAAACTTACACACAAACCTCGCAACCACACCCATCCACGAATGCACAAACACGCATTCACACCCCACCACCAATAACACACCCCCCACCCACATGGGGCACCCTAAAAAGTGAATAAAGTTACGGCGGTCAATAGCGGCAGGGAAACGCCCGGACCCATCCCGAACCCGGAAGCTAAGCCTGCCAGCGCCAATGATACTACCCAACACGGGTGGAAAAGTAGGACACCGCCGAACACACATTAGGATCACCCCCCACAATTGCGTGGGGGGTGATTCTATTTGCCGCGAATTGATTTCGAATTCTCAATTGTGGCGTGATCGGGTAGAAAGGCATACGTGGTGCAGGACCGAAACGGCGGCAACGACGGGCGAGGCCCGCGGCGTCCACCGCCACGCTCGTCGGGTCCCAACCGGGCTCGTCGGGCCCAACCCACGCCCGAGAACGAGGCGGCGCGACACGAGGGCCCGCCAATCCCCGCCGACATCGAAGCCAAGCAGTTGGCGCCCGAGATCCGGGGCGAATTAACGACTTTGGACCGCAGCACCGCCGACACGGTTGCGCGGCATCTGGTGGCGGCCGGCCTGCTCCTCGACGAGGATCCCGAAGCCGCTCTGGCCCACGCCCGTGCGGCACGCGCGCGCTCCGGTCGCATCGCCGCGGTCCGTGAAGCCGTCGGAATCGCCGCCTACCACTGTGGCGACTGGGCCCAGGCGCTCGCTGAACTGCGCGCCGCGCGCCGAATGGGCAGCAAGTCACCGCTGCTTCCGCTCATCGCCGACTGCGAACGCGGTATCGGGCGTCCGGAACGGGCGATCGAGCTCGCCCGCAGCGCCGATGCCGCACAGCTCACCGGCGACGACGCTGACGAGTTGCGCATCGTCGTGGCCGGCGCTCGGTCCGACCTCGGGCAACACGAGCAGGCTCTGGCGATGTTGTCTACGCCGCAGCTGGATCCGAAGCGAACCGGCCAGACGGCTGCGCGGCTGTTCTACATCTACGCCGAAACGCTGCTGGCGCTCGGGCGAAATCGGGAGGCGCTGCAATGGTTCATCAACGCCACCGCCGCCGATCTCGAGGGACTGACCGACGCCGAAGACCGGATCACGGAGCTGGGTTGACGTGAGCGCACTGGTAGAGGAGCACGATTGCCTGCTCCTCGACCTCGACGGGACCGTATTCCGCGGACAGGAACCCACTCCCGGATCGGTCGAGACCCTCGCGACTGTGCGTGCTCGCATCCTTTACGTCACCAACAACGCGTCCCGCGAACCGGCCGAGGTGGCCCACCATCTGCACGCGATGGGTTTCGCCGCCGAGCCCGACGATGTCGTGACCAGCGCCCAAAGCGCGGCGAGCCTGCTGGCGGCTCAATTGTCCTCCGGCGCAGCGGTTCTCATCGTCGGCACCGACGCGCTGGCCGCCGAGGTCCGACGAGTCGGACTCGACCCGGTTCGGCAGTTCTCCGACGGGCCGGTCGCGGTCGTCCAAGGCCATTCACCTCAGACCAGCTGGCCCGACCTGGCCGAGGCGGCGTTGGCCATCCGCAGCGGCGCACTCTGGGTCGCGGCCAACGTCGACCTGACCCTGCCGTCCGAGCGAGGTCTGCTGCCCGGGAACGGCTCGATGGTCGCCGCACTGCGCGCCGCGACGAATCGCGAACCGCAGGTAGCCGGCAAGCCCGAGCCGACCCTTCTGAACGACGCCCTGACCCGCGGCACCTTTTCGACGCCGCTGGTCGTGGGCGACCGGCTCGACACCGACATCGCCGGAGCGAACGCCGCCGGCCTGCCGAGCCTGATGGTGCTCACCGGCGTCAGCACCGCCGGGGAGATGGTCCGCGCACCGGTGCGGGAGCGTCCCGACTATGTCGCGGCAGATCTGCGCTCGCTCTACGCCCGTCCGGACGTCCTTCGCGTCGGACCGCATCCCGGTTGGCGCATCGACATCGGGCCGTCCGCGGTGATCGTCCATGCCACCGGCCGCGATACCGGCGACCCGCTGTCGGTGGTGCGCGCCACCGCGAGCGCGGTCTGGGACGCACAGCTCGACGGCCGCCCGTTCACGGTGTCCGCCGGCGACGACACCGCGCGACAGGCCATGGAGCCGTGGTCCGTACTCACCCCTCCGAATCCGCTAGCGTGAACACCGACATGAGTACCGACCCGGACCAGATACGCGCCCAGATCGCGGAGTTGCTGGCAGATCTGCCCGACCCCGCGCAGGAGGGCTCCGGCTTTGATGAGCTCGCCGACTCCCAGATCGACGTCATCGCCGCGCGGCTCGAGGAGGCGCACGAGCTGCTGGTACGAGCGCTCGAATCGGTCGAGAAGGGGTGACCGCTCGTGGCACGGCGGGCACGTGTTGACGCCGAGCTGGTGCGACGCGGGCTGGCCCGCTCCCGCCAGCAGGCCGCCGAGCTGATCGGCGCAGGGCGAGTCAGCATCGACGGCATGCCTGCCGCCAAACCGGCTACCGCCATCGCGGTGAGCGCCGCGCTCACGGTCGAAAACGCCGACGAACGCGGCTGGGTGTCGCGTGGTGCCCACAAACTGATGGGCGCACTGGACGGGTTCGGGTTGGCGGTCAACGACCGTCGGTGTCTGGACGCGGGAGCCTCGACCGGGGGGTTCACCGAGGTCCTGCTCGATCGCGGCGCGCGCGAGGTCGTTGCCGTCGATGTGGGCTACGGCCAGCTGGCGTGGTCGCTGCGCAACGATCCACGCGTCACGGTGATGGAACGGACCAACGTGCGCGAACTGACGGCCGACGCCATCGGCGGCCCGGTCGACCTGGTCGTCGCCGACCTGTCGTTCATCTCACTGTCCACAGTGCTGCCGGCACTGACGTCGTGTGCCGATGTCGACGCCGATATCGTTCCCATGGTGAAGCCGCAATTCGAGGTCGGCAAGGATCGTGTGGGCGCGGGCGGCGTCGTCGTCGATCCTCAATTGCGCGCCGAAGCGGTGCTCACTGTTGCCCGCCGCGCCGCCGCACTGCAGTGGCACACCGTCGCCGTCACCGCCAGCCCGCTGCCCGGTCCGTCCGGCAACGTCGAGTACTTCCTGCGTTTGCGGTCGCGGACCGACAATCCGCTGCAGGGGGAGTCCCTCGAAAACGCGGTGCGGAGCGCGGTCACGAAGGGTCCGCAATGAGCGCCGAACGCAACATACTGCTCGTGGTGCACACCGGCCGTGAAGAGGCCACCGAGGTGGCGCGACGCGTGCAGAAAGTACTCGGCGACAACAAGATCGGACTGCGGGTGCTGTCCGCCGAAGCCGTCGACCGCGGGCCTGTTCACCTCTCACCCGATGACATGCGTGCCCTCGGTGCCGAGGTCGAGGTCGTCGACGCCGACGAGCGGGCCGCCGAGGGCTGCGAGCTGGTGCTGGTTCTCGGCGGCGACGGCACATTCCTGCGCGCCGCCGAGCTGGCCCGCAATGTCGAAATCCCCGTCCTGGGTGTCAATCTGGGCCGTATCGGGTTTCTCGCCGAGGCTGAGGCGGACTCGATCGACTCCGTGCTCGACCACGTCGTCAAGCGCGAATACCGCGTCGAGGAGCGTATGACCCTCGATGTCGTCGTTCGTGCCGAGGGCGAGATCATCGACCGCGGATGGGCGCTCAACGAAGCGAGTCTCGAGAAGGGGCCACGGTTGGGAGTGCTCGGCGCCGTGCTCGAGGTGGACGGCCGGCCGGTCTCCGCGTTCGGTTGCGATGGCGTACTCGTGGCGACGCCGACCGGTTCCACGGCGTGGGCGTTCTCCGCAGGCGGGCCGATCGTCTGGCCCGATCTAGACGCAATCCTGGTGGTGCCCAACAATGCCCACGCACTGTTCGCGCGTCCGATGGTCACCAGCCCCGACGCCTCCATCGCGATCGAGATCGAGGCAAGCGGTCACGACGCGCTGGTGTTCTGCGACGGCCGTCGCGAGATGGTGGTGCCTGCAGGCGGCCGCCTGGAAGTGACGCGGTGCGGCACACCGTTGAAGTGGGTGCGGCTGGACAGCGCACCGTTCACCGACCGCCTGGTGCGCAAGTTCCGGTTGCCGGTCACGGGGTGGCGCGGGCAGTAGTGCTATCCGAGATCCGCATCGAGTCGCTGGGCGCGATCAGCACCGCGACCGCCGAGTTCGACCGCGGCCTCACCGTGCTCACCGGTGAGACCGGCACCGGCAAGACGATGGTCGTCACTGGTCTGCACCTGCTCGGTGGCGCCCGCGCAGACGCCACCCGCGTGCGTTCCGGAGCCGAGCGCGCGGTCGTCGAGGGCCGTTTCACCACAAGTGAACTCGGCGAACACGTCACGGTCCAGATCGACGAGATCCTGGATTCCTCGGGAGCTGAACGTGACGACGACGGCAGCGTCATCGCCGCCCGTTCCGTCAGCCGCGACGGACCGTCGCGGGCATACCTCGGCGGCCGTAGTGTGCCTGCGAAGTCGCTGGGCACGTTCACGACTGAGCTGCTCACGCTGCACGGCCAGAACGATCAACTCCGGCTGATGCGTCCCGACGAACAGCGTGCGGCCCTGGACCGCTTCGTGGACGTCGAGAAACCGCTGAAGCGATACCGCAAGCTGCGCGAGGACTGGCTGGCCGCACGCCGTGACCTGGTCGACCGCACACAGCGGGCACGCGAGCTCGCGCAGGAGGCCGATCGGCTCAAGTTCGGATTGAACGAGATCGACACCGTCGCTCCGCAACCCGGCGAGGATGATTCGCTCGTCGAGGACATCCGCAGGCTGTCCGAGTTGGACGCGGTGCGGGAGGCGGCCCAAACCGCGCGCGCCGCGCTGTCGGGGCCCGACGACGACCCGTCGCCCGGAGCCGCATCGGCGGTCGACGGTGTGGGACAGGCGAAGTCGGCGATGGAGACCACCGACGACTCCGCACTGAAGGCCCTGGCCGCACAACTCGACGGTGCGCTCGCGGTGATCTCCGATGTGGCAAGCGAACTCGGCGACTATCTGGCCGCATTGCCCAGCGATGCCAGCACGCTCGAGGCGAAGCTGACCCGGCAGGGTGAGCTGCGCACGCTGACGCGCAAGTACGCCGCCGACATCGACGGCGTCCTGCAGTGGGCCATGCAATCGAGGGATCGGCTGGCGCAGCTCGACGTGTCCGAGGAGGCACTCGCCGATCTGGAACGCCGGGTCGTCGAGCTGCACAACGACGTCGTCGCTGCGGCGAACGAACTCACCAAGGCGCGTACCAAGGGGGCCAAGGGCTTGTCGAAGGCGGTGACGGCCGAACTCTCGGGCCTCGCGATGGCCGACGCGGAGTTCACTGTGTCGGTTGCGCCGTTGCCCGCCCGCGCCGACGACTCGGCGCCGCTGACGGTGTCCTCCGGGCTGACTGTCCACGCCGGCCAGGACGGTGCCGATGCCGTCGAGTTCGGCTTCGCCGCGCACCGCGGTACCGACGTGCTTCCACTGAACAAGAGCGCATCCGGTGGCGAGCTGTCGCGCGTCATGCTCGCGCTCGAAGTCGTGCTGGCGGTGTCCACCGAGGGCACGACCATGGTTTTCGACGAGGTCGACGCGGGAGTCGGAGGACGCGCGGCGGTGCAGATCGGCCGCCGGCTGGCCCGGTTGGCCGGCACTCATCAGGTCATCGTCGTCACCCACCTGCCGCAGGTGGCCGCCTACGCCGACGTCCACCTCGTCGTGGACAGCGGCGGACGGGGCAAGGCCAGCGGGGTGCGCCGGCTCGACGACGTGGACCGGGTGGCCGAGCTGGCGCGCATGCTGGCGGGTCTGGGGGAGTCCGACAGCGGCCGCGCGCATGCCCGCGAACTGCTCGAGGCCGCGCAGAAGGATCGCCGATAAGCCCAGGAGAACTTGTGGCGGGTGTGACAAGAGATAACTTGTGAGGCTGATGTTACGGCGCGCCTCCGACAGATAACCCGTGCATATCGACAGAATCGGCGCATGAAGATGTCAGCGCTGCTATCCCGTAATGCCAGCTCTCGCCCGGGCATCACCGGCACCGCCCGCGTCGACCGCGACATCGATCGGCTGCTGCGCCGCGTCAACCCGGGCGACATTGTCGTCATCGACGCCCTGGACCTGGACCGGATCACCGCAGATGCCCTCGTCGAAGCCGGTGTCACCGCGGTCGTGAACGCGTCGCCGTCGATCTCCGGCCGGTACCCCAACCTGGGCCCCGAGGTTCTGGTCGCCAACGGCGTCACCCTGATCGACGACACCGGCGCCGAGGTGTTCAAGAAGGTCAAGGACGGCGCGCGGGTACGACTGCACGAGGGTGGTGTCTACTCCGGCGACCGGCGGCTGATCCTGGGCGCCGAGCGCACCGACCAAGAGATTCACGAGTTGATGCACGAGGCCAAGAGCGGGCTGGTCGCACATCTGGAGGCGTTCGCAGGCAACACCATCGAGTTCATCCGCAGCGAGAGCCCGCTGCTGATCGACGGGATCGGCATTCCGGACATCGACGTCGAGATGAGCCGCCGCCACGTCGTCATCGTCGCCGAGGAACCCGATTCGGTCGCCGACCTCAAGGCGCTCAAGCCGTTCATCAAGGAGTATCAACCGGTGCTGGTCGGCGTCGGCACCGGAGCCGACGTGCTACGCAAGGCCGGCTACCGCCCAGCGCTCATCGTCGGCGACCCCGATCGAATCAGCGCCGACGCCCTGCGATGCGGTGCGCAGGTGGTGCTGCCTGCCGACGCCGACGGGCACGCAGCGGGACTCGAGCGGATTCAGGATCTGGGCGTCGGGGCGATGACCTTTCCGGCCGCCGGTTCGGCCGCCGATCTGGCGCTGCTGCTCTCCGATCACCACGGCGCATCGTTGATCGTCACCGCCGGCCACACCGCGAGCATCGAGGAGTTCTTCGATCGGTCACGCCAGCAGAGCAACCCGTCGACCTTCCTGACCAGGCTGAAGGTCGGAGAGAAGCTGGTCGACGCAAAGGCCGTCGCCACGCTGTACCGCAGCCGGGTTTCCGGCGGTGCCATCGCACTGCTCGTGCTCGCCATGCTGACCGCGGTGATCGTGGCGCTGTGGGTGTCGCGCGCGGACGCGGCCCTGCTGGATTGGGTCGTCGACTACTGGAACCGGTTCGCACTCTGGGTTCAGGGTTTCGTCACTTAGGGGTACACATGATTTCCCTGCGCTCACATGCGATTTCACTCGCGGCCGTGTTCCTCGCCTTGGCCATCGGCGTCGCACTCGGTTCCGGCCTGTTGTCCAACACAGTGCTCTCTGGGCTGCGTGACGACAAACACGAGTTGCAGAATCAGATCGACACGCTCACCGACGACAAGAACGCGCTCAACGAAAAACTCAGCGCTGCAGGGGAATTCGACGCCCAGATGGCCCCACGCATCCTGCGGGACTCGCTGGCCGGAAAGTCGGTCGTGGTGTTCCGGACACCTGACGCCGCCGACGACGACGTCGACGGGTTGGCACGCCTCGTTGGGGAGGCCGGCGGAACGGTCACCGGGACAGTGGCCCTGACGCCGGAGTTCGTCAACGCCAACTCGGCCGAGAAGCTCCTGTCGGTGGTGAACTCGCCGATCGTGCCTGCCGGAAAGCAGTTGAGCACCGCGTTGGTCGATCAGGGCTCGCAGGCGGGTGACCTGCTGGGAATCACCCTGCTGATCAACAAGGATCCGAAGGTCACGGTCGTCGACGACGCGCAGCGCGACACGGTGCTGGCGACGCTGCGCGACACCGGCTTCATCACCTACGGCACCGAGCGCGTCGGCGCGGCCAACACCGCGCTGATCGTGACCGGTGGCGCGTTGGGCGACGACGCAGGCAACCAAGGCTCCACCGTCGCCAGGTTCGCAGCCGGGCTGGCTCCGCACGGCTCCGGCGCCGTGCTGGTCGGCCGCGACGGGTCGGCGTCGGGCACCGCGGCGGTGGCGGTCACCAGGTCCGACGCCGCACTCAGTGCCACGGTCAGTACCGTCGACGACATCGACTCCGAGTCCGGCCGGCTCACCTCGGCGCTGGCTCTGGGCGACCTGACCAATCGCGGGAAGCCCGGTCAGTACGGCATCGGCCAGGGCGCCGCTTCGGTAACCGTCCCGCAATAACCAGAGACGGCGCGTCAGCTACGGGTTGTCGGCGTCGGTGTTAGGGTGGGGTTCCGTGGGTCGGCAGGCCCCAAGCTAGGAATCGGCCTAGATATGCACGCCCTGCCCGTCGTCACGGAGGTTGCTCTTGCCAGCGCTACGCAAGCACCCGCAGACTGCCACCAAACACCTCTTCGTCACGGGCGGCGTCGTTTCCTCCCTCGGGAAAGGCCTTACGGCATCCAGCCTCGGGCAGTTGCTGACGGCGCGCGGCCTGCAGGTGACGATGCAGAAGCTGGACCCCTACCTCAACGTCGACCCCGGCACCATGAACCCGTTCCAGCACGGCGAGGTGTTCGTCACCGAGGACGGCGCCGAGACCGATCTCGACGTCGGGCACTACGAGCGGTTCCTCGATCGCAATTTGCCCGGCTGGGCGAATGTCACGACGGGACAGGTCTATTCGACGGTGATCGCCAAGGAACGCCGCGGCGAGTACCTCGGCGACACCGTCCAGGTCATCCCACATATCACCGACGAGATCAAGAGCCGCATTCTGGCGATGGCCACGCCGGATGCCGACGGGCACCGGCCCGATGTGGTGATCACCGAGATCGGCGGCACCGTCGGCGACATCGAATCCCTGCCCTTCCTGGAAGCCGCGCGGCAGGTGCGCCAGGAGGTCGGCCGCGAGAATTGTTTCTTCCTGCACTGCTCGCTGGTGCCCTTCATGGGGCCCTCCGGCGAACTCAAGACCAAGCCCACCCAGCACTCGGTAGCCGCACTACGCAGCATCGGCATCACGCCGGACGCGTTGATCCTGCGCTGCGACCGGGACGTGCCTGAACCGCTGAAGAACAAGATCGCGCTGATGTGCGACGTCGACATCGACGGTGTGATCTCCACCCCCGATGCACCATCGATCTACGACATCCCGAAAGTGCTGCACCGCGAAGAACTCGACGCGTATGTGGTGCGGCGGCTCAGCCTGCCGTTTCGCGATGTCGACTGGACCCAGTGGAACGATCTGCTTCAACGCGTGCACGACCCTCACGAGACTGTGCGGATCGCGTTGGTGGGCAAGTACATCGACCTTTCCGACGCGTACCTCTCGGTCGCCGAGGCGCTGCGCGCCGGCGGTTTCAAACACCGTGCCAAAGTCGAGATGCGGTGGGTGGCCTCCGACGACTGCGAGACCGAGAGCGGGGCGGCGGCGGCGCTCGCCGACGCGCACGGCGTGCTGATTCCCGGTGGGTTCGGTATCCGTGGAATCGAGGGCAAGATCGGCGCCATCCGCTATGCCCGCAACCGGGGCCTGCCTGTGTTCGGGCTGTGTCTCGGGCTGCAGTGCATCGTCATCGAGGCGGCGCGCTCTGTGGGACTCACCGGGGCCAACTCCGCGGAGTTCGATCCGACGACCCCCGACCCGGTCATCTCCACGATGGCCGACCAGCGGGACGCCGTCGCCGGCGAGGCCGACCTCGGCGGGACCATGCGCCTGGGTGCGTACCCCGCCGTGCTGGAGCCGGGTTCCATTGTGGCGCAGGCCTACGGGGTGACAGAAGTGTCCGAGCGGCACCGCCACCGGTACGAGGTGAACAACGCCTACCGTGAGCGCATCGCCGAGAGCGGGCTGCGGTTCTCCGGGACCTCGCCGGACGGCCACCTGGTGGAATTCGTCGAGTACTCCGGCGACGTCCATCCGTTCATCGTCGGCACGCAGGCGCACCCCGAACTGAAGAGCAGACCCACCCGTCCACATCCGCTGTTCGCCGCGTTCATCGGCGCGGCGCTGGGCTACAAGGCGGAGGAGCGGCTTCCCGGCATGGAGATTCCCGAACTCCCGAACGGGTCGGAGCATCCCGAGGAGGTCGGGCAGGTGCTGCAGGATGCCCAGCTGCAAAAAACTGAAGCCCGTGGCTGAGCACGATTTCGAGACAGTCGGATCCGAAACCCTCTACGTCGGAAAGATTTTCGCGTTGCGGGCCGATGAGGTGCGTATGCCCGGCGGCAATACCGCGAAGAGGGAAGTCGTCGAGAACTTCGGCGCGGTGGCCGTCCTGGCAATAGACGAAGAGAACAACATCGTGCTCGTGTATCAGTACCGGCAGCCACTCGGCAGACGGCTGTGGGAGCTGCCGGCCGGGTTGCTGGATCTCGGTGGTGAGCCGCCGCACGTGACCGCGGCACGCGAACTGCAGGAAGAGGTCGGCCTTTCCGCAAAAGACTGGCGGGTACTTGTCGATCTCGATACGGCGCCGGGTTTCAGCGACGAGAGCGTGCGGGTCTTCCGGGCGACGGTGCTGTCCGACATCGGCAGGCCCGACAGCCACGATGAGGAAGCCGACCTCGTGGTGAAGTGGTTCCCGTTGGTCGAGGCCGTCCGCATGGTTTTCAGCGGCGAGATCGTGAATTCCATTGCGGTGGCGGGCATCCTGGCTGCTCACGCGATGCCGAACACGGATGCAATGCGGCCCGTCGATGCACCGTGGACCGACCGGCCGACATCCTTCCCGCGCAGGAGGGATCGCTGATGACGACATTTCGTTCGACCCTGGATGACCAGCTGCAGGGTTACCTCGACCACCTGACCATCGAACGTGGCGTCGCGGCCAATACCTTGAGCTCCTACCGGCGCGATCTGCGCCGCTACTCCGAGCATCTGACGCTGCGCGGCATCGACGACCTGGCCAATGTGACGGAGTCCGACGTCAGCGACTTCCTCGTCGCGCTGCGTCGGGGCGACCCCGATGCCGGGACCGTGCCGCTGTCCGCTGTCTCCGCGGCGCGAGCCTTGATCGCCGTTCGGGGGCTGCACCGTTTCGCCGCTGCCGAAGGCCTCACCGCGCTCAACGTCGCTTCGGCGGTCAAACCACCGACACCGAGTCGGCGGCTGCCGAAGAGCCTGTCCCTCGACGAGGTGCTGGCGCTGCTGAACGGGGCAGGCGGGGACAGCGCGGCCGACGGGCCGCTCACGTTGCGCAACCGGTCCCTGCTCGAACTGCTCTACTCGACCGGCGCACGGATCTCCGAAGCCGTCGGCCTCGACGTCGACGACATCGACACCGAAGCCCGTTCGGTGCTGTTGCGTGGGAAGGGCGGTAAACAGCGACTGGTGCCGATCGGCCGGCCCGCGGTCACCGCATTGGACACCTACTTCGTGCGCGGGCGTCCCGACCTGGCCCGACGCGGCAGGGGAACCCCGGCGATCTTCCTCAACGCCCGCGGCGGACGGCTCTCGCGCCAGAGTGCCTGGCAGGTGCTGCAGGACGCCGCCGAGCGGGCAGGCATCAACTCCGCGGTGTCGCCGCACGTGCTGCGACACTCGTTCGCCACGCACCTGCTCGACGGCGGCGCCGATGTCCGCGTCGTCCAGGAACTGCTCGGCCACGCGTCCGTCGCGACGACGCAGATCTACACGATGGTCACGGTGACCGCACTGCGAGAGGTCTGGGCCGGGGCCCACCCGCGGGCGCAGTGAACAAACGAGCGGCGACGATCGTTGGAACGGGGTATGACCGAGCATGACGTTGCAATAGTCGGTGCGGGCCCGGCAGGTGTCTCGGTGGCGCTGAGTTTGCGCGACCGCGGACTGCGTCCGCTGCTGATCGACCGGGCCGATCATGTGGCCTCCTCGTGGCGTAGTCGGTACGACCGGCTGAAACTGAACACCGGCAGACCGTTCTCGCATCTCCCGAACCGGCCGTACCCCAAGGGCACACCGATGTTCCCCACCCGCGACGACGTCGTTGCGCACCTCGACCGGCACGCCGGCGAAGACGGCATCGAACTGCGGTTGGGAACTCAGGCGCAGCGAATCGAGCGCACAGACGGCGGTTGGTGCATCCACACCTCGACTGGTGACGTCGACGCGCGGCAAGTGGTCGTCGCGACCGGCAACCAGAACGTCGCGCACGTCCCGCAATTCCCGGGAGACGACGGATTCACCGCCGAACTGCTGCACTCGTCGGAATACCGCAACCCCGACCCGTATCAGGGCAGAAGGGTGTTGGTGGTCGGCTCGGGGTCGTCGGGAATGGAACTCGCGCACGACCTTGCGACCGGCGGGGCGGCCAAGGTCTGGCTGGCAGTGCGCACGCCGCCGAACATCCTGCTGCGGTCACTTCCCGGCGGTCTGCCCGGCGATCTGATCTCGCTACCGCTCTACCGCTTGCCGGTCCGGGTCGCGGATGCGATCGGCCGGGCGGCGCGCCGCAAGGACCTCGGCGACCTCACGGAGTTCGGCCTGCCGATTCCCGAGGAAGGCGATAATGGCCCGCGTGAAGTACCACGAACAGGTGCCTGCGCTGGTCGATATGGAGGTCATCGACGCGATCAGGGATGGGTCCGTCGAGGTGGTCGCGACCGTCGAGTCGTTCGACGGCGACAAGGTCGTCCTCGTCGACGGTTCGCGGTTGGACCCGCACGCCGTCGTGCTCGCCACCGGCTACCGACCCGGTCTGGAACCGCTGGTCGGCCACCTCGGCGTGCTCGACGCGAAGGGTAAACCGGTCGTGTGGGGCGAACGGCCCGCCGCGCAAGGGCTGCGTTTCATCGGCTACGACGTCCGGCCGTCGCTCATCGGCTACATGGCCAAGCAGTCCAAGCGCATGGCAAAGCGGATCGCCCGCGAACTGTCAGCCGCCTAGGTATTCCGACTCCAGCACCAGGTCAGGGATCATCGTCTGGTACTCGACATGTGTCTTGTGCTCGACGGTATTGAACAGCTTGCCCTGCTGCTCGGTCATGTAGGCGCGGTACTTCGGCGCGCCCGGAAACCGGACGTTGTCGGCGACGACGATCGAACCCTTGTGCAGCCATTCACGGTCGAGAACGCTCTGCAGGTCCGGCAGGTAGGCGCGCTTGTCGTGGTCGATGAACATCACGTCCAACGTTCCCACGGCGAAGCCGTGCTCGTTGGCCAGCGCGTCCAGTGTGGTGCCGCCGTCGCCGATCGTGCCGACGACACAGGTGACGCGGTCGTCGACGCCGGCGTGCGCCCAGATTCGCCGCGCCACTTCGGCGTTGGCCGCCGAAAACTCGACGGAGTAGACCTTGGCCGTCGGCGCAGCGCGCGCCAACCGCAGCGAGCCGTACCCGCAGTAGGTACCGAGTTCGAGCACGAGGTTCGGGTCGGCGCGTCGCACCGCAGCATCGAGCAGCGCGCCCTTCTCGTCGCCGACATTCATCAGCATCGACTTCTCGTAGGCGAATTTGTCGATGGCTGCCAGCACGTCGTCGATGTCGCCGCGGCGCGCGTTGGCTTCGACGAAGTCCGCGCACGCCTGTTCGCGGCCATCACCGATCTGACCGGTCTTGAAGAACCCGGGCATGCCCCATGCAAATCGCCAGACCGACCAACGAAGGAGCGGTATCCGCTGCTTCAGACTCATGCCTGCGAGCGTAGGCGCGCGGCGCAGGCAAGTGGTCGCTATGTTGCCCGCGGGTCTGGCAGACCAGGCAGGCACGTCCCGTTAAACTTGCCCGGATGTCTGCCAAGCCTGTGCGTTGCCTGACCAGCGACGGTCCGGTATGACCGACGACAGGGGCGCGGCCGCACCCGGACTGACCGGCCGTCAGCCGCGAGCCATCCCGACGCCCGAACCCAGGACGGCGCACGGTCCGGCCAAGGTCATCGCCATGTGTAACCAGAAGGGCGGTGTCGGTAAGACCACGTCGACCATCAACCTCGGCGCCAGCCTGGCCGAGTACGGGCGTCGCGTCCTGCTCGTCGACCTCGATCCGCAGGGCGCACTGTCGGCGGGCCTCGGCGTGCCCCATTACGAACTCGACCACACGATCCACAACCTGCTGGTCGAGCCGCGGGTGTCGATCGACGACGTGCTGATGACCACCCGCATCAAGAATCTGGATCTGGTGCCGAGCAACATCGATCTGTCGGCCGCAGAGATCCAGCTGGTCAACGAGGTGGGCCGCGAACAGTCCCTGGCTCGCGCGTTGTACCCGGTGCTGGACCGCTACGACTACGTCCTGATCGACTGCCAGCCGTCGCTGGGTCTGCTCACCGTGAACGGGTTGGCCTGCAGTGACGTGGTGATCATTCCCACCGAGTGCGAGTTCTTCTCGCTTCGCGGCCTGGCCTTGCTGACCGATACCGTCGACAAGGTGCACGACCGGCTGAACCCGAAGCTGTCGATCGGCGGCATCCTCATCACCCGTTACGACCCGCGCACCGTGAACTCCCGCGAAGTGATGGCCCGCGTCCTGGAACGGTTCGGCGACCTGGTGTTCGACACCGTCATCACCCGGACGGTGCGCTTCCCCGAGACCAGCGTCGCCGGCGAACCGATCACCTCCTGGGCGCCGAAATCCGGTGGCGCAGAAGCTTATCGGTCGTTGGCGCGCGAGGTCATCGACCGGTTCGGCGCGTGACCGAGGCGTTGACCCCGGCCGACCAGTCGCAGCAGGCGGGTTTTCACGTCCGGCTGAGCAATTTCGAGGGGCCGTTCGACCTGTTGCTGCAGCTGATCTTCGCGCACCGGCTCGACGTCACCGAGGTGGCGCTGCATCAGGTGACCGACGACTTCATCGCCTACACGAAGGCGATCGGCAGACAGCTCGAACTCGACGAGACGACCACGTTTCTGGTCATCGCCGCAACACTGCTCGATCTCAAGGCGGCGCGGCTGCTCCCGACCGGCGAGGTGCACGACGAGGAGGACCTCGCCTTGCTCGAGGTGCGCGACCTGCTGTTCGCCCGGCTGCTGCAGTACCGGGCGTTCAAACACGTCGCCGAGATGTTCGCCGAGCTCGAAGCCGCAGCCCTGCGCAGCTACCCGCGATCGGTGGCGCTGGAGGAGCGCTACCAGGAGCTGCTTCCGGAGGTCATGCTCGGCGTCGACGCTGACAGCTTCGCGCAGATCGCCGCGGCCGCGTTCACACCGCGTCCGGTGCCGACGGTGGGAACCGAGCACCTGCACGACGTGATGGTGTCGGTACCCGAGCAGATCGGCAATCTGTTGTCATTGCTGGAGCGGCGGGGGATCGGGCAGTGGGCGTCGTTCTCCGAGCTGGTGGCCGATTGCGGGGCTCCGATCGAGATCGTGGGACGGTTCCTGGCGCTGCTCGAGCTGTATCGGGCGCGGGCGGTAGCATTCGATCAATCAGAACCGCTTGGTGTGCTCCAGATTTCGTGGACCGGCGAACGGCCAACGAACGACGATCTGGCAACCGAGGACGCGGTGGAAGTAGACGCTGATGACTGACGACACTCCGACAGATCTCGACCTGGGCATCGATGTGGCGACCGCCCAAGAGTTGGAAGACGCCGAACTGGGCGCGGTGCTCGAGGCACTGCTGTTGGTGGTGGACACCCCGGTGACGGTCGAGCAACTTGCAGCCGCAACCGAACAGCCGGCCTACCGGGTCGGCGCGAAGCTGCAGCTGATGTCGGAGGAGCTGGCTGCCCGCGAGAGCGGTATCGACCTGCGGGAGGCCGGCGGGGGTTGGCGGATGTACACCCGGGCACGGTTCGCGCCCTACGTGGAGCGACTGCTGCTCGACGGAGCACGTTCGAAGCTGACGCGGGCGGCGCTCGAGACGCTCGCGGTGGTCGCCTACCGTCAGCCCGTCACGCGTGCCCGGGTCAGCGCCGTGCGCGGTGTCAACGTCGATGCCGTCATGCGAACACTTCTCGCACGCGGCCTGATCACCGAGGCCGGCGTCGATCCCGACAGTGGGGCGGTGACCTTCGCGACCACCGAACTGTTCCTGGAACGGCTCGGTCTGACGTCGTTGGCCGATCTACCGGACATCGCGCCGCTCCTTCCCGACGTCGACGTCATCGACGATCTGAGCGAATCCCTCAGCGAAGAACCGCGTTTCATGAAGCTCAGTGGCGCCCCGGCCGCGGAGGCGCCGATGTCGTTCGACATGGACCAGGATTCGGATGGCTGAACCTGAAGGCGTGCGCTTACAGAAGGTGCTGTCGCAGGCGGGAATCGCGTCTCGCCGGGTCGCCGAGAAGATGATCATCGACGGCCGCGTCGAGGTCGACGATCGGATCGTCACCGAGTTGGGCACCCGCGTGGACCCGCAGGTGTCGGTGATCCGTGTCGACGGTGCCCGGGTCACGGTCGACGACACGTTGGTGCACCTGGCGATCAACAAGCCCAAGGGGATGCACTCGACGATGTCTGACGATAAGGGCAGGCCGTGTGTCGGCGACCTGGTCGAGCACCGAGTGCGGGGAAACAAGAAGCTGTTTCACGTCGGGCGCCTGGACGCCGATACCGAAGGCCTGATGTTGTTGACCAACGACGGGGAACTGGCGCACCGCCTGATGCATCCGTCCTACGAGGTGCCCAAGACCTACCTCGCGACGGTGCTCGGTGCCGTGCCGCGCGGGCTGGGCCGCAAGCTGCGCGACGGGATCGAATTGGACGACGGCCCCGCACGTGTCGACGACTTCGCGGTGGTGGACACCGCGCCGGGCAAGACGCTGGTGCGGGTGACGCTGCACGAAGGGCGAAAACGGATCGTGCGACGGATGTTGGCTGCCGTCGGGTTTCCGGTGAAGGAGTTGGTGCGCACCGATATCGGCGAGGTGTCGTTGGGAGATCAGCGGCCGGGCAGCATCCGGGTGTTGAGCCAGAAGGAGCTCGGCGGCCTCTACAAGGCGGTGGGCCTGTGAACTCACCGCTGGTGATCGCGATCGACGGACCGGCGGGAACCGGAAAGTCCTCGGTGTCAAGGGGTTTGGCACGGTCTTTGGGTGCGCGCTATTTGGACACCGGAGCGATGTACCGCATCGTCACTCTCGCCGTGGTGCGGGCAGGCATCGACCTGACCGACACACCGGCGATCGAGGTGGCTGCGGCGGACATCCCGTTGTCGGTGGGTTACGACCCCGACGAGGACAAGGCTTACCTTGACGCGGAGGACGTCTCGCGCGAGATCCGCGGCGATGAGGTCACCAGGGCGGTGTCCGCGGTGTCGGCGGTTCCGGCCGTGCGAGCGCGTCTGGTCGGGCTGCAGCGCGAACTCGCGGCGGGCCCGGGCAGCGTCGTGGTCGAGGGCCGTGACATCGGCACGGTCGTGCTACCCGATGCGGACCTGAAGATCTTCCTCACCGCGTCGGCCGAAGTGCGGGCGCGGCGGCGTAACGACCAGAACGTGGCGTCCGGCTTGGACGATGACTACGAAACGGTGCTGGCCGACGTGAAGCGGCGGGACCATTTGGATTCCACCCGCGCGGTGTCGCCGCTACGCGCCGCCGACGACGCGGTGTTGGTCGACACCAGTGACATGACCGAGCCCGACGTGATCGCGCACCTCACGGAACTCGTCGAGCAGCGCGCAAGTGTGTCGAAATGACCGACGGCACATGGGTCGACGAGGGCGACTGGGAGCTCGGCGCAGAAGACGTCGCCGAAGCGATCGAGGAAGCCGCCGCGCCGCCACCGGTGGTGGCCGTGGTTGGGCGGCCGAATGTCGGCAAGTCGACGCTGGTGAACCGGATTCTGGGTCGGCGCGAGGCGGTGGTGCAGGATGTGCCCGGCGTGACACGCGACCGGGTGTCCTACGACGCGAACTGGTTGGGACGACGGTTCGTCGTGCAGGACACCGGCGGCTGGGAGCCCGACGCCAAGGGATTGCAGCAGTTGGTTGCCGAGCAGGCGTCGGTCGCGATGCGCACCGCCGACGCGATCATCTTCGTGGTCGACGCCGTGGTGGGAGCGACCGCGGCCGACGAGGCGGCGGCGCACCTGTTGCAGCGGTCGGGTAAGCCGGTGTTCCTGGCGGCCAACAAGGTTGACTCCGAGCGGGGAGAAGCCGACGCCTCGGAGTTGTGGTCACTGGGGTTGGGGGAGCCGCATCCGGTCAGCGCGATACACGGCCGCGGCGTGGCCGACCTGCTCGACAAGTTGATCGACGTGCTGCCAACGGTGTCGGAGATGGCATCGGGCGGGGGAGGCCCGCGCCGCGTCGCGCTGGTGGGCAAGCCGAATGTCGGCAAGAGCTCTCTGTTGAACCGCCTTGCGGAAGAAGAACGTTCGGTGGTCCACGATATCGCTGGCACGACAGTGGATCCCGTCGACTCGCTGATCGAAATGGACGGCAAGATCTGGCGATTCGTCGATACGGCCGGCCTACGACGCAAGGTCGGCCAAGCCAGCGGGCACGAGTTCTACGCGTCGGTGCGTACACACGGCGCAATCGATTCCGCGGAAGTGGCGATCGTGTTGATCGACGCGTCGCAACCATTGACCGAGCAGGACCAGCGGGTCCTCGCGATGGTGATAGAGGCCGGCCGGGCGCTGGTGCTGGCGTTCAACAAGTGGGATCTGGTCGACGAGGATCGCCACTACCTGCTGGAGCGCGAGATCGACCGTGAGCTGGCCCAGCTGCAGTGGGCGCCGCGGGTCAACATCTCGGCCAAGACCGGTCGCGCCGTGCAGAAGCTGGTGCCCGCGCTGGAGACAGCGCTGCAGTCATGGGATACCCGGGTGTCCACGGGCCGGTTGAACACGTTCTTCAAGGAGATCGTCGCCGCCACCCCGCCGCCGGTGCGCGGCGGTAAGCAGCCACGAATCCTGTTCGCCACCCAGGCGACCGCGCGACCGCCGACGTTCGTCTTGTTCACCACCGGATTCCTCGAGGCCGGCTACCGGCGGTTCCTCGAGCGGCGGTTGCGGGAGACGTTCGGGTTCGAGGGCAGCCCGATCCGGATCAACGTCCGGATGCGTGAGAAGCGCGGCCCAAAATCACGCTGAGCCCAAACCTGCCAGTCACGGCGGGGCGTAGGTAGCCTTTCGGCGTGATCGCAGTCGACCGATGGTGTTGTCCGCGTTCTTGATACGCGTCCGACAACCACCTTGGTCGCCCGCGGGCACCCCCTTCGAAAGCAGCTCTTCATGCGTTCGCTTCTCATCTTCACCCTTGTCGGCGTCGGCGCGCAGCTGGTCGACGGCGCGCTCGGGATGGCCTTCGGGGTCACTGCCTCAACGCTTCTGGTGCTCAGCGGCGTCGCATCCGCCCAGGCCAGCGCGGCAGTACATCTCGCCGAAGTCGGCACAACATTCGCCTCGGGCTTGTCGCACTGGAAGTTCAAGAACATCGACTGGTCGATCGTGGCCAAGCTCGGTGTTCCCGGCGCCGTCGGTGCATTTCTCGGCGCAACGCTTCTTTCGTCATTGTCCACCGAGGACGCGGCGCCGTTGATGGCCGCGATCCTGCTGGCCATCGGTGTCTATGTGCTGCTGCGTTTTTCGCTGCGCACACCGCCGTCGGTCGTCGGTGGCGGCAGCAAGCTGAGCGCCAAGTTCCTCACGCCGCTCGGATTATTCGGCGGGTTCATCGATGCGTCCGGCGGCGGCGGATGGGGGCCCGTGACCACCAGCACGCTGCTGTCCAGTGGTAAGACGGCGCCCCGAACCGTGATCGGGTCGGTCAGTGCATCGGAGTTTCTCGTCGCGGTATCCGCATCTCTGGGTTTTCTCATCGGGTTGCGTGAAGAGTTCCTGGACAACCTGCCCATCGTGCTCGGGCTGGCGTTGGGCGGTGTCATCGCAGCGCCGTTCGCGGCGTGGCTCGTCAGCCGGGTCAGCCCGGCGCTGCTGGGCACCGCGGTCGGCGGTGTGATCGTCCTGACCAACGCGCAGAAGCTGGTGAAGTACTTCGGGGTCTCGTCGCCGTGGTCGACGCTGGTCTACACCGCGATAGTCGTGGCGTGGGGGTCCTTCGTCCTGCTCGCGCTGCGCGTATCGAGGGCTCCGGAATTCGTACCCGAAGAGCTGGAGGCCGAGGTCGCCGCGGACGAGTCCGAAGCCGTCGGATCGGCCGACGAAAGGCGTTGAGCACGCACTGACGCCGCGCCAATCCCGGCGACTAGGGTTGCCCTGGTGCCCGCCATTGACATGATCCTGATCGCGCTGGCGGGCGTCGGGGCGGGCGCCATCAACGCCGTCGTCGGGTCAGGAACGCTCATCACGTTCCCCACGCTGGTTGCGCTGGGCTATCCGCCCGTGACGTCGACGATGTCCAACGCCGTGGGTTTGGTGGCCGGCAGCTTCTCCGGCACGTGGGGATACCGGCGCGAGCTTCGCGGCCAGTGGAAACGCCTGGCCTGGCAGATGCCGGCGTCCTGCGTCGGCGCCGCCCTGGGAGCGTGGCTGCTGCTGCACCTGCCGGAGAAGGTGTTCACGGAGGTCGTGCCGGTCCTGCTCATCCTCGCGCTGATCCTGGTCGTGATCGGACCCCGGATCCAGACGTGGGCGCGCACGCGCGCCGAGGAAGAGGGGCGATCGGCGGAGCACGTGTCGCCGCGCCAGATGGCGGCCTTGGTGTTCGCGACCTTCGCGGTCGGTGTGTACGGCGGTTATTTCACTGCGGCGCAAGGGATCATGCTGATCGCGGCAATGGGTGCCTTGCTGCCCGAGGACATGCAGCGAATGAACGCGGCGAAGAACCTGCTGTCGCTGATCGTGAACATCGTGGCGGCGGTGGCGTTCATGGCCGTCGCCTTCGACCGGATCAGCTGGCTCGCGGCGGGGCTGATCGCCGTCGGGTCACTGATCGGCGGTTTCCTGGGCGCGCACTACGGGCGACGGCTGTCGCCGAACGCGCTACGCGCGGTGATCGTGGTGGTCGGATTGATCGGGTTGTACCGGCTGCTGACCATTTAGAACGTCTGACGGAGTCTGCGGTAGGCTTTCGACCTGCTGCCGGCGACCCTGGCAGCACCGCGGGCTGTGGCGCAGTTTGGTAGCGCACTTGACTGGGGGTCAAGTGGTCGCAGGTTCAAATCCTGTCAGCCCGACCAGAGAAGCAGCAGCTCAGAGGCAGTTTCCGAGAATTCGGGAGCCGCCCTTTCTCATACCCCGGCAGGGTAGATAGCGCAACGGGTAGCGCAACGCGCTTCTCACAAGTCGTCATCGGTTGGCGCGCGCCCGTGCGCGGAAGTGTTGGCTAGGGTTTGTATTTCTCGGGAGTCTCGTCGGCGGCGACGTTCATCAACTGCGACAATTCGAGGAGATCGTACTCTGCCATCCCGTTGGGCACGGTGTAGGCGAGCTTCCGTAACTCGACAGCGTATTTATGCATCTCCCGGCGGAGGTGTGCCTCGATTGTGGGCATCATTGTCTCCTGACTAGATGAACGGAGTGTAGTCCCCAATCAGGGATACGCCGAGGTGCGATTCTGGCGCTCAAAGTCCCAGCACCCCACTCCACCCGTCGACCGCGGCCCGCGCCGTGTCATCGGACGTGTGGCCGTAAATGTCGCCGGTGATCGCTGATGGACGAGTGGCCGAGCATGTCGGCGACCGCCTTTATGTGCACGCCCGCCTCGAGCCAGCCGACCGCCGCGGAGTGGCGAAGGGTGTGGAGGCCGACGCCCTCGACGCCCGCTGTTTTGGCGGCCGTCCTCGATCGACCCGCAGGAAGTTGCGGGGGTCGACCGGTCGCGCCGAGCTCGGTGGTGAACACCAGGCCGCTGTCCTGCCACTGGTTGCCTGCGCGTAGTCGCTCGGCTTTCTGTTCGGTGCGGTGCTTGCGCAGCATCGCGACGACGGCGGGGGACAGCGGCACAGTTCGCCTGGAGCGGTCCGTCTTGGGTTCGGAGAACACGAGTTCCCCATCCGACGCGGCCGAGGGTCTTGCGGACCTTCAGCCAGCCCTCGTCGAGGTTGACGATGGTGGTGTCCCACGACAGCGCGAGCGCCTCGCCCTTTCTCAGCCCGGTCGCCGCGATGAGCACCAGCGCCGGGTGATACCGCGACGATTCAGCGGCCTGTAGGAGCGCCGCGATACCACTGGCGTCCAAGTGTTTTGCCTCGCGGCGTTGCACGCCCGGGCGGGTCACCAGCGGCGGCGGGATTGCGTGCTATCAGCCCGTCCCGCACCGCGCCGTCGAGGCCCGCACGCAGGATTGTGTAGGTCTGCCGGATGGTCGAGTCCGACAACGCCCGCGATGCCGTCCGGCCTTCGTTTTGGCTTTCATCGCCAGGACCAGCGCGTCGATGTCGCTGGGCTTCAGACGGTCTAGCGGGATAGCGCCGAACGGTGCGCGGCTCCAGATGCTTGCGGCTCAGAGTTGGCGTAGAGCGCCCGCGTCGATTCCTTGCGGTCGGAAGCTGCCAGACCCGGTTGCGCGCCAGTGCGCGAGCCAATCACCAACCGTCGGCTTGGCGTCCTTGCACCGGTGCGCCCGCGCTCAGCCGTTCCCGAGCCGCGTTCGAGCTTGGCGCGCACATCTTGGCGTGTACGGCCGTGAAGCGACGTACCGCTTGGCTCACGCCGTCCGTCGTCGGTGTAGGACATAGCGCCTTTGTATCCGGCGGGCTTGCCGTATTGTGCCACGGATACACGCAGCCTTCGCCGTTCGCGTTCCTAGCCATGCGCTAAGCCTTCTTCTTGCCGGGGTGTGTTTGGAAGGACGAATACCGCCTTTCCGTGCGAGCAGGACGTAGCGGCCGGCAGTCGTCTCGAGAGACCCCGAATCGCTCGGCGATAGCCGGCCAAGGGCATGAGTCGATGTTGTCGCGGTATAGAGTCGGCGACCTCTGTGAGTAGTGTCTCAGTGAACTTTCGACGGGTAGCGCTTCTTACCCGCGCTGTACGCATGACGCAGCGATATCTCGGTCAAGATGATCCAGGTATAGACTCCTTCGAGATTCGCGCATCACAGACGAGAACGCGAACCTCGCTCCAATAGTTGAACAACAGTGTCGACGGACGCGAGGTCTTTAGGAAGATACCTCTCGGCCTTACGGTTTCGACTCAAGATTGACAGCGGTCCACAACGACGCATCGGTACGCGATACCGAAGGTGAGCTGAAGCGACGGCTGGTCGGCGTTCGCTAGGAAAGACGTAGATGAGAACTCGGTCGGTACAACGTACGCCGTCCGACGCTCGGCCAAATCACCGAGGTCGTCCAACACGACCCAGCCGACGAGCCGCCATGCTCGTCGTCACGGAGCCGGTATGCGCTGAGGAAAAACGGCATCAGCCGGACTCCCTAGCAGTTTAAAGCCACGAGTGATACGGACACCATGTGATTACACGCCAGTCTGTCAATAACCACGGGACACCGGCGGATACCGACAGATAGGAGAGAAGGTATGGAAGAGCTAGAGGTTCAGCTCGGCTGGTTCGCTACCAGGAGGCACGCGAAAAAGAGTTGGGCGGAATTGGCCGACCGACGATTTACGAAAGCGATCAAGCCGAGGGGAACTAGTAAAGGTGAACATCGGCCGCAGGTCGTTCATCACCGCGGAAAGCACTTGCGGCGTATGTGGACCGGCTCAGCGAAGCCGCGACGGCATGAGCCAGAAACGAAGAAACCGCACAGGCACGGCATCCCAGGCACCTCCAAAGACCATAGCGGCGGACAGGGAATCAGTCTAGCGACCACGCCTATAACCACGCACAATCAAGGCGTGTGTGCGGTGTCAGCGGCTGTCCGTCGACCGCTCTGCGCCGAACGTAGCCTGGATACGGCGTCGCAGCGGCTGGCATCTGCTGGCGTCAACGTCCGCGCCGAGGCCGAGCTGGTCGACGGCATGAACCGCTATTCCGATTATGTCGCCGGGTTGCGTAGGCGACGAGCCTACGCAGATACGTTGCGTGTCGCTTTCCTGCGGGCGATGCACGGACCCGTGGACCTGCCATTGCATCGACGGTCCAATGAGTGACCGGCGGGCAGACGCAGCAATCGACACCGCCGAATACCTCGAGGAATTGGGTAACCTCGGCATCGTCAATCAGGACGAGTGTCGTGCGATGTGGCGACGGGGCCGCCGCGACCTGTCTGTGAAGTGCTAACGCTATGCGACGGGTAGCGCCGCATGAGCGAACCCGAACTGATTGACCGCGGGAAGGTTATCGCCGAACGGCTTAGAGTCCTCGGCAGCGACACGGTTCCCAGTTCCGGTAAAGGGAGTGCGGAACCGGGAACGACGTATTTCCCGGTTCCGGGAAGAAATAAGGGAACCGCCGACGCGATAGCTGACCGGACGGTTCCCGGTTCCCAACCCTCATTACGGGAACCGGGAACCGACGCCGAAAAGCCGCTCTACGTGGACATTTCCGCTCTGCTGGATGGAACGGTTCCGGAACCGCCGGAACCGGAGCTCGGTAAGCGCACCGAAGGTCATTGCCTGTTCTATGCAGGGCAAGTGAATTGGGTGTTCGGCGACCCCGAGGCCGGCAAGACATGGCTGTGCTTGGCCTGTGTGGTTGAGGCGCTGAAAGCCGGTAGGCGCGTACTTATCATCGACCTGGACCACAACGGCGCCGCGGCCACCGTTCAGCCGTTTGCTCGCCCTGGGCGCCCAGAAGCTGCTCTGCGGAACCGGGATCATATTCCGCTACTGCGAACCCGACGACAGCGCCGAAGCTACGCCAGGTGGTCGAAGACGCGATGCTATGGCGGCCCGCGGTCGCGATCGTCGACTCCGATCGGCGAACTGCTGCCGCATGTATGGCTCGAGCTCCAACTCAGCCGACGAGTTCACAACCGTGCACACGCAATGTGTTGAAACCGTTGGCGAAGTCCGGCGCCGCAGTGCTCGCGGTGGACCACCTAGCCAAGAACGCAGATTCACGAGCTGTCGGCCCCGGCGGAACCGCAGCCAAGCGCAGAGCCATCGGCGGAGTGTCCATCCGAGTGAAGATGAAACAACCATTCACGCCGGGGCACGGCGGCAGCGCAACACTTGTCGTCAACAAGGACCGACATGGCGGCCTACGCGCACACTGCCCAGTCGGTGACCGGGAACCCATCGCCGGAACTTTCAAGCTGCTGGCGTTCAACGACGGGGTACTCGAATGGGCGATCTACCCGCCCGCCGACGGCGAACGCAACGACGACGAATCCGCACCGGCCGAAGACATCGCAGCCATCGCGCGCACTCGATCCGCCACCGGCGACAGTGGACGACCTACAAACACGCCTCAAGTGGCGCAGACAGCGGGCATCCAACGCACTACGCGCATGGCGCGAACAACAAAACGACCACCAGGACAACGATGACTGAAGGGAGCGCAGTTGAATCCGTGGGAGCAATTGGTCGCACATCTCGCTGGCCTGCCCGAACTACTGGGCGCCCGTTGTCGCGGCCGTCACGAATAGTTCGACGCCACCATCCACGCCGTTCGTGGCGACTCACCCGACACCATCGAATACGCCCGCACAGCAGCGATGCGGCTCTGCCAACACTGCCCGGCGCTGGACCGCTGCACAGCATGGCTTCACAGTCTGCCGCCGCCCGAACGCCCCCTCGGTGTCGTTGCGGGACAGATCAACCGCGTGACCTGGCATGGGGGCCACACAACCCGAAAGGAACCGCACATGACCGACTATCCGCCCGGGTGGGACGACACCCCACCCCCGGATCCGATGGACCCGCGCGTGGGCGAGCGGTTGGCGCATCACCGGCCCACGCGGCGCAGCGCGCACTCGTCGCCGAGTTGGTCCACCTGTACGTGAGCCGGGACCACGAATTCGGCGGCATGTTCGTGGTGTTCGCCGCCGACCGGTACGAAGAACTCAATTGGCCCCAAGCCTTTATGGCGTTGCTTGAGCAGTTCACCACGACCGCTACCGGCGCCCAGGGCGAAGAGTTGACCGTAGCCCGCGCCGAGGGTGACCTCGCTGCGGCTCGCGACGACATCATCGAGTTCGGGAGCCAGTCATGACTGACCTTTCGGGCATCGAACAACTCCCGCAGCCGGATCCGCGCGGCATTCTCGCGCTGCGCAATTTACCGCCGGAGATCCAGAAGGCCGAAGACAGCACCGCAGGCCGCCGATGTTGACCGGCACCGTTTCGGTACGTACCGCGCCGCGGGCACTTGGGGCACTGATGACCCTGTCGAACTCGCCAAGGTTATGACCGCGCCCGCACAGTGCTCACTAAGGCGTGGTTGCATCCGCCGCGCACGTTCCCTCGACCAGCCACCACGACGGAACGCACTCTGCTGGAACACCTCGGCTACGAGCTTCCCGCCGAATTGTTCACCGCTGTCTCATTTCCCACCTACGGGGTCCGCAACCGACGTTGGCCCCAACTCGAAGAATCCCAGGAGGAAACACCATGACCGAACCCATCGAAACCACGCCGTCGCCGACCGCGATGCCCACACATCTACCCGGCGCCGAACCGAAACCCGGAGAGGAGTGGCCACCCCGCACCATGGAGTGGTACGAGGAAAAGCTCCGGAAGCTGCGTAAGGAAAACGCCAACTACCGCACCAAGTACCGCGAGGCCGCGACCGACCTGGAGGCCGCGGCGTCTCAGCTCGGGGCGATGCGGCACGCCGAAATCGAACGCCTCGCCGGTGAAACCTTGCGCGAAGCATCGGATGTGTGGCAGGCACAGCCCGACCCCGCCGCGTTCCTCGACGAGGAATACGGCACGGTTGACCCCGCGAAGGTCGCCGAGGCGGCGCAGTCGCTGATCACTGAGAAGCCGCATTATGCCGCTGATTTCCGCGTGCCACCGCCGCCGTCCGACCGGCCCATCGAAGGCTTACGGGCAGGCGCATCTCCCACGCAGGGGCAGCCGACACAGCCGAGCTGGCGCGACGTGATCCCGCGCCCGATGCCCAGTAGAATGGCAGGTGGCGAGTGAAACAGGCTGGTACTGAACACTCGACCACAACCCGCCCTGGTGGCGAACACTGCACGACCGTCGAACGGCCGCGCACCTCGTAGTTCTGAGCGTGACAACCCTTGCCGCTCAACCGTGTTCGCTTAAGGAGCGTTTCTCATGGCTTTAACCACCACCAACGGTGCGCCGTCCTCACAGCAGACGAAATTTCGTCGCTTGTCGTTCAACCGCTGATTCAGCAGTCCGTCGCCTTCCAAGTATCGACGGTCATCCAAACCGGTAGCCATTCGCTGCGCGTGCCGGTTGTTACCGACGACGTCGAAAGTGGGTGGATCGCCGAAGGCGCCGAAATCCCCATCGATCAGCCAACTCTGGACGAAATCAGGATCACCCCGGCTAAGCTTGCAGCTCTCACAGCAGTGACGTCGGAGTTAGCTAATGATAGTTCGCCGGCGGCGCTTCAAGTGGTTGGCGACTCCATCGTCAGGGATCTGGCCTGGAAGACGGATGCCGCCTTTTTCGCGGCGGCTGCACCCACGAACGGCCCCGCCGAAACCCTCGGCACAATCACCAGCACCGCGGTCGACACCGGGGACACCTGGTCGACCCTGGACTGGGCCGAAGCCGCCAAATCAGTCGCGGAGCAACGCAACTCGATATCACCGCATTCGTCTGCAATCCTGCGCTCGCGCTCACCCTGGCTTCACTGAAGGAACAAACCGGAAGCAACAAGCCACTCCTCGGCGCCGACCCGACATCGCCCACGTCGCGCACCATCGCCGGCGTGCCGCTGTACGTGTCTCCCGCGGTTGCGAACGATGTGGTGTGGGCAATCCCCAAGCAGCATTCCCTCGTGGTGTTGCGCACGGGAACGACGGTGGTCACGTCGTCGGACGTGTACTTCACGAGCGACAGACTGGCGATCCGGGCCACTACAAGGCTGGCGTTCGGCTTCCCGTATGAGGGCGCTATCGCCAAGGTCAGCATCACCCCGTAAGCCTTCTCATGGCGTTGATAGAAGAGGTTTTACCCTGGCGCGCTGCAGTTTTGGGCCAAGCATCCCAAAACTGGGTTTTGGACGCGCCGATACGGGCATCGCGTTCGGAGCGCGGTACGGCGAACTCCCCGTGCTGTTCCGTGTGAGGTGGCCGACAGCCTCTCCCCCAGCACTGTCGGCCACCGCTTACAAGCGCGGTCAAAACGCCCCCCGCGCGGCGGTCCGCCGACCATCACCTTACGCTGCAGTGACTCCCCGCAGGACGTCAATGCGCAGTTCGTTTCTTCCCCCGGCAAAGTCACAGGCAAACCTTGCTACCCCGGGACACAGACTCGAACGCGATGGCTACCTCTGCCAACTTCGCTACCGCGGCTGCACCGTCGAGGCCAGTATCGCCGACCTCATCGAAAACATCCCCAACCGAGGCGTCACCCGAGCACAAGCAACGTGACCCCGACGACCTCCAGGCCGTGTGCCCCAACTGCCACCAAATCAAGACCAACCAGGATACGACCGCGGGCCGCACCAGGTCGAACGAGAAGCGTAAGGCGCGCAACCAACTACCCCAACGCCAGCATCCCGGAGACTGACCATGAATAACCACGAGATCTGCGATGAACTTTGGGCCATTTGCCCTCGTGTCTTAGTCGTTGGTCAAGGAGACCCCGTCTTCGCAAAGCTCGGTCCGTTGCCAGACAGTATGGGGGAGCAAGATGTAAATCGCCGCTTTCGTTTGCTTAATAGTCGTGTTGATTGCGCTGCCAGCCTTTTTGATGGTCCGGTAGCCACCCGCGCAGATGCGCCTGACAACACATACTCTGGCGGCGGCGTCAACACCGGAGTAACGTCACTTTGCCGGTCGCGACAGCCGCAACGACACAGGCTAGTGCGCCGGGCTGCCGTCGGGCGCGTACTAACTGCTCTGGCCTGTGTGACCGGACCGGAACCGCGGGATGGGAGGACCACTCCCAGTCCCCCCCAGGGAGAGGTCCCCCACCCTGCCCCGCCCGGCCACCCGATGGGCATGACGTCTCGCATTCTGTACGGGTTACAGGTCCAGTGCCGGAGTCGTTTGACCTGCGACTTTGTGAAGCCGGGATTATCAACCGCACATCTGGCGCGGAACTCGGTTTTAGGCAGTTTGTGCTGGTGAGAAGTGGCCGTTCAGAGACGTGGGTGTGCACGATTCCGTGCGGTTGGTGCGGGACGCTTGTGAATGAGACGGAGTCGGGTCGTCCGCGGCGGTGGTGTTCGGAAGCGTGCCGTATGAAGTCATACAGGGCGCATCAGCGAACGCGGCCAACGGGCTTCCTCAGTTGAGTAACCACGGTGGACTGTCGAGGCTACGAAGGAGCCGCCCCACCAACGCACGCACGACCGACTCCGGAGCTTGCGTTAGCTCGGCAGTCGTCGCGGTCGCAACTCGCTCATAGGTGTCCGCTTCGTAGATGGGTCCGTAGTGCGACATGATCTGCTCGGAGAGTGCGTAGGACTGCGTCCCCCGAATCCCGTTGACGATGAGGCCGAATTGCCACGAGCCCACAAAGCCGAACTCTTGTGAGACTTGGGCGCACAGTCGAACTATCAGATCGGTGTGGCCGACGATCATCTGTTCAAAGACGTGGCGACGTTCACGTCTGTCCAGAAGCACAGTGCGCGTGGAGGCAAGGGTTATGACACCGTCCTCGTGCAATACGACTTCTGCCGCTGATCCGGTTCCGGCGAATCGCCCGTCGTACATGCCGGTTGTCAGCGCGATTCCACCTGGCCGGCGATTGGTCGATGAAGCATCGATGAGGCTGGGCGAAAACTGTTGACGCTCGCGTATCGCGGCAGCTCGCACGAGCCGCAACGCCGAACTAGCCCAGTTCTCGGACTCTGAAAGAGACTGAAGCAGGTCGTCTTTCCGAACACCGAGCGGTTCGGCCATGACGAGCATCATCTCGCGAGTCTCATCAGGGTAGTTGTCCAGAATCTCGATGAGTCGTGCATCTGCTTCGGCGAGAATGTCACGCCGCGCCGCAAGCTGGCGTTCGTGCATTCGAAGCACCTCGGCGTGAGACATGACTCGGTTGGTCTTGTCGCCTCGGCCGTAGTACTTGCCATCAGCCATCAGGGGTGCTCGTGGCGAGGCAGGCACTTCGACGACCAGGTACCCGGTGCCGTCCGCGGTTGATGCCTCTATGGCGGTAGATGTCACGATGACCGCCTCATCGACCAGAGTCGCGGCAATCTGCTCTACCCGTTCTGCTAGGCCGTCTAGTGCGACCGGGTGTAGGGACGGGGGTGAGGTGTCTTCGTCGACACCGATGATGATCACTCCGCCGTCCATCGAGAACGCTGCGATGTCCTTTGCAATGTCGCGGTTCGCCGAATCGCTCGTTGGTAGTTCGCGCTTGATGTCGAGCGTGTGAGACTCCGTCAGCAACTTATTGTCTGCGGCGCGGCGAAGCAATTCCTCCGTGCGCGGTGGCCAAGACTGAGGGGGCGGCGTGCTCATCGTCGCCATGATTACATCCGGCGGGACACGGTTCAGCGGGATTCGTTCAGCTCTCGACGCAGTGTTTCAATTTGCGCTTCCAACTCGTGTACGCCCACGGTGACGGCCCATGGCGCTGCGGTGCTCATGGGTGGCGACTGTAGGTGTTGGCACCGACAAGGCGCGGCCCCCGGTAGCGCAACGGGTAGCGCAACGGCTTCCAGTTTTTGGGTGTTCACGCCCGTTCGCTGACGTACTGAGAACGAGTGTGACCTGCGGAGACTGAACATCCACGGACGCTGGAGAAGGTAGTGCCCTTTTCTGGGGGTCAAGTGGTCGCAGGTTCAAATCCTGTCAGCCCGACCAGAGAAGTAGGCTTTGAGCTGCGGTAATGACCCAAGAGTACCTCTACCTTGGTTTAGCTTTGAGCCGGTTGGGACCACAGATCTCGACCTTCGGGCGTGCCGTAGCGCACTTGTCCGCTCGTCAAGTGCTGCGATCTGCGGCATTGAGTTCTATCGGCTCATCTTGCGCGGGTCGGGGAAGCCCATCTTGAGGTAGCCGGGTGTTCGTTTCTTCAGCGATGAGGCGATGACGGGGGTGAGCTCGTCGTGGTAGTCGTGCACGGTTGCGGTGGTCTTCGAGGGGTAGGGACGGGTGACGCGACCGATGTATTGCACGAGGCGGTTCTTGAAGGTGATTGGCGCTGCCAGGAACAGTGTGTCGAGAGCGGGGCAGTCGAAGCCTTCCCCGATGAACGAGCTGGTGCCGACGATCAGGAGTGGATCCGAATCGGGCGTGTGGTTGGCAAGTTGGTCGGCGATCTGGCGGCGTTCACGAGCCTTCATGCCGCCGCTGAGAACGGTGACGGTCTTTCCGGCGGTGCGTAGCTGGTCGGTGATGGCGTTGAGGTGTTCGACCCAGGTGGTGAGCACCAGGATGTTGGCTCCGGTTTCGGAGGCGGTCAGCACGTCGTCGACGATCTGCTCGAGCCGAGTGCGGTCGGCGACGAGGGCTCGATAGATTTCGGCCATTCCACCGGGTGCGGTGGGGTCGGCGTCGCCGCGGTATTGGAATTCGGTCGGGTGCAGGTGCAGAACCGGGTGGGGCGTCAGTAGATCGGAACCGTCGACCGGGAGTTGTCCGGTACTGGGCGGCTCGATGGCCACGTGGTGTGATCCGAGTTGGTGATAGATCAGGTCTTCGAGCCCGTCACGGCGCTCCGGCGTGGCGGTCAGGCCGAGCCAATACCGCGCGGCTATGCGGCTCAGGACGCCGAAGAATGCGCTGGCGGCGACGTGGTGGCATTCGTCCACAATGACGAATCCGTAGCTGGCGGTGATGTCCTCGACGTTGTCGCGGCGGGCAAGCGTCGGCAGCAGCGCGATGTCGAGGATGCCCGTGGTTTTCGAACGCCCGCCACCGATCTGACCGCATGCGAAACTCAGGTGGCTGCTGATCCGGTCGCGCCATTGATCGGCCAGGGCCTTGCGATCGACCAGGACCAGGGTCGCGGTAGCTCGTGATTCGATTGCCGCACAGGCGATAACAGTCTTTCCCGTGCCCGGAGGGGCGATGAGGACACCGGTGTCCTGCTCCAGGATTCGGTGCAGTGCGGTGGTCTGAACGGTGCGCAACGGCGTGCTGCAGGTGAACTTGTGGGGTTGACCGAGGATGCGTTTGTCGTCGACGTGAAGCGTGCTGTCGGCCGATTCGACGAGTTCTGTCAGCAGAGGATGGAGGCCGCGGGGCAGGACGAGATCACCGTCAGCGGTTTCGTCGTAGCTGTAGAGGAACCGTGGTGTGTCCCAGGTGCTGCGGCGCGCACGTTGGCGCGCATCGAATTCCGGGTTGCGTATCGATGCGGCGTGTTTAACGGCCGAGATCATCGCTGGGCCAAGATCGTTGGCGGTCAAGGTGAGTCGTGATGTGAACTCTGCGCGCACGATTGCCGCCGGCCGTGGGATGATGCGCGACGACGTCGGTAGCTGCAGACGCCGGACATTGTGGCCGATCTGTGGGTCGGGAAGTTGGCGCGCCAACGCGGTCACGTCTTTGGTGGACAATCGGGCGATGCTTGACAGGTAGGCCCACTGATCCTCGTATGGCTCGAGGGTGGCGGGATCGAGGAAGACGGTGGTGCCGTGTTGACGGCGCTTACCGTTCATCGGTGCGGCGATCAGATTGCCCACCCCTCGCCCGGTGTGGACGTCCTGGGATGGGAACAAGCGGTCATAGCTACTCAGATGCATGCTGCCACGCAGGCGAAATGCCTCACTCAGCAGACTTGTAGCGATGCTGCGGGCGACCGATGCCGAGATCGCATGAGCGAAGAAGATCCAAACGTGAGCTCCGCGCCCGGATTGTGATACCTCCAGCGCAGCCGGAATCCCATAGGAGCGAGCCGCTTTCATGTACGCGAGCGCGTCGAGCATCGCGGCTTCCTTGTCGAAATCGGCCGCCACCCACCAGCAGGTGTCGTCATCGCTGAGCGGATACAGGCCGATATGTGCCTCGCCCCGCAGGTGGGCATCAACGACTTCTGGGGTCAGCGGAAGGTAAGGTGCGTCGGCCCGATTCATACCCTTGCGCCAATAGCCCTTGATCGCCGGCATCCAACCTGAACGGCCATCTCGACGATTCTCCCAGCGCAGCGCGTAAACATCGGTGCGACAACGGAACAACTCGAAGAAGAACCGCACCTTATCAGCGGAGCTGGAGCCCATTGTCACCGGTGAGGCCGGCGCCCCCGTCAGCGTCGCCTGGTCACTGGCGGCTGCGCGTGCCTGTTCCTCACTCAACTGAAGAAGACGACGCAAACGCACATTGTCGGCACGCAGCGTGTCCAACTCGCCAGGGAAACTCTCGACACCGCTAACGGTCAACTCCTTTGTGCAGCACATTCTTCGGCGGAAGGGTTTACTCCCGCCAGCGCTCCCCGAGCGCTTTCGCCGCTGTGGACACCTTCATGACCAGACGACGCTCGCGGTTGCGGACGGGAACGAAGTGGTAGTGCTCGTAGAAGGATTGCGCCTCGTCGTCTATGGCATCAACGACGATGAGCCGGCCGCCGCCGATTTCCGATGCGGCGACGGCTTTGCCTAGTGCGTCGAGGAGCAGCTGCTCGCCATATCCCTGACCCCGCAGCGACGCGTCGATCGCCAGGCGGGCAATCAAGTATCCGGGTATGCGGGAATAGCCGCCGGCCATGGATCCCGATAGGCCGTCGTCGTTGCGTACTACTTCGGTGGGGCAGATGGCGAAATACGCGCTGACTTTCTGTTCGCCGAGCGGGGTCCACACGTAGACGTGGGCGACTCCGCTGCTGTCCGCGCGGCGGGCATGTGCGGTGAGCCAGGTGTTCAGCGATTCCTTGCCGCAGTCGAATCCTTCCAGGGTGTGGTCGTCGGTGAGTCGCGCGGACTCGAACATTGGTCAGCGCCTTGTGAAGGCCGCTGGTTTGCGTGCGGCTGCCGCCAGCCGCGGCGCGTCGTCAGCAGCATCGAGCGAGGACATCAGTTTGTCGAACTGTTCGGGCTCCATTGCCGTTACCAGCTCCTGACGCAGGATGTCTTCGGCCCGTTGCATCGCAGCTTTCCGCACGAACTCCGACGTCTGCTCATGGACAAGGTTGGCGGCGCGCTGGATGCGGTCCAAGGTCGCTTGCTCCGCGCGAAGCTCGATGCGCTTCGTTTTGACTGCCACAGCGACACCTCCATCTTCCCTCAGTCATCTCTGCTCGCAGCTGTCGATCACTTCATTGTACGGTGAATGTACGTACATGGCTACTTCCTGGGGGTCAAGGGTCGCAGGTTCAAGTCCGGTCAGCCCGACTTACGAAACAGGCGATGAGCCCTCACCCATCAAGGGCGAAACGCGGAGCCGTGACTCTCGACGGATCGTCCGCAGAGGAGCAGCATGTTCTTCATGGCCGATTACAACGATGATGAACGCGACACAGTCCGCTCCGCCGCCTTTGGCGCGATGGCCCTCGTCTCAAAGGCCGACCCCGGCTTCTTCGCCATGTTCAAGGAGTCGATGGCCGGCTCCAAGGCTTTCGCCAACGCGTCGCCCGAGCTTCAGGAGCTGCTGAAGTCGGGTGGGATGCCGAACCTGCCCAAGGGTAATCCGGAAGAGATTGACAAGTCGATCCTGACGTCCCTGGAGCAGGCGGTAGCGATCCTGCAGCAGAAGGGTTCCGATGAGGTCGAAGGTTTCAAGGCGGTCATCGTCGATGCCTGTAATAAGGTCGCCGAGGCCTCGAAGGGCGTCGCACCCGCCGAGACCGAAGCGATCGGCAAGGTGAAGAGCGCGCTCGGCGCCAGCTGACCCGGCACCCGCGTTGGTCAGTTCTTCGGCTTGGGGCTCATGGATCCGATGTAGTACGTCTCGTTCCCGGTCGGGTATCCACCGCCGTTGGTCGAGATGTGAACGTGGTCGAAGTGGTTAGCAGTTTCGTTGCCGTAGTCGGCCGTCCAACTCGGCGCGCCGATGCCCGGGTAGAAGCCCTGCCGCCAGATCACGTGGAGGATGCCCCACCGCTCCGCGTTCGCCAACGCAAGCCCGGCGATCTGGTTGCCGAGTTCGATGCCCTCGTCGGAGCCGTGGTTCGGGATCATCACGTCGATCGCCAACCCGTTGGGGTGCCACCGCAAAGGATCCTGCCGATACCCGCCGATGCTGGTGATCTCGGGAAACATCACGCTGATGGCACGGGCCGCCCAGATGGTCTTGACCTGCAGTCCTTCCTCAGGCGCGACACCGGCGGGCAGCGCGAACGGGAGTTCCCTCGCAGCGGCGGGCGCGCTAGCCGCCAACAGCTCCGCTTCCGCGGGTATGGCGACGTTCGGCGCGGCGGTCGGTGCGGATTCCGGGCTGGTCGGTGCGACGGCCGCGGTCTCCTCGCAGCATGGAGTGTCGGGGCTCTGGGCGTAAAGCATGGCGGCGGAAACGGCGAGCGAGGCCACAACTGCCAGCCAGCGGCCGCGGCCATTGGCTAACAGGTTTCTGCTCACGAACGGCACTTTACTGTTGCGCATCGCTGTTCGACACGATGTCGCGCTCATCGTTATCTTCGGATCGTCGAGCGCCTTGCACGTCACCAAAGCTCAGGGGCGACGCGACTCCTGTGCCACCGAGGGCGCCCCGGCCGAAAAATCCTTTATCAAAGGTGTCGTGTTCGGGCGCGTCGCCCGCCTCGCAGATGTCCAGCACTCAGCGTGAGCCCCACCACGAGCCCATGACCATCGCCGACGTCTGATTCTCTGAGGTCGCGTAGTACTACTCATCCATACCGACCCGCATACCGGCATCCTGTACGCATGCAGCTCACAAAGCCCTTGTCCGGCGCAGGCAAGGTCGACGCCGAAACGCCGCCTGACCGCGACCGCGCGGTCGACGTCGCGCGTCTTGCCGCGCTGGTGGTGGTGATATTCGGGCACTGTGCTCTGCTGCTCGCCACTATCGATGACAGCGGTCTGCGGATCGGCAACCTACTCGGCGAGCTGCCCGCGATCGCTCCGATCACCTGGATCGTCCAGGTGATGCCGCTGTTCTTCCTGGCAGGCGGCGCAGCGGGCGCGTACGGCTGGCACGCAGGCAGGCCCTGGGGGACGTGGCTGTTCACCCGGGCTCAACGGTTGTGCCGGCCCGTGTTCTGGTACCTGGCCGCATGGTCGGTCGGGCTGGTCGTGACGCAACATATCCTGGGCTCCGAGTCCGCCGAAGGACTCGGACGTGAGTGCGTGGCACTGCTGTGGTTCCTCGGTGTGTACCTCGTCGTGCTCGCCTTCGTTCCTGTGCTGACCCGGATGTCGACGGGTCGCGCGGTCGCCATCGTGGTGGGTTCTCTGCTCGCCGGCGCCGCGGCAATCGACGCGATTCGGTTCGCCGTCGGTACGCCCATGGCAGGCGTCGCCAACTTCGTGGTCGTCTGGCTGATCCCGGTGACGATCGGCGCTGCTTACGCGCGGCGGCTGATAGGCCCGCGCGCGGCGCTCGCCGTGGCCGCGTCCGCGTTTGCCGCGCAGGTCGTGCTCGCGGCCGTGGGGCCCTATGACGTCTCCCTGGTCGTGACCGGGACCGAGCGGATCTCGAACGTGTCCCCACCGACGCTGTTGCTCGCGCTGCACTGCACCTGGATGTCGTGTGTGTTTGTGGCCGCCGCGGGAGCGATCCGCCGGTGGGCTGAACGGCCCCGTGTCTGGTATCTCGTCGCGGTCGGCAACGGGGGAGCGATGACGCTCTACCTCTGGCACATCCCTGCGATCGCGGTCGCCACATTCACCTTGCACGCGATCGGACTCGACGCCTACCACGTTGATGCACAAGGCTTCTGGGGACTTCTGGCGCTGCGCGCCGTGGTGTTCGCGGTCGTGATGCTCGCTGCGTTCCGGCTGCTCTCGCCGCTCGAGCACCGTCGGCTGCCGTGGTGGGACGCGTCCGCCACCGCGACGGGCGCCCGGTCGGCCGCCGCAGGTGCGTTCATCGTGGTCGCCGGTATTGCGCTGGTGTATCCTGGCGAAGAACGGGCTGGCCGGTGCTGCGGGATTCACGATGCTCGGCGCATTCGTTGCAGCCACCACGGCCGCGCGGGTGTGCGCCGGTCCGGTGAAAAAGCTTGTCTAGCTGCGGAACCCGCTACCAGTCTCGGTCCCAGAACTGTAGCCGTCTACAGGGTCGCTGAACGGTCCGCCGGCGTCGGCCACTTCGCCGGCTTGGGCCGAGCCCGAACCACCTGCGGCCACCAGAACCAGCGCCCCATCAGCGCCGCGATCGACGGTGTCATGAAGGCGCGAATCACCAAAGTGTCGAACAGCAGGCCCATTCCGATCGTCGAGCCCATCTGAGCGACCACCGTCAGCTCGCTCATGACCATCGACATCATGGTGAACGCGAACACCAGCCCCGCCGCAGTCACCACCGATCCGCTCCCGCCCATCGCACGGATGATCGCGGTGTTGATGCCTGCGGGCAGCTCTTCCTTGAGACGCGCGACCAGCAACAGGTTGTAGTCGGCACCGACGGCCAACAGGATGATCACCGCCATGGCCATCACCATGAACTGCAGATCGATGCCCAGGACGTGTTGCCAGACCAGGATCGACAGACCGAACGATGCGCCGAGCGACAGCACCACAGTGCCGACGATGACTGCGGCCGCGACGAGACTGCGCGTGATGATCAACATGATGGCGAAGATCAGCGCCAGTGCGAGGATGGCCGCGATGAGCAGGTCGTAGTTGTTGCCCTCCTGCATGTCCTTGAACGCGGACGCGGTGCCGCCGATGTAGATCTTGGAGCCCTCCAGCGGTGTGCCCTTGATGGCTTCCTTCGCCGCTTGCTTGATTGCGTCGATGCGGGCTATCCCGTCGGTGCTGAGCGGATCTCCTTCGTGGGAGATGATCATCCGGACCGCGTGACCGTTCGGCGAGATGAAGCTGTCCATCCCGCGCTTGAACTCTTCGTTGTCGAAGATCTCCGGGGGCAGATAGAACGTGTCGTCGTTCCAGGAGTTGTTGAACGCGTCGCCCATCGCCGACTGGTTCTCCGACATGGCGGCCTGCTGATCCTGCATGCCCGCCTGCGTGGCGTGCATCGTCAGCATCATGTTCTTCATCGTCTTCATGGTCTCGACGGTCTGCGGCATCAACTCCAACAGCTGCGGCATCAGCGCATCGAGTCGCTCCAGGTCCGGTAGCAGGGCCTGCACGTCATCGGTTGTCGTGTTGACGCCGTCGAGGGTGTCGAAGATCGACCGCAGCGACCAGCAGATCGGAATGTTGAAGCAGTGGGGTTCCCAGTAGAAGTAGTTGCGCAACGGCCGGAAGAAATCGTCGAAATTGGCTATGCCGTCGCGCAATTCGGCGATGTCGACGGTCATGTCGCGGGTCTTCTCGACCATGCTGTGCGTGGTCGCACTCATCTCGCCCATCAACGCCGTCATCCGCGTCATGGTGTCGATGGTCGTCTGCATCTCGTCGGCCTGAATCAGCATGTCGTCCATGCGGTCTTCGAGGTACTTGCGGTTCAGGTCCTGACCTACTCCGCCGAGGCTCATCTGGGCCGGAATCGTGCTGAACTCAACGGGTTTGCCGCTGGGCCGGGTGATCGCCTGGACGCGGCTGATGCCGGGCACCCGGAAGACGGCCTTGGCGATCTTGTCGATCACCAGGAAGTCCGCTGAGTTGCGAAGGTCGTGGTCGCTCTCGATGAGCAACAACTCCGGGTTCATCGTCGCGGGGGAGAAATGCCGTTCGGCCGCTGCGAAACCCTGGTTGGCAGGCAGGTCGGCGGGCAGGTACATGCGGTCGTTGTAGTTGGGTCGATATCCAGGCAGGGTGAGCAGGCCGACGAGGGACAGTGCGATGGTCGCGAGGAGGACCGGACCCGGCCAGCGGACGATGAGGGCGCCGATCTTGCGCCAGCCACGGATGCGCATGGCGCGCTTGGGTTCCAGCAGGCCGAACCGACTCGCGACGGTGATGATCGCCGGACCCAACGTCAGCGCGACGAACACGCCGGTGGTCATTCCCACTGCAAGCGGAACTCCGAGCGACTGGAAGTAGGGCAGCCGGGTGAACGAAAGGCAGAACGTCGCGCCCGCGATCGTCATGCCCTGAGCCCAGCACCACGTGCGCGGTGCCGTGAAACATCGTGTAGAACGCCGATTCTCGGTCCTGGCCTATCGTCCGCGCTTCCTGGTACCGACCTATGAGAAAGATGGCGTAGTCGGTCGCCGCGGCGATCGCAAGCGTGACGAGCAGGTTGGTCGCGAACGTCGAGAGACCGATCAACTCGTGGTAACCCAGGAATGCCACCACACCGCGAGTCGCCGACAGCGTCAGGAACACCATCACCAGCACCAGCAGGACAGTGCGTATCGATCGGTAGACGAGCAACAGCATCGTGATGATCACCCCGAAGGTGACCATCTCGATGATCCGGATGCTGCGGTCGCTCGCGATCTGCTGGTCGGCGACCAACGCCGATCCGCCCGTTACGAACACCTTGACGCCCGGAGGGGGAGGAAGCCCGTCAACGATGGTCTTGACCTGCAGCACCGACTCGTTGGACAGCGCCTCGCCCATGTTGCCTGCAAGGAACACCTGCACGTACGTCGCCTTGCCGTCGCTGCTCTGCGCGCCGGCTTCCGTCAACGGGTCGCCCCAGAAGTCCTGAACGTGCTCGACGTGCTTCGTGTCGGCTTCCAGCCTGTCGACGAGTTCGTCGTAGTACCGGTGCGCATCCGCACCGAGCGGCTGATCGCCTTCGAGGACGATCATCGCCGAGCTGTCGGACTTGAACTCTTCGAAAATCTCGCCCACGCGCTTCATCGCGATCACCGACGGCGCTTCCGACGGACTCATCGACACCGACCGCATCTGGCCGACGACTTCGAGCTGCGGCACGGCGGTGTTCAGGACGGCGACCAGCAGAACCCAGCCGATGATGATGGGGACCGCCAGCCGGCGGATCCACTTGGCCAGGCCGCTACGCCGTTCCTGCTGCGGTGGGGCGGCGGGTTTGACCGTCGGAGCGCTCATCGGGTTGTCATCCGGCGTGACGCTCGGGCTCCAGAGCTACTGCACCCGGCCTCAACACAGTTGGGCACCTCGCGGAGCTCCTCCCTACGGTGTTAGGCCTGGCTTAGTCCTACCAGATCGGGCCGCTGTGCGGCCACCTAGAGTCGCCCCGCAGCGAACGAGGCTGCCTGGTCAACCATCCCTGATTGAACGTAGGCACTATGCGCGCCCCAGTCCCAGCCACCTTCGGAACAGATTGGATCGTTGGGGACACACAGCTCGATGGTCTTGGCCGCATACAGCGGGCCGACTGCAGGCAGGGGACCAGCGGAAAATGAGTCCGCAAAGCTGCTCCTCGGGCCGCCGAACAGGGCCGTCGCGGCAACGTGATCGGCGACCACCGGCGGCATCACCCCGGTCGCCAGGTCGACGACGGCGGCGCCCTGGGAGTAGCCGCCGAGCACCATCTTCGTATCCGGGCAACTGGCAGCCATCGACTGGGCGTGGGCGCTCAGATCGTCGCGACCAGCCGGAGTGCTGGTGCGGAACTCGCGAGTCGCCGGGTAGTTGACCGGGTAGACCCCGACGGAGCGTTCGCCCAGTTGCGAACGCAGTGAGTCGACGAACACCTGCCCGATTCCGCCTACGCCAGGCGGCTCGGTCGTGCCGCGGGCGAACACGACCTCGACGTCGGGACACGGCGCCGCGGCGGCGGGCGGGACGGTGGCCAATGCGAGTGGCCAGGCGGTTGCGGACAGTCCGAGGACTCCGAGAATGCGCATGATCGTTGTCTTCATACTGATTCGTCGTTCCTGGGCACCAAGATGTCACATGGGGTGAGGGGCAACGGCCGAGTCAGTTTCGCCGACGAAGGCGGGGAGGCGCTCTTCCTGGAGTCAGGATGTAGGGATTACCAGGTCCAGACGGACGGATCGCTGACCGGGTAGTTCATACAGACGTCGGTGCCGTGCGCGGCTACGCCTTTATTGTTGAAGAACAGCTTGGCCCAGTTGCCCCAGCGGGTGGCCATGAACTCGTAGTAGACGTTCGTCGCCGTGTTCTCCGAATACTGCCGCCGACCCGCGTAATTCAGCGAGAAGAACCAGTAGATCCGATCACGGGCGCCGTTCTGAACGTCGACCGGCCTGTTCTTGTAGTCGGTCATGTACCGCTCGTAGTACACCGGATCGGTGTCACGGACGGCCGCCATGTACTGGTCGACAGTGCACGTGGTCTTCAGTATGCGATTGGGGATCGGGTAATCGTCGGTGGCGTCCGCAGACGCGACACCCGGAAAAATCACCGCCGCACAGCTCAGGGCGGCTACGGCAATACTCGCTTTGCGTAACACGTTGTCCTCCTTGCTATCGCGCTGCTTGTTCCAGAATCGGCATCTTGTCGGGGCAGTAGTTCCGCAGCGTGGCGCCGAGGAACTGCCACGCCTGATCGGTGGTGCTGTCCTTCACCAGCTGCATGTGAATGAACTGGGCCGACTTGTTCGCGTCGGTGTCGAGGCCGTTGTCCAACCGCTTGCAGGTGATTTTCGCGATCCAGGCGTTGTAGTCCTTCTGCCCGTAGATCCCGTATATGTGGAGTTCATTCGCGAAATCGGTGTCGACGTCGGCATGCGCGGGAGCCGCCGCCACCAATGCTGCTGCAGCAAGAGCTATTCCGACCATTGCACGCTTCATGACTGTCCTCCTTCAGGACCCACTGATGCCAATTGTTGCGGAGGTTTGGGCCACGGGGAAGGCGCCGGGCGTGCACGCACCCGTTGCGGCCACCAGAACCACTTGCCCATCAGCGCCGCGATGGAAGGCGTCATGAACGCCCGAACCACCAACGTGTCGAACAGCAGCCCCAAGCCGATGGTGGTGCCGACCTGGCCGATCACGGTCAACTCGCTGACCGCCATCGACATCATCGTGAAGGCGAACACCAGGCCGGCGGATGTCACGACGGAACCGCTGCCACCCATTGCACGGATGATCCCCGTATTGACCCCTGCATGCAATTCTTCCTTGAGGCGGGACACGAGCAACAGGTTGTAGTCGGCGCCCACGGCCAACAGGATGATGACCGACATCGCCATCACCATCCAGTGCAACTCGATCCCGAGGATGTGCTGCCAGACCAGCACCGACAGGCCGAACGACGCGCCCAGCGAGATCACCACCGTGCCGACGATGACCGCGGCGGCGACCACGCTTCGGGTGATGATCAGCATGATGATGAAGATCAGGCCGAGTGACGCGATCGCAGCGATGATCAGGTCAAAGGTGCTGCCGTCGGCCATGTCCTTGAACACCGCGGCCGTGCCGGCCAGATACACCTTCGATCCCTCCAGGGGCGTGCCCTTGATGGCTTCCTTGGCCGCCTGCTTGATCGCGTCGATCCTGCCGATGCCCTCGGGCGTCATCGGATCCCCGTCGTGGGCGATGATGAAGCGCACCGACTTGCCGTCCGGCGAGATGAAGTTCTCCATGCCCTTCTTGAACTCAGCGTTGTCGAACACTTCCGGCGGCAGATAGAACGAGTCGTCATTCATCGACTGGTCGAACGCTTCGCCCATCGCCGACGAGTTGTCCTGCATCGCGGCCATCTGATCCTGCATGCCCTTCTGGGTGGCATACATCGTCAGCATCATGTTCTTCATCGTCTTCATGGTCTCGATCATCGGCGGCATCAGCGTGACCATCTGCGGCATCAACTTGTCCAGGCGCTCCATGTCCGGGATCAGCTGCTGGATGTCGTCGGTCATCGTGTCGATACCGTCGAGGGTGTCGAAAATCGACCGGATCGCCCAGCAGATGGGGATGTTGAAGCACTTGCGGTTCCCAGTAGAAGTAGTTGCGCAGCGGCCGGAAGAAGTCGTCGAAATTCGCGATGTTGTCCCGCAATTCGGCCACATCGACGGTCATGTCCTTCATCTTGGTCACCATGGAGTGGGTGGTCGCCGCCATCTCCTTGGTGAGGGCGGACATCTTCTCCATGGTCCCGATGGTGGTGTTCATCTCGTCGGCCTGGACGAGCATGTCGGCCATGCGGTCCTGCAGATACTTCTGATTCATCTGCTGGGTGGTGCCCTGCATGCTGATCTGGAACGGGATCGACGTGTGCTCGATCGGCTTACCGTCGGGCCGGGTGATGGCCTGGACGCGCGAGATGCCGGGCACCCGGAACACGGCCTTCGCGATCTTGTCGATGACGAGGAAGTCCGCGGAGTTGCGCAGATCGTGATCGCTCTCGATCATCAGCAGTTCGGGGTTCATCCGGGCCTGCGAGAAATGCCGGTCGGCCGCCGCGTACCCCTCGTTCGCCGGTAGGTCCGCGGGTAGGTAGTTGCGGTCGTTGTAGTTGGTCCGGTACCCGGGCAGGGTCAGCAGACCTATGAGGGACAGCGCGATCGTCCCGACCAGGATAGGGCCCGGCCACCGGACGACCGCGGCGCCGATCTTGCGCCATCCGCGCACCCTCATCGCGCGCTTGGGCTCGAGCACGTTGCCGAACCGACTCGCCACGGCGATGATCGCGGCGCTGAGCGTCAGCGCGGCCAGGACGCCGACCGTCATACCGATCGCCAGCGGCACACCGAGCGACTGGAAGTACGGCAGCCTGGTGAAGCTCAGACAGAAAGTGGCGCCGGCGATGGTGAGACCGGAGCCCAGCACCACGTGGGCCGTCCCGCCGTACATGGTGTAGAAGGCCTGTTCGCGGTCCTCGCCCGCCGCGCGGGCTTCCTGATATCGGCCGATGAGGAATATCGCGTAGTCCGTACCGGCGGCGATGGCCAGTGTCACCAGCAGGTTGGTGGCGAAGGTCGAGAGACCGATGATCTCGTGGTAGCCGAGGAATGCCACCACACCGCGGGCAGCAGCCAGCTGCAACACCACCATGACGAGGGTCAGCAGCACGGTGACGATCGACCGGTAGACGAGCAGCAGCATCACGATGATCACCGTGAACGTGACGGCCTCGATCATCTGCATGCTTCGGTCGCCGGCGATGTGCTGGTCCGCTGCCAGCGCGGCGGGACCGGTGACGAACGCCTTGACGCCCGGCGGCGGCTGCATACCGTCGACAAGGCTCTGGACGGCCTCGACCGACTCGTTGGCCAGCGCCTCGCCCTGGTTACCTGCCAGGTACACCTGGACGTAGGCGGCCTTGCCGTCGTTGCTCTGCGCGCCCGAGGCGGTCAGCGGGTCGCTCCAGAAGTCCTGAACGCTCTGGACGTGCTTCTTGTCGGCCTCGAGCTTCTCGATCAACTGGCCGTAGAAGGCCCTGGTGTCGTCGCCGAGGGGCTGCTCACCCTCCAGCACAATCATGGCGGAGCTGTCGGAGTTGAACTCCTGGAACACCTCGCCGACCCGTTTCATCGCGATCATCGACGGCGCGGAGTCTGGGCTCATCGAGACCGCGCGCATCTGCCCGACCGTTTCCAGCTGGGGCACAACCACATTCAGGACCGCGATGACCCCGATCCAGATGAGAATGATCGGGATGGCCAGAACGCGGATCATCCGCGGGATGAACGGCCTAGCTGCGTGCTCGGCGGGCGGAAAGGCCTCGGTGGGCGCTTCGCTCGTCGGTGTACTCATGCGGATTTAACAAAACAGAAGGTCTGTGCGTTCAAGCCGCTCGATGTTCTTTCGTCCTTGATCTCGTCGTCGACGGTGATGCGGCAGGTGATCGTGGACCCGTCGCCCTGCGCGACGATGTTGGGCGCGGCCGAGGGGGCAGTGGTCTGCAGCGTCAGCGACCACGGCAGTCCGGCGCCGTCGATGCGCTGTGGTTTGGCATCCAGATCCAGATAGTTGATGTCCGCATACGACCCCGAGCCGAAGATCTCGTACTTCACGACTTTGGGGTCGAAGGGCTCAGGGTCGTCGGCGAAGACCTTGGGGGTGACGATGATGCCCTCGGCACCGAAGAAGGTGCGGACCCGGTGGACGGTGAACCCTGCGACAGCCACCACGATCACGATGACGAGCGGAATCCAGATCTTCTTGGCGAAGCCGATCATGCCGATCGTCCCCGACCCGTGCCACCCATATATGCACCCTCAAGTTTCGTGTCAGCCGCTGCAGTTCCGTTGTGCGTAACTTAGCCCGTATAAGTTCTCACCCGCCACAGGTTATAACAAGTACTTGTGCTGCTGCTCACTACCGATATGAGCATGCGGTTTGGGTCACGACCCAGGTCACAACGGGGGCAGTTCGAAGCGTTCCAGGTAGTGCTCGATGAAGGCTTCGGCCTCAGTGTGACCACGGGTTATACCAAGCCCACGTTCCAGCAGCACAATCCGCGCCAGGCTGGTCACGATCATAGACATGACCACGGGCGGAAAGGCCGCCATGTCGACGCCGTGCGCTCGCATCGCCAGGGTGACGGCGCTCTCCTCGACGTCGCCGAAGCGCTCCGCGTAGGACGGCGATCTCACTCCGGATGGCCTTGCGGTGATTGGCCAGCGCCATGAACTCCATGAACAGCCGTGCTCCGTGGGTGCTGTTGAGCCGCCACAGCGCGTGCAGGGGCTGGTCATCGGCCAGCGCTTGACGCTGACGCGCCAGGTTGGTCTCGGCGCCGTCTCGCAGCACCGCCAGGAAAAGGTCGTCCATGCTCGGGAAGTAGTAGTGCACCAGGGCGGGCTTCACGCCGGCCTTCGCCGCCACCCGCCGCGAGGTCGCCGCGGCGTAGCCTTCGTCGAGCATGATTTGGGCGGTCGCTCCGATCAGCGCATCCCGGGCGGTCGACTCGCCGCCACCCCTTGACCGCTCACTCATGGTGCTGCTAGACATGGCCGCAGTCTAGATGTTGGGCGATCGCCCAACAATGAGGAGCGTCTGGATGGCTGGTCGGGTAGAAGGCAAGGTCGCGTTCATCACGGGGGCGGCGCGCGGTCAGGGCCGAAGTCACGCGGTGCGGTTGGCGCAGGAGGGCGCCGACATCATCGCCGTGGACATCTGCCGAGGGTTCGAGGACTCGACAGCGCCGGCTGCCACGCCCGAGGATCTCGCCGAGACCGCCGACATGGTGAAGAACCTGGACCGCCGCATCGTGACCGCCGAGGTCGACGTCCGCGACTACGACGCGCTGAAGGCCGCGGTCGACAGCGGAGTCGAGCAACTCGGTCGGCTCGACATCATCGTGGCCAATGCAGGCATCGGTACCACCGGCGTCAAGCTGCACAAAATGCGCGAAGACATCTGGGAAGAGACGATCGACGTCAACCTGGGTGGCGTGTGGAAAACCGTCAAGGCCGGCGTCCCGCACCTGCTTGCCGGCGGCAGCGGCTCGGTCATCATCACCAGTTCGGTCGGCGGTACCAAGGCCTACCCTCAGGTCGGCCACTACATCGCCGCCAAACACGGTGTCGTCGGCCTGATGCGGACGTTCGCTGTGGAACTCGGCGCGAAGAACATCCGTGTCAACACCGTGCATCCGACACATGTGTGCACACCACTGCTGATGAACGAGCAGACGTACCGACTGTTCCGGCCCGATCTGGAGAATCCGGGGCCCGACGACCTCGCACCGATCTGTCAGTCGTTCCACTTCCTTCCGATCCCGTGGGTCGAGCCCGTCGACATCAGCAATGCGGTGCTGTTCCTGGCCTCCGACGAAGCTCGCTACATCACCGGTGTCACCCTGCCTGTCGATGCGGGCAGCCTTCTCAAATAGGGGAGAGCACATGACGATTGCCAACGACACACAGGTGTACTACGACCCGTACGACGTCGACATCACCGCCGATCCGTATCCGACCTACGCGCGACTACGCGATGAGGCGCCGCTCTACTACAACGAGCGCTATGACTTCTGGGCGTTGTCGCGCTACGTCGATGTCGAGAAGGCGTTGTCGAACTGGGAGACCTTCTCGAACCAGCGCAGCGACATCCTGGAACTGGTGAAGTCCGACTTCGACATGCCCAAGGGCGTGATGATGTTCGAGGATCCGCCGATCCACAGCATGCTGCGCGGGTTGATGGCGCGGGTGTTCACGCCGCGCCGGATGGCCGAGATCGAGGACCAGATCCGCCGCTACTGCATCAATTGCCTTGACCCGCTGGTGGGTTCGGACGGCTTCGACATCGTCGCCGAACTCGCCGCGATGATGCCGATGCGCGTCATCGGCATGCTGCTCGGCATCCCCGAGTCGGACCAGGTCGGCTTCCGCGACAAGAACGACGCCAACCTGCGCACCAAGCCGGGCACACCGATGAAGGTCGCCAAGGCGGACGCCATCGCCGACGGTCGCATGTACGCCGACTACGTCGAATGGCGTTCGAACAACCCGTCCGACGACCTCATGACAGCCCTGCTCAACGTCGAGTTCACCGACGAAGAGGGGGTGACCCGCAAGCTCAATCGCAAAGAGGTGCTGCACTACACGCAGGTGGTGGCCGGCGCGGGCAACGAGACCACAGGCCGGCTGATCGGTTGGCTGGCCAAGGTGCTCGCCGAGCACCCCGATCAGCGCCGCGCGGTCCACCAGGATCGGTCGCTGCTGAATCGCGCCATCGACGAGACGTTGCGGTTCGAACCGACGGGCCCGCACGTAGCCCGTTATATGGCAAAGGATTTCGAGGCGTACGGCCATACGGTGCCCGCGGGAAGCGCCATGCTCCTGTTGTTCGGCGCCGCCAACCGCGATCCGCAGCGCTATACCGATCCCGACACCTTCGACATCGGCCGCGACAACCTCAGCCACCTCACGTTCGGCAAGGGTCTGCACTACTGTCTCGGCGCCAACCTCGCGCGCCTGGAGGGTCGGGTCGCCCTCGACGAACTCCTCAACCGCTGGCCGGAATGGGGCATCGACTACGAAACCGCGCAGCTCGCACCGACATCCACCGTTCGGGGTTGGGAGCGGCTGCGCGTCCTCGTGTGAGTTGACGACGAGTTCGCGCCGGTCTCGGCGAGTTCGGTGACACGCTTCCGGCGCACGATGAAGCGCTGGATCTTGCTACTCGGCGTCTTGGAACGATTGCACTGGCAATCAATTCGTCTGGTCTCACTATGTGCGGACGCTGTTCCGCATTTGCCACGCGATAATCTGGTTTGAGATTCCGCGATCGGGGCAGGCTGAGGATATGCGAAAGAACATCATTCGTTCGGCGATCGTCGCGGCGGCCTGCGCCCCGATCGCCGCGCTCTCCGTCGTGATGTCGGCAACCGGCTCGGCGCAGCCACAGCCCCTCAACTGCCCGCCCGGCCAGTACTGGGATCCGGGTTCCAACTCATGCAAATCGGCGGTGCCGCTCAACTGCGCACCCGGCCAATACTGGAATCCGATTACCAACTTCTGTCGGCCGCTCGGCCAGTACTAGCTGATCGGTTCGCCACCCGACTCGGGTGGAATCAGCGCGGCGACCCGTTCCAACGTCGCGCTGAGAGTTCCGGCGCGCTCTGCGCCGGCGGCGAGTTCGCGGCCCACGGCGCAGCCCATCACGAACGCCGATAGCGGCGTGAACTTGCGCTCGACACGGTGCGCGACGTCGCGGGCGGTGTCGAGAAGCTGCGTTGTCTCAGCGTCGGTCAGCGGTTCTTCGCCTAGGGCCCGTGCCAGTTCGTCGATCCAGTCGTCCATCGTTCCTCCCATCGCCGCAGCCTAGGCGCGTTGATAGCGGGTGCCGCGCGGTTCGCGAACCCACAGCTCGCCGTCACCGGCGGTCGGCCCCTGAGCAGCCAGTTCACGCTTGAGCACCTTATGGGTCGCGGTTGTCGGCAGGTCGGGCGCAATGCGGACATATCGCGGCCACGCCTTCGGGGAAAGATCCGACTGCGCGGCGAGGAACGCCTCGAACCCGTCGGGAGCCACGGCAGCGCCGTCGTTGAGCACGATCGCGGCCATGATCTGATCGCCGACGTTCTCGTCGGGCACCGCGTATACGGCCACCCGGTTGACCTCGGCCAGCCGCACCAGGATGCGTTCGATCGGGGCCGCGGCCATGTTCTCACCGTCGACGCGCAGCCAGTCACCGCTGCGTCCCGCCAGGTAAATCCAGCCCTCGTCATCGCGGTACGCCAGGTCTCCCGACCAGTACATGCCGTGTCGCAAGCGTTCGGCCGTCGCATCCTCGGCGTTGTAGTAGCCGGTGAAGAATCCGGCACCGTCGGTGTTGACGAGTTCGCCGACGGCCTCCTCGGCGTTGGCCAGTGCGCCGTCGGCGTCGAACCGGGCGGGCGGACACTCGGTGATGGTATCCGCGTTGTAGATCGCCACCCCCGGAAACCCTTTGCCCAGTGAGCCTTTCGGGGTGCCAGGCTCCCGGGTGATGATGACGGCGTTCTCGGTGGAGCCGAAGCCGTCCCACACCGTGCAGTCGAACCGGCGCTGAAACTCCTCGATGTCGCGGTCGCTGGCCTCGTTGCCGAACGCGATGCGCAACGGGTTGCGGGCGTCGTCGGGTTTCTCGGGGCTGGCCAGGATGTAGGCCAGCGGTTTGCCGACGTAGTTCATGTACGTGGCGCCGTACCGGAGGATGTCATCGAGGAAGCCCGTCGCCGAGAATTTGGCGGGTGCCATCGCCGCGCCGTTCGCGACGGCCACCCCCCAGCCGGCGACCAATGCGTTGGAGTGAAACAGCGGCATGGACAGATAGCACGTGTCCTGCGGGGTGATCTCGAACCGCTCGACGAGCGCCTGGCCCGACATCAGCACCATGAAATGCGAGACGCGCACTGGCTTGGGGTTGCCGCTCGTGCCCGAAGTGAAGATGAGCATGTAGGTGTCCATCGGCTCGACCTCGCGGTGTGGCGTCAGCTCACCGGCGGCATCGAGCATTCGCGCCCAGTCATCGGAGGACGTGTCGACGACCTGCACGCCGTCGAGGTCGAGACCGTCGAGCAGCGGCCGATGTTCGGCGTCGGTGACCACGATCTGACAGTCGGCACGCCGGATGTCGGAGGCCAGCGCCTCACCACGGCGCGTCGAATTGATCCCGGCCAGCACGTATCCACCCAGACCCGCCGCCGCCATCTGATTCAGGAACTCCGGGGTATTGCCCATCAGCACACCGATGTGCACCGGCCGGCCGCGGTCGACGAGCGCGAGCAGGGCGGCGGCGCGGGCCGATGCGTCGCTCAGATGCTCGCGCCAGGTCCAGCGGTTGTCGCCGTACTTCACTGCGACGGTGTCCGACGACGCGCGCTCGCGCAGTAATTGCTGGATGGTCTCGCTCGGCATGCTGCTAGTTCTAGCATCCGGTAATGCGAATCATCGACGCCGATGGGCACGTCGCCGAAGGACCATCACTGGCGGTCGAGGCGATGAAGCGCTGGCCCGACCACATCACACCGCGCCCCGACGGACGAGCCCTGGTCATCGAGGGCCGCAACTATCCCGAATCCGACGGCCCGGGTGCTGGCTGTCCCCGTGAACACGGGCTGAGCACCGCCGACGGTATCGACTACTCCTGCGCGGAGGGCGTACTCGGCGATGCCGACCGCGACCAGATCGACACCATGGTCCTGTATCCGAGCCTCGGACTATGTGCACCGAGCCTGGAAGATCCTGAGTTCGCCGCGGGGTTCGCCCGGCTCTACAACCAGTGGATCGCCGATTACTGCCACCCCACCGGCGGCCGGTTGCGCGGCATCGCGGTGACCCCCATCGAGCACGGCGACGTGGCGATCGACGTCATGCGCGAGGCGAAGGACCTCGGGCTGGTCGCCACCCACATCCCGCCGGCACTGAAGACCCGCAATCTGGACCACCCCGACCTCGACAGGTTCTACGCCGCCGCCGTCGAACTCGACATGCCGCTCGGCATCCACGGCGCGCCGGGCATGCATCTTCCGAAGGTCGGCGTCGACCGGTTCACCAACTACATCCAGGTGCATTGCATCAGCTTCCCGTTCGACCAGATGACGGCGATGACGGCGCTGGTCTCCGGTGGTGTGTTCGACAGACACCCCGATTTGCGGGTCGCCTTTCTGGAAGCCGGCGTCGGGTGGGTGCCGTTCTTCATCGACCGTCTGCACGAGCATTTCGAGAAGCGCGGCGACTGGATCGAGGGCGGGTGGCAGCGCGATCCCGGCGACTACCTGCGGGCGGGCAACATCTGGACGACGTGCGAGCCGGAGGAGCCGATCCTGCCGGGCGTCATCGATGTGCTCGGTGACGACTTCATCATGTTCGCCAGCGATTATCCCCACTGGGACGGCGAATGGCCGGACAGCACAAAGCATTTGCGAACGCGACCGGATATCAGCGAGGACTCCCGCGCGAAGATCGGCGGGACGAACGCACAGCGGTTCTATGCCCTTCGCTGAGCAGCGCCACCGATCCGCCCACCCGCCCGGGCCGACTTGCTATTTTTGCTAAGATACGAAACCTGGCGCCGCGGCAAGATGGGGTGAGCTGATTGGACCACCAATCGAGCACAGTGGACTGGACACCGCTTCCGGTGCCATGGGCCGTGCAGAGTGTTGATCGCATCCCCAAGCAGCGCTATTACGACCAAGACTTCTATGCGATGGAAACGGAGCTGTTCTGGCCGCGGGTGTGGCAGATGGCGTGCCGTCTCGAGGAGCTTCCCAAGCCCGGCGACTTCGTCGAGTACGAGATTCTCGATCAGTCGATCATCGTCGTGCGCGTCGACGACACTGGAACCGATCAAATCCGCGCGTTCTACAACTCCTGCCGGCACCGCGGCATGAAGCTCGTCGAGGGCAGCGGTTCGCGCCGTACCTTCGTGTGCCCGTTCCACGGATGGTGCTGGGGCCTGGACGGCAAGAACACCTTCGTGCTGAGGTCCGAAGCGTTCGACGACGGCAATCTCGGTGCCGACGATCTCGGTCTCGCACCGGTGCGGTGCGAACTGTGGGGCGGCTGCGCGTGGATCAACCTCGACGACGACGCGCCACCGCTACGGGATTGCATCGAGCCGTTCGCTTCCAAGCACGACGAATTCAAGGTCGAGGCGCTGCGCACCGAATGGTGGAAGTCGTGCCTGCTTCCGGTGAACTGGAAATTGGCGACTGCGGCCTTCATGGAGGGCTACCACGTACCGCAGACCCACCCGCAGCTGCTGCCGTCGTCGTACAGCCCGGACTCGTCGTCGGTGAACCCGATCATCCAGGCGAGCCTGTACTTCATGCGGACGCTCGGCTCGGGCATGGGCGGCATGACTCACGAGAATGACATCCGCATTGCCGAAGGGCTGCAGACCATGTCGCTGCCCGACGATCCGGCGCAGGCGATGGCGGCCTGGCGCGGTGCCGTCAACGGCGCAGTGACCGAGTGGCACCGGGCGCGCGGCTGCGATTTCCCGGACCTCAACGACCTCGATCGGCGCAAGGTCATCGACGCGATCGGGTTCTGCTTCCCGCACTACTTCCTGCTACCGCAGTACAGCAGCGCGTCGTCCTACCGGATCCGTCCGCTGGGACCCGAGCAGACGCTGTTCGAGGTGTGGTCGCTGACCCGTTATCCCAACGACCTCTCCCCGGGCAAACCGACCGCGCCCGAACCGCTGGCGCCGGACGATCCCAGTTGGCCGATGATTCCCGCGCAGGACTTCTCGAATCTTCCGCGTCAGCAGAAAGGCCTGCACGCCAAGGGATTCGAGTACATGCGATTGTCGAACCAGATCGAGGGTCTGATCTCCAACTTCGAACGTGTCGTCGACGGCTTCCTCGCGGGCCTGCCGTACGAACGGCTGATACCCGCCATTCAGCGCACCAACACCACCATCGACGTGCCCGTCGCCGACCTCGGGTTTTCGGAGAGGGCCACAGCATGGTGAATTGGGACGAATCGGTCGACCTCCTGATCGCGGGCAGCGGCGGCGGAGGAATGGTGGCCGCGCTGGCGGCCCTCGATTCGGGAATCGAACCCCTCGTCGTCGAGAAGCAGGACCTCGTCGGAGGGTCGACCGGGATGTCCGGCGGCATGGTCTGGCTGCCGAACAACCCGTTGATGCGCGACGAGGGCATCCCCGATTCACATGAGGACGGCCTCGCATACTTCGACGACGTCGTCGGCGACATCGGTGAGGTCTCGTCGCCCGCCCGCCGCGAGATGTTTCTCACCGCCGGCGCCGAGATGATCGACTTCCTCGTCCGCAAGGGTGTTCGGCTCGTACGGTGTCCCGGCTGGAGCGACTATTACCCGAATCACAAGGGCGGCAACGCGGCCGGCCGATCGGTCGAGGGAATTCCATACGACGCCGCCGAACTCGGCGACTGGAGCGACAGGGTCCAGCCGTCGATGGCCAAGAACTACGGATTCGTCGTCAAGACCAACGAGCTGCGCGCGGTGCAGTACTTCAACCGCTCACCACGCGCGTTCGCCGTTGCCATGCGCGTGTTCCTGCGCACGAACGCCGCCAAGCTCCGGCACCGCGATTTGATGACCAACGGTGCCTCGCTCATCGGCCAGATGCTCAAGATCCTGATTCGCGGTGGCGAGCCGCCGCTATGGATCGAGCGCCGCGATGCAAGACCTCATCGTCGAGAACGGCCGCGTGGTCGGTGCGAGCATCAGCCGCAACGGCGCGACCGTGAATGTGCAAGCGCGGAAGGGCGTTCTGCTCGCCGCGGGAGGTTTCAGCCGCAACGCGGATATGCGCCGACGCTTCAGCGGCGACCAGCCCAACGACGGCAAGTGGTCGATCGCCAACGCCGGCGACACCGGCGAAGTCCTGCAGACGGCGATGGAGCTCGGCGCGAAAACCGATCTCTTGGACGAAGCCTGGTGGTTGCCAATGGTTTTCATTGCCGACCCCGGTGCCGCATCACTCGGCTCCGGACGGCAGCGTCCCGGTGCCATCTACATCGACGGCGCCGGCAGGCGGTTCTGCAACGAGTCGAACTCCTATGTCGAGGTCGGCAAGGCGATGTACGCCAACAAGGCGGTGCCGTGCTGGCAGGTCTTCGACGAGGGCTACGTCGGCCGGTATGTCTCGGGAGCGAACCCGCTGAAGAAGCGCACCCTGTCCGAGGACTTGATCACGCAGGGTGCCGTCAAGCGCGCGGATACCATCGCCGACCTCGCTCGCCAGATCGATGTTCCCGCCGACGCGTTGGAGGAGACGGTCAAGCGCTTCAACGGGTTTGCGGCCCAGGGGTTGGATCCCGACTTCGGCCGCGGCCAGTCGGCGTACAACGCGTGCCTCGGCGACCCCGGCTATCGCCCGAACGCCGCACTCGGCCCGCTCGATAAGGCGCCGTACTACGCCACCCGGGTATTCCCGGCCGACGTCGGGACCTGCGGGGGACTGATCACCAACGAGCACGCCCAGGTCCTCGACGACCGGGACCGGGTCATCGACGGTCTGTATGCGACGGGAAACATCACCGCCACCGTGATGGGCCGCAACTATCTGGGTGCGGGCGGCAGCATCGCCAATACGATGATCTTCGGATACGTGGCCGCCCGTCACGCCGCCGGCAAGTAATCATCCTCGCGAGCAGACGCAAACCTGCCTACTTGCCGAGTGAATTGGGCAGGTTTACGTCTGCTCGCCGGGAGAGCTCTCCGTCCGTCGATGAAATCCCTTGGCTTCAGGCCGGACTCGATGAGCTTTCGCCGACGCTCCTGAACGTCCGTGGCCGCCCCCACCATGTTGGTCAGGATGTGGCTCACCTGGAGGTGCACCCGCATCCCCATCAGTTCGTAGGCGCGCTTCACGTTGTTCTTCACCGCCATCGACGTGGTCAGTGGGATCTGTCCGATCTTGCGGGCCATCTCCTCGACGGTCTCCTCGAGCTGATCCCGCGGCACGACCTTGTTGAGTAGCCCCCACTCCAGCGCCTCCTGGGCGGAAAGCGTTGGGGCCAAGAGCAACCAGTCCATGGTGCGATGCCAGTTCATCAACAGCCACGGCTCGATCATGGTGTGCCCGCCGGGCTCGCCGAGGCTCTGCGCCAGCGGCATCTGGAAGTACGCATCATCGGACGCGACGCAGAAGTCGGTCAGCAGGCCGAGATAGATTCCGCCGCCCATGCAGTAGCCGTGGATCTGCGAGATCGTCGGCTTCGGGAACTCCCACAGATACAACGTCGGCCACAGGAACAGGTCGGCGGTGCCCTTGTACAGGTCCTCGAACGTGTCTCCGAAGTCCGGGTAGGGATTCTCGTCCGGACCCCACCTGGCGACGTGCCCGCCGCAGAAGCCCTTGCCGTTGGCCTTGAGGATGACGACCTTGATCTCCCTGTCGCGGTCGGCTTCGCGAAGGCACGCGTCGACTTCCTGCACAAGCTGGGCATCCTTGGTGTTGGCCTTGTCGGGCCGGTTGAGGATGATCCGCGCGATCGGTGGCTCACGCTCGTAGATGACCGCTTCCAGGGTGCGCCGCTCTGTCATTGCCCTCTCCCTAGAGAATCGCGCCGCTGTCCTTGGCCGCCGAGATGTCGTCCCAGTCGAGGTCGAGCTCCAACAGGATCTCCTCGGTGTGCTGTCCATGTTCGGGCGCACGCGCAGGCGGCGGTGGTGATTCGTTGAATTGCACAGGTGCGGCAACGATCTGGTATTCGTTACCCTGGTCGTCGACATTGGGTATGACGTAGCCGTTGGGCTTGACCTGCGGATCGTTGAGGGTCTCCTTCGGCGTCGCCAGCGCGGCCCACACACCCGGTTCGTCGGCGAGCACTTTGCGCCAGTGGTCTAGGTCCTCACTGGCGAGTTTCTCCCCGACGAGCGCGCACGCCTCGGTGGCGTTGGCGATCAGGTTGCTCGACGGCACGAAACGTTCGTCGGTGGCGAGTTCGGGCAGGCCGATTCGCTCACAGAAGCCTGCCCAGAACCGGTCGGGCTGCAGGAAGACCATCTGGATCCACCGGCCGTCGCGCGTCTTGTACCGGTTGACGAGCGGGTTGATCGCCAGCCCGGGCGGAGCGCCAGGGATGCCGTCGATGTCGAAGAGGTCGGCGACCGAGATCGACGGGGCGATCGACCACATCGCCTGGGCGAGCAGGGATGAGTCGACGATGCTGGGCTCGCCGGTGCGCTCGCGGTGGAACAGCGCGGCGCACACACCGCCGGCGAGGGTGATCCCGCCCTGGAGATCGCCGAAACCTGGTCCCTGCACCGCAGGCGTCTCCGTGCCGAACGGCGTCATCGTGTAGGACACCCCGCCGCGAGACAGGTAGGTGGCCGCGTCGAAGCCACCCTTGTCGCGATCGGGTCCGCGCACGCCGGTGCCGGTGCCACGCGCGATGATGATGTTCGGATTGAAGGAGCGGATGTCGTCGACGGTCAGCCTGGCCCGTTCCAGCGGCGCAGGCAGCCAGTTCGTCAGGAACACGTCCGCGGTGGCCAGCAGGCGGCCGAAATACTCACGTCCGGTTTCGGACTTGATGTCGACGGCGATGCTGCGCTTGCCGCGGTTACCGATCTCGAGAATGAAGTCGATGTGTGCTCGGGCGGCTTCCTTCGTGAACCCGCCGATCACCAGGGCCCGGCCGGGGTCGCCCGCCTTGACGTCCTCCACCTTGATGACGTCGGCGCCCCAGTCCGCGAGTGCAGCGCCGGCCGACGGGACGTAGGTCCACGACGCCAGTTCGACGACACGCACTCCACTGAGAACTCCGGTCATGACAACCCCTTCCGGTCGAATCGGCTCACTGGACCCGCGCCAAGGCCGCGCCGACTTCCTCGAGATACCGGTCCGGTGCCCCGAGGAATCCGCTCCAGCCCAACAGGCGCCTGAGATAGAGGTGGGCATCGTGCTCCCAGGTGAAGCCGATCCCGCCGAAGACCTGGATCGCCGTGTCGCCGACCGCGGCCAGGCGTCCGGCGAATGCCTTGGCGCGCAACGCCGCCAGGTGACGTTCCGCAGGCTCGGCCGCGTCGGCGGCCCACAGTGCATGGATGACGCCGCTGCGCGCGAGTTCGACGGCCTCGTACATGTCGACGCACAGGTGCTGTACCGCCTGGAAGCTACCGATCGGCTGGTCGAACTGCCGTCGCACCTTGGCGTATTCGATGGCCAGGTTCATCACCGCCGCGGCCGCACCGACCGCGTCGGCGGCGTGGACGATCATGACGTCGTCGACGACCGCGGCGATCGCGTCAATGGAAGCCGTCCCAAGGCGCTGAGCGGGTGCGTCACGGAACTCGACATCCGACAGTGCGCGCGTCTGGTCCACGTGCGTGCAAGCCGTCGCATTCACACCTGGCGATGACGCGTCGACGGAGAACACCGCTGTCCCGTCGCGTTCATCGGCGAACACCAGGATGACGTCGGCTGCCGCTGCGTCCGCCAGGCCGGTGATCGCACCGCTCAGCACCGTGCCGTCGTCCGTCTCGATCGCCGACGGCCGGGTTCCACCGAGCGGGCCGACGGTGGCGATCGTGGAACCGTCGGCGATCCCGGTCAGCAGGGCGGCGGCGTTGCGGCCAGCTCCGGTGTGCAGCAGCGCCCGCGTCGCGGCGACGGCGCTGGACGACCACGGGCCCGGATAGAGTGCGGCACCGAGTTCTTCGGCGACGACTCCGGCCTCGACCATCGTCATACCGGCGCCGTCGTATTCCTCGGGGACGAGCATGCCGGTGACACCCAACGCAGCCAGACCGCGCCAGACCTCGTCTCCGGTGCCGGACTCGCCGTCCAGCAGCGGCCGCACATATGTTGCCACGCTAGCCTTTTCGGCCAGGTAGCGTCGGACGGTGTCACGCAGGGCAACCTGCTCGTCGGTGAGTTCCAGATTCATAGCTGCCTTTTGCTCATCGCCGCGGCAGTCCTAGCACCCGCGTCGCCGTGATGCCCTTGTTGATCTGCGTCGTGCCGCCCGCGATCGTCAATGAGCGCGACGACAGACGACGGTCCGCCCACCGCCCGCCGGCGTGTTGCGGACCGAACACGTCGAACGCCAGGACAGCGAGGGCTTGGCCGAGTTCAGCCCACACGCTTTTCGCCAGGCTGGCCGACCCGAGCGCATCACCGCCGTGCAACGTCGCCGAGATCGACCGCTTGCACAACAGCTCGAGGTATTTGATCCGCACCGCGATGTCGCCCAGCCGGCACAGCGTCGCACTGTTCTCGAGTGCCGGCCTGCCGTCGACGACATGGCCGGCGAGATCGGCGACGAGGTCGGCCAGCTGGACCTCCATCTGCGCGTACAGGCGCGCGGCCCCCGCCCGTTCGTGGCTCAACGTGGTGGTGGCGACCTGCCAGCCCCCGTTGAGCGGACCCAGCAGGGCGTCGGCAGGGACCCGGACGTCGGTGAAGAACACCTCCGCGAAATCGGCGGCACCGTTGATGGTCACCAGCGGCCGCACTTCGATGCCGGGCAACTTCATGTCGACGATCAGGCAGGAGATGCCCTTGTGTTTCGGTGCGTCGGCGTCGGTGCGCACGTACAGCTGGCACCAGTCGGCCCGATGTCCCAGCGACGTCCAGATCTTCTGCCCGTTGACCATGAAGTCGGCGCCGTCTCCGGAGCCGTCGCGAACCGCACGAGTGCGCAGCGAAGCAAGGTCGGACCCCGCCTCCGGCTCCGACATGCCCTGACACCAGATGTCGTCCGCGCGCACCATGCGGGGGAGTAGCGCTCGTTTCTGTGCGTCAGTGCCGTACTGCATGATCGCCGGTGCGATGTTGTTCATCCCGATCACGTTGAGCGGCATAGGCGCTCGCGCGCGGGTGGTCTCCTCGGCGTACGCCAGCTGCTCGAGCACCGTCGCGCCGCGGCCGCCGTATTCCTGCGGCCAGGACACCGCGCCCCATCCGGCGTCGGCCACCGCTGCGTCCCAGACGCGAAGGGTGTCGAAGGCCTCGGGGTCACGGCCACGGTGCCGGTCGGCGGCCTGAACCTCGTCGGTCACATTGGCGGACAGCCACGTGCGCAGCTCCTTGCGGAACTGCTCGACCTCCGCCGGGTATGAGAAATCCACGGTGTCCTGTTCGGGCTCGGCGTCTGATTGGTTTCTTTATAATTTTAGGTAGTATAGCTACCGCTGCCGTTACAGTTGCAGCAATGTTGCGGCACGGTTATTCGGAGACTCTCCGGAGCACAAGGGATCGACGGGCAGCCACTTGCTGTCGGGCCGTTACGCGCAGAGAGGTTCGGCCATGGGCAGAGTGACGGGCAAGGTAGCGCTGGTAAGTGGCGCCGCACGCGGGCAAGGGCGGTCCCACGCCCGGACGCTGGCCGCCGAGGGCGCCGACATCATCGCGGTCGACATCTGCGCCGACATCGCGACCAACGACTATCCCCTCGCACGGCCCGAGGACCTCGACGAGACCGCGAGGCTGGTCGAGAAGGAGGGCCAGCGCGCCTACACCGAGATCGCCGACGTCCGCGACCGCGCCGCACTGTCGGCGGCGATCGACCGCGGCGTCGCCGAGTTCGGTCAACTCGACATCGTGGTCGCCAACGCCGGCATCTGCCCGATGACCGCGGGGCTGCCGCCGCAGGCGTTCGTCGACGCGGTCGACGTGGACCTCGTCGGCGTCATGAACCTCATTCACGCCAGCATGAAACATCTGCACGCAGGCGCGTCGATCATCGCCACGGGATCGGTAGCCGCCTTCATGGCGACGGCGATGAACACCAGCGGCATGGACGGCGGACCCGGGGGCGCCGGGTATGCGTTCGCGAAACAGGTTGTCGCGCACTATGTGAACGACCTCGCTCGAACTCTGGCTCCCGAGCAGATTCGGGTGAACGCGGTCCACCCGACGAATGTCAACACAGACATGCTGCACAGTCCACCGATGTACAAGGCGTTTCGACCGGACTTGGAGAACCCGACTCGTGAGGACGCCGAAATTGTCTTCCCGATGATCCAGGGAATGCCAATTCCCTACGTCGAACCCGAGGACATCAGCGAAGCCGTGCTGTTTCTGGCCAGCGACGCCGCCCGCTATGTCACCGGCCAGCAGTTGCGCGTCGACGCGGGTGGCTTCCTGAAGATCAAGCCGTGGTCGGGCGTTTAGTGGAGGTGTAGGTATGCCCAAAGGAATCATGTACGTGGAGACGATGCCGGCCTCGCCCGATCGGGAGGCCGAGTACCACACGTGGTACAACGACACACATCTGGCGCAGATCCTTTCGGTGGAGGGAATCGTGTCGGCGCGTCGATTCGCGCCGACTGATGGCGACGGCCCCTTCATCGCGATCTACGAACTCGACTGCGACGACCTCGATGCGGCCGTGCAGCGCCTCGGAGAGCTCGGCGCCAGCGGCAAGATGACCGGCATGGAGAACCTCGCCATGGATCCCAAGCCGATTCCCAAGGTGTATCGCGAGATCGGCTCCCTCGGACCGTGACGTATCCGGCTGAGGACCAACGTCGCCTCTATGCGCTGATGGTGTTGATGAAGGCGGCGGACGACCGGCTGTCCAAGGGCATCGGCACCGGCGAGTTCATGTGTGTGTACTGGCCGTCCCGCGGCCAGGAGGCCATCGCGGCCGCGATGGGTGTCTCGCTGCGAGATGACGACCAGTTGGTGACGACCTACCGCGGGCTGCACGACCTGATCGGCAAAGGCGTTCCGCTGGAAGAGATCTACGGCGAGATGATGGGCCGCACCGTCGGGGCCAGCCGTGGCAAGGGCGGCACGATGCACATCGCCAACCCCGAGAAGGGCGTGATGCTCTCCACGGGCATCGTCGGCGCCGGGCCGCCGGTCGCGGTAGGGCTCGCGATGGCGGCGAAACGCAAAGGCATCGACCGCGTCACAGTGGTGAGCTTCGGTGACGGGGCGACCAACACCGGTTCGTTCCACGAGGCCGCCAACATGGCCGCACTGTGGGACCTGCCGATGGTGTTCGTCTGTCAGAACAACCTCTACGCGGAGATGACGCCCACCCACGACACCATGAAACTCGAGCATGTCGCCGACCGGGCCGCCGGCTACGGCATGCCCGGTGTACGGGTGGACGGCAACGACCCGCTGGCGGTGGCCGGCGCGCTGGACGAAGCGCTGCGGCGGGCTCGCAGTGGTGACGGTCCGACGTTCATCGAGTGCGTCACCTTCCGATTCCGCGGCCACTATTTCGGCGACCGGATGCCGTACATCCCCAAGGAGCAGCTCGCGGCAGCAATTGAGGCTGACCCGGTGCCGCGGTTCCGAAAGCACCTGATAGACAACGGCATCTGCAACGACGACGAGCTCAGCGGAATCGACGAGGGCGCCCTCACCGAGGTGGAGTCGGCGCTCAAGACAGTCATCAGCGCAGAGTCCCCGTCGATCGACGAACTCGACCGCGACGTGTACGCGTCCCCGATCCGCTACCCCGTCTGAGAAAGCCGCACATGGACGACAAAGAGATGACGATGCGCGAGGCGCTGAACCTCGCGCTCGATCAGGCGCTGGAGGCCGACGACCGGGTGTTCCTGCTTGGGGAGGACATCGCCGACCCTGGCGCATCGGGCCCGACGGCGGGGCTGTCGACGAAGTACGGACACGAAAGAGTGCTGGACACGCCGATCTCCGAGGCCGCCATCGTCGGGGCCGCGATCGGCGCGGCGATCGACGGAATGCTGCCGATCGCCGAGATCATGATCATGGACTTCATCGGTATCGCTGCCGACCAGCTCATCAACAACGCCGCCAAGTTGCGGTTCATGACGGCGGGCCGCACGACGGCGCCGATCACGGTGCGTACCCAGGTGTACGGCGGGCTCGCGACCGGGGCGACGCACTCGCAGACACTGGAAGCCTGGTTCATGCACATTCCCGGGATGAAGGTGATCGTTCCGTCGACACCACGTGACGGCAAGGGCCTGCTGACGTCGGCGATCTTCGACGAGGATCCCTGCCTGTTCGTCGAGACCATCCGTCTGCAGGGTCAAAAGGGCCTGGTGCCAACCGATCCCGGGTTCGCCATTCCGCTCGGCCAGGCCGACATCAAGCGGCCCGGCTCCGACGTCACCCTCATCAGCTACGGACGCAGCGTGCTCGAGTGTCTGGAGGCCGCGAATCTGCTGAAGGACCAGGGCGTCGACGCCGAGGTCATCGACCTCCGCACGCTCGTCCCGCTGGACATCGAGACCATCGTCGAATCCGTGCGTCGCACCAAGCGTGCGGTTGTCGTGCACGACGCGGTCCAATTCGCCGGCCCCGGCGCGGAGATCGTCGCCACCCTGCAGGCCGAGTGCTTCAGCGACCTCGCGGCACCGATCGAGCGGGTGGGTGCGCGATTCGTGCCGACGCCGGCCGCCGCGGCGCTGGAGGCACAGATCTACCCGTCGGCGGCGCGGATCGTCGAGGCGGCGGTGCGGGCGTTGGACGCGGCGGGCGCCCGTGGCTGACTTCGTCATTCGCATTCCGCGCGTCTCGGTGGCCGTCTCGGAGGCAGAGCTCACCGAGATTCTGGTCAACGCCGGCGAGCGTGTCGAAGAGGGGACACCCATCTACGTCATTGCGACCGAGAAGGTGGAACAGGAGATCGAGGCGGGCGCGTCGGGCACCGTGCAATGGACGGGCCAGGTCGGGACCACCTATGACATCGGCGCCGAAATCGGCGTCATCACTTCATAACGAAAGGTATCAACGGATGGATCTCAACGAGACCCGTGAGCGGATCATCTACGAGAAGGAAGGCGCGATCGCGAAGATCACGCTCAACTGGCCGGAGAAGGCCAACGCCCAGGACCAGAAGCTGGCCGAGGAGGTCGACGCGGCATTGCTGGACGCCGACCGCGACTACGACATCAAGGTTCTGGTGCTCAAGGCCAACGGCAAGGGGTTCTGCTCGGGCCATGCCATCGGCAACAACGCCACCGACTATCCGGCGTTCGTGGAGAACGCCATGGTGACGGGTCACCCGTGGAAAGCGCAGTCCGACCTGTTCGTCAAACCGACGCTGAACCTATGGGAGTTCTCCAAGCCGACCATCGCGCAGGTCCACGGATACTGCGTGGGAGGCGGAACGCACATGGGCCTGACCACCGACATCGTGATCGCCTCCGAGGACGCCTACTTCTCCTACCCTCCGCTTCAGGGGTTCGGCATGCCGTCGGGTGAATGCTCCATCGAGCCATGGGTGTTCATGAACTGGCGCCGCGCCGCCTACTACCTGTTCACCGCCGAGGTGATCGACGCCAAGAAGGCCTTGGAGGTCGGTCTCGTCAACGAGGTGGTCAAGCGCGAGGACCTCGACGACCGCGTCGACGCGATCGCTCGCCACATCGCCCAGGCTCCGTTGACCACGCTCATGCTGACCAAGGCCAACCTCAAGCGGGCGTGGGAGCTGATGGGCATGCGGGTGCATTGGCAGAGCTCGAACGACCTCGTGGCGCTCGCATCGATCAGTAAGGATGTGCAGGAGCTGATTCAGCGGGTGTTCAAGGACAAGATGCTGCCGACCGAAATGGCGAAGCGCCAAGCGGCCGCGTCTGCGGACGGCGCCGTTTCATAGAGCGGCTTTGAGTGAACATCGCCGACCATGCGATCGGGGCCGCGGAATCGCCGGCCCTGATCTATGCGGATGACGGGATCATCTCCTACGGCGAGCTGTACGCCGGGAGTCAGCGCGTCGCCGCCCTGCTGTACGAGGCCGGGTTGCGACCGGGCGACGGCGTCGCGCTCGTGCTGCCGAACCGTCCGGAATTCTTCGAGATCACCTGGGGCTGCCAGCTTTCCGGGCTGTACTACAGCGCGGTGAACACCCATTTCACACCCGACGAGGTCATCTACGTCGTCAATGATTCCGACGCGAAGGCCGTGTTCGTCGACGAGTCGATGGCCGATCTCGCAGAACAGATCCGCCGGGAGAACGCGGGCGTCGACGTCCACATCAGTGTCGGCGGCGCGCTGCCCGGTTGGCGGTCCTACCACGACGTGGTGGCGTCCGCGGGCGACGCTCCGCCGGCCTCGGACGGAACCGAGATGCTCTACTCGTCAGGAACAACCGGGCGGCCCAAGGCCGTTCGTCGGCCGCTGCCGTCAGACGGCCAAGGTTCATGGGCGCAGAAGGTCTTGGAGTACGCGCTCGCCCAGCGGTACGACATGACGCCGTCGAGCGTGTACCTGTCGCCGGCACCGCTGTATCACGCGGCAGGGGTCAACTACACGATGGCGGTCCACCGGGTGGGCGCCGCATCGATCCTGATGCGCAAGTTTGACGCCGAAGCCGTGCTCCGGCTGATCGAGACTCACCGCGTGACGCACGCGCAGTTCGTGCCGACCATGTTCGTGCGGATGCTCAAGCTGCCCGACGCGGTCCGCGACTCCTATGATGTGTCGAGCCTCGAGTGCGTGATCCACGCTGCCGCGCCGTGTCCCGTAGACGTCAAGCATCGGATGATGGAGTGGTTCGGTCCGGTCATCCACGAGTACTACGGGGGCACAGAGGGTTTCGCAGGCGCGACGATCGATCCGCACGAGTGGCTCGCCCATCCGGGGTCGGTCGGTAAGCCGTTCACTGCGGTCCATGTCGTCGGCGAAGACGGAACCGAGGTTCCCGCGGGCCAGTCGGGCGAACTCTACTTCGAGGGCGGGCCCGAGTTCGAGTACTTCAAGGATCCCGCGAAGACCGCTTCGGTCTCCAACGAACACGGCTGGCGGTCGCTGGGGGACATGGGGTACCTCGACGAGGACGGCTACCTGTACCTGACGGATCGGTCGACGTTCATGATCGTCTCCGGCGGGGTGAACATTTACCCGCAGGAAGTCGAGAACCTTCTGGTCATGCACCCCAAACTCGTCGACGCTGCCGTATTCGGGGTTCCGAACGACGAATTCGGCGAGGAGGTCAAGGCTGTCGTCCAGCCGGTCGAGGGTGTCGAGCCCGGACCCGCACTGGAGGCCGAGCTGATCGACTACTGCCGAACACACCTCGCCACGTACAAATGCCCGCGCACTGTCGAGTTCGACCCGGAACTGCCCCGTGACCCGAACGGCAAGCTCTACAAGAGGCGAATCCGCGAGCGTTACTGGCAGGGACGCACGTCACGCATCGTGTGACTCACCTTGCGCCCAAACCGACGTTTGGGCGCCAAAGTACGAGTCGATCGCGCCATTTCGTCGAGCTGGGCGATCAGGTGTCCAAGCCGAAATCGATGACCCCGCGGATGATCTCGCCGTTGAGCTGATCGCGGTAGCCCTCATTGATCTCGTCGAGTCGATAGCGTCTGGTGATCATCTCATCCAGTTGCAGCAGCCCCGCATCGTAGAGTCGGGCGAACCGCGCAACGTCGACCCGAGGGTTGCACGACCCGTAGACCGTGCCGACGAGATTCTTGTTCCACAGGATGAACTCCTGCAGGTTCATGGAGATGGAACTCGTGGTCTGCTTGGTCATTCCCGTCAGCACGCAGGTGCCGCCCTTGCGCGTCAGGCTCAACGCCGCCTGCACATCTTCTCCCGAGATCAGAGACGGCGAGACGACGACGCTGTCTGCCATCACTCCGCGGGTCAGATCTCGCAGCAGGTCCGCCGCTTCATCGGTCGTGGAGACGCTGTGCGTGGCTCCGAATCCCAGTGCGGATTTCTGCTTGAACTCCACTGGGTCGACCGCAATGATCTGCGCGGCGCCGTTGATGCGTGCGCCCTGGATGGCCCCGGTGCCGATGCCCCCGACACCGATGACGACGACGGTGTCACCGGATTGCACCCTGGCACGGTTCTCCGCGGAACCGTACCCGGTGGGGATCCCGCACGACAGCAGTGCCATCGGCAGCAGAGGCAGATGGGGATCGATCTTGACGATCGAATCCGGTGAAACCACAGTGTGTTTCGAGAACGCACCGACCTTCGACAGATGGCCTAGGTTTCGGCCGTCGGCGGTGTGATGCCGAAACGTTCCGTCCGTCGGCATTCCGGGAATCATCACCTGCGCGCCCATGTCACAGATGTATTCCATCCCGGAGTTGCACCACCTGCACCGGCCGCACACCGCGACGAACGTCGTTACGACGTGGTCACCTGGCGCGAAGTCGGTCACGCCTTCGCCGACCTCGAGCACCACCCCCGCGCCTTCGTGGCCGCCGATCATCGGGAACATCGAGGGCAGGCCGTACGCCTCCATCATCTCGTTGGAGGCAGACATGTCGCCGTTGCGGATGTGCTCGTCGGAGTGGCACAGCCCGGCAGCGGCCATCTCGACCAATACCTCGCCTGCGCGAGGCGGATCGAGCTCAAAGTCCTCGACCGACCACTGCTGACCCATGTCGTGCAGGATCGCTGCGCGGCTTTTCATGCGACCGGGCGGAAGGTCACCGGGAGGTGCTTGGGCGAGCGGAACGGCATACCCGTGATCGTGGTGTCGTCATCGGGGACCAGCTGCAGGTCGGTGACGCGATCGAAAAGGCTGTTCAACATGGCCCGCGTTTCGACCCTGGCCAGGTGCATGCCGAGGCAGCTGTGCAGACCGCCCGCGAAGGAGATGTGCGCACGCCGCGGCCGATGGATGTCAAACGCGCCTGCGTCGGCCCACCGCGCCTCGTCGCGGTTGGCCGAACCGATGCACAGGTTGACCTGGGCTCCTGCTGGGATCGGTATGCCGTGAATCTCCACATCCTGTGTGGTGTTTCGCGGAACCATGACCAACGGTGTTTCGTAGCGAAGCGCTTCCTCGATCGCGGCCGGAATCAGGTCGCGATCCCGTTGCACCGCCTCGAGTTGGTCCGGATGGGTCAGCAACAGGTACAGGAGGTTGCTCGACGACCGGTAGGTCGTTTCGAGTCCGGCAGGCAGCAGCAGCCGCAGAAACGAGATGATCGCCTCATCGGTGAGTTTCTCGCCGTCGATCTCCGCCGCGACGAGATCACCGATGATGTCCTCCGTCATCTTGCTACGGCGCTGGTCCACCTGTTGCTGGAAGTAGGTGCCCAATTCGACAGACGCCGTCAACCCGGCCTCGATGTTCTCGGTGATCGAGATCAGGTCCAGCGACAACCGGCGGAAGAGTTCCATGTCTTCCTGCGGCAGGCCGAGCAGTGCCGCCGTGATGCGAGTGGGGAACTCGAATGTCAACGCCTTGATCAGGTCGGCCTCGCCGTCATTCTTGAACTCGTCGACCAGTTGGTCGCAGACCGGATCGATGACCTCCGGTTCCCATTGCGCGAGCGCGCTCTGCCGGAAGGCCTTCGCCACCAGGCTGCGGTGGTCGTGGTGCTGCTTACCGTGCATGCCCAGGATCGTCGGGCCGAACACCAGGCCGATCGTGTTGTTGTACATGTCGGACCCGTAGACGTCGTCGTCGCGGAACGCCGCGAAGACGCTCTCGAAGTCGAACAGCGTCCATTCTTCAGGGTTCTTGAGCTCCGCCGGCATCATGTCGCTTTCCATGAGCGTTCCACGCCACACCGGCTCGGTCCTGCGCATGTGCTCGAAGTAGCCGTACGGATCGGTCACCAAATCGGGGGCGCTCGACGGGTCCTGCGAATCGGTGCTGATCGTCACACTTGCCTCCCGGCGGCAGCATCTAGCGACTGGTTCGCTCTATCTTTACTATTTTAGTATCCTAGGTCAAGGAACGTGGAAGGAAACCATGCAGCGCCGAGCGGTGTGCGCGATCGAGGACCTGCCTCCGGGAACCATGAAACTGGTGCAGGCCGGCAAGTTCGGCGTGGGCGTCTACAACATCGACGGCTCGCTCTACGCGATTGCCAACTACTGCTCCCACGAAGGCGCACCGTTGTGCCTGGGGTACGTCCGGGGCACTACCGAATATGCCCCGGAGATGCCGGACCACATCCGCCACGTGCGCGCAGGCCAGATCGCGCGCTGTCCGTGGCATCAGTGGGAGTTCGACATCACGACTGGCGAGAATCTCGCCGACCCGAAGAAGAGAGTTCGCACCTATGAGGTCGACGTCGCCGATGGGCAGGTGTACCTGACCGCATGACCACGCCGATCATCGACGCGAATGTTCAACCGCATTTCCGGTACAACTCCGAGATCCGGCGGTATCTCGCGCCTCCGCACAAACTGCGTGCGATCCCCGACGTCGAGCAGCAGTGGTATCAGGCGCCGGGCGGGGACTACCGCCAGGACCTCTACGGCGATGGGTATCCGGGTTCCGATCCCGAGACCGTAGCCCGGCATCTGTTCGACGAGGGCGGCGTCGACTACGCAATTCTCAACCCACTGACGCGCGGCAACATCGCCGACTATCTGCTCAACAGCCGGATCTGCGCGGCGGTCAACGACTGGGTGCTTGACCGGTGGCTCGAACCCGATGCGAGCGACCGCTTTCGCGGGACCATCCGGGTAAACCCCGAAGACGTCAAGGGCGCGGTCGCCGAGATCGAACGGCTGGCCGACCACCCGAAGATGGTGCAGGTCGGTGTCCCGCTGCAGTCGCGGGAACCCTACGGCAAGCCGATGTTCGAGCCGATCTGGGAAGCCGCGGCCGCGAAAGGCCTTCCAGTGGCGGTGCACATCAACGGTGGCAACGGCGTCGACCACGCGCCCACGTTCGCCGGCCATGCGTACACCTATCCCGGGTACGCGGCCTTCATGCCGTTGAACTCTTTCGTCCATCTGGCGACGCTGATCATCGAGGGAATGTTCGGGCGGCACCCGGATCTGCGGTTCGTGTTCGCCGACGGCGGCTACGACATCCTGACGCCGCTGATGTGGCGACTCGACACCTTCTGGATGTCGATGCGGGACCAGACCCCGTGGGTGGACCGATATCCAAGCGAGTACCTGCCCAACCACGTTCGGTTCTGCTCATCGGCACTGGACGGACCGACCGACGAGAGTCAGGCCGAACGATGGCTGGACTTCACCGACAAGGCGGACCTGCTCATGTACGGATCGGGCTACCCGCACTGGTCGACATCGAGTCCGGAATCTGTAACGGCCGGCCTCAACGGCTTACAACGGGAAAAGGTGCTGTGGCGCAACGCAAGTGACCTATACGGGGTCGCGAATGAAGTAGAAGGAAGTCTGTCATGACGACGATTGAACGCATGCATGAAGATGTCGCGCAGGACATCGCGGTGACGATCGTCGACACCGACGTGCATCCGTTGCCGGTGTCGGGCGAAGTGCTCAAGTCCTACGCACCCGCGGAGTGGAAGGACAAGCTCTGGCCGACAGGTAACGCGGTGTCGCCGGTGCCGCACTTCTACGACACGCCGGACTCGTACAAGACGAACTCGCTGCGTGTCGACGCCAGTCCGCCTCGAGGCGGTGTCGCCGGAAGCGATCCGGACTTCGCCGCCAAACAACTGCTCGTCGACGCCGGTGTGAGTATCGCTGTGCTGGAACCGATGTGCGATGCGCAACTGCCGCAGGCGGAGCACATTCTGAAGGCCACTCACAACGACTGGCTCGCCGATGTGTGGCTCGGCGACAACAACTGGCACGGCCGATGGCGCGGAGCGATCAGTGTCACGGCACAGGATCCCCACGCCGCCGCGCGAGAGATCGAGCGGTGGGCCGGCCACCCGTACATGGCCGAGGTCCTGATGACGCCGCAGACCCGGGGCATCCCGTTCGGCAGCCCGCATTTCGATCCGATGTACGAAGCCGCTGCGCGAAACGGGTTTCCGGTCGCGACACACCTGATGGGGCAGACGCCGTTCGAGTTGATCCCCATCTATCCGGTCGGTAATCCCGCGCATTGGCACGACTTCTTCGCGTCGTGGCCGCTGCTCTACGTATCGCATCTGATGAGCCTGGTGTTCGATGGCGCCTTCGACCGGCATCCGGAGTCTGCGGGTGGTGTTCGTGGAGGGTGGCTTCACCTGGGCGATGCCGGTGATGTCGCGCATGGACCGGATCTGGGAGCAGCGCAAGGCCGATCTGCCGCACGTGCGGCGCAAGCCGTCCGACTACGTGCGCGAGCATGTGCGGTTCACCACCCAACCGCTGGAGGAAGTCAACGTCGAGCGAGTACCGGGAGTACATCGAGATGATGGACCTCGGCGACAACATCATGTTCTCCACGGACTATCCGCACTGGAGCTACGACGCACCCGACTGGGCGATCAGGCGGTTCCCCGCAGACCAGCGTGAGCGAATCATGCGCGGAAACGCCACTGCGCTGTACGGCCTGCCGTCCACAGTCAAGGCGCTGCCGGGTGAACGGCCAGCCACCGCCTGAAGTGTCGGACCTGGTCCGAGAGTACGACAAACTTTGGTCGAGCCTGGATTTCATTGGCCTGGCCGATCTTTGGGTGCGCGACGACCCCCAACCGATCTATGTGGGCGACGAATACGCGGCGCCGCTGATCGGCAACGACGAACTGGATCGGCACTGGGCGAGAGTGGCAGGCAGGCTCAAAGCGGCGTCCGTTTCGTCGACATTGCACGAGTTCGACGTGGTCGACGATACGGTGGTGCGCGCGCTGCTGTTGAGCCGCTGGCGACTGACGGCCCGAGAAGCCGACGTCGAACGGACAGGCGCCAGTTGGGTCACGTGGCTGCTGGTCCGGCGCGGCGAGCGATTCCGGATCTTCCACCAGATGGAGTCACAGGTGTACCTGGGCGGAATGACTGCGGTTTCACTGTTTGGCGGTGCGGCGCTCGGCTTCGAGCGGCACCACGGGTTCGCGCGCCCAGGGCCCGCGCGTGATCGCGTGCAAACGGATTTCGGGCAGGTCGACCGACGGGTCGAGGGTGTCCAGCCATGCCACGGCGTCGGCGACATCGGCGGCGCGGATCGCGTACATCTCGAAGGGCACGTCCTGCAGCATCTCGGTCTCGACCGGCCCGGGTGTCACGATGTGCACGTTGATGCCGTCGCGGTCGACCTCACGCGCAAGTGCCCCCGCGAATGCGTTCATGCCGGCCTTCGACGCCGAGTAGGCCGTCCGCGCGAGCATGGGTTCATGGGCCGCCGACGAGGAGATGAACACAAAGCGCGAGCCCGCCTTCATCCTCGGCAGCGCCGCCGACGTGACCACGAAACACGAGTCCAGATTGGCCGACATCGTCGCGCGCCACTGAGCGAAAGTCTGCTTGCGGGCGTAGGTTCCGCCCAGGATTCCCGCGGCGTGAACGACGAGGTCGATCTCGTCGAGCGCCTCGACCGCGGGTGCGAACGTCTCGGGTTCCGCCGCGTCGGCGACGGCATAGCGCGCACCCATGTCGGCCGCGGCCGCGCGCAGCGGTTCCTCACGCCGGGCGGTCAGGACGACGTCGTAGCCGAGTTCGACGAGCTTGCGCCCGCAGGCCTTACCGATTCCACCGCTGCCGCCGGTGACCAAGGCGTTACGCACACAGCACCTGTCAGAGCTTGCGTCGGGCCAGCGCCTGCGGCGACAACGCCACGATCCGCTGCTCGGGATCGACTGCACTGAAGTAGGTCTGGGTGTCGGCGATGTGGCGGGCCGACAGCTTGCGGGCACGCTCGCCGTCCCCGGCTTCGATGGCATCGGAGATCTTGTTGTGAATGGACATTGCGATGCGGCGCTGACTCATCGACGGGTACTCGCCCCGCGCCGTGGTCTCCTGGGCCCACCAGTTCAGGTGACCGGTCCAGAGCGTCTCGAGGCTGCCCACCACGGCGATCATCGTGTGATTGCCGCAGCCGCGGACGACCTCGTCGTGGAACTGTCCACCGATCTCGGTGAATTTCGGTCCGTCCTCGATGTGCTCAGCCATCGACTGCGTTGATCTCTTTGAGCTTCGGAACGAGCTCATCGCCGCGGTCGGGGCGCCGCGCCGCGAGCGCCGCGCACATGGGCTCGAGCTCCTGAAGTGCGGTGCCCAGATCGGAGAGGGGGACGGTGTCGCTCTGCAGCAGCAGCCCGAGCATGTATGCCGCGCTGGCTTTCGCGGGCGCGTGGACGACGGCGCCACCTCGGTTGCCGCGACGCACCGACACCAGACCCTCGGTCTCGAGGATCCGCAAGGCCTCCCGCAACGACACCAGACTCACCCGGAACTGCTCGACGAGCACCTCTTGGCGCGGCAACAGGTCACCGTCGGCAAGTTCGCCGTCGATGATCTGTCGGCGGAGTTCATCCGCGACGATCTCGGCCGTCCGGCGCGAGCCCAGTCGGCGGCGAGCCTCGGGCCCAATTCCCAAAGTGGTCATATCGTCCACAATGCTAACAGCGAAACGCCCGCTACCTGGGGTGTACGTGATCGCTATCTGACAAAAGTTACTAAGATGACAAAGAAACCACGGGAGGTCCTGGCGCTTGAGTGCCGTGAATGATTCAGCACTTACCCCGCTGCATGATCTGCGCGTCGTCGAGATCAGCGATCGTATCGCGGGCGCCTATTGCGGGAAATTGCTGGCCGACGCGGGTGCCGACGTCGTCAAGGTCGAACCTGCCGCAGGGGACCCGCTGCGCCGCTTCACCGCGACCGGCGCGGTGCCGCCCGTTGGTGAGGACTCGCCGCTGTTCGCCTACCTGAACGCCGGGAAGCGCAGCGTGACAAGCCTTTCCGACGAGCTGCTGACCGGCGCGGACATCGTGATCGTCACCGCGACCAGATCTGCGGCGGCCGAACGCGGCATCGATCCCCAGCGGCTGCTCGAAACTCGAGCCCCGGATCATCGTCGTCACCATCTCCGACTTCGGCTGGTCCGGTCCGTGGGCGGAGCGACCTGCCACGGAGTTCACCCTGCAGGCTGCCTCCGGGCTGACGGGATTCCGTGGTGACCCCGCCGGCCCGCCGATCTCGATCGGAGGTGACCTGGGGGAGTACATGGGCGGCGCCTGGGCGGCGTACGGCGCGCTGGCAGTGCACCGCGGTGTCGGCAGCGGCGGCCTCGGGGGCCACCTCGACATGTCCATGCTCGAGGCGATCACATTGATGCAGAGCGGCGAATGGCTGCACTCGCAACTGCTGCAGGTGCCGCCCGTCAGGCGCTCCGTGGAAGTGCCCTCGATCGAACCGGCCAAGGACGGCTTCGTCGGCATCAGCATGGTCACGGGGCAGCAGTGGCTGGACTTCGCCGCGATGGTGGACTGTCCGGAGTTCTGCGAAGTGCCCCAGCTGCAATTCCAGATCGGACGATGGGATTACCGCGACTGGATCCGGGAGCGCATCGACCCGTGGATGCGGGAGCGCACCGTCGAGGAGATCGTCGAACTCGGCCAGCTGTTCAGGCTGCCGCTGGCCCCGCTGGGAAACGGCGCGACGATTCCCGACATGGACCACCTGCAACAGCGCGGCGTGTACGTCGACAACCCGGCCGGGTTCCGGCAGCCGCGTCCGCCGTGGCTGATGTCGGCGGCGGCGCCGGCCCCTATTCGCACGGCACCCGCGATCGGTGACTCCGACACCGAATCCCTCTGGGAGCCAAGGCGGTCCGCACCTGGTGCGGCTGCACACGGACAGCCGCTCGCGGGCCTGCGGGTCATCGACTTCACGGCGTTCTGGGCCGGCCCGTCGGCGACGCACTCGCTGGCGGCCTTCGGCGCCGAGGTGATCAAGATCGAGTCGATCCAGCGGCCCGACGGCATCCGCTACTCGGGCGGAATGCGCAAAGACGTCGATGACTGGTGGGAGTACGGGTGGGTCTTCCACGCCATGAACACCAACAAGCGGTCGGTCACGCTCGATCTGCAGTCCGATGCGGGCGTCGGCCTGATCAAGAAGCTGATCAGACAGGCCGACGTGGTGATCGAGAACTTCTCGCCGCGGGTGATGGACCAGTTCGGTCTCGGCTCCGACGTGTTGCTCGAACTCAACCCGCGACTGGTGGTGGTGCGCATGCCGGCGTTCGGGCTGACCGGTCCGTGGCGGGACCGGGTGGGCTTCGCGCCGACGATGGAACAGATCGCGGGCCTCGCCTGGGTGACCGGCCTGCCCGACGGACTGCCCGTCGCCCCGCGCGGCGCCTGCGATCCGCTCGCAGGTACGCATGCCGCGTTCGCGCTATTGGCCGCACTCGAATTCACTGAACGCACCGGCCGTGGCCAACTCGTCGAAGTGCCGATGATCGAGAGCGTCCTCAACGTGACCGCCGTGCAGACAATGGAATTCGAGACATTCGGCACGATTCTGGAGCGGCGCGGCAACCAGGGGATCCCGGGCGTGAGGCAGGACATCTACCGGTGCGCCGGCGACGACAGCTGGATCGCCGTAACCGTACGCACGGACGGTGAGTGGGACGCACTCGTCGCCCTGATGGGGGATCCGGATATCGATCCCGCGCGGTGGTTCGCCACGCAGGATGCCGCCTCAGTCGTCGACAGCCTGGCGCAGGCCGGAATCCCCGCGGCCGTGGTGATTTCGCCGTCTCTGGTGGTCGAGAATCCGCAACTCGTGCACCGGGGATTCTTCGAACGGCTGACCCATCCGAGCACCGGACCCGGCCTGTACCCGTGTCCGCCGTTCGCCCGGCCCGACGGCATCGACAGGTGGTTGCACCGGACACCTCCGACGCTCGGACAGCACACCGGCGAGGTACTGATGCAGCTGTGTGGGCTGACCGAGGCGGATCTCGAGCGTCTCACCGCCCAGGGCGTCATCGGCACCCGGCCGAAAGGGCTGTGACTCAGCGCGGTGTCAGCGAAATCGCCATCGCGTCGAAAATCGACATGTTGTTGGTCAGGCTGGGATAGGTGACCTTGGCCGGGCCGAGGGTGATGTCGTCGGCGCGCAAGAGCAATTCGTCGAGCACCGCGCGGATCTCGGCACGCGCCAGCATCGCACCAAGGCAGTGATGAGGTCCGCCGCCGCCGAAGGTGACGTGCGGATTGTCCGCGCGGCCGATGTCGAAGGAGAACGGATCGTCGAAGATCTCCTCGTCGCGGTTGGCCGACCGCAGCATCGACACCACCCGCTCGCCCTTGGGGATGGTGATGCCGTCCATCTCGATGTCGACTTTCGTGGAACGCGTCCAGAACGCGACGGGCGTCGACCAGCGCAGCACCTCTTCCACCGCGCTCGACCGGATGGCCTCGTCGGCGCGGTAACGCTCGATTTGCGCGGGGTTCGCCACGAACGCCTGCAGTCCCGAGGCCAGCGCGTTCTTGGTGGTGTCGCTGCCCGCGAACGCGATGACGAAGAAGAAGATCTCGAGCTCATTGGCCGGGATGGACAACTGCTCGCCGTTCTCGTCGGTGACGACCGCCGAGGTCAGCGTGCTCCAGATGTCGTCGGTGGGGTTGCTGCGTTTCTCCTTGGTGAGTTCCAGCGCGTAGGTGAAGATCTTTCCGAACAGTTCCATGGCGTCCTGCTGCGCGGCTTCATCGTCTGACGAGGCGACTTTGAGAATGCGGTCAAGCGTGTCGAAGATCTCCGGTCGGTCCTCGTCGGGAATGCCGACGATGTCTCCGATGACCGACATCGGCAGCACATCGGCGACGTCGTCGATCCAGTCGCCGCCGCGCGCGGCGAGCAGTCGGTCGATCATCGCCGCGGCGCGCCTGCGGATGCCCTCCTCGAGCTTGCCGATCGCCTTCGGGGTGAAGGCGTGGGACATCACCCGTCGCCGCTTGAGTAGTTCGGGAGGATCCATGTTGATGATCGTCGGAGCCGATCCGATGACGCCGACACCCTGGATCAGCGGCCCGTCGATGGCGGTGAACGAATCGGTGTCGCGGTGGATGCGCTGCGCGTGCCGGTGCTTGGTGGTCATCCAGAAGTCCCGTTTGACGGTTTTGGCGACTCCATCGGTGAGCTCGTGGTGAAAGATCGGACGGTCACGCCGGAATTCAGCGAACAGATCGTCGGGAAAACCGTTCTGCCACAAGGTGGAATCCGACAAATCCACCGGCGTGGTGGTGGGCATACAGGCTCCTGGTTTTGTTGTCCTTGACCTAGAATGCTTAAAATAGTAACAATAGACGGCAGACAGGGTCTGACCTGCCGAAATATAGCGCGGATGGAGATGGCATGACGGATACGGTTGACGACGCGAAGATCGATCCGTCGGAACGCGAGTTCGGCCCGAGCGGGATCAGCCTGTCGACCTACCGCTTTCCGACGGGCTGGTTCATCGTCGGATTCGCCTCCGACCTGGCGCCGGGTCAGGTGAAGCGGGCGCACTACTTCGGCGAGGAGTTGGTGATCTTCCGGACAAAGTCGGGAAAGGTCAATGTGCTCGACGCCTACTGCCAGCATCTGGGCGCGAACATGGGCGTCGGCGGCACCGTCGAGGGTGAGCACATCGTCTGCCCGTGGCACGGCTGGCAGTGGCGGGGCGACGGTACGAACGCGCTGATCCCCTACAGCAAGATCGGCTGCAAGCAGAACGTGAAGATCAAGACCTATCCCACGCAGGAGTGGTACGGGTTCATCGTGGTGTGGCACGAGCGCCATGGCCGCGCCCCCTACTGGCAGCCGCCGGTGCTGCCGGAGCTCGAAACCGACGAGTACTACCCGCTGCACCCGCACTCGCGGATGGTCAACAGGGTCAAGGTGCACGCCCAGATGATCATCGAGAACGCGGCCGACCCGTATCACGTGCAGTTCGTCCACAAGGCCGACAGTGCGGCCAACACCACGTCCTTCGACGTCGACGGATATCACCTGCATGCGACGGTGACCGCGAACTTCGGCGGCGGTCGCCCGTCGACGTGGCTGACGCCGGACGGACCCGTTGACGCCAACATCATCTACGACAACTACTCACTGGGACTCGGCATCGTGCGGTTCCCCAAGGAACTCGTCGCGACCATCGAGGTGACGGGCCAGACCCCGGTGGACGAGGACTACACCGACTACTTCTACACCCAGGCCTCGGTGCGCGAATCCGGCGACACCGGCGATAAGCCGGACGGTCGCGCCGCGAAATTCCTTGCGCTGCAACAGGAAGTCATCAAGCAGGACTTCTTCACCTGGGAGAACATGAAGTACCTCGAGAAGCCGAACCTTGCGCCCGAGGAGGCCCGCGACTACGCCGCGTTGCGGCGATGGGCGCATCGGTTCTATCCGGGCGAAGAGCCGACGCCGATCGATTTCGGGTACACCGCCGACGGTGAGCCCGACCCCGCTGCAGCGAGTGCGTGATGCCCCGTGGCCGGGACCGGGCGCTAGACCCAGCCGCATTCGGCGTCGAACGGTTCAGCGTCCCGGCGGTGCTCGACCATCGCGCCGGCCAGTACGGCGAGCGCGTGATGATGTCGATCGCCGGAACGCCGGTCACGTTCGCGCAGATGCGGGACCGGTCATGCGCGGCAGCCAACCTGCTCACGGATCTCGGGGTCACCCGCGGTGAAACGGTCGCGCTGTTCACCGGAACGTGCCCGGAGTGGGTGTACTTCTGGCTCGGCGCCGCGCGGATCGGGGCGGTGTCCGCGGCAGTCAACGCCGCCAGCAAGGGCGAATTCCTGGCGCATGCGTTGAACCTGTCACGGGCCGCGGTGGTGATCACCGATGCCGACCGCAATGAGCGCCTCGCCGAGGTCGCCGACGACGTGACGACGTTGAGATCCACGCTCGTTCAGGGGGGTTCGCTCACCGATGCGCTTGCGACCGCCTCGGTGACCGCGCCGGACGTGGCGCCTGCTGAGCCGGGCGACATCGGCGCACTCTTCTTCACGTCCGGTACCACCGGGCCGTCCAAAGCGGTCGCCACCACGTGGCAGTACCTGTTCACCGCGGCGGCAACCGTCGCCACATCCTGGGAACTCGGGCCGGGCGACACCCTGTGGACTGCGATGCCACTGTTCCATCTCAGTGCGGCGCCCACGGTGCTGGCGCCGATGCTGGTCGGCGGGACCAGCGTGCTGTCCGCTTCCTTCCACCCGAGTCGGGCTTGGGACGAGATACAGAACTGCGGTGCAGTGGGTTTCGCCGGGGCGGGTGCGATGGTGTCGATGCTGTGGAACCTGCCCCGTGCGCCGCGTGACGCCGAACTCGGTCTTCGCTTCATCTCGGCGGCACCCATCGCCGCCGACAGGTACCGCGACATCGAGGAGCGCTACCGCTGCCGCATCGTGACGATGTACGGCATGACCGAGGCGTTCCCCATTGCCTACAAAGCGGTTTCCGATGAAGGCACACCGGGCACGTCTGGACAGGTCAACCCGGTGTTCGAGGTACGCATCGTCGATAGTGAGGGACGATCGCTTGAAACCGGCCGGGTCGGTGAAATCGCCTGCCGGGCGCGGACTGCACATGCGATGAGCGAGGGGTATGTGTCGTCGGCGTCCGGCGGGACGGACAGCGGTCCGCGCCTGCAGATCGAACCGCATCCCGAGTGGTTTCGCACCGGCGATCTGGGCTCCTTGGACGAAACCGGCAACCTCACCTATGTGGACAGGGTGAAGGACTCGCTGCGACGTCGCGGTGAAAACGTGTCGTCGGTCGAAGTCGAACAGACGGTGATGGGCCATCCGGACGTGCTCGAGGCAGCCGCGGTGGGCATTCCCAGCGACCTCGGCGAGGATGACATCCTCGTCGTGGTGGCGTTGAAGTCCGGCGCGACAGTGGATTTCGCCGAGCTTCTGGATTTCTGCTCGGCCCGCATGCCGTACTTCTGCGTGCCGCGGTACCTCGAAGTACTCGACGAGATTCCGAAGAACGTCATCGGACGCGTCCGCAAGGATGTGCTCCGCAACAGGGGACTGGGCGTCGACGCCTGGGACCGCGAAGCGCACGGCTACGTGCTCAGCCGGTAGGGAGAAAAGTAGATGTCGTTGTCATATCAACAGCAGTTCGTCCTGGACGGAGTGGCGGGCCGCGCGGCCATCCTCAACCTGGACGCGCGACACAATCGGCTGTACTCCGCCGGTGACCTCGTCGGCTGGATCACCACGTTCCGGCACGCCGGCGCCACGTACGTGCGGGCGGGGGAGTCATTCACCGATCTGCGCAAGGCCTTCGACGGGGGCGATAGTGTGCGACTGGTGACCGTTGACCACGAGATCACCGTGGACGGTGTCGACGCGACCCAGACATGCGTGGCTCTACTGCTCCGCGACAACCAACTTCAGGCCTCCGGCACCTTCACCGACCGGCTCATCTACGAGCGCGGCGGCTGGTACTTCACGTCACGCGAACTCCAATGGGATCACGTGCCACACGTGAGCGCGCTACCCGTGTGAGCGAGGGCATCCGGTACGAATTCGCTTTCGGCACATACGAAGATGCGCTACGCATGGTCGGTGTCCGGACGGAGCCGAGATATGCCGGGACCGCGGTGAGCGGCGCGCGCATTCAGCATTTCGCGTCAATGGTGCGCGATCCCAACCCCTCCTACTGGGATAGCGACTTCGCGCGTCAGGCGTGGGGCGGCCTGATCGCCCCGCCCGCGTTGTTGATGGGCTGGCTGATCCCGCCACCATGGCTGCCCTCGGATGAGCCGCCGACGCCGTCGATCGCGATCCGCGTGCCGTTGCCCGGAACGACGTTCATCAACGCCTCCAACGACGTCGAATTCCCCACCACCATCCTCGAAGGTGATCGACTCCACGTGATCGAGGAAGTGGTCTCCGTGTCGCCGGAAAAGAAAACACGGCTTGGCACAGGGCATTTCGTCGAGACGTGTGAGGAGTTCCACCGTGCCGACGGCACGTTGGTCGCCGTGAACCGAAACACGCTGTTCCGGTTCACGCCCGCGGTGCAGCCATGAAGACCTATCGCCGGCTGGCATGGGAAGACGTCACCGTGCCGACCGAGCTCACAGAAGTGGTCGATACGGTCGACTACCAACGCGTCGTGATGAACCCCGGGGCCACATGGGACTACTTTCCCGGTCACTTCGATCCGGATTACGCCCAGCGGCACGGACATCCGACGATCTTCGTCAACACCATGCACATCGCCGGTTTCGTCGATCGGATCGCCACCGACTGGTCGGGGCCCTACAGCAGAGTGGTGCGGCGAAAGGTCTCGCTGCTCGGCTCGTTCTACGCGGGCGACTCCATGGTCGGCCGCGGTCGGGTCGTCGACAAACGGCTCGAGACATCCGGCGGAAACCCCCGTCACCTGGTCGATCTCGAGATCGCCGTCTTCAATCAACGCGACGAGCTCTGCTGTCCCGCCGAGCTGACGATCGAGCTTTCGTGCTGACATCGCCTTCGTCCCGAGTGTGAACTTATCGCACGCCTTTTCACTCAAAGCGTGGCATAAGTGGCCACTCGCCGGGGGTGAAGTGCCGCAGGCTCAGGCGAGCTCGGGCAGCTTTTCTGCGCACACCGTCGACTGCAGCTCGACGTACGCCGACAATCCCTCAGCGCCGAACTCACGTCCGATGCCGGACTGCTTGAATCCGCCGAACGGTGCGGTGGTGTCAAGGGTGTACATGTTGATGCCGAAGGTGCCGGTTCGAACCTCTGCGGCGATCTCCAAGCCGTGGGCGACGTCGGCGGTCCACACCGATCCGCCCAGTCCGTAGTCGCTGTCGTTGGCGATCCGGACGGCGTCGGCCTCGTCGGAGTATTTGAGCACCGTCAGGACCGGCCCGAAGATCTCCTCCCGCGCGATCGTCATGTCGTTGGTCGCGTCCGCGAACAGCGTGGGCTGGACATACCAGCCGCGGTCGCGGGGTTTGTCCGTGCCGCCCAAGACCATTCGCGCACCCGCATCGACACCGGCCTGGATGTAGCCCTGCACCCGCTGCTGCTGGCGCTGCGCCACGAGGGGCCCGATGTCGGTGGCGTCATCGGCGGGATCGCCGACCTGCAGGCCCGACATCATCTCCGCGAGAGCGTCGACGACCTCGTCGTGTTTGCGCTCGCTCACCAGAATCCGGGTCTGCGCGACGCACGCCTGCCCGTTGTTCATCAGGCTGGCCGTCTTCAGATGCTTGACGGTGTGGCCGATGTCGGCGTCGTCGAGGATGATCGCCGCGGATTTGCCGCCCAATTCGAGGCTGACGCGCTTGAGCTGTTCACCGCACAGCGAGGCGATATGCCTCCCCGTCGCGGACGACCCGGTGAACGAAATCTTGTCGACGCCGGGATGGCGCACCAGGGCTTCCCCGGTCTCTCTGCCGCCCGGCACGATCGACACCACGCCCTCCGGCAGGTCGATCTCCTCCAACATCTCGGCCAACCACATGGCGTCCAAGGGTGTTTCGGGCGCGGGCTTGACCACCACGGTGCATCCGGCGATCAACGCGGGGATCATCTTCGGCATGATCAGGAACTGCGGCACGTTCCAGGGCACGATCGCACCGACCACGCCGACCGGAGCACGCCGCAGGTGAACTTCGCCGAACAATCCCGGCCGCCGCTCGACCCACGGGAAATCCTTGGCCGCCATCATGTTGAGGTGCATCTGGGCGACGGCGCCGGTGCCCTGCCCCAACCGGCTGAAGCTCTTGGGTGAGCCCATCTCCGCGGTGATGAGGTCGGCGATCGCGTCGGTCTCGGCCGTGTAGACGGCGGCGAGCTTCTCGATCTTCTCCATCCGCTCGCCGACGCTCAGCCGCGGCCACGGCCCCTCGTCGAAGGCCTTCCTGGCGGCCCTGACCGCCTTGTCGACGTCCTCGGGGGACGCCTCCGGTGTCTCGCCGATCGACTGTTCGGTGTGGGGGGAGATCACCGAGATTCGTTGACTGGTCGATGGAGCCTGCCAGCGGCCGCCGATGTACAGCTCGTCGTAGTTGAGCGATCTCATGCTGTCGCCTCCTCGTAGGGCCGGCACGCCGTTGCGTGGAACTCGTTGGTCGCGAGTTCTCCCGTCACGGCGCCACCGCCCTGTCTCACCGCCTAAACTTGCTATTAATGTAAACATAGCTAAAAAGGCAGGGCCCGTGAACCACCCGCAGTCAGACGATTGGCGCCGATACCCGTACCAGCTGGTGCCGGGAGATCCGCAGCTGGACTTTCCGGCAGCCGAAGCAAATCACCCGGACTTCGAGTCCGATACCTGGTTTCTGGCCGGCGAGCTGACCGGGCAGAGTGGGCGCGGCTACGCGTTCCTGTCGATCTTCAACAAGAACAGACCCGGACTCGGCGCGATCGTCGCCGACTTCTATACCTTCGCGCTGTTCGACCTCGACGCGGGCGCCTACGGGACCTATACCGACTACGACATGCCGCCTGCGAACATGCAACCGGGCGCCGTTCCGAAGATGTCGGTCAGCGACGAGTGCCTCGACATCGCCTACGACAGCGGCGCGGGCAGGGCGACCTGGCGGACGTGTCGTGACGAGCAGGGCGTGCTGCTGCCGTACACCTACGACGTCACCTTCGTCGGCACCGACGCAGACGGTGCGGCGATGCGAGTGGACCTGCACGTCACCCCGTCACGGGCGCCCGTGCCGTTGGGCGCGGCGGATCACGGCGGCAGGATCGAGTGCTTTGGCCAGGCGGACACCTACTCCTATCTCCAAACCGGGATGACGATGACGGGCACGCTCACGTGGGGTTCATCCTCCGAGCCGGTCACCGGCAGCGCGGGGCACGTCGACAGACAGTGGTTCCCGACTGTCGCCAACAGCGGCGGGGCGGACGGCGACGTTCGCTGGCGCGCTCACGAGTGGCGCACCATCAATCTCGACAATGGCGTGGACCTGAGCGTCTGGCGGCAGTTTGACCGTACCGATCGCAATGCACTGCAACCCTTTTCGGGTGCCACCACGAGTTCGCCTGAGCCCGGCGCCGACCCCGAGTATGCGGACGACATCGAGGTGTCCGTCGACAGCTACGTGCGGTGGCCCGAAGCGGTGCGAACCTTGTACCGGCCGCCCGCAGCCGCGAGATACATGCCCGACCGGCACCGGCTGACGTCCCGCAAGCTGGACCTCGACCTGACCGGCGAACCATTGGTGCCCGCGCCCGGACACGGCCTGCCCCTGGAATACATGGAGGGCCCATTTCACTATCGTGGGACGCTGCGCGGAGAGCCGGTCAGCGGCTTCGCGTTCTACGAGAGATCTCTGGCGCTGTACCGCGATTGGGAGTTGGTCGATGTGCTGGCCAGCGTCGTGGGTGAAGCGCGCGTTGCAAAGCTGCGGGGACTGGTCGACAGCGGGCGTCGCGATGAAGCCGTGGCACACCTGCGTGACGAGATCCTGCCGTCCGGGTCCGGGATAACGCAGCTCGTCGACGATCTCATCGTGGCGCTGTCCAAGGATTGAATGCGGGCCGAAACTGAGCTTGTGTGCGAACTTTCGGCGAAATATCGAGCACAACCTCAGTTTCGGCGTTCGATCGCCTGATCCCACGTCGTGTGGCGGTGGTGCAGGCCCGGTTCGTTGCGGCCGAAGACCAGGTGCGGCCGCACTCCGGACTGCAGGTTGGCCTGTAGACCGGCGACGAGCGCGTAGTCCTCGTCGCGGACCGTCGAGTGTGCGTAGTCGAAGACCGCCGCGGCACCCGCGGCCGTGGATTCGTCGGACATATCGAGCGGCGTCGAATTCTGGTGCACCGTGATCGACCGGCCCGCCACGTCTGCGGGGTAGACGCGGAACAGTTCGCCGTTGGCGATCGTGCAGGACAGCACGATGTTCGGGAACAGCGCGTAGATGACGACCATGCTCTGCAAGGGCTCCCACTGTTCCTCGGGAACATCCTCGAGGTCGAGAATTGTGTTGAGCGGGAACACCAGTCGGTGGTGTGGACCGAAGGAGTCGAACACCGTGCAGTTACTGCGGGCGATCGTCGCGAACGTGGCCTTGTGCACGGTCGCGAAGTGGTAGTTCTCCGCGAATGTGTCGATCGCCAGCTTCCAGTTGATCGGGCAGTCAAGCACCTTCTCTCCCAACGGCGACCACCGACCGATGCCCCAGGAGTCCAGTTCCTCTGCAAGAGGCCCGAGGAAGCCGGGGATGTCCAGCGTCGCGTCCCGGTCGAGCGAGATCCACAGAAAGCCTGCGCATTCGGTCGCAGGCAACTCGGTCAATCGCGCTGTGCCCGAGGATGCTTCGGGAAAGCCCTCCTTGCCCGGCACGCCGACCAGACCGCCGCTGAGGTCGTAGGTCCACGAGTGATACGGACACGCGAGCCGGCGGGCGGTGCCGCAGCCGTCGGCGATGCGCGACTGGCGGTGCAGGCAGACGTTGTCGAACGCACGCACGGCCCCGTCGGCGGCACGCGTCATCAGGATCGACCGGCCCATCACGGTCTTGGTGCAGTACGTGCCCGGTCGCGGCAGTTCCGAGACATAGCCGACCAACTGAGGACTGGCCAACAGCATTGCCGTGTCCTGCGCGTGGCGCTCGGCCGACGTATACGTGTCCGCAGCGACGGAGCATTCCGACGGCACGAGATCGGTCGTCTTGTCCCGTGCGAGCTTCAACGCGCGGCGGGTGAGGTCGATGAGCAGGTCGCGGTCCATCACTCGTCCTGGGTCGTGGGCTGGTTGACCATCTGCTTATTTTTATGATGATAGCCCCGGTATGTCAAAAGCCGCTGGTGAACGCTGTGGCCGGCGTATCGTCCGCGGCAGGTCGGGGCCGAAGATGCGATGGAGGGTCATCGATGGCGCTCGCGGGGACGAGTTCAGCCTGCCGCTTCACGCGCCTGGCGATCGCAACGGTGGCGGCCGTACTCCTGCCGGGTCTTGTCGACGTGGTGGGTGGCTCCGCGGCGGCCGCGGCGTTTTCGGCTCCGAATCTGCCGGTCGAACAACTCGAGGTTCCGTCGGCGGGGATGGGCCGCAACGTCCGTGTCGAGTTTCTGTCCGGCGGTGCCGACACCCCCGCCCTCTACCTCCTCGACAGCATGGAGGCGGGGGAGGACTTCAACGGCTGGGACATCAACACCGCGGCGTTCGACTGGTACAGCGACTCCGGGCTGTCGGTGGTCATGCCGGTCGGTGGCAAGTCGAGCTTCTACAGCGACTGGTACGGGCCCGCCGCCGGCAACGGACAGACGTCCACCTACAAATGGGAAACCTTCCTGACGCAAGAACTTCCGGCCTGGCTCGCGGCGAACAGGAAAGTGCGACAGACCGACAACGCAGTCGTCGGATTCTCGATGGGGGGTTCCTCGGCGCTGATCCTGGCCGCATATCACCCGCAGCAGTTCAGATTTGCGGGATCGCTGTCGGGCTTTCTGAACCTGTCCGCACAGCCGGGCCAGGTCAGCACGGCCATGATGTGGAACGGCGGCTTCAATCCAGAAGCCATGTGGGGTCCGTCCGGCGACCCGGCCTGGGCGCGCAATGACCCCACCGTCCAAGCGGGCAGGCTCGCAGCCAACGCCACACGTATCTGGGTCTACTGCGGGAACGGCACCCCGACTGACCCTGCACTGGCGAGCCCGGACGCCCCCATCGCCGGCCTGGGATTCCTGGAGGGGTTCGCGGTCGAGTCCAATCACACCTTCGTCGACGCCTATGTCGCCGGGGGTGGGAGCAACGGCGTCTTCAACTTCCCCGCCGGGATCCACAGCTGGGGTTACGCGGGACAGCAACTGCAGCAGATGAAGCCCGACATCCAGAGGACGCTCGGCGTCACTGACACGGCCCGAACCTGACTTGCGGCAATCGAATTCGCGCGGCTGGCTGGTCACGCGCGCAGAGCGGGTGCTGTCCGAGGACGTACCCGCGTCGCCGGACGACGTTCGCGCGTTCTACACCGACCTCGACAACATCAAGGCCGTTCATCCGCTCGTGGTCTCGGTACGCGTCACTGCGCGTACCGAACTGGCGGACGGATATCACCAGAGTTACCGCGTGAAAGACCGAATTCCCCTCGGCCCGTTGACCGTGCCGACGAGTTATACGGCGCACCTGACGGTGCCGACGGCAGGCGATGTGATCACCGAAGCGCGCCAGTTTCCCGGCGTCCGCCTCTACGGCGTCGTGTCATTCGATTCCGTCGGCGCGGGGACCCGGGTCGTCGAACGCCTGACGATCGAAGCGCCTCGCTTGCTCGCCGCGATCACCGTCCGCGAGGCGGTCGCGGCGCACACCGTGATGTTGGCGGGTATCCGCCGCCACTTCGGTGGCTAGGCGTCTTCCGTAGGCGAAGCGTCTTCCGTAGGCGAAGCAGACGCGTCGAGCACGCTGACCGCGATGCCGTAGGGCAGGAACCGCACCTTTCGGCTCGCGTCCGTGTTGTTCTTGTTGGCGCGAAGCGCGTCCAGCTCGGTCGGATAGACCTGCTCGATATGGGCACCGCCGTCGCTGTCGACGGTATAGATCGCCCATACGCCGTCGCCGGTCTCGCCCGTGGTCTCCGGCTCCCTTTTCGGCCGCGAATACCGGGTGAACTCGTCGACGAGATTGGCCCAACCTGCGCGTTCGCCGGACGTGCTGAAGAACTTGCCCACGCCGTCCAGCGCGTCGCGCAGCCCTTCTCCGGCCTCGCGGACGACGCGGTCGAACTCCTCGGGATCGAACCCGAAAGGCCCGTTGCTGCTCATTGTGGATCCTCCTCATGCCCATGCGCCGCTGCACGGCGGTAATCCCAGTGTGCCTGCAGGTGGCGAAGTAGTCGACTTAGGCCGACTGGCGTGGTAGGACCCCTTATGGGCATCTCCCGGGCGGAGGCGCTGGCGGCCGTCGAGCGATCTCCGGCAGCTTTCAGCGTGCACGACCGGGATGGCTGGATCGGCGCCTTCAGCCACGACGGGCGCATCGAGGATCCCGTGGGTTCCCAACCGCACCGCGGGCATACGGCGATCACGCGCTTCTATGACACCTTCATCGGCCCACGCGACATCACGATGCACCGCGACGTCGACATCATCGTGGGCCCCACCGTGATCCGGGATCTCGAGCTCGAGGTAACGGCCGCGGGATTAACGATGCGATTTCCCGCCTACCTTCGCTACAACCTGAAAGCCGACGGTGACGAGTTCAAAATCGCTGAGTTGTACGCCTTTTGGGAGCTGCCCGCGTTGGCCGGACAGTTATTGCGCAGTGGTCTCCGGTCGGTGCCCCCCAGCGTTGAACTGTCGAAAGGGCTGCTGACCAACCAAGGCATCATCGGCGCCCTGGGATTCCTCAGCGGCTTCCGCGGAATGGGGCCGCAGGGCAAGCGGCGGATCCGCGAGTTCCTGAACGACGCGCGGGCCGGTAACGAGGTCGCGGTGCGGCGCTGGCTCGGCAAAGGCGCGCTGGTGACGAGCGGCGACGACCTGCCGTTGAGCACCGCAGAGCTGCTGTCCCGCATCGCCACCGCCCGTCCCCGCAAGATGATCGCGGCGGGATACAGCGTGGTCGTCGGAATGGACCGCGACGGGCACCGCGACGTGCTCATCGCCGAGGTGGCGGCGAAGCCGTTCGCGATCCGCAGGATTCGATACTTCACGGAGAACACAGCAGACGGCTGATCCCGCCCCAGGTTTCGCTGCCCCGGGCCCGGGGCAACCGCAGGACATGACTACCGCACGGAAAGTCGCGACGGTCGGTGTTTTCGTGGCCGCGGTGTTGGCGGCCTGCCTCATACTTCCCGCGATCGGCCAGATCGCGACGCTCGAGGGCACCTGGCTGGCCGCCGCGATTCTCGGAATTCCCCCCGCCGTGGTGCTCGCGGCGACTGGTTACCGCCATTACGGCGCGGGCCGCAGTGTCGCCGTGGCGGTGGTCATCATGGCCATCACCGTCGTTGTCAGCTGGGTGTCCTCGGTGTTCGTGGTGGCCTCCGCCCTCGGCGGCACGGCCACCAGCTTGGCCATGGGCGTCGTGCTCTACGGCGTCCCGGCGGTGGCGGTCGTCATTCTCGGCCTCCTCGCGCTCAGGCTGGTACCGGGCCGATCGGCCGCAGACCAATCGTTTGAGCACGTCGACGCCGGGTAAACCGTGCGCATGAGCCCGCGTGAAGACAACAAGTCCGAAACCGACGTCGACGACGACGACCACGTCGCCGCATCGCGGGCGGGCAAAGAGGGCGACGACGACGGCACCTATGTCGGTCGGACGGCCTCCGATGATGCCCTCGATACAGGCGAGTCGGGAGCCGAAGCTCGCAGTGAAGGCAGCCGCTAACAGCGGTGTTGTCTCGATTCGGTCGCGTTGGACGCTGCGCGACGGCCAGACGTGAGACGGTATGAGCACCATGCCCGTCGACGACGAAATGACCTACGAGCAATTCGGTCGCCAGTTCTTCGAGATCGCCGTGACCGAAGATCGTGTCGGCGGTGCGATCGCCGCCATCGCCGGTGACGAATTCGAGATGGGTCCGATGGCGCAGGGCCCGGGCAAGGTCGCCAAGGTGACTGCCAAGGTCAGGATTCAGGAGCCGCGTCTGACCCGCGACGTCGGTGAGCTGATCACCTTCGCCATCCGGATCCCGTTGGAGATCGACCTGGTCGTCGACCTGCGGATCGACAAGCCGAAATTCATGGTTTTCGGCGAAATCGCGCTGCGTGCGACTGCGCGTGCCGCCGCACCGCTGCTCCTGATCCTCGATGTGGAGAAGCCGCGAGCGTCCGACATCTCCATCCACGTCACGTCGAAGTCGCTGCGCGGTGAAGTGGTGCGGATAATCGGGGGCATCGACGCCGAGATCAAGCGGTTCATCGCGGCACACGTCGCCGGTGAGATCGACAGCCCGGCCTCGCAGAAGGCGAAGATCATCGACGTCGCGGACAGCATCGACGGAGCCTGGTCTGGCATCTGACGCTCTGCCACGTACGATCTCCCGGTGCACCGCAGACTCACCACGGCCCTCGCGCTGTCCGCCGGACTACTCACCGCTGCCGCCGTCGCGGCCTCCCCGGCACAGGCCGAGCCGGTCGACGACGCCTTCCTGTCGGCACTGACGGACGCCGGTGTCACCGCGATGGATCCGGGTGGCGCTACGGCACTGGGTCAGCAGGTCTGCCCGATGCTCGCGGACCCCGGTCAGACGGCCGCCGACGTGACCAGCAAGGTCGCGGAGGCGGGCGGGATGTCACTCGGACCGGCGACCATGTTCACCGGCGTCGCGATCTCGATGTTCTGCCCGGCGATGATGTCGTCCATCGGATCCGGCGGCTCGCTCGATTCACTGCCGATCCCGCTGTCGATTCTGGGCTTCTAGGTGACGACGGCCGCCAGGCGCGGCCGTTTGGGGCTTCGGCCGTCTCCCTCAGACCGGCCACGGACGTGACGCCACAGCCACGGCATGAGCATGTTCTGCGTCCACAGCACCTGTGAGTGTGCGCGAGACCGCAGCGACGGGTGCACCGCGCCATCGCCTTGCGCCCAATCATGATTGCTACCAGGAAGACCAAGCGCCTCGGCTGCTGCGGCGGCGAACAGGATGTGGCCCTTGGTCGATCCATGGATGCGATCCCGGCTCCAAATCTCCGGGTCCACCATCGACGGCGCGTCGTAGAGGTCGACGAGCCGGAATCCGTGCCGGGCGGCGGCCGTCCTGATTTCACCGTTGATCTGTTCGACCCGTGAGACGAGAACGCGTCCGATGGGCAGGATTTGCGCGAGATCCGGAAAGGTTGTCGTCACAACCGCGGCACCCGATTGGGCCAGCCGCGTGTGCAGCGCGTCGAGATCGGCGAGAGCACGATCGAAAAACGGTCCGGGCCGGGTCACGTCGTTCATCCCGATGCACACCGTGATCAGATCCGGACGCATGGCCAACGCGTGCGGCAACTGCCCGACCAGCAGGTCGACGATGCGTCGGCCGCGGACGGCGAGGTTGGCATATGCCAATCCGGGGTAGTGGGAGTCGATGATCATGGCGAGTCGATCGGCGTAACCGGTAAGCCCGTCTGAATCGTCGCCGTCCCAGAGGCCCTCCGTCTGGCTATCGCCGATTGCGACATATCGGGAGTACCGAGGCACACCCGAACTCTAGCGGCGAAGAGCGGACGCCACCTTCGGCTGCCTAGAGAAGGCGGGTCAATCGCGTCAGGTTCAGCGGCACTCCGGCCACGCTGAGTTGGCCGAGGATGTCCTCCAGTCGCTTGCGCGGCATGTCCATCTGCCATTCCGACACTTCCGCCGAAAGGCACACGACGTCGGGGGCGAAGCTGACACCGGTCAGCCTCAGTCCATGGGGCAACTCCGGAAGTCGCACCGGATAGGCCGGTGTCCGTGCGGGCAGGCTCCACCGGGATCGGCCCATGACGAGTCCACGCGGCCGCAGCCACAGCGTCGACCCGTCCAGGCGGGCGTCGACCTCGATGTGTCCGAGCATCGGGCGGCGCGCCAGCCGCAGCCGGGCGATCCCGTCGCCGTCGACCTGACCGGACAACCGCGGCGCCGCCCACCGGAACAGGTCGTCGAGCGCGGCGGCCGGCACCTCTACCGTGAGTTCCACCGGAGCGGCCACCAGCACCGGGGGAGCCGTCGGCCGCATGTGCACGTTGTGCAGCATCACCGTCGCGCGGTCGAAATGCTTGTCCTCCCAACGGATATCGCTTGCCGCGATGCGGACGTCGTTGAGTTGACCTACCGAAAGGCCGCGCACGTCGAGCCTGGAGTCGAGCTCCGTGACGGTCAGTGTGAGCACGCCGTCGTCGAGTCGCATCGTGAGGCGTCGGCCGACCACCAGTCTGCGCACGGTCGTGAACAACGTCCGGTAGGCCGCGGCAGCGCCGCTGCTGACCGGGGCCACGGCAGCGGAGGACCACAGCGACGTCAGCATGTCGATCGGCCGGAAGGGATCGAACCGGCGGAGCGGACGGTTCATGACGACCAGCATCCGCCATCCGCGCTCCGAAGTGAAACGCGCCTCGGGTGAATACACCGTTGCAGCGGCGGGCCGCGTTGCGCTGCGGCACGCGATCCGCCTTCCGTAAAGTGGCATCGATGACTTCTGTGGTCGTCGTCGGCAGCGGGTTCACCGGCTTCGAATGCGCCCGTCAGCTGGCACGAAAGATGCGTAGGCACAACGCTTCGGTCGACATCTCGATCATCTCGCCGGTCGATTACATGCTGTACACGCCGCTGCTGCCCGACGTCGCGGGCGGCCTGGTTGACGCACGATTCGTCGCCATTCCGCTGGCCAACGCCCTGCAGGGCGTGCAGGCGATCCGCGGCAGGGTCGACGGTGTCGACTTCGACAACCGGACGGTCACGTTCACCGACCCCGAAGAGCGCTCTCGACTTCTTTCCTGGGATCGGCTGGTGCTGACGCCGGGCTCGGTTACCCGGCTGTTCGACATTCCCGGCCTCGCCGAACACGCGCGCGGCCTCAAGTCGACCGCCGAGGCGCTGTACCTGCGTGACCACGTGCTCGAACAACTCGAGCTGGCCGATGTCGACGACGATCCCGGACGGGCGGCGGCGCGGCAGGACGATCGTGGTGGTCGGCGCGTCGTACTCAGGTACCGAGCTGGCCGTGCAACTCAGGGCGCTCGCCGATTCCGCGGCCAAGCAGATGGGCTTCGATCCGTCCGAGGTGAAGCTCGTCCTGCTGGACCTGGCTGAGCAGGTGATGCCCGAAGTGGGTGAAAAGCTCGGCGCTGCGGCGCAGCGGGTGCTCAAGGCGCGGGGCATCGACGTGCGGCTCGGAGTCACACTCGCCGAAGTCCACGCCGAACACGTTGTGCTCAGCGATGACTCGCTGATTCGCACGCACACCGTCGCATGGGTCACCGGCGTCACCGGCGCGCCGCTCATCGAGAAGCTGGGACTGCCCACCGAGCGGGGACGCTTGAAGGTCACCACGGAGTTGCAGGTCCCCGGACACCCCGAGGTGTTCGGCGCGGGTGACGCGGCCGCGGTCCCGGACGTGACGCAGCCGGGCAAGATCACCCCGCCGACGGCGCAGCATGCGACGCGACAGGGAAAAGTGTTGGCCCGCAACGTCGCCGCCAGCCTCGGCTACGGGAAGGCGAAGGCGTACAAGCACCGCAATATGGGACTGGTCGTCGATCTCGGACCGCGCTATGCGGTCGCCAACCCGCTCAACGTGCAATTGTCGGGCTTCCCGGCCAAGGTCGTGACCCGCGCCTACCACATCTATGCCATCCCGAGATTCGTCAACCGATGGGCGGTGTCGCTGGCGTATCTGACCGATGTGTTCTTCGATCGATCGGTCGTCTCGTTCGGGCTGTCGACGCGGGAGGACGCGCGGTTCTCCGCCAGCGAAGGCATCCCGATGCCCAACCCGGACTGATGGGAAACTCGGCCCGCGGGAACGCTACCGCCATGGCTACATATCGTGTGTTGAATCCCAAGGGCGAGGTCGCCGACACCAAGGACATCGAGAGTGCCGGCGACGCCCATGCGTGGTTCGTCGACCAAAAGGCGGATCCCGAACTCGGGTGGCGGATGGAGGTCAAGTCAGACGACGGCGACTGGGTCTTCTTCGACAGCAGTGAAGGAGACCGCAAGTACTGACCGTTGCCGGTAACGTGTCGCCGATGGATTCTGTGGCGATTCTGGGGGGCGGAGTCGGCGGCCTGAGTGCCGCGCACGAACTCGCCGAGCGTGGTTTCAAAGTGGACGTTTACGAATTGCGAGATTCGTTCGGCGGCAAGGCTCGCTCGATGGATGCCCCCGGCACTGCCACTGGCGGGCGGCGGGCATTGCCGGGCGAACACGGATTCCGGTTCTTCCCGGCTTCTACCAACACATCACCGACACGATGGAACACATCCCGTCCGGGCCGGGCAAGATGGTAGCGGACCACCTGGTGCCCGCAACCCACATCCTGATGGCTCAGGCGGGTAAGCGCAACGAACTGATCGCCCCTGCGGATTTTCCGGACACGATTCCGGACCTCGCCGTCTTTGCGCAGTTTATGTGGGACTTCGCATTTCAGCTGCGGATTTCGCCGGTGGAGGTGACGTACTTCATGCAGCGGATGCTCACACTGCTGCTGTCGTGCGACGAACGCCGAAAGCAGCAGTGGGAGTTGTCGAGCTGGTGGGATTTCATCGGCGCCGAGAAGCGGTCGGAGAAGTACCAGAAGTTCCTCGCCGACGGGATGACACGAACGCTGGTCGCTGCACAGGCCAAGGAGATGTCCGCGCGAACAGGCGGGTCGATCACCTGGCAGATCATCTTCGATATGGCCAAGGTCGAAAAACACGTCGACAGGGTGCTCGACGGCCCGACCAGCGAGGTGTGGATCGATCCCTGGGTCGACTATCTCAAAGGCGGCTCCGCGCAACGTGACGTTTCACCCGAACCGAGCAGTGACCGACATCCGCTGCCAGAACGGACTCATCACCGAGGTCGTCGTCGCCGAGGTAAAACACATCAAGGTAAAACGCACCGAGAACCGCACCCGGCCAACGGATCCGATCGAGACCACAACGTCTAAGTACGGTCCGAAGGAGACGATCACAGCCAACTACTACGTGGCAGCGATGCCGGTCGAACGGCTCGACCCGCTGGTCACTCCTGCGTTACGCGCCGCGGAGCCGCGGCTGTCCGGCCTCAAACGGCTGATCACGCGGTGGATGAACGGCGTCATTTTCTACCTCGATACCGACGTGCGCCTGCAGCGCGGCCATGCCCTCTTCATCGACTCCGAGTGGGCGCTGACGGCGATCTCCCAGAAGCAGTTCTGGCCCAGCGTGGACCTCTCGAAACGCGGCGACGGCAAAGTCAAAGGGATCATCTCGGTCGATGTCGCGGACTGGTACACACCCGGCCGCCGCACGGGCAAGAGTGCGATGGAGTGTTCGCAGGAAGAGATCTTCACCGAGGTGTGGGGCCAGATCCTCGATCACATCGACGACGGGTCCCTGGATACGGTGAACGTTCTGTACAAGTTCCTCGATCCCGCAATCGAGTTCCCGAACCCGAGCAACGTGACCAACGCCGAGCCGCTGCTGGTCAATACCGCGGGATCGTGGACGGACCGTCCGGAAGCCGTCACGAAGATCCCGAACTTCTTCCTGGCCGCAGATTTCGTGCAGACCAATACCGACCTCGCCACGATGGAGGCGGCCAACGAGGCCGCCCGTCGCGCTGTCAACGGCATCCTGGAGGCGTCCGGTTCGAAGGAGCGATGCCACGTCGGAGAACTGTACGAACCCGACATCGTGTCGCGACTGCGCTAGCTTGGACAAGCTCCGTTGGTGCGTCGAGCGCGGGGTCGGCGGCATATTCAAGGCGGCCGAATCTGCCGCTGTCGACCTCGCGAAACAACTGCCAGAGACGTTGCTGACCTTAGCGGGCTTCCCACCCTCACGTGACTAGGCTGGCGCGGTGCCCAAACTCAGTGCGGGTCTACTGCTGTACCGCTTCGTCGACGGCGAACCTCGAAGTGCTCATCGGTCATCCGGGCGGGCCGTTCTGGGCGCGCAAGGACGACGGCGCCTGGTCGATACCCAAGGGGGAGTACACGGAGGGCGAAGATCCCTGGACTGTCGCACAGCGCGAGTTCGAAGAGGAACTCGGCAAGAAGGCGCCCGCAGGTCCGCGCATCGACTTCGCTCCGGTCAAACAGCCCAGCGGCAAGGTCATCACCGCGTTCGCCGTCCGCGGGGACCTCGACCTCGAGGGAACGTTTTCCAACACCTTCGAACTGGAATGGCCCAGGGGTTCGGGAAACGTCAGGGAGTTTCCCGAAATCGACCGGGTGGGTTGGTTTTCCGTGGCTGCGGCTCGGTCGAAGCTGCTGAAGGGCCAGCAGCCGCTGCTTGACCGTCTGCTCGCGGCGCTCGAAGGCGGCGAACCGGACGTGTCTCGATAGCGTTGATGGTCAGTGCGCGGCCGTGGATCCGCCAACCGGTCCGCGTCCGCATGTACTCGTCGTCGTATCGCAGATGCCAGACGAGATCGGTGATTTGATCGCCGGCGATGGACCAGTGATGAGCGATGCACGTGATGCGGCCCAGCGCGTAGTCGGCATCGTCACCCGCGGCATACACCTCGCCGACGATCGCGTGCTCGGTGCGGGTCACCCCCGCCAGCGCCGCCATCGCTGAGCGGACACCGTCGCGGCCATGTTGTCGACGCACCGGATCCAACGACCGTGGCGGGTCAGGTAGTCGTAGTTCGGCTGTCTCAGTGAATAATTCGAGGACGTCATCAAACCTACGGTCGTCGACAGCCGACGCATAGAGGTGCACCAGGTCGGTCAGCGCCAGCCGGTCGGACGTGTTCAGGCTCATCGCGTCAGCGCCGGCCGGTCTGCGCACACCGACAGCATGTCACGGGCTTCGTCGATGTCGGTGGTCGTGGGCATCGCCAGCACGACACGGGAAGCGCCGAACGCAGCGAGCTTCTCGGCCCGCTCGGAGTCGATCTTCGTGACGAGATGGCCCGGCGAGAGTTCCGGCGAATCCGGGTCGCGTCCGGATTTCGACACCTCATCGCGCATGATGCCGATCAGCTCGTTCAGCACCTGCCCACCGACGCCGAGCGGCTGGACGCCGTCACCGGGCCGGCCTGCCGGTCGCGCCGCTGCCTTGCTGTGCCCTCCGATGTGAATGGGCACCCGCGACGGCGGGCTTCGGATAGCACGCCGCGTGGTCGAATTCGAAGAACTCCTGCCATAGCGGACTCCCTGACGAGAAGGTCGTTCATCGGAGCCTACTGCCAGTAGGTGGGAACGCCGATCTCGCATTCTTTTCCGCTCTCAAGTTTCGGGTTGGTGTCCTGTGTCAATACGACCGCTATGGCGGGGTTCGGCGATGTTGTCGAGTGGGCGAAGCATCAGGTGTCTTCCCGTGTCCCCAAGGCAGACCTGGATCAGCGCGACCCGGACTACATCCGCGAGCAGTTGCCTGGACTGTGGCTGCTGGCGTCGCTGTACTTCCGCGCCGACGTCCGTGGCCTCGAGCGCATTCCGACCGACGGCCCGGTGCTGCTCGTCGGCAACCACAGCGGGGGCAATCTCCCGCCCGACACCTTCGTGTTCACGCTCGCGTTCTGCTCGTACTTCGGCGTCGAGCGGCCGTTCTACCAACTCGCACACAACCTCGTCGTGTCAATGCCAGGACTGGGATCGCTGCGCAAGTTCGGCACCGTCGCGGCCAACCACGACAACGCCAAGCTGGCGCTCGACTCCGGTGCGGCGTTGCTGGTGTACCCGGGCGGCGACTACGAAGTGTTCCGCCCGTCGTGGAAACGCCACGAGGTCGACTTCGGCGGCCGCAAGGGCTACGTGAAGCTCGCTCGCGAGGCCGGTGTGCCGATCGTGCCGATCGCCAGCGTCGGCGGCCAGGAGGCGGCGCTGTTCCTCAACCGCGGGCAATGGCTGGCCAAGCTGCTGATGGTCGACAAGACGGCCCGCCTGAAGAGCGTCCCCATCCTGCTGGCGCCGCCGTGGGGCCTGGCCGTCGGCGACATGGTGCCGCGATTGCCCCTGCCGACGAAGATCGCTATCGAGGTGCAGGACCCGATCGACGCCGACAGCGACGACGACGTCGTGCACGAAAAAGTTGAAGCAAGCCTGCAGGCCGGGGTGGACAGTCTCGCCGCCGAACGCCGATTCCCGGTGATCGGCTGATGAGCGCTTGCGCGAAGAAGAGACGAGTCTGATGAGCCCATGAGGGTCCAACGGCAATGCGTCGTCGACGTAGATCGCGACACTCTCTGGAAGATCGTCAGCGATCCAGGCTGCTATCCGGAGTTCATGGCCAGTCTGGAGCGATGGGAGACGCTCACCGAAGGCCCAGCCGACAAAGGTGCGCGCTACACCGTGCATTGGAAGGTCGGGTCGGTGCCCATCGGTGGCGTGATCGAGGTCGTCGAGTTCGATCCGCCCCGCGAGTTGACCTGGGTCGGTATCACCGGCGTCTCGCAGCGCGGCCGGTTCCGGCTGCGCGAAACCGACGACGGCCGCACCAAGGTCACGTTCCGGCTCTCGTATGAATCCGCAGGCAATCTGCTCGGTCTGATCGCAGACCGCGTGGCCGCCCGTCAGGTCGGGCGGAACATGGGCGAAACGCTGAAGAACCTGCGACGAATGGTCGAGGCGTAACCCGGACTATCCCGGCGGCAGGGCCGGGGCGCCTGCGCCCGGGGCACCCTGGATCGGTACCACCGGCGTCGGGGTCACGGTCGTGACGCCGTTACCGCCGACCGTCGGTCCACCGGACGGGCCCATCTCCTCGAGCATGTCGGCCGCGTTCTGGCTGCAGTCCAGCATCAGCAGGATCCGGCCCTCAGAGGTCATCTTCTGGCTGTCGACCAGGCAATTCGCCTGCGACAGCACACTGCCGAATGAGCCGCCGAAGTATCCCTTGTACCCCTGGCTCTTGAGGATCTGCAGGGCCTTCTGGTACGGCTCGCCGACCACGTTCATCTGGGGCTGAGACATGGCCACGCCCGCGCCGATCAGGGCAGCTGAGCCGACGGCCACGAGTCCACCGCTGAGCACAACGAGCTTCTTCACGTGATCTCTCCTAAGTCGGTGCGGTGCGAACATATCGCAGACGTGACCATTGTGAAACCGCAGAAAGCTCGCTCGGCGTTACATCGGCGGGTTCACCGAGACCCGCATGACCGCGGCCAACGCGGCAGCCCGCGGGTCGGTGAAAATGCCTTCGAGCAGAAGTTTCTTGTCGTCTGGGCCTGCCAGCGGGACCCTCCAGTTCGGATACTCGTTGGTGGTGCCCGGCTGATTCTGGGTGCGCATCTCGCCGACAGCGTCGGCCAGGGACAGCGCCAGCAGCCGCGACGGCGTACGGCCCAGATATCGGTACAGCGCACTGACCACCTGATCGACGCCGGTGTCGTCCAGATCGCCGCCCAGCAGTCCGACGCGACGCAGTTCGTCCAGCCAGGCCGCCTGCTGGCGACGATCGGCGGCCAGTTCCTCCTCGGCCGACCGGGTCAACAGTCCGAGTTCCTCGCGCAGGCGGACGTGTTCACCCGCCAGGTAGCCCGGGGTCGGCGGCAGGTCGTGGGTGGTCACCGAGGACAGGCAGTACTCCCGCCACCGCTCGGCGTGCAGCGGTCCACCGTCACCGTCGCGGTCCAGCTCGAACCACAGGATCGAGGTGCCGAACAGGCCACGCTCGCGCAGATAGTCCCGCACCCAGGGCTCGACGGTGCCCAGATCCTCGCCGACGACGACGGCACCGGCGCGATGCGCCTCCAACGCGACGATCCCGATCATCGCTTCGTGGTCGTACCGCACGTACGTGCCTTCGGTCGGCGGAGACCCCTTCGGAATCCACCACAGCCGGAACAGTCCGATGATGTGGTCGATGCGGACACCACCCGCGTGCCGCAACAGCGTGTTGACGAGCGCGCGGAACGGCTCGTAAGCCTGGTTCGCGAGCTGGTCGGGCCGCCACGGCGGTTGTGACCAGTCCTGGCCGAGCTGGTTGAACTCGTCGGGCGGTGCGCCGGCAGTGACGCCGAGTGCCATTACGTCCTGCAGCGCCCACGCGTCGGCCCCGTTCGGGTCGACTCCCACCGCAAGGTCGTGCATGATCCCCAGCCCCATGCCCGCAGCCACGGACGTCGCCTGCGCCGCGGTGAGCTGATCGTCGAGTTGCCACTGCAGCCAACGATGAAAGTCGACGTCGTCACCATGTTCGGTCGCGAATTCTGCGACCGCAGGGTTCGCGGGATGACGCAGCTCGTCCGGCCAGTCATGCCAATCGGCGCCGTGCTTCTCGGTCAGGGCGCACCAGGTCGCGAAGTCGTCGAGGCTGCGGCCCTGCCGCTCGCGGAACGCGGCGTACGCCAGGTCTCGGCCCGCCGAGCGCTCAACGAGGTGCACCGCCTCCAAGGCGGCGCGCTTGACCTTCCATACGGCGTCACGATCGATGAGCCGGGATTTCTGCGCACGTGTCTGCGCGTACTCCTGCGCCTTGCGGATGCGCCCACGGTGGCCGACGTAGGCGAATTCGGGGATCGCCTCGACCCGCAGGTAAATCGGGTTGACGAACCGTCGCGACGTCGGCAGGTACGGCGACGGCTCCATCGGCGCGGTGGGCGCCGCGGCGTGCAAGGGGTTGACGAGGATGAAACCCGCGCCGTGCCGGGCTGCCGACCAGACGGCGAGCTCGGTGAGGTCCGTCAAATCGCCTATGCCCCAGGATCTTTGCGAGCGGACACTGTACAACTGGGTGGCCAGGCCCCACGTCCTGCCCGTCGGCGGGTCCAGAGACGCGGGGGAGACCACGATGGGTGAACTGACGTCGGACGAGCCCAGTTGCAGGTGCAGTTCGTGGTACCCCAGCGGCAGGTCGGCGGGCAGTTCGAAACTGGCCTCACCGACGAGTCGGCCGTCGAGATCGTAAGGGGCCCTGTTGTTTTCCAGTTGACGCAGACCGGTCCGGACGCCCCCGCCCTCGAGCCGGATCCACAGGCGCACCGGGTCGCCGTGGGTGACGTGCACCCAGAACGTCGACGTAGCCCCGAAACGGACCACGATCACCGGGGGAAGTGAGCGTGACCAGTGATCGTGATCGTATTCGGCCAGCGCGGCGGCGCGCCGGTACTCCGTTGCCGCGGGCACGCCGAGGGCGTCGAGCACGCCGACCAGCGTGGATTCGGCGACGGTGACGTGCCTCCCGGTCCAGTCGTCGTATTCCGTTGCGACGCCGTAGCGACGCGCCAACTCGACGAGTGACTCCGGCAGGTCGGTCATGTGGTCAATCTTGCCCGCCCTCAGTCCACGTCGCGCATCAACAGGTCATCCCAGGTGTCGCGGCGAACCACCAGGCGTGCCGTGCCGTTGCGGGTGAACACCACAGGAACGCGACGGGCGCCGTTGTACTGGTTGGACATCGTGTAGCAGTAGGCGCCGGTGACGGGCACCGCCAGCAGATCGCCGACCGAGGGATCGCGCAGGGCGACGCCGTCGACCAGTTGGTCGCCCGATTCGCAGTGCCGACCGACCACATTGACCATGTCGCCGCCGCCGACGCGATTCACGAGCGTCGCCTCGAACCGCTGGCCGGTGAGCGACACCTCCAGGTTGTCGCCCATGCCGCCGTCCACCGCGACGTGGGTGACGACACCGCGCTTGATCGTCGTGACGCGGTACAGCGTGCACGCACTGTTGGCGACCATGCTGCGGCCGGGTTCGACGATGATGCGACTGTCCTTGGGCAGCAACGCTTTCGCCTGGGTCACCATCGCGTCGGCGTAGTCGTCGAGCGAGGGCGGATGCTCGTCGTAGGTGTAGCGCACACCGAGGCCGCCGCCGAGGTCGTAGACCTCGAAGGTGCCCAGCGCGGCGATGGGTTCGACCGCCGCCGCCAGTTGCTCGACGTTGAGCAGTTGGGAGCCGACGTGGGTGTGCACGCCGTCGAGCCGGATCTTGGAACTGCGCTCGATTCGCGCGATCGCTCCACGGGCATCGTCGGGCATTAGGCCGAACTTGGAGCCCGCGTGGCCCGTCGCCTGCGAGGCGTGAGTGGCCGCTTCGACGCCGGGGATGACCCGCACCAGACACGGCTGCACGTGGCCCCGCGGCACGAGGCGCTCGAGCCGGTCGATGTCGTCGAAGTTGTCGACCACGATGAGGCCCACGCCATTCGCGATGGCCATTACCAGCTCTTCGTCGGACTTGGCGTTGCCGTGCAGGACCAGCCGGGCCGGGTCGACCCCCGCCTTCAGCGCGGTCAGGATCTCGCCGCCGCCGGCGACGTCGATGTGCAGGCCCTCCTCGACCATCACTCGCTGAACGGCGGTGCACGGGAACGACTTCGACGCGAAGGCCACATCGCAACGAGGCCACCGACTGCGGAAGGCGGCCAGATAGTCGCGTGCCCGCTGACGCAACGCGTCCTCGGAGACGACGATCGCCGGGGTACCGAACCGCTCGGCGACCTCGTCGAGGCGGCAACCGCCGACCATGAGTGTGCCGTCGTCGTCGGGTCGGGTGCCCGGCGGAAAGAGGCCGATCAACTCCTCGGCCGTCGCCTCGGCGTGGATCGTCATCGACTCAGCCTGCCACCGGTGCCGCGGGTGTGAACCCTCTGCGACAGAGTCCGCGCCGAAATCTCGCGCTGGCTGCACGTTGGTGCCGGTGTTACTCTGTCTGTAATGATCCCTACAGAGAGTCTGCCGACCAAGAGACAGCAGCAAGGCGAGAGTTCGCGCGAGCTGATCCTCGACGCGACGGAGAAGCTGATGGCCACCCGCGGATTCGCGGCGACGTCGATCAGCGACATCCGCAAGGCGTGTGGCCTGCCGCCGAGCTCCATCTACTGGCACTTCGGCTCCAAGGAGGGCGTGCTCGCCGCCGTCATGGAACGCGGCGCTCAGCGCTACTTCGCGGCGATCCCCTCCGAGGCCGACCCCGAAGCGCAGCTGGCCGCCGCGGCGGACCAACAGGCGCACCACCCCGACTTCCTTCGGCTGTTCCTGCTGCTGTCGCTGGAGCGCAGCGATGATCCCGGGGTCGCCGAGGTCGTGCGGCGGGTACGTGAAACGGCGATCACCCGATTCCGCGACGCGATTGCACGGCTGCTGCCCCCCGACGTGCCGAAGCAGAAGGCTGCGCGTGTCGTCTCCGAAGTCGCCGCGATCGCGGTCGCGCTATCCGACGGCATCTTCCTCGCCGACCATCTCGAACCCGACACCACCGACGTCGAGCGGATGTACCGGCGACTGCACCAGACACTCACCGCTTTGATTCCGATCCTGTTGGAGGAGACATGACCGCTAGTTCACCGCGAACCGCGATCATCACCGGAGCCAGCGCAGGCCTCGGGCTGGAATGCGCTCGCGCGATACTCGCGAACGATCCGTCCTGGCATGTTGTGCTCGCCGTCCGCGACCCCGCCCGCGGCGCGCAGGCCGTCGAGCAAATCGGCCACGCCGACCGGTGCACGGTGCTCGAGGTGGATCTCGCGTCACTGACGTCGGTACGCGCATTCGTCGACACCTTCCGAAGCGCCGCGTTGCCTCCACTGCACGCGATCGTCTGCAATGCCGGCGTTCAGGTGGTGTCGGGCACCGAGCGGACCGCCGACGGTGTCGAGATGACGTTCGGCGTGAACCACCTCGGCCACTTCGCACTGGTACAGGCCCTGCTCGTCGACGTGGCGCGCCCGGCCCGCATCGTGGTCGTCAGCAGCGGCACCCATGATCCCGCCAAGCACACAGGCATGCCATCGCCGAACTACACATCCGCCGGCGATCTCGCGCTCGCGTCGGATTCCGTCGACGGCCGCCGCCGGTACACCACGTCCAAGCTGTGCAATGTGCTCTTCACCTACGAACTCGATCGGCGGTTGGGCGGCGGGGCAGACGGCGTCACCGTCACCGCCTTCGATCCCGGCCTCATGCCGGGTTCCGGTCTCGCCCGCGACTACTCGCCGATTATGCGCTGGGCGTGGCGGTACGTGTTGCCAATGCTGCGCGTCCTGCCGAACGTCAACAGCACCAGGTCTTCGGGTGCGCGTCTGGCGGCGCTGGTGACCGATCCCCGATTCGACGGTGTCACCGGCGCGTACTTCGAGGGGAATCGGCCGATCCGGTCGTCGTCCGATTCCTACGATCGCGATAAGGCGCTCGACCTCTGGAAGACCAGCGAGCGGCTGACCCACGTCACGAGCTGAGTAGTGTCCGGGACATGGCGCCCGAACCGCTCGACGTGGCCGTGGCGCAGAACCGGCGGGCCCGCGTCGCGGTCGCGGCGCTGTTCCTGAGCAACGGGGCGATCTTCGCCAATCTGCTGCCTCGCTACCCCGAGATCAAAGCCGATCTGCAGCTGTCCAACGCGGTCTACGGTGCGGCGCTCGCCGCGTTCTCCGCGGGCGCACTGGTCGCCGGACTGGCCGCCGCGACCCTGATCCGGCGATACCGCTCGTCGCGGGTGGCTGTCGTCGGCACCATCGGCATCGGAGCGTTCGTCGTCGTCGCCGGGATCGCCCCCACGCCGCTGATCCTGGGGGCGGCACTCTTCGTCGCGGGCGCGTCGGACGCGATTACCGACGTGGCCCAGAACGCCCACGGGTTGCGACTGCAACGCCACTACGGCCGGTCGATCATCAACTCGTTTCACGCCGTGTGGGCCGCCGGTGCCATCCTCGGCGGACTGATGGGCGCGGCGGCGATCGCGCTGCACATCTCGCGCGCAACACATTTGGGGATCGCGGCCGTCATATTCGGAGGCCTCGTCCTGATCGCCTACCCCTACCTGTTGAAAGGCCCCGATCACGACAGCCGTCCGTCGGCGCGCACCGGCAGCGGGGGAGTCGCGGGTCTGGCGGTGTACGCCACGCTGCTCGCGCTGGTGGTCATCGCCGTTGCAGGCGCTACCGTCGAGGATGCGGGAAGTTCCTGGGCGACACTGTATTTGCGTGACAGCCTCGGCGCTCCCGGCGCGGTCGCCGTGTTCGGTTACGTCGCGCTGGTCGGGTTCATGTTCATCGGGCGATTGATCGGGGACCGCCTTGTCGACAGGTTCGGTGAACGCGCGGTGGCTCGCACCGGTGGCCTCATCACCGCGGTGGGAATGGGCACCGCGCTCGCGTTTCCCTCTACAGCAGGCACTGTCGCCGGATTCGCCGCCGCGGGGTTCGGGGTGGCCACCCTGATCCCCGCCGCCATGCACCGCGCCGATCAGCTGCCGGGTCTGCGGCCGGGCAGCGGGCTGACGGTCGTGACGTGGCTGATGCGGATCGGCTTCTTCGGTGCGCCGCTGATCGTCGGTGTCGATCGCCGACGCGACCAGCCTGCGGATCGGACTGCTGTCGGTCCCCGTCGCAGGGTTGACGGTGATCGTGCTCGCCGGAGCGCTCAGTGCGCGACCCCGACCAACTCGATCGTGAGGACACCGGCCAGGATGAGCCCGATGCCGAGCACCATCACCCACGTCAGGGGTTCATGGAACAGGACACGGGCGATGATCGCCACCAACGCGACCCCGCACGCGGTCCACACGCCGTAGGCGATGCCGACCGGCATGCCCAGTGCCAGCGACACCCACAGCAGATAGAACGACACCAGATAACCCGCGATGATGGGTGCGATCCAGGCCCGGTTGCGGAAGCCGTCGGAAGCGCGGAGTCCCAGCGTCGCGAACACCTCGAATGCGATCGCGCCCGCCAGCGCCCACCACATCACGACTCGGCGGCCGCGGCCGAACGGTGCGACCCGATCTCAACGAGCAGCACGCCGGCGATGATCAGCCCGATGCCCGCCGCGATCGGCCAGGTGAACGGATCCCCGAAGAGCAGCGCGGCGAGCACCGCGGTGCCCGCGGTACCCAGCGCACCCCAGATTCCATAGGCCACCCCGACGGGCATCCCGGTTCGCAACACCATCGTCAACAGGACGAATGCGCCGACATATCCGACGGCCACAAGCACCAGCCACGCCGAATGGTCTTGAGACGCCCGCAAAGACAGCGTCGCCGCGACCTCGATCACGATGGCGCCGGCGAGCAGCATCCATTTCCGCACGCGACCAAGCTATGCCATCGCCCGTCAAACGACGCGCTCCACCATGGGCGTGAGCACCTCGTGCGCGAACCGGCGCAGTTCGCTGTCGTCGCCGAAGTCGGGATCGGTCGGCGGCATCGAGATATAGGTGAAGAACAACCGGGCGAAGACGTCAGCGACCCACCGCACCTTCTGCGGCGGTTTGCCCGGAGCGTCGCCGTGGATGTAGTTGGCGATGAACGCCGACCCCATCTTCAACAGTTCAGCCGAGTCGATCGGGGCGGGTTCGACATGTCCCGCGCGGCGCAACATCGGGTGCTCGCGCGCGAACGTGACCGCGGCGATGAACGCCACGGCCACACCGTCATTCGGATCTTCGACGGTGTCGATGGCATCGGCGACCGCGGCGAGGAACCGCTGGGTCTCCCGACGAACCAATGCCTCGACCAGATCGTCGCGACGGGGATATCGGCGGTAGGCGGTCATCCGTGAAACCCCCGCGCGACGGACCACGTCTTCGACCGTGATCCGTTGCAGGCCAACAGCCGCCGCTTCCTGCAATGCTGCGTCGAGAATCCGCTGACTGGTCCGGTCCGCGGCCTCGTCGATGTTGCCGCCCGCCGAAGCGCCGCCGACGACCTCGATCAGCTGGGCATCGATCACCGCGCGGCAACCTCCGAGCCACGCCCTGCCGAAATAGGCGTGCCCGCAGCACGTTCGCGTGCGAGCCGGGCGTACCGCGGCATCCCGAACGCCCACCGCAGCCGCCGCGCATCGAACTGCAATGCGGGCTCCATAAGCCGACGGGTCAGTGCGGGCGGGCGGTCGTATCCGATGAGCTCGCGCGCCCACAACGGCGCGCGACTCATCGCGGCGTAGATGGTGAAGCGGTGGAGTTGGCGGTCCACCGGTCCGGGCAGGTTCGGGAAGAACGGCGAGGTCATCAGGAAGTCGATGAATTCGCGCGTCTGTGCGTTGACGTTCAGCTTCGCACGCATCGACTCGACGTAGTCATCGAGTTCGGCGGCGGTCGTCGGCACCCAGTCGGCGCCGCCCATCCTGCCGATCACGGCCTGCTCGGCCAGGTAACGGTCCTGCTCCCGCTGCGACAGCGGGCGCTTCGTGTGTTCGTAGGTTCGCAGAATCATCCACGGGATGCAGGTGTGCACCCAGGCGATCAACTCCGGATCCAGCGCCCGGTACGGCACGCCGTCGGGGCGGGTGCCGGTGACGAACGAGTGCACGTGCTTGACGCGTTCGATGACGCGCGTCGCCGCCTCGGTGTTGCCGAAAGTCGTGGTCAGCACGTAGCCCAGGGTGGCGCGGGCGCGCTGGAAAGGATCCTCCCGATAGTTGGACAGATCCTGCACACCGGCGACGACAGAGGGATGCAGGATCTCCAGCACGATCGCGGGCAACCCCGCCTGCGAGACGGAGGCCAAGTCCGCGTTGATCTCCCACGAGATGCTGTCCGGCCCGATCAGGCCGGGATCTCCGGGCGGTCCGCCGTAGACCGCCGGGTCGTCGTGACGACCCGCCCCCTTCTCGAAGTCCTCGACGATGCGGCTGCGAAGCGAATCCATGGCGTCGACCCCTGCGGTAGAGATGTGACAGTTACCCGACCATATATACCACTTCGCCGACGCGCGTTCCTGTCGGGTTTGCTGTTCACCGACGGCGAAGTGGCTGATCAGAAGGATTGTCGGTACCCGCGCGTAGCCTGATCTCGTTGTCTTCCATCGGTTTAAGGAGTTCCCATGACGAATCCCCAGCGCGCGCTCATCGCTGTTCTGCTCGACCGCTCCGGGTCGATGGAGTCGATCAAGACCGACACCGAGGGCGGTTTCAACGCCTTCATCGCCGAACAGCGCAAGGAGTCGCTCGACATCGGGGTGACGTTGGCTCAGTTCGATACGGAGTACGAGGTCGTGTACGCCAACCGACCTGTCAGCGATGTTCCACCGCTGGAATTGCAGCCGCGGGGGATGACGGCGTTGTACGACGCGGTCGGCAGGCTCATCACCGACGTCGGGGCGGAACTCGCCGCGCTGCCCGACGAAGAACGCCCCGGTCGGGTCACCGTCGTCGTCCTGACCGACGGCCATGAGAACTCCAGCCGGGAATGGACGCACAAGGCGGTCGGCAAGGCGATCCGGCGCCAGGAGCGCGACTATGCGTGGGATTTCGTGTTCCTCGGCGCCAACATGGACGCGGTCGCGATCGGGCAGCAGCTCGGCTTCGCAGCCGACCGATCCATGACGTACGCGGCCGACGGCGACGGGGTCGCCGGCGCCTGGGTCGCCACCTCGAACTACATGGCGCGCAGGAATGCCGCCCCGGCGGCCAGCAGGGTCGAGGGCTTCTCCGACGACGATCGCGCCGCCGCGCAGGGCAAGCGGTGACGGCGGAGGCCAACACGCGGCGCGCCGCAGACGACGGTCCCGTCGTCGACACCGCATACGGTCCCGTCCGAGGTGTCGACAACGGAACGGTCAAGGTGTGGAAGGGGATTCGCTATGCCGCGGCACCGGTGGGAGACCTGCGGTGGCGGGCCCCCGAGGCGCCGCAGCGCTGGTCGGATCCGGCCGACGCGACCCGGGTGGGACCAGTCTGCCCGCAACCGACCGATCCGAGGATCCCGATCGACCTCGGCGCGCCCCAGGGTGACGACTGCCTGACCCTGAATGTCTGGGCGTCGTCAGACACCGACGCGGGGGACGGCAAGCCTGTGATGGTGTGGGTGCACGGCGGCGCCTACGTTCTGGGCTCCTCGGCGCAGACGCTGTATCACGGCGGGGTGCTCGCGGGCGGCGGCGACGCAGTGATCGTCACCGTCAACTACCGGCTGGGCGCACTGGGATTTCTGGATCTGTCGTCGTTCGGCGACTCTTTCGGCACCAATCTCGGCCTGCGCGATGTGTTGTTCGCCCTGCAGTGGGTGCGCGACAACATCGCCGGATTCGGCGGTGATCCGGACCGCGTGACGTTGTTCGGCGAGTCGGCGGGTGGCGGCATCGTCACCACGTTGTTGGCCAGCCCGGCCGCCGCAGGACTGTTCTCCGCGGCGATCGCCCAGAGCTCGCCCGCCACGTCGATCTACGACCGTGAGCGCGCCGCGAAGGTGGCCGAACAGTTCATCGATGCACTGGGAGTGCGACGCGACGAGGCCCAGCACTTACCCGCCGTGCCGATCGACGCAGTCCTCGCCGCCTCCAAGCGCGTCTTCGACGAGGTACCTCGCCGCACACCGGGCACACTCGCGTTCGCCCCGATCATCGACGGCGACATCGTCCCCGCCCATCCGGTGAAACTGGCCCGTGAGGGCCGCACGCATCCCGTCCCGTTGATCATCGGCACCAACAAGCACGAGGCCGCGCTGTTCCGCTGGATGAAATCGCCGTTGATGCCCATCACGCCGCAGGCGATCCGGGCGATGTTCACCGAAATCGCCGCGGAGCAGCCGGCCCTGCAACTGCCGAGTGAAGCCCAGATCCGAACCGCATACCGCGGCCGGCCCAAGACCATCGGCATGGGAGTGGCCCGCGACATCGGATTCCGGATGCCGTCGATCTGGTTCGCCGAGGGCCACCGCGGCGTCGCACCGGTCTACCTGTACCGATTCGACTTCTCGACGCCGATGTTGCGCCTGCTGCGGCTGGACGCCGCGCACGCCACCGAGTTGCCCTACGTGTGGGGCAATCTCGTTGCCGGACCCAAGGACCCGACGTTCAAACTGGGCGGGCTCAAGGCGGGCAAGACCGTGTCGGCGCGGCTGCGTGCGCGCTGGCTGAGTTTCGCCGTCGACGGCGCGCCGTCGGCGCCGCCGGGGGATCCGGCCTGGCGGCCGTACCGCAAGGAAGACCGGGCGACGCTCATGATCGACGCCCAGGACCGGGTGATCGACGATCTGGACCACGACCTGCGCACCGCCTGGGGCGATGAGGTGCTCAGCTTCCGGTAGGTCGTAAACTTTGCCGCGGAGGTGTCACCTTGGACGCGAATGGGGCCTGGACTCCAAATTTGGCCGACGTGCTGCCGCCGCTGATGCACGACCCGGTGACATTTGCCATCCCGTTCTTTCTGATCCTGCTGATCATCGAGTGGGTCAGCGCCGGGAAGCTGGTGCACGACGAGGCGGAGCGCGCTCCCGCGGGCGCCTACCTGCGACCCGACGCGTGGGCCAGCATCAAGATGGGCCTGGTGTCGATCGCGACCAGTGGGGTGCTCAACGCCGCTGCCCTGCTGGCTTACGCCGCGCTGTACGTCTACGTCGCCCCGTGGCACCTGCCTGCCACCGCCTGGTACACGTGGGTGATCGCCATCGTCGGGGTGGACGTCCTCTACTACTTCTATCACCGGATAGCGCACCGGGTGCGCCTCATCTGGGCCACGCATCAGGCTCATCACTCCAGCCAGTACTTCAATTTCGCTACGGCGCTGCGCCAGAAGTGGAACATCAGCGGCGATGTGTTCCTGCGGGCGCTGCTGCCACTGTTCGGGGTCCCGCCGTGGATGGTGTTCGCCAGCTTCTCGATCAACCTCGTCTACCAGTTCTGGATCCATACCGAACGCATCGGAAAGCTCTGGCGGCCAATCGAGTTCATCTTCAACACGCCGTCACATCACCGTGTTCACCACGGCATGGACCAGCAGTACCTGGACAAGAACTACGGCGGCATCTTCATCCTGTGGGACCGGATCTTCGGCAGCTTCCACGCCGAAACCGTCCGGCCCAACTACGGGTTGACCAAGCAGGTCGACACCTACAACATCTGGACGCTGCAGACCTACGAGTACGTCTCGATCTTCCGCGACGTGCGCCGCGCGAGGCGATGGCGGGACAAGTGGGGCTACGCATTCGGGCCGCCGGGCTGGGAACCCGCGAACCGCCTCGTCGCCGACGAATCCGCAAAGGTTCGCGTCTAGGCCGACGCCTCGACTCGACGGAACCGGCGGGACGGTGTCGAGGTGGCGCAACTCCACGGCCTCGAAGGCGGGCCCGGCGCGCGGAGTGACCGTCGTGCGCACCGTGGTCTTGCCGGCGCCGCTCGCACCCGAGATCAGCAGCAACACGAATCCATCCTCACTGGCCCGGCAACTGATTTTTCGGCGCCGTCGCCGTTCGACCCGTAGTCTGCGCGGTGTGGAGACGGTGTTCGACGCCCCGGTCGACCCCGCGTTGATCGAACGTTCGCTTGCGGCAAGCACCTTCGGCTCGATGTGGCTGGACATCCCAAGGCCTGATCACCCGACGCTGACCGAGCCGATCACCTGCGACCTGCTCGTCATCGGCGGCGGATACACCGGGCTGTGGACGGCACTGCACGCCGCCGAACGCAATCCCGATCGCACCGTCGTCCTGATCGAGGCGAACCGGATCGGGTGGGCGGCGTCGGGCCGCAACGGCGGCTTCGTCGACGCGAGCCTGACGCACGGCGCCGAGAACGGAAAATCGCGCTGGCCCAACGAGATCGACACGCTCAACGAGATGGGCATACAGAACCTCGACGGTATGCAGTCCGATATCCAGCGCCTCGGGCTGGACGCGGAGTGGCAGCGCACCGGCATGCTGTCGGTCGCCACCGAACCCCATCAGGTCGACTGGCTGCGCGACGCCGCACGCGGGGGAGAAGGTCGGCTTCTCGACACAGACCAGGTGCGCGCGGAGGTGAACTCGCCGACCTACCTGGCGGGTGCTTTACAGCCCGGACACGGCCGCAGTCGTCCATCCCGCCAAGCTGGCGCTTGAACTCGCCCGCGCATGTGTGGACGCAGGCGTGCACATCTACGAGCGCACCAACGCCAGCCGGCTGGACTCCGGCGGGCTCGCGCTACGCGTGGACACCGGCGCCGCGACCGTCACCGCGCGCCAGGCGGTGCTGGCGACGAACGTCTATCCGAGCCTGCTGCGGCGCAACCGCCTGCGCACCGTGCCGGTGTACGACTACGTGCTCGCCACCGAACCTCTCACGGATGCCCAGCTGGCCCGGGTCGGCTGGCAGGGCAGGCAGGGAGTCGGCGACTGCGCCAACCAGTTTCACTACTACCGGCTGACTGTGGACAACCGCATCGTGTGGGGCGGCTACGACGCCGTCTATCACTTCGGGCGCAAGGTCGACGCCGCCTACGAGGACCGGCCCGCCACCTATCGACGGCTCGCCGCGCACTTCTTCATCACGTTCCCCCAACTCGACGACGTTCGGTTCTCCCACCGGTGGGCGGGGGCCATCGACACCAACACGCGCTTCTGCGCGCACTGGGGTTTGGCCCGCGACGACCGGGTGGCATTTGTCAACGGGTTCACCGGGCTCGGGGTGGGCGCGGCGAGGTTCGCCGCCGACGTGTGTCTGGACCTGCTCGAGGGCAGCCCCACCGCGCGCACCGAGCTGCAGATGGTCCGCGAGCGTCCGTTGCCGTTCCCGCCGGAGCCGTTCGCCAGCGTCGGCATCCAGGCGACGAGATGGTCTCTGGATCGCGCCGATCACTCGGCGGGACGTCGCAACATCTTTTTGCGCACGCTCGACGCGCTGGGCCTGGGGTTCGACTCCTGACCCCTGCATCAGCGCCCGCAGCAAAACATGCTGTCGCCGCTCAGCGACGTAATTCCCTCGCACCGAAGAGTTTTGGCAATCTCTCGTTCGGCAGACGTTTCAACTTGCGGTGAGCGGAACGACACCCCAAACCGCCCGCGCGTCAGTAGGCTCAGCATCCTGTTCAAGTCGCTTTCGAGAAAGGGGAACGACGTGGGAGACACGCTCACCGAAGGCCAAAAGCTCCTAAAGGGGAATTCACTGACCTCCAGCAACGGCGCGTACACGCTGACGCTGCAGGGGGACGGCAACCTCGTGCTGGCCGCGCGCGGGAAGGCGGTGTGGGCGTCGGGCACCGACGGCCAGAACGTCGAGCGCGCCGAGTTGCAGACGGACGGCAACTTCGTCCTCTACGCGTCGGACAAGCCGGTGTGGCACAGCGACACCAAGGGCAGCAAGGACGTCAAGCTCGTGCTGCAGGACGACCGCAACCTGGTGCTGTACGCAAAGGGCGGCCCGGCGTGGTCGACGAAGACCGAGACCTCCGAGCCGCCGCCACCCGCGCCCGAGGCCGCAGCCTCCGAGGCCGCGGCACCCGAGGTCGCCCCTGCGGCCGCCGAGGAACCGATTCCCGCTCCCGCGGCCGAAGCGGCGCCGCCACCGCCGCCACCGCCGCCCCCGCCGCCGGCTCCCCGGACCTACACGGTGGTCTCCGGTGACACTCTCTGGGCGATCTCCGAGCGCTTCTACGGCGATGGCAGCAAGTATCAGGTGATCGCCGACGCCAGCGGAGTCGCCAATCCCGACCTGATCCACCCGGGCCAGGTGCTGACGATCCCATAGTGGTACTCGACCAATGCTGATGGCCCGGGCCGAAAAGGTCCGGGCCATCGGTCTTTGTAACGTCCCCGTCAACTCGGCCGATGGGCAAGTAGGTGCGACTGTCGTGTAGTTGCTCCAGGTCGGGCGTGGTTGTGTGGTCCATCGCTCGGCCGGTGGGGTCCGCAAAACGCCGGTACCCTAAACACCTTGACACCCAAGGAGACGACAGTGCGCCGACGATGGTTTCGCGTACTCGCAGCGGGGGCGGCTCCGCTCGTCGCGCTCACCCTCACCGGCGCACCGGCGCAGGCCGACCCTGGTGTGGTGGTCTTCCCGGGGATGGAGATCCTGCAGGGGACGAATGTCTGCACGCTGGGATTCGTCGACCCGCAGACGCGCGTCGCCTTCACCGCCGGCCACTGCCGCGCCGATGGGATGGTGCGCGACAGGGGCGGGCAATTCGTTGGTAACCAAGCGTCCTTCCGGGACAACACTCCCGACGGCGCAACCATCGACACCAATCACCAGATCGCCGACTGGGAGGCGATCAGCCTGGCCCCCGACGCCATGGTCAACAACGTCCTGCCCGGCGGCCGGGTGCTGGTGGCGGATCCCGCGGTCGTGCCGTCGCCCGGGCTGCCGATCTGTCACTTCGGCGTGATCACCGGCGAAAGCTGCGGGACCATCGAGGCCGTGTACAACGGCTGGTTCACGATGGCCAACGGTGTGGTGAGTCAGAAGGGTGACTCCGGCGGGCCGGTGTACTTCGTCACCCCGGACGGCAGGGCCGCGATCGTCGGGATGTTCAACAGCACCTGGGGGCAGTACCCGGCCGCGGTGTCGTGGCAGATCGCGAGCCAGCAGGCCGGCGAGGGCGTCATCTAAGCGTCTTATCCGGCAGTCTCGGCCTCGCGCAGCCCGTTTCGGCTCCCGCCCTAACGCAGCAGCTCGAACACAGGGATCGACGGAGCGGCCGCGCGCCGGTCGGCGTCCGTCGACTCGGGTGTGAGTCCGCCGACGTGCCCCTTGACCTCCCAGAACCAACGGTCCAGATACCGCCTCAGCAACTCCGGCTTGGCGTCGTCGGCAACCTCTGCGATGCGGACTTCCCGACTGCGTCACCGCGGCCCCATCTCGACGACGCCTGCCGTCCGCGCGTTGCGGACCCATTGCGTGTTGCCGCGCGGTGACAGCAGGTAGTCGCGGCCGTCGACGGTCAACGAGGTTGACCACCACCCCGCGCAGCCTGCCGGACCTTCGGCCCCGCACCCGCAGGGCCGCGTGCCGGCGATGCTGATGCCGGTCGATCTCAATTAGCCTTGACTTATATAAGTCGGAGCTTTAGCTTGAAGGTGTGCACGCATTCGACGTACTGGGTGACCCGGTGCGACGGCGCATTCTCGAACTGCTCGCCGCGGGCGAGATGTCGGCGGGTGCCATCGGGGTGCAGATCCAGAAAGAGTTCGCGATCAGTCAGCCCGCGGTGTCGCAGCATCTGAAAGTGCTGCGGGACAACGGGTTCACCTCGGTCCGGCCCGACGGTCAGCGCCGGCTCTACGCCGTGAACGGCACGGCCTTGCGCGATGTGGACGAGTGGCTCGACAGCTTCCGCCGCTTCTGGACACCGCGCCTCGACGCCCTGGCGACGGAGATTGCGCGCGGCAAACGACAACGCAGGAAACAAGGGAGGCAGGATGCTGGAAGTTGACGTCGACCATCAGATCAACGCTGTGCAGCGGAAGGTCGGGACGAAAACCATCGAGACCGGCCAAGCGGACGTTGTCACCATCAGTCAGGCCTACGACACCGACGTAGCCGACCTGTGGGACGCGGTGACCAGTGTCGAGCGCATACCGCGATGGTTCCTGCCGATCTCGGGCGACCTGAAGGTCGGCGGTTCCTATCAGTTGAAAGGCCACGCCGGCGGAACAGTCCTGACGTGTGACCCGCCAAAGAACTTCACTGCCACCTGGGAGAGCGGCGGCAAGGTCAGCTGGATCGACGTGACGGTCAGCAGTGACGGCCCGGACCGGGCGCGCTTGGTTGTCGAGCACATCGCTGAGGCGGGCGATGAGACGTGGCTTCAGTTCGGCCCCGGCGCCGTCGGAATGGGCTGGGACTCCATGCTGCTCGGGCTGGCGCTGCATGTGGCGACGGGCGAATCGATCGACCCGTCCGTCGGCCAGCAGTGGACGGCCACCGACGACGGTCGCCGCTTCCTCTCGCAGTCCGGCGAGGAGTGGTTCACCGCGAACATCGCGGCAGGTGAGGATGAGGCGCGGGCGCGCGCGCAGACCGACCACTGCATCAAGGCGTATCTCGGCGAGGCGTGAAACTAGAACACGTTCTAGCCATCCGGGCGGCCCAGAGATATCCTCGACGCGATGCATGCCCAGACACCTGTCCAGATTGCGTGGGTGACGCGGGACCTCGACGCCACCGAGAAGGCCCTGACCACGTTGTTGGGCGCCAAGAAGTGGGTGCGCATGCCCGACGTCCACTTCGGCCCGGACATGTGCACCCATCATGGGCGACCGGCGGATTTCGTCGCTACCATCTCGCTGAGCTACGCCGGTGACACGCAACTCGAACTGATCGCGCCGGTATCAGGCGACAGCACCTACACCGAGTTCCTCGATACCGCCGGACCCGGGCTGCATCACATCTGCATCGAGGCGGACGATCCCGCCGCGTTTGAAGCCGCGCTGACCGAGGCCGAACGCAACGGCGCCGCGGTCGCGGCGCAGGGGGTCATGCCGGGCGGCATGCGGTTCGCCTACGTGTCCGCCGCTGAGGCCGGCGTGCCTTACATCGAGATCGCGTTCATCCCTGACGAGATCAAGTCATTCTTCGACTACGTGAAACAGGAGCAACAGTGAGCGGACTCGACATACCGGACACCGTCGACGCGGCCGACGTGACGTCATGGTCCGACGAGGTCGACGTCGTCGTCATCGGGTTCGGCATCGCGGGCGGTTCCGCAGCGGTCAGCGCCGCGGCGGCGGGAGCGAACGTCTTGGTGCTGGAGAAGGCGGCCGCGGCGGGCGGTACCAGCGCGATGGCGGGTGGCCATTTCTATCTGGGCGGCGGCACCGCGGTGCAGCAGGCCACCGGCCACGAAGACAGTGCCGAGGAGATGTACAAGTACCTCGTCGCGGTCTCGGCGGAGCCAGACCTCGACAAGATTCGCGCCTACTGCGACGCCAGTGTCGAGCATTTCAATTGGCTTGAAGCGCTTGGCTTTCAGTTCGAACGCAGTTACTGGAAGGGCAAGGTGGTGGTTCCGCCGGGCACCGAAGGGCTGTCCTACACCGGTAATGAGAAGGTGTGGCCGTTCTGCGAGCAGGCGAAGCCCGCGCCACGCGGACATTCTGTGCCGGTGCCCGGGGAGTTGGGCGGCGCCGCCATGGTCATCGACCTGCTCGTCAAACGGGCCACCGATCAGGGCGTGCAGATCCGCTACGAGACCGGGGTGACCAATCTGGTCGTCGACGACGGCGGCGTGGTCGGAGTGCGCTGGAAGCATTTCGGTGAGAACGGCGCGATCAAGGCCAAGTCGGTCGTCATCGCCGCGGGCGGTTTCGCGATGAACGCCGACATGGTCGCCGAGCACACCCCGGCGCTGGGGCACAAACGACGCACCAAACACCACGGCGAGGTTGAGCCCTACATCCTGGGCAACCCCCACGACGACGGCCTCGGCATCGGACTCGGCGTCTCGGCCGGCGGCGTGGCCACGAACCTGGACGGGCTGTTCATCACCGCGGCCGCTTACCCGCCCGAGATACTGCTCACCGGCGTCGTCGTCAACAACCAGGGACAGCGGTTCGTTGCGGAGGATTCCTACCATTCGCGCACGTCGGCGTACGTGCTTGAGCAACCCGACCAGCAGGCGTACCTGATCGTCGACGAGGCGCACATGCAGATGCCCGAGATGCAGTTGATCAAGTTCATCGACGGCTACGAGACGGTGGCCGAAATGGAAAGTGCCCTGGGCATTCCGGAGGGCAGGCTCGCCGCCACACTCGACCGGTACAACGAGCATGCCGCGCGCGGAGAGGACCCCGACTTTCACAAGCAGCCGGAATACGTTGCCGCACAGGACAACGGCCCCTGGGCCGCATTCGACCTCTCACTGGGCGTCGCGATGTACTCGGGATTCACCATGGGCGGTCTCGACGTGTCCATCGACGGCCAGGTACTGCGCGAGGACGGCAGTGCCATCCCCGGCCTCTACGCCGCAGGCGCGTGCGCATCGAACATCGCGCAGGACGGCAAGGGCTACGCCAGCGGAACGCAGTTGGGCGAAGGCTCGTTCTTCGGCCGTCGCGCCGGGACGCACGCCGCGCGCGCGCTAATTCTCGTCTAGGAACACGGTGTCGTAGCGGCTATAGAGTTCGATCCACGCCGCCCGGGCAGGAGGGGCGCCGGTGCGTTCGATGATCTCGGCCAGTTCGCGGAAGTAGTCGGCGAACCGCGCAGGCGCGAAGGTGCCGACAATGCGGCCCATGCCGTGACCGGCATTGCGGAAGGTGTGCGGGCGCCCTCGTGGCACGTACAGAAATGCGCCGGGTTCCGCGGTCACCTGTTCGGTGCCGAAGGTGAATTCGTAGATGCCCTCGACGACGTAGAACGTCTCGTCGTGGCCGTGGTGGATGTGCTGGGGAGGTCCGACAACACCGGGCTCGGAGACGTACTCGTAGAACGACAGTGCGTCGTCGGTGTCGCCGCCGTCGATCTTCAACCGCATGGTGCTGTCGCCCAGGAACTTCAGCCGCTCGCCGCCGTCGGGCTCGAGTATCAGGTAATCGCCAACGGGGGGGTTGTGGCTAATGGTCATGTAGTGAGTATCGGAGCGTGGAACGCCGCGGCACATCCCCGAACTCGGCCAATGGGTGCCTACCGGGTGATTCCCGTCGCGATGTGCGCGGCGAGCTGGACGCGCGTCATACCAAGCTTGGTGTAGATCCGCTTGAGGTGCGATTCGACGGTGTGGCGGGACAGGTGGAGCGCTTCTGCGATTGCGGGGTTGGCGAGTCCCTGTGCAACGCATTCAGCGACCCGCAATTCCGCGGCGGTGAGCAGGTTCAGCGGGTCACCCGCGGCGACATTGCGGTGTTCCAGCACCTCGGCGTGATGGGTGGTGCCTACCAGAAACTGTTCGACTTCGCGGATGACGGTAGCCGCGTCACCTACGTAAGGCAGGTGGTCATCGCCCTCGATGACGACGAGCCGCGCGTTGGGGATCGCCGCGGCGAGGTGCTCGCCGTTGCAGAGCGGAACAAAGCGGTCGCCTTCGCGATGCAACACCAGCGTCTGGGCCGTCACCTGTGGCATGACCGAGCGGGCATCATTTCCGATGTTGGAACGGAACAGGGACAGTGCCGCACCGGGAGTGGCCGCCATCCGTTCAAATCGCGCCATCCCAGCGCGCGCCCGGTCGGTTTGCCGGTGCCGCCACAGTGTCGGGGCAAGATGCTCAAGGGAATCACCTGTACCCCAGCGTGTTTCGATGACCTTCTCGAGCCAGCGGATCTTCGGCTCGGCCTCGTAGCCACACAGAAAGTCCGCGCTGCCTGCTACCTTGCCCGCATGGCTCGCAAAGAGCACTAGCTTGTCCACACGCTCGGGGTACTTCGCGGCGAACATGGCCGCCATCGTTCCGCCCTCCGAGTAACCGAACAGCGAAGTGCGCTCAGCCCCGGCCGCGTCCAACACCGCGCGGATGTCGTCCATGCGCTGTTCCAACGACATCGACCCGAGTGCACGATCGGACATGCCGGTGCCGCGCTTGTCGAAGCGGATCAGCCGGGTGAACGTCGCCAGTGCCTCATAAAAGCGCCGCGACAGCCCGTTCTCGAGCTCCACCTCAAGGTGCGAGACCCAGCCGGGCACGTACACGAGGGGGAGCGGTCCGTCGCCCATGACCTGAAACGCGATGTGGAATTCACCGCTTCGTGCGTAGCGCGTTTCGGGCACCGCTACCCCCAAACCAAAGGCATCCCGTCACAGGGTAACGCAGCAAACTACGTCGGCAGCAGTTCTTCGGCCGCCGCGGGGGCACGCACGCCGCAGCGCACTAGACGGGGACGGGTTCGTCTTCCACGCGGCCGAGCCGCCACTCGCCGCCGCCGAGCAACTCGAGTTCGTGCGTGTGATGCTGTTCGACCGTCGTTGCGGTGGCTGACGCTGACCAGAATCGTGTCCGGTAGCTCGGTGCGCACCAAGGTGTAGAGCATGAACTCCAGGCCTTCGTCGAGCGCTGACGTGGACTCGTCGAGGAACACCACCTTCGGTTTCGTCAGCAGGATGCGGGCGAACGCGATCCGCTGTTGTTCGCCGGGGGAGAGCACCTTGGCCCAGTCCAGTACCTCGTCGAGCCGGTCGGCAAGATGCGGCAGCGCCACCTTGACCAACGTGCCGTTGGAGGGTTTCGTCGTCGATGGAGCCTTCTTCGCCCGGGTAGGTCACGACTGCGCGCAGGTCGCCCAGAGGCACATACGGCAGCTGTGACAGGAACATCGTTTCATTGGGCCCACACGGCCGCGTCAGTGTGCCCGTCGTGAACGGCCACAGTTCGGCCAGGCTGCGCAACAGCGTGGTCTTGCCACTGCCCGAGGCGCCGGTGACGACCAATGTGTCGCCGACCTCGAGACGCAGATCGAGCGGATTGATGAGTTGCCGTCCGTCGGGCGTGCGAACCTCGACATCGTCGAGCTGAACAGTGCCGTCCACACACGGCGTGGTGGTCACCTCCGGCAGCTCTCTGGCCTGTTCGTTCGCGACGACGAGGCCATGGAGTCGGATGATCGCCGCCCGGTAGCCGGCGAAGCTGTCGTAGACGTTGCGGAAGAAGGACAGTCCGTCCAGCAGGTTGCGAAACGCGGCTGCGGTTTGGTTGAGATCGCCGAGATTGATTTCGCCGCTGAGGAACCGCGGAAACTGCACCACGTAGGGGATGAGCTCCTGGGCCTGGTCCACCGACAGGTTCCAGCCGTAGAACCCGATCATCCTGTTGATGTAATTCTTGTAGTTCGTCAAGACCGGTGCGAACAGTCGCCGCAAACCCGTGCGTTCGGCGATCTCCCCTCGGTAGAAGGCGACGGCCTCCGATGCGTCACGCAGGCGTACCAGCGCATAGCGGAAGGCCGCGTTGAACTTCTCATTGTTGAACGCCAGCGTGATGATCGGCCGGCCGATCCAGAACGCGACGATAGTCGCGACCAGCACGTAGAGGATCCCGATCCAGAACATCGCTCTGGGCAGTTGGGTGTCGACCATGGGCATCGTGATCGTGCCCGAGAGGTTCCACAGGATTGCGGTGAACGAGATCACCGTCGTGATCGAATCGATGGCGCCGAACAGAAGTGTGGCGCCCGAGGTGTTGTTGGGGGTGTTCGGAAGGGGGCCGACACCGGCGGTGAAAATGTCGATGTCGGTCTGGATCCGTTGGTCCGGGTTGTCGATGGTGTCATCGATGAAGCGCGCCCGGTAGTACGCCTTCCCGTCGAGCCAGTCGCCGGTGAGCCGATCGGTCAGCCATGCCCGCCACGTCAGCATGAATCGCTGCGTCATGTAGAGGTCGAGCATGATCCTGGCGACGTTCAGCACGGCCAGAATGGCGAAGATGCCCAACGACATCCAGAAGCCGTCTTTGCCAGACTCTCTCACTGCGTCGTCGCCACCGGCGACCCCTTCGGCGACGACCTGCAGGCTGGTCAGCATGTCGTTGCCCTGATAGCTGAACAGCACAGTGAGTCGGACACCGATCATCACGGAAAGCAGCAACGCGGCCAGCCAGAGCCAGATCTTGATGCTCTCTCGTCCAGTGAAGTAGGCGCTTGTGACGCGCCAGTACTGCTTGCCCCATATCGTGTAGCGCGCAACGAGCACCAAAATCACCAGGGTGCACACCGCCGCGATCACCCAGGCTGTGGCAATCCAGATCAGCGAGGTGACGAGCTCGTTGCCCCAGTCCAGTGTCGGGGTGAACATCTCCATTCCGGAAAAGTACCTTGCTAACCTGCTAGGAGCGTCGGCGTCGGCGGAATCGGCGCCGCGCGTCCAGACACCGCCAGCGCGAGCTTCCACGCCAGGTTGTGCGCGTCCTGGATGCCGGTCTTCATGCCCTGAGCACCCGTCGGAGGGTTGGCGAACTCGACCTGAGCGACCTTCTCACCGTTGACGTAGACGATCTGGCCGTGCATCTGGATGGCCGCGTCCAAGATGCGCGGCAGTACGCCCATGGCCTCGAATACCTCGAGCGTACGTGGTTGCACGCCAACGGCTTTCGCGTACTGCGGCGACTCCGGCAGCGGATCGACGATTCGGCAGTCGATGCCGCGTCGGGTCAGTTCGATGGCGCCGGTGAGGCCGATGGGCCGGCTCCGGCGATGAGCACTTGCGACTGCGGGGTCTTCGGCACGCGCTGATTATGCTGCCCCCATGAGCATTGACGCTCCGATAACGACGGTCAACGCGGGACACCTGATCGCCCGGCGCCTGCGGGCCAGTGGAATAGACACGATCTTCACCCTCTCGGGTGGCCACCTGTTCTCGATATACGACGGTTGCCGCGCCGAGAACGTCCGGCTGATCGACACCCGACACGAACAGACCGCCGCGTTCGCGGCCGAGGGCTGGTCGAAGGTGACCCGAGTGCCGGGGGTTGCGGCTCTGACCGCCGGTCCCGGCGTCACCAACGGCATGAGCGCGATGGCCGCCGCGCAGCAGAATCAGTCGCCCCTCGTGATCCTCGGTGGCCGGGCGCCTGCGCTGCGATGGGGGCAGGGTTCGCTGCAGGAGATCGACCACGTGCCATTCGTCGCGCCGCTGACCCGGTTTGCCGCGACCGCACAGTCGCCCGACGCCGTCGGGGGCCTGATCGACGACGCGCTGCGGGCAGCGGCGGGCGCCGACGGGACGTCGACAGGGGTGTCGTTCGTCGACTTCCCGATGGACCACGTATTCGGGAGGCCCATGACGGCGGCGGGCCCGGCGCGCTGACAGATCCTCCGACGGTGATCCACGCCGACGGCAACGCCGTGGACGCGGCCGTGCGGTTGCTCACCGGAGCCCAACGGCCCGTCATCATGGCAGGCACCAACGTGTGGTGGGGACACGCAGAGATCGCGCTGTTGAATCTGGCTGAGGCGTTGCGCATCCCGGTGCTGATGAACGGCATGGCCCGGGGGACCGTAGCGGCCGACCACGACCTCGCGTTCTCACGCGCGCGGTCCAAGGCCCTGGGGGAGGCCGATGTCGCGGTGGTCGTCGGCGTGCCGATGGACTTCAGGCTCGGCTTCGGCGGCGTGTTCGGCACCGAGACGAAGCTCATCGTCGCCGACCGCTTCGAACCCGGGCGCCCCCATCCGCGCGAGGTCGCGGCCGGGCTCTACGGCGATCTGACGACCATTCTGTCGGCGCTGGCGGGCGCGACCCCGACCGATCACGAGGCCTGGATCGCCGATCTGCGCACCATCGAGATCGCCGCGCGGGCGGGCGAGGCGGCCGAGTTGGCCGACGACCGCACGCCGCTGCACCCGATGCGGGTGTACGCCGAACTGAGCGCGCTGCTGGACCGCGACGCGATCGTCGTTATCGACGCAGGTGACTTCGGCTCCTACGCCGGTCGGGTCATCGACAGCTACGTGCCGGGCGCCTGGCTGGACAGCGGCCCGTTCGGCTGCCTGGGTTCAGGGCCGGGGTACGCGCTGGCCGCCAAACTGGCCCGGCCCGACCGACAGGTGGTGCTGCTGCAGGGCGACGGCGCGTTCGGGTTCTCCGGCATGGAGTGGGACACGTTGGTGCGCCACGGAGTTCACGTGGTGTCGGTGATCGGCAACAACGGCATCTGGGCCCTGGAGAAACATCCCATGGAGATGCTGTACGGCTATTCGGTGGTCGCCGAACTGCGGCCGGGCACCCGCTACGACGAGGTCGTCACCGCGTTGGGCGGGCACGGCGAACTGGTGTCGACGCCGGCCGACCTGCGGCCCGCCCTCGAGCGCGCGTTCTCCGCAGGCCTGCCCGCCGTCGTCAACGCGCTGACCGACCCGACGGTGGCCTACCCGCGCCGCTCCAACCTCGCCTGATTCCCGCGAGCGACCGCGTCTGTACACGACACGCCGCGTCAATCCGTACAAACACGGTCGCTCGCGGGAAAAGCGGGCCGCGTACCGTAAAGCTGTGGCGAAGACCAAGACCCGCACCTCAGGTCGTGTCAGCAATCGGTTCTGGCGGATGCTCGGGGCGAGCACCGACCGGGATCAGGCAAGTTCGATGTCCCAGGTCGACCGCTCCTCGGAGTTCGACCAGAAGGCCGCCGATCTCGACGACGAGCAACTGCTGAAGGCCGCCCAGCTGCTGAAGCTCGGCCGCCTCGCCGATTCCGCCGACATCCCGCAGTTCCTGGCGATCGCCAGAGAAGCCGCCGAACGGACCACCACGCTGCGGCCGTTCGACGTACAGCTGCAGGGCGCGCTGCGGATGCTGGCAGGCGACGTCGTGGAGATGGCCACCGGTGAGGGCAAGACGCTGTCGGGTGCGATCGCCGCGGCGGGCTATGCGATCGGCGGCCGCAACGTGCACGTCATCACCATCAACGACTACCTCGCACGCCGCGATGCCGAATGGATGGGCCCGCTGATCGAGGCGCTGGGGTTGACAGTCGGCTGGGTCACGGCCGACTCGACGGCCGAGGAGCGGCGCGCGGCGTACAAGTGCAACGTCACCTACGGCTCGGTCAACGAGATCGGATTCGACGTACTGCGCGACCAACTGGTCACCGACGTGGACGACCTGGTGTCGCCGAACCCCGACGTCGCGCTGATCGACGAGGCCGACTCGGTGCTCGTCGACGAGGCGCTGGTGCCGCTGGTGCTGGCAGGCACCACGCACCGCGAGACGCCGAAGGTCGAAATCATCCGGCTCGTCGGCGACCTGATTGCGGGCACGGACTACGACACCGACTCCGACAGCCGCAACGTGCACCTCACAGAGACCGGCGCGCAGAAGCTCGAGGCAAAGCTCGGCGGCATCGACCTGTACTCCGAGGAGCACGTCGGCTCGACTTTGACCGAAGTCAACGTCGCACTGCATGCCCACGTGCTGCTGCAGCGCGACGTGCACTACATCGTTCGCGACGACGCGGTGCACCTCATCAACGCGTCCCGCGGCCGCATCGCCCAGCTGCAGCGTTGGCCCGACGGCCTTCAAGCCGCAGTGGAGGCCAAGGAGGGCATCGAGACCACCGAGACCGGCGAGGTGCTCGACACCATCACGGTGCAGGCCCTGATCGACCGGTACCCGACGGTGTGCGGCATGACCGGCACGGCCCTGGCCGCGGGCGAACAGTTGCGCCAGTTCTACAAGCTCGGCGTGTCACCAATTCCGCCGAATACTCCCAACATTCGCGAGGACGAGACAGACCGGGTGTACATCACGGCCGCCGCCAGGAACGACGCGATCGTCGAGCACATCGTCGAGGTGCACAAGACCCGTCAGCCGGTGCTCGTCGGCACCCGCGACGTCGCCGAATCCGAGGAACTGCACGAGCGGCTGGTCAAGGCCGGGGTGCTGGCAGTCGTGCTCAACGCGAAGAACGACGCGGAGGAAGCCGCCGTCATCGCCGAGGCGGGCGCGCTGGGATCGGTGACGGTGTCCACCCAGATGGCCGGTCGCGGCACCGACATCCGGCTCGGTGGATCCGACAGAACCGACGATGCCGCCGCAGACACAGTCGCCGAACTCGGCGGACTGCATGTCATCGGCACCGGACGCCACAACACCGAGCGGCTGGACAATCAGCTGCGCGGGCGTGCGGGTCGACAGGGCGATCCGGGATCGTCGGTGTTCTTCGCCAGCTGGGAAGACGACGTCGTGGCCGCCCACCTGGAGTCGAGCAAGCTGCCGATGCAGACCGACGACGACGGCCGCATCATCAATCCCAAGGCGGCCAGCCTGCTCGACCACGCGCAGCGCATCGCAGAGGGGCGCCTGCTCGACGTGCACGCCAACACGTGGCGCTACAACCAACTGATCGCCCAGCAGCGCGCGATCCTGGTGGAGCGCCGCGACACGCTGCTGCGCACCGCGACCGCCCGCGAAGAGTTGCAGAACCTGTCGCCGGATCGTTACGACGCGCTGGTGGAGGACATCGGCGAGGAGAAGCTCGAGAAGATCTGCCGGCTGATCATGCTGTACCACCTGGACCGCGGCTGGGCCGACCACCTGGCATACCTGGCCGACATCCGGGAGAGCATCCACCTGCGGGCACTGGGCCGCCAGAACCCGCTGGACGAGTTCCACCGGATGGCCGTCGACGCGTTCGCCTCACTGGCCGCCGACGCGATCGAGGCGGCGCAACAGACATTCGACACAGCCCCGTCCATCGAGGACGAACCGGGCATCGACCTGTCCAAGCTCGCACGGCCGACCTCGACGTGGACGTACATGGTGCACGACAACCCGCTCGCCGACGACACGTTGTCGGCGCTGAGTCTGCCCGGGGTGTTCCGCTAGGTTTACGCCATGGAGGAGCCGCCAGGCCAGCGACATCAGACAGCGGCCGCGCTGACGTCAGAATCCCGGGTGCTGACGGTGCCCAACGCGCTCAGCGTGCTGCGCCTGATCCTGGTGCCGGTCTTTCTCTGGCTGCTGCTGGTGGTGCACGCCAACGCGTGGGCGGTGGGCGTGCTCATGTTCAGCGGCTTCTCCGACTGGGCCGACGGCAAGATCGCGCGGCTGGTCGAAAACCAGTCGTCGCGACTGGGTGCGCTGCTCGATCCGGCCGTCGACCGCATCTACATGCTCGCCATTCCGGTGGCGCTGGCGATCCACGGGTCGGTGCCCTGGTGGATCGTGCTCACCCTGATCGGACGTGACCTTGTGCTGGCCGCCACGCTGCCGGTACTGCGCAGCCGCGGGCTGACCGCGCTGCCGGTCACCTACATCGGGAAGGCGGCGACCTTCGCGCTGATGTCCGGGCTGCCACTGATCCTGCTCGGGCAGTGGGACGCGTTGTGGAGCCGAGTGATTCTCGCGTGCGGGTGGGCGTTCCTGATCTGGGGGCTCGCGATGTACCTGTGGTCGGGTGTGCTGTATCTGATCCAGGTCAGGATGGTGATGCGCCACATGCCCAAGGTGGGGCGATGAGCGCTTGCGCGAAGAGCAGGAAATGGCGATGAGCGCTTGCGCGAAGAGCAGAAGATGGCGATGAACCACCTTGGTGGCTACGACCCCGAGGCCGGGCGCAGCGCCCACGAGGCGCACAAGCCGACGTTGATTCCGGTCCCGTCGCTGTTGCGATCCCTGCTTTCGGACCATCTGGACCCGGGATACCAGGCGGCGGCCGACGCGAAAAAGCAGGGAAAGCACCGGAAGTGGTGGCAGGCGTGGGCGTGGCAGATTACCGGCGCGGTGATGATCGCGGTGGTCTTCGCCGCCGCGGTCGCGCAAGCCCGGTCGACGGCACCGGGCGTGCGCGAGTCACAACAGGTGCTGTCCGGCAGCGTCCGGTCGTCCGAAGCGGCCACCACAGACGCCGCGGGGCGCCGCGATGCGCTGGCCGCCGAGGTGGATGCCGAACGGCGTAAACGCCTCGAAGGCGATGCGCGCGGTCAGCAGCTACTCGGCCGATTGGATGAGGCGAACTTCGCCGCGGCGGCCACCCCGGTGATCGGACCGGGTCTGGAGATCACCGTCACGGACCCGGGTATTTCCGAAGACCTCAGCGACGTGTCCAAGGAGCGCGTCCCGGGTGCCCAGCAGGTGATCCTCGACCGCGATCTGCAGTTGGTGGTCAACGCACTGTGGGTCAGTGGGGCGGAGGCGGTCTCGGTCGGGGGTGTCCGCATCGGACCCAACGTGACGATCCGGCAGGCGGGCGGCGGCATCCTGGTCGACAATCAACCGATCAGCAGCCCATACGTCATTTCCGCGCTGGGACCGCCGCACGCCATGCAGGACGTCTTCGAGCGCAGTCCCGGTCTGCAACGTCTTCGGCTTCTGGAGACCTCATACGGGGTCGGTGTCAGTGTGAGCACGTCCGAAGCGCTCACCCTGCCTGCGAGCCCGGTTCGAGATGTCAACTTCGCCAAGCAGATTGGGCAGTGACAAAAAGATGAAGTCAGACACATGATCGGTATCGCCGCACTCGTCATCGGCATCGTGCTGGGTCTGGTGTTCCACCCAGACGTGCCTGAGTTCGTCCAGCCGTACCTGCCGATCGCTGTCGTCGCCGCGCTCGACGCTGTGTTCGGCGGATTGCGGGCCTATCTGGAACGCATCTTCGACTCGAAGGTGTTCGTGGTGTCCTTCGTGTTCAACGTGTTGGTCGCCGCGCTGATCGTTTTCGTCGGGGACCAGCTCGGCGTCGGCACGCAGCTGTCGACCGCGATCATCGTGGTGCTCGGTATTCGGATCTTCGGGAATGCAGCCGCCTTGCGGCGCAGACTGTTCGGCGCATGAGCACCCGAAGACGAGCGCGAGTGAGGATCGCAGCGAGGAACGAGCGAGCGGGAGTCGAGACATGAGCGATGGTTGACCAGCCGCCGCAGCACTCAACAGAACCCGACCATCACGGGCGACACGAGCTGCCGCCGGATGCACCGCCGCCCGAGATCGGCGAGCTGCACGCCGATGGCGTCGCAGGCTCGGTGCGGCGCGGGCGGTCGCAGATCATCTTCGGCGCATTGGCGGTGCTGTTGTGTGTCCTGTTGGGCATCGCGATCGTGACCCAGGTACGGCAGACGGAATCCGGTGACGCCCTGGAGACCGCCCGCCCCGCCGATCTGCTGATTCTCCTGGACTCGCTGCAGCAACGCGAGGCGGCGCTGAACACCGAAGTGACCGACCTGCAGCGCACCTTGGCGCAGTTGCAGGCCTCGGGGACCAGCGATCAGACGGCGATCGAGAACGCGCAGGCCCGCTTGGCGGCATTGTCGATCCTGATCGGCACCGTGCCCGCGACCGGGCCCGGCGTGACGCTGACGATCACCGACACCACGCCCGGGGTGCCCGCCGAGACCATGCTCGACGTGATCAACGAGCTGCGCAACGCGGGAGCCGAGGCCATGGAGCTCCGCGGTGGGGGATCAGCCGTGCGGGTGGGTGTGGACACCTGGGTCGTCGGCGCTCCCGGCGCGCTGGTCGCCGACAGCGTGACCCTCAACCCACCGTATTCGGTTCGGGCCATTGGCGATCCGCCGACTCTCGCGGCGGCCATGAACATTCCCGGTGGCGCGACGGACAGTGTCGAGCGCGTCGGCGGCACGATGGAGGTGCAGCAGTCCGACCGAGTGGACGTCACTGCCTTGCGGCAACCGAAACCTCGCCAATACGCTCAGCCAGTCAAATGAGATGTGCGCAGTCAGCAAAATCTAGGAGCGCCGTGAGCGAAATCCCAGCCGATCTGTACTACACCGAGGAACACGAGTGGGTACAGCGCACCGGCGACGACACCATCCGTGTCGGCATCACCGACTACGCACAGTCCGCGCTGGGTGACGTGGTCTTCGTCCAGTTGCCTGACGTCGGCACCGAGGTGACCGCGGGTGAGTCGTTCGGCGAGGTGGAATCGACGAAGTCGGTGTCGGACCTTTACGCGCCCGTCACCGCGAAAGTCGTTGCGGTCAACGGCGATCTGGAGGGCAACCCGCAGCTCGTCAACTCCGAGCCCTACGGCGGAGGTTGGCTGCTCGACCTGCAGGTCGAGGCCGCTTCGCTGGAGGAGGGGCTGCGCGGACTGCTCGACGCCGACGGCTACCGCACCACGGTGACCGAATGACGTGTTGTTAGGGTTCTTCCATACCGGATACCAACCAGAGGCGGATCCGGCGGTGGTGGACACAACCACGTCCACCTCGCGGTACGGTCGACACCAGACGAATTTCAACTGAGGGTTCGGCCTATATCGCCACAGCGGCCAGTGAGGAGCAGCGGGTGACGGACAAGGACCAGAATTCTGGGGCGGACCAGACGTCTGAGGAAGTCACCGTGGAAACGACATCTGTTTTCCGCGCGGACTTCCTCAACGAATTGGACGCCCCGGCGGCGTCGGGCACCGAAGGGGCGGTCACGGGGGTCGAGGGCCTGCCCGTTGGCTCTGCACTGCTGGTCGTCAAGCGCGGGCCCAACGCCGGCTCGCGGTTCCTTCTCGACCAGCCCACCACATCGGCGGGTCGCCATCCCGATAGCGACATCTTCCTCGATGATGTGACGGTGAGCCGCCGTCACGCCGAGTTCCGACTGGAAAGCAGCGAGTTCCAGGTCGTTGACGTCGGCAGCCTCAACGGCACCTACGTCAACCGCGAACCCGTGGACTCCGCGGTGCTCGCCAACGGCGACGAGGTGCAGATCGGCAAGTTCCGCCTGGTGTTCCTCACCGGACCCAAGGGCGACGACAGCGGCACGGCCGGCTAGTGGCCGATGAGCGCTTGCGCGACGAGTAAATGACCGCCCCCGACACCCCCGCGCTGACTGGGATGTCGATCGGAGCGGTCCTCGATCTGCTGCGACCGGACTTCCCGGACGTGACCATCTCCAAGATCCGGTTTCTGGAGGCCGAAGGACTGGTCACGCCGGAGCGCGCGGCGTCGGGTTATCGGCGGTTCACCGCCTATGACTGCGCTCGACTGCGGTTCATCCTGACCGCCCAGCGCGACCAATATCTGCCGTTGAAGGTCATCAAGGCCCAGCTGGACGCCCAGCCCGACGGGGAGCTGCCGCAGAGCGGATCCGCCTACGGCGTACCACGTTTGGTGCCGGTGTCCGAAGACGACCGAGCCGGCGACGACGGTGGCGCAGGGGTCTCGGCGGTGGCGCCGACCAAGGTGCGCCTGTCGCGCGAGGACTTGCTCACCCGCTCCGGGGTCGACGACGAACTCCTCACCGCCCTGGTCAAGGCGGGCGTGATCACCACCGGGCCTGCCGGCTTCTTCGACGAGCACTCCGTGATGATCGCCCAGTGCGCCCGCGCGCTCGCGGACTACGGCGTCGAGCCGCGACACCTGCGTGCGTTCCGCTCCGCCGCCGACCGTCAGTCCGACCTGATCGCGCAGATCGCCGGACCAGTGGTCAAGGCGGGCAAGACAGGAGCAAGGGACCGCGCCGACGATCTGGCACGTGAGGTGGCGGCGCTGGCGATCACGCTGCACACGTCGCTGATCAAGTCGGCGGTGCGCGGCGTTCTGGATCGCTGAGGATTAGACTCGCTATCGTGGCTTTTTGGCTGGCTTCTTCAATGCGGAGGGCAGACTCAGATGGGTGAGGTTCGTGTGGTCGGCATTCGCGTTGAGCAGCCTCAGAACCAGCCGGTGCTGCTGCTTCGCGAGTCCAACGGTGACCGCTACCTGCCGATCTGGATCGGCCAGTCCGAGGCCGCGGCAATCGCGCTCGAGCAGCAGGGCGTCGAGCCCGCGCGGCCGCTGACGCACGATCTGATCCGAGATGTCATTGCCGCCCTTGGCCATTCGCTCAAGGAAGTTCGCATCGTCGGCCTTCAAGAGGGCACCTTTTACGCAGACCTGATCTTCGATCGCGACATCAAGGTGTCGGCGCGGCCGTCGGATTCGGTGGCGATCGCGCTGCGGGTCGGTGTGCCGATCTATGTCGAGGAAGCGGTGCTCGCCGAGGCCGGCCTGCTGATCCCCGACGAGAACGACGACGAAGCAGCCGGTGCGGTGCGCGAGGACGAGGTCGAGAAGTTCAAGGAATTCCTCGACAGCGTGTCGCCCGATGACTTCAAGGCCACCTAGGCCTTTAGTCACGGAAACGTCTCGTCGGCCTCGACACGCGGCGTGGGTTCAATCAACCCTTAATCGGGCAGCCATACTTTGATGGCCGGACCTGGTGATGGGCAGTCGCAGGCTCGGCGGGAAGCGTATGCTCGACACATTCGGACTTGGGCAAACGTGCTGCCATGCAGGTCACAGACGCGAGTTCGACCGGCGAGAGGATTCGACAGTGGGAGACACGCCACGTCAAGAGGAGCTGGACCTGTCCTCGGCTAGCGGTCCCGCCGAATCGGGAGTCACGATGTCCAGCGAACCCGTGCAGGCAGGTCTCTTCCCGGACGAGTCCGTACCCGACGAGCTTGTCGGCTACCGCGGTCCCAGCGCGTGCCAGATCGCGGGGATCACCTACCGCCAGCTGGACTACTGGGCCCGGACCTCGCTGGTCGTCCCGTCCATCCGCAGCGCCGCCGGTTCCGGTAGCCAGCGGCTGTACTCGTTCAAGGACATCCTGGTCCTCAAGATCGTCAAGCGGTTGCTGGACACCGGGATCTCGCTGCACAACATCCGGGTCGCCGTCGATCATCTGCGTCAGCGCGGTGTTCGCGATCTGGCCAACATCACGCTGTTCTCCGACGGCACCACCGTTTACGAGTGCACCTCGGCCGAAGAAGTGGTGGACCTGTTGCAGGGCGGCCAGGGCGTGTTCGGTATTGCCGTTTCCGGCGCAATGCGCGAACTGACCGGCGCCATCGCCGACTTCCCAGGTGAGCGGGCCGACGGTGGCGAATCCATCCTCGCGCCCGAGGACGAGTTGGCGTCCCGGCGCAAGCACCGCGACCGCAAGATCGGCTGACAGCGCCTCAGGAAGCACGCGGCCGGTAGACTCGGCTGCGCATCGCCCTTGTGCGGGAGAGTTCTGTGACCGCCAGTCACGGACGCCGAAGGAGCAACACCTCTCCGTCAACCTCTCAGGCACCCCGGACCGCTCAAGGCCCCGATGCCTCTGGAAAGCGGTAGGCCCAGGCTTACCCGCCCATGGGGAAAGGCGTTTCTCGCGTTCACCGGCGAGTCGCCGAATCTCTCAGGCACCGACGACAGAGGGAGAGGAACCCAACGGTTCTGACCGAATTGGGGGCCTTCACCCCGTCTGGAGTAATCGCCAGTGTTCGACTCCGAGTTCGACAACCCAGCCACCTTCGCCGACCGTCATATCGGACCTGACGCCGACGCCATAGCCACCATGCTCAAGACCATCGGCGTCGGTTCGCTCGACGAACTCGCCGACAAGGCACTGCCCGCGAGCATCCGCGACGCGCTGAACGCAGATCAGGTGGCGCCGGGCCTGGATCAGCTCCCGCCGGCGGCCACCGAAGACGAAGCACTGGCCGAGCTGCGCGCGCTCGCCGACGCCAACACGGTCGCCGTGTCGATGATCGGTCAAGGCTACTTCGACACGCTGACCCCACCGGTGTTGCGTCGCAACATACTTGAGAACCCGGCGTGGTACACCGCCTATACGCCCTACCAACCCGAGATCAGCCAGGGCCGGCTCGAGGCGCTGCTCAACTTCCAGACCATGGTGTGCGACCTGACTGGGCTCGAGGTCGCCAACGCCTCGATGCTCGACGAGGGCACCGCCGCCGCCGAGGCGATGACGCTGATGCACCGGGCGGTGCGCGGGCCGTCGAACCGGCTGGCCGTCGACACCGACGTTTACCCCCAGACCGCTGCCGTGCTGGCAACCCGCGCCGAGCCGCTTGGTATCGAGATCGTCACCTCCGATCTGCGGCAGGGCCTGCCCGAAGGCGAGTTCTTCGGGGTTATCGTCCAGCTGCCGGGTGCCGGGGGCGCGATCGTCGACTGGAGCAGGTTGGTGACGCAGGCGCACGAGCGCGGCGCACTGGTCGCGGTCGGCGCCGACCTTCTCGCCATGACGCTGATCACCCCGCCGGGCGAGATCGGAGCCGACGTCGCATTCGGCAGCACCCAGAGATTTGGTGTGCCAATGGGATTCGGCGGGCCGCACGCCGGTTACCTGGCCGTACACGCCAAGCACGCCCGACAACTGCCGGGCCGCCTGGTGGGGGTGTCGCTCGACGCCGACGGCGCACCGGCCTACCGACTGGCGCTGCAGACCCGCGAACAGCACATCCGCCGCGACAAGGCGACGAGCAATATCTGCACCGCCCAGGTGCTGCTGGCGGTGATGTCCGCGATGTACGCGAGTTACCACGGCGCGGACGGGTTGGCCGCGATCGCGCGGCGGGTGCACGGTCGGGCACGGGCGGTGGCGGCGGGATTGTCCGCGGGCGGCGTGGAGGTCGTACACGACGCGTTCTTCGACACGGTGCTGGCGCTGGTGCCCGGGCGGGCCGCGGAGATTCGCGATGCCGCCAAGGCACGCGGCGTGAACGTGTGGCTGGTCGACGACGACCACGTGTCGATGTCCTGTGACGAGGCGACCTCCGCCCAGCATGTCGAGGCCGTGGTGGCGGCGTTCGGCGGCGCTGCGTCGGACGGTTTCGACGGGCCGGCGATCGCGACCCGCACGTCGGAGTTCCTGACCCATCCGGCGTTCACGAAGTACCGCACCGAGACGGAGATGATGCGGTATCTGCGGTCCCTGGCCGACAAGGACATCGCCTTGGACCGCAGCATGATTCCGCTCGGATCGTGCACCATGAAACTCAATGCGGCCGCCGAGATGGAGCCGATCACATGGCCCGAGTTCGCCCGCCAGCATCCGTTCTCGCCGGCGTCCGACACGCCCGGCCTGCGCAAGCTGATCGCGGACCTCGAGATGTGGCTGACAGGCATCACGGGTTACGACGCGGTGTCACTTCAGCCCAACGCGGGTTCGCAGGGGGAGTACGCCGGCCTTTTGGCGATCCAGGCGTACCACGCCGAGCGCGGGCAGCCCGATCGCGACGTGTGTCTGATCCCGTCGAGCGCGCACGGCACCAACGCAGCGTCGGCCGCGATGGTGGGTATGCGTGTCGTGGTGGTGGCGTGCCGGGCGCTGAAGGGCGGCGACGTCGACCTGGATGACCTGCGCGCCAAGGTGATCGAGCACGCGGATCGGTTGTCGACGTTGATGATCACCTACCCGTCCACCCACGGCGTGTACGAGCACGACATCGCCGACATCTGCGCGGCCGTCCACGACGTCGGCGGGCAGGTGTACGTCGACGGAGCCAATCTCAACGCCCTCGTCGGCCTCGCCCGGCCGGGCCGGTTCGGCGGCGACGTCAGTCACCTCAATCTGCACAAGACGTTCTGCATTCCGCACGGTGGCGGCGGCCCCGGCGTCGGGCCCGTCGCGGTGCGCGCGCACCTGGCGAAGTATCTTCCCGGCCATCCGCTGGCCGACGAGCTACCCGAGGAGCACACCGTGTCGGCGGCACCGTACGGGTCCGCGTCGATCCTGCCGATCACCTGGGCCTATATCCGGATGATGGGCGCAGGGGGGCTGCGGGCGGCGTCGCTGACCGCGATCGCATCGGCCAACTACATCGCCCGCCGTCTGGACGAGTACTACCCGGTGCTCTACACCGGCGAGAACGGCATGGTCGCCCACGAGTGCATCCTGGATCTGCGGACCATCACCAAGGAGACCGGCGTCACCGTCGACGATGTGGCAAAACGGCTGGCGGACTACGGCTTCCACGCCCCGACGATGAGTTTCCCGGTGGCAGGCACGCTCATGGTCGAGCCGACCGAAAGCGAGAGCCTTGCCGAGGTCGACGCATTCTGCGAGGCGATGATCGCGATCCGCGGAGAGATCAACGAGGTCGCCGCGGGCACCTGGCCGGTGGACGACAATCCGCTGCGCGGCGCGCCGCACACCGCGGAGTGCCTGCTGGTGTCCGACTGGGACCATCCGTACACCCGCGAACAGGCGGCCTATCCGCTCGGCAAGAACTACCGGCCCAAGGTGTGGCCACCGGTTCGTCGTATCGACGGCGCGTACGGCGACCGCAATCTGGTGTGCTCGTGCCCGCCGGTGGAGGCGTTCGCGTAGCCCGAGTGTAGTGCCGAACGTTCCTTACCGGTCGAAGAATCAGCTCAAAATTCGACTGGTAAGGAACGTTCGGCAGCCCGCGCTCGATCAGGCCAGGAAGGTCGCCACCGCCGACGTCAACTCCGGGCCCGTCGAACTGGCCAGGTTCTGATAGCCGCCGCCGCTGATCTGCGCGACCGACTCCCAGGTGGCGCGATCGGAGTCGGAGCCGAAGTCGATGACGTTCACCGCAATCGGACGGGCGGCGTCGAACGCCCCGCGGAGGAACTGCTCGAGTCCTGCGCCGTTCAGCGACTGGTCCGTGTGCGGCCCGGTGGTGATGACGAGGATCGAATTGCTCTGGCCCTGACGGTAATTCGCCTTGGCCTGGTCGTAGACCAGCCGCAGCGTGGTGTACGAGACGGCCCCGCCGCCCGACGCGGTCTGCCCGTCCAGTTCGGCGGTCAGCGCCGCTGACCGAGGTCTGCCTCCGACCTCATCCGACAGCGGGCCCGTCGGCACCTCGGACCGGCCCTGGACACCGTCGAATGTCCAGAGACCGACGGCGGAGGTCGGTGGCAGCGCCTGCAGTCGGGCGTTGAGCGCCGCAGTCACGTTGGCCAGTCGCGACTTACCGCCCTCGTCGACCGGCATCGACTGGTCCAGCATGATGGTCACCGCGGGGCTTTCGGCAGGGGCCGTCAACGCATTGGCCAACGTCGCGCGCATCGCGGTGTCGCCCACGGACAACGGGGCCGACAGCGGCGCGAAGCTGGTGACGTCGCTCTGCGGCGGGTTGCCACCTTCGGTGCGGAAGCCGGCCTTGGCCAGCTCCGCCAGTTGTTCCGGCTCGCGCATGAACCGCGCGAACTCGCTGGCCGCCGCCACCTGTTCCTGTGAGAGCCAATCGCCGGACAGCAGGACCGTCGGATAGTCGGCGACCGCGGTCGGCCCCGGCGGCAGCCACGAGGACACGACGCTCTTCGCGTCCGGCAGCGCGGCGCCCCGCTGGAACAGCTGTTGCTCGGTGGTGACGACCGCGTGGACCGGTGCGGCGGCGGGGTCGGCGGCATTCAGCAGTGCGTCCATCGCGGTCGACGCCTTGTTGTCCGCCAGCTCCGGTTGGCCGGCGATCAACGAGTTCACCGCGCCCGTCCCCGAGCTCGGTGGGGCTCCTGCCGGGGCGGATGCCGCGGCGACCGCCTCCGCCGCAAGGAAGGACGCATCGCTGTCACCGGACAGCGGCAGCGCCAACCGCAACGATCCCCAGCCGGGCAGGCCCAGACCGTCCAGGGCGCGGGGGTTGGTCTGCATCGACGGCAATGAGGCCCAGTTCTGCTGGCCTAAGGCACTTTTGAGCTCTGGCCGGATGGCCAGCAGCACCGGTGAGGTGACCAGCGAACGGCTGTCGCTGACCGTCTCGGCGCCCGCACCGGTCTCGAGGCGGGCCTCGGAGACCGAGCTGGCCGGGATCCACATCGCCGGCCGTTCGCCCAGTTCAGCGGGCCACTGGCCGGTGAAGCCGTTGACCACCTGATCGGAGTCGGCGGGCTTGACCCCGACCTTGACGCACCGGTCGCCGACCGGAGCAGCCGACTGGTTGTAGGTGTCCGCCAGCGTTTGTATCTGACCGGCGACGGACGCGTCGGCGACCACAGCGACGGCTAGCTCGCCGTTCACACATCGGGCGGCCGCGACGTCGCTGCGGCTGGACAGCGCGTCACCGAAGAACCGCCACAGAATGATCGCGCCGACCACCACGACCACCGTGACGAGGGCGGCGATCACGCCGACGCTGACACCGCGCCTGCTGGTGGTCACGGCACGGTGGCTGCCTGTCCATTCGCCGCCGTCCCAGTCTCCGCCGTGCTGCGGGCCCGAGCGCGGCCGAACGGGCGGGGGAGGCGGCGATCCGGGTGTCAGAAGGCCCAAGCCCGCGGCGGGGTCGCCGCGCTCGACTTCCGGTTCGTCGTCATCGGGTTCGTCTCCGGATACGTCGTCGGTGAACTCGTCGGGGCCGGGCCGCACATCGTCCGAATCGCTGAAATCATCTGTGCGATAGCCCTGTTCGGGATGGTCTGGGCCGCCGTACTGCGGCGCATCGTAGCTCGGCGTGCCGAAGCTCGGTCCGTAGTCCGGCTCAGTGGGACCATCGTGACCGAAGCTCTCGGTCTGCGGTTCCTCGCGCTGCTCTTCGCCCGCCGAATCCTCGGGGTCGGGAATGCTATGCCTGCCCACGGAAGCCCTTGTGCTCGTGACGTCGACGGATGTTCGAATCAACCACCGTTGCTTGCTGCCTTGAATTCGCGGCGCTTCCGGTGCAGGATCGGCTCGGTATAGCCGTTGGGCTGGGCGGCGCCTGACAGGATCAGTTCCTGCGCGGCCGTGAACGCGACACTGCCGTCCGGGTCGGGTGCCATCGGCCGGAATTCCGGATCCTTCTCGTTCTGCTCGTCGACCACCGCGGCCATCCGCCGCAGGCTGGCCTTCACATCGTCTTCGGTGATCACTCCGTGGCGCAGCCAGTTGGCCAGCAGCTGGCTCGAGATACGAAGGGTGGCACGGTCTTCCATCAGCGCGACGTCATGGATGTCGGGCACCTTGGAGCACCCGACGCCCGCGTCGATCCAGCGCACCACGTAGCCGAGGATGGATTGGCAGTTGTTGTCGACCTCTTCGCGGATCTCCTCAGACGCCCACGCGAGTTCCTTGCCCAGCGGGATGGTCAGCAATTGGTCCACGTCCGTGCGCTTCTTGCCCTCGAGCTCCTGGTGGACCGCATAGACGTCGACCTCGTGATAGTGCATGGCGTGCAGGGTCGCCGCCGTCGGCGATGGCACCCACGCCGTGGTGGCGCCCGCCTTGGGCTGACCGATCTTCTGCTCGACCATGTCGGCCATCAGCTCGGTCATCGCCCACATGCCCTTGCCGATCTGCGCGCGCCCGGAGAACCCGGTGGCCAGGCCGACGTCGACGTTCTGGTCCTCGTAGGCCAGGATCCACGGCTGCGTCTTCATCGCGCCTTTGCGAATCATCGGGCCCGCCTCCATCGACGTGTGGATCTCGTCGCCAGTGCGGTCCAGGAAGCCGGTGTTGATGAATACGACGCGGTCGGCTGCCGCTTTGATGCAGGCCTTGAGGTTGAGGGTGGTGCGTCGCTCCTCGTCCATGATGCCGACCTTGATGGTGTTCGGCGGCAGGCCCAGCACGTCCTCGACCCGGCTGAACAGCTCGACGGTGAACGCCACCTCTTCGGGTCCGTGCATCTTGGGCTTGACGATGTAGATCGAGCCGGTGCGGCTGTTGACCTTCGGGCCGTTTCCGTCGTCGGACTTCAGGCCGTGCATAGCGGTCAAGCTGGTGAACAACGCGTCCTGAATGCCTTCGGGCACCTCGTTGCCATCAGCGTCGACGATCGCGTCATTGGTCATCAGGTGGCCGACGTTGCGCACGAACAGCAGACTGCGCCCGGGCAGGGTCAGCTCGCCGCCATCCGGGGTGGTGTAGGTGCGGTCCTCGTTGAGTGCACGGGTGAAGGTCTTGTCGTCCTTGCTGACCTCTTCGGTCAGGTCGCCGCGATTCAGCCCGAGCCAGTTGCGATAACCGAGCACCTTGTCGTCGGCGTCCACGGCCGCGACCGAGTCCTCGAAGTCCGCAATCGTGGTGATCGCCGACTCCAGCACGACGTCCTTGATGCCGGCGGGATCGGTCTGCGCCGACGGGGGAGTCGGGGTCGATCAGGATCTCGATGTGCAGGCCGTGGTTGCGCAGCAGCACCGACCACGCGGGCGATCCGAGCTCACCGGTGTAGCCGAGGAACTGTTCGGGTGTCGCGAGGCCGGTGGACTGCCCGTCACCCAGCGTGACGAGCAACTGTCCGTCGTCGATCTTGATGCCGGTCGCGTCACTCCATGCACCGGTGGCCAGCGGGGCAGCGCCGTCAAGAAAGCGGCGGGCATACGCGATGACCTTGTCGCCGCGGACCTTGTTGTAACTGGTGCCCTTCTCGGCGCCGTCGTCCTCGGGAATCACGTCGGTGCCGTACAGCGCGTCGTACAGCGAGCCCCACCGGGCGTTCGCGGCATTCAGCGCGAACCGCGCGTTGAGGATCGGGACCACGAGCTGGGGACCCGCCGTCGTGGTGATCTCGTCGTCGACGCCCGCGGTCGTGATGGTGAAGTCATCGGGCTCGGGCAGCAGATAGCCGATCTCGGTGAGGAACTGCTTGTACGCCTCGGGATCGATCGGCTCGATCACCCGCTGGCGATGCCACTTGTCGATGCGGGCCTGCAGATCGTCTCGCCGTGCCAGCAGGTCCTGGTTCTTCGGCGTCAGATCGGCGACGACCTTGTCAACGCCCGACCAGAAGGTGTCGGGGTCGAGGCCGGTACCCGGCAGCGCCTCGTCGTTGACGAAGTCGTACAGCACCTGGGCCACACGCAGGTTGCCCACTTTCACGCGATCGGTCATATTTCCTCCCTCGCCTGAAAGGCGCGTCGGACGCAGTGCCGTCGATCCAGCTTACCCGCGGGTAGCTGCGACTATTCCTCGCGGACCGCGATGGCCGGTTCGCGGTTCGCCGCTTCAGCTGTTTCGCGGTTCACCGCTCCGGTTGTTTCGCGGTTCACCGCTCCGGTTGTTTCGCGGTTCACCGCGTGAGCAGGAGGTCACACCGGTCGGCCAGGCTGTCCCGCAGCGGCGCCGCGTGCTCAGCAACGTGCTGCTGGACCCGAACGTATTCGGCACGCCCTGCCGGCGTCTCGATGGCTATCGGCTCGAATCCGTAGTCGCGGAGATCATAGGGGCTTGCCCTCATGTCGAGTTCACGGGCTTGTGCTGCCAGCTCCAGACAGTCCATCACCACTTCGGACTCGACCAGAGGACCGAGTTTGTACGCGAACTTGTAGCAATCCATGGACGCATGAAGGCAGCCCGGTTGTTCCGCGGCGACCTGGCTCTCGCGGGTCAGCTGCTCGCTGTTTCGCGCAGTGGCCGCCTCGGTGAAGAACCGGAACGCATCAAAGTGGCTGCACCGCAACGGCATTGATTCGACGACGGCATCCGTCCCGGCAGCGCCGAGCCGCAGCGGTACCTGGTCGTGGCGCACAGTCGGCGCCCGGTACACCATCGCCCACTCATGCAGCCCGAAGCAGTTCAGCCGCGCAGGCCGTGACGCCGTGGCACGCAGCAGTCCGGCGATGAACCGCACGGTGTCGGCTCGGGCCGTCAGGTAGTCGCGCGTCACCGCGACCCCCGCAGGCGTGCGACCGTAGCCGCTGCGGCCGAGATAGTGTTCTGCGGACTCACCGGCCAGCACGACGCCGAACCCGGGGTGCCATGTGCGCAACTGCCGTGGACGCAGGCTGTAGTACGTGAATAGGAAGTCCCACACGGGATGGGATCCACCGGCGGGCGCGCGATAGGACCGCAGAAAATCGTCGACCCGCGCCTGGTGGCTGCGCTTGCGAGCGGTCCAGTCGGGTTCGTCGAGCACGAGGTCAGGCACGGTGGGTCCGATCACGGACGGCGCCGACGAGGTCCTCGACCAGGTCTTCCAGCGTCACCATCGCCGACACGCCGCCGTCGGGGTCGGTCACCAACGCGAGGTGGCTGTTGTTGCGTCGCAGCCGGGTGAGCGCGTCGGGCAGCGGCATCGACGCGGGCACCTCCGGCAGAGGGCGCACCATCGCCAGGTCAACAATCGCATCGGGTTCGTCGACCAGGGGCAGCACGTCCTTGATGTGCACGTAGCCGATGTACCGGTCCGACTGATCGACGACCGGGAAGCGGGAGTACCCCGTGGCCTCGAGTTCACGCTGAATCGCCGTCACCGTCGGGCCCGACCCCTCCGCCGCGACCGCTACGGCGTGCACTTCGCTGAGTGGAAGGGCGACTTCGGCGACCACGCGGTTGCGGATACGCAGGGCGCGCGACAGGCGGTTGTGTTCTTCGGGATCGAGTAGACCTTCCGACAGCGATTCGGCGATCATCTCGGACAGCTCTACGGACGAAACCGTGTTCTCCAGTTCGGTCTTCGCCTCGACACCGAACACGCGCAGGATCACGTGCGCGCACCAGTCGTAGACGGCGATGACGGGCCTGGCGGCGCGCACCCACATGAGATACGCCGGCACCAGCAGCATGGCTGAAGACTCCGGGCCCGCGATGGCGATGTTCTTCGGGACCATCTCGCCGAGTAGCACGTGGAGCACGACGACGATCGTGAGGGCGATGATGAACGACACCGTGTGCAGCACCGTGTCGGGGATGCCGACCGCATGGAACGGCGTTTCGAGCAGGTGCGCCACGGCGGGCTCACCGACGCGGCCCAACAGAATCGAGCACACCGTGATGCCCAGCTGGGCGCCGGCCAGCATCAACGGCAGGTTCTCGCCCGCCCGTATGACGGTCATCGCGCTGCGCTTGCCTTGTTCGGCAAGGGCTTCCAGTCGGTCGCGGCGCGCGGATATCAAGGCGAACTCCGCGCCGACGAAGAACGCGTTGGCGCCCAGGAGCAGCACAGTCAGCACCACGCCGAGGAAGTCACCCATCCGAATGGCTCTCTTCCTCGTCGCGCCGTCCCAGTTTGGTCAGCTCGAGCTGATCGATCCGACGACCGTCCATGCCGATCACCGTGACCAACCAGCGCACGGGGTCGTCCACCGCCCCGTCCGGATCGAATGCCGTCAACTCGACTGACTCACCCTGTTCCGGGATATGGCCGAGCTGCTCCAGCACCAGGCCACCGATGGTCTCGTACTCGCCTTCGGGGCCACGGAAACCCGTGGCTTCGGCAACCTCGTCGATGCGCAGCAGCCCCGAAACATGCCACCCCCGACCCGCCTGCACGACATCGGCGCCGGGTTCGTCGTGTTCGTCGCGGATGTCACCGACGATCTCCTCGATCACGTCCTCGACCGTCACCATGCCTGCGGTGCCGCCGTACTCGTCGACGACCAGGGCGGTCTGCAGCCCGTTGGCGCGCAGCTGTGCCATCACGTCATCGCCGTCCAGCGTCGACGGCACCCTGGCGACGGGCTGGGCGATGCCTGCCAGCCGGGTCCTGGCGCGTTCTTGGCGTGGCACTTCGAAGACCTGCTTGACGTGGACGATGCCCGCCGTCTCGTCGAGGTCGCCCTCGATGATCGGGAACCGCGAGTATCCGGTCTTGATGGCCGCATCCACCAGGTCGGCGACGGTGTCGTCGATCTGTAGCGCGACGATCTCGGTTCGCGGTGTCATCAGCTCCTCGGCCGTCCGGGAGCCGAACTGCAGAGAGCGGTCCACGAGCTTGGCGGTGACCGGGTCCAGCGAACCGCGCCGGGCCGAATTCCGGACCAACGAGCCGAGTTCCTGGGGTGAGCGCGCCGAGCGCAGCTCCTCGGCAGGTTCGATGCCCAGCCGGCGCAGGATCATGTTGGCCGTGCCGTTGGTCATGTGGATCAGCGGGGTGACCAGCGTCGAGAAGAGCACCTGCGGGCCTGCGACCACACGTGCGGTGGGCAGAGGCTTGGCGACGGCAAGGTATTGCGGCACGAGTTCGCCCAACACCATCGACACCGAGGTCGCGAGGAACAATGCCAGCGCCAACGCCAGCCCGCTCGCGACGTTCGGGGGAACCGAGAGCGCAGCGAACGCCGGCTCGAGGAGGTGGGCGATCAGCGGCTCGGCCAGATAGCCGGTGATCAACGTCGTGATCGAGATGCCGACCTGGGCGCCCGAGAGTTGAAAAGACAGAGTGCGATGGGCCCGCTGCACGAGCTGGTCGCGACGCCCGCCGGTGCGCGCATTCGCCTCGACCGTGCTGCGCTCCAACGCCGTCAGGGAGAACTCTGCCGCGACGAACACCGCGGTACCTGCGGTCAGAACGAGGAAAGCCAACACGGCGAGCGCGTTGTACAAGACGGTCACCGCATCCTCCACCCTGGAGCGCCGGGCCCGTCGCCCGGCCGACTAGGGGAGGGTTCGGCGTCGGACGGCTCGTGGTCGGGCCGCTCGGCCCGGAAGCCCACGGCCTCAACGGGTGCCTGCGGCACAGTGTCCCTTTCGGTGAAGCGCGTGAAGAGCGGAATCCATGTTAGCCCGGTGACGACCAGCCTATGGACTCACCAACCGGTGGGCAGCGGATGGCCCTCGGCGAACCCCGCCGCGGACTGCACACCGAGCACCGCCTTGTCGTGCAGCTCGGCGATGGAGGTGGCACCCACATAGGTACAGGTGCTGCGCACGCCCGAGGTGATGTGGTCGAGCAGGTCCTCGACCCCGCCGCGCGACGGGTCCAGGCCCATCCGCGACGTCGAGATGCCCTCCTCGAAAAGCGACTTGCGGGCCTGATCGAACGGGTTGTCGGCGGCAGTGCGCGCGGCGACCGCGCGCTTGGACGCCATGCCGTAGCTCTCCTTGAACGGCCGGTCCTCGCGATCGCGCATCAGGTCACCCGGCGACTCGTAGGTGCCGGCGAACCACGAGCCGATCATCACGTTCGATGCCCCGGCGGCCAGCGCGAGTGCGACATCGCGAGGATGACGGACACCGCCGTCGGCCCACACGTGACCGCCGAGCTGCTTTGCCGCCACGGCACATTCGAGCACCGCGGAGAACTGCGGCCGGCCGACACCGGTCATCATGCGGGTGGTGCACATCGCGCCGGGCCCGACGCCGACCTTCACGATCGACGCGCCCGCGGTGATCAGGTCACGCGTGCCTTCGGCGGACACCACGTTGCCCGCGGCCAGCGGTAGTCCGAGCTCCAGCGAGGACACCGCCTTGATCGCGTCCAACATCTTGAGCTGATGTCCGTGCGCGGTGTCGATCACCAGCAGGTCCACGCCCGCCTCGGCCAGGCTGCGCGCCTTGGCGCCGACGTCGCCGTTGATGCCGACCGCCGCGGCGATGCGCAAGCGGCCCCTGTCGTCCACCGCCGGGGTGTAGATACCTGCCCGGATCGCGGCGGTGCGGGTGAGGACGCCGGCCAGTGTGCCGTCGGCCTCGGTCATCACCGCCACGTCGACCGGCGCATGTTCGAGCAGATCGAACACCTTCCGCGGGTCGGTGCCCACCGGGGCGGTGACGAAATCGGACACGGCGATGTCGCGGACCCTGGTGAACCGGTCGACGCCGACACAGCCCGCCTCGGTGACCAGGCCGATCGGTCGTCCCTCGAAGACGACGACGGCGGCGCCGTGAGCGCGTTTGTGAATCAATGCCATCGCGTCCGACACCGAGTCGTCGGGGGAGAGCACGACCGGGGTGTCCACCACCATGTCGCGACTCTTCACAAAGTCGACTGTCTCCTGCACCGCTGAGATCGGAAGATCTTGCGGCAGAACGACAATGCCGCCACGGCGCGCGACCGTCTCGGCCATCCGCCGACCCGCCACCGCGGTCATGTTGGCCACCACCACCGGGATCGTGGTGCCCGAGCCGTCCGACGTCGAGAGGTCCACGTCCATTCGGGACAGCACGTCGGAGCGCCCGGGGACGATGAAGACGTCGTCGTAGGTCAGGTCGTAGGCGGGCTTGTGGCCTTCAAGGAATTTCATCTCGCGTCGAGTCTAGTTCTGCCGGACATTCCCGCCGAACAGACGCAAATTGCCCCGACACGTCGCGAGAATGGCGCACTTTGCGTCTGATCGCCACACGAAAAATCAGGCCTGCACTTCGCTGCGGTCCCCGCTCCAGAGCGTGTGGAACTTCTTATCGCGATCGGCGTCGATGCGGCCATAGGTGTGGGCGCCGAAGAAATCGCGCAGGCCCTGGGTGAGCGCCGCGGGCAGCCGCTCGGTGCGCAGGCCGTCGTAGTACGACAGCGCCGAGGAGAAGCCGGGGATCGGGATGCCCAGCTCGGTCGCGGTCACGACGACACGGCGCCAACTGTCGATCGCGGACTCGATCGCACTGCGAAAGTACGGGGCCACGATCAGCGAGGGCAGCTCTGAGTCCTCGTCGAACGCCTCTTTGATGCGGTTGAGGAACTTGGCCCGGATGATGCAGCCGCCGCGCCAGATGGTGGCCATGTCGCCCGGGGTGATGCCCCAGTCGTATTCGGCGCTGCCGGCCTGAATCTGGTTGAAGCCCTGCGCGTAGGCGATGATCTTCGACGCGTACAGCGCCTTGCTGACGTCGTCGATGAACTGGGCCGCATCGGTCGGCTTGGCGCCGAGCGTCCCTGATGCCAGTCCAGTGGTGGCCTTGCGCTGGGCCACCGAGCCCGACAGCGCGCGGGCGAACACCGCCTCGGCGATCCCGGTCACCGGCACGCCGAGATCGAGCGCCGACTTCACCGTCCAGCGCCCGGTGCCCTTCTGCTCGGCTTCATCCAGAATGAGGTCGACGAGTGGCTTGCCGGTCTTGGCATCGGTCTGGCGCAACACCTCGGCCGTGATCTCGATCAGGAAGCTGTCCAGGTCGCCTTTGTTCCATTCGGCGAAGACATCGGCGATCTCGGGTGCGGTCTTGCCGAGTCCGTCGCGCAGCAGCTGGTAGGCCTCGCCGATCAACTGCATGTCCGAATACTCGATGCCGTTGTGCACCATCTTCACGAAGTGGCCCGCCCCGTCGGGGCCGACGTGGGTGCAGCACGGCACGCCGTCGACGTGCGCGGAGATCTCCTCGAGCAACGGGCCCAGCGATTTGTAGGACTCTGCGGGGCCGCCGGGCATGATCGACGGGCCGTTGAGCGCGCCCTCCTCACCGCCGGAGATGCCGGCGCCGACGAAGTGCAGGCCACGCTCGCGCATCGCCTTCTCCCGGCGGATGGTGTCGGTGTAGAGCGCATTGCCGCCGTCGATGATGATGTCGCCTGCCTCCATCGCGTCGGCGAGTTCGTTGATCACGGCATCGGTCGGGTCACCCGCCTTGACCATGATCAGCACCCGGCGCGGTTTCTCCAGGGCGGCAAGGAATTCCGGGATGGTCTCACTGCGGACGAATTTGCCCTCCGAGCCGTGCTCGGAGAGCAGCGCGTCGGTCTTGGCGACCGACCGGTTGTGCAGGGCCACGGTGTAGCCGTGGTGCGCGAAGTTTCGGGCGATGTTGGACCCCATCACCGCGAGGCCGGTGACCCCGATCTGAGCGGTGCCGACAGTGGAAGCTTCAGACATACGGGCAGCCTTTCGTTTTTTGTTGTGCAGAACGGCTCTACTACAGCCAAACGCCTACGCGGTGAACAAACGATGCAATTCGTTCAGCCAAGGCACGGCGACCGCGACAGTGGGCACCACCAGTAACGCGGCGGCGGCGAGATAGGCCGCGGCGGCCACCGCCAGGCTGTTGCCCCGACCGGCGAGGCGGCGCACCCGCAGGACGGTGGTCGGCCCGCCTGCTGCCAGCGCCCCGACCGGTGTTCGGCCGGCGGCACATGCGACCAGGGCGCGTGCCAGAGGAGTGGGACCGGCGGTGCGGACAGCGGCGTCGTCGGCGAGCATCTCGATCAGCAGACGGACGGCGCCCAGCGCGCTGGCGCTGCGGACGAACCGCGGAAACGCGGCGTGCACAGCGGTGAACATCTCGAGCACCAGGTCATGCCGGGCTCGCAGATGCGCGCGCTCATGCGACAGGATGGCGGCGATCTCGTTGTCCGCCAACGTTGTCAGCGTGCCCTCGCTGACGACCACGCGACTGCGCACACCGGGCAGACAGTAGGCCAGCGGCTCGCTCACGTCGAGAACGCGCAGCCCGTCCCCCGCACGCGGGTGGGCCCACCGCTTGCGAGGGGAGTGCCCCCACTTCTGCGATTTGCCGACCAGGTCGACGACCATGCGGTGATGCGCGCGGCGGCGCCTGGTCGCGATCGCGACCTGCACCACGGCGACCGCGAGACGGATACCGATCACCAGGGTCAGCGCGAAGACCGCGACGTAGACGATCCACAGCGGCCAGCCCAGAACGTCGATTTCGCTGGCGATGGTCGCGGTCGGCCTGCCGTCGGGGCCGGGTGCGAACAGCCTGCTCGCGATGGCGATCCCCGCGGAGAATGCGGAGAGGACGGCGGCGAGCGCGATGGACTGCCACAACACGATGGCGGCCCGCGGTGCCCGCGACGGCCACGACGCCCGCGCCAGCATCGCCGGCACCGGTCCCGACAGGACCAGCGCCACTATGGTGAAGGCCAGCGCGGACACGCTGTAAGTGTCTCTCAGGCGGTGCCCGGCCCGCCAGCGGGAGGCGGTATCCGGTGCTTGCTCTCCAATTCGGCCAGGGCACGACGCAGCGCCGCCGCCTCGTCGGCGCCGACACGCTCGACGAAGTGCACAAGCGCCGCCTCCCGGCCGCCCGAGTCCGCAGCTTGATCCAGGGCGTCGACCATCAGCCCGGCGACCAGTTCGTCGCGCCCATGCGTGGGGGCGTACCGGTGAGCACGGTCGTCGCGGTGCTGGACGACCAGATTCTTCTTCGCCAGCCGCTGCAGCACGGTCATGATCGTCGTGTAGGCCAGGTCGCGCCGGGCGGAGAGTTCCTCGTGGACCTGCCGTACGGTCTGGGGCTCTCGCGCGGACCACAGGTGGTCCATCACAGCGCGTTCGAGTTCCCCTAGACGCGTCATCTTGGCCATTCTTCGTTCATCTCCTAGAGACGGTAGATCCAGCGTACTACGGGTTTACTACCGTGCGTCGTATTCCGCACGGCGGGCATCGTTCTTCGCAGTTTCGCGCGCGCCCGACGACTTGTTCCGGACTAGTTCTTCCGAGGTCACCGCCCCCTTCGCCCACCCCTGTGAGTCCAGTCACAGGGTGTGGCTCCGGCGATCGGCCCCGCTATAGTAAGGCTAACCTAACTCAACATCGGGAGGTCCCATGACGGTACTGGTCGACGACCCACTCATCGCGAGTATGGCGATCACGCAGGCGCTGCCGCTGCACGAGTCGAGCCGCCGACTGCGCGAGCTCTACCCCGAATGTCCGCGGGTCTACGGCGTCGCGGTGATGGGTGACCTGTCGCGCCGGCGCTGGTGGCCACTGGCCCAGGCGCTGACCACGGATCGCCTCTACTCGATGTTCGAGCTCGCGGCCCAGGAGACCGAAAGCCGTGCGGCCGTGGCGCAGCAGCTGGCGGCGACCCTGGCGCACGTGGTCATCGGGCGCGTCGTCCCGCTCATCGTGCTGGAGGGACGCGCGTGGGACACCGGCCTGGAGAACCTGTGGGTGCATGTGGACTCCGAGGGCGCGATCGACTGGGTGGGTGTCGTCGATCCGACGCTGCGCGCGCTGCCCGACGACCGGTTCTTCGATAGCCGCACGACGGTGCGGGCGGGCAACGCTGCGCGAGAAGGGATCGTCGCCCTGCCCAACGAGGCGGCGCTGACGACGTGGATCGCACATCGCAGCCACCGCAGCCTCGAGCCGTTGTTCGGCAAGCTTGCCGAGGTGAGCGGATCGGCCATCTCGATCGCATCGATGTGGCACATCGTCGGGGGCGCGGTGGTGAGCGCAGCGACACAGGTGCCGCTGCTGGCCGGCTCGAGCGAGCTGACCAGCATGCGCCGAAGTCAGGCCGTGCTGGACGCCCTGGTCGGATTCGGCCTGCCGGTGCGGGGTACGACGAGAACCACTCGCGGGGAAGGTATTGCTAAATTAGGGCAGCCTTGCCTATGCTCTTGAACGACGACAGAAACGTGTACCACCGGACCGCGCCGGAGTCCTGAGGGCTGCAGAGACTCCCGGTCCACACGAAGGACGGGCCCCGCACAATGTGCGGGGCCCGTCCGCATTTCAGGGTCGCCGGCCGCAACGTGTAGACAAATCTGCGTGAGCACAGACATCCCGTCCGGCCTCGGAGCCGGGTTCGACGCTGAGATCGGCCTCAAATTCCTCGAGCTGACCCCGGACGGCGGGAGAGCCCAACTTCACATCCACGACAAGCTGCTGCAGCCGTGGGGGATCGTGCACGGCGGGGTCTACTGCTCGATCGTCGAGAGCCTGGCCAGCGTGTCGGCTCAGGGCTGGCTCAGCGAGAACGGCGGCGGCCACGTGGTCGGGGTCAACAACAACACCGATTTCCTGCGCGCCATCTCAGAGGGAACGGTGACCGCGGTGTCGGTGCCCATCCACCGCGGCCGTCGCCAACAGTTGTGGCTCATCACAATCACTGACGACAAGGAACGCGTCGTCGCCCGCGGCCAGGTGCGCCTGCAGAACCTTCCGCCTGAGTAGCGGCCGAATCTCGTCGCGCTGCTGACCCCTTCACGGCGTGGCAGTATCCCCGACTATGCGTTTAACGCCGCATGAACAGGACCGGCTGCTGCTGTCGTACGCCGCTGAACTGGCGCGCCGCCGCCAGGCGCGCGGCCTCAAGCTCAATCACCCCGAGGCGGTCGCGTTGATCACCGACCACCTCCTCGAAGGAGCCCGCGACGGACGCACGGTCGCCGAACTGATGGCCAGTGGGCGTGAGGTTCTCAGCCGCGACGACGTCATGGCCGGCGTGCCGCAGATGCTCTACGACGTCCAGGTGGAGGCGACGTTCCCCGACGGCACGAAACTCGTGACCGTCCACCATCCGATCCCATGACCAACGACACACCGCATCCGGATCACGGGTCATGGGCGCCTGGTGAGATCGTCTACGGCGACGGCGATATCGAGATCAACCAGGGCGCGCAACGGCTGGAGATGGACATCGTCAACACCGGCGACCGCCCCGTTCAGGTCGGCAGCCACGTGCATCTACCGCAGAGCAACGTCGCGCTTCAGTTCGACCGCGCTGCCGCTCACGGTCACCGGCTGGACATTCCGGCCGGCACCGCTGTGCGCTTCGAACCCGGTGTTGCCCAGCGGGTCTCACTGATTCCACTGAGCGGATCGCGCGAGGTGTACGGTTTGAGCCTGCAACCGCCCGGCCGATTGGACGCGCCATGACCAAGATCTCGCGGGCCAGATATGCGGCGCTGTTCGGACCCACCACGGGCGATCGCATCCGACTGGCCGATACGGACCTGTTCGTGGAGATCACCGAAGACCGAAGCGGCGGACCGGGACTGGCGGGAGACGAGGCGGTGTTCGGCGGCGGCAAGGTGCTGCGCGAGTCGATGGGACAGGGCCGCGCCACCCGGGCCGACGGTGCACCCGACACGGTCATCACCGGCGTGGTCATCATCGACTACTGGGGAATCATCAAGGCCGACATCGGTATTCGTGACGGACGCATCACCGCGATCGGCAAGGCGGGCAACCCCGACATCATGTCCGGCGTGCATCCCGATCTGGTTGTCGGCCCGTCAACGGAGATCATTGCGGGCAACGGCCGCATTGTCACCGCCGGTGGCATCGACTGCCACGTGCACCTGATCTGTCCGCAGATCAAGGACGAGGCACTCGGTGGCGGCATCACCACGATCATCGCGGGCGGCACCGGACCCGCAGAGGGGAGCAAGGCCACCACCGTCACCCCCGGTTCGTGGCATCTGGCACGCATGCTGGAGGCGCTGGACTCCTGGCCGATGAACATCGCCCTGCTCGGCAAGGGCAACACCGTCAGCGCTGAGTCGATGTGGGAGCAGTTGCGCGGCGGCGCTTCGGGTTTCAAACTGCACGAGGACTGGGGGTCGACCCCCGCGGCAATCGATGCGTGCCTCACGGTCGCCGACGCGTCCGGGGTGCAGGTGGCCCTACACTCGGACACCCTCAACGAGGCGGGCTTCGTCGAGGACACGATCGGCGCGATCAACGGCCGGTCGATTCACGCGTACCACACCGAGGGAGCGGGCGGCGGTCACGCGCCAGACATCATCCGCGTCGCCGCCGAACCGTATGTGCTGCCGAGTTCCACGAATCCCACCCGCCCGCACACCGTCAACACCCTCGACGAGCATCTCGACATGTTGATGGTGTGCCATCACCTCAACCCCGCGGTGCCCGAGGACCTTGCGTTCGCCGAAAGCCGCATCCGGCCGTCGACGATGGCCGCCGAGGATCTGCTGCACGACATCGGCGCCATCTCGATGATCGGCAGCGACTCTCAGGCCATGGGCCGCATCGGCGAGGTGGTCATCCGCACCTGGCAGACCGCGCACGTGATGAAGCGGCGCCGGGGCGCGCTCCCGGGCGACAGCGGCGCCGACAACAACCGCGCCCGCCGCTACATCGCGAAGTACACGATCTGCCCGGCCGTCGCACACGGACTCGACCACGAGATCGGTTCGGTGGAGGTCGGCAAGCTGGCCGACCTCGTGTTGTGGGAGCCTGCGTTCTTCGGCGTGCGCCCGCATGCCGTGCTCAAGGGAGGCATGATCGCCTGGGCCGCAATGGGTGACGCCAACGCGTCGATCCCCACGCCGCAGCCCGTGCTGCCGCGCCCGATGTTCGGCGCGGAACCTGCCGCCGCAGCGGCGACGTCGGTGCACTTCGTATCGCAGCATGCTGTCGACGACGGGCTCGCGGACCGGATCGCCGTGCGCCGCAGGCTCGTCGCGGTGAGGGACGTCCGCGGTGTCGGGAAGGCTCAGATGCCGCGCAACGACGCGCTTCCCGAGATCGAGGTAGACCCGGACACCTTCACCGTGCGGATCGACGGCGAGGTGTGGCAGGAGGACCCCGCCGTCGAACTGCCGATGGCCCAGCGCTATTTCCTCTTCTAGGGGTTTGCGATGACCAGCCTGGCCACTCTGCTCACGCTGTCGGACTCACGTCTGCCGACAGGCGGGCACGTGCATTCCGGCGGCGTCGAAGAGGCCATCGCCGAAGGCCTGGTCCGCGACCTCGTGACACTGCGCGCGTTCCTGCGCCGCCGAATCCGTACGACCGGCTTGGTGACTGCGTCGGTGGCTGCCGCCGTGCACACCGGCAGCCTGTCCGTCGCACTGGCCGATCACGAAACCGACGCCCGCACACCCGCACCCGCCGCGCGTCAGGCGTCGCGCGCACAGGGGCGCGGCCTGCTACGACTCGCGCGCCGGGTCTGGCCGGCCGAGGAGTGGGACCGGCTGGGCGCCACACCGCACCTCGCGGTCGTGGCAGGCACGGTGGGTGCGGCCGGCGGCCTGACGCCTGAGGGGACCGCGCTGACGGTCGTCTACACCACCATGACCGGTTCGGCGACGGCCGCGCAGCGACTGCTCGCCCTCGACCCGGGCGACGTCGCGGCACTGACGTTCGAGCTGTCCGCGTTGTGTGACCAAATGTCCGCCGCGGCCTGCAAGGAACTGGCCGACCTGTCCGATCCGCTGCTCGACGTCCTGGCTCAGCGGCACAGCCAGCGCGAGCGTCCCTTGTTCGCCTCCTGAAAGAGAAACTGGAGCCTTTCCATGCCACCGCCATTTCCTCGACGGCCAGCCCCACGGTCACACCGACCGGCCCAAGCGACAGCGCGCGCCGGGAGAGCCGCTGCGCATCGGTGTCGGCGGCCCCGTCGGCTCGGGCAAGACCGCGCTGGTCGCGGCGCTGTGCAGGCGACTGCGCGACGAACTGTCACTGGCGGTCCTGACCAACGACATCTACACCACCGAGGACGCGGACTTCCTGCGCCGCCACGCCGTGCTGCCCGACGGGCGGATCGCCGCGGTGCAGACGGGTGGCTGCCCGCACACCGCGATCCGCGATGACATCACCGCCAACCTCGATGCGATCGATGACCTCATCGCGGAGAACGACCGTCTCGATCTCATCCTGGTGGAGTCCGGCGGCGACAACCTGACGGCCACGTTCTCGTCCGGGCTGGTCGACGTGCAGATCTTCGTGATCGATGTCGCGGGCGGCGACAAGGTGCCGCGCAAGGGCGGGCCGGGGGTGACCTACTCGGATCTGTTGGTGGTCAACAAGACCGATCTGGCGCCGCTGGTCGGCGCCGACCTGGAGGTGATGCGCCGCGATGCGGCCATCGTGCGCGGCGACCGTCCCACGGCGCTGATCTCCCTGACCGAAGACCCCGGCGCGACGCCGGTGCTGGCGTGGGTGCGTGAGCAACTGCGGGTGCCGGTCTAGTGCGATCGGATGTGCTCATCGTCGCGCGTCGCGACCGACGGCCGCGCATCGAGTGCTCGGGCGGACTGGCTGCCCGGGAAACCGACCCCGACACCGTGCACCTGGTGTCGGCCGCGGCAACCCCGCTCGGCGGTGACTCCCTGTCCGTGCGCATCGTCGTCGAGCCGGGCGCGCTGCTGCGGGTGCGCTCAGCCGGGGCAACAGTGACCCTTCCAGGGCCGGCCACACCTGAGTCGCATGCGATCTGGGCTCTGGAGGTGGACGGTGAACTCGACATCGATCCGCAGCCCACTGTCGTCGCAGCCACCTCGCGGCATATCACGTCGACGCACCTCACCCTTGGCGGATCGGGCCGCGTCAAGTTACGCGAGCGCATTCAGATCGGCAGAAGCGGTGAGCGGCAGGGTTTTTGGTCGGGGTCACTACATGCCGACGTCGACGGGTCAGCCCTGCTGCGCCACCGCATCGAGCTGGGCAACGGCTCGGTGGCCGACGACGAGCTGGCTGCGCCGATGGCGTGCATCAGCGAATTGCACTATCCCGAAACGGAAGCCGCCACCGCGGGCACGGCGCTTGCGTTGGCCCGCGGCGGCTGCCTGTCGACCTGGCAGGGCGAGCGGCTCTAGACCGCCGCTTTCTCGGGGTCCTGCACCAGCGCCGCGATCTCCTCGAGCTCCTCGATCCTGGTGCGGGCGTATGCCTGCTGCTCTGTGATGGTGAGGTTGCCTCGCGCGGTGGACAGGAACGTCACCGTCCACGACAGCAGTGTGGTGATCTTGCGCCGGAACCCGACCAGGTACACCAGGTGCAGCACCAGCCACGCCAACCAGGCGATGAAGCCGCCGAACTCCAACCGTCCGATCTTGGCGACCGCGGAGAAGCGGGACACCGTCGCCATCGAACCCTTGTCGAAGTACTGGAACGGTTCACGCTCGGCGGGGTTGGCGCCCTTCAGTTCGGCCTTGATGGCCTTCGCGGCGTACTTGCCGCCCTGGATGGCGCCCTGCGCCATACCGGGTACGCCCTCGACGGCGGCCATGTCGCCGACGACGAAGACGTTCGGGTGGCCGGGCACGGTCAGGTCCGGAAGCACCTTGACCCGTCCCGCCCGGTCGACCTCGGCATCGGACTGATCGGCGATGTCGCGACCCAGTGGGCTCGCCGACACTCCCGCCGACCAGACCTTGGTCGCCGAGTCGATGCGACGGTACGCGCCGTCGGGATCCTTGACGGTGATGCCGTTGCGGTCGACGTCGGTGACCATCGCACCGAGTTGGATCTCTACGCCCATCTTCTCCAGACGTGCCCGCGCCTTATTGCCGAGCTTCTCACCCATCGGAGGAAGCACGGCGGGTGCGGCGTCGAGCAGGATCACCCGCGCGGTGGTCGAATCGATGTGCCGAAACGCGCCTTTGAGCGTGTGGTCGGCGAGTTCGGCGATCTGCCCGGCCATTTCGACACCGGTGGGCCCGGCCCCGACGACGGTGAACGTCAGCAACTTCTCGCGGCGGGCGGGGTCGCTCGAGCGCTCCGCCTGCTCGAACGCACCGAGGATCCGGGCGCGCAGTTCCAGGGCGTCGTCGATCGACTTCATGCCCGGCGCCCATTCCGCGAAATGGTCGTTGCCGAAGTAGGACTGGCCCGCTCCCGCCGCAACGATCACGGTGTCGTACGGCGTGACATAGGTGTGGCCGAGCAACTCCGACCTGACGGTTTGATTGGCCAGATCGATGTGGGTGACGTTGCCCAGCAGCACCTGCGCGTTCTTCTGCTTGGCCAGGATCATCCGGGTCGGTGGCGCGATCTCGCCCGAGGAGATGATGCCCGTCGCCACCTGGTACAGCAGCGGCTGAAACAGATGGTGCGTGGTCTTGGCGATCATCTTGATGTCGACGTCAGCCCGCTTGAGCGCCTTGGCGACGGTCAGACCGCCGAAACCTGACCCGACGATGACAACTCTGTGCCGATCAGTTGCAGTGGCTCCGGGATGGCTCATTCTGGGCTCCTCGACGGTGCTTCACGTGCAGTTACTACCCGCTACGGTAGCCGCCTGAACCTCCGACGGCCGCATCGGTCGGCTGTGTTCTTTCCCACGCCAGCAGGGGGATTACCCCCCGAGAAGCGGTTTCAACAGCTTGCCGACGGCGGTAATACCACCGGGATGGTAGCCGTTCAGACTGGTGATCGGGCTCAGGATCACGCTGTCGACGCCGGCGCCGAGCACCTTCGTCTCGATCTGCTCGGCGATTTGCTCGGCGCCGCCGAAGACGACGTTCTGTTTGAAGTCGTCCGGAATCAGGTCCGCTGTGGCGTTCTCGTCGATCACGGCCATCACCAGCATGCTGGTCTCCAGGGTGGCCGGGTCGCGGTCGATCGCCTCGCAACTCTGTTTGACCACATCGATCTTGCGGGACAGCTCGTCGAACCCCGCGATGATGTTGAGGTGGTCGAAGTGCTTGGCGGCCAACGGAATCGTCTTCTTCTCCCCGCTGCCGCCGATCATCAACGGGATATGGTCCCGGAAACGGGGATTCGCCATCGCCTCCACGGTTTTGTAGTACTTGCCTTCGACCGTCGGCCGTTCGCCCGCGAGCATCGGCAAGATGATCTGCAGCGCTTCGCCGAGCTTGTTGAAGCGATCGGTGAACGTGCCGAACTCGTAGCCGAGCTGATCGTGCTCGAGCTCGAACCAGCCCGTGCCGATGCCGAGGATCGCGCGGCCCGCGCTCACCACGTCGAGCGTCGTGATCGCCTTCCGCCAGCAGGGTCGGGTTGCGGTAGGTATTGCCCGTCACCAGGGTTCCGAGTTGCACGCGTTCGGTCGCGGTGGCCAACGCGCCGAGAGCGGTGTACGCCTCGAGCATCGGCTGGTCCGGAGTTCCCAGACCCGGAAGTTGATAGAAGTGGTCCATCACGAAGACGGCGTCGAAGCCGGCGGCCTCGGCCTCCTGGGCCTGCGCGATGACGGTGGGGAAGAGCTCGGCGACACCGGTGCCGTAGGAGAAGTTGGGGATCTGCAGTCCAAGTTTGATGGTCACACTTCTACGCAACCACAACTAATCGGAGTGGTCACACCGCTTTAGCTTTCGGCGAACGACGGACTATCTAGCCGAAATTCGCCAGCGCACCGTGGCTGACGTGCAGCGTCTGGCCGGTGATGTGCCGGGCGGCCGGCGCGGTGAGGAACAACGCGAGCCGGGTGATCTCGTCGGCGACCGGCGGCGGCGTCCGCGACAGGCCGTCGTAGCCCGGTTCGGCGCTTCGGCCCGACGCCACCGCGTTCACGGTGATGCCGCGGATGCCGAAGTGAACGGCCTGCCCGGCCGTCCAGTCGGATACCGCGGCCTTGATGGCCGCCTCAGCGCCGCCCTCAGCCGGATTCTCGGGTACCACGTTGACGATCGAACCGCCCGACCGCAGGTGATCACCCAGGATCTGCACGGTGAGTACTGCCGACAACACTGTTGCATCGAGCGCGCTCCGCCAGGCCGAGGCCTGATCCGACAGGGAGTAGGTGCGCGGATCGCCCGCGTCCCAGCGGGGGGCGGGCACATTGACAATGGTGTCGAGGTGGTGGGGGAACTGCCCGCGGGCCTCTTCGAGGCTTGCCGGGTCCGTGTTGTCCAAGACAATGGCGTCGACGTCGAGTTCCTTCGCGGCAACCTCCAGGTCGTCGCGGCGCGCGCCCGCGATCACGACACGGTGGCCCGCGTCGCGGAACCCCTCCGCGATCGTGCGACCGAGATCGGTATCGCCTCCGGTGACTAGCACCTCCATCGCAGGGACCTCCTCCGTGTTCAACGCTGAACCCCAGCCTGTTCGCGCAATGTTACTGGACAGTAGCTATAGCACGAAACGCGGCACGCGGACAACGCCACCACATCGCAGCCGAAGTGCCATAGGGTCGTGACCTGTGAAGCCCATCGCGGCACCGGCCATCGCGATTTCCGCAGTTTCCGCCAGGCCTTGACCCCGTCGGCAGTCCTCCCTCGCTGGATCTACGTCCCCGCCGCGCTCGGGGCGCTGTTCGTCGTGGTCCCTCTCATCGCCGTCGCCGCGAAGGTCGACTGGCCGCGGTTCTGGACACTGATCACGAGCCCGGCGTCGGTGTCCGCGCTGGAGCTGAGCCTGCGCACCGCGGCGGCGAGCACGGCGCTGTGCCTGGTCCTCGGAGTGCCGATGGCACTGGTGTTCGCGCGCAGCGACGCCCGCGCGGTGCGGCTGACCCGGCCGCTGATCCTGCTGCCCCTGGTGCTCCCGCCCGTCGTCGGAGGCATCGCGCTGCTGTACGCCTACGGCCGGCTGGGCCTGATCGGGGAGTACCTGAACGCCGCGGGGATCCAGATCGCATTCACGACGACGGCCGTGGTACTGGCGCAGACCTTCGTGTCGCTGCCCTTCCTTGTCATCTCGCTCGAAGGCGCTGCCCGCACCGCCGGGGCCGATTACGAGATCGTCGCCGCGACCCTCGGCGCCCGGCCCACCACCGTGTGGTGGCGGGTGTCCCTGCCGCTTCTCGCACCGGGCCTGGTGTCCGGCGCGATATTGGCATTCGCCCGCGCGCTGGGCGAGTTCGGCGCCACTCTGACATTCGCCGGTTCCCGTGAGGGCGTCACCCGCACCCTTCCGCTCGAGATCTACCTGCAACGGGAAAGCGATGCCGACGCCGCTGTCGCGCTGTCGCTGCTGCTCGTCGCGGTGGCCGCGGTCGTCGTCGTTGGTCTCGGCAGCAGGCGGTTGCGGGCCGGGGGCGCCAATGCGTGGTGATCGGCCATGACCAACGTCAGTGTGCAGGCGATCGTCGAAAACCGCGGCGTGGACGTCGAATTCGCGGTGGCCGCCGGCGAGGTGCTGGCCGTCCTCGGCCCGAACGGCGCCGGCAAGTCGACCGCCCTTCACGTCATCGCGGGTCTGGTGCAGCCCGACACCGGCGTGGTTCGCGTCGGCGACCGGGTGCTGACCGACACGTCGACGGGCAGGCGTGTCGCCACCCACGACCGCCGCGTCGGGCTGCTGTTGCAGGATCCGCTGTTGTTCCCGCATCTGAGCGTCGCGGCCAATGTCGCGTTCTCACCGCGCAGTTCGCGCGCAGACGCGACGCGCTGGCTGGCCGAGGTCGAGGCCACCGACCTCGCCGACCGGATGCCCCGACAACTCTCCGGCGGGCAGGCACAGCGGGTCGCACTAGCTCGCGCGTTGGCCGCCGAACCGGATGTGTTGCTCCTCGACGAGCCGCTGGCCGGCCTGGACGTGAGCGTCGCCGCCGCTATGCGCACACTGCTGCGTCGCGTGCTGGTCCGAGACGGTCGGTCGGCCGTGTTGATCACCCACGACCTGGTCGACGTGCTGACCCTGGCCGATCGGGTGCTGATCCTGGAATCCGGCCGGATCGTCGAAACAGGTTCCACCGCAGCTGTTTTGGCTGAACCGCGCAGCCACTTCGGGGCGCGTTTCGCAGGCGTGAACCTGGTCAGCGGCACGGCAGGCGCCGACGGCGTGCTGACGACGCAGTGGGGGATCGTCTGGCACGGCGTCCCTGGACCGGATACGGCCGCGGGCCGTCCGACGGTGGCGTTGTTCTCACCGACGGCGGTCGCGGTGTATCGCGACAGGCCGCACGGCAGCCCACGCAACACCCTCGAGGTGACGGTCGCCGAGCTCGACAGCCGCGGGTCGGCGATCCGCGTCCGCGCCGAGGAACAGCCGGACGGGGCGCCGGGACTCGCCGCAGATATCACCGCCGATTCGGCGGCCGAGTTGCGACTGACACCGGGGGATCGTGTCTACTTCTCAGTGAAGGCGCAGGAGGTCACCCTTCTTCCGGGCCCGTAACATCCGGGTTCGTCGCCACGAATTATCGACTGGACCGCTCCTGATATCCGGCACGAGCCCACCGCCGGCGCCACCCCGCGCGACGCGTGGGGATCTCGTCATTTCAGCAATCGGCTATTAGCGTGGCTCGCTTGACGTTCAACGCGCTCAGCAATCTCTCAGTTGAGCACTTTAAAAGCAACTCACACTTGCGTCACGGCGGTAACACGGTAGTTTCTTCCCCATGGATCAGCCGGACGCGATACGTGAACACCGCAAGGGTCTCTCAAAGTCGCTGGCGATCGCCGCGCTGACGGGTGCTACCGCGGTGGCGCTCACGCTGCCGACGATCGCGCACGCGCAGCCGTCGCCCACGCCGCCACCACCAGCGCCGCCGAGCGGCAACACGTTCATGCAGGGGCCGCCTCCACCGGGTGAGCCCGTGCCGCCAGCCGCGCCCGTGGCGCCGGGTGCGCCGGTGCCGCCGCCTGCCGATCCGAACGCACCACCGCCGCCACCGCTGGATCCCAACGCGCCGCCTGCACCGCCGGCGGATCCCAACGCGCCGCCTGCACCGTCGGCGGATCCCAACGCGGCGCCCCCGCCGGCCCCCGAGCCGGGCCGCGTCGACAACACCGCGGGCGGCCTGAGCTTCGTCGTGCCTGCGGGCTGGCAGGTGTCGGATTCCACTCAGCTGTCGTACGGCCAGGCGTTGTTGACGAAGATCGCGCCGGAAGGCGGGCAGCCACCGAACGACACGAGCGTTCTGCTCGGACGGCTCGACCTGAAGCTGTTCGCCGGCGCCGAGACCGACAACACGAAGGCCGCCCAGCGGCTGGCATCGGATATGGGTGAGTTCTTCATGCCGTTCCCCGGTACCCGTATCAACCAGGAGACGGTGCCACTCGACGCCGCGGGCATGCCGGGCGTCGCGTCGTACTACGAGGTGAAATTCACCGACACCAACAAGCCGACCGGCCAGATCTGGGCAGGCGTTGTCGGTGAGCCGGTCGAACCCGGCACACCGCGCGGACAGCGCACCCCGGCACGCTGGTTTGTTGTCTGGCTCGGCACGGCGACCAACCCGGTGCCCAAGGGCGAGGCCACCACACTCGCCAACTCCATCCGGCCGTTCGCCCCGCCGCCTGCGCCGGCTCCGGCGCCGGTGGACCCGAACGCACCGCCACCACCGCCGGATCCCAACGCACCACCGCCGGATCCCAACGCGCCACCGCCGGATCCCAACGCACCACCGGCGGATCCCAACGCACCACCGGCGGACCCGAACGCACCGCCGCCGGACCCGAACGCACCACCTCCGCGGCCGGGCGTCGGGGTGGCCGTGCCGGTCGCACCGGAAGCCGCGCCGGGGATGATGCCTCCCGCCTAACGGCGGGAACGCGTCGCCGCGCTGTGGGTCGGACCCGAAGGCCTAACTGTCAGTTGACCTTTCAGGGTCCAACCCGCGGCGGCTGGGCGCTGTTGACGTTGACGATGAAGCAGTTGGATCCGCCGAATCCGAGGACACCCGTGGACTGGCAACGCTGGAAGTTGCCGTCTGGCGCGACCGGCCCGTCGCAGATCTCTCCGCCGCCCCACGGTGTCCACCCCGACTGACACCCGGCGTTCGCCGGAGCAGCGAAGGCGATCCCGCTGGCCACCAAACCACTGATCGCCACTGCAACAAGTGTTTTCATAACCTTCACCCCTTCCCCGTGGTACCGGTTCGCGTGACCGGTACGTCGCCGTCCCGCGGCCCGAACCGCGTTATCCCCAGGTTATGCGTTCGTGACCCATTAGGAATCGGGTTTTTCCTTAGAAATTGACGCGGCGCGATCTTGTCCATAGTCGCCTCCGAATCGTTACCCACGGCCGGTATAGGTGAAGGTGGCCCAGCGGCCGCGCTGAGCCACGGCCAGCGAAAGGCAGGAAATGTGATGGACACGATTGCGGCTACGGAGTTCCTCAGCCGGTCCTCGAAGGCTCACAAGGGAATTGGCTGGACTGATCGGGCTACATCATCCTCGGCGCGATCGCCGGATGGATCGCGCGCCTCGAAAGCTCGTCAAGGGCGATGGGTCCGGCGTCCTGATGAACATCGTGATCGGCATCGTCGGCGCGCTGATCGGAGGATTTCTGCTCAGCTTCTTCTTGGACACCGCGGGCGGGCGGTTGGTGGTTCACGTTGTTCACGGCGATTCTCGGATCGGTGATCCTGCTGTGGCTCGTCAGCCTGGTGAAGACAAGGACATAGCGTCACCATGGGGTGGTGAGCACCCCAACCATGAAGGCGTGGCGGGTCACTCGGCCCGGCCCGATGGACACCGAGCCGCTGGAGCACGTCACGGTCGAGGTGCCACGGCCCGCACCCGGTGAGCTTCTCGTCGCGGTCCGGGCCTGTGGCGTGTGCCGCACAGACCTTCACGTCGCCGAAGGTGACCTACCCGTGCACCGACGCGGCGTGATCCCCGGCCATGAAGTCGTGGCCGAGGTCATCCAGACCGGGCCCGCGACGGGTGGCGAGTTCGCGGTCGGCGATCGCGTAGGTATCGCGTGGCTTCGACATACGTGCGGCCGGTGCAAGTTCTGCGAAAGCGGCCGCGAGAACCTGTGCGCCGAATCTCGCTACACCGGATGGGACGCCGATGGGGGATACGCCGAATTCGCCACTGTCCCAGCTGCATACGCGCTCCCGCTGCCGGAGGGATACTCCGACACCGAGTTGGCGCCGTTGCTCTGCGCGGGCATCATCGGCTACCGCGCACTGCTACGCGCGGAACTCCCGGCCGGTGGCCGACTGGGCATCTACGGGTTCGGCGGAAGCGCACACCTTGCCGCGCAGGTGGCACTCGCACAGGGCGCGGAGGTGCACGTGATGACACGCGGGGACAGGGCCAAGGACTTGGCATTGGCATTGGGAGCCGCGTCGGCGCAGGGTGCCACTGACCGCCCGCCGGTGGCACTGGACGCCGCGATACTGTTCGCACCCGTCGGCGATCTGGTATTGCCTGCACTCGAGGCGCTGGATCGCGGAGGCACGTTGGCTGTTGCCGGCATCCACCTGTCCGACGTTCCGCCGATGAACTACCAGCACCACCTCTTTCAAGAGCGCCAGGTGCGGTCGGTGACGTCGAACACCCGCACCGATGCACGCGAATTCCTTGCCTTCGCCGGTCGCCATCACCTCGAGGTGACGAGCCCGCAGTATCCGCTCGACCGGGCCGACGAGGCGCTCGGCGATCTCAGTGCCGGTCGTGTCGCCGGCGCGGCGGTACTCGTGGTCTAAAGCGCGGCCAGTGCTGCGCCGAGGCGACCGTTGAGGTCCCCGCGGCCGAACCGATAGAGCGGGCCTGTGCCGTCGGCCAGAATCTGGCGCAGCCGCGCCATGCCGCGTGCGCTCACCGGCCGGGGGGAGTGCAGCCGCAGGGTGATCGCGTCGATCAGGTCCTCGGCACCCTTGATGTTCGGCCTGTGCAAAGGAATGCGCGACGACAGCAGGACGCCGCGCCCGTCGGCATCGGCGACCGCCCGTCGCAGCGACCTCGCGATCGCCTCCCGTTCGGTCATCGACATCAACCGCGCTTCGTGGGCGGCAAGCGCGCTGCCTGGCGCGGCCGGAACACCGACGGCGATCAGCCGGTCAAGCCCACCGGCGCGAAGTCGCGCAGTCAGTCGGGAGGTCAGCGACGGCCGTGGAACGGTCGCGCTCCGGGTGGCGATGCGGGCGGTGGAAATAACGTCGGCCGGAATCTTGTCGTCAGCCATGGATATCTACCTCTTTTGCCTCTTACGGCTCTCGATCTTTGTGACTATCTAACACGCTACAGCGGTCATGCATGACCAGTCAAGTTGATATACCGGTCATGCGAATCTACACTGGCTCTATGGCTCCGGAACCCACGCGTTGGATCGCCGACGATGAATCGAAGCCGGCGCCGGGGCCGCTGCTGCGGGTTCAGGCGCTGGTCAACACCGTCGAGCTGCCCGCAGGGCCCGACCGGCTCGCCGAGCCCGTGGACGCCCGGCCGTGGCTGATCGACAACCACCTGCTGTCGCCGGACGCCGACCTCGATGACGCCGACCTGCAGCTGGTTCGCGGCGTTCGCGAGGCGCTGCGTGCGCTCCTGGTGCGCAACGGCGGCGGCCCGTCGGCCACCACGGCGGACCTGGCGCCGCTTCACGCGGTGGCCGCCGGCGGTACAGCGCGTGCCGAGTTCGACGCGGAAGGAGCGGTGCGATTGGCGGCGGGCGGTGATTCGGTGACCGAGCGGCTGGTCGATTTGGTCCTGATCATGCGTGACGCGCAGCGCGACGGCAGCTGGACGCGACTGAAGGCTTGTGCGAACGACGAATGCCAGTGGGCGTTCTACGACAGGTCCCGCAATCACGGCGGCACATGGTGCGAGATGTCGTCGTGCGGCAACAAGCTCAAGAACCGCGAGTTTCGTGCACGCCGCCGACAGGCGACCCGCTGACGTCAGTCAGACATCGCTCGCGAACGTTCCTTACCGCGCAAGATTTGTCCGATTATTCGACGGGTAAGGAACGTTCGCCACTCCGGAAGTCAGGTTGACAGATGCCACACCAGGGCGGCGGCCAGCGCACCCAGTCCGTTGAGGGACCAGTGCAACGCGATCGGCGCGATAAGGCTCCCGCTGCGCCGCCGCAGCCACGTGAAGACGAAACCGGCGGCGGCCGTGGCCGCGACCGCCAGCACGACGCCGGCGACCGTGCCCAGTAACCCACCGCCGAAGAGCCGGGTGAAGCCGACGTTGCTGCTGGTCAGGCCCAGTGAGGTCGCGATATGCCAAAGGCCGAAAAGCAACGAACCCGCCGCTGCGACACCACGGAAACCCCACGCGCGGTTGAGCGCGCCGTGCAGCACGCCACGGAATGCCAGCTCCTCCGGAATCACCGTTTGCAGCGGAATGATGATCATCGATGCGATCAACGCACCGGAGAGCGTCGCGTAGTTGTTGTTCATGAACATCGGCCGTGTCCACGGCATCAGTGCACCGATCGCGATCACTGAGAGCACCACCGCGACGGCGGCCAGGGCATAGCCCGCACCTGACTTCCAGTGCTCTCTGCCCAGGCCCAGCTCGGTCCAGCCCAGCCCGCGGGACCGCACGAGAACCAGCAGGCCGACGGCGGCCGCGGGCACTGTCGCGAAGCTGGCCCACGGAGTGGTGAAGTGCGCGATCAAATTGGTGAGCGCAAGCACCACCACAACGACGGCGATGTCCACGTAGGTGCGGAAATGGTGCAGTGCGGACAATTGGCCGACCAACGGGTGCGATTGCTCAGCTACCACCGCTTGTTCGGACACGACTTGCGAGTCTACCGATCTTCGCTGAGCGTCTCCTGAGACAGCGAACGTCCACGCCCGGCCGTCCCGGTTGCCGGTTGGTGAACAAGTCCCACACGTTGGGTACAACGTCAATTGCAAGCGTTTGATGTAACTGGAAACCCGCCCCCGACGCCGCAGGAGCACACTGCGATGACCACCGTGACGCACAATTGGCATTCCGCCGAACCGCACTCGCTGAGCGACGAAACGCTCGCCCAGATCGACGGTTGGTGGCGCGCCGCCAACTACCTGTCTGTAGGTCAGATCTATCTGCTGGACAACCCGTTACTGGCGACACCGCTGTCGCGCGACGATGTCAAGCCTCGCCTGCTCGGTCACTGGGGAACCACACCCGGCCTGAACTTCCTGTACGCGCATCTCAACAGGGTGATCAAGGAACGCGAGCAGTCGACGATCTACATCACCGGGCCTGGGCACGGCGGACCCGGACTGGTCGCCAACGCCTACCTCGACGGCACCTACTCGGAGATCTATTCCGACGTCACGCAGGACACCGAGGGGATTCGTCGGCTGTTCCGCCAGTTCTCCTTCCCCGGCGGCATCCCCTCGCACGTCGCTCCCGAAACGCCGGGCTCCATCCACGAGGGCGGCGAACTGGGCTATGCGCTTTCCCACGCGTACGGGGCTGCGTTCGACAACCCGGATCTACTCGTCGCCGCGGTTGTCGGCGATGGCGAGGCCGAGACCGGAGCGCTCGCGACCAGCTGGCATTCCAACAAGTTCACCAACCCTGCCAAAGACGGGGTGGTGCTGCCGATCCTGCACCTCAACGGGTACAAGATCGCGAATCCGACGGTTCTGGACCGCATACCCACGGAAGAACTACGCAGCCTGATGGTCGGCTACGGCCACAATCCGTATTTCTTCGAGGCGAACGAGGACGACGAAGTCGCCGACGTGCACCGGCGGTTCGCGTCACTGCTCGACGTCGTGCTCAATGAGATCTCCGAGATCAAGGCGAGAGCGGCCGAGCGTGACGAGCGGCGTCCGGCCTGGCCGATGATCGTCTTCCGCACGCCGAAGGGGTGGACGGGCCCGGATTACATCGACGGTAAGAAGACCACCGGATCTTGGCGCGCACACCAGGTTCCGCTCGCCAGTGCCCGCGACACCCCGGAACACCTAAAAGTGCTCGCCGACTGGCTGGAGTCCTACCGGCCCAACGAACTATTCGAAGAGGACGGCAAGCTCGATCCCGCAATCGCGGAACTGGCACCCACGGGCACACTGCGGATGAGTGACAACCCGCACGCCAACGGCGGGTTGCTGCTGAAGGATCTGCGGCTTCCCGACTTTCGGAAGTACGGGGTAGACGTACCCACCCCGGGCGCGACGATCGCCGAGGCGACCAAGGTGCTCGGCGCGTGGCTGACCGAGGTGATTCGGCTCAATCCCGACAACTTCCGTATCTTCGGTCCGGACGAGACCGCGTCGAACCGCCTTCAGCCGGTTTTCGAAGCGACCGCCAAACAGTGGAACGCCGACTTCGTCGGGCCGGAGGTGGATGAGCATCTCGCCCGCGCCGGGCGTGTCGTCGAGATGCTGTCCGAACACCAGTGCCAGGGCTGGCTGGAGGGATACCTGCTCACCGGCCGGCACGGTCTGTTCAACTGCTACGAGGCGTTCATCCACATCATCGACTCGATGGTCAACCAGCATGCCAAATGGCTCAAGGTCACCAACCACATCCCGTGGCGGCGACCCATTGCCAGCCTGAATTATCTTCTGTCAAGCCATGTTTGGCGTCAGGACCACAACGGCTTCAGCCATCAGGACCCCGGCTTCATCGACCACGTCGTCAACAAGCGCGCCGAGGTCGTCAGGGTCTACCTGCCTCCGGACGCGAACACCCTGCTGTCCACGTACGACCACTGCCTGCGCTCGCGCCAGTACGTGAACGTGGTGGTGGCCGGCAAGCAGCCGCACCCGAACTTCCTCACCATGGACGAGGCGATCGCGCACTGCACCAGGGGACTGGGCATCTGGGAGTGGGCAGGCACCGAGGAACTCGGCACCGACCCCGACGTGGTCATCGCGACCGCCGGCGACGTGCCGACACTCGAGGGCCTCGCCGCGGTCGACCTGCTCAGGCAGCACCTGCCCGACCTCAAGGTGCGATTCGTCAACGTCGTGGACCTGATGCGCCTGCAGGACGAGAACGAGCACCCACACGGGTTGTCCAATCGCGAGTTCGACATGATCTTCACTCGCGACAAGCCGGTGATCTTCGCCTATCACGGATATCCGTGGCTGATCCATCGACTCATCTACCGGCGCGCGGGGGCCAACAACGTCCATGTGCGGGGCTACAAGGAAGAAGGCACCACCACCACCCCGTTCGACATGGTCATGCTCAACGACCTCGACCGGTTCCATCTGGTGATCGACGTCATCGACCGCGTGCCATTCCTGCAGTCACGGTGGGCGACACTGCGCCAGCGGATGGTCGACATGAGGATCACCGCCCGGGAATACACCCGTGAGCACGGCGACGACCTGCCAGAGGTGCGCGACTGGGTATGGCCTGACGCGCGCGCGCTCGCCGGGCAGACCAATGTCGCCGCAACGGCCGCAACCGGAGGCGACAACGAGTAGTCGCGAATACACGCACTAACCTGTCGGTCGTGCTGGGATTCGCGATGCCGCAATACGGGCAGGCAGCCCACGCTGAGCTGGCCCGCTTCGCCGCGACGGCCGAGGAACTCGGCGCCGACAGCCTCTGGGTCGGGGACCGACTGCTGGCCGCGGTGCAGCCGAGCGTCGGCTACCAGGGTAAGGACACCATCCCCGAGCAGTTCCGCACCGGAATCGACCCGTTCATCGCGCTGGCGGTGGCCGCGACCGCCACCACCAGGGCGTGGCTGGGCGCCAGTGTGTTCGTCGCTCCCTGGTACCCCCCGGTGCAGCTGGCGCGGCAGCTGACGAGCCTGGACGTCATCAGTGGCGGCCGACTGCTGCCCGGCTTCGGCATCGGCTGGTCACCGGAGGAGTACGAAGCGGCGGGTGCACCGTTTCGCCGCCGCGGCCCGCAACTCGACGAAATTCTCGACGCACTGCAGAAGCTGTGGACGACCAATCCGGTTGAGCACGCGGGCGAACGCTGGACGATCCCGGCGTCGTGGGTCGACCTGAAGCCGGTTCAGCAGCCGCACCCACCGATCTATCTGGCGGCGTTCACCCGCGCCGGTCTGAAGCGGATCGGTGAGCGCGCCGACGGCTGGAGCGCTGTCGTGCAGGTGCCCGGCGGAGTGCGTCTCGACATGCTCACCAGAGCGCGCCAGGCGATCGACGACGCAGCCCGCGCCGCCGGACGTGATCCGTCGGCCATCCGTACCCATGTGCGCATCAATGTCGCGCCGGATACGTCCGTCGGGTCGGTGGCCGACGCGGTGCGATTGCTGGCCGACAACGGCTACCCCGACGCGTTCGTCGACCTGTTTTATGTGGCCACCGACACCGACTCTCACCTCGAGTGGGCGGAAAGGCTGCTGGCGACGTGAACGGAGGACTGCTCGCACCCCTGCGGGTGCTGGATCTCGGCGGCGCGGAGTCCGATGGGGTCGGCCGACTGTTGGCCGATCTGGGCGCCGACGTGTTGAAGATCGAACCCCCGGGCGGCAGCAGCGCACGCGACGCGTTGCCCCTTGTCGACGGCGCCAGCATCGCGTTCACCGTCAACAACGCCAACAAGCGCAGTGCGGTGCTCGACCCGAACAACGCCGTCGATCGTGCGCGTCTGACCGAATTGGCAAGCGCCGCAGACATCGTCGTCGACGGTGGGAATCCCGCAGGTGCGGCGCCCTACGGTACGTCGTGTGCGGCACTCGCCGAACAGTTCGGTCATCTGGTGGCCTTGTCGGTCACCGACTTCGGTTCCGCGGGGCCGTACGCGTCGAGGCGGGCCACCGACGCCGTGCTGTATGCGATGTCGACGGCGCTGTCGCGGACCGGGCCGACAGCCGGTAGGCCCGTGCTGCCCCCTGAGGGCGTGGCGTCAGGGACGGCGGCCGCGCAGGCCGCGTGGGCGGCGCTGGTCGCCTACTACCACCGATTGCGTGACGGCAGAGGCGATTACATCGACTTCTCCCGCTACGAGGCGGTGCTGCAGTCGCTCGATCCGCCGTACGGTGCCGAGGGACAGGCGGCCGTCGGCATCAAGCGCAGCAGCGAGCTGTGGCGCGGACGGCCGCGCAACCAGAACATCTACCCGATCTTCAGTTGCAAAGACGGCAACGTCCGCATCTGTCTGCTGTCGGCGCGCCAATGGCGCGGAATGCGCGGCTGGCTCGGAGAACCGGAGCAGTTCGCCGACCCCAAGTTCGACTCCATCGCCGCGCGGTACGCGGCGTCCCGTGAACTCAACGCCGCCATCGCGGACCTCTTCGCGCCGCAGACGATGGATGCCCTGGTGGCCGAGGGGCAAGCGCGCGGTGTGCCTGTCGCTGCGGTCCTCACCGCCGCAGAGACGTTGGCGTCAGACCATTTTCGGGCCGTGGGTGCGCTGACTTCCACCAGGCTCTCGCCCAGCGCGACGCTCGCGATCCCGGCAGGGCCGTTCGTCGTCGACGGACACCACGCCGGGCTGGTGCACCCGGCGCCTGCACCGGGCGCCGACGAACCCGCATGGACCACACCGCCGTCCGCCGCCGAAATCACCACCCAAGACGCGGTGACGCGACCGTTCGAGGGTCTGCGGATCCTCGATCTCGGCGTGATCGTCGCCGGTGGCGAACTGGGCCGTCTGTTCGCCGATCTCGGCGCCGAGGTGATCAAGATCGAAAGCGCCGCGTATCCGGACGGCCTGCGCCAGACGGCGCCGGGCATGTCGATGAGCAGATCGTGGGCGTTGACGCACCGCAACGAACACAGCCTCGGTCTGGACCTGCGGCATCCCGACGGCGCTGCGATTTTCCGGCGACTGGTCGCAGACGCCGATGCCGTGTTCGCCAACTTCAAACCGGGAACGCTTGCTTCGCTGGGCTTTTCGTATGAGCAGCTACGTCAAATCAATCCCCGAATCGTGCTGGCCGAAAGCAGTGCGTACGGCGCGACGGGGCCGTGGAGCGAGCGGATGGGCTACGGACCGTTGGTCCGTGCCTCGACGGGCGTCACGTGGCTGTGGACCTCGCCGGACGCCGAGTCCGGCAGTTTCTACGATGCGACCACCATATTTCCCGACCACGTCGCCGCCAGGCTCACCGCGATCGCCGCGCTGGCGGCGCTGATCAAACGGGACCGCACCGGAACAGGTGCGCGCGTGCACATCCCACAGGCAGAAGCCGCCGTCAACCAGCTCACGACGGCCTACATCGCCGAGGCGGCACGCACCGCGGGGCTGCCGGTGACCGACGATTCGGCCGTGCACGGGGTCTACCCGTGCGACGGCGACGACGAATGGTGCGTCATCTCGGTGCGGTCCGACGCCGACCGTGCCGCTGTGGCCGCGGCCATAGGGCGCGATGCACTGCCCCGCGAAAGGGCCGATCTCATCGCCGCGGTGTCGAAGTGGACCGCCGTCAGGGACAAGGCCGACGTCACCGAGGCCCTGCAGGCGGCGGGCGTTCCCGCGGCGCCGATGAACCGCGCCGTCGACGTGTCGACCGACCCGCAGGTGGCGTTCCGAAAGCTGTATACCGATATGACGCATCCATTGTTCGACGCTCCGATGCTCAGCGAGACCTCTGCGGCGCCCTTCAGCAGGATCGCGCCCGCGGAGCTTCGGCCCGCCCCGATGCCCGGCGAGCAGACCCGCGACATCTGCGGGGGCCTGCTCGGTCTGAGTGCCGGCGAAACCGATCGGCTGATCGCCGACGGTGTGCTCTTCACCGATCAAGGGAGGCCATGATGGACCCTCGGACGCCGGTTCTGGTCGGCTACGGCCAGGTCAACCAGCGCGACGACAAGCCCGAGATCGAACCCGTCGACCTGATGGTCTCGGCGGCCCGCGCAGCTGCCGACCCACGTGTCCTCGGGGCCGTCGACTCGGTACGCGTCGTGAACCTGCTGTCCTGGCGGTACCGCGATGCCGGATTGCTGGTGGCACAGCGTATTCGGGCTAAAGACGCCGACACCCGCTACACCGGCATCGGCGGAAATGTCCCGCAGTCGCTGGTGAATCAGGCGTGTCTGGACATCCAGGCGGGCCGCGCGGACGTGGTGCTGATCGCGGGGGCCGAGACGTGGCGCACCCGTACGCGGCTGCGCAGAGGCGGTGGGAAGGCCGACTGGACGAGCCAGCCCGAATCGGTACCGATGGCACCGGGATCCGACGAAGTCATGGAGTTGGCCGGGCCCGCGGATTTGCGGATCAAGCTGGACCGCCCAGCCTACGTCTACCCGATGTTCGAGCAGGCGTTGCGGATCGCCGCAGGCGAAGCGCCCGAGGACCACCGCCGTCGCATCGGCGAACTGTGGTCGCAGTTCAGTGCCGTTGCCGCGGAAAACCCGCACGCCTGGAGCCGAGAGCCATTGTCGGGCAAGCAGATCGCCGAGCCCGGGCCCGAAAATCGGATGATCAGCTGGCCGTATACGAAGCTGATGAATTCGAACAACATGGTGGATCAGGGTGCAGCACTCGTGATCGCCTCCGCCGACAAGGCGACCTATCTGCAGATTCCGTCGGACCGGTGGGTGTTCCCGTACGCCGGAACCGATGCCCACGACACGTACACGATCAGCGAGCGCGCGGAATTCTGCACATCTCCGGCGATCAGGATCGCAGGCAGGCGGGCGCTGGAACTGGCCGGGGCCGGAATCGACGACATGGCGTTGATCGACCTCTACTCGTGTTTTCCGTCGGCGGTGCAGGTGGCGGCCAACGAGCTCGGGCTGCCGGTCGGCGATCCGCAGCGGCCACTCACCGTGACGGGTGGGCTGACCTTCGCGGGCGGGCCGTGGAACAACTATGTGACGCACTCGATCGCCACCATGGCCGAACGACTGGCCGCCGAACCCGGACAACGCGGCCTCATCACCGCCAACGGCGGGTATCTCACCAAGCACAGTTTCGGCGTGTACGGCACCGAGCCACCCACTCACGAATTCCGTTGGGAGGACGTACAAGCCGACGTCGATCGCGAACCCACCCGCACGGCAGCGGTCGAGTGGGCAGGAGTCGGCACGGTCGAGTCGTGGACGACGCCGTTCGGCCGGGACGGCGCGCCGGAGAAGGCTTTCCTCGCTGTCCGTACGCCCGACGATGCGCGCGCGCTGGCAGTGATCCCCAATGACGTGGACGTGACCGTGCAGGAGGACATCGCCGGCGCCAAGGTGCGGGTCGAGGAGGACGGCACCGCGATACTGCTCTGATCTCAGTCCAGGTCGGACAGCAGCGCGTCGACTCGCTGTCGCGCGACTTCGGCCGCGCCCGGGCCGACGACCGCGTGGACAAGCCCCGCCTCGACGGCGGCGATCGCGGCTTCAGCCACGACCGTGGGACTGATCGCGCCCAGCATCGCCGTGTCCTGCCCCTCGACGGGTATCGTCGCCGCGCCGGGCGGCGCCAATACGGCGGAGTTCGCGCCCAACGGGGTGTCCACCATTCCCGGACACAACACGGTGGCGCCCAGATCTTTTGAGACAGCCTTTAGTTCGGCGTTCAACGTCTCGGTCAGTCCGACGACCGCGTGCATGGTGGCGTTGTAGGGCGCGAGGGTGGGCAACGGCATCAATCCTCCTGCCGATGCCGTGTTGAGGAAGTGCCCTGAGCCGGCGGCGATGAGCATTGGCGCGAATGCCCGCACTCCGTGCACGACACCCATCAGCTTGACGTCGATCAGCCAACGCCAGTTCTGCAGCCGCTGCTCCCACATGGGCGCCTGTTCACCGACCACCCCGGCGTTGTTGCAGACAAGGTCGACGCGACCGAATCGCTCCATGGTCTCGTCCGCCAGTGCGTCCACATCGGCGTCGACGCTGACGTCGGCGTGGACGCCGACCGCCCGGCCGGGGTGCCGCGACAGTGCATCGACGGCAGTGGGGATCGCGTCCTCGCGCACGTCGGCGATCATCACGTTCACGCCGCGGCGCACCAGGAGGGCGGCCAGGGCGAAGCCGATGCCGCTGGTGCCTCCCGTCACCACGGCGACCTGTCCCGCTTCGATCTTCATGGCTACGGGGCGTCCACGGGCACGTCGGTGTACTGCGACGCGAAACCGTCAGGGGAGAACGTGAAGCCCTTGCCGCTGAATTCGCTCAGGCATGAGACACCCGTGGCCTCCTGCACGTTGCAGCGGAATCCGGCCGCGGCCAGGATCCTGTTGAACGGCAGGACTTTTGCCGGCCCTGGTTTTAGCGTGAACTCGGGCTTGTCGAGCGCGACGAATTTGGCGTCACCTTCGCGGAGGACCTGAAGTGCGTTGGGCGTCGTGGCCTCACCGACGGCGTCGGGCACTGAGTCCGGTTCGCCGGTGATGCCCATTGCCGACGGCCAGCTCCTGGCGGACTGGCATCCCACCTTCACCCGCGGGATGATCGCACACGCCCATGTGCCGCTGGGGGAGGTGAAGTAGTAGCTCGTCCCGCCTGGTGGGTGCGCGACGTAGTCGAATGCGTTCGCCAGGTGAGCATTGCTCGGCGGCGGCGAGGACGGAGCCGTCGACGTGCCGACCGGACCCGCTGCCGGTGCCTCATCGGTGTTGGTGGTCGCCTCTCCAGAGCAGCCCGCACTGAGCACGACAACCGATGCGAGAGCCAACGATATGATTTTTCGGCACGTTCACCCGGCGCCGACCAGCCGGTCCGGGTCGACCGCTTCACGCGACTGGATCAGCGATTTGATGTCGTCGAGCCCTTCCCAGATGTTGACGTTCATCCCTGCGAGCACCCGGTTCGCATCATCGAGCCAGAAGGCCGTGAACTCGCGGCCGGCAAGATCACCGCGAAACACCACCCTGGTCGTAGTCGGGCGCGTGTCCGACGTATTCCATGCCGAGGTCGTACTGATCGGTGAAGAAGTAGGGGAGTTCGCGGTATTCGGCGGGCTTACCGAGCATTCCCGCAGCGGCCACCGCGGGCTGCTTCAGCGCATTGGCCCAGTGCTCGGTGCGGATGCGCATGCCGAACAGCGGATGTTCGGCGGCGGCGATGTCGCCGACCGCGTAGACGTCGGGGTCGCTGGTGCGCAGTGACGCGTCGACCAGGACACCCCCGTCGCCGGTAGCCAGCCCGGCCCTTTCAGCCAGCCCGATGTTGGGTGACGCTCCCACCGCGACCAGGACCGCATCGGCGGCGACGGTCGAGCCGTCACCGAGCTTCAGCCCGGTCGCGTCGCCGCCGGACGTGGTGATCTCGTCGACCGTCGTACCAAGTCGCAGGTCGACACCGTGGTCGCGGTGCAGTTTGGCGAACACCTCGCCAACCTCCCGGCCGAGCGCGGCCTGCAGCGGCACCTCGGCGGCTTCGACCACGGTGACAGCGACACCGCGTTCACGCGCGCCTGCGGCAACCTCGAGGCCGATCCAGCCGGCACCGACGATTGCCAGTGAAGCGCCTTCTGTCAGCAAGGAATTCAACGCCTCGGCGTCGTCGATCGTGCGCAGATAGTGCACGCCGTCGGCATCGGCTCCAGGGATGGGCGGCCTGCGCGACTTCGAACCCGTGGCAAGGACGAGTTTGTCGTAGCTCGCGGTACTGCCGTCGGGTAGCGACACCGTGTGGGCGCCGATGTCGATCGCCGAGACCTCGGTGCCGAGTTGCAGTTCGACGTGGTGGTCGCGGTACCAGGCCGATGGGGCGGCGGTGAAGTCACTGAACTGCTTCTTGCCGAGCAGAAACTCCTTGGACAGCGGGGGACGCTCGTAGGGCAAGCGCTCTTCCGCGGCAAACAGGACGATATGGCCGTCGAAATCCTTGTCACGCAATGCTTCTGCGGCCTTGGCCCCGGCGAGACCGCCGCCGATAATGGCGAATGTAGACGACGTTGTCATGCCATCCGACCTTACTCGCGCGGGGAACCGTAGCGTCGGTTCATGTGCCAAACGATTCAGCGGAGTCAAGCCAACAGGTCTTTGAGCTTCCGCGCGTTGCGGATAGCGTGTCCGCCCAGGTCGTTGTTGAAGTAGACGAGCACATGCCGGCCCTGCTCCTGCCATTCGGCCACCCTGTCCGCCCATCGGCGCAGCTCGTCGTCGGTGTAGGAGCCCGCGTACATCGAGTCCTGCGACGGCCCGTGCATGCGCACATACACGAGATCGCTGGTGACCCGTGGGACACACGTCAGCCCCGGGCCACTCATCACGACATACGCGGCGTGGTGTCGCTCGAGAATCGAGTAGACGTCGGGGGTGTCCCAGGACGGATGTCGCAGCTCCATCGCGGTCGGAATACCGTCCGGCATGCAGTTCAGAAAATGTTCGAGCCGCGAGTCGTCACGCTCCATCTCGGGATGCAGCTGAACCAGCAGTGCCTCCCGACGCTCGCCGAGCGCAGCCCAACTTCTCTCGAAGCGCTCGACCCACGGCTCGGGCGTACCCAATCGGCGGTAGTGGGTCAACCCGCGTTGTGCCTTGACCGACATCGTGAATCCGTCGGGCAGCCGCTTTCGCCAGCCCGCGAACGTCTCGTCCTTGGGCCAGCGGTAGAAGCTGGCGTTGAGCTCGACAGTGTCGAACTCCTCCACATACCGGGCCAACCGCTTGGCCACCGGCAGCCCCGGCGGATACAGCACGCCGGCCCAATGGTCGTATGACCAGCCGGATGTGCCGATTCGGATCATGTCACTTCGGGGGCAGGCTCTTGGCGTAATCGACACCCCGGCTGACCCAGCCCTGCAGTTGACGCTTGGTCTTGACGCCGTTGTCGGACACCTGGAGCCAGCCGCGGGTCTCGCGGCCGGCCATCACCATCGGTTCGACGTGTTCGCGCGCGAGCAGCTTCTCGGTGTCGTCCCGCGGCACCCTCACCATCAGGCCGCCATGGCTGCTCACGGCCACGGACATGTTGCCGTTGATCAGAAACGCCAGCCCGCCGAACATCCGCTTCTCCTCGACGCCTTTCTCGGCAGCGATGAGCTCGCGGATGCGGTCAGCGAGGTTTTCGTCATACGCCATGAAACGACGGTAGCGCCGCCTGCCGACACTAGGCGGCGACCGTAGCCGCCGCCTCCGTCGGTTCCAGTGCCTGCGCGATGATGTCCGCGACGTCGACCATCGGCTTGACCTCCAGCGATTCGAGCACATCGGCCGGGACGTCGTCCAGGTCGGCCTCGTTGCGCTGAGGAATGAAAACCGTTGACAGACCGGCTCGTTGCGCGGCCAACAGCTTCTGCTTGACCCCACCGATCGGCAGTACACGGCCGTTGAGTGTCACTTCACCGGTCATGCCGACATCGGAGCGCACCTGCCGCCCGGTGGCCATCGACACCAGCGCAGTCACCATCGTCACGCCGGCCGACGGGCCATCCTTGGGCACCGCACCCGCGGGCACGTGCACGTGGATCCGACGGTCCAGTGACTTCGGGTCGACGCCCAACTGCTCGGCGTGCGCACGGACGTAGGACAGCGCGATCTGCGCGGACTCCTTCATCACGTCGCCGAGCTGACCGGTCAGCTGGAGCCCGGCCTCACCGTCGGTCGCCCCGGCTTCGATGTACAACACATCGCCGCCAAGACCCGTCACCGCAAGCCCGGTGGCCACGCCCGGCACCGCCGTGCGTTCGGCCGACTCCGGCAGGAACCGCGGACGGCCAAGGTAGCCAACGAGATCGGGCTCGTCGATCACCAGCGCCGATGCATCTTCCGCCAGCTTCGTCGTCGCCTTGCGCATCGCCTTGGCGAGCAGTCGCTCGAACTGCCGCACACCCGGCTCGCGGGTGTAGTCGGCGGCGATCTTGTGCAGCGCATCCTCGGTCACCGTGACCTCGTCCTCGGTCAGTGCCGCGCGGTCCCGCTGACGCGGCAGCAGGAAGTCGCGGGCGATGGCGACCTTGTCGTCCTCGGTGTAGCCGTCGATCTGAACCAACTCCATCCGGTCCAGCAGCGCCGAGGGGATGTTCTCGATGACGTTGGCCGTCGCCAGGAACACCACATCGGACAGGTCCAGATCCAGATCCAGGTAGTGGTCGCGGAACGTGTGGTTCTGCGCCGGGTCCAGCACCTCGAGCAGCGCCGCGGACGGATCGCCGCGGTAGTCGGAGCCGACCTTGTCGATCTCGTCGAGCAGCACGACAGGGTTCATCGACCCCGCCTCGCCGATCGCGCGGACGATGCGGCCGGGCAACGCGCCGACGTAGGTGCGCCGATGGCCGCGGATCTCGGCCTCGTCGCGCACGCCGCCGAGAGCGACGCGAACGAACTTGCGGCCCAATGCACGGGCCACGCTCTCGCCGAGCGACGTCTTGCCGACACCTGGGGGACCGGCCAGCACCATGACGGCGCCGGAGCCGCGGCCGCCGACAACGGCCATTCCGCGCTGCGCACGGCGCGCCCGCACGGCCAGGTACTCGACGATGCGGTCCTTCACGTCCTCCAGCCCGTGGTGGTCGGCGTCCAGCACCTCGCGGGCCGCCTTCAGGTCGGTCGAGTCCTCGGTGGTGATGTTCCACGGCAGGTCCAGCACGGTGTCCAGCCAGGTGCGGATCCAGCCGCCCTCGGGGCTCTGCTCGCTGGAGCGTTCCAGCTTGCCGACCTCACGCAGTGCGGCCTCGCGGACCTTCTCGGGCAGATCGGCGGCCTCGATGCGGGTCCGGTAATCGTCGGATCCATCGGGTTCGCCCTCGCCGAGTTCCTTGCGGATCGCGGCCAACTGTTGGCGCAGCAGGAACTCCTTCTGCGTCTTCTCCATGCCGTCGCGCACGTCTTCGGCGATCTTGTCGGTGACCTCGACCTCGGCCAGATGGTCGCCGGTCCAGTCGATCAGCACCCGCAATCGCTCACCCACGTCGGGGGTCTCCAGCAGCTGGCGCTTCTGTACCTGGGTCAAGTACGAGGCATAGCCCGCGGTGTCCGCCAACGCCGACGGATCCGTCAACTGGTTGACGAAGTCGATGATCTGCCAGGCCTCGCGGCGCTGCAGCATCGCCAGCAGCAGCTTCTTGTATTCGGCGGCCAGCGAGCGGACCTCGTCGGTCGCTTCCGGCTCGTCGACCTCGGTCACCTCGACCCAGAGTGCGGTGCCGGGCCCGTTGGCGCCCGCCCCGATGTGGGCACGCTTGGTGCCGCGCACCACCGCGGCGGTCCCGTTACCGCCGGCGATCCGGCCGACCTGCACGATCGACGCGAGGACACCGTAGGACGCGTAACGGTCCTCCAGACGCGGAGCGATCAGCAGCTCACCGCTCTCGCTGGCCTGAGCAGCGTCGACAGCAGCACGCGCGGCATCGTCGAGCTCGATCGGCACCACCATCCCGGGCAGCACGATCGATTCGCTCAGGAACAACACCGGCACAGACTTGGCTTCAGCCATCAATCCTCCAAAGTTCAGTCAGATCGACTCAACCCTGGGGTGTGGTGATTTGTTCCCATCCCTCGCGAGCAGACGCAAAAGTCCCCGAAACGCCGAGAAAATGGGCAACTTTGCGTCTGCTCGCGGTGACAAAGGTGACCCCCCGAAATGGCAGGGAGCCTGCCGTTCGGGGGTGACGGCAGGCTCCCTGTTGTGGGTGGATCTAGGCGGAGGCTTGCGCCCCCAGCACCCGCTGGACATCAGGCACCATCTGCTGCACCTGCTGGCCCCAGTAGGCCCAGGTGTGCGTTCCCTGTGCCGGGAAGTTGAACACACCGTTGTTACCGCCCGCCGCGACGTAGTTGTCGCGGAAGGAGACGTTGGTCCGCAGGGTGAACCCTTCGAGGAACTGCGCGGCCATCAGGTTTTCGCCCGAGGTACCCGAGTCGAGATCCGACGGGGTGCCGGTGCCGCAGTAGATCCACAGCCGGGTGTTGTTGGCGACCAATTGGCCGATGTTGACCATCGGGTCGTTGCGCTTCCACGCCGGGTCGGACGACGGTCCCCACATGCTCTCGGCGTTGTAGCCGCCCGCATCGTTCATCGCCAACCCGATCAGCATCGGCCACCAGCCCTCGGACGGATTCAGGAAGCCCGACAGCGACGCGGCGTAGATGAACTTCTGCGGGTAGTAGATCGAGTACGTCATCGCGGTGGCGCCCGCCATCGAGATGCCGACGACCGCGTTGCCGTTCTGCGAAACGCCTTTGTTCGCCTCCAGCCACGCCGGCAGTTCCTGTGTCAGGAAGGTCTCCCACTTGTACGTGTAGTCCTGGCCGTTACCCCGTGACGGCTGGTACCAGTCGGTGTAGAAGCTCGACATGCCGCCCACCGGCATCACGAGCGACAGCCCGGAACCCTCGTACCACTCGAAGGCCGGGGTGTTGATGTCCCAGCCGCTGAAATCGTCCTGCGCCCTCAGTCCGTCGAGCAGGTAGACCGCGTGCGGTCCGCCGCCCTGGAACTGAACCCGGATGTTGCGATTCATCGCCGGGGAGAACACATCCAGATACTCGACCGGCAGACCCGGCCGGGAAAACGCACCAGCAGTCGCCGAACCCCCGACGAAGCCGATCAGGCCGGGCAGCATCGCCGCTGCGACGACACTCACCGCCAGCTGGCGCAACCATCTTGCTCGGGTACCTCGGTACCTCTCAATGAACTTCATGACGGCAACCAACCCACCTTTCATTGCATCCCACAAAGCAATTGCCGTTGCTTCCTGCGTAATGAAACACGCCGGAACGACGCGGTCGACTGCTCGACACCCGGTTGCGATATCGCGGTTGGCTAACGATTCCGACTCGGCGCGGACTCAGGAATCCGAGATTCACCCTGTGACCAGTGGGAATTATGTGACTGGAGTGAAACGACCCGCGGCTATGACCTACCGGGTCGAAACCGGTGCAACTGTGTCACGTGCTGGGGCGTCAACTCCTCCAGCGAGCTCACGCCGAGCAGCCGCATCGTGCGGCTGACCTGCCCCGACAGGATCTCGATGGCGCGGTCGACGCCCGCCTCGCCGCCCGCCATCAGCCCGTACAGGTAGGCGCGGCCGACAAGTGTGAACCGCGCGCCCAACGCGACAGCCGCCACGATGTCCGCACCGGACATGATGCCGGTGTCCAGCAAAACCTCGGTGTCGCGTCCGAGCTCCCCGGCAACCAGCGGCAACAGGTGGAACGGCACCGGCGCGCGGTCGAGCTGGCGGCCGCCGTGATTGGACAACACGATCCCGTCGGCGCCGAGGTCGACGACGGACCTGGCATCATCGAGGGTCTGAATTCCCTTGACCACCAACTTGTTCGGCCACTGAGACTTGATCCAGGCGAGGTCCTCGAACGTCACGGTTGGGTCGAACATGGTGTCCAGGTACTCGGCGACCGTGCCCGGCCATCTGTCCAGCGACGCGAACGACAGGGGTTCGGTGGTCAGCAGGTCGAACCACCAGCGCGGGTGCGGCACGGCGTCGAGGACCGTGCGCAGCGTCAACCTCGGTGGAATCGACATGCCGTTGCGGGTGTCGCGCAGGCGGGCTCCCGCGACCGGCACGTCGACCGTGACGAGCAGCGTGTCGAAGCCTGTGGCGGCGGCCCGCTCGACCAGCGCCATCGACCGGTCCCGGTCCTTCCACATGTACAGCTGAAACCAGTTGCGCCCATCTGGGTTTGCCGCCTTGACGTCCTCGATGGAGGTTGTCCCCAGAGTCGACAGCGAGAACGGGATACCGGCACGGGCCGCGGCGTGTGCGCCCGCGATCTCGCCTTCGGTGTGCATCAACCGGGTGAAACCCGTCGGCGCGATCCCGAAAGGCTGCGCCACACGGTCGCCTAGGACGGTAGCGCCGGTGTCGACCTCGGCGACATCGCGCAGGATGGTCGGGTGAAATTCGATGTCGCGGAACGCCTGCCGGGCCCGCGCAAGCGACAACTCCTCTTCGGCGGCACCATCGGTGTAGTCGAACGCCGCCTTGGGTGTGCGGCGCTTGGCGATGTGGCGCAGATCGTCGATCGTCAGCGCGGCATCGAGCCGACGCCTGGTCGACCTCAGCTGCGGCTTGCGGAACTGCAACAGAGGTGCCAGTTCGCGAGGTCGGGGCAGGCGGCGCTTCATCAGGACCAGCGCTCAGTCCTTGGTCGCGGCCAACGCCCGCCGCAGGCTTGCCCGTCGATCTTCGATGGCACGGCCGAAGTCCTGCAACAACAACGGCTTTTGTGACACCAACTCCTCGACGTCCTCGCGATCGAGCTGCAGCACAGTCACTTCGCTGAGCGCATACGCCGCCGCGCTGACAGGTTCCAAGGTCAGCGTGGTCTGCCCCAGAAAGTCACCTGACTCGAGGGTGCGGACTGGGATCGAGACCGCCTGCATCGTCCGTCGCCGCCAGCCGGACCCTGCCACTGACGATGAACGTCATCCGTTTGGGCACCTGCCCGGTGTACTGAAGGTACTCGTCGGCGCCGTAGCGGGTGAGTCGGGCGCGGGGGAGAAGCTGCACCTGGTCATCGTGATTCAGCCGCAACGTCGGCGCGATGATCCGCAACGACGTCTGCAGCCGTTCCGTTGTCGCGAACTCGTCCTCCGCTTCGTCGAGATGCAGGCCCGCACGCCGCGATGCATACCAAACCCAGCGCAGGAACTGGGATTTCGCGGCAAAGTCATCGGCGGGAGTACGCAGCGGAATTCCCGTGCTGTACTGCAGGGCTCCAGAGCGGACGCTGGACGGCAGCGCACTCGGTCGCAGCTGCGGCAGCATGGCGGCCACCCGGTTCAGCATGGCGATGACGTCGTCGGGCGGATCGTCGACCGCGAACACGGTGATGACCCGGAGCGAGTGGGTGCCCGGCGGCCGGCTGAAGTTGGTGAACGACGCGGCGGCCAGCACCGAGTTGGGCATGATCATCATGCCGCTGCCGGTATCGATATGCGTGGCACGCCAGTTGACCTCGACGACCCGGCCACGCGCCGACGGGGTTTCTATCCAGTCGCCGAGCTGAAACGGCTGCTCGAACAATACGAGCAGTCCCGAGATGATCTGGCCGACCGAGTTCTGCAGCGTAAGGCCGAGCACGATGGACGACACACCCAGCGCGGTGAACAGGCCGCCCACATTGGCGCCCCAGATGTAGGCGAAAATGAGGCCGACGCCTACGGCGATGAGGGCGAATCGTGCCACGTCGAGAAAGATCGACGGAATTCGCTTGCGCCAGCTGCCTTCCGGAGCACCATGGAACATGGTGGCGTTCAAGCCGGACAGCAACAGCACCAGGACGACGAAGCCGAACACCGTGGCCACCACGCGAACCGGCGTCGCCTCGCCGGACACCTGGATGGCCTGCACCAGCAGAATCAGCAGAGCGCCCAGCGGCAGGATGTAGTTGCGCAGCAGGTGCACGGGACGGGCGAGCGCGTTGCCGCGGCGCAGAAGTGCATTGTGCACCTCGGTCAGGAAGACCAGGCAGACCGGGAAGCCGACGGCCACCCCGATGGCCCAGTAGAACCACGGAGCGTCGAACACGCTGCTCATGACGGCCGATCCGCCAGCCGCCAGATCGGCTGCTCCTCGCCGTCCACGGTGATGACGCCCGCAGACGTGAAGTCACGACTGTCGCGCATCGTGTCGTACACCGCCGACGTGACATACACCCCGGCCTGCGGCGAACCGCTCTGCACCCGATACGCCAGGTTGACCGCAGAGCCCCACATGTCGTAGGCGAGGGTGTACCGTGACCGTCCGACCAGACCGCTGGTCACCGTGCCGGTGTCGATGCCGGCACGCAACTCCAGGTGGTGGCCCGTCTCAGCGTTGAACCGGTCGATGACGCGCTTCATATCCACGGCGAAATCGACGGTGCGGCGTACGTTATCGAGGCGAGGCACACTGAGCCCGCAGCTGGCCAGATAGCCGTTGTGCAGGGTCCGCACCTGCTCAACACCGAGATTCTCCGCGGCGGCGTCGAATTGGCGCGTCAGTTTGTTGACGATCATCAGCAGCTCGTCGGAGCTGAGGTCGGAGGACAGGTCGTCGAGGCCGACGATGTCGGCGAAGATGACCGTGACGTCCTGGTGGTCCTGCGAGATCGTCTCCTCGCCCTCGCGGTAGCGCTGCACCACCGGTTCGGGCATGAGAGACAGCATCAACCGGTCGTTCTCGTGGCGCTGCTCGGTGAGCAGTTCCTCCTTGATAGCGAGGTTGCGGCTCATGTCGTTGAACGCCACTGTCAGATCGCCGAATTCGTCGTGTGACTGCACGGGCAGGGTGATGTCGTAGTCCCCGGCACTGATCTGCTGAGCTCCCGCTTCCAGCCTTCGGATCGGCCGGACGAACAGGCGGGCCAGCAGCATCGCGGCGAGACAGACCACGAAAATGATGACGGCCGTTGACAACACGAGCGTCCGCGTGAATGCCGAGACTGGGGCGAACGCCTCGGAGGTGTCGATCTTGGCGATGATCGACCAGTTCAAGCCCGGCAGATCCACCGGCGCATAAGCCTGCAGCGTCTCATGGCCGAGATAGTCGTCCTCGACGATGGTTCCGCTCTGGCCGCGCTGTGCCTGCCGCGTCGCTTCCGTCGCCACCGGCTGTACCAGCGTGGTGCCGCCCTGTCGGATCGACTCCTGAGCCACCTCCGGCGGTGTTCCCGCGTCGACCACGTCACGCTTGAACTGATCGGGGTTCTCGAGGAACAGGCGCGAGTCCGAACGCATCAAGCCGTCAGGTCCGACCAGAAATGTCTCGCCGGTGCTGCCCATTCCGGCGTCTTGCCACTGCTTGCCCACGGTCATCAGGTTGTTGATCTTGGAGATGGGGAACTGCAGGGCCAGAACGCCTTCGACGCGTCCCTGGGGTCCGACCGGCGACAGCATCCACGCGGTGGGTTCGTCGGCGGGCTGGTAGGCGCCGAAGTCTGTGACGCCGACGTAGTCGACGGCGTTGGACGCCATCGCCTTCTGGTAGGCCTCGCGCAGTTCGCCTTCGCGGAAGGGTCCGGTGAGGATGTTGGTGCCGAGATCGGCGCCCTTGTAGGCGCTGTAGATGACGTTGCCGCGGGTATCCAGCAGCAGTGCGTCCTCGAACTGGAAGCGCAGCACGATTTCTCGGAAGTAGTCGTTGTACCGGGCGTTGGCGGCCGACCATGCGCTGCCGTCGCGGGCGTCGTCGAATTTGATCGCCTTGTCCCAGTCGTCGAAGGGAGCGGTGTAGTACGCCTGCAGGTATTTCTGGGCGTTGGTGCTCGGCAATATCGCGGCGACGTCCACGGTGTTGCCGGTTTGCTCCTGCTCCGCCTTCTCGAAGTTGTTGCTGTAGTAGTCGACGATCGACTGCCACTGCGCCGGATTGATCGCGGCGTTGTTGAGTTGGTCGAATCCGTCGGTGAATGCCTGGATTGCTTCCGTGGTCGTCGCACCGCGGGTGTAGATGATCAAGGAATCCTGGAGGTCGGCGAACTTCGCTTCCAGCTGCCGCGATTGTGAACTCCGAATCTCGGTCAGCCGGTCGAAAACAGAAGCCCGCAGTGAGGACCGTCCGGACTGGTAACCGATGGCGCCGACAACGGCCGCCGACAGGACGCTGGTCACCAGCAGCATCACCAGCAGCTTTGACTGAATACTGATCCGGGACATCGCGCGACGCCGCAGACTTCGGGGCTTCGGCGCCGACTCGGGCGGGGTCGACGTATCCGGATCTGTCGTAGTCGTCATTGAATCGCAATCACTATCTTGCAAAACTTGCATACGAGGGGGCAGTAGGCAAATTGTCATCCAATGGTGCAGATCGATTCGACCTCCAGCGCTTCGTCGATGCGCAGGATCGGGGTCTATCCGACGGCGCTCGAGGAACTGCGCGCCGGGAGAAAACGTAGCCACTGGATCTGGTTCGTATTTCCGCAGCTGCAGGGGCTCGGACGCAGCCCGACGGCGATCCGGTACTGCGATCACCTCACTGGCCGAGGCGCGGGCGTATCTCGATCACGATGTGTTGGGTCCTCGGCTGAGGGAATGCGCGCGGGTGGTCGTCGGCATCCAGGGGTCCTCGGCCGACGACATCTTCGGCTGGCCGGACAACCTCAAGGTGTGTTCGTCGATGACGCTGTTCGCCCGCGCCACGGACGACCCGATAACGCCGACTTTCGCGCGGTACTGGACAGGTTCTACGACGGCGTCGAGGACGCGCTCACGGTCCAGCAGTTGGCGCGATGATCAGCCAGCCGTGCGGCTCGACCTCCGCGTGGGCGACCACCGTCTGCGGCGGCGCCCCTGACCCGGCGAGAACCTCGCCCTGTCCGACGCCGAGCTCGGGCAGCGAGACGGACATCGGCTCGTCGTCGATGTTCAGCGCCACAACCAGCGCGTCGGGTCCGCTGCGCGTCTGGTAGACGTACTGCCGGTTGGCCAGCTGCAGCGGCGACGTGCGCGCGGTGTGCAGCCACGGGTGTCGCCTGCGCAGGCCGATCAGGTACTGGTGCAGCCGGAACACCTCGTGGCCCTGCTCGTCGACATCCATCGGCGGAGAGCCGAATTCGGGCCGCACCGCGTCATCGCCACCGAAGCGCTCCTCCTTCACACCCCGGTAGCCGGACTCGTCGCCGGCGTAAACGCTCGGCGTTCCTCCGATCGTCAGCAGGATGACCAGCGCATGTTCCAGGTGTCGGGTGTCCTCCAGGCGGCTGGCGATCCGGGTGACGTCGTGATTGCCGACGAACGTCAAAGGCACGAATGCGTCCAGAAATTCGTTGTGCCGCACCAGCGCCCAGTCGAGTTCGTGGAAGTTCCCGTCGTTGATGCCGCTCCAGATCGCCTTCCACAGTTCGTACTGTGTCACCGAGTCGAAGCCACCGTCGCGCACCCGCGCCGAATAGTCACCGTGGATGACCTCCCCGACGAACCACGCGTCGGGGAACGCCGAGCGAACGCGGGGGAGCACCTGGGCCCAGAAGCGGTCGGGCACGGCGTAGGCCGCATCGAGACGCCAGCCGTCGGCGCCGCGACCCAGCCAGTGCGTCATCACGTCGACCGTGTAGTCGACGACGTCGGGATTGTCGTGATCGAGCGCGATCAGTTCGCCGTGCCCCTCGAACGTGTCGAAGTCGTTGCCCCGCTTACGGAACCACGACGTGTTCGCGAAGTCGGTGGCGACGTGGTTGAAGACGCCGTCCAGGAGCACACGTAATCCGCGGCCGTGCGCCTCGGCGACCACATGGTCGAAATCGGCGTCGTCACCGAGTCGCGGGTCGATGCGGTAATGGTCGGTGGTGTCGTAGCCGTGGGTGCGCGACGCGAATATCGGTCCGAGTGCGAGGCCCGACGCGCCGAGATCGATGGCGTGCTCGAACCAGTCGACGACGCGGCGCAGGCGGTGCTCGTCAGCTGTCGGCGGCGTGTCGGTCGGGTACGCGCCGACGAAGCCCAGCGGGTAGACCTGCCACCAGATGGCGTGCTCGACCCAACCGGGCTCTGTCATGACCGGAACTTCGCCTCGTAGAGGGCCTTCATCGTGTCGCTGAACTCCGGCGCGGGTCCGTCGACTTCGATTCGCGGGGCGACCGCGTGTGATCGGCAATGGCGCCACCGGCGGTGGGGAAGAGCCCCAATCGGCCAGCCACTGCGTCAGCTGCTCCGATGATGCGGCGTAGACGATGCGGCCGAGACCCACCCAGGCGTGGGCGGCCGCGCACATCGGGCAGTGCTCACCCGAGGTGTACACCGTCGCTGCGGACCGCTCGGCAGGGGTCAGATTGTCGACGGCCCACCGCGCGATCGCGAACTCGGGGTGTCGGGTGTGGTCGCCGCCCTTGACCCGGTTGCGGTCCTCGAAGCGTGTCCGGCCTCCATCGTCGACGAGGATCGAGCCGAACGGCTCATCGCCGTCGTCGAGCGCCTCGCGCGCGAGTTCGACACAGCGGCTCAGGCGGACCCGGTCGTCGTCGCTGATGGCCACAGGCCCCGAGTTTACGGACTTGCGATGAGTCTTCGGACCCGCGAGGGTCGAACCCATCGGAGGTGGTTGTCGTGACGCGACAGAAGGCGGTCGTCGAGAGGTAAACCGACGGCTTCCGCAGAGGCGACCTGGAGAAGATCCTGTCGTGCCTGACCGACGACGTGGTGTGGGAGCTGCATGGCGCCAAGACGCTGGTGGGTAAGGACGCGTTCGCGGCGGAGGCCGACAGCGCCGGCGGGCCGAACCCGCAGCTCACGCTGGATCGGTTAGTGGAGGAGGGCGACGCGGTCGCGGTGCTGGGACATAGCAGCGGCCAGTTCGGCAACGGCGACCCTGTCGATTTCACGTATGCGGAGGTGTTCACCTTCACCGATGGTCTGGTCAGCCGCCTGGACACGTTCCACGTGTGGCTCGGTGAGGTGCCCGAGACGTGAGCGCCGACTTCGCCCGGCATTGCGACGAGATCGTCATCCAGACGCGGATGTTGACCGGTCATATGTCGGGTGCGGACCTGACCGTGCCCCTTCCGACCTGCCCCGGTTGGAACGTGTCGCAGCTGCTGCCCCATGTCGACGGCGGACAACGCTGGGCGCGCGACATCGTCGCGACCAGGGCCTCGCAACCGCCGAGCGATATCGCGTTTCGCGACCTGTCGGACGTCACCGACGAGGATCCGGACTCTCTGTCGGAGTCGCTGACCGAGGTCGCCGTCGAGCTGGCGGCCACGCTCGCCCAGGCGGGCCCGGATGCGCAGATGTGGTGCCCGGTCGACGGCGGCGGCGCAGCGTTCTACGCCCGTCGGTTCGCCTTTGAGACCGCGATCCACCGCGCAGACGCCGCACTGGCGCTCGGCGCGCAGTTCGATCTCAGTCCCGAAGTGGCGGCGGATGCGCTGGATGAATGGATGGAACTCGGTTGCCTGCCTGTTCATTTCGAAATGCACCCGTGGATGCGCGAGTTGCTCGCACCGGGTCGGACCATCGGCCTGCATGCCATCGACATCGACGCGCATTGGCTGCTCGACCTGACCGGCGATGTCATTGCGTGGCGCCGGGCAGATGAGACCTCGGCGGTGGCGGTCAAGGCGCCTGTCACAGATCTGCTTCTGATGGTCTACCGGAGGAGGCCCGTCAGCGGGTTGAGGATCATCGGCGACGCGGATTTCATCGACTTCTGGCTGGAGGGTGTCGGCTTCGGGTGAGCCCTCTTCACCGACGACTTATCCCGGTTAGAAGGTGGTATCGGTGGAGCGCCGAAAGTGGGATCCTGGGGTCATGCAGCCGTGGCGGCCCACGAGCGTAGATGACGCAGTGGCGCGGTATCAGATCGGCGACCTCGATCGGTCGATCGGCTTCTACACGAGCCGGCTCGGCTTCACCCTTGAGCAGCGCGCGGGACCGATCGCGATCGTTTCGCGCGGTGCGCTGCACCTCATTCTGAGCGCACCGGAGAGTTCGGGCTCGCGAGCGGTAGCCGACGGCCGACGCCAGCAACCGGGCGGGTGGAATCGAATCGTGCTGTATTTCAACGATCTTGATGCGGTGGTGGACCGTCTGCGCAGCGCTGGGGTCGTATTTCTGAACGACATGATGGTCGGCCCTGGCGGGAAGCAGATCCAGATCGCCGATCCCGACGGCAACTCGGTCGAGCTTCACGAAGCGCCGGCATGACGGTCAATGGCAGGTGTCGGCCACCTCGAGCCGGCAGGCACACGACGCCTCGATCGGAACATCGGCTCGCGCCCGCATCAGGTCGAATTGCTGGCTGATGATCGCCGCCTCGGCGGTGCGGCCCAGCCGTTGCAGACATTCGTGGTAGCCGTGCAGGCTCCACACATTGCCAGGATGCTGACACGGCCGGGCCAGCGTCGGGTCCAGACCGAGGTCCGCGGCGTACACCTGGGCGGCCTCCTCGACGTGTCCCTGCTCGAGCAGCAGTGCGCCGTAGGCATGCCGGGTCGGCTGCATCCAGCCCCACGGTTCGTCGTACGGAAGGGCGTCGTCGAGTTCGATCGCACGGCTGAGATGAGCGAACGCCTCGTCGAATCTGTCTTCCCGGTACGCGATTTCGCCGTCGAGCATCTCGGCGGCGATGGCCAGGATGTCGAGGACGGTGTTGTTGAACAGATACCGGGTGTCCGGGATGCGCGCGTACGCCGCGGCGAAGGCGTCGCGCTCGGCGTGGGCCTGTGGCAGTTGGCCCTTCGCCGCGTGCGCCACGCCGCGTCCGTAGTGGATGGTGGCCGCCGTGCTGCAGTACAGGTCGGGGTCATCGGGAAGCGGTTCGGAGATCAGGTCGTCCCAGCGGCCGAACCGTACGAGCACGTGAATCCGCAAGGGCACGAATGCCTCCAGCCAGTCCGCCATCGGCGGTGACTCGATGGCCAGCAGTTCCGGGGTGAGCTGGCCGGCGAGTTCGGCCGCGGCGTCCAGTGCGACCCGCGAATTGCCTTCGAACATCGCGGAGTACACCATGAAGTGCAGGTTGTGTGCGCGATACAGCGAGTAGAAGTTCAGCGGTCCCTCGCGCTCGACGAATCGCCGATCGACTTGCACTGCCGCGAGATTCGACACCACCGAATCGCGATAGCTCCCACACAACACGTCGATGTGGCTGGGCATGTGCCGAAGGTGTCCCGCATCGGGCACCAAGTTCCGCAGCAGGTCCGCGGCCGGCAGTGCGTCCTGCGGGCTGGCCGACATCTCCATTGTGTGTAAGTAGAGGTGAAGGACCCCGGGGTGCGCCCGACCGACCGGGGTGGCCAGCGCCTCGTCGAGGATCCGCTTGGCGTCCACCACGCGCGACCCGGGCGCAGGCTCGCCGGTTCTGGTGTCCCACAACGCCCATGCGGTCAGGTTGACCAACGCGTCGGCGGCCAGTGTCTGCACATCGATGTCGTCGGGGTATGCCTCGGCCAACGCCGCCATCGCATCGGCGTAGGCGGCGCTGCCGGCCTGCAGGGCGTCGGCGTCATCCGGGTCGTCAGTGGGGAATCGGGTCTGCAGCGCCTCGATCAGTCCCTGTTCGACCGCCGACGCCCGACCCGTGACCGCCAGGCTCAGTTCCATCCGCGCGCGGGCCAACGAAGCCGCCAGGTCGACGGGGTCGAACGCCTCCCATGCTTTGTTGTAGTTCGGTCCGAGCGCATACGCCACGCCCCATCGCGCGATCGCGAGGTCGGGGTCGAGCTCCAATGCACGATCGAAGCAGCGGACCGCCTCGTCATGGTTGAACGCATACGACCAGACCAGCCCCCGGTCGCACCACACCTGCGCCTGCGGCGACGGCGTGTCAATCGGCCGGTGATAGGAGCCGAGGTCGTAGTAGGGCTCGGTTTCGCCTGGCAACAGCCGGGAGGAAACGCTCATGGAGGGCACGATAATTCACGCGCGAAGCCGTGGCGAGAACTGCCAGAAGGCAGCCTGCTGTCATGCCAGAAGCGTATGCCGCTTCGTAGACAACTGACTACGATAATTTAGGTAATCTAAGCACGTGTTTGCCCAGGTGAGGTGCCCGAGACGTCAGAACGTGTGAAGGGCGGCCGCGGCGATCGCGAGTGCGACACCGATCACGGCAGGTGCGGTGTCAGCGGCGCTGTCAGATGCCCGCATGTGGAACGCGATCGCTCCGACCGACAGCAGGGCGAGCCCGATCGCGGCCGCGATGCCGAGTGGCGCCCAGATCAATCCGACAAGTACGCCTGCGACACCGGCCAGTTCGCACGCGCCGATGAGCCGCCACTGAAGCGGCTTGACCCCGAGGTGATCGCGGATCGCGAGAGACTTCTGGACGCCGAGCAGCTTGATGCTGGCCGAGAACGTGAAGAGGACCGCGAGCAGCGCAGTGACTATTACGGTGGCGGTGTCCATCACCTGCAGCGTAAGAGGCCGCGTGCACCAGGGAGCGGAAATGATCCGATGTGTCGGGTTCGTCGCCGACTGATTTCTCCGCGAGCAGACGTAAAGGTGCCGTTTTCTACGGCGTGTTGGGCACTTTTGCGTCTTTTCACGCTGACTAGTGGCCGGCGACGACGTCCGACTCGTCGATCTCGACCTGGTCCTTGGCACCCGGCAGGAACGAGTATGCGACACAGACGATTCCGAACATCAGATATCCCAGCGCAACTGAGGGACTGGCTGCCCAGCCCACCTCGGGGGCATGGATGAGCCCGATGAAGGAGAGCACGGCACCGACAGCCGAGGCGATCGCGGCGTAGAGGAACTTCTTCTCCAGGATGTACGTCACCATCGTGCCGAGGACCAGGCCTACGAGAACCGCGCCCTCACCGAGTGTCTTGAGGCCCTCGTAGACCACACCGGCACCGTTGAGCGCCTCCATGCCGACCTGGGTCGCCGAGGTACCCGCCGCGTTGAGCGCGTTGTCGATGAGGCCGTGCGCCCATTGCGCCAGGTTCGGCAATATCGCCGCGACCACCGCGATGGCGTGCAGTCGAGGTACCGCCTGGAATGCCTGCGCGCCGATCAGCAGGCCGATGTAGAGCAGGATCGGCACAATCGCAGGCACCGGCAACAGCGCATCGAGCACTCCGAAAAGGCCTAGGAAGCAGAGGATTCCGATCATGACGCCGCTGGCCAGCGAGTAGCCCGCGCGGCCACCGGCGTCCTTCCAGCCGGGGTGGCCGATGTACACCGCGGGTGGGAACGGTGAGCCGAACGCCGAGCCGATGACCGCTCCGGCGCCGTCGGCGAGTAGCACGCTGCGCAGGTTGAAGTTGTCGCCTGCGGCCGCCGCGCTCTCGACGTTGCTCATCGCCTCGGTGAAGTTATAGACGCCCAACGGAATAGCCGTTCCCAGCAGCGGAGCCAGATCGGCGAGGCCTTTGAGCAGCATATCGATTCGCAGGTCCGGGATTCCGATCGCGATGTCGGAAACCGCCTGTCCGACATCGGGTGCCGACATATAGCCGCCTGCCCACCCGATCGCGGTGCCGATAAGGAGCGCGACCAGTCCGACGGGGATGTTGCCCGGCAGCTTCACGTTGGTGAAGAAACCGATCAGGATGATCGCCATGACCGGCAGGCCGATCCAGGCCGCTTCCCACATCTGCGCGGCGGGCCGCATCGAAATGAACGTGATGGAGATGCCGGCCAGGGTTCCGAGCATCGCCGCGCGGGGGGTCAGCTTGCGGATGTACGGGCCGACGAACGCGCCGATCATCACGATGATGCCGATGAGGAAGGCCCACGCGAGGCCGGCCTGCCAAGCCTGAATCGGGTCGTCGGTGTTCAGGTAGACGGGCAGCATCACGACGAATATCACGATGAACATGTGCGGCACGCTGGGCCCGTAGGGTAGCGCGGTGACGTCGGTTCTGTTCTCCCGCCGGGCAAGTCGGCGCGCAAGGAACGTGTAGTACAGGTTGCCGAGAATCAGCGCGACGCCGAGCGCGGGCAGCACTGTGCCCAGCACGTCGCCTGCCGGAACGGCGATGACGCCGATCATCAGACCGGTCAGCGTCAGGACGTTGACCAGGATGTTGAACCCGAGCCCGAAGAACGCGTTGAGGTCGCCGCGGGTCCACCACGGGATCGACAGCGTGGCGGGCGTCGGCGGATCGACCGAGGGGTCGGCGGGCGGGTTGGTGACGTCGGTGCTCATGGCAGGTCCCTTCAGGCGGCCGTGGCGGTCAGTGTCTGCAGTGCAGGGATGACGGCGGCGGTGTCGGCGACCCACCCGAAGATGCCACCCTGAGCCTTGATCATCTCCAGGCCGATGCGCTGGAACTCGGGGAAATACGAACCCACACAATCGGATACGACCAGGCACTCATAGCCGCGGTCGTTGGCCTCGCGGGTGGTGGTGTGCACGCAGACCTCGGTGGTGACCCCGGTGACCAGCAGCTGCGTGACGCCTGCGGCGGAGAGCACGTCCTGCAGTTCGGTGGCGTAGAACGCACCCTTTCCGGGTTTGTCGATGACGACCTCACCGTCGACGGGCGCCAGTTCGTCCACGATGTCGTGCCCGTACTCGCCGCGGATCAGGATGCGGCCGTACTTGCCCGGGTCGCCGATCCGTTTGGACGGCGCCCCACGGGTCAGCTTGGCCGGTGGACAGTCCGACAGGTCGGGCTGATGGCCTTCGCGGGTGTGGATCACCATGATTCCCGCCGACCGCGCCGCCGCGATCAAGGCAGACAGTGGCGGTACCACCTTGAGCAGTTGGTCGACGTCGTTCCCGAGGCTTTCGCCGAAACCGCCGGGCAGCAGGAAATCCCGCTGCATGTCGATGACGATCAGCGCTGTCTTGCCTGCCGTCAACGTGAACGGCGACGGTTCCGCGGTGACTTCGATGGACTGGTTCACACATGCTCCTCGGAGACGACGGGACTGGTGATTGGTGTGAACGACGGTTCGCGCGGCTCGTCGAGCAGCTGCGCGGCGAACTGCAGGACGGTGTCGTCGGTCTGAGCCGCGCCGAGCAGCATCGCGCTGTAGGGACGCCCGTCGGGTGTGTTTCCCAGCGGAATCGCGACACCGAGCAGGTCGAGCAGGTTTCCGAAGTGGGTGTAGTGGCCGAGCATTGTGTTGCACTCGATCGGCGCCGCCACCACCTCGTCCACGGTGAACGTGGTACCGATCGTCGGCACGACCAGCACATCCATCGTCTGCCATAGCCGTGCCACCAACGCCTGGAGTTCGGCCAGCCGCTGCAACGCCGCGAATGCGTCTACCGCGGTGTACTTCTCGCCGCCGCGCAGGATCTCCCGCACCACAGGGTGGATGGAATCCGGTTGCGCGGCAAGGAAGTCCCCGAACTCGACCAGCCGCTCGGCCACCCACGGACCCTGATACAACAGCGCGCCTGCCGCCAGGAACGCCTCCAATGACACCTCGACAACGGTGCATGCTCGCGCCACGGCCTCGCGAAAAGCCAGGTGTGCGTCGCACATCGCGGTGTCACCGAAGAATTCCAGATCCTCGACGGGCGGCAGCCCGACCCGGATCGGACCGCCGCCGAAGCGTGGACCGCGGTCCCGGGACCAGGCGTCGTCGTCGTCGCGACCGACCATCACGTCGAAGACGCGGTCGACGTCGTCGATCGAGCCCGCCATCACGCTGATGCAGTCGAGCGACTTGCACGCCGGAACGAGGCCGACCGTGCTGATCAGACCGCGCGACGGTTTGAATCCGACGACTCCGTTGAGCGCTGCGGGCACACGTCCCGAGCCCGCGGTGTCGGTCGCCACCGCGAAGGGAACCTGGCCCAAGGCGACGGCCAGCGCCGAACCCGAACTCGAACCTCCGGAGATCATGTCACCGCCGTACACGCTGCGGGGGACCGTGTACGGCGTGCGGGTGCCGTTCAAGCCGGTGGCGAACTGATCCAGACTGGTCTTGCCGACGTACAGCGCGCCCGCATCGAGCAACCGCTGAACCACGGGGGCGGTCTTCGTCGCGACATAGGCGTAATCCGGGCACGCCAACGTGGTCGCGACACCTGCCACGTCGATGCTGTCCTTGACCCCGAACGGCACACCGTAGAGCGGCAGAGTCCGTGCACCGGGTCGCTTCTCGATCTCCTCGGCGGCGGCGAGCAACTCTTCGCGCGGGACGGTGGACAGCCACGTGCCGTCGTCGCCGCGAGCCGCGATGGCATCGGCCACCCGCGCAGCGGTCTTGGCCGGAGAGCCGGTCCCGGCGGCGTGCGAGGCGAGGATCTCAGCCACCGAAGGTCCGATGGACGGTCCACGCGCGTCAACAGCCATATCTGTCGATTGTCGACAGAATGATGGCGATCTCGGGTCAGGTGTGTGTCGTTTGTGTTAGCGGTGCAGTCGCGGCCCGAGATAGTCGAGGTGGCCGTGGTCGTGCAGCGCGGCGATGACAGCCGCGCGATCGTTGGTCTCCAGGGCCGCCAGGATCGCCTGATGCCGCTCGATGCCGTCGTGGGCGCGGTGCTGGCGGGCCTCCGCCCGGATGTTCATCGCCATCGGCAGCTGCAGCTTCAGCAGGATCGGCTCGAGCGCGATGTCGAGCTGACGATTGTCGGCGAGCCCCACCACGGCCGCGTGGAACATACGGTGCGCGTCGTCACGGTCCAGTTCGTCGGTCGCGGTGCGCATCTCGTCCAACGCGGTGCGTACTTCCAGCAGTGACGTCGCGGGATCGGCGAGCGGCAGCGCGGTCTCGATGGCGTGGCGTTCCAGCACGTGGCGCAGCGCAAAGAGTTGCAGGATGTCCACGGGCGACCACTCGGCAACCCGCGAGCCGCGGCGCGGAAACCGCTCGACCAGACCCTGCTGCGCAAGCAGCCGCAATGCCTCTCTCAACGGCGCCCGGCTGATTCCGAGGTCGGTGCAGAGCTGCTCTTCGACGATCTTCTGTCCGGGGCGCAACGCCCCGCTCAGGATGGCGTCGCGCAGGCGGTGTTCGGCCACTTCGACCAGCGTGGCAGGCAGCGCCTGCCGCGAACCGTCGAGCCGTGGCGCAGCCATGGCGGTCAATCGTAGGAACTTCTCGTCCTGTTCGCTTCGTTGTCGGCGGGTGCCGAACCTTGCGCTGTCCTTGCCGCGCCTGCCCGAACAGGCCGAACGACTGATCGAACTCGGGGTCCACCGCATCGCCGGCCTGGCCGCAGATCACGTGCGCGAGGCGGCCCGTCACCTGGACCGCGGACCTGCACTCCTGGTGGTCCACCACGGCATCGCGCCGGCGTCGACACTCACGCCCCTGCTGAGCCGCGCGGGCAAGCCGGCCTTCGTGGTCAGCGACATGTCCGATGTCGACGAGTTCACGCCGATCGCGTCGATCGACGTGCCCGATACGCCGCTGTACCTGCTCTACGACCTCGACCGTGGTGACGCGATGGCCAACTGGAGTCCCGACGAGGCGCTACCGGCGATCGCCGAGGCCGGACGGACACCTTTGACCCTGACCGAGGGTGTGCACTGGCTGTTGCAGCGGCCGGACGTACTCGAGCGGGGGCGCTGCTTCATGACGATCGGGTCCCGCCTCCGAAAGCCCTCGGGTGCTCTGGACGCCAGGACGCCCGCGGTGTGGATCAGCAACGGCACCGGCCGAGACGGCAGGGCCAACCGCGATGCACCGAAGGTCGGCTGGTGCTGGGCGGGCAATCGACATACCTGGCTGGGCTTCGGTTCTGCCGGCGGCAGGCTCACAGTCGACGGATGACGACCAGCCGTACCTCCAGTGGGCACGCCCGGTGATCCACCAACTGCTCGTCGGACCGGCACCCCTTTAAATCCGTGCTGCTCTCGTCCGCGGTGAACTCGACAACCTCGACTAGAACGTGTTCTAGTGCACAGGTGGTGCAGTTCACCGATATCGGCGACGTCTCCTCGGCTGAGGTCGAACGCATGCGCGCCGTCTACCAACCACTCGCCGAGTCCGTCCGCGAGCTCATCGACGCGACGATCCGTACGGAGGTCGACGCCGATACGGTGGCCGCTGTCAGGGCCCAGATCGACGCGGCGACGGCGCAATTGCGATCCGCGCAGTGCGGCGGACCGTTCGGGGTGCGTTACACCACCGGCGGCGATCGCATGGCATGGGGGAACCCGGTGATCGGGATCCGCAACCCGACCGCACCGCCGCTGACGATCCAGCATGCTGCCGATGGCCGAGTGTTCACCGACTTTCATCTGGGGGCGGCATTCGAGGGTCCGCCCGGGCATGTGCACGGAGGCGTCTCCGCATTGGTCCTCGACCATGTGCTCGGGGAGGTGGCTGCCAACTCCGAGAATCCACGCTTCACCGGCACCATCACGTTGCGCTACCTACGCCCCACGCGTCTGGGGCGCCTACACGCCGAGGCGAGGATCACGCGGACCGACGGCGTCAAGGCTTATGCGTCCGGTCACCTCGCCGACGACGAGGGCATCACCGTCGAGGCCGACGGTGTCTTCATTCAGCCGAAGTGGGCTCGCGGCTAGGGGCGATGGCCGTGAGGCTACGGGTGATCGTCGCGACCTCGGAGACGAGTACGCGTGCCGCACCGTCGCCCGCGAGTTGCGCCGCCTGATTTCGCACCTGCTGATTCGCCGCCGTCAACGCAGCGACGTCGACGGTCCATGGCAGGGCCGGGTTCGGTGGTGCCCCGCGCAACGCCTCGACATAGTCATCGACCGCCGCGACGAAATCGGGCGTCAGGGCGGCAGGTGACTGCGACGGCAGGCTGCTTTCCAGTGACGTGCAGGCGCTGGTGACCGCGTTGAGCGCGGCGCGGTAGGACCGCAGCCAGCGACGTAGCTCGCCCGACTCCATCCGCGATGCGCCGGATGCGGCTTCGAACGCGGCACGCGCTCGAAACGCCCGCTGCCACGCCGCCGACATCGCATCGGCTGGATGATCGAGTTCGTGCACGAATGCTTTGACTACCGTTGCCGCATAATCTATTTCGGTCTTGAGCAGTTCCCCGGCGCGCTGTTGCAGGCGTGTCAGCGCGTGGTCGGGCAGGACCACATGCGCCACCACCGCGAGTCCGCCTCCGATCACGACCGAGTACAAGCGGACTTCCATCGTCGCTCCGCCCGTGGCGGAGTTGATTTCCAGCAGGAACACCGCCGCCGCTGCCACTGCCCCGCTGGCCGCGATGTAGCCGAACCGGACCACCCAGAAAGTCAGGGCAAGACACAGCACGGCGATCACGGCCGCGAGCGCACCCGTCGGCCGCCAGATCATGGTGATGAACGACGCGGCGATGATTCCGCCTGCGAGGCCCGCCGCCCGCCCGACGCAACGTGTATAGGTGTGCGCAGTCTCCGGCCGGAGCACGTAAAGAACAGTCAGCGCGATCCAGTGACCGTGCGCGATCGGCGCGAACCTGTCCGCGGCAACCGCCAGCGCGACCGCCGCCGACAACCGGACGGCATGCCGCAGGATCGGTGATGTCCAGGTCAGGTGTTCCCGTACATCGCTTGCGGCCGCCCGCAGGGGGTTGATCACGTCGGGGGCGAGCAGGTCTGGGAATCGGAACTCGGCCGCCTCCTGCAATTGCTTCGAGAACCGTTGCGCTGCTGCTGCTTCCGGTCCCTTCATCGCCGCGACCGCGGTGTCGACCCGAACGAGTGCGTGTTCGGCTTCGCGTCGCGCGGTGTGTTTGTTCTCCGCGATGGCGTCGAGTGCGACGGCCGCGTCGTTCAGCATCTGCGAAACCCGGTCGCGCTGATCGTCCTGTGTCCCGTGAAGTGCGATCAGCGCCGTCATCAGCCGTTCGGGCAGCCGGTGCCCGCCGTGGTAGGCCTTTGGGCGCCTGCTGGCCTGGGTGTCTGCGAACGCATCCCGCAGCCAGGTCAGTTGAGCTGCCTCCAGTGGCGAGTCACGGTCCGCGGCGATGCGGCGGGCATCGGCGGCCAGGGACCGATACGCCCACGCCAACGCATCGCTCTGCGTACGCCATCGTTGCGGCGGCCAGACCGCGATCAGCGCTGCCTGCAGGCAGCCTGCCGCGATCGTCAGGATCGTGGGTATGGCGACGGACGTCACCGTCGGCGCGTCCGGTGGCGCGACGATGAGCAGGGCACTGCCTGCCGCAGCGACGAGACCCGCATTGCTCCCGAGCGCCCACTGCATGCCGGCCGCCAGACACCACACCGCGATGACGACGACGAACACGATGCTGTACGCGGACGTCAGCGAACCGACGAAGACCGCGCCACCCATTTGCAGCGCCACGATGATCACCAGCTGCACGCGTCCGCCCGGGCTGTCCTGCAGCGCGATGGCACCGCCGATGACTCCGGCGCCTGCCGCCCACATGGCAGCGGCCCCGCCGTCCACGGCCAGCGCAAGCACGGCCATCGCCAGGATTCCGAGCAGGCTGCGCGTCACCGCGCCGATGTCAGGCGCGGTTGGCCTCAGGGCGTCGAAGACCCGACTGCCGGTGGTCACCCGCCCATTCTGACCCGCAGGCCTCACTCAACGGTGAAACTCGCGTCGAGTCGCGTTAAAGCCCGCAGACTTTGCGGCTGTGGCCACGTCAGGTGCTCGCGGCTTCGCCTGACGAGATCTCCATCCACGTGCAGGATTCCAACCAGAAGCATCGCTTCATGGTCATGCCGATGCGATGACCGCGGCATCATCGACGAGGCCGACCTCACGCAGCGGCTGGCGGTATCCGCGCAAGGCTGGAGGCCTGAGCACGTCTACCCGCTAGGTTCAGTTCGTGGAGAAAGTCATCATCACGCTGCGGCGAGCCGATGCGGACGACGCATGGTGCACGAGGATGCGCGCGGACGTCGCGACGGACCTGCTCGACCTGGACCTGCCGGGACTGACCGTCAACGTGCGCGACGACGTCGTGCGGCATTCGCTGATGACCCTGACGACCCTGGATCCGCCCGTGGTCGGCTTCGTCACCGTGTGGACACAGCAGTCCTACGGCGAGCAGGTGACCGCGGCGATCACGCGTCTGGAGTCAGAAGCCGACGACGTCGCCGCCTACCTGGTCACCGAATCGGTCCCGATGCCGCCGCCGCCCACGGCGCCCGGCGCGCGGACCGACGGCCTCGCGAACATCGCGCTGCTGCGCCGGCCGGACGACATGGACGAGGCGACGTGGCGACGGCGTTGGCACATCGACCACACGCCGGTGGCCATCGAAACGCAGTCGACCTTCGGCTACACCCAGAACGCCGTGGTGCGCAGCGCTCACGCCGGGAGCCCCGGTGATCGCCGCCATCGTCGAGGAGCTCTTCCCCGTCGAGGCCGTCAGCGATCTGCATGCGTTCTTCGGCGCCTCCGATGACGACGAGTTGAGGCACCGGATGGAGCGGATGGTGGCCAGCACCGCCGCATTCGGTGCGAATCGCGACATCGACACCGTGCCGACGAGCCGCTATGTCTATCGAACCCCGTTCGTCGCCGACCGGGTCCGGGTGTCGCGATGACGACCCTCGATGAAGCGTTCGCCCTGGCGGCCGACGAAAGCGGCCTCGCGGTCATCTCGACCGTGCGCGCCGACGCCACCGTCCAGGCCTCGCTGGTCAACGTCGGCGTGCTTCCGCATCCGGCCACCGGTCAACCCGCGCTGGGATTCGTCACCTACGGCAAGGTGAAACTGGCCAACCTGCGGGCGCGGCCACAGCTCGCGGTGACGTTCCGCGGCGGATGGCAGTGGGCCACCGTGGAAGGCCGGGCCGAGTTGGCGGGCCCCGATGATTCGCAGCCATGGCTCGCCGATGCCGAGCAGCTTCGGCTGCTGCTGCGCGAGGTGTTCACCGCCGCCGGTGGAACACACAGCGATTGGGATGAATACGACCGGGTCATGGCAGAGCAGCGCCGCACTGTCGTGCTTGTCGCACCCACCCGCGTTTACAGCAACGGCTAACGCATACGCTGCTGGCGTGATTCTCCAGATCGCCGACGACGACCGGGTCCGCACCCTCACCCTCAACCGGCCCGAGGTCCTCAACGCATTCAGCGAAGAGCTGTACGAGGCCACCGCGACCGCGCTGCATGAGGCCGCCGCCGATCCGGACGTGGCTGTGCTGCTGCTCACCGGAGCCGGGCGGGCGTTCAGCGCCGGCAACGACCTCAACGAAATGCAGAGGCGCATCACCGATCCCGCATTCAATGAGCAGGGCAGCCACTTCTCGACGATGATCGATGCGCTCGCGGACTTCCCCAAACCGCTGATCTGCGCGGTGAACGGTGTCGGCGTGGGAATCGGCGCGACCATTCTCGGCTACGCAGACCTGGTGTTCATGTCCTCGACCGCCCGGCTGAAAACCCCGTTCACCAGCCTGGGAGTCGCGCCCGAGGCGGCGTCGTCCTACCTGCTTCCGCGGTTGATGGGCAGACAGAATGCCGCCTGGCTGCTGATGTCCTCGGAGTGGGTCGACGCGGCGGAGGCCCATCGCATGGGGCTGGCGTGGAAGGTGTGCGAACCCGACGACCTGATGCCCGAGGCGCGGCGGCACGCGGACATCCTTGCCTCCCGGCCCATTTCGAGCCTGACAGCAGTGAAGCAAACCATTGTCGCGCCGACTCGGGAAGCGATCTCGGTGGCCGTGGCCCGGGAGATCGAGCACTTCTCGGTGCTGATGGGCGAGGCCGCCAACGCCTCTGCTCTGGCCGAGTTCACCGGTAAGAGTAGAACTGCGGAATAGGCGGCGCGGCTAGCGGCTCACGGTTTTCGGCGCGCAGCCGTTGACCTCTTGATGATGGGCCTCGATGATCGCGCGCAGGGTGCGCCGGCACCGCCCGCAGTCGCCGCCCGCGCCGCACGCCTCGGCGATCTGCTTGGACGTGCTGGCGCCGTTGGCCACCACCTCGTTGACGACGTGACTCGTCACTCCCATGCACAGGCAGACAAACATCGGCGCCTCAGCTCGGCTCGTCGATGCTCATGATGTGGGCGAACCTGCCCACGAACTGGGTCGGGTACGCGCCGAGGCCCGCGTTGGACATCCACTCGGCAGCGGCATCCGGATGCTCGATCCACTGGCGGGCGGTCTCCTCATCCTCGGCTTCCTGCAGGATCATCACCTCGTGCCCGTCGTCGAGCGCCTGGTAGACCCAGATCTTGCGGATCCCGCCGCGCTTGAAGCGCTCGATCCCGTCGTGCAGTTTCACCATCAGTCCCGGCACGTCGTGGACAGAGGACATCACGCCGATGATCACGCGCCCGACATGATCGTCGGGCGACGGGGGATAGAGGTCGATCTTCTCGACCACTTCTCCACCGAATATGGGCGGAATGTCGTCTGCACCCGAAATGTTGAACCATTCGAAGAGTGCGGGCGACCGCAAAACATCACGCATTGAACGCGCGTGCCGAATACCCACGGTCACCAATACCCGGCGAGGCTCCCAAATGGATGTGTAAAGAACCACGTGATGGGCGCCAATGGAAGCGAGATTATCGGAATGTTTCTTCAGCCATTCCCACATTCGATCGACGTCATCGACACGGAAATCGCAGGCGAGAATAAGTGAGTGCAGATCGAACTCACTCATCGCTATTCCTACCCGCCAGACGCCGTTGCCAACTGTTAGCCCAGTCTAACCTTACTTAGCCTAGCCAGTCCAGAGTAGGGCCCTGAACTGCGCCCCTCGGTCGACCCCAATCCGTCGCCATCGACCCGAAAACTCGCCTCGCGCAACCATAAAGGTGCGCCGGCCGGCGTTTCCTGCACTAGATTGGACAGCGCACGACTGACAGCGACACCTGACCAGCCCTCAAGGTGCTTAGGAGCGACGATGCAAGGGGATCCCGACGTTCTGAAGTTGCTCAACGAGCAATTGACGAGCGAACTCACGGCCATCAACCAGTATTTCCTGCATTCGAAAATGCAGGCGAATTGGGGATTCACCGAACTGGCTGAATACACGCGCAAAGAGTCGTTCGAAGAAATGCAGCACGCGGAGGAGATCACTGACCGAATTCTCCTTCTCGACGGGCTGCCGAATTATCAACGGCTATTCTCCCTGCGAATCGGCCAGACCCTTCGCGAACAGTTCGAAGCCGACCTGGCGATCGAATACGAGGTGGTGGCCCGCCTGCGACCGGGCATCATCATGTGTCGTGAGAAGGAGGACGCCACTTCGGCGAACCTGTTCGAGAAGATCCTGGCCAACGAGGAGGATCACATCGACTATCTCGAGACCCAGCTGGAGCTGATGGAGAAGCTCGGCGAAGCGCTCTACTCGGCCCAGTGCGTGTCAAGGCCACCGACCAGCGCATAACAGTCCAGGCCAGCGGCACCTCCCCGTCCAGCCGCACCCGTCGGCTCATCGTCGGTCGCATCGACAAGCTGGCCACGTCCTGGTCGTTCGAAGGCCGTCCGGACCGAGGCGAGGTGGAGGCCGCTCTGGAAAGCATCGCGCACCGGATGTTGGTGCAACGGGACTGGACGGATGATCGAGGCGTACTGACCACCGCACGCTGAATCACAAAACTAGAACGTGTTCCACTTTTTGAGGTCTCGGGCGTACGATGCCGTCATGAGCCGAATTGGACCTTTCGCCGATGACGACGCCGCCGCCTGGGCGGTGAGGTCCCCGGACATCGGAGCCGGCATGCTCAAGTTCAGTCGCGCGGTCTACACCAAGAACCGACTGCCGATGCGGGTCCGCGAACTGGCCCGGATGGTCATCGCGCTCGACAATGAATGCGTGGTGTGCCAGAACACCCGCGACTCCGAAGGCATCGCGGCGGGCGTCGACGAAGACCTCTATGACCACGCCGCCGAATGGCGGACGTGGCCCGGCTACAGCCCGCAAGAGCGCATCGCGGCCGAGTTCGCCGAGCGCTTCGCCGGCGACCACACCGGCCTGCGCGACGACGAGGACTTCTGGGTACGCGCCAGTGAGCACTACAGCGACGAACTGCTGACCGACCTCGCGCTCTCGTGTGCGATGTGGCTGGGCATGGGCCGGATGCTGCGCACGCTTGACATCGGCCAAACCTGCAAGATCACCATGTAATTCGCGGCGGCACCGCGCACAATGGCGGCTATGACGTCGCGGGCTGCCAAACCCCTCGCTGCAGCCGCCATCGCCCAACTCGAGGCCGACGGTGTCGGCACGTTGATCGGCACCGTCGTCAATCCCGCGGGGCTCACGCACGCCAAGACCGTCCCGCTGCGCCGGATGGGTGCCTTCGCCGACCCCGGTCTCGGCGCCAGCCCGGTCTGGCACGTGTTCGCCATTGACCAGGTCGGCACAGTCTTCGGTAAGAACACCGGTGTGGTCGGGGATCAGCGCGTCCGCATCGACCTTGCCGGGTTGCGCATCCTCGGCGACGGATTGGCATGGGCGCCCGGCGCTTTCTTCAATCAGGACGGCTCACCTGATCCCTACTGCAGTCGCGGCACGCTGGGCAGGGTCACCGAACGACTGTCTGACGCCGGCATCGACACAGTGGTGGGCCACGAAATGGAGTTCGTGCTCGTCGGACCGGACGGCGGCGAGCTCCCCTCACACATGTGGGCGCAGTACGGGCTGGCGGGAGTGCTCGAATTCGAAGGATTCGTCCGCGACGTCACCGACGCGGCAACGAGCTCGGGGGTCGCGATCGAACAGTTTCATCCCGAGTACGGACTGAATCAGTTCGAGATCTCGCTGGCGCCGCAGCCACCGGTGGCGGCCGCCGACGCACTGGTCCTGATGCGGATCATCATCGGCCGCGCCGCCCGGCGATACGGGCTGCGCGTCAGCCTGTCTCCGGTGCCGTTCGCGGGCAGCGTCGGATCCGGTTCCCACCAACACTTCTCGATGAAGCGCGGTGCGATCCCGCTGTTCTCGGGCGGCTCCGGCGCTGCCGGCATGACACCGGAGGGGGAGTCCGCGGTTGCCGGACTGTTGGCGGGCCTGCCCGACGCCCAGGGCATCATGTGCGGTTCGGTGCTGTCCGGCATGCGAATGCAGCCCGGCCACTGGTCGGGTGCATACGTCTGTTGGGGTGTCGAGAACCGCGAGGCGGCGGTGCGATTCCTCATCGGCGGGCCGAGCAATCCGCAAGGCGCCAATGTCGAGGTGAAGGTCATCGACCCCTCGGCGAACCCCTACTTCGCCACCGCCGCTATGCTCGGCCTCGCGCTGGACGGCATACAACGCACGCTGCCGTTGCCGCCGGAGATCACCGTCGACCCCGCCTCGTTGACCGACACCGAGCGGGACGATGCCGGGATCGTGCTGCTGGCGTCCGACCAGACCGACGCGCTCGACGCACTCGACGGATCCTCTTTGCTGCGTGGGATTCTCGGCGACGAGGCGGTCGACGCCGTCATCGCGGTGCGGCGCTACGAGCAGCAGAACTTCGGCGACCTGAAACCGGATGAGCTCGCCGAGAAGTTTCGACTCGCCTGGAGCGTATGACGTTGCCGGCACTCGGTGCAGCTAGCGGACGCCCCGTATCAACTGCCCGGGCCTGGCGCCGGTGTCTGCGCCATGACGGCGGGTAACCGCGCCGCTGACCACGGTGGCGTCGTAGCCGCCCGCGCCCTGGATGAGCCTGCGCCCGCCGGCGGGCAGGTCGTACACCATGCGCGGCAACTCGAGATTCAGAGTGTTCATGTCGATGACGTTGAGATCGGCCTTCTTGCCGACGGAGATGACCCCGCGATCTGACAGGCCGAAAAGCGTTGCGGTGTCCAGCGTCTGCTTGCGCACCACGTATTCCAGGGAGAACTTCGGCCCACGGTGGCGGTCGCGTGCCCAGTGCGACAGCAGGAATGTCGGATATGACGCGTCGCAGATCATGCCGCAGTGGGCGCCGCCGTCGGAGAGACCCGGAGACGGCGGCGGGGTGCGACATCATCTCGTAGATGGCGTCGTGGTTACCCTCGGCGTAGTTGTAGAACGGCAGCATCAGCATCGCGCCCGCATCGCACTCCAGCATCAGGTCGTACATGACGGCCAGCGGGTCCTCGCCGCGCCGCGCGGCGATCGCCGCCACGGTGTGATCGGGCGTGGGCTCGTAGTCGAGCGGGAATCCCAACGGATAGATGCGGTCAGTGCTGTGCTGGACCAGCGCGTACATCCCGTCGAAGAGCATCGTCGGGTCCGGCGGCAGATCCGGCTCAGACAGAATCGCCTCGCGCACCGCAGGATCGGCCAACCGCTGCGCCAGCTCGTCATGGCCGAGCTCGTCCTTCAGCCTCCGGAACGTGGGCCGGTGGGTGAACGCATGGTGACCCGGGAAGCCGAACAGCATGCCGAACGGCCGAGCCGCGATCTGCGCATACATCTCGATGCCGTTCTCCAACGCCTTACCCGCACGCTCGAGCTGATCCCGCCAGAGATCGGGCATATGTGAGGCCTGGATCATCGTAAACGAGACCGGCCGCTCGATCTCGGCGGACAGCTTTGCCATCCAGTCCATTTCGCGCATGGTCGCCTCGGCAGGACTCTCGCCCGCGGTGCCCTGCGGAGCCACTTCGAATACGGCCCGGCCGCCGGCCGCCATCGCGCGGCCCAAACCGAACAGCTCGGCCTCCGCCGCGTACGTGCCCGGGACAGGCTCGCCGTCGATGGCGCGGTGCCCCTCGGTGCGTGAGGTCGAGAAGCCCAGCGCCCCGGCCTCGATCGCCTCCTGGACGATGCGTGACATCGCGGTGATGTCGTCCGCGGTGGCCTCCTCGTTGCGCGCGCCGCGCTCACCCATCGCATAGCCGCGCACCGCACCATGGGCGATCTGCGTACCGTAATCCACTGCAAGGCTGCGCTTCTCGATGGCGTCCAGGTACTGCGGGAAGCTCTCCCACTGCCAGGTGATGCCCTCCGTGAGGGCGGTGCCGGGAATGTCCTCGACGCCCTCCATCAGTTCGATGAGCCACTGCTCACGACCGGGTCGCACCGGCGCGAAGCCTACACCGCAGTTCCCACTGACCACCGTCGTGACACCGTGCATGCTCGACGGTTCCAGGGTCTCGTCCCATGTGACCTGACCGTCATAGTGGGTGTGGATGTCGACGAATCCTGGGGTCACGACCCGGCCGGTGGCGTCGATGGTCTCGGCGGCCTCACCGTCGAGTCCCGGATCGTCGCCGGCACGCCTGCGCACCTCCACGATCCGGCCGTCCTTGACGCCTATGTCGGCGCAATACCTTTCGGCGCCCGTTCCGTCGACAACGGTTCCGCCGGTGATCTTCAGATCGAACATCGTTGCCTCCTCAGACCAGACCGGTCGCGTCGAATATCCACGACATGTCGGCGTTCGCGAAGTCTTCCATCCAGGTCGGTGGCGCATTGTTGGCCAGCGCGCCCATGTCCCAGTAGTCCTTCCACAGCGTGATCTTGCCGTTCTCCACCCGGTGCACGGAGACGAACTTCAGGACGGCGGATTCGCCTGTCGCCCAGTGCCATTCCTCATGGTGCTCGTACATGACGTCGGTGCCGTTGTTGAGCATCAGGCCGTCGAAGTTCTCGTAGGACTCCAAGGGCTCGATCCCGATTTTCAACCGCTTGACGATGTCTTCGGGACCACGTGCCGCGGCGGCCGGGCCGACGGGCACGTCGAGGTAGATGCAGTCGTCCGACAGGAAGGTCTTCAGCGAGTCCCAGTCACGCGCGGACAGCGCCTTCCACAGTCCCCGGACCGTATCCTCAACTGACACTTGCCATCTCCGCTTCTTGAACCGTCGGGGCCGGTGCCTTGTGCGCCGCCCGCAGGAACCTTCCGGTGCGTTGCTTGCCCACGGCCTCGGTCGCCCCGCCGTTGACGAATACAGCGCGACCGCCGACGAAGACCGCGTTTACCGTGTCGTCGTTTCGGTTCACCATGCGGGACAGTCCGCCGTACTGCTCGACCTGGTTTTCTGCGTAATCGTCCAACGTCGAGTCGAGGCGTTCGGGGTCGATGACGATGACATCGGCACGGTCGCCAACGCGCAGGTGGCCGGCGTCGATGCGATACCAGTCGGCGAGTTCACCCGTCAGTCGGTGCACCGCCTGCTCGATGCTCATGAACGGCGTACCCGCGGTTTGTGCGTCGCGGACGTGGCGCAGCAGCCGCAGCCCCATGTTGTAGAACGCCATGTTGCGCAGATGCGCCCCGGCGTCGGAGAAGCCCATCTGCACGCCGGGTTCTCGCGCCAGCTTCTTGAGCACCTCGGGTCGATGGTTGGAGATGGTGGTGCGCCACCGCAACGCCCTGCCGTGTTCGAGCACCAGATCCAGGAAGGTGTCGACAGGGTGCAGGCCGCCGCGGTCCTGACCGACCTGCCCGAACGACTTGCCGACCACCGCCGCATCGGGACAGTCGACGATCTCGGCGTCGAAGAAGTCGCGGTGCCACACCCGCAGACCGAACTTGGTTTCGTATTGCTTGCGGAACTGGCGGCGATACGCCTCATCACGCAGCATCTCGTCGCGTTCCATCTCATCGCGAAGATGCAGTGCGGCCGCGCCCGCGCCGAACTCCTCGAAGATCACCAGGTCGATGCCGTCCGCGTAAACCTCGAACGGCACCGGCAGGTGCTGCCAGCGGAAGTTGCCGCCGAGGCGGTTCACCAGGCGCGCGGCGGGTCCCATCATCTTGACGGCGAAGGGGTTGGACTTGACGTCTGCCGCCGACAGCAGGCTGGTCTTGAGGGGATTGCGGAAGATGCCCAGCGACTGGACCACCTGCGAGCCCAGATTGAGTGGGTTCTCAATGTCGGGTCCCGACTGCAGGACGCGGCCCGCGCGCCGCAGCATGGACTTGAGCCGGCGCAGTTCACGCGGCTTGGCATACGTCGAGGGCAGCGTGCGGGACCGACAGACCTCACCGTCGAGCTTGTCGAAAAGCAGTTGCTGAGATGACATTCCGACGAAGCCGGCCTCTAGCGCCTCGGCCAGCCACCGCTCCATCTGCGCCTGTTCGCCTCTAGTCGGCCGCTGCTTCTTCTGGGTCGCGCGATCCAGACCCATGGTCGCGGCGCGCATGTCGGAGTGTCCGATGAAGGCGGCCACATTGGGCCCGAGCGGGCGCGCCTCGAGCGCTGCGATGTACTCCTCGCAGTTCGTCCAGGTCTTGTGCTCGTCGACGGCGCCGATCACGTGTTCGCGGGGAATCGCCTCGACGCGGCCGAAGATGTCGCCCGCGTCTACACCATCGACATGGACAGTGGACAACGAACACGATCCGAGCATCACGGTGGTCACCCCGTGGCGCAGCGATTCCTCGAGCGACGGGCCGACGAGCACCTCGACGTCGTAGTGCGTGTGGATGTCGAGCATGCCGGGCAACACCCATTTGCCGGTCGCGTCGACGACCCGGGGGCAGTCGGTGGCATCGAGGTCGCGCGGCGTGATCGCAACGATGTGACCGTCGCGGATGCCGATATTGCGCACCGCCGACGGCGCGCCGGTGCCGTCGAACCACCGGCCATTGCTGATGATCGTGTCGTAACTCACCACGTCATAGAACAGCGCCGATTCGCGGGTGTCAACGAAATCGGTGAACAGAATTCCGATTTTGTCTACTATGCGCTCTGAGCTGCAGCTATTCCAGCGCCCAACCGTCCGGCTGCCGGCCGTCGAGGTCGGTGAACCGGTACTCGCGCGCCAGGTCGGCCGACGTGACGGATTGCTGGTTGAAGCGTGCCCGCTGCGTATCGGCGGCGATCGCCGCGACACCGCGGCCCACATAGCGCGGCGTCTCCGACTCGGCGAAGCCCGGGGGAGCGACAGGGCCGTCGGACCGGCGCGGGTCCAGCGCGGCGTGCCAGTTCTCCTCGGTGACGCCCCAGTTGTCGAGCATCATCTCCGACCGCAGCCACCCGGGCGTCACGGCCACCGCGGTGGCGCCGAAGGCCTCCAGCTCGTGACCATGGCCGTAGGCCAGCCGGTTCACCGCGACCTTGGCCAGGTCGTAGAACACCGACAACCGGAAATTGGCGTCGTTGAAACTCTTTGTCCCGTCGGTCACTTCGACGAGCAGGCCGCCGGGCCTGGACACCAGCAGCGGCAGCAGACAGTGGGACGTGATGAGGTGCGTGTCGATGCCGAGGCGAAGGATCCGCAGACCGTCCTCGAGGTCGTGTTCCCAGATCGGCCTGTTCCACGTCGGCGGGCCGCCCTTGAGAACCTCCGCACCCCAGATGTCGTTGACGAGGATGTCGATCACGCCATATTCGTCGCCGATGCGCTCCGCGAGACGTCGTACCGCGGCGATATCGAGGTGGTCGACCTGCACCGGGATCCCGGTGCCGCCCAACCGGGTGACCAGTTCAGCGGTCTCCTCGATGGTTTCGGGTCGGTCGTAGTCGGACTGGTCGTTGCCGGACACGCTGCTGCGACCCGTGCAGATCACCGTCGCTCCGGCTTCGCCCAGCGCCGCCGCGATGCCGCGCCCCGCACCGCGGGTGGCCCCGGCGACCACCGCGACCCGACCCCGCAGCGCATTCATGTTCGGAGTCCAGTCCATACGGGCATACTCGCGAATGTGACCCCCTTACAGCGGTATATCGCCGAAGAAATCGCCACCGATCATGTCGACGGGTTGCTGTCCAGACGCGAAGCCCTGCGCCGACTGGCTTTGCTCGGCGTCGGCACCGCGGCCGCGACCGCCCTGATCGCCGCCTGCGGCGAGAACAAGCAGCCGACCACGGACGCCCCTGTCACCTCCAACGAGCCCGCGACCGTCAGCGCACCGCCGCCGGGTTCGGAGAACACCGTGCCGACGACGCCCATCACCTGGGCCGGACCCCGCGGCGAACTACAGGCCGCATGGGCGGCGGCACCCGAGGCGCGCGGCGGTGTGCTCGTCATCCACGAGAACAAGGGGCTCAACGACTACATCCGCTCGGTCGCCGGCCGGTTCGCCGGCATCGGCTACTCCGCGTTGGCGATCGATCTGCTGTCGGCTCAGGGCGGCACGGGGACCTTCGCCGATCCGGCGGAGGCGACCGCGGCACTGGGCAAGCTGCCCCCGGAAGAGGCTGTCGCCGATTTGAAGTCGGGAATCGACGAACTGCAGCGGCGCGTTCCGGACCGCAAGGTTGCCGCAGTCGGCTTCTGCATGGGTGGCGGCATGGTCTGGCGGTTGCTGGCCTCAGGTGAGCCGCGACTGGCCGCCGCCGTGCCGTTCTACGGCCCGACCCCCGACAATCCGGACTTCGCCGGTTCGAAAGACGTTGCAGTGCTGGGCATCTACGCCGCCCAGGACCAACGCGTCAATGCCACCGAGCCCGTCGCCCGGGCCGCACTGGAGAAGGCCGGCCTGGTGTTCGAACTGGTCACCGAACCCGACGCCAACCACGCCTTCTTCAACGACACCGGCGACCGCTACAACGCCACCGCCGCCGATGACGCCTGGCGCCGCGTACAGGACTGGTTCACCAAGCACGTGGGCTAGCGATTCCTCCGCGAGCAGACGCAAAGTTGCCCTGCGACACGCCGTGAAAAGGGCACTTTTGCGTCTGTTCGCGCATTGTTTTCCCGACCTTTGGTGTCGCGTTGTTGACCGCACATACGTCCAGGTCAAATTCAGCTCATGCGGGTGGTGCAAGTCGCGAACTTCTACGGCCCGCGTTCGGGTGGCCTGCGAACAGCGGTCGATCGGCTGGGTGCGGAGTACTGCGCCCGGGGCCACGAAGTCTTCCTGGTGGTACCGGGACCGTTCTCCGAATGGCATGAGCTGACGTCGGGAGTCGTTCGAATCTCCTTGCCTGCACGGCTCATCCCGTTCACCGGCGGCTATCGTGCGGTGCTGCCCGGGCCCGTCACGGAACTGCTGGTCCAGCTGGCACCGGATGCCCTCGAGGTGTCCGACCGCCTCACCCTTCGTTCACTCGGGGAGTGGGGCAGACGCCACGATGTCGCAACCGTGATGATCTCCCACGAACGGCTTGATCGCCTTGTCGGACAGGTACTTCCGCCACGTGCGGCCCGCTCGATAGCCGACGCCGCCAACCGCAGGACCGCACAGAGCTACGACGCCGTGGTGTGCACGACGGCATTCGCACGGGAAGAGTTCGACAGAATCGACGCCACGAATGTGGCGACGGTGCCACTCGGGGTAGACCTCGACCAGTTCCATCCCAGCAGGCGATCGACGTCGGTCCGGCAGCAGTGGGCCAGCCCGGAACAGACGCTGCTGGTGCACTGCGGCCGGCTGTCAGTGGAGAAGCACGCGCACCGTAGTGTCGATACCGTTGCCTCCCTGCGAGACTCGGGGGTAGATGTCAGGCTCGTGGTGGTCGGCGAAGGCCCGATGCGGACCCGGCTCGAACGCCAGGCCGCCCGCCTGCCCGTCGACTTCACCGGCTACATCGGATGCCGTGACACCGTGGCCACCATCCTGGCGACAGCCGACGTCGCAATCGCACCCGGACCGCACGAAACGTTCGGCTTGGCCGCCCTGGAAGCCCTCGCATGCGGCACGCCTGCGGTGGTCTCGCGCACGTCCGCACTCGCCGAGATCCTGACCACCGACAGCGGCGCCGCCGCGGACAACGACCCGCACGCCATCGCGCAAGCGGTGACCTCCATCATCAGTCGTCCAGAACGGTTGCGCCGCAACGACGCACGCCGCCGTGCCGAACAGTTCACCTGGCCCCGCGCGGCCACCGGAATGCTGAACGCACTCGGCGCTGGCTAGGCAGAGGGCGCTGCGGCGGGCTAGGTTCTTCCGATGACCGGCCCGGCCGACATCGAGCGAACGCGGACGCTGTGGTTCGCACTCCTGCTCACGCTGGCCAACGGGTTTCTCGACGCGCACACCTACATCGCCCGCGGTGGAGTGTTCGCCAACGTTCAGACCGCCAACGTCATCTTCTTCGCGATCGACTCCTCGGAGGGCAAGTGGACCGCGGCGCTCGCCCATGTCTGGCCGCTGCTGGCGTTCACTGCAGGCATGGCGCTCGCGTCACACATCAAGTCCGGCCGCGTTGAGCGCATTGTGCCGCACGCGTTGCGCTGGACGATGGGCGTCCAGGCGGTCGTGTTGGGCATCATCGGATTCGTCCCCGCCTCCGTGCCCCACAGCTATGTGACCGTGCCGATCTCTTTTCTGGCGGCGATGCAGATCGGCCTCTTCCGCAACATCGGCGACCTCGCCTACCTGCCGGTCGCAACCACCGGCAACATGATGCGGTTCATGGAATCCGGGTACGACGCATTCGTCGAGAAACACGCGGAGTCGCGACGGGCATGCGGGGTCTACGGCGCGCTGATCGCCGCGTTCGCCATCGGCGCCCTCACCGGCTCCGTCGCCAGCCTGGCCTGGGGAGTGCATGCGATCTGGCTGCCCGCCGGGTTTCTTGCCATCACACTCTGTCTGTTCATCGTCGACGAGCGCCACCTGCGGTGATCTAGGATCCAGGAATGATCCGGTCGCTGACGCTCCTCATCGCCGCGGCGGTGCTGCCCGTCGCCGGAACCGCTGCCGTGGCCGGTGCCCAGCCCGCCCCGCCCACGTGCACCTACAACCTGTCACCGCCGCAGGTCGTGGACGTGTCGGGAACCGACATGGTCACCGCCACGCTGTCCACGGGCGCATGCGATCAATCCACCACTTACCAGTCGGTGGCCTGCCTCCAGCAGGAAGGCAGCCCCGGGCCCCCCAAATGCGAGCAGAACAACGGGATGTTGACCGCGCAGGTGTTCTACGCGCCGTACCGGCCGGGCGCGACGTATGTCTCCACCGGCCGGGGATGTGCCAACACGGGGAATCCAGCCACAGCCGGTCTGCACGCCGGTCGGTCCCGTCACCGCGACGTTGTAGAAAGCGTCCCGGTTGAACCGCATCCGGTCGATAATCGTGTTCTCCGGAGGCGATCGTTAGGGGACGCGATGAAGAAGATCTTGGTGCTGTGCGCGACCGTGTGCCTGGCTGCGGCGCTCGCCGCGTGCGGCAGCGAATCCAGTTACACCACCACGGAGTCCGATACCGGAACGGCAACCGCCACCTCCAAAGCCACCACCACCGAAGCCACCGAAGCCACCAGCGCCCCGGCGGAGGCCACCAGCCCCGCTCCCGGAGCCCCGAGTCCCCCCGGCGGAGCCCGCCGGGGCGACCATCACCATCGCGAATATGAGTTTCGGCGATCCCGTCACCGTCGCACCGGGTGCAGAGGTCACCGTGAAGAACGACGACACCGCGGAGCATTCGGTGACGTCGCAGACCGAAGGCGTGTTCGACGAACACATCGACGGTGGCGAGCAGGACACGTTCACCGCACCGACCGAGCCAGGTGAGTACGCGTTCTACTGCACGTACCACCCGTCGATGAAGGGCACGCTGATCGTCAAGTAGCCGCTTGCCGAACGGCTCCCACGACCCCCTCCCCGGTTTAGACGCCACAGCAAACGGGCATCCGCAGAATTAGCGGGTTCGTCAATCGTCGTGGCCCGGGCACAGATCGAAGGAGCCGACATGGACCGCAACGCCATGGTCTGGATCATCGTCGCCGTCGCGGCAATCGTCGTCATCGCCCTCGTCGCGTTCGTCGTACGCAACTCGCGCCGCCGCGCCGAAGCCGAACGACTGCGCGGCGAGATCGGGCAGCGGACCGAGCATCTCGAGAAGCGCGAAGCCATTGCCACCGAAACCGAGGCGAAGGCACGGGCCGCGCAGGCGGAAGCCGAGGTGAAGGCCGCCGAGGCGGCCCGCCTGCAGAACACCGCGCAAACGCATCGCGAGGCTGTCACCACTTCCCGCGACGAACTGGACGCGCATCGCGAACGGGTGGATCAGTTGGATCCGAAGGGGAGGACGGACGAACCCGCACCCGGCACGGCTGACGAGGTGCGCGCCGACACGCCCGCAGCCGACCCGCGGCACGCGAACGATCATCAGCGTCCGTGAAATCCGGTAGACGCGAGTCCGCCGCGGCTGTGTCTGTTCGACGTCGACGGCACCCTGGTCGACTCGAACTATCTCCACGTCCACGCCTGGTATCGCGCGTTCACGGACGTCGGAATCCCAGTCGACGCGTGGCGCATCCACCGGTCGATCGGCATGGACGGCGATACCCTCGTCGCGACACTCGCCGAGGATGCGGACGACGACACCCGGGCGCGGGCCAAGGATCTGAATTCCCGCTACTACAAAGAATCAGCGCCGCTGCTACGGCCGTTACCCGGTGCACTTGAACTCCTGAAAGCCGTCGAAAAGCTCGGGATAGAAGTCGTTTTGGCGACATCGGCTCCTGATGACGAGCTCGCCATCCTCCGCGACGTACTCAAAAGCGACCACCTGGTATCGGCGATGACGTCGTCGGAAGACGTGGACACCGCCAAGCCCCGACCCGACATCATCAAGGTTGCGCTCGACCGCGCCGGCGTCGACGCCGAGCACGCCGTCTTCGTCGGCGACGCGGTGTGGGACGTCGAGGCGTGCAAGCGCGCGGGCGTCGTCACCATCGCCTTGCTCAGCGGCGGGGTCTCGAAGTGCGAACTCGAGGAGGCCGGCGCTCACCAGGTTTTCGACGACGCGCTCCATCTGTGCCAACACCTCGACGACACGCCGATCGCGGCGCTCGCCAACCTGGTGGGAGCGCGTTAGCGGCGACATGGGCGCCGTCTCACCTACCGATGAGCTGCTCGATCAGGCCTTCGGCCAGCCATCCCTCGAAGCGGCCCTGAGACCACCCCCGGGTGCGGACCAGCCGGTCGTGCAGCACGGCGTCTGAGGCCAACCACGCGACGTCGACGGCCTGATCCCTGCTGAGCCCGGGTTTCAGTGCACCGAGGGCGACGAGCCGCCGCACCACCGTGCGAGCACCCGCGAGACGTTGCCGCTGCGAATCGTCGACGAGGGTCTGCGCTTCGGCGTCCACGTTCGCGGCGACCTCGAGGGCGCGCATCAGCGACCCCACCCGGCTGTCGATATCCACCAGAACGTGCACCCACCCGGTGATCAGCCGCTTCGGATCCGTCTCATCGAGCAGCCCGCGAATGACGCTGCGATCCGCCAAGGCCACCGGCCGGTCGTCGCCGGCCACCGCCCAGTCCAACGCGGTCTTCAACAGATCCAGCTTGCCGCCGACCGCGGTGAACACCGTCTTGCGGCTCACCCCCGCTGCCTTCGCGACAGCGTCGACGGTCGTGGTCCCGTAACCCTCTGCGGTAAAGAGTTCGGACGCCGCGGCCACGATCGCCCGGCGCGTCTGCAGTGCCTGTGCCGCACGCAAGTCCGAATGGTAATCGCGCTTGACACGTGCCGCCATTCTAGGTAACTCTCAGTATATTCATTACACTCTAATGCTACCTTAAATTGGGAGGCACCGTGCGAACCGTCATCATCGGCGCAGGCCCGACAGGCCTGTTCACCGCCATCGCGCTGGCTCGCCGGGGCCGGGAGGTCGTGGTGGTAGACCGCGACCCCGGCCCACCGGAGCGAGGCGAATGGCAACGCAGGGGAGTGATGCAGTTCCAGCATGCCCACAGCTTCCGCGGCCAGGTGGTCGACGCGCTGAACGATGAAATGCCTGATGTACTGGCCGCTTTGGTGTCCGCCGGTGCATCGGTGGCGACGACGCCGGGGCACAACGGTCGCGCTGCGGCGCTGCACTGCCGCCGGATGGTGTTCGAGCGCGAAATGCGCCGCCGCGCCGCCACCGAACCGCGCGTGCGCGTCGTCACCGGGAACGTCAACGAGGTGCTTGTCGAGCACACACGCGCCGTCGGTGTCAGGATCGGATCGAATGTGGTGGACGCCGATCTGGTCATCGACGCATCGGGGCGTGCGGGCCGCATCGCCGGGACGGTGCGCAGCCGTGGTGAGGGCGCGGACTGCGGCGCGACGTACGCGGGTCGACAGTATCGGCTGCGGCCGGGCGCCGAACCGGGCCCGACGAACTCGGTGATCGGCCTGTCACTGAGCTTTCCCGAGTACGCGGCGGTGATGTTCCTGCACGACAGTGACACGTTCACCGTCACCCTCATCCACAGCGGCGCGGATCAACGCCTGCACCGCCTCAGACATGACACCGTCTTCGAGGCGGCGCTGGGCACGATCCCGGCACTGGCCGACTGGATCCACCCCGAACGGGCGGTGCCGATCGCGCCGGTGCTGGCCGGCGGCCGGCTGTACAACCACTATCGCGGCCAGCTCGACGGCTCCGGGCGACCCGTCATGTCCGGGCTGATCTCCGTCGGCGACGCCGTGTGCACCACGACACCGTTGGCGGGCCGCGGCGTGGCGTTGGCCTTCATGCAGGCCCGTCGACTGGTGCGGAGCCTAATTGACCATCACGACGACATCGACGGCGCCACAATGGAGTTCGACGAATGGTGCACAGCCAACATCAAGCCGTGGTTCGCCGACCATCAGTATGTCGACACCGAGCGCGTCCGGCGGTGGTCGGGCTCCGACGTCGACCTCGATCGGCCGTTGCCGTCGGATCTCATCGTCGCGGCCGCCGAGGCTGACCCGCGCCTGACCGAAGTCGTCGCGCCGTACATCACCATGGATGCGTTGCCGGCCAGTCTGGAACCCGCCGCGCATCGGGCCCGTGCGGTCTACGCAAGCGGATGGAGACCGGAACAGCCCGATGGGCCGACTCTCGACGAACTCATTTCGGTGGCGTCCAGGACACCGGAAGCCGCTTGATCCCGTGGATGAACGGCGACAGCAGGCGCGCCGGTTCCTCAGTCGCCGCGAGATCAGGCATCTGGCGGTGCATTTCCTCGAACAGGACGCTGATCTCCCTGCGTGCGAGATTGGCCCCCAAGCAGAAGTGTGCGCCGCCGCCACCGAAACCGGCGTGGGGGTTGGGACTGCGCCCGACGTCGAAGGTCCACGGATCGGCGAACTTGTCCTCGTCCCGGTTGGCCGAGCAGTACCACAGCGTGGCCTTGTCTCCCGCAGCCATCTTGGTGCCGCTCAACTCGCAATCCTCGGTCAGCGTGCGGCGCATGTAGATCACCGGCGACGCCCACCGCACGATCTCCTCGACCGCGGTGGGCGCGAGCGTCTCGTAGTCGGCCCACCAGCGCGCGCGCTCGTCGGGATATCGGGTCAGCGCCAGCACGCCGTGGCTGATCGCGTTGCGTGTGGTCTCGTTGCCCGCGACCACCAGCAGGATGAAAAACGACGCGATCTCGGCCGACGTCAGTTTCTCGCCGTCGACCTCCGCCTGCACCAGAGCGCTGGTGAGGTCCTCGCGCGGCTTGGCCCGGCGATCCTCGGCGAGGGCGGTGGCATAGGCCCCGATGTCCGTCGCGACCTTGACGAACTCCTCGTAGTCCTGGGCGATGTCCTTGTCCCCGAACCCCAGAATCACATTGGTCCAGTGGAACATCAGTTGATGGTCGTCCTCGGGGATGCCCATCATGTCGCAGATCACCTGCAGGGGAAGCGGGCCCGCCAACTCCGCGACGACCTCAGCCGTGCCGTCAGGGTGTTTGGTGATCATGTTCTCCACCAGTCGGCGCGCCCGGTCTCGGACGGATGCCTCGGTGCGGGCGACGACCTTCGGCGTGAACGCCCTGCTGACGATGTTGCGCAGGCGTAGATGCCGCGGATCGTCCATGACGATCATCGACCCGAAGTACTCCGAGATGTCGGGGTTGGCGTCGTTGATCGTGATGCTCGGGCTGGAACTGAAGATGTGCGGATGCCGGCTGGCGTACCAGACGTCCTCGAACCGCGTCACCGCCCAGTGGCCGGCACCTCCCTGCACCCCGGGAGTGTCAAGCGGTTCGTGGAATGAGATCGGCGCCTCGCGCCGCAGGGTGGCGAACGCCCCGTCGCGCAGGTCGTCGTCGAGGACCCAGAAATTCCAGGCGCCGAGGTCGATGTCGGACAGCGGCACATCCGGGGGAGAGGCGCCGTTCACACGCGTCGCGATACCCACCTCACCGAGAGTAGGTTGCGGCCAGGCCGTCGTCACGGATTTCTGGAACATGTTCCAATTGGCGATTTGACGTGGTAGCACCGATGGGTGCGTAACCCACATGCCGGACAACCTTTTACGACGACCGATGACGAGATCGCCGAGGCCTTGCTCGACGTCAGCATCCCCACCCTGATGCTGTCGCTGGTGCACATGTCCGGGGACCCCGCGCTGATCCGCGGCGAGCTGAAGCCGGCAGGGCTGTTCCTCAACGAAGTACAGGGCTACATGTCCGAAGACGACAAGGCGGCGGTCCGCAAGATCGCGCTGGAGGTCATCGCGGACTACCGCGACCGCGGCTGCCCGGAACCCGAGCCGATCAGCGCCGAGCTACTCAGCGAGATGATGCAGTGGCTCGTCTGTGAACCGGTACCCGATGAGTACGTGCCCATGCTGCTCGAGGAGATGGAGCTCGACGGCCGGGACGCCCGGCTCGTGCGCTCAGCGGGGAAGGCCGACGACTTCCCCGTCGTCGTCATCGGATGCGGTGAGTCGGGACTGCTGGCGGGGATCCGGCTCAAGGAGGCCGGCATCCCGTTCACGATCGTCGAGAAGAACGCAGGCGTCGGCGGAACCTGGTACCAGAACACCTACCCCGGCGCGCGGGTCGACGTGCCCAACCACTTCTACTGCTACAGCTTCGAGCCGACCGATCAGTGGACACACTTCTTCGCCGAACAGCCCGAACTGCAGGCGTATTTCGAGCGCGTGATGGACAAGCACGACATCCGCCACCACGTGCTGTGGGAGACCGAGGTCACTGAGGCGTCCTGGGACGACACGACCGCCACGTGGACCGTTCGCGCCCGCGACCGCAGCGGAGCAACGACAGAACTGCAGGCGCGTGCGGTGATAACTGCTGTGGGGCAGCTTGACCGGGCGCACACCCCCACGATCGACGGACAGCATGACTTCGCGGGACCGACATTCCACTCCAGCGCCTGGGAACACTCAGTTGACCTACACGGCAAGCGGGTCGCCATGATCGGCGCAGGGGCCAGCGGCTTTCAGATCGCGCCGACGATCGCACCGGATGTCGAGCGCCTCACTGTGTTTCAACGCACCGCCCAGTGGATGTTCCCTAATCCGAGTTACCACGACAAGGTGGGCCCCGGTGTGCAGTGGGCGCTCCGGCATCTGCCGTTCTACGGCCGCTGGTACCGCTTTCTGCTGTTCTGGCCGTGGTGCGACAAGGGGTTGGACGTGGCGCGCGTCGACCCGAGTTATCCGGATCAGCAGAAGGCTATCAACGAGCTCAGCGAGGTCACCCGGATCATGTTCACCGACTGGATCATCAGTCAGGTCGGCGACGACCCCGATCTACAGGCGAAGGTGGTGCCGGACTATCCGGCGACAGGTAAGCGCACCCTGCAGGACAACGGCAGCTGGCTGAAGACGCTGACGCGCGACAACGTCGAACTGGTCCGGACCGGAATCGAGCGCATCGAACAGGACGCGGTCGTCACCGAGGACGGCACACGATATCCGGCCGACGTCATCGTGTACGCCACCGGATTCGAGCACACCAAGCTGTTGTGGCCCATGACCATTCGCGGCCGAAACTCCGAAGTCCTCAGCGAGCGCTGGGGTGAGCGGCCGTCCGCCTATCTGGGAATCACGATTCCCGATTACCCAAACTTCTTCTGCATGAACGGCCCCGGCACCTGGCTGGCCAGCGGTGGCAGCCTGATTTTCCACTCCGAGTGCCAGATGCGCTACATCACACAATGTCTGGAACTGCTCATCGCAGGCGGACACACGACGATGGAACCGACTGTCGAGAAGACGACGGACTGGCACGAACGCAGCCAGGCCGAGATGCGCACGATGGTGTGGTCACAGCCCACGATCAAGCACTCGTATTTCAAGAACAGCTTCGGTGAAGTGCACACGCTCAGCCCGTGGCGACTCGTCGACTACTGGACGTGGACCCGCGAGCCAGATCCCGGCGACTTCGTAATCCGTTAGCCCAGTTCCCAGTTCATGTTCTTCGCGAACATGCGCGCATCATCGGAGATGGTGCCCAGTTCGTGGCAGCGCTTGACGTACCCCTGAATCATCACCATGAAGTTCATCGGGTTGTACGCGTCCTCCTCGTAGCTCCACTTGTCGTTGCCGGCGTACTGCAGGATCGTGATGACCGGCGCCCCCCAGACGCTGCCGTCGCCGGGATCCTTCATGGTGTTCACGTTCTTGAAGATGATCCAGCCCTTGTCGACGTCGATCGAGTACCACGGCACCGGGTAGACCGGCATCTCACTGCCGGGGAACGTGTTCATCGTCGAGACGATCCACTCCCGGATCGCCTCGCGGCCGGACATGTCTCCCAACGCGTGCTCGACGTAGGTGGCGTCCTCGGTGAACACGTCGGCGTAACTTGACCAGTCCCACGTCTTGCCGACCTCGACCACCACATCCTGGTAGCGAGCCCAGGCTTCCTCGAGTTCCTCGCGTGACCATTTACTCGTAGAAGACCCCATCGGAATTACTCCTTCGGCTCGCCGGACAAACTGGAACTTGTTCTACCAAATTGGCAGGCGCTGCAATGCCGCTTTAGCGGCACCGCTTCGAGGCTGTACGGGTCAGCCAATCGCTGGCAAACGTGGCCTACGCCGGGGGCCAACGGCGGCTGGTCGGCCGATCCCCAGTCAAGCTGACTGCGGCCGATCGCCAGCATGTACACCTCGTCGAACCACCGATCCGCATCGAATGTGCTTGCAGCGCAATGGACACCCGCTACGAAGATCGCGATGGGGGCGACCACTTCGGGCACGAATCGCGGCACGCTCCTGCCGGTTGCCGCATCTGATGCGATGGAACCCCCGTACGTCCACGTTACTGTCGTGTCATGGCACTCGGTATCGACGAGCAGGTGCTCGCGGAGATGGCACCGTTGTTCGCAGCACTCGGCGAGATGGAGGCGCCACCGGTCGGCGATGTCGAGGCGCGCCGCGCCAACGGCCATCGAATGTTCGATCTCGTCGCCACCAGAAGGGCGCCGACCGCCGGCGTGGACACCCAACAGCATTCCATGACCGCGGGAGACGGTGCCGCGGTGGATCTCACGTGGTACCACCCGTCGGGCGCAGACGGGCCAGGCAGCGCCGCGCTCTACCTGCACGGCGGCGGCATGATCTTCGGCCTCGAGCACATCGGCGCCCTTTACGACCTCGCGGTGCGGGAGTACGTCGCGGCGTCGGGCGTCCCGGTGCTACTCGTCGACTACCGCGTCGCACCTGAGCACCCCGACCCCACTCCCGTCGAGGACTGCTACGCCGCGCTGGTCTGGCTGGCCGAGCACGCGTCGAATCTCGGCGTCGATCCGGCCCGTCTCGCGGTGATGGGCGACAGCGCGGGTGGTGGCCTGGCGGCAGGGGTGTGCCTGATGGCGCGTGACCGTGGCGGCCCGGCCATCTCGCAGCAACTGCTGATCTACCCGATGCTCGACGACCGGCCCGCAACACCCGATCCGCAGGTTGTGCCGTTCCTGACGTGGAGCTACGACGACAACCTCACCGGGTGGGGCGCACTGCTGGGCGACAGCGTCGGCGGTGAGGCGGTTTCGCCGTACGCAGCGCCTGCACGTAGCGACGACCTGACAGGTCTGCCGGACACCTATATCGACGTCGGTGACCTCGACGTGTTCCGCAACGAAGACATCCTGTACGCGCGGCGACTCGCCGACGCGGGCGTGCCGACAGAACTCCACGTTTACCCGGGTTGCCCGCACGCATTTGAGGCGCTCGCCCGCGAAGCGGCCGTGTCGCAACGAGCAATCAGTGATCGCGTGCGTCGCCTGCGCGGCCTCTAGTCTCCGGCGTCGGGCGCCTCGACGACATCCCTGATCCGCTCCAGGGTCTTGCGCATGTCTCGGACGTTCCGGCGTCGGCGCAGCTGGCCGCCCAGCACCGAGAAAAGTTTCATGGCGAAGGAATCGTCGAGCCGGAACGATTCGGTGACATCGGTTCTACCGTCGACCGGCGTGAGCCGGTAGTGCCAGTTGTTAAGTGCCTTGTCACCCATCATTACGGCGAAGCCGAACTCTCGTCCCGGCTCGCACGCGGTCACCTCGCAGGTGGTCCAGTACACCGGCCCGATCTCGTTGCGTTTGACGTGGCCCCGGAAACGGGCGCCCAGCGCCGGACCTGTCGCGCCGCCGAGCCACTCCGCCTCCATCACCTCCGGTGAGAATCGGCCGGTATTGCGCACGTCGGCGATGAGATCCCAGATCTTGTCCGCGGGTGCCGCCATGGACACCGTCACCGATCCGTCCATGACTACGCGTTCCTCCGTCTATGACCATTGCTACCAAGCACTTTCGAACACTCTCCTGTCGGTGTGCGCTGAATCGCTAACGTTCGGCCGACTCGTCTTCCGGGAGGTCGTGCCGGATGATCCGAACACGGCCGCGCGGCAGGCATGCCGCATAGCCGTGCAGTTTGCCGTACAACTCCCACGCGGTGTGCTGTTCGTCGCTGTGCGCGTGGATCTCGTGGCCGTCGGAGAACAGAAGGTGAAGGCTGCCGTCCTCGTCCCAGCTCGCATGGGTGCACGTCGAACCCGCGAAGTCGAACAACGCGCGCTCCTCGTTCCTGACGGACTTCGCGTCGATGAGCACCGCCTCTTCGTCGTCGGTCCTGGTGGCGGGCAGGGTGAGATAGAACGACGCAGAGATGACCAGTTCGTTGTCGTCCAGGTTGAGCACCAGACCATCGCGAAACATGATCCGCTGGACCACACAGCCACGGATCCACGGTTCGATCATTTTTTCACTTTGGCCGCTTCGGCAACCGCGCACAAGGGGGTCACGCACGCGTTTCCGTAGCATTGACCGCGGGATCCGAGGAGGCGCGGTGTGAAGGTTCGCTTCGGTGTCGGACTCGGTGCCGACACCGGCCCAGACGAACTGGCGGCCATTGTCGACCATCTGGAAGCGACGGGCGTCGATTCACTGTGGTTCTCCGAACTCGTCTACAGCAAGGCGGTGGACCCGTTCATCGGCATGGCTCACGCGCTGGCGCGAACCACCAATCTGAAAGTCGGCACGTCGGTCGCGGTGCTCCCGGGCCGCCACCCGGTGCTGGTGGCGAAGCAACTGGCGTCGCTGGCGGGTCTCGCTCCGAATCGGGTACTGCCGGTGTTCGGCCTGCGTTCGGCGATTCTGGCTGAGCGCGACATCTTCGTCGTACCCGAAGGGGAGCGTGCCGCCGTCTTCGACGAGTCGTTGCGGCTGCTGAGATCCGTTCTGGAGCAAGACGATGTCTCGTTCGCCGGCGACTACTTCTCCGTGAGTTCGGTCGCCGTCGCGCCGCGCCCCGTGAAGCCACTGGATATCTGGCTCGGAGGGTCGGCGCCGGCCGGGTTCCGCCGGATCGGCAGGCTGGGCGACGGCTGGCTGGGCAGCTTCCTCACCCCGGCCGAAGCCCACCGCGGCCGCGAGCAGATCCAGCAGGCGGCGCACGCGGCCGGCCGCGAGATCGAAGCGGACCATTTCGGCATCAATCTCGCCGTCAGCGACGGCGAACTGCCGGACGGATTGGCCGCTGCGGTACGGCGCCGTCGGCCAGACATCGATCCCACGCAGCTGATCTCGGCGGGCTGGTCACATCTTCATCGGCAGCTCGACGGTTACCTCGAAGCGGGACTGACCAAGTTCGTCATCCGGCCGGCCGGGCAGCCCCGCACTGCGGACTTCATCGACCGGTTCGTGGCCGAACTTCTCCCGCGGCAGAACTGACGTCGTCGTAGAGCAGCGCCATCCGATCGAGGAACCACATCTTTCCTGCCATCTGGACGGCCAGCCCGAATGCCGTGATCCACGGGTCGAGGACGACGAGCCCCCACGCGAGGAATGGCACTCCCGCCGCGCTGATGACACTGAGAACCACCGGTGCCACACGATGCCGCTCCGGCACCGGTGTCTGCGACCGCCTGCCCCACGCGGTCTCACCCAACACGGCTCGAGACGCCCAGTGGTCCAGCGACCGGGGCGGCGGGAAGACGCGGGGGTTCACCATGGTCCAGACGACGACGATGCCGATCGGCACCAGGCACCACCAGCCGATCCACGCTCGGCTCCATATCGCGATGACAAGCAACACCGGGACCGGTATGCGGGTATAGACGCTCCACGGGTTGGCGTGCCGGAGCCACGCCTGCTCGCCGTCGAGCCCGAAGATCCTCGCGAGCCTGCCATCCAGCGACATCCTGGTCCTTTCGTAGTACGTGAACCGCCGCGGCCACGCCGCCGTGTTTAGAAGTGTGTGGTCCTGGCGATCCACTCGCTGCGCACTTGGAGTTAAGGAGATCGATATGGCCGTTCGATTTGTGCGGATGGGCCGGTCGTTGGGGCTGGTTGCAGTCTCCGCCGTGCTGGCGTTGGCCCTGGTCAGCCCGCCCGCCGCGGTCGCCGACGACCGCCTGCAGTTCACCGGGACGACGCTGTCCGGGGAGCCGTTCTCCGGGTCGAGTCTGGCGGCCAAGCCGGCGGTGCTGTGGTTCTGGACGCCGTGGTGCCCGTTCTGCAACGCAGAAGCGCCCAGCGTCAGCCAGGTCGCCGCCGCAAACCCCGACGTGACCTTCGTCGGTGTCGCGGCCCGTTCCAGCGTGGGGGACATGCAGTCCTTCGTGTCGAAATACAACCTGAACTTCACGAACCTCAACGACGCGGACGGCTCCATCTGGGCGCGGTACAACGTGCCGTGGCAGCCGGCCTACGTCTTCTACCGTCCCGACGGCTCGTCGACGTTCGTGAACAACCCGACGTCGGCGATGCCCCAACAGGAGCTGTCCGACCGGGTGGCTGCGCTCGCGTAGACCGCCGCCACGCGTGGATCAAGACCTCGTCGGTCTGGCGTTCGCCGCCGGTTTGATCGCTGCGCTCAACCCGTGCGGATTCGCCATGCTGCCCGGCTATCTTGCGCTGGTGGTGCGGGGGGACGGCACCGGTGACCGCCGCGATGCGCTCACCGCGCTGGGGCGCGGCCTCGTGGCCACCGCTGCGATGGCTTGCGGCTTCGTGGTGGTGTTCGGCACGTTCGGCCTGTTGACGGTCGCCGCGGCCGCGAGCGTGCAGCGCTACCTGCCGTACGTCACGGTGACGATCGGTGTTGTCCTTGTCGCCGTGGGCATTTGGCTGCTCCTGGGCCGGGAGATCCACGTGTCGACCCCGGGACGACGGTGGGCGCCGACCGCGCGATTGGGTTCGATGTTCGCCTACGGGCTCAGCTACGCCATCGCATCGTTGTCCTGCACGATAGGTCCGTTCCTCGCGGTCACCGCAACCGCCTTTCGTGGCGGCTCGATTCCGGCCGGGCTGCTCGTCTACGCCGCCTACGCCGCCGGTTTCACGCTGGTGGTCGGCGCACTCTCGGTCGCGGCCGCGATGACGAGTTCCGCCGTCGCCGACCGGATGCGTCGAATCGTGCCGTACGTCAACCGGATCGGCGGGGCGCTCCTCGTCGCGGTCGGTCTCTACGTGAGCTACTACGGCCTTTACGAGGTGCGGCTGTTCACGGGCAACGGCAACCCCGAGGATCCGGTGATCGCGGCAGCGGGCCGCCTGCAGGGCGCTATCGCCGGCTGGGTACACCAGCACGGGGCGTGGCCGTGGATAGCCGCACTGATCGTGTTGACCATGGCCGCACTGCTCGTCGTGTGGCGGACGAGGATTACAGCCGCTTCGAAACGTCGCCGTGCAGATCCGGCCACGGTGGGCGACGGACCATAGCCACACCGGCGAGCGCGGCCGACACCAGCCCGACAAGGATGCCCATCATGGCGACGCGGGTCGCGTCGGTCACGGGTTCCCACTTCACCTTGCCGTCCTTGATGACGAACACACCGAGCGCGCCGCCGCGCACCTTGGCCACCGGAATGACCGTTGTGCCGTCGGCTGTTTCGTGCGGCTCCCCGTACACACGTGAGGCATCGGCTTCCAGGGTGTCGAGCAGTTCTCCGGCGTCTCGCAGGTTCATGCCTACATGCTTACTACTACGCGGCGGACTCGGGTAGCCGATGACTTCCGACAGCGTCGGCAGTCTCTACAGCAGGGCGAGTTCATTCGAAGACGCACGTAGGAGGATCTTGTGGTGATTGTCGCCGGCCATATCATGGTCGACCCCTCGCAGCGGGACGAATATCTGTCGAGGTGTGTCGATGTGGTCAGTCAGGGCCGCGCGGCCGCGGGTTGCCTCGACTTCGCCTTGTCCGCCGACCTCATCGACCCGGGACGGGTCAACATCCTCGAACGGTGGGAATCGGCGGCCGCGGTCGAGGCGTTCCGGGGCAGCGGTGTCGATGACGAGCAGGGCGCGGCCATCGCGTCGGCATCGGTAGCCGAATACGAAGTGGGTGCGACGCGCAGTCTCAGTTGACGATTCAGCGGTCGAAGTCGGGGTCTTCGTCCGGAACCACGATGGCCTGCTCGATCAGGTCAGCCTCACTGGCCTCCCAATCGCGCACCGCTGTGATGTGGGCGGCATCGCGCCATGTGTCCTCGTCGGAAGGCTGAGCCGGGACGCGTTGCTCGGCGACGTCGGCTTCGGGCCGTTCCTCGCCGAACAAGAGGTTGTCACGCTGCATGGTCCGCTCCTTCCCATGAGCCGGGTTGAAGTCGTACAACGTCGATTGTCCGCTTTTGGCGCGAACTCAGCTAGAGGTCGCGCGACCAATACTCACCGACGAGGTCGTGTCCGAAGCTGTGGTGGGCTTCGCGGCGATCGCAATGAAAACCTGCGCGCTCATAGATCCGGCGGGCGGCGAGCAGGACATCGTTGGTCCACAATGTGATTCGCGTGTAGCCCGACCGTTTGGCGAAGCGCAGACACTCGTCCACGAGCCTCGTTCCCACGCCGAAGCCGCGGGCGGACGGCTCGACGAGCAGCAGGCGAAGCTGCGCGGTCTCGGCCTCGTCGGCGGCTGTGCAGAACACGCAGCCCACCCGTGTGCCGTCCAGCTCCGCGATCCAGCCGGCCTCACGCCCTGTGTCTGACCGTTCGGCGATGTCGGCGACGACGCGTGCGGCCAGGGATTCGAAAGTCACGTCCCAGCCGTACTCCGCGGCATAGCGCGCGCCGTGACGCTCCACGACCCACCCGAGGTCACCGGGCTCGGGTGGACGAAGAACCACGCTCGTGCGCGGCCGAGGGCCGCCGAGCACGCGTTTGATACTGCCCATAGATGTGACGAGTTCCTTACGTTGCGGCTCGTCCAAGGGGCCCAGCAGTGCATCGATCGCATCGGCCTGCAACCGGTCGAGATCCGCGAAGGCGCGCCGGCCAGCGTCCGTCAACCGGACGATTTGACGACGTCCGTCGCCTTCCGACCGCTCACGGACGACCAGACCGGCTGTGGTGAACGCGGCCAGGATGCGACTCAGGTAACCCGCGTCGAGATCGAGTTCGCGCCGCAGGTCAGACGCAGAAACCCCGTTGCTGTGCGCCAGCTCGAACATCACCCTGGCTTCGGTGAGACCGAACGCCGAGCCGGCGAGGTCGGGCCGCAACAATCCGAGGACGCGGGTATAGAAGCGGTTGAATCCACGGACGTCGTCGACGATTTCCAGCATAGTTGCGATCGTCAACTAGTTAGTTGCCTACGTCAACTATTAGGCCGATTATTATGGCGACGGCCGGCTCGAAAATATTCGCTGGCGTCAGCAAGCGGCCGGACGCGATGGGCTGGATTGCCGTCGAGGCCAATGAGGGTTGTCTAATGTACTGTGCGTAAACTGCGCAGACGACGGGGGTAGGCGCCCGCTAGACCAGTGCGGAGCCTTCGCAAATATTCCGAAACAAAACATCAGAGGCTACAAACTTGCCAGAAACGACCAGCGACGCCCGAAAGCCTGAAGCCGCACTTCGAGAACGTGCAGTCGCACTACGACCTGTCCGACGAGTTCTTCCGGCTTTTCCTCGATCCGACGCAGACCTACAGCTGCGCGTATTTCGAGCGCGACGACATGACGCTCGAAGAGGCGCAGATCGCCAAGATCGATCTGTCCCTCGGAAAGCTGGACCTGCAACCCGGCATGACGTTGCTCGACGTCGGCTGCGGCTGGGGCGCGACCATGATGCGGGCAATCGAGAAATACGATGTCAACGTCGTCGGGTTGACGCTGAGCAAGAACCAGCAGGCCTACGTCGAGCAGAAGTTCGCCGAGTCCGACAGCCCACGCACCAAGCGGGTGTTCCTGGAAGGCTGGGAGCAGTTCCACGAGCCCGTCGACCGGATCGTGTCGATCGGCGCGTTCGAGCACTTCGGCGCCGACCGCTACGACGACTTCTTCAAGAAGACCTATCAGGCGCTTCCCCCCGACGGCAGGATGTTGCTGCACACGATCGTGAAGCCGAGTGACGAGGAATTCCGGGGGAGCGGATTGAAGCTGACGATGCGGCTTGTCCGCTACATCAAATTCATCATGGACGAGATCTTCCCCGGCGGTGAGCTGCCGAGGGTGGCGTTGGTCGAGGAGCATGCGACCAAGGTGGGCTTCGAGGTCAGCCGGGTCCAGTCACTTCGGCTGCATTACGCGAAGACGCTGGACATCTGGGCCACGGCGCTTGAGGCCCGCAAGGACGAGGCCATCGCGGTCCAGTCCGAAGAGGTCTACGACCGGTACATGAAGTACCTGACCGGGTGCGCCGATCTCTTCCGCGAGGGCTACACCGACATCTGCCAGTTCACGCTGACCAAGAGCTAGCGTCGTCGCGACCGCCGCCAAATGCGAAGGGGCAGCATCCCTATCAGTGGTGCCCGCTTGCCCAGATCATCGGCATCGCGTTTGTTGAACGCGGCCGCGTAACGGAGCGCCTCGGCCGCGGAGCCGTATTCTTTGGCGCCGGTCGCTTGTCCGCACCGCTCGCACGCCCACCGCATGGTGTGGCCTTCCGCGCGGAATGCCGGTTGATGCCCGAAGAGTCGGCACGCCAGCGTCACGCCGGTTTTTCCTCGGCGGTCGTCAGCGGTGCAGCCAGGTCCTCCAGGTTTCGGCCCTCGGCCTTGACCCCGAAGACCAACTCGACCACGCCGCCGACGGCCATCACCGCCGCTCCGATGAGGAAGGACATCCCCACCAGGCCTCGATCGCCGGTGTCGATGAGCGTTCCGAACAAGAGGGGACCGGTTATTCCACCGACGGCGGTCCCAACGGCGTAGAAGAACGCGATGGCCAACGCTCGCGTCTCCATCGGGAAGATCTCGCTGACGGTCAAGTACGCCGCGCTGGCACCCGCAGATGCCAGGAAGAAGCACACGGACAGCACTGCAATGAAAATGCCGACTCCGCCGGTTTCCGTGACGAAGAGTGCGGTGAGAGCGACGGCAACCGCCGCGGAGCCCAAGTAGGAGAGTGAGATCATCGCTTTTCGGCCCACGGTGTCGAACAGTCGCCCGAGCAGCAATGGTCCAGCGAGATTGCTCAGCGCCCACACCACGAAGAACAGCGGCACGGTTCCGGACGCCACGCCGTAGAACGTGCCCAGCAGTGTGCCGAGGTTGAACGTGAAGGCGTTGTAGAGAAACGCCTGCCCGATGAACAACGCCAGGCCGAGGATGGCGCGTTTCGGGTAACGCGTGAAAGCCACCTGGGCGATCTCGACGAACGAGATCGTCTTGCGCGGCCGAATCGTGAGCGATCCCTCCGGCTTGGAAAGCGATTGGTCGGTTTCGCGCTCCACCTCTTCTTCGATCTCACGGACTATCTTCTCGGCTTCCTCCTCGCGTCCGTGGATGAACAGCCACCGCGGGCTTTCCGGTACGTTGCGCCGGACGACGAGCACGGCGAGTCCGAACACCGCACCGATGCCGAACGCGAGCCGCCATCCGAGGTCCTGCGGGAACAGCGAGGTGTTCAGCAGCAGCAGTGCACCTGCCGCGCCGGCCGCTGCCCCCAGCCAGTACGACCCGTTGATGATGAGATCGACCCGGCCGCGCACGCGCGCCGGAATCAACTCGTCGATCGCGGAGTTGATCGCGGCGTACTCTCCGCCGATGCCTGCTCCGGTGAAGAAGCGGGCGACGAAGAAGTACCACGGCGCGAACGCGAATGCCGTTGCCACCGTTGCGGTCAGGTACACCACCAGGGTCAGAATGAACAATTTCTTGCGGCCGAACCGGTCCGTGAGCTGGCCGAAGAACAAGGCGCCCAGGCATGCGCCTGCGATGTAGATGGCGGCCGCGACGCCGATCTGCGCGGCGGAGAGTTCGATGCCGCTGCCGGGTTCGGTGAGCCGTTCTGCGACATTGCCGACCATCGTGACTTCGAGGCCGTCGAGCACCCAGACCCCACCCAGTCCGAGCACGACTCGCCAGTGGAAGCGTGACCAGGGCAGGCGATCCAGCCGACTGGGCACCTGCGTCGTGACGGTATCGGTCCCAACGTCCGCGCCCATCGCTGCCTCCTGTCGTTCAGACGCGGAGTACCCGTCCGGCGAAAAAATCACCCGCGTTGGACAGGTCAGCGGCTGTTGGCTCCTACCGTGGTGATCGCGTCGATCACGGCCGTCGGCGCGTCGAGCGAGACGAATGTCCTCGCGTCGGGCACCTCGATCAGCGTCGAGTTCGGGAACAGCGCCGCCAGCCGCCTGCCCAGCGACGGGGTGAAGGCGCGGTCACGCTGACCCCAGACGATGGTGACCGGTTTGGTGAAGCGGGGCAGCCGAGTCGACACGTCGGTCAGGTCTGTCCTGGCGACCGCCCGCAACAGCCGGGCCAGGTCGCGTCTGATCCGGACGTCGGTGCGGCCCGGCTCGAGCCACGAGGCCGTCAGTTGGGCATCCGGATTCACCAACAGGCCGAAGCCGAGCGGAGAGTGCCGCAAAGCCTTCAACCTCATCTGCTCGAAGAGAACCTTGATCGATATCGGCCCGCGCAACAGTGCGAAGACGAGGGTGAACGGAAACGGCGGAAATTTGTCGAATGCGTCGCAGTTGGTCAGGACCAGCCGGCCGACGTGATCGGGGTACGCGTCGATGACCAACTGGCACAAACCGCCGCCGGTGTCGTTGCCGACCAGGGTGACGTCCGACAGATCGAGCTTGTCGATGAAGTCGCGGATCATCGTCGCGACCGCGCGCGGTGACAACTCCACACCGTCGTTCACCGGAATCGTGTGAGAGCCGAGCGGCCAGTCCGGCAGGTAGCACCGGAATCCACGGCTGGCCAGGCCGTCTGCCACGCGGTCCCACAGCCGGCTGTCCACGAGGATTCCGTGCACGAACACCACGGGCGGGTGCGGCGAATCCTCCGGACCCAACACGCGGTACTCGATGGCGGCCTGATCCAGTGCGACCTGGGGCATGTTCGCTATCCTTCCTGTAACTTACAAACACTTGGTATGAAAGTTACGTGCAGACTGTATGAAAGTCAACGATCAGACCCCGGCGTCGGCGACCACCCGGCGCACCCAGGCCGAGCGGACGGCCGCTACCCGCGCGCTGCTGATCGATGCCGGCCGAAAGCTGTTCGCCGACAAGGGCTTCAACGATGTATCCACCCAGGCGATCGTCGCCGAGGCCGGGGTCACCCGTGGGGCGCTGTATCACCAGTTCGGCGACAAGGTGGGCCTGTTCGCCGTGGTCTACGAACAGGCCGAACAACATCTGGTCGAGGACATCGCACGCCAGATCATGGACCTGCAGCCACTCGACCCACTGGAGGCGATGCGGGTGGGCGCACGGCTGTTCCTGGACGGCTGCTCCGCGCCCGATGTGCAGCAGATCGTCCTGATCGACGCGCCTGCGGTGCTGGGCTGGGACCGCTGGCGCGCGGTCGGCGTGAAGTACGGACTCGGGGTGATCGAGGGGATGCTCGCCCACGCGATATCAGAAGGCGCCATCCCCGAGCAGCCGTTGCGTCCGACCGCCCATGTGCTGCTCGGCGCTCTCGACGAAGCGGCACTGTTCGTGTCCCGCGCCGCCGACCGCGATCAGGCGCGCAGCGATATGGACGCCGTCTGCGAGCGGTTGATCAGCGGGATCGCCGGGCGCGGGTAGCTTCCGTCATGAACAGCACTGAGTGGGTCCGGTCGCCACAGTGGAGGGCATTGCTGTGGGCCACCCTCGTGATGACGTTGGTTCTGGGGGCGAGCCTTGTCGTGGTCGATCGACATCGGGGCGGAGTGCCCGACCAGCACGCCGCGCCCTTGACCGATGCTCAGGCGGTGGAGCAGGTCGTCGGTTCGGCCAGACAGATCGTCGCCGCAGCGAAGCTGCAGAGCGCGACCGGCGGCTACACATTCGTATCGTGCGAAAACGAGAACGAGCCTCCCTATCAGGCGGCTCTCTACATGAGTTTCGGCCTGCCGCACAGCGATTGGGCGCGTTATCTGAACGCAGTTGCCTCGGCGATGATCGTCCACGGCTGGGCGGACGCACCCGCGAAAGCCGAGCACTTGGGCCGGAAACTCACCAGCGGCGGCGTTACGGCGGTGCTGCAACGCAACGTCGACGACACAGCCTTCGCCACCATTCGTCTGTACGGCGAGTGCCGCAACACCGCGGACCATCGAAACGACAACCCGGCATGGACGGAAGTCAGTCTGTGACCTCGGCAAGGCTGCGTTGCAGCGGGAGCGCGCGGATTCCATGGCGCTCACCGCCCCTGGTCAGCAGGCGACCGGATGTGACTCGCAGTACGGAGTGGTGCCGGGGAAGCGGTAGCGGTGGTCGGCGACCCACCGGTACACCACGTCTTCGAGTGACCGGATGCCGGGGATGCGGTAGATCAGCAACGGCAGCCGAGTGCCCAGTGCCGCTGACACCGCGGCGTTGGCGGCCTCGGCCCCGGCGTAGACCCTGCCCGAGGAATCCAGCCACCGCACCGACTCCATCAGGCTCGTCGTTGGGATGCCGAGTCGCGTCGCGACACCATCGCCTTGCAGCGGTTCCGTCCGCAGCTCTCCGGTCCGGTTCAGCTTCAGCAAGAGATTCCGTGAGCGTGTGCACATTCCGCATTGGCCGTCGAAGAACAGGGTTCCGGACATGATTTCATTGTCCCCTGGCCCCCCGATCTGCGACAGCCGGCCTGCGGGACGCGTGTAGGTCGGGAAAGTGCGGCTACGAGAAAAGCTTGGCGAGCACGCCGCCGGCCTCGTCGTCTTCGAGCACCGGGGTGGCCTCGATGTCGAGGAACTCCTGCCATTCGCTTACGAGGGCAAACACTCCCGTGGGATCGGCGGCCTCGACGACAGAGCAACCTTTGCCGTTCATGCCGAACCACCGACCGAGCTGCGTCACCCCTTCGGGGGGTTTGCCACCGGTCTCCAGGAAGTGCTTGACCGCCGCACGCATCGCGGGCTGGGGCACAGACCACTGAACCAGATACTTCATTTTCGTTTCCCCTTTTGCGCTGGTCATCACCAGGCGTTACGGCGCCGCAAGTTTCGGTCGCCACGTGAAGTATGCGACGGGACAACGGATACATCCGAGTATTGGCAAGCTTTGATAGGCACGATGCGAAGCATCTACCGCGCGGGTGGTCCTGGCGTGGCGTCCGGTGCGGCGTCGCGCCGGCGGGCCGCCATTCCTCCCAGCGCTTCGAACACCACTCGGTGCGCGGCGTTGACGGTGAGCTCCGCGTGGTCGTACGCGGGCGAGACCTCGACCACGTCGACTCCGGCCACATCGTGCTCGCGGCAGAGTTGACGCACCAGCCGCAGCAGGTCCGCGGTGGTGATGCCGCCCGGCTCGGGCGTACCAGTGCCCGGGGCGTGCGCCGGGTCGAGGACGTCGATGTCGACCGAGACGTACAGCTTGTCCGCCTTGGCCAACGCCTCACTCACGGCGTCACGCATCACCTCCTTGAAGCCGCGCTCCCAGATCTCCTGCATGGTGTGCCACGTCATGCGTTGTTCGAGCATCCACTCGAAGGTGTCCTGGGGAGGCCAGTAGCCGCGCAAGCCGACCTGGACGAAATGGCTGCCGGGCACCGCACCGGACTCGATGAGGCGACGCATCGGTGTGCCGTGGCTGGCCAGGTTGCCTTCGATCTCATCGGCCGTGTCGGCGTGCGCGTCGAAGTGCACGATGCCGACGTTGCCGTAGCCGTGCACATCGGCGACCGCCGTCGCCGCAGGCCAGGTGATCGAGTGATCGCCGCCGAGGATGACCGGCACGATGCCGCGGGACGCGACGGCGTGCACGCGCTCGCGGATGTTGTTGTGCGAGACCTCGGTTTGACCATGGGGACAGTACGCGTCGCCGAAGTCGACGACTTCGAGCCAGTCGAAGATCTCGAGCCCCAGATCCAGGTGATAGGTGCCCGGCTCATAGGCGGTGGCACGGATGGCGCGCGGGCCGAACCGGGCGCCCGGCCGGTTCGTGGTCGCGATGTCGAAGGGCGCGCCGACGATCGCCACATCGGGTCGCCACGACTCCAGTTGTTCGACCTCGGTGAGGAACGGCCGGTGACCGAACGACGCCACCCCGGCGTGGGCCAGGTCGAGCTGCTCAACCATTCCCGGCGGGAGCTCTCGCTGATGATCGTGGTCGTGGCCCATTGGTCGACCGTACCGCCGCCGTGGCTCAATCGGACGCGTTACGCGCTTGACGCTCAACCGAAGTGAGCGCTTCGCGCAGCGCCGGAGGTAGCGGGCGTTTGGCCCAGTCGGCGGTGGAGACCACGACGTAGACATTGTGGCCGCGCACCGCGGCCTGCTGCTCTGCCTCGGGGCTGCCCCCGTCGCCGCGCAGCACGCTGAACCCGAGCGTGAAACTGGTGGATCCGATTCTCTGGCAATGGACCTCGACGCGCACGGAGTCGCGCCAACGGACCGGTCCCATGAAGTCGATCTCGCTGTGGACCACCTGGATGTCGTGCCCGCTTGCAATCAATCCCGGATACGTCACGCCGAGATGGTCGAGGAGGCCCGTGCACGCCTCGTCGAACCAGGTGAGGTAGTGGCCGTTGAACACGACACCCTGCTGGTCGACCTCCGCGTAACGCGGCACGATCGGCAGCGAGAACGACGTCACGACATCACACTATCCAGGCCCCCGGCCAGGGGTGCCGCGCGAGTTCGTAACAGTTGGCTTCAGCACCTGGTCGGATTGCCGTTCGCGATTTCTACGCGAGGGTCGTAGATCCCGACTCAAACCACGACCCTGGTGCAGAAGTCGGCGAGCGAAACCCCCTCGATGTCGACAGGTGGCAATGTCGCGTCGCGCACCGCCAAACGATAGGGACTCGGTGGCCGCCGGGCGGTCACGCTGGGCAAGACTGGTGCCGTGGAAATGGTGACGATCGACGACATCAGGGCGGCGGCGACGCGGATTCGCGCCTTCGTCGTGCGCACGCCACTGGTCCCGGCGCTGTGGGCCGACGACGACCGACCTCTGTGGATCAAACCGGAGAACCTGCAGCCCATCGGCGCGTTCAAGGTTCGCGGAGCCTTCAACGCGATCGGCAACCTCGACGAATCGGTTCGCACCCGTGGCGTCGTCGCCTATTCCAGTGGCAACCATGCGCAGGCCGTGGCCTACGCGGCTGCCATGTACGGAATTCCGGCACACATCGTGATGCCCGAAGAGACACCCCGCGTCAAGGTCGACGCGACGCGAGGTCACGGCGCCGAGGTTGTGCTGTGCGCACCGGGCCAGCGTGAACGGGTCGCCGCTGAGGTGGTCGAGAAAACGGGTGGGGTTCTGGTCCCGCCGTTCGACCATCCCGACATCATCGCCGGGCAAGGCACGATCGGAATGGAGATCGCAGAGGACCTGCCTGCGGTCGACAACGTGCTCGTCCCGGTCAGCGGCGGCGGTCTGGCGTCCGGCATCGGGACCGCCATCAAGGCGCTGTGCCCGCAGGCGCGGGTGTTCGGCGTGGAACCGGAGCTGGCGGCCGATACGGCGGAAGGCATTGCACAGGGTCATCGGGTCGACTGGTCCATCGAGGACCGCAACCGAACGATTGCCGACGGGTTGCGATCGCAGCCTTCGGAGTTGACGTTCACCCACCTGCAGGCAGTGCTCGACCGCGTGATCACGGTGTCCGAGAGCGAGATTCGCAGCGCAGTTCGTGAACTGGCCACCAGGTCACATCTGGTCAGCGAACCGAGCGGCGCCGTCGCGCTGGCCGCTTATCGCCAGGGCCAGACACCGCAGGGCCGCACAGTCATGATTCTGTCCGGCGGCAACATCGAACCCGCGATGCTCAACGAGATTCTGTCGGGCTAGCGATCAGCCTGCGGCGGCCCGGCGTGCCAACGGCACTGCCACATGGCACTTCTCACGCATCGAGTGCTCCCACGCCTCCATGTTCGCCGCCGCCTTGAAATAGTGGCGCTTGCCTGTCCAACCGCAGGAACATATGGCGGCGAATGGGCGAATCCGTATTCCAGGACTGCCACCACACCATGGTGCAACACTCCGGCGGCCACGACATCGCCGGCATCGATCGGTACAGCTACCGTCATCGGTGAGCCTCCTACGTCGACCCGCCCGTTGTCCGTCAGATGCGAATACAAGCGATCTGGTTCCCATGCCGACTTGGAAACGCCGCCCCGGAACGCGCCTAGTGCACGCCCTCCATCAGTCGGCTGATCCACGGGGACAACGCAAACACCACCACACCGGCGACGATCGCGACGGCGCCGATGATGCCGAAGTAGGCGAATTCGCGCGCCGGGTCGTAGTAGCCCGACAGCACGCCCGACATGGACGTGCCGATCCCCACCGAAAAGAAGTACAGCGCCATCATCTGTGCCCGAAACGCCTCGGGGGCAAGCTTTGTGGTGACCGATAGCCCGATCGGTGACAGCAGCAGTTCAGAGATCGCGAAGACTGCCATGATGCCGACCACCAACAGTGCGGGCACCGCCCGGCCCGTGGAGCCCGACATCGGAAGGAATAACAGGAACGCCAAACCCATTCCGATCACTCCGTAGGCGAACTTTCGCGGAGTGGTGGGGGCACGTCCGCCGAGGCGTGTCCACATGATCGCGAACACCGGCGAGAGCAGGATGATCCAGACGGGCTCGATCGAGCCGATCCAGCTCGAAGGGGCGGTCCAGCCGAAGATCGACCAGTTCATCCGCTCGTCGGAGTAGACCGCGAGCACCGTGAAGATCTGCTGGAACAGCGACCAGAACACCGCGTTGGCGATGAACAGGGGAATGAACGCGCGAAGCCTCGTGCGCTCGATCGGCACCACTTTCGAACTCGTCATCATCACGACGAAATAGACCACGGACGCGACGACGATGACCCCGGTCGTCACCTGCGACAGGTTCGACAGTTCGATCAGGCCGGTGGCGAACGCCACCACGATCACCGCGACGGCGACGACAACGGCGCCCGCGACCCAGCCAATTTGGCTGCGCAGCAACGGATTCGGAACATTGCGACCATGGTCACCGAGGTTGCGCCGGAAGACCATGTACTGGGTGAGTCCCAGCGCCATACCGACCGCCGCGGCGCCGAAGCCGTAGTGGAATCCCAATCGGGTCTGCAACAGGCCGGTGATGAGCGGGCCGACGAACGCGCCCAGGTTGATGCCCAGATAGAACAGCGTGAAACCGCCGTCGCAGCGCGGGTCGTCCTTCTCGTAGAGAGTGCCGAGCAGTGACGACGCGTTGGCTTTCAAGGCGCCCGAGCCCAGTGCGACCAACACCAGACCGGCGGCCACACCGGCGAGACCCGGCACGACGGCGAGCGCGATGTGGCCGCACATCACCACCACGCCTCCGTAGAAGACGGTGCGCTCCATGCCGAGCACCCGGTCGGCGATCCAGCCGCCGAGGACGGTGGAGAGGTAGACCAGCCCGCCGTAGGCGCCGACGATGCCGGTCGCGGTGGCCTTCGGCAGCTCGAGACCGCCGTCGGTCAGCGAGTAGTAGAGGTAGTACCCCAGGATCGTGAGCATCCCGTAGAACGAGAACCGCTCCCACAACTCGACGCCGAAAAGATTGGTCAGTCCGATCGGATGGCCGAACACGGTACGTCCGGCGGACCCGCTTTCGATTTGTCCCGTTGCTGCCATGGGCGCCACGATGCCACGCAGGCCGATTCCCGGAGTCCGATCAAATGGACGCGTAGCGCGGGCAAAGGTACCGCTCGCGGACTTACAGGAGAATCTTGGCGCACAGCATATTTCGACGCGGACGTACATTTGTGCACGGAACCCTCGCACCCCCTCCCGGTGGGCCGGCTCACGCCGGCGCGGGTAAGGTCTCCCCGACAGGTGGAGGTCCGGAACGGTTTCAGAAGGGCAAGAGTGGACGCCGTACTCGGCTTATCGGTGACCCCGTCCGCCGTCGGCCTGGTCCTCGTCGAGGGACAGGACGCCGACGGCTCCACGGTCGACCTTGAAGCCTTCGAGATCGTGTCCGGCAGGCATTCGACGCCATCGCAGACCTCCGAGCGAGCGGCCACCGCCGTACTTCGGACCGAGGCGATCGCGGCCACCCGCGGCCACCGGTTGCATTCCATCGGCGTGACGTGGAGCGATGACGCCGACACCGAGGCCTCGCTGCTGTTGAAATCGTTGACCGAATGCGGCTTCGACAATGTCGTGCCGGTGCGACTGCCGGAGGCGACGGAAGCCTTGGCGTGGGGCATCGCCGAAGTGATCGGGTCCGAGGTCACTGCGGTCTGCGTAATCGAGCCCGACACGGTGATCATGCTCATCGTCCACAGCAGCGAGGGCGCCGTGCAGACGGCCGTGAACCATGCCATCGACACCGAAGATGCGCTGCTTCGGTGGTTGAGCGCCGTTTTCACCCGGGCCGACTGGGGGCCCGAGGCGTTGGTCGTGGTCGGCTCCGGCGGCGATCTCGATGCGCTCATGCCGCGGCTCGAGACCGTCCTGTCGGTGCCGGTGTTCGCCCCGGCCGAGGCCGAGCTGGCGTTGGCCCGGGGCGCAGCGCTCGCCTCGGCGCACAACAGCAACCAGTTGATGCAGATGGACCGGGTCGCCGAGCGCGCGCCGCGCGTCCGCCGCCGACCGCTGGCTCAGACCGGCCCGCTGGCCATGCTGGTCGCCGGCGCGGTGACGTTCGTCGTCTCCGTGTCCGTCGCCGTCAGCCTGGAGATGACGCCCGAGAGGGACGCCGCCTCGTCGGAGCCGACTCCTGCGGCCAAGACAACCCCCGATGTCGCCGCTGCGGCCGCCCGGGCGCTGCCTGCGGCCCCGACGCGGGTGGCGATCCCCGTTCCGGTCGCAGAATCGCCGTTGGCCCCACCCGTCGAGGTGGCGCCGCCCCCGGTCGGTGCCCTCGACATCCCGGCGGTCCCGGTGACGCCGCCCGTCGAGGGCCTCCCGCCGGCCGGTCCGATCGAGGCGCTGCCCCCCGAATCGCCGCTGCGCCCGCGCCGGATCTCCCGGTCGAGGCCCTGGCGCCCGGAGCAGTCCCGCCCGCGCCGGGCCTGGTGCCTGTGGTGCCGACACCGGTGCCCGAGCAGCGCCCGGGCATCCTGCAAAGAATCAAGGACCGGCTGTCGAATGTCGGCAGGGACGACTCGGCGCCCGACGCACAACAGGCACCGGGGCCTGCTGCGCCGCTGGATCCGAACGCGCCGCTGCCGCAGCCCGAGGCGTTCGTCGCTCCGCCGCCCGACGCGGTCGCACCGGCACCGGACGCGGTCGTGCCGGCTCCAGAGGCGCCTGCGCCTCCACCGGAAGCGCCGCCGTTGCTGCCGCCGCCATGACATCGGCTGCCACTGGTTCAGCCGTTCTGCGACTGACGCTGCGCGTCGCGATCGTCGTGGCGGTCGTCATCGCGTTGGTTGCCGTCGAGATGTCGTCGCGATCAGGGGTGACGTGGCGCCTGATCACCTTCACGTACCAGGCCAACGTGCTCGCCGCGGCGTACTACCTGTGGACGCTCGCATCGCCCCGGGCCGACGCCCGGGTGGGACTCCGCGGCGCAGCGGTGCTTTATGTGGTGATCGCTGGCATCGTCTGGAATCTGTTCCTGACAAACCACAGCATGGGTTACACGGCCGCGAACTTTCTGCTGCACGTCGTCGTGCCGGTGCTCGCCCTCACCGACTGGCTTCTCATCGGACGAGGGCAGGGCCGAGTCCAGTGGTGGCAACCCTTTGTCTGGCTGGCGTATCCCGCGGCATATGTCGTGTTGGCGCTGGTCATCCTCAACAAAGTGGGTCGCCGTGCGCCGTACTACTTCCTCGACCCCGGCAGCGTCGGCGCGGTTACCGTGATCGTGAACATCTGTGTGCTGGGTGGGTGCGTGGTCGGCTTGGGCTACGTGTTGCTGGCGGTAAACCGGCTTGCGACTCCCGCTCGAATCGATGTCGCCTGAAACGTTCTGAACGGCAGATTCGATCATCGTTTGTAGCCGTATGCCGTGAGCGCAAACGATATGCGGAGGCTGTGAGACTTGCGGTTGCCCGAACGACCCTTTTGACGAACTAGGATTAAAGTGTGCTGAAGCTTCGATATCTGGCCGCGGTGAGCGTTGCGGCGATCGCCCTGTCGGGGTCCGTCGCAACCAGCTCGGCGGGCTTCACCGTTCCCACCGACGTCGTCAGCGTGCAACCTATGGGCGTGACGGTGGGGGTGGCCCATCCCGTGACGGTGACTTTCGCCGGGCCCATCGATGATCGGGCCGCCGCCGAGCGCACCGTCGACATCGGATCATCTGCGACTCCGGCCGGCAACTTCACCTGGCTCAACGATCATGTTCTGCAATGGAATCCAAGTGGATTCTGGCCCGCTCACTCGAGCATCTCGGTGACAGCAGGCGGCGCTAAGACCAGCTTCCAGACCGGCTCCCAAGTCATTGGCGTCGCCGACATCAACGCCCACACGTTCACCGTCAGCATCGACGGGGCAGTCGTGCGCGAGATGCCGGCATCGATGGGCAAGTCGGGGTTTTCGACGCCGACCGGATCGTTCACCGCCCTGGAGAAGCAGTCGACGATGATCATGGATTCCCGCACGATCGGTATCCCGCTCAGCGACCCCGAGGGATACAAACTGACCGTCAACGACGCCGTGCGCGTCACATGGGGCGGCGTGTACGTGCACGGCGCACCATGGTCGACGGGCTCGCAAGGGTATGCGAACGTCAGTCACGGCTGCATCAACCTCAGCCCGGACAATGCGGATTGGTACTACAACACCGTCAGCATCGGCGATCCCATCATCGTGCAGCCGTAGGGAAGACAGCTAGACCGGCAGCTTTTCGGCGTGCAGATTCTTCACCGTCGGTGAGTTCTCCACGGTGGCCGGGTCTGGATGCGTCCGTAGCACCCGGTCGGCCGTGGCGGAACTTGTGACCGTGAACCAGTAGTGCTCGTTCTTGAAGTGATGGTTGCGGTGATTGCGCCAAATCGCACGATAGACACGGGTTTCGGGCTTGTAGTCGCTGTGGATCAGGTAGTGGGTCCACTCGTAGCACAATCCGAGGGCACCGATGCAGACCAGATACGTCAGACCCATGGCAAGCCGTGGAAACGCCAGCAGCGCAACGCCGATGCTGACCGGAAGAACCCACGTCGCGAGCGATTTCCACGGGATGAAGATCAACGGGATGCTTCGCGGATCCGCGTGGTGCGCGCGGTGCTCCCGCGAGAGTAAGGGGTCGATCGTCAACCGGCCGACCCGCTTCGGGCGCCAGTGCAGAACGAACACGTGGACGATCCACTCGAAGAACGGAAAGAGCGCCAGCATCACCAACGGAACGACGGCGTCGGTGAACTGCCAGTCGCCCACGCTGATCCGCGCGATCAGCGCGACAACGAGAGTCACGCCAATCATCCAGGGGGAGGGGTGCTTCCAGAACTCGCGCCGAGCGTCGGCGAGCGTGAACCTTTTGCGTGCGGTACGCGCAGTCGTGGTGGTCATCCGCGATCCTCCAGGTCATCGAGGGCGGCGAGCAATGCCGCGGTGGCGGGCTCGAGTAGGTCGTGGGCGGCTTGTCTGGCACGAGCGGGATCGCCCGCGGTGATCGCGTCGGCCAATTCGCGATAGCTCTGCGGCCGGCCGACCTCGTCGGCCATCACAGCGGCCAGCGCAGGCAGCGCCGGTTCGTAGGTGGCGCGCAGGGTGTTGTACATCAGCCGGAATGCGATCGAATCGGCGCCGTCGACGACGTGGTCCCAGAACGTCAGGGCACATCGTTGCTGTTCGACGGGATCGTCCTCGGCGGCCAGAACACGCAGCGACTCATCAAGCACATCAGCCAGGCCCGGGTCGCGCCGCTGGGCGGCGAGTTCGGCGACCTTGGGGCCGTTGTGCAGACGCGTTTCCAGGATGCTGCGGACCACGCCCAGGTCGAGTTCGCCCGCGCGGATGAGCAGGCGGGGGAGCAGGTCGAGTCCGGCGTGGCGGCGGAAGTCGCGGACGGTTGTGGCGTCGCCCTGACGCACCTCGACCAGGCCGGCGGCGGTGAGTCGCTTGAGCGCCTCGCGGACCGCGGGACGCGACACCCCGAGCACTTCGGCGAGCCTGCGCTCGCTGGGCAGCGCGTCGCCGGGCTGCATTTCTCCGCTGAGAACCTCGTCGACGATCTGCTCGAAGACGTCCTCGGGTACGGATCGGCGGTTCACCGGTTGCAGGGCCATGACGCCCAGACTGTCAGCGCACCGGCCAGAGGTCAAGTGGTCTGACCAGTTGCCGTCGGTGGTTACATCGCGGCGAGTCGCGCCTTCATCGCCTCAGCCATCACCAGAGTCGCCGACAGGGGGCGCACCATGACGGTGAATTCCTTGATCGCGCCATCCTCGTCGAGCTGGATGAAGTCGCAGCCCTCCAGCTGTTTTTCGCCTACTCTGGCCTCGAACACGAGCGCGTGGTCGCGTGCTCCCGCGGCCCCGATCTCGCGCACATAGCGGAAGTCTTCGAACACCTCCATGACGGCGGCCAGGATTTGCCGCATCGCTTCCCGCCCCTGGTAGGGAGTGAAGACGACGGGACTCCGGAAGACCACGTCCTCGCGGAGAAGCGCGACGGCAGCGTCCAGATCGCGGGCTTCGATCGCCGCGCGGAAGGGATGCACCACTGGCCTCAGCAGTTGGCTTCGATGCGGAAGGTGGCCGTCACGGCATTGCTCGGGTTGTCCGTGAACGAGCCGTCGGCCGAACCGGTGATCGTGTACTTCCCGCCGACGCCGGTCACCTCGGCTTTGCCGAGGCTGCCTTGCCAGAAGGTGCCCGTGAAGCCCCCGAAATCGCGGAAATCGACCGACTGGACCGTGACCTCGTCGCCGGTGTCGAGGAACGCCGTGAACCCCTTCGCCTCGCCGGGGGTCTTGATGTTCCACATCCACCCGGTCTGCGTGCACGTCACGGCATGCGCGTCGCCCGTGCTCTGGCCGTTGATGGTCACTTTCGCGGTCGTGCCGCCGAGGGCGGCCGGCGGCGACGAGCAGCCTGCCGCGGCGGCGGCGAGCGCAACGGCGACTGTCGCGACGAGTCGGTTGTCCATGCCGCCAGACTCTATTGGTCGATTCGGCCGTTCACGGTGTGTTTCAGCGCAGCGCGGCGGCTGTGGCCTCGTCGGCGGGCAGAAACGCCTCGATGCTCAGTTCGGCGGCAGTGAGGTCCATCGCCGTGCCGAAGGTCGTCACCGTGCTCAAGAACGTCAGCAGTTTTCCCTGCGAGGTGTACAGCTCCAACGGAACCGCGACGCCGCCGAGATCGCGGGTCTCCTCGGATCCGCCTGGATAGGACTCGATCTCGGTCAGCAGTGCCAGCAGTTCGGTCGATCCGCTCACCGCCACCTCGCGCCGCAGACCGCTCGATCAGGTGATGCCTCCACTGCGAAAGGTTCCGGATGCGCGGGGCCAGGCCCTCGGGATGCAGGGCCATGCGAAGCGCATTCGGCCGCTCGAGGAGGCTCGGCGCCACGCCGTCCATGAGCACTGCAGCGCCGGCGTTGGCCGACACGATCTGCCACGACCTGTCGACCACGATGCACGGGGACGGGTTGTATGCGCCCAGAACCCGCTCGACGCCTTCTCGGACGGCTGCCATATCCGGATCGTCGAGAGACCGCTCGCCGTACACCGGGGCAAGTCCGGCGGCCAGCAGCAACTGGTTCTGTTCGCGCAGTGGAACATCGAGCACCGTGGCCAGTCGCAGCACCATCGCCCGACTCGGTGTGGACCGCCCGGTCTCGATGAAGCTGACGTGGCGGGCCGAGACATCGGCCTCGATCGCGAGGTCCAACTGGCTCAGCCGACGACGCTGCCGCCACTCGCGCATCAGCGAACCGAAGGCCGGTGTCTGCACGTCAACCGTGGTCACGCGTCCAGTGTTGCCCAGCTTGGCGGTCAGGACCATTACCTCTGGAGTAATTGCACCGATTACCTGCGCGGGGCACCGTAGTCGGTGACCGCCGAGCAGAGGAGAGCGACCATGCGGACCACACCACCCGTCGACCGCCCGATCCCGCGGTGGCTGCACTTCGTGCTGATCTCCGACCGAGCCGGTTCGTCGTGGTACATCGGAACCGGCTTCTTCTTCGCACCGGTGCTGGCGGTGCTGTCACCGTGGCCCGCGGTCACCGCGGCGCTGTGGGTGATCATCGGCCTGTTCGGTTTATGGCTCGGCCTGCTCGGCATCGCGATGGCGACCGGCCTGGCGATGGCGCTGCGGTCGAACATCGAGATCCCGGAGGAATACTGGCGCTCGCTCGTCGACTATCCGGTCAGGTAGCGCCGGCACCCGTGTAGTCGACCTGCCAGTGCTTGATTCCGTTGAGCCAGCCCGACCGTAGCCGCTCCGGCTTGGAAATCGGTGTGAGGTTGGGCATCTCATCTGCGATCGCGTTGAAGATCAAATCGATCGTCATCCGTGCCAGGTTCGCACCGATGCAGTAGTGCGCACCGGTGCCGCCAAACCCCACATGCGGGTTGGGGTCTCGCAAGATGTTGAAGGCGAAGGGGTCGTCGAAGACGTCCTCGTCGAAGTTGGCCGAACGGTAGAAGATCACCACCCGGTCGTCCTTCTTGATCTGGACGCCGCCCAGCTCAGTGTCCTCGAGAGCGGTGCGCTGGAAGGAGGTGACCGGCGTTGCCCAGCGAACGATTTCGTCCGCGGTGGTCGTGGGCCGTTGGCGTTTGAAAAGCTCCCACTGGTCCGGGAATTCGGTGAACGCCATCATGCCCTGGGTGATCGAGTTGCGGGTCGTCTCGTTGCCCGCCACCGCCAGCAGGATCACGAAGAAGCCGAACTCGTCGTCGGTGAGCTTGTGACCCTCGACATCGGCCTGCACCAGTTTGGTGACGAGGTCCTCGCCGGGGTTCTCGCCCCGCTCGGCCGCCATCTGCATGCCGTACATGATCAGTTCGACCGATGCGGCCGTCGGGTCATTCCTGGAGTACTCAGGGTCCTGGTCGCCGACCATCTGGTTCGACCAGTCGAACAGCTTCATGCGGTCTTCCTGCGGCACACCCATCAGTCCGGCGATCGCCTGCAGCGGAAGCTCGCAGGACACCTGCTCGACGAAATCACCGGATCCCTCCGCCGCGGCCCGCTTGGCGATGTCGCGCGCCCGATCGCGAAGCTCATCCCGAAGTGACTCGACGGCCCGCGGGGTGAATGCGCGCGACACGATCTTGCGTAGGTGCGTGTGGTGCGGCGCGTCCTGGTTGAGCAGCACGACCTTGCCCGCCTCCAGCGACGCGGGATCGGCCTCATCGCGGTACCGCGGCAACGCGGTCTTCTTGTTACTGGAGAACACGTCGTTGCGCCGGGACACCTCCTTGACGTCCTTGTGCTTGGTCACCACCCAGTAGCCACTGTCGCCGAACGCAAGGTTGCCCTTTTCCTGCTCGTTCCACCAGATCGGCGCGACCCTGCGCATCTCGGCAAGCTCGTCGATCGGCAGCCGCTCGGCGTAGATGTCGGGATCGGTGAAGTCGAATCCGGGCGGAAGGTTCGGAGTTTGCATCAATGCGTCCCTCATATGACGTTGTCTAGTGCCGGTAATCCATTGCTACACCACAGTTGGACCCTGCTGAGGCCGGTTGCTGATACTTCGAAGTAGAACGTGTTCCGGCTGCCCGAGGTCATTGACCTCTTGGTCACAGCGGGCGCAGGTGTAACAATTCCGGTAGTCGAACTGAAGCATCCAGTAGACCGATTTCGGGCCAATATGCGGAAAGGGGGACATCGATGAGGGTTGACATCGAGGCGAAGGTATTGACGGTGGCCTCGGCGGGCCTTGGCGCGGTCGCCGCGCTGCTGGTGGGTGCGCCGTCGGCGCAGGCCCAGCCGGCCGTTCCCATTCCGCCTCCACCGCCCCCCGCCGTGGCCGCACCGGTGTTTCCGTTCCTGCCCCCACCGCCGCCTCCGGCCGAGCCGGTCGCCGCACCCGCGCCCGAGCCGATCGCCGCACCCGCGCCCGAGCCGATCGCCGCACCCCCGGCCGAGCCGATCGCCGCACCCCCGGCCGAGCCGATCGCCGCACCCGCGTTGCCAGATCCGGCCGCCGCACCCGCACCCGCGCTGCCCGATCCGGCCGCTCCTGCACCTGAGCCTGGGTCTGTGTCTGCGGTGCCTGCGGTACCGGTCGCCGGCGATGCCGCCCCCGCTCCGTTGCCCACACCGCCGGACGGCGTCCAGCACCTCGCGAGTCCGGATGCGCTGCCTCCGGGATCCACCATGGACCCCGCCGCACGCGACCCCGAGGACCCCAACGTCAGCTACCTCAAGGACCTATGGCACGCCGTGCAGAACCAGGAGATCAGCGGCAAGGAAGCGCTGCTGATGGGCCTCGCGCAGCGTGGCATGGACACGCCCTACCCCAAACAGGCCGCCGGACCGAACGTCCCGATCTCACCGGCTGATCCCGCAGCCGCGCCGCCGATGCCCGAGGCGCCACCGATGCCCGAGGCGCCGCTGCCACCTCCGGATGCGCCGCTACCACCTCCGGATGCGCCACCGATGCCCGAGGCGCCGCTGCCACCTCCGGATGCGCCGCTACCACCTCCCGAGGCGCCACCGATGCCCGAGGCGCCGCCGCCGCCTCCGGATGCGCCGCTGCCACCGGCCCCTGAGCCTGTCCCGGCACCTCCGCCTCCGCCTGCACCCCTCTTGCCGACGCCGTAGCGCATCAGGCCGGCGCGTTCCTGCTCGCCCGCTCGAGCAGCGTGCGCACCGTCCGCACATGCCCGGGGACCACGCGTGCCCACAGCGCGCGCACCAACGGATTGTCATGGCGCACAAAGGTTGCGAACAGCAAGCCGTCGTCCTCGCGTCGTAACAGCAACTCGCCGGGCATGCCGACGCGCGACTCGGCGCCCAGCAGGACGAAATCCGGGTCGGATGCGCGGATCGGCCAGCCCAGCACCGTTCGATCCGACACCGTCGCGCTCACTTTGAGGCCCAGCGCCGCCCAGCCCGAGAGCAACTGGAGCCTGACAGTCGTCGGTGCGTCTTCCAGGATCGTGCGCATCCACTGCTCGGCGGATTGGACGCGAGGTGCTGTGACGGGCATGACGAACGCGTCCTCGTAGTCGACGCGGCCGAGCGTGCTCGCGTCTCGGGTGCCCGGCAGCGGGGTGACCTGGCGTACGCCGGTTTCGGCGGTCTCGGTGTGCATCACGCGCGCCCCGACCCGGATGGGCCTGCCACACTGGAGCGTTCGCGCCACGCGCGCCCGATGTCGCGCAACATCAGCGGGTAGACGATCAGGTGGCGAAACGGTGCGATCGCCGCGAGGTAGGCCCGCCCGAGCGCGCCGTTGGGCCGGACGAGGACGGCCATCTGTCCGCGGAAGCCTCCGGCTGTGTCGGGAACCCAGCCCACGTGCAGAACCCCGTGCACCGTCTGGTTGGCGATCTCCATCGCGAACTCACTGTCGGTCATGTACAGCGGGACGAACGGGTACCCATCGGCCACCAGATCGGTTGGGGCGTTGCGTAGATCGGCCGGCAGCCGGTCGCGCAGCGCCTGAACCCGGACTCCCAGACCCGTCTCCTGCCGGTCGAGGCCGAGCAGCCTGCCGATGGTCCACCGGGCGGCGAACAGGGCCCGCACGACGGGAGAGGATCGTCCCGGGTCGAACGTAGACCACAGGCTGACCAGTTGCGGAAAGTCGCCGGGACCGCCCGGCGTCGGCAACGCCCACACGTCGAGAATCTGAAAGTCGTTGGTGAGCTCGTGGATTCGCCACGGCCGCAAGATGTGCTCGCTCTTGTCGAGCATTGCGGAACCAAGCATACAGTACTGTATGCTTGACGGGTCGCCGTCGTCAAGCCCCGCGACCGACTTGGAGGATCATGGTCGCCCAGACCCGTACACCACGGAGTACATGGATCGAGGCCGGCCTGACAGCGCTCGCGTCAGGGGGACCCGACGCGGTGCGAGTGGACCTGCTCGCCAAGTCGCTCGGGGTGACCCGCGGCGGCTTCTACTGGCACTTCGAGAGCAGGGGAGTGTTCCTCGATGCGCTGCTCGATGCGTGGGAGCACCGGAGCACCGATGAGGTACTCGATCGTGTCGAAGCCGAAGGTGGCGACGCGAGGGCCAAGGTGCGCAAGGCGGGCATGCTGACCTTCTCCAAGGACCTGCTACCCATCGACCTCGCGGTGCGCGACTGGGCCCGCCGCGAGAAGTCGGTGGCCAGACGTCTGCGGCGCGTCGACAACCGGCGAATGGAGTACCTGCGCGCCCTGATAGGCACCTTCAGCGACGATCCAGACGACGTCGAAGCCCGCGCCATGCTGGCCTTCTCGCTCGCCATCGGCAGCCACTTCATCGCCGCCGACCACGGCGGGCGCAGCCGGCCACGGGTGTTGGAGCGAGCCACACGTCGGCTCCTCGCCTAGCGTCCGGCGCTACGATCCACCACATCGAAACTGCGCACAGATCGCGAATTTCGAGTTACGCGCGATCTGTGCGCAGTTTCGACGACAGTTGGGGTGGTACGTCATTCAATCGAAGGGTCATCGATGAACATCAACGCGGCGTTAGACCTGGCCAACCAGGACCAGAATCCGCCGGAGACACTGAACGTGGTCGGCACGATCGAGGGGGATGCACAGGGAAAGATCCGGGTCTACCCGGATCCGTTCGACTTGAGCCACTACGTGATCATCGACGCGCAGAGTGTGGACGGTGAGGTGCTCGACGTCACCGAGCATGCCCGTCGCGAAGACCCCTCGCGGCGCGGCCGCGTTTTCTCCGTCCCGGTGACGAAAGGGACCGAGATCCAAATCGTCTCGGTGAAGACCATCGCGATCACCGATGTCGCGAAGATGCGTTTCCTTTCGCTCGACCAGTCAGGCGGTTGCGGTTGCTCCGGCGAGGGCGCCGGGCACCACCGCGACAGCGGTTGCGTGACCGGTGAGTGCACCACCGTCGGGGGCGTGACTTACGAATGCTCAGAGCGCTCCGAGGACGGCCTCAACTACTGCAGCAGGTGCTGCGTGGCCGTCACCGAGTGATGCTCGCGATGGCGGCTCAGTTCGCTGCCATCGCAACGGGCACCGGCTCGATCCGGGCGGGAACGTGCTTGTGCCAGGGCGTGCCGGCATACGCGTCGCGCCAGTCCGAGGACGTGAGCGCGTTCGGCGCCACGCCGGGGACGTGCGCCTGGCCGTCGCCGTCGACGAAATCGAGCCCGAATCCGTTGGGCAGCGACGCGTGCCCGGGAAGCATCGCCTCGCTGATCTCGACGCCGGCCTCCGCGCTGCCCGCCGCGGTGGTGATGCGGGCCCGTCCGCCGTGCACCAAGCCGAGGGCTTCGGCGTCCTCGAGGCTGACCCTCAGTGCGCCGTCGGCGTCGCGCTTGCGCCAGGTCGGGTCGCGGAAGATGTCGTTGGCGGTGTAGGCACGACGCTCACCGGCCGACAGCACGATCGGAAACTCGGGCGTGGTGAAATGCGGTTGGGCATCGGACAATGCCCGCACCTCGTCGAGCATCTCCGGCATCTCCAAAGCGATCTTGTGGTCCGCATGGGTGATGAGGGCGAAGTCGTCGTCGTACTCGTGGACGGTGAACGTGATACCCGAGGGGCTCGCCAGGATGGCGTCGAACAGGGCATTGCCGTCCGCGTACCCGGCCCGGCGCACCGCCTCGGGGTAGGCCATTGCGGCTTTCTGCGCGAGCCCCCACAGGGCGGCAGCGCCGGAAAGGCCTTCGGGCAGAGTGGGTCCCAGAGTTTCGTACAGCACGTACGGCAGAACCTTGCCCAGCATCGGGCTGGCGCCGACGGCCTGCAGGAAGGCCGCGGTGAAGGCCTCGCGACTCTCTCCCGCGGCGCGCCGCAGCGGTTCGAGGTCGGCGTCGTCGACCACGTCCAGCGCGCGCACCAGGCGTGCCCAGATCTCGGGCTCGGCCAATGTCCCGGCCAGCGGCTCCATCAGCCGATGACGCAAATGGAAGGTGTTGTGCGGGAACTCGAGGTTGAAGAACGTCGCCTCCGCCTTCTCGTACTGAGATGCGGCCGGCAGCACATAGTGGGCCAGCCGGGCGGTCTCGGTCATCGCGACGTCGATGACCACCATCAGTTCCAGCGAGCGAAACGCTTCGCGGCACGCGTTGGAGTCGGCCAGTGAATGCGCGGGGTTGCTGCTCTCCACGATCATCGCCCGGAACCGATCCGGATGGTCGGTCAGCATTTCCTGGGGAATGACGTTGCTCGGGATCAGTCCGCCGACGATCGGCGCACCGGTGACCGGGGTCCGGCCGACCTCCGGCGTGTGGCGGAACAGCGGCCCGAATGACGAATGCAGATGCTGGCCACCGCGTTTGGCGAAGTTTCCGGTGAGGATCCACAGCAGCTTGTTCAGATAGGAGCACAGCGTGCTGTTGGGCGCCTGCTGAATGCCCAGATCCTCGAAGACGGCCGCGCTGGCCGCAGCGCCGATGCGCCGCGCCGCCGCGCGGATCAGTTCCTCGTCGACCCCGCAACGCAACGCATAGTCGCCGACATCGACGGCGCGCAACACATCGCGAACAGGCTCGACACCCGTGACGTGGTCGGCGAGGAACGCCTCATCGACCAGGTTCTCCTGCACGAGCACGGCGGCGAGCGCCGACAGGCACCAGGCGTCGGACCCGGGACGCACGCGTAGATGAAAATCGGCCATCTTGGCGGTGTCGGTGATCACGGGGTCGATGACGATCATGGCGCGTTTCGGGTCCTTGGCGATCTCGTTCAGGACTGTCCGGGCCCGCGGGAAGCTCTGCGACATCCAGGGGTTCTTGCCGATGAACACCGATACCTCGGCGTGCTCGAATTCGCCTCGGGTGTGGCCGCCGTACAGGTGCGCGTCGACCCAGGCTTCCCCCGTTTTCTCCTGCGCCAGCGCGTTGGAGCGGTAGTGCGAGCCGAGCGCCTTGAGGAATGCACCGCTGTAGGCCCCGCCGAGGTGGTTACCCTGCCCGCCACCCCCGTAGTAGAAGATCTTGTCCCCGCCATGGGTTTCGGCGATGCGCTTGAAACCGGCGGAGATCTCGGCGATGGCGGTGTCCCAATCGATTTCCTCGTAGCTGCCGTCGGCACGTCGACGCATCGGAGACGTCAGGCGACTGCGGTTGTTCTGGTAGTGATCCAGGCGCAGCGCCTTATTGCAGGTGTACCCCTGCGACGCCGGATGCTCCTTGTCACCGCGGATCTTGGCCAGATTGCGGCCGTCGAGTTGGACGACGATGCCGCAATTGCATTCGCAGAGAATGCACGCGGTCGACTGCCATTCGACCGGTGTCGCGTCGACGGCGACATCTCCTTCAGTCATCGCGCGGTTCCTTTCCAACACTTCGGCTTTCCGACACTTCGGCCTGCAGCAGGGCGCGCAGCTGGCCATGGACAAGATCGAGAGGCTTGACATCTCGGGAGGCGCGCGCGACGACGATCGCACCTTCGATCGATGTGGTCGTCAACATCGCGAGTTCGGCGGCGCGGTTCTCGGACACGCCGTCGGCCACCAGGCGGGCCGCGATGTCGTCGTTCCACCGCGCGAAGGCCGCGGCCGCGCGTTCGATCACCGGTGCGGCCGCGTCGGGCTTGCCGGGGTCACCCGCCTCCACAGTCACTGCGACAACCGGACACCCGGCCCGGAAGTCGGTGGACAGCAGCTGCTTTCGGTAGTCCTTGACGAGGCCGTCCAGTGCTTCCAGACCGGATCCGGCCTTGCTGATCTTCGACGCGATGTATTCACCGGCATAGTCGATCGCTTCACACAGCAGTTGAGTGCGGCCGCCGGGGAAGTAGTGGTAAGCCGACCCGCGCGGTGCGCCGCTGTGTTCCAGGACATCGGCGATGGCGGTCGGGTGGGCTCCGCGCTCACGGATGAGCAGCGCGGCCGAAACCACCATGCGCTCGCGGGGACTGACCATGCTGCTACGACCTCCGCCCGTCTGAGTATGTATGACACCTTACATAATTGCGAGGCAGAGTCCAGTGCGACCCTCGCGAACGGCCAGACGGGGGCTTGGCTAACCCACGAGCCACACGGCGAGAAACGCCGACATGCACAACAGACACAACACATGGTCGGCGAAGATGGACCGCGCAAGTCGCGATTGGCCGGCCGCCGTGTCCACCCGCTTACCCAGTCGTACGGCGTTGCGCACCGTACGCACCGCCGCCAGCAGGATCGGGACACCGGCGAGTGCGGCCGCCACGATCGTCAGCCATACCGGAGCATCGCCACGGATGAACCCAAATGCCAAGGAACCCAGCAGAATCGCCATCACCACGGCGATCAGGTGGCTCATCGGTCGCGACGTCGTCGTGGCGCGGTGGTAGTAGTCCGCGATGGAGGCCAGCACCGGCTCGGGAAGTTCGTCAGACCCGCGGTGTGACAGGACCTGGCTGTCGAAATCAGGTCCATCCACAGGACGGCGATCAGGAAGCCGGCGCAGGCCGCTCCGATCAGACGCACGCGGCGAGCCGCGAATTAAACCGATGCCGCCTCGTTGATCTCGTTGAGCGTGCTGGTCGCCTCGAGGTACTCCTGCACCCAGCGTTCGATCACGGCCGACGACTTCTCCACCTTGGTGAACTGACCCACGACCTGGCCGATGGGATTGAAGGCGACGTCGACACTCTCGTTCGGATACTTGTGAGTGGCGGCGACGGCCATGCCGGACACCATGTACTGCAGCGGCATGCCGAGCGGCTTGGGGTTATTCGGGTCTTCCCACGCCTCGGTCCAGTCGTTCTTCAACATCCGGGCCGGCTTGCCGGTGAAAGACCGACTGCGGACGGTGTCGCGGCTGGAGGCCTTGACGTAGGCGGCGTGCTGAACCGGGGTGTGCTCGGACTCCTCGACCATCACCCACTGCGAACCGGTCCACGCGCCCTGGGCGCCTAGGGCCAGCGCAGCGGCGATCTGCTGGCCACTGCCGATCCCGCCTGCGGCCAGCACGGGAACGGGCGCGACCTCCTTGACGACCTGCGGCCACAACACGATCGAGCCCACCTCGCCACAGTGCCCGCCGGCTTCGCCACCCTGGGCGATGATGATGTCGACGCCGGCATCGGCATGCTTGCGGGCCTGCGACGGCGATCCGCACAGCGCGGCGACCTTGCGTCCTTCGTCGTGGATGTGCTTGATCATGTCGGCGGGCGGGGTGCCCAGCGCGTTGGCGATCAGGGTGCACTTGGGGTGCTGCAGCGCGACCTCGACCTGCGGCGTCGCGGTGGCCTCGGTCCAGCCGAGCAGTTGGAATGCGTCGGCACCGCTGCCCTCGACGGGCACGCCGTGGTCGGAAAGGATCTTGCGGGCGAAGTCGACGTGCTCCTGCGGAACCATGTCCTGCAGGGTCTTCGTCAGTTCGTCGGCGGACATGTCGGAGTCCATGCCCTCGTACTTGTTCGGGATGACGATGTCGACGCCATAGGGGTGGTCGCCGATGTTCTCGTCGATCCACTTCAGCTCGATCTCGAGCTGCTCCGGCGTGTAGCCGACCGCACCGAGGACGCCGAACCCGCCGGCCTTGCTCACGGCGACGACCACGTCGCGACAGTGGGTGAACGCGAAGATCGGGAACTCGATATTGAGTTCGTCGCAGATGGGGGTGTGCATGCCTGCTCCTTGGTGGGACTTCACGAACTGAAACGTGTTCTAGTTTAGTACGTCGTGGCGTCGTTGTGACCAGTCGGGGTGTACTAAGACTGTTCAGGGCGATTCAGTGGTCAGGTCCTGCACGAAGGAGACCTCGTTGCCGTCCGGATCGGCGACGTCGACGACCTTGACCATGTCAGCGATCACCACCAGTTCGCCCGTCGCGATGCCTTCTGCGTTCAGTTCCGCGATCTGGGCTGCCAGGTCGTCGACCCCGATCCGCACGGCGGTCTTGCCCGCCCGATCGTGGTCCAACGCGAGTTGCAGCCACGCGGTGGCGGCGATCTGCCACTCGGCGACGCCGTCGACCGGTTCGAGATCGGGTTCGCGGCCGATCACCCGGCTGTACCAGGACCGCGCGGTGGGGTAGTCCTTCGTCGCGATGACCGCGGCGATGTCATTGAATTTCTGGGGCACCGCATCTCCTCACCACTCAGTCATAACCGACGAGTCTGCGCAGCGACGAGCGGCGTTTGCGCCTGCCCGTTCCGACGACCCGGAGTACGGGCCAGCCGTGTTCGGCGGCCAGCGCGGCGAGTTTGGGTCGCGGGTTCACCGGCCGGGGGTTTCCGACCATGACCATCAACGCCGCGTCCTCATCGCCGTCGGCATAGAAGTAACTGCGTTGCAGGTCAACGTCATTGGTCTGGCAGAACTGCACGACAGCGCTCGCCTTGTTCCGCCCCCAGACGACGGGCTTGGCGATCCGGCCGGTGAGGCGACCGTCGCCGTCGACCTCGAAGTGGTTGCACAGCACGTGGCCGATGTCCAGGAAGCGGGCCACCGGCTCGGCATGGATGGTCAGCGCCGAGGAGCTGAGCACCACGGTGTGGCCGCGCTCCTGGTGCGCCGCGACGATCTCGCGCATCGCGGGGAACACGCGGGTGGCGACGCGTTCGACGAACAGCCTTTCGCCGACGTTCGTCGAGTTCGGCGAGGGAGTCGCCGCGCAGATAGCCGGCCGCTCGGGTCAGCAGGTGCTCGAACCGCATGCGGCCGAGCCGGTACCGCATCGACGCCTCGACGACGCCCAGCACCTCACCGATGCGTGCTTGCCTGCGCCGGATGCGGTCGCTGGCATGCGCGGTGGCCGTGAAGCCGTCCACCAGGGTGCCGTCGAGGTCGAAGAACGCACCGACCTCCGGGCCCGATCGGCTCGCGGCGATCTCCGCGATCGGGTCGTCTGCCAGCGGCTGCGCGGTCATCGCGCTCCAGCCTACTTCGCTGTGTAGAGCCCTTTGCCTGTCACGAGAGGCATGTCCAGCGTGGTCCGGATGCCCGCGGGTGCGGCCACGACGTCGGGGATCGCGTTCACGATCCGGCCTGCGGCGGCGAGGATCGCCGCATAGGGCGCTCCGCCGTTGCGGCTCATCGGAACGATGTCGCAGAAGTACGACGGTTCACCGGTGATCTCGACTCGGTAGGAGCCTCCTGGATGCGCGGGCTGCGCCCAGTCGGGACGGAGGTCGGCCCGCAGTCGTGTCACGTGCTCGACGACGATCACCGGCTTGCCGCCGACCATGCCCTCGATCAGGAAGCGGACCGCCGCGACGGTGCCCTTCTTGATGGTGCCGACCGCGACGTCAGGTCCTCGGGGGCGGGCTCCTGCTCGACGGAGTCGCGGATCTCGTCGACCTCGATGCCGAGGCCCGCGGCGAGCTGGCGGATCGCGGTGCCCCAGGCGATGGACAGCACGCCCGGTTGATACAGAATCGGCAGATCGCCGATTTCGTTGCCGAAGCCCATCACGTCGAACATCACCGTCTCGCCGTCGTAGGTGGCGTAGTCGGCGATCTCCATGGTTCGGATCTGCTCGATGCTCTGGCAGGTTCCGGCCAGCGCGAAGGGCAGCAGGTCGGTGCAGAAGCCCGGATCGACACCCGTGAAGAAGACCGTCGAATCACCTTCGCGCGCAGCATCTTCGACCTTCTGGATGGCCTTGTCGGGAAGTAGTCCCCACGGGTACTGGAGCGCGCCGACGCTCGAGCCGACGACATTGATGCCTGCGGACAGGAGCGTGCGCACGTCGGCCAATGCCTCGCGTGGGCGCGTGTCGCCCATTGCGGTGTAGACGATGCAGTCGGGCTTGGCCGCGATGATCGCGTCGAGGTCGTTGGTCGCGGCGACGCCCGTCGTCACGTCCAGGCCGGCCAGGTCACCGGCGTCGCGGCCCACCTTGGCCTCCGAGGACACCCAGACCCCGGTCAGGTCGAAGCGGGCATCGTTCACCAGTTGCTTCAGCGCGAGGCTGCCGCAGTTGCCGGTACCGATGAGCGCGACACGAATAGCCATGGCCAGCAGTATGCGTGGTGCCTATCGAAATTGGAACAGGTTCTAGTTCCTGATCGCCGTGCGGTAACCTGACGCCCCATGGGACGCGTGGACGGAAAAGTGGCACTGATCAGTGGTGGAGCCCGGGGCATGGGCGCCGCGCATGCCAGGGCGCTGGTCGCCGAGGGCGGAAAAGTGGTCATCGGCGACATCCTCGACGAGGAGGGCAAAGCACTGGCTGATGAACTCGGCGAGAGCGCGCGCTACGTCCACCTTGACGTCACCGATGCCGAGCAGTGGGATGACGCGGTCAAAGTCGCTGTGGAGGCTTTCGGCAAGCTGACCGCGCTCGTCAACAACGCCGCGATCGTCGCGCTGGGCCAGATCGGCAAGTTCGACATGGCCAAGTGGCAGAAGGTCATCGACGTCAACCTGACCGGCACCTTCCTCGGCATGCAGGCCGTCGTCGAACAGATGAAGGCGGCGGGCGGCGGCTCGATCATCAACGTGTCGTCGATCGAGGGACTGCGCGGCGCTCCGATGGTGCACCCGTACGTCGCCTCGAAGTGGGCGGTCCGCGGGCTTGGCCAAGTCGGCGGCGATCGAACTGGGCTCCAAGAACATCCGGGTCAACTCGATCCACCCGGGCTTCATCCGTACGCCGATGACCAAGCACTTTCCCGACGACATGGTCACCGCGCCGCTGCGCCGTCCCGGTCAGTCCGAGGAGGTCTCGCCGTTCGTGGTGTTCCTCGTCAGCGATGAGTCGTCGTTCGCGACGGGTGCCGAGTTCGTGATGGACGGTGGGCTGGTGACCGACGTTCCGCACAAGGCAACTTCCGCTGGGTTAATCCGACTCACCCGACCCCGTCGGCGGTGCAGACTTGCGCCATGCACGAGGTCGACGAAAACACCGAGCGGATGGTGCGCAGCGTTCTCGCGTACGCCGAGAATCGGTTGCGGATGAATCCGGTGCCCCTCGACAAGGGCACGCTGTCGTGCCGACGAGTTGTACCGACGCCTCGACGGCGTGATCCGGGAGACTCCGAGACCGCCGGACGAGGTGCTCGGCGTGTACACGTCAGTCGTCGCGCCCAGCGTGATCTCGGCGGACAGCCCGCGGTTCCTCGGGTTCATCCCGGCCGCACCGACGAAAGCCAGCCTGCTGTTCGACATGCTGGTGTCCTGTGCGTCGATCCAGGGCATCTCCTGGCTGGAGGCATCGGGCGCGATCGCGGCCGAGAACAGCGTGCTGCGGGTGATAGCCCATGAAGCCGGGCTGCCGACGACATCGGGTGGGTGCTTCGTCTCAGGTGGGTCCGCGGGCAACCTGTCCGCCCTCGCCGTCGCGCGCGAGAGCGCAAAGGCTCGGGGTGCCACCGGCCGACTGCGCGTCGTGGTCGGCAGCGATGCGCACTCGTCGATCGTCAACACGCTGAGGCTGCTCGAGATGGACGCCCTCGTGGTCGACACACCGACTCACCGGCTCACCGCCGACGCGGTGCGCGCCACCGTCGCCGACGATGCCGAGAACATCGCCGCGGTGGTCTGCACGTCGGGAACGACGAACGCCGGAATCATCGACGATCTGGCCGGCGTCGGTGCGATCGCCTCCGAACGCGACTGGTGGTTCCATGTCGACGGTGCGTACGGCGGCTCCGGCATCTTCGCGCGCTCCTTGCGACCGAAGTACCACGGGTTGGAGCTTGCCGACTCGTTCATCCTCGACCCGCACAAGTGGCTGTTCACCCCGTTCGACTGCTGCGCGCTGCTGTACCGCAACCCCGAACTGGCCCGGGCCACGCACACGCAGGACGCGTCGTACCTCGACGTCATCCACACGTCGGAAGGCGAGTGGAACCCGTCGGACTACGCCTATCAGCTGACAAGGCGGGCGCGCGGGCTGCCGTTGTGGTTCTCCCTCGCGGTGTACGGGCTGGAGGCGTACCGGCAGGCCATCGAGGCGGCACCCGCGCTCGCCCAACAGGTAGCGGAGTTGATCAAGGCGGCGCCGCAGCTGGAGTTGATCCGTGAACCCGACCTCGGCATCGTGCTGTTCCGGCGGCTCGGCTGGAAACCCGACGACTACGACGCCTGGGCTAAGCGGCTGCACGACGATCAGGTGGCGTTCATCCCGCCGACCAAGTGGGAGGGCGAAACCGTGGGGCGGTTCGCGTTTCTTCACCCCGACACCACCCTCGACCTCGTGCGGGAGGTACTGGCCCGCACCGAGTGACGCGGCGCGTCGATCGGACACAGATAGGGTTGCGTGGTGGTACGTCCGCACATCGTCCTGCGAATCGTGGCCTCGGTGGCGCTGTTGCTGCTGTTGTGCGCGGCGGACTTCGCGGATTTCGCCCGCCCCGGGCCGCCGCCGGGGGAGATCGAACTCAGTGACGGCTGGAAACTCAGCCCGGCCAACAACCTGTCGGCCGGCGGCGCCGCCTTGTCGCAGCCCGGCTTCCGCGATTCCGACTGGCATGCGATCGCGCGCATGCCGTCGACGGTGTTGCAGACACTGCAGGACGACGGCACGTATCCGGATCTGTACTTCGGCTCGAACCTTCTCAACGTTCCGCAGGACCTGTGGAAACAGGACTGGTGGTACCGCACCGGCTTCACCGCCCCTGCCGGACACACCACCTACGCACTGGAGTTCGCAGGCATCAACTACCGCGCCGAAGTCTGGCTGAACGGGCATCTGGTGGCGGGCAACGACCGGATAGTCGGCATGCACAACGCCCACGAACTCGACGTCTCGCCGTGGATCAACCGGGGCGGCCCGAACACGCTGGCCGTCAAGGTCACACCGGAGCGGTCGCTGCAGGACGTCAACGGCGTAGAACTGGCCGACAGCTGGTACGACTGGATCAACTGGAACCGTTTCGGATATCAAGGGTCCGAAAAGAATTCGGGTAGCGGCAATCCCAGCCCGGGTAACGGCAATTCCTTTGTCCCGGATCGCAACGCGGGCATTTGGAAGCCGGTCTATCTGAGGGTCTCCGGTGCCGTGGAGATCGGCCCCACGTCGGTGAACACTGAACTTCCGCTGCCGCGAACCGATTCCGCTAACCTGACGATCTACAGCAGCCTGCGCAACGCATCGGCGCAACAGGTCCGCGGCGTCCTTCGCGCCACCATCAGCAGGCCAGGTAAGCCGGACATCCAGGTCGAACAACCGGTCACCCTCGCCGCTAGGGAGAACCGGGAGATCACGTTCGACCCCGCACGATTCGGCGCGCTTGCGGTCGCCGATCCCGACCTCTGGTGGCCGTACACACTCGGCGAGCCCAACCTCTACGACCTGCAGCTGGAATTTCGTCAGTTCGACCGGCCCACCGACGCCCACCATCAGCGGTTCGGAATCCGCACCGTCACAGAGCATCGCGATCAGGACAACCAGTTCCCGGAACTCGGTACCGGCGGCAGCTTCTATCTGAAGGTCAACGGCAGGGACTTCCTGGTTCGCGGTGCGGCGTACACGCCCGACCTGTTGTTCGCCGATGATCCCGCACGCGATGCCGCCACGCTGAGCTATGTCAAGGATCTCGGCCTGAACATGCTGCGACTGGAGGGCAAGTTCCCCGGCGAACGCATCGTCGAGATGGCCGACGAGATGGGCATCCCGCTGATGTTCGGCTGGATGTGCTGCAACCAGTGGGAGAAGTGGCCGCAGTGGGACGACGAGGACAACCGGATCGCGCGGGACAGCCTGCGCTCGCAGATCCAGATGCTGCGGCCGCACGCGTCTATTTTCCTGTGGGCCAACGGAAGCGACGGCAGCCCACCACCTGAAGTCCTGCAGTCGTATCACCGAATCCTGTCGGATCTGCACTGGCCCAACGCGATCGTCGACACCGTGTCGTCGATCAACAGAGGTGCTGACGGGCAGCGCCTCTGGGATGGCATCCACATGGCGGGCCCGTACAGTTGGCGACCGCCGAGCTACTGGTTCAGTGGACGCTACGGCGCCACCCGCGGCGCGACCGCTGAGCAGGGCGACAACGAACACATCCCGCCGTTCGCGAGCCTGAAGAAGTTCATCCCCGCCGACAAGCTCTGGCCGATCAACGACGCGTGGTTCGTCCACGCGGGTTCCAACACGAAAAACGCTGAGCTGACGAGCATCCGGCGCGCCGTCGACCGTCGCTACGGTCTGTCGCGCAGTGCCGAGGAGTTCGCGCGCAAGGCACAGTTGGCGCACTACGAGTCGACGCGGGCCCAGTTCGAGGCCTTCGCCGCCGACGGCGGGGCCAACCATAAGATGACCATCTATTGGATGCTCAACAATCATTGGCCGTCGTTCTTCGGCCACATCTTCGACTACTACCTGCGGCCCGGCGGTGCCTACTTCGGGGCGAAGAAGGGCCTGCGCCCGCTGTCGGTCGTCTTCGACTCGTATGCGACCGGCGACCACGACGCGGCCAAGATCACCGTCGTCAACCAGTCGCCCGACGCACAGCAGGGCCTGAGGGCCCGCGTACGGGTCTACGACCTGCAGGGCAGGGTGCGCCACGACGCTGCCGCCGACCACCTCAACGTCGCGCCCGGCGGTGCGGTGCAAGCGCTCACACTGCCCCGACTCGCTTGGGATTCAAGGGTTTTCTTCGTCCGGTGCGAGTTGTTCGACCAGGACGGCAAGCGCGTCGCCGACAACGTCTACTGGCAGTCACAGAGGCTGGACGACGTCGGCGATCCGCGCAACGACTGGGCTTTCGAACTCAAACAGTCGAGCTGGGCGGACATGACCGCGCTCAACCAGATGAGCGCGACGCCGGTAAAAGTCAGCGCCAGACGGATGCCCGACGAGGGCGACAACCGCGTCGCCGTCCGGTTGCACAACCCGACTTCGCGGGTCGCATTCTTCGAACGGGTGGAGCTGACCTCGACGCGCGACGGTGACGAGATCCTGCCCATCGAGTACAGCGACAACTACGTGACGGTGTTCCCGGGCGAGACCGTCGACGTCCAGGGCGACATCCCCGCCGGTGCCGATGCCGCCTGGGTGAGGGTGACGGGGTACAACTCGCCGGCCACCGTGGTGCCCATCGAATAGACGGTCGCACCCGCCGAACGTTGGTTACCCGTACGCGTTCAGGCCCGAATGCGTGCATCAAACCGACACTCGACCGGAGGAAGGATCAGTCGACAGCGGCGAAGTTGACCGTCGCTGTCGCGCCGACTTCGTCGTCGTTGGCGCGGTAGATGTCGACCTGCACCACGACGGACCGCTTGCCGGTGCGCAGGATGCGGGCGACCGCGCGCGCCGGACCGACCTTGATCGGGCGCAGGTAGCGGATGAACAGGTCGGTGGTGGCGATCGCGTGCCCGAATGGGGTGACCCTCGCCGCGAGCTGGCCGGCCGTCACATCGGCCATCGTCGCGATCAGGCCACCCTGCAGGCCTCCCGCGGTGTTGACGGTCCGCTCGTCGACGGGCATCTCCATGATCACGGTGCCATCCGACGACGGAACCTCGGCCAGGCCGAGCTGATCGAAGAGCTCCCGCAGCGATCTCGGCGCAGTCATGGAATCTCCTTCGAAGGTCAGGGAGAACGACATTACCGGCCTGCATCTTCGACGTCCGGAGTGCGTAGTGTCGTACGTCGTGAGCGCACGCGCGGGCATCGTGGTGACGGGTACAGAGGTCCTGACCGGCCGAGTGCAGGATCGCAACGGGCCGTGGATCGCCGATCGACTGCTCGAGCTCGGCGTCGAGTTGGCCCACATCACCATCTGCGGCGACCGGCCCGACGACATCGAGGCGCAGCTGCGATTCCTGGCCGCCGAGGGTGTGGATCTCATCGTCACCAGCGGCGGCCTCGGCCCGACCGCCGACGACATGACCGTGGCGACCGTGGCTCGCTTCTGCGGCCGAGAGTTGTTGCTGGACAACGATCTCGAGGCCAAGATCGCCGACATCGTGCAGCGGCTGATGGCCCGCTTTCCCAACGTCGACCTGGAGGCGGTGCGCGCGGCGAACCGCAAGCAGGCGCTTGTCCCGGCCGGCGCGCACATCATCGATCCGGTAGGCACCGCGCCGGGCGTCGTGGTGCCAGGAAAGCCGACCGTCGTCGTGTTACCGGGGCCGCCGCGCGAGCTGCAGCCGATGTGGCCGTTGGCTTTGCAGACACCCGCGGTGCAGGAGGCGACCGCGGGCCGCACGACGTACCGCCAGGAGATGGTGCGGATGTTCGGGCTGCCCGAGTCGGGGCTCGCCGACACGTTGCGCGACGCCGAGGAGCGCGTCGGCGGCTTCGAGCGGCTCGAGATCACCACGTGCCTGCGGCGCGGCGAGGTCGAGATGGTCACGCGCTACGAGCCCGACGACGCGCCCGTCTACGCCGATCTGATGACGCTGCTCCGTGAGCGCCACGGCGGCGAGATCTTCTCCGAAGACGGTTCGAGCGTCGACGATCAGGTCTCCGCGCTGTTGGCCGGGCGGCGGATCGCCACCGCGGAATCGTGCACCGCAGGCCTGGTGGCGGCCCGCCTGACCGACCTGCCCGGGTCGTCTGCGTACGTCGCAGGGGGAGTGGTGGCCTACTCGAACGAGGCCAAGTCCGACCTTCTCGGAGTTGACCCGGCGCTCATCGATGCGCACGGGGCGGTGTCCGAGCGTGTGGCCGACGCGATGGCCCAGGGCGCGTTGGGCCGGTTCGGCGCCGACACCGCGGTGGCGATCACCGGAATCGCCGGACCGGGTGGCGGCACCGACGACAAGCCGGTGGGAACGGTCTGCTTCTGCGTCAAGCTCGCCGACGGTACAACCGACGTCCGCATAATGCGTCTGCCCGGCAGTCGGTCCGACGTTCGCGAGAGGTCGACGACCATCGCGATGCACCTGCTGCGGCGCGTCCTGGGGTGAGATCGCGCACCAGCGCGCGAAAGTCTGACGCTTTTTGTTAGGCGGCACCGGTCCGATAACGTTCCGGGCGACACAGGAGGAGCACCCAATGACCGCAGCCATCGGGCGAGAGGAGCTGTCCGAGCGCGCCGTAAAGGCCGGATGGCACCGCAGAGACGAAGGCCGCACCGATTACTTCAGCCGAACCCCGGTCCGCATCCACGTGATCTGGCAGGGAGACGACGCGATCAGCGGAGGTGCGCTCTATCACGACGACAACCTGATGACCTACACCCGGGACTTCGACACCATCATGGGCTGGCTGAAACGCTGATCAGTCCAGGGCGGACCGTGCGGCGGCGAGATCGTCGGACGCCAGGACGAGACGGGTGTTGGTCGCCAGGTAGGCGGTCGTCAGGTTGATCTTCGCCGCACCCAGTCTGCGCGCGACTTCGCCGAGTGCTCCCGGCCGGTCGTCGATGTTCAGCACGATCACCTCCTGCTCGGACGCGATCTTGATTCCAGCGTTCTGCAGCGCCTCGAAAGCAGGGGTGGCGTCCTCTACCAGGATGTGAACCTCCGCCTGCCCTCCACCGGTGGTCAGCGCGCACAGCCCGGCGATATTGGCACCGACCTTGCCGAGCACATCGCCGACCCGGGCCAGCTCGCCGGGCTCGTCATCGAGATAGAGCGTCAGATCGGTCGCCATGACGCACGCTCCTTCCGTGCCTCTCCACCGTATCGGGTGGGGCGGATAAATCGGATGCGTTGGCGGACGTCCGTGTGACACCGTCGAATTCCGTGCTCGACCACGACACCTCGACATCGAGAAAGATATCGGTGACCATCCGGTTGCGCAGCAATGACTCTGGGCTGATCACCCGACTCGAAGCCGCCTTCGCCAGCGACGTGACCGCGGAGCTCGGGTACGGGTTCTAGGAACGGCTGTCGCCGTACTCGTCCCAGACCTTGTTCATCGTGGTCAGGATCTCCTCGGCGACACCAAGGCCGGCGAGGTGACTCTCGCCCGGCAGGTGGTAGAGCTCGGCGTCGGGCAGCTTCGAGACCACGTGCTGACCGTGGGCGAACGGCACGATGTGGTCGTGGTCGCCGTGCCACCACCGGACCGGCACCTTGACGTCAGCCAGCCGGAAGCCCCAGTCACGCGCGAAGACGACGACGTCGGAGAACGGCGCCGCCATCTGCTTGCGGCTGCCGTTGAGCAGGTCGTCGAGGAACATCGCCTTGATCTCAGGACGTGCCAACAGACGCCGGTCGCCTTCCGGCGACACCCGGCCGTACAGGTCGGCCATTGGTGACGCTACCGGTTTGATCAACCGGATGATGCCGCTCGCCAGCAGGCCGATCGGGGTGCCCGCCACCTGCAGCAGCGGCGCCACCCGGGTGCCGAGATTTCCCATCAACCCGCCGGTGATCGCATCACGGCCCTGCGTCGGTGCGACACCCCCGATGACGCCGGCGGCGACCACCCGGTCCGGCATGGTTGCCGCGCACGCGAGGGTGTACGGGCCGCCGCCGGACAGCCCGACGACGATCATCTTGTCGATGCCCAGCGTGTCGGCGATGGTGCGCAGATCGTCGGCGAACGCGGACACGGTGTCGTACTGATGGGCAGTCGAGGAACCGATTCCGGGACGGTCGATACCGATGAGGCGGATGCGCGCCTGTTCGGCGTAGACCCTGGCCTCCATTGGAATCTGGCGGCGGGCGCCGGGGGTTCCGTGCAGCCAGAAGATGGCGCGGCCCTGCGGGTCACCGAACTCTGCGAAGCCGATTCGGCGGCGGTCATCGCCGACGGCGATGGTGCCTTCGAGCTTGGGACGGGCGATTGCGACAACCATGTCCCGAGTGTCTCACGGCGCGCGCACGCCTTTTGCACTACATCGAACTGAACAGATACGTACCCGCCGTCGTCAGCCGATCAGCGTTGCCTTCGTCGAACATGAGCACCCGCACGGCGGTCGTGCCGTCGGCGCCGGCCATCGGTTCCGTCTCGATGCGGAACGGGCCGGTTTTGCCCCGCGCGAGGAACATGACATGGGCCGAGACGCCTTGGACGTCGGTTCCTGCGAATTCGGCCGCGGCGTCGATCGCGGCGGTTTCCAGCATGACGAACTGGGGTCCGATGTGCAGCGCGGCATCCGGCGAGGCGACCTCCACCGCGAGTTCCGGCAGTCCCCAATGCCCATCGGGTCGGCGGTGGCCGCCGAACACCTGCCACAGCGGCGGCAGGTCGGGGGAGTCGATGACTTCGAGCGGATTGGCCTCCATCCGCTCCAGCCCGTCCGGCGGTATGCCGATGCTGACCCCCTGGCCCTCGATAAGCGCGAGCACCCGGTCCGGCCGATCCGCGTCGACGATCTTCGCGCGGCTGTATCCCATCTGGCGTCCGACCTTGAGCTCTTCGGACACGATCTCGATGCGACGCACGTCGCGGCCGGGGTCGAGGATCTGGCACGAGTGGATGACAGGGTTGGGCACCGCCTCCAGGTCGGACATGTGCCCACTCTCAGGCGCCGAGATTCCCAACACGGCGAACAGCAGTCCGCCGCTGGTGTTGCGCATGTCGCGGCGCAGCGTGACGGTGTTGTCCTCCGGTCCGAGGTCCATCTGTGCGTAGCTGCGGCCGATGTAGCGATAGCTCAGCAGCCCGCCCCACCGGCGGCGCAACTCGGCGGCGTACTCCTCGGGCGAATCGGTCAGCTCGCGGATGTCTCGCAGCATGCGTGCTCCCATCGGTTGCGTGGCCGGGTACATGGCCTCGATTGAGGTGCCGCCGAATCGTCTCATCCGGGCACCGTCCGCCTCCGCGAAGAGCATCAGCGGCAGGTCACAGAATGCTGCGGCGCGGTGACAGCCCCATCTGGTAGTCGGCGGGAAACGACATCTCGATCACCCGCAGTTGATCGTTGGCCTTGGACTCCAGTTCCAGGACGACGCAGCCCTCGTCGAGGTTCTTGGCCTCCAGAACGATGTAATGCTGACCCCCACCGTTGATGTCGGTGATCGGGTCCCCTGAGCGCAGTGCCCCGACCGGTACCAGATCGGGGGCTTGTAGGGGATGTGGCTCCACGCCTACGACGGTAAGCGAAGTCCTCGCAGCGAGTGGCCGATTTCGATTGACGGCGAGTCAGCCGACGGCCATGGCGTCGCCGGGTCAGTCACCTTTTGCGTTTCCGCGCCGAAGCAGCGCTTCGTCGGCGATCATGGCCAGCGGGCTCACCACCTGGGAGTGACATGGAATCGACGATGCAGGACTTTCCGCTGACGGTGACGGGGATTCTGCGGCACGGTGTCGGCTGGAACTCCGGCCGCAAGGTGATCACGAAGACGCCCGACGGCTACCGCGAGACCACCTACGGGGAACTGGGCACGCGGGTCGCGCAGCTGGCTCACGGGTTGCGCGACATCGGCGTCGGGGCAGGTGACCGCGTCGCCACCTTCATGTGGAACAACCAGGAGCATCTGGAGACGTACTTCGCCGCCCCGTGCATGGGCGCGGTGCTGCACACGCTGAACATCCGACTGTCCGGCGAACAGGTCGCCTTCATCGCCAACCAGGCCGAGGATCGCGTTGTGCTGGTGGACATGTCGCTGGCCCCATTGTTCGCCGCGGTGCTGCCGGACCTGACGACGGTGCGGACCGTGGTGGCCGTCGGCGCGGGGGATCTGGACGTGCTCACCGCCTCCGGCAAGCAGGTGATCCGCTACGACGACCTGCTCGACGGCCGGCCGATCTCCTACGACTGGCCTGATCTCGACGAAAAGAGCGCGGCCGCAATGTGTTACACCAGCGGCACGACCGGCAACCCCAAAGGCGTGGTCTACAGCCACCGCTCGAGCTACCTGCACTCGATGGCGGTGTGTGCGGCCAACAACATCGGCCTCGTCGAGGGGGACCGCGTGCTGCCGGTCGTGCCGATGTTCCACGCGAATGCCTGGGGCCAGCCCTATGCGGCGGTGATGGCCGGCGCCGATCTTCTGCTGCCCGACCGCTTCCTGCAGGCCGAACCCCTGGTCGACATGATCGAACAGCAGCGGCCGACGATTGCTGCCGCGGTGCCCACGATCTGGAACGACGTGCTTCAGTACCTGCACGCCAACCCCGGAAAGGACATCTCCTCGCTGAAGACGGTCTGCTGCGGTGGTTCGGCCGTGCCGCTGTCGATGATGAAGGAGTACGAGGAGCACTACGGCGTGGTCATTCGGCAGGGCTGGGGCATGACCGAGACCTCCCCGCTCGCCGCGCTGGCGACCCCGCCTCCGGAGGTCACCGGTGCCGACCACTGGACGCTGCGCGCCTCGGCTGGTCGAGTGCTGTGCGGCGTGGAGACCCGCATCGTCGACGACGATGGCATTGTCTTGCCCAATGACGGTAAGGCCGTGGGGGAGATCGAGATTCGCGGTCCGTGGATCACCGGGTCGTATTACCAGGTCGACGATCCGTCGAAGTTCGACAACGGCTGGCTGCGCACCGGCGACGTCGGTCGCATCGACGCTGGGGGCTTCATCACGTTGACCGATCGCGCCAAGGACGTGATCAAGTCCGGCGGTGAATGGATCTCTTCCGTCGAACTCGAACTGTGCATCATGGACCATCCGTCCGTTCTGGAGGCAGCAGTCGTCGCGGTGCCCGACGAGCGCTGGCAGGAGCGGCCACTGGCCGCCGTCGTGATCAAGAAGGACGCGTCGGCCAGCGCAGAAGAGCTACGAAAGCACCTGTGCGACAAAGTGGCCCGGTTCTGGCTACCCGAGCGGTGGACATTCATCGACGAAGTGCCGAAGACCAGCGTCGGCAAGTTCGACAAGAAGCACATCCGTTCCCTGTACGCCGACGGCGTCTACGACGTCGTCGAGTGTCGGGACTGACGCTCAGCCGGGGCCGTCAACGCCCAGCGGATTCCGCCGACCACGACACGGCCCGACATGCGGATGAGGGTGGCTTCGACCGGCGGAAAGTAAGGCAGCAGCAGGGGCATTCGTGCCCATGCCGGCAACATCGCCACCGACGTCGCCGCCAGCAGAGCGTAGGGGGCACGCGCGACGATCGGCAGCGGGGGAGTCAGCAGCAGGTACCGGGCGGCGTCCCGTGCGGACGATGTTCCGGACAGCTCCGGGCGGAACGCCTCGATCCGCTCGCCCAGTTCTCGTTCGGTACGCGGCGGATCCACGACACCGAGCGCCTCAGCGACCCGGGCGGTATCGGCGACATACCCGTCACGACCGCGCTGGTCGAGTGGTTGCGCCCCGTAGAGCTGATGCGCGAGCAGAAAGCTGTCGACCTCTGCGATGTGCACCCACTCGAGCAGGTGGGGATCGGCGGCGTGATAGGGCCTGCCGTCCGGGGCGACACCACGCACGCGCTGGTGGATGCCACGCACCCGGTCCACTGCGCGCTGGGCGTCGGCGTCCGGGCCGAAGGTCGTCACGGCGAGGAACGTGCTGGTGCGCTGGAGTCGGCCCCAGGGATCGCCCCGGTAGTCGGAGTGTTCGGCGACACCCGCCATCGCCAGCGGATGCAACGACTGCAGAAGCAGTGCGCGCAGGCCGCCGACGAACATCGACGCGTCCGCGTGTACCCGACGGACCGGCCGATCCTCGTCGAACCAGCGCGGTCCGGGGGTGTCATGTATGCGGGAGCGGTTCGCCGGACCGTCCGGACCCGCAACCAAGCCGAACAGGCTGCGGCCCAGGTTCTTCCGCACGACGTCGAAATCCGGCAACACCGTCATGGCTCAACCGTACGGGGAGAAACGCCGTCCGACCACTTCGGTGAGCCCGGTCGATTTGCTCAACGCGCCGTTGATCGAGTGCTTTACTCAGACGATGCGACAGACGTTACGGGTGGTGGCTCTGGCGGCGGCATTGGCTGTCGCGGCGCCTGCGGCGGGGGCATCCGCAGATGGTGACGGCGGTGGGGCGTCCGGTGGGGGCGGCGGCACGATCATGGCCTTTTCGCAGATATCGAGGATCTGCGACTTCAGCGAGATCAACTACCGGGGCCCGTGGGGGATGGGCAGGCCGATCGCCGTCCTTCGGTCGGACGGTTCCACGGTGAGCGCCGACGTACAGATCGCGACCGTGCTGCCGAACTTCCCCTACGACGTCAGGCTGATCCAGGTGCCCCGACCCTCGTCGGCGACCTGCTGGGGCGGCGATCCGGGTGTCGCGCTGGCGAAGTTGCATACGGATGGTGCGGGCGCTGGCGCCGTTACTCTCCAGGGCGCGATCGAACCCGGCGCGACTGGGGCGTGGATCTGGATCAGCCGACCGGATCCGTTCTCCCAGGATCCGGCCGAGTTCTACACGACTGACTTCATCGCACCTATCTAACGCGGGCGACGCGTCAACGGTCGAGTCACGTTGGCGGAGTGCGTGATTGGTTAGCAAACATCAAGCGGGCACCACGACGGTCAGTTGATCGCCACAGCGTTCCACGCGCATTCCCGCGCGGCGCGCGATAGTCGCGACCGCACCCGCATCCTCGGGCTCGGATCTCGTGGAGGCCAGGATCCGGGCCAGTCGACCCTTGTGCGCCTTGTTGAAGTGACTGACGACGGTGCGTCGGCCATCGGAGCGTTCGGAGATGACTTCTACTGCAACGGCGTCGGGCAGCCTGCCGAGCGACGCGTACGACCCCGACCGCAGATCGACGATCAACTCCGTTGCCGCCATCTGGGCCAGCATCGGCTCCAGCAGCGGGCGCCAGCGCGTCGCCAACGTGGGCTGTCCCGGCAATTTCGATGTCGCGGACAGCCGGTATGCGGGAACGGGATCGTCGGCGCGTAGGAAGCCGAAGAGCGCCGAGCCGACCGCAAGCCGGGCTCGGGCACGGGCCGCGGCGGCACCGGTCAGCGATTCGACGTCGAGCGCGTCGTACAGCACGCCGGTGTAGCGGTTGATCGCGGGCAGGGTCGGGGCGCTGCGCAGCACGGCATTGCGCTCGATCTCCGCGTGCTGCGATGCGGACAGCCCGAGCGCACGCTGACAGGCCGACTTGTCGGCGGCGAGCTCGATCAGCTCATCGACGAGCGCACTGCGCAACGGGGTGAGCTCGGGGTAGGAGAGAGCGTCAAGGCGCAACGGTGGTCCGTCGCCGCCGGGGTGCTTGGTCTCCGACGGCGGCAGCAGGACGATCACGCCGCAGACGCTATCTCGCCCGCGAGATCAGGCCGGCGGCATCCCAGGTGCCGGCGGCATGCCGGGAGCGGGAGGCGGTGCAAAGGGATCGACCGGCGGGGGCGGCGGTGCGAACGGATCGACCGGCGGAGGAGGCGGAGCCACCATCGGGTCCGGCGCCGGAGGCGGGGCCATCATCGGGTCCGGCGCCGGAGGCGGAGCCATCATCGGGTCCGGCATCGGGGGTGGTGCCATCATCGGGTCCGGCATCGGGCCCTGCTGGCCCATCAACACGACCGGGGCGCCGGGTACCTCAGGCGGCATCGGCTGGTCGGCAGGCATCGGCAGGAACATGTGGTGGTTGAACTGCGGCTGGTAGGCACCGCCACCGCCAACCCTCACTCCGCCACCCTCGCCGGAGGACACCGGAGTGCCGTCGGGCAGGGTCGCGGCGGTGTGACCGCCGTTCCAGCCGACCACGAGGGTGCCAGGTTGTGAGCCGTACTGAAATCCACGTGCAAGTAGGGCCTGCTCGATATTTCCCGTGTGGAACCGGTCCCCGTAGATGGGTCGACCGGTCGCGGCGTTGGTCACGAAGGACACCAGACCAGAGCAGTCCGTTCCCCTCGGTGAGTCGCCCCCGGTGACGTACGGAGTGCCCGACATCGAGTTGACAAGCGTCAACAGCGTTACGGTAGCAAACATGCGGACGGACGTTATCAGCGGTTTTTGTAACACTCCAAAATCTGTGACCACCTTCACGCGATTTGCTATGACCTCGCTCACAATGCCTGAAATGTATGGTCTGGTTCACTGAATTCCCTTGCAGAAGACGGGATATTCGCGCATCCGTTCGCCGATGAGGCTGGTAGAGACAACGATTTCTTTTGGCAAATCTGAGGTATTCGGAGATAAGACCGCTGATCAAGTACGAAATAGAAGCGAAATATTTTGTAGCACAACGACTTACGATATCTGGATTGGAATTCGAACCGCAGCTCAACCGCGGGCGAGCAGGAGCGGGACGTTCTGTTCGGCAGTTGTCAGCGACCCGTGGTGGCCGATCAACGAAGACTCGAGCGGCTCCACCGTCCGCCTCAGCAAAGCCGCCGATCCGCGGGCGGCCGCAACGACGTCACCGATGCGACGGCGCACCTCGTCACTGACACGCTCACCGAACCACCCGGCGGCGATCGCCTCCTCGCGCGACACCACCCACGCGCGCTCTGCGAGCGTCTCCCGCCAGGTGGTCAGCACGTCGTCGGCGGCTCCCGCGGCTATATATATGTGTCGCGCCCGCGGCTCGCCTCCGACGTCGGTCACGCCATCGGTGAGCGCCTCGTCGCTGTCGATGTCGACGACGTCCGCGGTGTCGACGGAGATCATCCCGTGGTCGGCCACCACGGCGAGCAAGCCACCCGGCGGCAGGCCCTCCACGACGGATTCCACCAGCCGGTCGATCTGGCGCAATTGCATTCGCCACGCGGGAGATCCGGGTCCGTACAGGTGCCCCAATAGGTCGAGTTCGCTGTGGTAGGCGTAGCAGAACCCGCCGTCGACGACTGCCTCGCGCACCCGGGCCGCCAGATCTCCCATTGCCTGCACACCGATATAGCGACCGCCGCGCAGGACTGCCCGCGTCAGCCCGGACCCGGTGAATTCCGCGCCGGAGATGACGCTCACCGAGGCGCCTGCCGACGCCGCCCGCTCGAATGTCGTCGGCATCGGCTGAACCTGCTCGGGCGGCACGGCCTCGCGCAGGTCCTCACCCCACGGGTGCATGCGCCACCGCAAGGGGTTCACGAGACCGACTTCCGGCAGCCGGAAGGAGTAGCCGACGAGGCCGTGCTCACCGGAGCGGCAACCGGTGCCCAACGCCGCGAGCCCGGCGACGGTGGTGGACGGGAATCCGACCTGCAGTGTCTGCCCTCGCAGGCCGGCCATCACGGGTGCATCCGTGGCGTAGGTGTCGAGCAACTCGGCGCCGAGGCCGTCGATCAGCAGCACACACGCCCCTGCGACGTCTCCCGGCAGTGGTATTCGGCTCGCGAACCCGGCGACACCCATCGCAGCGAGCACCGATGGAACGACATCGGCCAGGTGCGGGGTGTCCGGATCAGGCTTGGGCAGTCCCACGAATCGAGCCTGCCACACCAGGGGAGAGCGCGGCCGTCACACGGTTTCGAGCGTCTTTTTTATCGCCGCGATGCCCGCGGCCATCATCGCGTCCACATTCCCCGCGACGTCGTCGGGCAGCAGGTCGGTCGTCCAGACGAAGCGGCTGCCGTCGGGATGGTCGAAGACCTGCGCAGCGCCGTTGTAGTGGACGAACTGCTGACCGATGATCGCCCAGACGACCCGTCGAGAGGCGTCGTCAACGGTGACGATTTCCTCTCGCACAACCATGCCGTTGGCGAAGGTGACGACGCGTGCATTGCCGTCCATCTTCGTGTCGACGACGAATCCCGCCGCGAGTCGGGTGTGCAACGCGCCGACATCGCTCAACGCCTCCCACACCCGTTCGGGCGACGCGTGGATCTCCATTTCTTTGTGAATCGTGGCCATCGGGCCATCTTGCTGCGCGGCACCGACAGATCTCGCGGGTTGACGACCTGGACGCAACGGCGAGATCTGCAGGAGGGTCGTGGTTGAGGGCCTCCACCACAGCCCTGGTGCAGATTTCGGTGAAGCCGCACTAGAGAACGCCGCGACGAGCTAAGGCAGGCGGGTGACCTTGCCTGCGAAACTCAGCGCGTGCTCGTAGGTCTCGAGGTTGTCGCGGGAGATCGCGGCGTGGACGGGGCGTTCGAGAAGGAAGCGGAGCACGGGGTTATAGGCGTGATAGGTCTCGTGGAACGTGAGCACCGTGGTGCCGTCGGGCTGCTCCTCGAGTTCGTGATAGCCCTCGGCGCGGGACCACAGCGGCTTGCCGACCGCCACGTACCGCGAAATCTTGTTGAGCTTCGCCTCGGTCACGGTCTCCCACGACCGCCCCTTGCCGCCGGACAACAGATATTTGGGCACCTCGAACACACAGGTGCGGACCAGACCCTCGCCCGCTTCGTCACCCTCGTTGAGGATCTCCATGCTTCCCGTGGGCCACTTGAGGACACGCGGGCGAGGAGAGTTCGGCGGCACCGGCGGGTGCAGCGCCCGCCAGACCCTGCGAGCGGGCGCATCGATGTGGAAGCGAACCGTGTAGGACTGCATCAGTGCTCTCCCCAGGTGTCCCAGAAAGTGATTGTCTCCGCCGGCGGCCGCGATGCGGGCCGGAAGTCGGTGCCGATCGTGTACGCGACGGGGAAGAGCGCGGCCTGAGTCACGGTGTCGGGAATTCCCAGCAGCTCGCCAACCTCGCGCTCCTTGGCCAGATGCATTGTCGTCCAAACCGATCCCAGACCGCGGGAGCGCAGGGCGAGCAGGAAGCTCCAGCCGGCGGGAATGATCGACGCCCACGCCGAGGCGGCGACCACGTGGTTCGTGCCGTCGATACGACCGTCCAGACAAGGGATTACGTGAACCGGAACCTCGGCAAGCGTCTCGGTGAGTCCGAACGCACTCTCATACACCCGCCGGGTCTGCGGGTCTATCGTGGTGGCCGCGGAGTGGGCCAGATACTCGGCGCCGATTCCGCGGTAGATCTCGGCGATCGCGGCACGCTTGTCGGCGTCGGTGATCACCAGCCATCGCCAGTCCTGGGCGTTAGCCGCTGTGGGTGCCTGCATCGCGAGCCGCACGCACTCGAGGATGACGTCACGGGGGACCGGCCGGGTCAGGTCGAGGCGTTTGCGCACCGCCCGCGTGGTGGTGAGTAGCTCGTCAACCGAAGCGATGTCCACGCGCGTGAGATAACCAGACTCGCGCCGGCGTGTCCAGATGCAGCGCCTTCGTGCAGGCGCAACGACCAAACGAGGCACCTTTACCCGATCTTGACCGCGCATTGATTCGCCTCACTGACGATGGCAACGTGACTACGCTTCAAACGGTGGAGCTGGGGGTTTTAGGTCCTCTGCAGGTCCGGCAGTATGGCCTGCCGGTCTCCATCCCTGGCGCCAAACCTCGGGCCATCCTCACGATGCTCGGGCTGCACGGCGGTTCCGTCGTGTCCGCCGACACGCTCGTGGAAGCTTCTCTGGGGCGATGATCCGCCGCGCACGGCCGCCAAGGCCCTGCAGACCCACATCTCCGCTCTGCGTCGCACCCTGGGCGACGGCTTCGTGTTGACGGAGGGCACGGGCTGGACCCTGAGCACGACCGAGATCGACGCCACCCGTTACAAGTCGTCCGCCAGGATGGGCCGCGACGTCATCGCCTCTGGGGACACCAGCCAAGCGGTGGCCCGCTTCGACGAGGCGCTGACTCTCTGGCGCGGCATCCCCGAACTGCCCGATGGCCCGCGCGGTGTATCCGAGAAGACACGCTGGATCGAGGGCCATGCCGCCCTTGTCGAGGACCGGGCCGATGCGTTGCTTGCGACGGGTCGCGCGGCGGAGATCATCGGCGATCTCGAGGCCGCGATCGCAGACGCGCCGCTGCGCGAGAGGCGTTGGGGCCAGCTGATGCTCGCTCTCTACCGCGCAGGCAGGCAGGGTGAAGCCCTGGGCGCTTATCAACGTGCGCGGTCACTGCTTGCCGACGAACTGGGCGTCGACCCTGGACCGGACCTTCGCCGGCTCGAGGCCGCGATCGTCGCACAGGATGACGCGTTGGAAATGTCTGTGTCAGAGCAACTTTCGGTCGTCACACGCGCGGTGACCTTCCTGCTCACCGACATCGAGGGGTCGACTGCCGCGTGGGAGGCAGACGCCGACGCCATGGGAGTGGCGCTCGCCCGCCACGACGAGCTCGTCGAACAGGTCGTCACATCCCGCGGAGGACGGCTCATCAAGACACGCGGCGAGGGCGACGCGACGTTCTCGGTCTTCGATCGACCGTCGGCGGCTGCTGCCGCCGCCATCGATCTGCAGGAAGCGATCCGCCACGAGCCATGGGCACTGTCGGAACCGATGCGCATCCGCGTGGCGCTGCACACCGGCGAGGTCGAGCTCCGTGACGGCGACTACTTCGGCCGTGCGGTCAACCGTGCCGCCCGGCTGAGGTCGCTGGCGGCAGGCGGCCAGATCCTGTGTTCGGGTGCGACGGCCGAGCTCGTCATCGACTCACTGTCCGATGACGTGGTCCTCGCCGATCTCGGGATGCGCCAGCTGAAGAACCTCGCGCGCGCGGAGCACGTTTTCGAGCTCCGCTTGGAGAACGCCGACGATTCCCGCGCCCTCACGACTGACACACCCCTGGAGCGGCCCGGCCTGCCCGCGGTGCTGGCCGGGCCTGGGCCGTTCGTCGGGCGTGGCCGCGAACTCGAGCGACTTCTGTCCGCGTGGCAGACCGCGCTGGACGCGCGGTGCGCACGCAGTGCTGATCGCGGGGGAACCCGGCGTAGGCAAGACGCGTCTGGCGGGCGAATGGTCCCGACACGCCTACGAGCAGGGCGCCGTCGTCCTATACGGCCGTTGCGACGAGGACCTCGGTGCGCCCTACCAACCGTTCGCGGAAGCTCTGCGTGCGCTCATTCCCTGCCTCGGTGCGAGTCGGCTGCGGGGGCTGCGCGGCGTCGAAGCGCTCCTGCCGTTGGTTCCCGGGCTCACCGACGTCCTGCCCGATCTGGCCGCGCCGACCCGCGCGGACCCGGACACCGAGCGCTATGCACTTTTCGATGCCGTCGTTGCGGTGCTCGGAGTCGCCTCGGCCAGTGCACCGGTCGTGCTGATTCTCGACGACCTTCACTGGGCGGCCAAGCCCACGCTGCTGCTGTTGCGGCATCTCCTGCGCTTCGGCGAGCACGCGCGCGTCCAAATCGTCGGCACGTACCGCAGCACGGACCTCGACCGCTCCCACCCTCTGGCGGCGATGCTCGCCGATCTCCATCGCGACGGCTCCGCCATCTCGCCTTCAGCTGAGCGGTCTCGACGAGGTCGACGTGAGCGCATACGTCGCCGAGGCCGGGTACGACGATGAAGAACTCGCCCGGGCCTTGGCGTCAGTCACAGGTGGCAATCCCTTCTTCCTCATCGAGGCCCTGCGCCACGTGGACGAAAGTGGTGGCCGTTGGGATCCGAGCACCCTGCCTCAGGGGGTTCGTGAAGCCGTGAGCCGCAGACTTTCTCGGCTTCCGGCGGAGACGAACAAGGCCCTTGCGGCCGCCGCGGTGGTCGGCAGCCGGTTCGCGCTCGAGCTGGTCGAGCAAGTGGTCGGCGATGATCTCGTCGACGCGTTCGACGAGGCGTGTAAGGCGGGCATCGTCATCGAAGAGCCCGGTGGTCGCTACCGGTTCAACCACGCAATCGTTCGGCAGTCACTGCTGGCTGAGCTGGCGTCCGTGCGGCGCATGCGGCTGCACCAGCGCATCGCCGCGACGCTGGAGACCGAGCCCGGCGCCGACGACGAGCTGCTGGCCGAACTCGCTTACCACTACTTCGAATGTGCGTGGGCGGGAAACGCGGCCAAGGCCGTCGATTACTGCCGGCGTGCCGCAGATCAGGCGATGACACGCCTGGCCTACGAAGGCGCGGCCGATCTCTACGACCGCGCCGTACACGCGCTCGAGGAGGTTGACGAGGAGCTGCCCGACCGCGACGACCAACAAGCCGAACTCCTGGTCGCCCGTTGCGAGGCGCTGCTCGCCGCGGGGGACGTGGTTTCGGCAGCGGGCGCGGTCTCGCAACTGCAAGCGGCGACACGGGATTCAGCCCGTCTCGCGGCATGGGGGACGTGCTTCGACAGCCAGCTGTCGATGCTCACCGATCCTGAACGTTTGGACGAGATCGAATCCGCGGTGGCGGCGGCCGCCGAGAAGCTGGCCGAACTCGACGACGCCGCGGGGGAGGCCAAGGCCCACACCGTCCGGGCCGGGTGCCTCGGCCCGACTCGGACGAATCGGCGACTGCGAAACGGCCTTGGACCACGCCCTCACGGCGGCGCGAAGCGCGCGGGAACACCGCCGAGTGAACGCCGTGCTGGCGGGTGCGCCACTCGCGGCGCTGTGGGGTCCCAACCCGGTGCCCCGCGCGGGCGGGCGGTGTCTGGATGTCGTGCGGCTGCTCCGCATCACAACTGGATCGCCGGTCGTCGAGGCAACGTCGACGCGGTGCCAAGCCGTGCTTGATGCATTGCGCGGCCGCGCCGCCGCCGGCCGTAGCCTGCTCGACTCCGCCAGACGCACGCTCACCGAACTCGGCATGCGGCACGCATTACTCGAGGTTGACCAGTTCGCAGGCATCCTCGAGTTGGTCGCCGATGATCCGGCGGCGGCCGAGCCGCACCTACGGCGGGCCTACAACGGCTTCCGTCGCATGGGCCTGGAGGCAGACACCGCCGAAACCGCCGCGCTGCTGGCTCGAGCTTGTCTCGCGCTCGACAGGGACGCCGAGGCCGACGAATTATGCACGGAGAGTGAGCGTCTCGCGGGCCACGCGCTGAAGGCGTCGATCGCCTGGCGCACGGTTCGGGCGCAGCTGCTGGCGCGCAGCGGTGCTCACGACGAGGCCCGTCGGGTGGCCGAGGAGGCCGTCGCCGTGGCCGAGCGCACGGACTTCTTGGTCGATCACGGCGATGCCTGCCTGGCACTGGCGACGGTTTTGGACATCGCCGGCGACAGCGCGGGAGCGCGGGCCGCCGCCGAGCAGGCAGTCGGGCTGTACGAACTGAAAGGGGCTGCGGCACTTGCGGAGAAGGCGCGCAGCATTCTCGGCGCGCGAACCTTCCGGCTGCCCCGCCTGCACCCGAAGCGCCGACCGCGAAGCTCGACAACGCGTGCGTCCGGGTAATCCATCAGACGGACGCTGCCGTTCGACCGCGGAGCCTGGGACGAGTGCGATCAGTTCTACGCGCCCAATGTCTACGTTGAGAGTCGCCGCAAGATGGTCGGCTTCACGCAGGCCGACCTTCCGTCGGGCGACTGGCCACGAGTTGCAAGACATCTTCGCGAAGGTTGGGCGTGGCACCGCAACCCAGTTATCGCCGTCCGAGGCGAGCACCTGGCCCTCACTCGACTCGAGCTCGGCACCGACGATGTGAGCCCTGGGGCGCCGCACGAGGAGTTTCTCGGGTTATGGGGTCTCGACGAGGACGGTCGAATCGCGCTGCAAGTGTTCTTCGACATCGACGACCTCGACGCCGCGATCGCCGAGCTGGACGCCGCGCACGCCCGGCTCGAAGAGCGGCATCGTCGACCGCCGCTCGAAAACGCCGCTAGTCGAGCCGAGCAACGACTTAACGCACTCTTTGCCGAAAGCCGCTGGGACGAGATCGTGGCCATGGTCACGGACGACGTCCGGGTCGAAGAGAGGCGACGTGGAATCCGCCGAGAGAGCAATGACCGCGCCACGTTGATCGCGGAGATGCGCGTGATCGCCGACCTCGGGGTCAAGAACATGACGTCAGAGGTACTTGCGATCCGCGGGGAGCGCCTCGTCCTCAGTCGCGTCAGCTTCACTGGTCGAGACCGGCGACCCGACGCTTTTCACACCGAGATACTCCGCATCGGAGAGATGGGCGCCGACGAGCGGATGGTCGCAACTGTCACCTTCGACCTCGACGATTTGGACGCCGCCGTCGCAGAGCTTGATGCCCGGTACGTCGCAGGCGAAGCGGCGACGCACGCGCACACGTGGTCGGTCATTCGCGTGGCTTACGCCGCGTTCAACCGGCGCGAGCTGCCCCCGACAACGCCGGACTGGGTCAACATCGACCACCGACCGGTCGTGACAGTTGCGCCAGGCGACCTGACCGCATCCGCTCCATGCCGTATGGGATCTCACGCCGCACGTCAGGGTTTACATCGAGGCAGTGCATCGGCTGACCAACCTCGGAGCGGTCCTCACCCACGTGGCGCATGGGACCTCGCACGAGGGCTTCGATGCCGAGTGGCGGGGGATCGACGTCCTGACGGTCGAAGGCGACCTGATCAACCGCTGCGAGATGTTCGACGAGGCAGACCTCGACGCCGCGCTCGCAGCTTCGACGAGCTCAGTCGGCCGGCACCGCAGCTGGAAAACACGGCGAGCCGAGTGACCGAGCGCTTCTACGCGTACTTCGCGGTCCGCGACTGGGTCGCCATGACGGACATGCTGGCCGACGACTTCTACGGCACGGATCGTCGTCGGGTGGTGAATGCCGACCTCGACGGCCGGGACGCCGTGATCGAAAGTTTCCGGGCGGCCGCCGACCTCGGGCTCCCAGGCGCGACGTCAATCGCCATCGCGACCCGTGGAGAGCGCCTGGTCCTCATTCGTGTCCGGTACTCGCTCAGCGACCAGGACCCCGACGCGTTCCACGTCGATCTTCTCTTCATAGTCGAAGTCGATGCCGACGAACGGATCGCGACCTTCGTCGCGTTCGACCTCGACGACATCGACGCCGCCTTCGAGGAACTCGACGCCCGGTACCTCGCCGGCGAGGGGGCCGCACACGCGCATATATGGTCCGTCATCGCACGGGCCCGCGCAGCGCTCGTCCGGCACGAGCTACCTCCGACGACACCGGATTGGGTGAACGTCGACCACCGGCGCGGGGGGATCGCATTCTCGCCTGGCGACATGACGGCTCTCTTCCGTGCCCTGTGGGATCTCCAGCAAGACTTCAGCACGTGCATCGAGGCTGTGCATCGGCTGAATGATGTCGGAGCGGTCTTCACCCAAGTCGCTCGAGGAACCTCACAAGAGGGCTTCGACGCCGAGTGGCGGATCGTCGAAATCATGACCGCCGAAGGCGATTTGATCAGCCGTGCCGAGTTCTTTGACGAATCAGACCTCGACGCCGCGCTCGCGAGGTTTGACCGGCTCACGCATCCGGCGTCCACGGCTGGAAAACGCGGCAAGTCGAGCGTACGAGCCCCTGTGGACGTACTTCGCGGCCCGCGACTGGGACGCCATCGCCGACACCGTAGCCCGCGACATAGTCGACGAAGATCGTCGTCGCGTCGTGAATGCCGGCGTCCGACACGGTCGGGATGCCCTGATCGCAAACATGCGTGCGATCGCTGAGGTCGGGGTTGAGAGCGTGACGTCATCAGTCGTTGCGACGCGCGGCGAGCGGCTCGCCCTAAATCGTGTCCGTTTCTCTATGCGCCGCGGCGAGGTCAGCGCCGAGGTGCTCAACATCGCCGAGATCGACGCCGACGACCGGGTCGCGGCGTCCGATCCAGTTCGACCCCGACGACATCGACGCCGCCTTCGAGGAACTCGATGCCCGGTACCTCGCGGGCGAAGCGGCGCCGTACTCGGACACGTGGTCGGTCATCACACGGGGCTACGCCGCGCTCAATCGGCGCGAGATCCCCGCAACGATCACAGGACTGGGTGAACATCGACCACCGTCGATCGACAACTTTCGAGCCCGGCGACCTACCGGCATACATCCGTGCCCTGTGGGACGTCGCTTCCGACGTCACGGTCTACGTCGAGACCGTTCATCGGGTGAGCGACCTCGGAGCGGTCGTATCCAGCCTCACGCGCGGGAGATCACAAGAGGGCTTCGACGCCGAGTGGCGCGAGATCAATCTGCTGACGGTCGACGGGGATCGGATCAGCCGCTGCGAAATCTTCGACGAGGCCGACGTCGACGCCGCACTCGCCCGCTTCGACGAGCTCAGCCGGCCGGCGCCGCAGCTGGAAAACGCGGCAAGCCGAGTCTACGACCGCTTCTGGACGCACTATCGCGGCCCGCGACTGGGACGCGCATGGCGGAGCTGCTGGCCGACGACTATTCGCGGCGACGATCGCCGTCGGGTCGTGAACGCCGGGATCCGACACGGTCGAGAAGCCGAGATCGCGAGACATGCGGGCGACTCGCCGATGTCGGGGTCGCAAGTCTAACGTCGACGTCATTGCGATCCGCGGAGAGCGTCTCGCTCTCAGCCGCATTCGAGGTGCGAACCGAGACAGCCCCGAGGCGTTTCACGCCGAGTTGCTCCGCATCATCGAGATCGACGCCGACGGACCGGATCGTGGCGCGCGTCGTGTTCGACCTCGACGACATCGAGGCCGCCATCGCGGAGCTCGACGCCCGCTACCTCGCCGGCGAAGCGGCCGCCCACGCGCACACGTGGTCGGTTATCGCGCGAGGCCTACGCCGCTTTCAACCGGCGCGAAATACCCGCGCCACGCCAGACTATGTGAACATCGACCACCGACGAGCGACAAACATTCGACGCCCGGAGACCTGAAGGCCTACTCCGTGCCGCGTGGGAAGTCGCGCCGGACGTCAGCGATCTACATCGAGGCAGTGCATCGGCTGAGCGACCTCGGAGCGGTCGTCACCCAAGTGACGCACGGGACCTCGCAAGAGGGCTTCGAAGCCGAGTGGCGGAGATCCAACTGCTTACGGTCGAAGGCGATCTGATCAACCACTGCGAACTATTCGACGAGGCAGACATCGACGCCGCGCTCGCCCGATTCGACGAACTCAGCCGTCCGGCACCGCAGCTGGAAAACACGGCAAGCCGGGTCTACGAACGCTTTTGGGCGCACTATGCGACCCGCAACTGGGACGCCATGGCAGAGCTCTTCGCCGAAGATGTTCGCACTGACGATCGCCGTCGGGTCGTGAACGCCGGGGTTCAACATGGTCGCGATGTGCAAATGGCGGACATGCGAAGCCTCGCCGAGATAGAGGCGAATGTAGCGTCGACGATCATCGCGATCCGCGGGGAGCGTCTCTGCCCTTAACCGCGTATCTACCGCGAGCCGAGACGTACCGCAAGGCGAGTTCGACGCCGAGATGCTCAGCATCATCGAGATCGACGCCGACTATCGGATCGCGGGGGGCGTGCTTTTCGACCTCGACGACATCGACGCCGCCTTCGCCGAACTCGATGCCCGGTACCTCGCCGGCGAAGCCGCCGCCTACGCGCACACGTGGTCGGTCATGGCGCAGGCCTTTGCCGCATCCAACAGGCGCGAAATGCCCGAGTTCATGCCGGACTTTGTGAACATCGATCACCGGCGAGCGAGAGGGTTCGCGCCCGGCGACCTGACCGCATACATGCGTGCCACGTGGGACCTCGCACCGGACGTCATCGCCTACGCCGAGGCTGTGCATCAGCTGAGCAACCTTGGAGCAATCTTCACTCAAGCGGTCAGCGGGACCTCGCAAGACGGCTTCGAAGCCGAATGGCGAGAGATCGTCCTTGCCACCGTCGATGGCAACCTGATCAACCGCATCGAACTGTTCGAGGAGGCAGACATCGATGCCGCGCTCGCCCGCTTCGACGAGCTGAGCCGCCCGGTGCCGCGGCTGGAGAACGCGGCAAGCCAGGTGGTCGAACGTTTCCTGACGCACTTTGCGGCCCGTGACTGGGATGCAATGACGGAGCTGTTGGCCGACGACATGTCTACGGACGACCGCCGTCGCGCTGGTGGGCGTGGGGATCCGGCGCGGTCGGATGTCGTCATCGCCGACTGGCGGGCGACCGCCGATATCGGGGTTAGGCACATAACGTCAGACCGTCATCGCGACCCGTGCGGAGCGCCTCGTTCTCAGCCGTTACCGTTTCTTCGGGCGCAATCAGCGGCCCGAGGCGTTCCACACTGAGGTGCTCGGCCTCGCCGAGATCGACGCCGACGAGCGGATCGCGGCCTGCCTCCTGTTCGACCTCGACGACATCGACGCCGCCTTCAAGAACTCGACGCCCGCTACCTCGCCGGCGAAGCGGCCGCCCACGCGCACACATGGTCGGTCATCGCGCAGACCTACGCCGCGCTCAACCGGCACGAACTTCCCGCGACGACGACGGACTGGGTCGAACGTCGACCACCGGCGGGGGACAGCGTTCGCGCCCGACGATCTGGCTGCATACCATCCGTGCCACGTGGGACCTCACGCCGGACCTCAACATCTACATCGAGGCTGTGCATCGGCTGAGCGACCTCGGAGCGGTCGTCACCCATAACGTCGCATGGGACCTCGCAGGAGGGCTTCGACGCCGAGTGGCGGATGATCGAACTTCTCACGGTCGAAGGCGACCTGATCAGCCGCTGCGAACTATTCGACGAGGCGGACCTCGACGCCGCGCTCGCCAGGTTCGACGAGCTCAGCCGTCCGGCGCCGCGGCTGGAGAACGCGGCAAGCCGACAGAACGAGCTCTACCGGACGTACTTCGCTTCCCGGGACTGGAAAGCGATGGCGGCGATATTGGCAGACGACGTTGTCACCGACGACCGCCGCCGGGTCGTGAATGCAGGCGTTCGGCAGGGCCGAGATGCCGAACTCGCAAACTTGCAGACGCTCGCCGACGTCGATGACCGACAGCGACCAAATAACGTCAACCACTATCGCGACCCGCGGACAGAGCCTCGCGCTCAGTCGAGTCCGCGTCCCGGCGATCCAGACTGAAGCGCTTAATCTCACCGAGATCGATGCCGAAGAGCGGATCGTCGCTCGCATCGGGTTCGACATCGACGACATCGACGCCGCCTTCCAGGAACTCGACGCCCGCTACCTCGCCGGCGAAGCGGCCGCCCATGCGCAGACATGGTCGGTCATCGCAGGGGTCTACACCGCGTTCAACCGGCACGAATTTCCCGCGACGACACCCGACTGGGTCGAGCGTCGACCACCGCGCGCGTGACGATCGAGGCCGGCGACATGGCCGCGTTCAACCGCGCGGTGTTGGACTCAATGCCGAACCTCAGCATCTATATCGAGGCGGTGCATCGGCTGACCGACCTCGGAGCGGTCGTCACCCATGTCGCGCATGGCGTCTCGCAGGAGGGCTTCGACGCCGAGTGGCGGATGATCTTCATCTTTGACGGTCGAAGGCGACCTGATCAGCCGCTACGAGCTATTCGACGAGGCAGACCTCGATGCTGCGCTCGCGAGGTTCGACGAGCTCAGTCGGCCGGCGCCGCGGCTGGAGAACGCGGCAAGCCAAGTGGGCGAGCGCTATCTGGCGAAATTCGCGGCCCGCGACTGGGACGCCATGGCCGAGATACTGGCCGACGACATTTCGATCGACGATCGTCGTCGCGTGGTGGGCGCCGGGCGTCCGACACGGTCGAGATGCCGAGATCGCGAACCTGCGGGCGATCGCCGACATCGGGTTCACGAACTTCACGTCGACCGTCATTGCGACCCGCGGGCGGCGCCTCGCCCTCTGCCGTGTCCGCTTCTCGGGCGGCGAGCAGCGGTCCCGAGGCGTTCTACACAGAGGTACTCGGCATCGTCGAGATCAACGCCGACAACCGGATCGCGGCGCGCATCATGTTCGACCCCGACGACCTCGACGCTGCCTTCGAGGAGCTCGACGCCCGGTATCTCGCCGGCGAAGCCGCCGCCTATTCGCACACGTGGTCGGTTATCGCGCGGAGCAACGCTGCGTTCAACCGTCGCGAACTCCCTTCGGCGGCGTCCCGACTGGGTGACACATCGACCACCGCCGGGGGGCGTCATTCGAACCCGGTGACCTAACGGCATACATCCGTTCCGGGTGGGACGTCGCTCCCGACAGCTCGGTCTACATCGAGACCGTGCATCGGGTGAGCGATCTCGGAGCGGTCGTCACCCAAGTCTCAACGGGGACCTCGCAGCAGGGCTTCGAGGCCGAGTGGCGATTTATCTGTCTGCTCACGGTCGACGGCGAAGTGTTCAGCGGCTGCGAGCTTTTCGACGAGGCAGACCTCGATGCCGCGGTCGCGAGGTTCGACGAGCTCAATCTCCCGGCGCCGCGGCTGGAGAATGCGGCAAGCCGAGTTTTGGCACGCGTATGGGCATACTTCGCGGCGCGAGACTGGGATGCGGTTGCCGAGACAATGGCCGAAGACTTTAGTTCAGACGACCACCGCCGGGTCGTCAACGCTGGTGTTCGGCGCGGTCGCGACATCCATATCACGAACATGCGAGCAGTCACCGATGTCGGATTCGAGAATGTTGGGTCGACGGTCATCGCGACTCGCGGGCAGCGCCTCGCCCTGAGTCGTACGCATTCCGCGGTCCGTGGCATGCCGCCGGACGAGGTCGGCGCCGAGGCGATCGATGCGTCGTCGAAATAGATGCCGACAACCGGCTCGCTGTCAATGCTCTGTTCGACCTTGACGACATCGACGCCGCGTTCGCCGAGCTCGATGACCGATACCTCGCCGGGGAGGCGGCCGCCCACGCGCACACATGGTCGCTTGTCAAGGGAGCCTATGCCGCGTTCAATCGACGCGAGTTGCCTCCGACGACACCGGACTGGGTGAACATCGACCGTCGGCGCGGGGCGGGATTCGCGCCTGGCGACGCAATCCCGTACGTCCTTGCCGCGTGGGACGTCGCGCCCGATATCAACATGTACCTCGAGGCTGTGCATCGGCTGAGCGAACTGGGAGCGGTGGTTACCCAAGTCTCAAAGGGCACCTCGCAGCAGGGGTTCGACGCCGAGTGGCGCGAGATCGCGGTTCTGACGTTCGCAGGTGACGCGATCAGCCGTTGCGAAATATTCGACGAGGAGGACCTCGACGCCGCAGTCGTGAGGTTCGACGAGCTCAGTCGGCCGGCGCTTGCAGCTTGAAAACGCCTCGACCCGGGCCTGGGCGCGTCTCGCGGATGCCTTCAACCGCCGCGACATCGACTGTGCACTTGCTCTCACCGCCGCGGACGGACAATATGAGGACCGCCGAAAGGGTTTGCACGACAAGGGAATAGCGCGCGACGTGTGGCAGACCGTATTCGACGCGCCCAAGGGTTGGCGGTTGGAGATGGAGCCGGTCGCAATAAGGGGATCTCGCCTCGGGCTCACCCGCGGCATATTCCGCGATACCGACTACGCCGACCGACCGATCACAGTCGAATATCTCACGGTGACAGGGGTCGGCGACGACGACTTGATGGACGACACCGTGATCTTCGATCTCGACGACATTGACACCGCCTTCGAGGAACTCGACGCTCGGTATCTCGCCGGGGAAGCGGCCGACCACGCGCACACGTGGTGGGTCGTCAAGGAGGCCTGTGCCGCGTTCAATCGACGCGAGCTTCCCGCGACGACGCCGGACTGGGTGAACATCGACCACCGGCGCGGGGCGGGAGTCGCGCCAGGCGACGCAATCCCGTACATCCGTGCCATGTGGGAGGTCGACGCCCGACGTCAACATCTACATCGAGGCCGTGCATCGGCTGAGCAGCTTCGGGGCGGTCGTGACCCACGTGTCGAAAGGGACCTCACAACAGGGCTTTGACGCCGAGTGGCGGGTATTCAACCTCGTGACGGTCGAGGGCGACCTGATCAACCGCGGCGAGGTGTTCGACGAGGCAGACCTCGACGCTGCGCTCACAAGGTTCGACGAACTCAGTCGACCGCCTGCGCTCGAAAACGCCGCGACTCGGGCCTGGGCGTCGTGTCGCCGGAGCATTCAACCGCCGTGACTTGGACGCTTTTGCCCGCACAACTGCCGACGGCCGATTGGAGGACCGGCGAAAGGGCCTGCATTCGGTACTCGAGGGGCCAGCGCGCCAGCAGAACATCCGCCAGCAGTTCGAGCTGACACCGAACAGTTGGCGAATGGAGGTTGAGCCCATCGCCATCAGGGGATCGCGGCTCGCACTGACCCGCGGGATGTTTGCGCGACTACCGACTGACGCCGACCGACCGATCACCATGGAGGGCTTGACAGTCATTGAGGTCAGCGACGGCGGCCTAGTGCACGACACCGTGGTCTTCGATCCCGAAGACATCGACGCCGCGTTCGCCGAGCTCGATGCTCGTTACGCTCGCCGGCGAAGCGGCCGCCCACACACACACATGGTCGCTTGTTAAGGAGGCCTATGCCGCGTTCAATCGACGCGAGCTACCCGCGACGGCACCGGACTGGGCGAACATCGACCATCGGCGCGGGACGTCATTCGCGCCCGGCGACGCGGTCCCGTATGTCCGTGCCGTGTGGGACGTCGCGCCCGACGTCAACATCTGCATCGTGGCAGTGCATCGGCTGAGCAATCTGGGTGCGGTCGTCACCTACGCGGCCAGCGGGACCTCGAAACAGGGTTTCGCCGCCGAGTGGCGCGAGGCCACCCTTCTGACGTTCGCAGGCGACAGCGATCAACCGCTGCGAGATCTTCGACGAGGCAGACATCGACGCCGCGCTCGCAAGGTTCGACGAACTCAGCCGGCCGACGCCTCACCTCGAGAACGCCGCAACGCGGGTTTTAGCCCGCATGATGGATACATTCAACCGCCGCGACCTTGACAGCTTCCTTGCCCTTGTCACTGCAGACGGACGATACGAGGACCGGCGAAAAGGGCTGCGCGACGAGGGTCCGATCAGGCCGGACTTCGCGCGCGCGTTGTTCATCGAGGCGGCTCCGAGTTGGCAGGAGGAGACAGAGCCCGTCGCCATCAGGGGATCTCACCTGGTGTTGTGCCGCTTGATGTTTCGCGATCACAGCGAGGTCGACCGGCCGATCGCTGTGGAGGCGCTGGTTCTCACCGAAGTCACCGACGACGAATTGACTTCCCGCTTGGTGATTTTCGATCCTGATGACATCGACGGTGCGATGGCTGAGCTCACCGCTCGCTGGATCGCCTCGGGAGAGGTCGCCCATCCCGAGGTCATCGAAACGGCGCGCCGGCTTATCGAGACCGTCAACCGTCATGACTGGGATGCATTCGCCACACTCAGCGCCGGTGCCACGTACGTCAATCACCGGCAGCTGTCCAGTCCAGGCGTCCAAACGATCGCCGACCACATGCCATCAATGCGAACGATGGCATCGCTAGTACCCGACTATTGGGTCGAACTCGCGGAGGTTCTGCACGCACTCGGCGATGGGCCTTGTCGGCGACGTGGTTCTTGAGGGGCACGTCCACCGATGGCCTCGCGATCGAGATTCCGCTTGTCATGCTCATCGCTCGTCGACTGCGATCGTGTCACCGGCTTTGAGGCGTTCGACCCCGACCAGCGCGACCTGGCTCTGGCCCGGTTCGAGGAACTCAACCGCCCGACCTGAATCACCTCCACCCATTGACATGCAGCCGCACGGCTGCCTATGGTGGAACATGCAGCCAATCAGCTGCATGAATGGATATGGCAGAGATGGACGAGGTATTCAAGGCGCTGGCGGACCCCAGCCGGCGCCTGCTGCTCGACAGCCTGAATGCGCGGAACGGACAGAGCCTGCGCGACCTCTGCGCGGAGTTGTCCATGGCACGGCAGTCGGTCAGCAAGCACCTGGCGGTTCTGGAGGCAGCCAACCTGATCACGACGGTGTGGCGGGGCAGGGAGAAGCTGCACTACCTGAACGCCGAGCCGATCAACGCCATCGCCGACCGCTGGATCAATCAGTACGAACGCGCACGCGTGCAGACGCTTGCGGACCTCAAAACAGCATTGGAGACCGAACCGATGAGCAGCAGTGAATTCGTGTACACGACATACATCCGCACCACACCGGAAAAGCTGTGGCAGGCGATCACCGACCCCGCGTTCTCGAACCGGTACATGGGCCACGCCCTTGTGTCGGACTTCGAGAAGGGCTCAACCTATGTCTGGGCCGACCGCGAACTCGAGATCGCGCACCCCGAACAGGTGATCCTCGAATCGGAGCCGTATCGGCGCCTCGCGTTCACATTTCACACTTTCGTGCCTGAACTCAGCGAGTTGGGACTCGACGAGGAAACCATCGCCAAGGCGGCCGCCGAGCGACGGTCGAAGGTGTCGTTTGACATCGAAACGGCCGACGACGACCAGGTAAAGCTGACCGTTGTTCATGACGATTTCGGACCGGAAAGCACTGTCCGCGGACTCATCTCCGGCGGTTGGCCGTGGAAGCTCTCGAACCTGAAGATCGGCGCTGGAGCAATCGTGACGGCCGTGCCCGCGATCGTCGACCGGTCGACGTGGCAGGCACAGATCGATGCGCTACGAGTCCGGGAGAAGGCGCACACCCGGGAAGGTGACGCGATTGCGGCGGCCCGGCGGCGACTTCCCATGGTGGAGATCGACGCGACGACGTCACTGGTCGGCCCCGAGGGGCACGTCACGTTGCTCGACGCATTCGAGGGCCGGACCCAACTGATCGCCTACTACTTCATGTGGCACACAGGTCATTCCGCCGCCGAGCAGTGCGAAGGGTGCACCTGGTGCACGACCCACGTCGAAGAGTTGTCCTACCTGCATTCTCGCGACATCACCTACGCGGTCTTCTGTCAGGGTCCATATGACGAGAGCAGTCGGTACCGAGAATTCATGGGTTGGGACATGCCGTGGTATTCGGCGCAGGATTCCCTCGACACCCTGCTCGTCGGGCGCCAGATCGGCCTCATGCACCTCGTGTGTTACCTACGCGACGGCGACCGGGTCTTCGAGACTTACTGGACGAACTACCGAGGCGTAGAGGCAATGGATTACAGCTTCGCGCTGATGGACCTCACCGTCTACGGACGGCAGGAGGCGTGGGAAGACTCACCGACCGACTGGCCGATACGCCAGATCGCTCACAACAGCGAACGGGTGCGCTCCAACGGGCGCCCCATTGCCCAGTGGTCGCGTATCGAAGCCGGTCGATCCGATGATCTAACACCGAAATAAGAAGGGAGACAGAAGATGAAGACACCACCCATCGTGTCGGCGCAGGAGTGGGATACCGCGCTGCAGGAAATGCTGGTCAAGGAGAAGGAAGTTCAGCGCGCGCGCGACGCCCTGGCCGCACAGCGACGCCGGATGCCATGGACGGCCGTGGAGAAAGAGTATGTATTCGACGGTCCCGACGGCAAGGTGAGCCTGCTTGACCTGTTCGACGGCCGCCGCCAGCTGATCATCTACCGCGCGTTCATCGAACCCGGAGTGAGGGGTTGGCCCGAACACGGATGCGTGGGTTGCTCCCTGATGGCCGACCACGTGCCCAATATCGCTAATCTCAACGCACGCGACACCTCGTTCGTCTACGTATCACGCGCATCCCAGCCCGAACTCGAGCGGATGAAAGCGAAGATGGGATGGCGGCACCCGTGGTTCACCCTCACTGACGACTTCGACAAGGACTTCGGATGCGACGAGTGGCATGCCACCAACGCATTCATCCGCGACGAGAATGACCGCGTGTTCCGCACCTACTGCATCACCGGCCGTGGCGACGAGGTGTTCGTGAACACCTGGAACTTCCTCGACATGACTGCGCTGGGGAGACAAGAGGATTGGGAAGACTCACCGGAGGGCTATCCGCAAAGCCCACCGTACGAGTGGTGGATATGGCATGACACAGGCGAAACCGAGGACGATGTCCCCCCGCCAGCGCCTGCTTGAATCCGCCCCCTAGGCCGGCACGCTCGCCAACGCCTGGTCGATGCACTCCGACCAACGCCGCGGGTCTACGACTTCGAATCCAGTTTCTCCGCCGAACGCACTGGAGATCACAATGTCTGGGACGACGGTACCCAGCATCTTGACGCTGTCTCGCATCGCCGCAGGGTCGCCACGGCCGGGCACGACGAAGGTCGCCCACTTACCCTCAGCGGTGGGAAACATCGTGTCGCCGGTGAACAGGTATTTCTCGCCGCCGACGCCAGTAACGAAGTAGCAGGTGCTTCCCGGCGAGTGTCCCGGTGTGGGAAGCACTTCCACGTCGTTTATATCGACATGCCTGATCGCCTCGACCGGAACATCGACGCGCCCGTGTTCGCTGATCGCCTCCAGTTCGGCCGACGGCGCATGCAGGCGGCGGCCGAAGCGGTCGGCGATGCGGCCCAGGTTGGGGCCCGCCTCGTCCTGATGCGACAGGTACTGGGCGCTGACGCCGCCGAGGGCATCGATGGCGTCGAACTCGGCATCGGTGGCGGGGCAGTAGAACAGCACATTGCCTGCGGGCCGGCGCCACAGATAGGCGTGGGTGGTCAATCCGGGGAACGGTGAGTCCATGCGGGTTTGAAAGAGATCGTCGCGGATCTGGGTCAAGGTAGCCATGACTCCACCCTGCTTCCTCAACCATTGTTGAGGTCAAGGACTTCGACACCGTGAAACCGGGACCACGGCTGACGGGGTGCCGCTATCGTCGGTTGGGTGAGAACGCTCGTCGCGGCACCGATGCTGGCCTGCGTTCGGCTGATGCGTGCCGCATCGGCGATTCCGCTGGGCGCACCGCACCGACACCCTCGAATGACCAAAGACTTGCGCTACGGCAAGTTGGCGATCCGGGCAGCCACGTCCTCCGCGATGACCAGCGTGTCTGGATCATCGGCAGCTGCATAGCGTCTGAGGTTCGGGTCATACGCGGCGCCGGCGATCGCCGCGTGATCGGTCGCGATCTCCACAAGCTCCACCGGCCAGTCGTTGCGTTTCAGCGTCGCGGCGAACGAACGACTCGCGTCGACTGGGACGACGTCATCGGCGGCTCCGTGTAGCAGTGTGAACGGCGGGCCGTCTTCGTATGTCGGTAGTTCCGAGGGCAGTTGTTCGCCGGAGATCGGATCGCGGGCCATGAACGCCCCGGCCAGACACACCGTACGGACGAGGCGGACGCCGAACCGCCGGGCGTGGATTGTCAGCCCCGCGGCCGCCACGCCGCCCAGCGACCAGCCGACGAGCACGAGGCCTGCGGAGTCCCCGAGGCGGTCACTTGCGAATTGCACGGAGCGCAGAAGATCTGCGCGGCCGGCGTCGTCGGCACCCGAGTCCCAATCGGGCACAATCACGGCCAATCCGTGCCCGGACACCAGTTCGGCCAACGGCCGCATGGCGGCCCTCGCATCGGTCTGCGCGCCGTGCCACATCAGAACAGTCTGCTGTGTTCCGTCACCGAAGACGTCGGCGAAGCGGCCGGGGGCGTACTCGACTATGTCCACAGGGTCTGGGATGCCCCGCCTACGCGTCACGCAACCCTGGGAGTCAACTTCGTCGCGCGTAACGCTCGATGAACCGCCGCAGGATGGTCGGCGGATAACGCACATCCCATTGCCGCGCTTCGGTTTTCAGAGCCTCGGCCGACTCCGGCGCGAAGTACCCGTGGTTCTTGTAGACGTGGATCCGGGTGTCGATGCCGTCGAGGTCGAGTTCGGGGTGAAACTGCGTGGCATAGACGTTCTCGCGGACGCGGAAGGCCTGAACCGGGCAATCCGGCGAGGACGCCAGACACACCGCTTCGGCGGGCAACGCCGTCGCCGCCTCCTTGTGTCCTCCATATGCGTCGAAGACGTCGGGCACCTCAGCGAAGAGCGGATCGTCGCGACCGGCGCTGGTGACTGTGACCTCCATACCGCCAACGGGTTCGGGGTAGGTGCGATCGACCGTGGCGCCGATGACCGAACCGAGAGTGCCGACGCCGTAGCAGCAGCCGAGGAACGGGAAATCCTGATCGACGATGCTGTCGATCAGGGGCAACAACTCGGATTCGACGCGCTGCTGCGTCGCCGACTTCGACTCCGGGGCATCGCTGACGTTGTAGGGCCCGCCGCCCAGGACGATGCCCGACCAGTCGGCGAGGTCGATCCGTCCCAACGACTCATGCGTCAGACGGATGCGGTGCATGCCCGCCGTGTCGAGTCCGGCGAACCGCATCATCGCCCGGTACTCGTCGTCGGCGGCTTCGTCCTCGCCGCGGATCGACAAGAGCAGGAACGGGGCGTGCTCGCCGTCTGTCGTCATGCTGTTCCGTCAGTTGGGCCGAGTTCATACGTTAGGGGAGTCGCCGAGTGTCGGGTTGAGACACGCCGCGCACGCTCTACGCGTGACATAAGGCAACACTCGGCAACTCCGCCGTCCGAGGCCCACAACCACAACACCCCGCGAGCCGAGAGAGCCCGCGGGGTGTTGCACGTACTTATTGTCGGTCAGGCCAGGTCGAACCGGTCGTTGTTCATGACCTTGACCCAGGCGGCGACGAAGTCCTCGACGAACTTCTCCTTGCCGTCATCCTGGGCGTAGTACCTCGGCCAGTGCCCGCAGCATGCGAGTGTGAACCGAAGACCAGGTCGTTGGCGGTGGCCGTCCACTTCGTCTGACCCGAGGCGCGGTCGACACCGTCGTAGACGTTCTCCGCCGTCTCCGATGTCTTCCACTCCGTGCCCATGTCGAGCAGATTGACGAAGAAGTCGTTCGTCAGCACGCCGGGCTTGTCGGTGAACACGCCGTGCTTGCTGCCGCCGTGGTTGGCGCCGAGGGCACGCAGCCCACCGATCAGCGCGGTCAGTTCGGGCGCGGTCACGATCGAGCACGTACGCCTTCTCCAGCAGCAACTCCTCCAGCGGCGCCTTCTCGCCCGGCCGGACGTAGTTGCGGAAGCCGTCGGCTCGCGGCTCGAGTACCCCGAACGACTCCACGTCGGTGTTCTCCTGCGACGCGTCGGTACGGCCCGGCGCGAAGTGCACGTTGATCTCGTAGCCGCCGTCCTTGGCGGCCTTCTCGACCGCCGCCGAACCGGCCAGCACGATCAGGTCGGCCAGCGAGACCTTCTTGCCACCAGCGCCGTTGAAGTCCTGCTGGATCTTCTCGAGCACCGGCAGCACCTTGGCCAACTCGGAGGGCTCGTTGACCTCCCAGTTCTTCTGCCGGCTCGAGGCGCAGACGCGCGCCGTTGGCGCCGCCGCGCTTGTCGGTGCTGCGGAAGCTCGCCGCCGACGACCAGGCGGTCTTGACCAGCTGCTGACACCGACAGCCCGGAGTCCAGCACCTTCGCCTTCAGGGCCTTGATGTCCGACTCGTCGATCAGCTCGCCCTCGACGTCGGGCACCGGGTCCTGCCACAGCTGCGGCTCGGCGATCCACGGGCCCGAGGATAGCGGCTGATCGGACCCATGTCGCGGTGCAGCAGCTTGTACCAGGCCTTGCCGAACGCCTCGTTGAGCTCCTCGGGGTGGTCGAGCCAGCGCCGGGTGATCTCGGCGTAGATGGGAGCAGACCCGCATGGAGACGTCGGTGACCAGCATCGTGGGCTTGCGCGGCGCCCCGCCGAACGGATCCGGGAATGGTCGCCTCGGCGTCCTTGGCCTCGAACTGCCAGGCACCGGCGGGACTCTTCGTCAGCTCCCACTCGTTGCCGTACAGGATCTCCAGGTAGCGTTGCTCCACTTGCGTCGGCGTGGGCGTCCACACGACCTCGAGACCGCTGGTGATCGAGTCGCCGGCCTTTCCGGAACCGAACGGGCACTTCCAGCCCAGGCCCTGCTGCTCGATCGGGAGCACCCTCGGGCTCGGGTCCGATGCCATCGCCGGTCCCGCGCCGTGGGTCTTGCCGAGCGTGTGGCCACCGACGATCAGCGCGGCGGTCTCCTCGTCGTTCATCGCCATGCGGCCGAACGTCTCACGGATGTCGATTGCCGCGGCCAGCGGATCCGGCTTGCCCTCGGGGCCTTCGGGATTCACGTAGATCAGGCCCATCGTGGTGGCGCCGTAGCGCTCCTCGAGCTGCCGCGCGGAGGCATCGGCGCCCGCAGTAGCGCTTGTCGGTGCCGAGCCACTCGCCCTCTTCGCCGAAGAGGACCTCTTCGGGCTCCCAGAAGTCGGGACGGCCGAAGCCGAACCCGAAGGTCTCGAAGCCCGCCGACTCCAGCGCCGCGTTGCCGGCGAACACCAGCAGGTCGGCCCACGAGATCTTGTTGCCGTACTTCTTCTTGACCGGCCACAGCAGGCGGCGGGCCTTGTCGAGGTTGGCGTTGTCGGGCCAGCTGTTGAGCGGGGCGAAGCGCTGCATGCCCTGGCCGGCGCCGCCACGGCCGTCGAAGATGCGGTAGGTGCCGGCGGCGTGCCAGGACAGCCGGATCATCAGCCCGGCGTAGCTGCCGTAGTCGGCGGGCCACCAGTCCTGCGAGGTGGTGATCACCGAAATCACGTCGGCCTTGAGGGCCTCGACGTCGAGCTTGGCGAACTCCTCGGCGTAGTCGAAGTCCTCGCCGAGCGGGTTGCCCTTGCTCGAGTGCGCGTGCAGTTTCGACACGTCGATCTGATCGGGCCACCAGTCCTGGTTCGTCAGCGGCGCGCCTGCCTTCGGCTTGGGCGAATCGATTGCCGGATTTTCGCTCTCGCTTCCGCTGATCGGTGACACAACATTCCTTCCAGAGTTGGTGAAACGGGCTGTGATCACGGATGTGATCGCGAAGCTTGTGATGCCGAACAGTCAGGACACAGACCCCAGTAGATGACCTCGGCCTCGTCGAGAACGAAGCCCTCCAGCGAGCCGCCGAAGTCGGACGGGGTCAGGCACGGGGCATCGCCGACAGCGCAGTCGACGTCGGCGATGACGCCGCAGGACCGGCACACGACGTGGTGGTGGTTGTCGCCGACGCGTGACTCGTAGCGCGATACCGAACCCGACGGCTGGAGCCGCCGGATCAACCCGGAGGTCGACAGGGCGGCAAGAACGTCGTACACGGCCTGCCGTGAAACGTCGGGAAGGCCGACGCGCACGGCGGAGAAGATCGTCTCCGTGTCGGCGTGCGGATGCGCATACACCGCCTCGAGGACCGCCAGTCGCGGCCGGGTCACTCGGAGATCAGCTTTCCTCAGCTGGTCTGCGTAGTCCGGCGTCGACGGCACGTAAGCCAATATGCCGCCTTTTCTGGACTGAGTCAAGACTTGGCCCCGGTGTGTCGGGCGTGTCCGGACATGGCGTGCGACGGAGGTGTTGCTGCGGTGCCCAGACTGCCTGGTTGGCAACATTTTTGATGGTCTACAGCAGATTCACAGGGCGTGTTGAGCGTGCCGATGCGGCGGGGGCGCTGGTACCCTTCGAAAGCTGCTGGATGCGTGGTCGCGGGGGAGGACAGCCCGGCTAGCCGATCACAACGGCATCCGAACGGAACTGTTTCAGTCGTCACGAAGAGAGAGTTGTGCGCACCGGCGAGATCAAGGCCCTATCCGGATTGCGCATCGTCGCCGCTGTGTGGGTGGTGCTGTTCCACTTCCGCCCGCTACTCGCTGAGGCGGCGCCGGGATTCCGCTCCGCATTCGCGCCCGTGCTCGACTGCGGCGCCCAGGGTGTCGACCTGTTCTTCATTCTCAGCGGGTTCGTGTTGACCTGGAACTACCTCGACCGGATGGGCGATTCGTGGTCGTGGCGGAGCACGCTGCACTTTTTATGGCTGCGGCTGTCCAGGGTGTGGCCCGTGTATCTGGTCACGATGCACCTCGCCGCGATGTGGATCATTTTCACGCTCAACGTCGGCCACGTCCCGTCGGAGTCCGCAGATCAGCTCACCGCGATGAACTACGTCCGTCAGGTCCTGCTCGTCCAGCTGTGGGTCCAGCCCTACTTCGACGGGTCGAGCTGGGACGGGCCCGCCTGGTCGATCAGCGCGGAATGGCTCGCGTACCTCATGTTCGGCGCACTGGTGCTGGTCATCTTCCGGATCGCACGCGCGACGAGAGCCCGTGGCCTGATCTATCTGGCCGTCGCGGCCTCACTTCCGCCGGTGTTGCTGTTGATGGCCACCGGCGTGTTCTACACGCCGTGGAGCTGGTTGCTGCGCATCGTCATGCAGTTCACCGCGGGTGCCCTGGTGTGTGCCGCCGTTCGCAAGCTGCAGCCGACGGACCGGGCCCGGCGCGGCGCCGGATACCTCTCGCTCCTGCTCGCCGCCGCGATCGTCGGAATCTTGTACCTGCTCGACGCGCATCCGGTACCGACGATCTCCGACTCGGCCGGTCTGGTCGACGTGCTGTTCGTGCCGCTGGTGTTGACCCTGGCGATGGGCATCGGCACCCTTCCGGCGCTGTTGTCCCTTCGCCCGGTGGTGTACCTCGGACACATCTCGTTCAGCCTCTACATGGTTCACGAACTGGTGCACACGACGTGGAACTGGATGGTGATGCAGTTCGGCCTTCGCCTGGGGCCCGACCTCGCGGGGAAGGCGACGCTCGTCGGCCTGCTCGCCGTCGCATTGGCGGGCGCGGTGGTGCTTTACCACGTCGTCGAGGAGCCGGCCCGCCGATGGATGCGCGGCATGATGAAACCGCCCCACGTCTCGCGCGCGCACTCGGTGCACGGCAAGCTGCAACCGGTCGACGGGCGGAAAGACGAGCGAAGCCAGGTGGTTTCGGCCCGTGCGGGATGACGGCGCGCGTCGTCGGCCTGCATTCGGTCAGATGACACTTAGGCTGGTCCGGTGAGCCGATTGATCACGGCCATGGTCGCGCTCGCACTCTTGGTCGGCATGGGCGCTGAACGCCCAATACAGGTAGGCCACAACGAGATACTGGCGTTGGACGCATCAGTGAATCGTGTCGCGGTGATCGGCGACTCCTACACGACGGGCAGCGACCTCGGCGGTCTCGGCCCGAGAGGATGGATCGCCCGCGCCTGGCGGGAGCTGGCCGCGCAGAGGACGCCGATCTCAGCGGATGTAGGCGCCGAGGCCGGGGCGGGGTACGGCTCCCCAGGCAACCGGGGCAGCGTGTTCGAGGACCTGACCGCCCGGACGGTCAAACCCGACGACGCGCTCGTGGTGTTCTTCGGCTCGCGTAACGACCAGGGCGTGGACCCGGCGCACTTGTCGGTTTTGGCTTACGGCACCTTTCAATTGGCGCGTCGGCTGTCGCCGGCCGCGACGTTCCTGGTGATCGGGCCGCCGTGGCCGACAGCCAACCCTCCTGCGGCCGTGGTGCGAATCCGTGATGCTCTGCGCTACCAGGCGGGCGTGGCGGGCGCGGTGTTCGTCGACCCGATCGCCGAACACTGGTTCGTGGGGCGGCCCGGCCTGATCGGCGCCGATGGCGTGCACCCGACCGACAAAGGCCACGAATACCTGGCGGACATGATCGCGCCACTGATCGGCGCGCAATTGCAAGCGCGCTTGTGAACGTAGTCCGCGTTCGTCGCTATGGTCAGTGATCATGGGCCTCGCCGAACGCCTGTACGAACTGTTGACGCGCGTGTTGTCGCTGCGCATCATCGTCGTCGTCGCCGCGCTTTCCGTCGTCGCGCTGGTGATCACCCTCGGCCTGTGGGTGTGGTTCGGCGTGACGAACGATCAGTACAGCCAGCTCGACCGTCGGCTCGATTCGGTGAGCAGCCTGGGCGACATCAGCACACTGCTGCGCACCACACAGCAAGCCGAACCCGATCAGTCCGTGCCGGACGGTGGACTGGTGCGGACCGCACGCATCGACGACACAACGGTGTCGATTCCGCGGGATGTGGTGCTGCCACAGTTCGACATCGGCTACGCGGACACCACCATCGACGGCGTGGAGTACCGGGTGCGCACCTTCGCCGCCGGGGACGCCACGATCGCGTTGGGCGCACCGCTCGCCGAAACACAGCGCCGCATCGACGAACTCCATCGGCGCGTGTTGTTGATCTGCGGCGGCGTCATCATCGGCACGGTCCTGGTCGGCTGGGTGATGTGGTCCATCATGATCAATCCGTTCCGTCTGCTGGCGCAGCAGGCCCGCGCCATCAACGCGCAGTCCAATCCCGATGAGGTGCAGGTTCGCGGCGTACAGGAGGCCGTGGAGATCGCCGAAGCGGTCGAGGGGATGCTCGCGCGCATCGGTGACGAACAGCAACGCACCAGGGCGGCGCTGGAGTCGGCCCGCGACTTCGCCGCCGTCGCGTCGCACGAACTGCGGACGCCGCTGACAGCGATGCGCACCAACCTCGAGGTGCTGTCCACCCTCGCGATGCGCGACGACCAACGCCAGGAGGTGATCGCCGACGTCATGCGCACCCAGAGCCGAATCGAGGCGACCCTGACCGCGCTGGAACGTCTCGCCCAAGGCGAATTGACCACCGTCGACGATTTCGTCCCGGTCGACATCACCGAACTGCTGGATCGAGCAGCGCACGATGCGATGCGCAACTACCCGGATCTGCGGGTGTCCCTGGCGTCGTCGACCACGGTGTTGACGGTGGGATTGCCCGCCGGTCTGCGGCTGGTCATCGACAACGCGATCACCAACGCGATCAAGCACGGCGGTGCCACCGAAATCCGGCTCAGCGCAGACAGTTCCGGCGAAGGAGTCGAGATCGCCGTCGATGACAATGGCGCGGGCATACCCGAGGAAGAACGATCGGCCGTCTTCGAGCGATTCTCCCGTGGGTCGACTGCGTCGCGGTCGGGTTCGGGACTGGGGCTGGCGCTGGTGGCCCAGCAGGCCGAGTTGCACGGCGGCACGGCGGCCATGGAGGCCAGCCCGTCGGGCGGTGCGCGCCTGGTGTTGCGACTACCCGCGCCGAGTTAGTGCGTGTCGCCGACGAAGCGGGCGATGACGGTGGCCAGTTCCGGGCCTCGCTGCTCGGCGATGAAGTGTCCGGCGCCGGAAATCGTTGTGTGGTTCTGGTTCTGGGCGCCGGGAACATGCTCCTGGAACACCTTCTCCCAACCCTGGGTCGCGGGATCACCGTCGGAGTAGGCGGTGAGAAACGGCCGTTCCCACTGCTGCAGCGCGGCCATGGTGTCCCGGCCGATCGCCGCGCCAGGATCGTTGCGCGTCAGCGGGATCAGCGCGGTCAGCTGACGCAGGCCGGCCTTGTAGGAGCGGTCAGGGAACGGCGCGTCATAGGCGGCGAGCACGTCGGCACCGAGCGGACCGGCCACCGCGTCGAGAAAAAGGCTCGGGTTGATGTCCGGTGAGCGCTGATACATCGCGACGTAGTCGAGCAGGGTCTCCTGCAGCATCATCCTGTCTTCGTCGACACCGTGGTGCGCCCAGGTGAGCCTGCCCGCCAGCGCCGGGTCACACGTGTGCACGATCGTGTTCGTCGCGACGACTCGCGCGAACCGGGCGGGATCGCGGGCCAATACGCTCAATCCGATCGGCCCGCCCCAGTCCTGGACCACGAGCGTCACCTCGCGCAGGTCGAGGCCGGAGACCAGGCCGTGGACCCAGTCGATGTGGCGCCGGAAGGTGTAGGCCGTGGCCTCGGTGAGCTTGTCCGATCGGCCGAAGCCGACGTTGTCCGGTGCGATCACGCGCATGCCCGAATCTGCAAGCACGCCAATAACACTGCGGTACATGTACGACCATGTCGGCTGCCCGTGCAGGAGAACGACGACGGGTCCGTCTGCGGGGCCGGCATCGACATAGTGCATCCGAACGGGCGGCACGCGTGCGGATTCGACGATCGCGTAGTTGGGCGCAAACGGATAGCCGGGCAGGCCGTCGAATCGCTCGTCGGGCGTTCTCAGGACATCCATGGTTGCGGCGCTCGGCTAGTCCTCCTTGCGGATCAACCGCCCCAGCGCCTCGCGGTCGGGTGCCAGCAGCTCGTCGATGCGGGGCTGGTTCACATCGGCGACGATGATCTCGCCGACCTCCTGGTACACATCGCTGAAAATGCCGTGGGACTTCATCTTTTCGGTCTGGTAGATGTTGTCCTCGGTCGGCGTCACGTAGTACACGATCTCGGCCTTGAAGCGATGGATCAGCCAGACGTGGATCAGATCCATCAGGCGCTTCTGGCGCATCTTCTCGGCGAACGTGTTCTGGTCGCGCACCGTGAGAATGCTGCGGCCGTGCCGATCCTTGATCGGATCGACCACGACATTGGCCAACGGATCCTCGCCCTCGCCGTAGATCCCGAGGTCGAGCACGTCGGACCCGGCGCGCCGCGGCCGCAGCTGCACGGTCAGCTTCTCGCCGATCTGGTAGTGGTCGCTCCACATCGCCAGCCATTCCTCCAGGAGCTTCTTCGGCACCTCGGTCTGCACGAGATGCTGATGCTGGGTGGAGCCCTCGCCCATCGACTTGGTGGTCGCGGTGCGCCCTGAGGAGGCGGCCAGCGCGGCGTCGCTGCGTGGTCCGCCGACCAGGGTTTGCGGTGTGCGGTAGGGAGATTCGACGAGTCGCATCTTGCGCTGCAGGCGAGCCAGCGCAAGCATGCCCTCTTGCCGCAGAGACGTGGAGAACTCCTCGCAGGCAACGCCGTCGACCTGATGCCCGCCATAGGTGATGAAGTTGAAGACGAACCCCATCTTGCCGAGTTCCTCAGGGAACGCCCGCATCTCGTCGTCGGTCATGCCGGTGGTGTCCCAGTTGAACGAGGGGGACAGGTTGTAGGCCAGCATCTGGTCGGGGTAGACGGCATGGATCGCGTCGGCGAACTGCCGCGCGTCGGCGAGGTCGGCGGTCTTGGTCTCCATCCAGAGGATGTCGGCGAACGGCGCGGCGGCCAGCGACTTGGCAATGGCGTACGGGATGCCGCCACGGATCTGGAAATAGCCTTCCGGCGTCTTCACCCGTTCGCAGTCCCATGCGACGTCGGCGCCCAACTCCTTCGCCTTTTGCCGCGCGGTGTACAGCGGCGCCTGCGTGGCGAACTTGCGCCAATCGGAGGCGCTCATCTCCGCCGCTTCACCCTCCCTCTCGCGGAAGTCGAGAAGGTCTCCGACGGCTTCGCCGTAGGTCTGTAGGCCGGCATCGACCTGCCAGACATCGACGAACTTCGACTCGATCTTGTCGAAGAGCGCGTCGACCGAATCGTCCGCGCCGTCCTGCCACGCCTTGGCGGCCTCGGCGATCGCGGCTTGGATGCCATGGCGCTGCAGCCATGCATCGGCGGCGGCGTACTCACCCTCGGGTAACGCATACAGAAGATGCCCGTTGAGCTCCGAGACCCCCGCGTCGTAGAACTGGCGCATCATGGCCAGGAAGCAGGCCTTGTACGAGGGGATCTTGAGGTTGGTGGCGCCGAGCAGGAACGGCTGATCGCGTTCGTCGGCGCGGCTGTCGAGCAGGTTGGCGGCTTCGGCGTCGGTGCGCGCCACGATGATTCCCGGCACCCGCATGATGTCGAGCTGGAAGCGGGCGGTGTTCAGGCGCTTGATCTGTTCGTCCGAGGGAACCAGAACCTTGCCACCCTGATGGCCGCACTTCTTCGTGCCGGGGCGCTGGTCCTCGATGTGGTAGCCGGGCACGCCCGACTCGACGAAACGGCGAATGAGGTTGCGCACGTGGGGATCACCGCCGTGGCCGGTGTCGGCGTCGGCGATGATGAACGGACGGTAGTCGTATGCCGGGGTCGCGGCGCGTTGCTCGTCGGTCATGCGGAGCCGCAGGTACTGCTGATTGCGGTCCGCGGTCAGAAGGGCGCGCACCAGCCCGGCGGCCTCGTCGGGCACCTGGCTCAGGGGATAGCTGGCCAGGTCGGGACCCGGATCCTCGCTGATCGAGCCCTTGGCCGATGTCGCCCAGCCGCCGAGGTAGATCCCCTCGATGCCCATGCGCTTCATGACTACGGCCTGCCCCGGCGAGTAGGGGCCGAAGGTGGTGATGCTCTTCTTCTGGGCGAACAGCTCGCGCAGGCGCGGGTGAAAAGCCGCGGCCGCTTCGCGCGCCACCGTGTAGTCGGTCGGGATCGTGCCGCGTTGCTCGACGACCTGGCGTGCTGTGTACAGACGAATGATCCCGTCGAACCGCGGGCTGTCGAAGTATTGCTGGGTGTCGGCGACGTCCCGCTCGAACGGGGTCTGGGGCGCTGCATCCGCTTCGATAATGGCCATGGCCTCACAGTACGACGAGGCTTGGCCGCCGATGGCGTTATCGCCTACGGGTGGCCCCGCCAGGACCGGGGCGAGGTGGCGTGGGTGCGGCGAAACAGCCTGCTGAAGTACCCCGGATCGGCAGGTCGGTGTCGGTCAGCGGCCGGCGTCATGCCGATTGCCGTCCTAGCACCCCGTCTGGCCTGACCGGCAGCACCGGGCCACCCGATCCGACACTTACCGCACCGGGTTGGTCAGCGATGCGAGTTCGTCGCCGAGCTCGCATCGCACCACGTCGCCCGGCTCGATCGCCACGGCGCCGGGCGTGCCGGTCGACAGGATGTCGCCGGGATAGAAGGGCATCACGTGGCTGTGGAAGCTGAGCAGTTCGGCGGGGGAGAAGGTCATGCCGGAGACGGTGTCCTTGCGGTGCACGGCGCCGTTGTGCACGGTCGCGACGCGCAGATCCGCCAGCGGAGCGTGGGCCAGCACCTCGTCGAGCGTGATCAGGTCGGGCCCGAAAGAGAAGAACGTCGGGTAGTTCTTGACCCGCGTCAGGTAGCGAGGGTTCTCCAGCAGCACGGCCTCGGCGGTCTGATCGAGAACAGGCACCACGCCTGCCACATAGGACAGCGCGTCATCGACGTCGACCTGGTAGCAGGTGCGCCCGATCACCAGGCCCAGCTCGGCTTCCGCAGTCACCTTGCCGATCCCCGGCGGCACGACGATCGGTTGGCCGGGGCCGACGATGGTGTGGTCACCCTTGATGAAGGACGCGGGCGAGGTCCGTGGTGCCCGCTCTCCGAGATCGCCTGCGTGAGCGCCGTAGTTGAGCCCGATCCCGAGGATCTTTCGCGGACGTGTCCACGGCGCCACCACTGGCGCATCGGGATCCACGCAAGCGCTGTCGTCGACCCCGGCGTCCACCGCTTCGGCGAGCGCGCCCAGCTGCTCGGCTTCCAAGAGAGACAACAGATCTGACGGCGCACCTGAAAGGACCCGGTCGATCCGCGCGAGGCGGCCGTCGGGCAGCGCGACACAGGCCACGTGGTCATCGCCGAGTTGGACGGTGCGCACACGCATCAGGCGACGCCGGGGATCAGTCCGCCGTCGACGCGCACGACGGAACCAGTGACATACGAGGCTCTTTCGCTGCACAGGAACGCCGCCACGTCGGCGTATTCCTCGGGACGGCCATACCGTCCGATCGCCATGGACGCCGCGCTGTCGCGCTTCACCTCGTCAGCCGTGCGACCCTCCCGGTCGGCCCTGCGTTCGTCGAGGAACCGTGTCCGGTCGGTCTCGATCCGCCCCGGCACGATGATGTTGGACGTCACGCCGTCGCGTCCCACCTCGTCGGCCAGTGTCTTCGACCACGAGTGCAGGCTCGCCCGCAGCGTGTTCGACAGGCCGAGGTTGGCGATGGGAGCGAGCGCGCCCGACGACGTCGATGTGAGGATCCGGCCCCACCGCCGCTCCCGCATACCGGGCAGAACGCGATCGGTCAGCATGATCACCGACAGGACCATCTGCTCGAAACTCGTCCGCCACGTGTCGGCGTCCTGCCCGGCGACGGTTGTGGGCGGTGGACCGCCGGTGTTGTTGACCAGGATGTCGACCGGGCCCAGCGTCCGTTCCACCTCGGCCACGGCGGACTCCAGCCGATCCAGATCGCCGAGGTCCCACACGAGCGGCAACGCCGTGACCCCCGCTGCCTCCACCCGCGCCGCGGTCGCGGCCAGCGCGTCAGTCGACCGGCCGGCCACGGCGACGTTCGCCCCTTCGGCAGCCAGGCGCGCAGCGATGGCGCTCCCCAGTCCGCCGCTCGCACCGAGTACCAGGGCGTTACGTCCGGAAATGCCGAGATCCATTGTGGCGCTCCTTCAGTGAGTTACGTGATCGAGGGCGGGCAGTGCGGCCAGATGCTGGTCCAGCAGTGGCACCAGGGTTGCCGGCAGCGATCGTGCGGGTCGTCGCACCCGGCCGCAGGCGATGACACCGCGCCGCCGAAGCACCTCTTTGCGGATTGCCAACCCGACCCGCAGCTGCCCTTCGAAGTTGGCGAGGGGAAGCCACGGCGCCCACACGTCGCGGGCAGCCGGAAATCCGCCGTCGCGGTGTGCGGCCAGCACAGCGGCCAGCGCTGCGGGATGGCTGAAGCCGGTCATCGCCCCGGCCGACCCCGCGGCCAGTTCGTCGAGCAGGCCGACACCCCCCAGGCCTCCGAAAACCGGAACGTCGAGCCTGGGCGCCAGGTGCGCGACCGCCACGGAAGTCGGTGGTGTTTCGGATTTCACGCCGACCACGAAGGGACACGACGCCACGATGGTCACCACCTGCTCGTCGCTGACGGTGACACCCGAGACGACCGGATAGTCCTGCAGCAGGATGCCGATCCCCGTCGCGTCGTGCAATTCGCGCAGCGACGCGGCGGCCACCGCGGGGTCCGGATCGGCGATCTGTGCCATCAGCGCCACCGGCGTGCGGGGCACCGCGGCCAGCAGTCGTCGCGCCTGCGACACCACGGCGTCGGGGTCTCGTTCGGAGAGTCCGAGTACGTACGGCAGGTGGGTCGCCGACGCGACCGTGTGGGCCACCTCATCGGCCTCGTCGGCGTTCAGCGACGCGGCTTCACCGAAGACGCCCAGCGCGACGAACCCGTCGCATCCGTCGGCGGCGAACGCGTCGACCTCGTTGCGCAGCGAGGCGATGTCGACGCCGAGATCCTTCGTCGAAGGGTGTGGCGAGCACGCCCCACAGTCCAGGGGAGAGGGGGCTATTCACCGATTCTCCTTGCCTCGTTGATGGTCGACACGACGTGTTCGGCGATGGCGAGCGCGGATGTCGCGGCCGGCGAGGGCGCATTGCGGAGCAATACGATGCGGTCGCGGATGCTGATCCGAAAGTCGTCGACCAACGCACCGTCGGCCTCAAGGGCCTGCGCGCGGACGCCGGCCGTCCCCGGCACGACGTCGTCGTCGTTGATTTCGGGAACATACGCGCGGGCCGCCGCGACGAACCGCCGCTTACTCAGCGAGCCGTGCATCTCGCGGATCCCCGTGCGCCAGTGTCGACGGGTGAATCGCCAGAATGCCGGTGTGCGGGCGATTTCCGCGAGGTCGCGCACCGACACCGTGCCCCAGGTGTAGCCCTCGCGGGCCAGCGCGAGAACCGCGTTGGGACCGACGAACACCTCGCCGTCGACGCGTGGGGTGATGTGCACTCCGAGGAACGGGTACCGCGGGTCGGGCACCGGATACACCAGCCCGTTGACAAGGCCGCGCCGCTCCGGCTTCAGTGCGTAGTACTCGCCGCGAAACGGCATGATGACGGGGTCCGGTCCGTCTCCGGCGAGTTCGGCGAGGCGGTCGCTCTGCAGTCCGCCACAGGCGACCACCTGATCGAACGCGCTCTCGTCGGTGCCTGATGCCGCGCGCGCGGTGACGACGACTTCCGAGCCCGTCGTGCGCAGGCCGATGACCTCTTGTCCGAGAAGGATTTTCGCACCTGCGGCGACGGCATCGGCGGCGAGCGCCTGGGTCACCTCCGCGAAGTCGACGATTGACGTGGACGGCGAGTGCAGCGCTGCGACGCCGCGCACATGCGGTTCGAGCTCGCGCAATTCCTCGGGGCCGATCGATGCGCACCCCGGGGACGCCGTTGGCCAGTGCGCGCTCTTCGATGTCGCCCAGACGCGCACGTTCGGCGTCGTCGAGTGCGACCAGAACCTTGCCGCATTGCGATGCGGCGGATTCCGCGCTGCGCGCAGAACTCTTCGAGGAGACCGACGCCGCGTCGGCAGAGCAGGGCCTTGTTCGAACCGGGCTGGTAGTAGAGGCCCGCGTGCACGACACCGCTGTTGCGGCCGGTCTGATGCGACGCGAGCCGGTCCTCCTTCTCGTACAGGGTGACGTGTGCGTCGGGCCGGCGGTCAGGATCTCGCGTGCGACGGCGACACCGACGATCCCGCCACCGACGACGGCGACACGGTCGGTCATCGGCAACTCCCACGGTCGGTGTGCTCGGAAAGGCGCAGCGGTGCGCCGGGGACGTCGAGGTCACCCGGTATGGGATGCGGCAATGTCAGCACCATCGATTCGCGAACCTGCTCCCAATCGTAGACCTCGGGGATGGTCACAACGGCGGCTGGCGTACCAGCCGGTATCGAACGTGAAGTCGGGGCTGCGCTGCCCTTCGGTCACGGCGCACCGATCGCCGGTGGCCCCACATCGTGGAACTGTTGGTCCACGACCGTGCAGATGACCTGAATCTTGAACTGATGCGCCTGCGTTTCACCGTCGGCCGCGGGCATCCGGCCGTTGATCGTGTACGCATTGTCCGCCTTGGTGGCCCACATCTCGGCCGGGTCGTTCGCGAAGCCCCGGATGCTGTTGATGCGGATGCCTGCTGAATTGACGATAAGTCGAGATTCCTCGGTCAGCTCGACACGAATGAGTTTCCTCCCGCCTCCGGGAACCCCTCCGCCCCATTTGGGCGCAACCGGTGCATTGATGACGAGCCTGTGGTCGACCTGGCGCACACACGAAACCGGCCCCTCGAGTGTGTAAGTCTCACCGTCGAATACGACGGTCGTGGGTTCAGATGCATCGGCCGTGCAGCCGACGAGCGGACTGAGGACGAGCGCCGCCGCGACTGCCCGACGCGCGACCGTACCCGCGCTATGACTGTCGGCAGAACGCACCGATGAAGTATCGCTCGGATTACAGTCCGCGTAACGGATTCGGGGCGAATCTGCCTCGGCAACGTGACGCGAAGCACACGCCTGCGTCGGGCGGTCACCGTTCGATCACGGTACGACAACTCATTGGCCATGTGCCACGGTGCAATTGGGCTCCAAGCGCCATTTGGCTGTACAAACGGTGTAGCGGATTGTCAGTCCTGGTGGATTGACACTGTTCGCGTCTGAATTCGAGAAAGTTGAAAGCCCGATGAGAAGTATTTATGCCTTGGTGATCAGCCTGGCACTGTTGGTGACGACGTCCGGTCTCGCGACCGCTCAGCCCAACCCCCGGCCCGCCGGTCAACTGGAGGCGATCCAAATGGTGATCGCGCGTGGACTATCCCAACGCGGCGTTCCCTTCTCGTACGGAGGCGGCGACACCACGGGTCCGACCCGCGGCAGCGGCCCGGCCGACAACGCCCTCGGGCTGGACACAGAGGGCAGGGTCGTGGGACTGGATCCGGCGGCGAGCGTCGTCGGGTTCGACGCCTCCGGCCTGATGGTCTATGCCTTCGCCGGAGTCGGCGTCAAGCTGCCGCGCTCGTCGGGCGCGCAGTACAAGGTCGGCCAGAAGATCCCACCCAACCTGGCACTGCCTGGCGACCTGATCTTCTACGGCCCGGAGGGCAATCAGAGCGTCGCGCTCTTCCTTGGCAACGGGCAGATGCTGGAGGCCACCGATCCCGGCGTCACGGTGTCGCCGGTGCGCACCAACAACATGGCGCCCTATCTGAGCCGGATCATCGCGTAAACCGCGCGACGTAGGTGGCCGGCCCTCAGTAGGGTCGGCCGGATGGCCGTACTGACTCCTCAACGGGACGACTTTCCGCGCTGGTATCAGGACGTCCTGACCAAGGCGAAGCTGGCCGAGAACGGCCCCGCACGCGGCACCATCGTCATCCGGCCCAACGGTTACGCGGTGTGGGAGCGGATGCAGGCCGAGATCGACGAGCGGATCAAGGCCGCGGGAGCTCGGAACGCGTACTTCCCGCTTCTGATCCCGGTGAGCTTCTTCGAGCGCGAGGCGGACCACGTCGAGGGATTCAGTCCTGAGCTCGCCGTCGTAACCCACGGCGGAGGTAAGGAGCTGGCCGAGCCGCTTGCCATCCGCCCGACAAGCGAAACCGTCATCGGCGAGTACATGGCCAAGTGGATCGACAGCTACCGCGATCTCCCATTGATCCTCAACCAGTGGGCCAACGTCGTGCGTTGGGAACTGCGGCCGCGAATCTTCCTGCGCACCACGGAGTTCCTGTGGCAGGAGGGGCACACCGCGCACGCAGCGGAATCGGATGCCCGGCAGTACGCGCTGCGCATCCTGCGCGACGTGTACGAGGACTTCATGCGCAACGTGCTCGCCATGCCCGTGATCGTCGGCCGCAAGACCGTGAAGGAACGCTTCGCCGGCGCGGCGAACACGATGACGTGCGAAGCGATCATGCGGGACGGCAAGGCGTTGCAGATGGGCACATCGCATGAACTCGGACAGAGGTTCAGCCGTGCGTTCAACATCAGTTACTCGACCGCCGACGGCACGACGGAGCATTGCTGGACCACGTCGTGGGGCGCGTCGACGCGCATGCTCGGCGGTCTGATCATGTGCCACGGTGACGACGGGGGGCTCGTCGTGCCGCCGGCACTGGCGCCGGTCCAGGCGGTGGTCGTGGTGGTGAAGGAGTCCGACGGCAGCGTCGCCACGGCTGCCTCGGCCCTCGTCGACGAACTGAGCGCACGCGGCGTACGAACGAGACTGGACGACAACGTCTCTCAGGCTTTCGGCTGGCGGGCCACCGAATGGGACCTGCAAGGTGTGCCGATCCGGGTGGAAGTCGGCCCGCGCGATGTCGCGGAGAACGCGGCGCTGCTCTACCGCCGCGACACCCGCGAGAAGAACAAGCATTTACTCGGAAGCATCGCGGACGAGGTGCAGCGTCTCGCGGGTCGAATACAGACCGAGATGCTGGCGGCCGCAACGGCTCGCCGTGATGCGTTCATCTCCGACTGCACGACGCTCGAGGCGGCACGCGACGTCGCACAGACAGGCGTCGCCCGGGTGCCGTGGGAGTTGGTCGGCGCCGAAGGCGAAGCCGACCTCGCCGCCGGCGGGCTCACGGTGCGCTGCCTGCAAGGCGGCGACGGCTCGCTGCCCGAATCCGACGACGACGCGGGTGCGCTCGCCTACATCGCCCGGGCCTACTGAGCCTGGTTCAGCGTTCCGTCCACGACGAGCGCTCGAAGTGCCCTCCGGTTGAGTTTGCCGCTCGGCAGGGTCGGGATCTGCTCGCTTGTCGCGAGCGCCCACCGCGTCGGAACCTTGTAGGGGGACAACTGATCACGCGTGCGCGCGGCCAGGGAGTCCACATCGACGTCAGCCGCCGCAGGCACGATCACCGCGCACACCTCCTCACCGCGCACCGGATCGTCGATCCCGACGACCACGCACTGTGCCACGTCGGCGAACTGCTCGATGACCGATTCAACCTCGAGCGGCGACACGTTCGCGCCCGCGGCCTTGATGAACTCGCTGGTGCGGCCCACGTAGAACAGCCGCGGATCGCCTTCCTTGCGGTAGACGCGGTCGCCGCTGTGATACCAGCCGTTCTCATCGAAGGTGTCGGCCCGTTCGCGCTTGTTGTAGCCCGTCATCACCCCGATGCCGCGAACGAGAAGTTCGCCGACACCGCCGTCCGGCACCGGATTGCCGTCGTCGTCGACGATGCTCATCTCGGTGAAGGCGAATCCGCCCGCGGTTTCAGACATGGTGCGGTGCACGGGGAATCCGTCGGGTACGTCGGTCATCGCGATGTCCAACGGGCCTTCGCGCAGCATCGGCGCACTGGACAGATCGCGGTCCGCGAACGTCGGGTGATCGCGCAGCCGCTGGGTGAAGGCGGGCCATCCGACGATTCCCGTTGCCTGTTCGCCCTCGATCAGATCCAGCGCGGTCGTCGCGTCGAGTCGGGGCATGACGAGGAGCGTGACGGGCTCATGAAGCGCGCCCGTCGTCGCGAGCAGCCCGCCGATCCAGAAGAACGGCATGGCACACAGAATCCGGGCGCGATCGCCTGAGCCAGTGACCGCACGGATCGCGGCCGGCCACGTCGACGTCTGCCGGACCAGCGTGCCGTGGGTGTGCAGCACACCTTTCGGGTCCGCCGTCGATCCCGACGTGTGCACCATGACGGCCAGGTCCGCGGGGGAGACCTCGGCCTCGACCGCCGCCAGAATGTCCTGCGACACCACGGGATCGGACTCGTCGCGACGCGTTGCCCAGTGCCGGTCCGAATCGCCGGTGAGCACGATGCGGCGCAGGTACGGCGCCGCACGCAGCGAGAGCCGGTCGGTGGGCTGGCCGGTCAGCTCCGGCAGCGCCGCTTCGAATCGCTCGGCGACATCGATGTTGAGCACGCGTGGTGGAGCGATCAGCAGTCCGACATCGGCCAGCCGGACCACGTTCGCGATCTCGGCCGGTGCGTACAGCGTGCTCAGCGGCACTGCCACTGCCCCGATCCGGGACGCCGCCAGCCACCAGATGACCCAGTCGACCCCGTTGGCGAAGAACAGCCCGACGCGCGCCCCCTTGCCCACGCCCTCGGCCAGCAGCCAGCGGGCCGCGTCCGCCGACCGTTGTTCTGCCTCTTGATACGTGAGACGGTCCGTCGGTGTGACCAGATAGGTCTCGTGGCCGAACTCTCGGACGCTGCGCTGCAGCAGAGCGGGGATGGTCGGTGGCGATTGAGTCACGCGCCGATCCTCTCCGAGTGAAGGTAACGATCGCCCACCAGGCCTTTTCCCGCCTCGGCGACGACGGCGTCCAGCGGGCGCATCGGCAGTCGGCTCGCGGGAGCGACATGGATCGCGACGACCTTCACGAGGCGAAGTGTATGAGCCCGCGAAATTACGATTCGGTCGGTATCGAAATTCCCGCCTGGGCGACTGGTGGGCGGTTAGGGTCAGGGCATGACGTCGACAATCGATGCGGCCGACCGGGTTGTCGCACTCGCGCGGGGGATGCGTGACCTGGTGCAAGCCGAGGCCGCCGAGTCCGAACGGGGACGCACCCTCACGCCCGCGATCGTCGATCGGATGTGGGCCACCGGGCTGATGTCGGCGTTCAACCCCGTGGAGGCCGGGGGAGTCGAACCGTCGTTCACCGAGATGATCGACACCTGGATCGAAATGGCTTGGCAGGACGGCTCGTTCGGGTGGGTCGGGATCGCGAACCTGCCGTCGACTTTCGCCGCCGCGGCGTATCTGCCCGACGAGGGCTTCGCCGAGGTGTTCACCGCTCACCAGAACCGGGTCACGATGGGCGGACAGTTCTTCCCCAACGGACAGGGCCAGGCCTGTACGGGTGGCTTCAGGTTGAGCGGGTCGTGGAGCTTCGGCTCAGGAACGGGCCACTCGGAGTACGTCGCTGCGGGTTTCTTTCCGATGGACGACGGGGAGATGCGGTGGATCAGCGAAGGTGTGCCCGACATGCGGGTGGCGGTGGTGCCGCGCGACGAGATCACCTTCAACGACGGGTGGTATGTGCAGGGGCTCAAGGGAACCGGGTCCTATGACTACAGCGCGCAGGACGTCTTCGTCCCTGAACACCGCACCTTCGCGCTGTTCTCACGTGAGCCACACAGGGGTGCATCACCGGCCACCCGGATGGGGTTGATGCCCGTCACGGCCGCCGGCCACGCCTCATGGGCGCTGGGTGTCGCCAAGAGCATGCTCGACGATGTCCAGGAACTCGCGGCGACCAAATTCAGGATGAGCGACATGGCGTCACTGGCCAGTCGCCCGACATTTCAGAAGGGCCTGGCGCATCACGTCGCTGCCTGGCGCGCCGCGCGACTGCTCGTGCTCGAGGCGTTCACCACCGCGGAGGCGGCCGTCGCCACGGGCGAGGCGTTGACGCCCGCGCTGCGCGCCGATATGCGCGTCGCCGCCGTCTACGCCACCGATGTCTCCCGGCAGTGCGCCGAATGGGCGCACCTGGTCGCCGGCACGAGTTCGATCAGGGAAGGCAGCCGCCTCGAGCGCGCGTTCCGAGATATGTACACCGGCTCGCAGCACGCGTTCATCAGCGAGAAGGTGGCGATGGACGCGGCGCAGATCTGGCTCGGCATCATCGAGGATCAGTTCGGCCTCTAGTCGTGCGCCCGCCACACGATCTCGATTCGCATCTGCCCAGTCTTGCCCTCCCTTAGGCTGCACGCCATGCCACTGGATCGTGCAGCGCTCGCCACAGGCGGTATTCGCCTGGCGTCGGGCGTCTCGTTTCTCGTCGACCCGCTCCGCGCCAACCGGATGTGGGGAGATTCCGATACTCCGACGCCGACGGCGCAGCTTCTGCTGCGCTCCATGGGATACCGCGACGCACTCATCGGAGGCTTGCTGGTGGCGGCGGCGCTGCGAGGACGAGACACCCGCGGTTGGTTCCTGGCATCTGGCGGAGCCGACGCCGCCGACCTGCTGGGCGGGATGAGCGTGCACCACGAGATGCCGCGCTCGCAGCGGATCATCGGCCTGGGTGGTGCGGTCGTCGGCATCGGCGTCGGGCTGTGGGGCGCAACTCGACGCCGCCGCGAGCCTGAGCCTTCCGACTGAGCGCGAGATAGCACTGAGGGTTCTTTACTGGCCGGTGGATTCGACAGCCCTCACTGCAATCTCGTGCGTAGGACTCAAGCCGCCTTATACCGCGTCAACCACTCGGTCATCAGATCGACCGCCTCTTCAGGATTACGGTCCCAATGACCCATGACGAAGCCGTCCGGCTTCGCGCCACGGCGGTGGCGGAAACGGTGGCATTCGCGCGAATAGCGAAAGCCGACCCGCTCGTTCGTTCCCGTTTCTCCGGTCAGGATGAACGAGTCGATCTCACACCACTTGTAGCGGCGCGGCGGACCGAAAAGGCGCTCGTTGACCTCGAAACCCGTCGTTGACAATCGCAGCCACCATGCGCCGCGGGCACTTCGAACCCACGTGGCGACATGCCTGACCACGTAGCGAATGAACGCCACGGCACCGATGCACCCGAGGATCAGCATATATGCAGCCGGCCCGTACATCCCCGTGTCCCACGCCTTGAATGCCAGCACCACGAATGTCACAAACAGGCCAGCGAGAAAGCTGTACAAGATTGTCGCCGAACAGTGGCGACGCCGGCTTCGGGTATCGCATCATCAGGTCCTGCCCGTGCCCGCGGACTTCAACTGCCGCCACATCGACATGACCTTTCACCGGTTCACCCCTCTTCAATCGAGTGACCTCATGATCGCCCGGTGCGATTCGGCAGGGAAGGGGATAGGGTCCCGCACGCGGATCTCCTTGCGCGATCCACAGATTGGCGCTCAGCCGTGCAGCGTGCGGTACTCGCGGATGCCGCCCGGATGCAAGGGGATCAGCCCGGTCTGGATCATCGTAGGAGCGGCGAGGTACTGCAGCCCGCGAACGTAGGGAGGCACTAGTTGCGGTGCGTCAGTGGCGATTACGTTAACGACTGCGGCGACGAGGTCGGAGGCGATGTCTTGACGGCACAGCAGTAGGTCGGGAACTCCGAGTGAACGAATACCCGGTGGCACATACTCGCCGGTGGGAACTCGGCGAACCACGTACGGGTATCCGGCGAGCCGGCTCATCGCCGGCGCGACGGGGCCGATGTCGAGCATCCGCAGCGGCGTCTCGGCGTCCAACTCGGCGACCGCCGGTGTCGGGACGCCACCCGACCACACCAACGCATCTATCCCGCCGCCGGCGAGTTGCGCCAGCCCGTCCCTGAGTCGATAGTTCACCATCTCCAGCCGCCCTCGAAGCCCCGCGGCGTCGAACAGCACCTCGCTGGTCGCCGCTGCGCCAGATCCCGGCGGGCCGATCGATACCCGCTTTCCCTCGAGATCTGAGAGCTGTTGTGCGGCAGTGGCGTCCCGCACGATGACCTGTAGGTAGTTCTCGTACACCCGCGCCACCGCCTGCGGTGCGGATTCCGCGGGACCGGTGGCCCGATCCCGCTCGGCGACATCTGCCAGGGCGAGCCCCATATCGACGTCGCCGGAGCGCAGGCGGGCCAGGTTCTCCACCGTGCCCTCGGTGGCCAGCACGTCGACGGTGATGTCCGAGAATCGGGCGTGCAGTCGTTCGGCGAGGATCTCGGCGAACGCCAGATACAACCCGCCAGGATCTCCTGCGGCCAGGCGCAGACGTCCGCCGGGTTCGTTGCGGATGCAGGCGGACGCCAGGACCGCCGTCGCGAGAATGAATGCACGACGGCTTATTTCGGTCGATCGGTTACTCATGATGCCGAATCGCCCGCTGTCGGCAGCCGGTAGCGAACGAGGAGGCCGCCTTCCGGTGCTCGCTCGACCCCGATCGTTCCACCGTGACCCGCCGCGATCTCGGCGGCGATCGCCAATCCCAGACCGGTGCCGGAGCCGTCGTCCTGCCCCCGCCAGAATCGCGCCGCCGCCCGCGAGAGATCTTCGTCGGGCAGGCCACCGCCATCGTCACTCACCATCAGGTCAACGGTTTCGCCGTCGTTCGCCGTCGTGGCGGTGATGGTGGTGCCCGGGCCGGCGTAGCGCAATGCGTTGTCCACCGCCACATCGAGCAACTGCTCGACATCGTGGCGCGCGAGCCGCACCGGGGGTACGGCATCATGTGCGTCGCGCAGTTTTTGACGCTGGCGGTCTGCGACGGGTTGCCAGAAAGCCAGGCGTTGCCCGATCACGTCCCCGAGGTCCGTCGACTCCGAGTCTGTGGTCGACAGCCCCACCTGCCGGCTGCCGCTGACCTGTTCCGCGCGGGCAAGTCGGAGCAACTGCTGCAGCAGATTCTCGAATCGGTCAAGCTCCGCCGTCATCGAGCCGTACGTCGAGCGACCCTCCTCGGCCACATAGTCTTCGAGGTTGTCTGCCCGCAGGCGGACCGCCGCAAGCGGATTGCGCAGTTGGTGCGACGCGTCGGCGACGAGCCGGCGTTGCCGGTCCAGCGAGGCCCGCACCACCTGCGCCATGGTGTTGAACGCCGAGGTGAAGTGTCGCAGTTCCGGCGGTCCCGCGACATCGGCGGGCGGTCCGGCGATCCCTTCGGTCATGTCCGCGACGGCGCGCTCCAGGCCGGTGATCGGGCGCAGCACCCATCTGGTGAGGGCACGGGCCACGACAGCGGCAAGGACGAGCACGCCTAGACACCCGATCGCCACCCAGAGCCACGCGGTCCCGACATCCCGTGCCGCGACGCCGGCGTCGACCGCGAGCACGACTGCGCCGACCAATTCTCCGTCGCTGCGGACACCCGCGGTGGCGAGCAGCCGACTTTGGTGCCAGGGCAGGATTCGGGACCACTGAGCGGCCGGCGCGTCGACAAGGGCGTAACCGGCCACCGTCGCGACGCCGGGTTCGGAGATGTCCAGCCCGTGCGACGCAAGGGTTCGACCATCGGAATCGATGACGAGCAGGCCCTCGCCATACACCTCGTAATAGCGGTCGACCAGCCGCTGCAACGGACTGTCGGGCATGGCGGCGGCGTCGGCCAGCGCAGCGAGCTGGCGGTCCCGTTCCGCGGCGAGCGTCGCGGTCCGGCGGTCGGCCAGGGTCAGCGCCAGGGGGACTGCAAGGGCCGCAACGGCAAGCAGGGAGAGGATCACCAGAACGACACGGACTCGTAAACCCATGTCAGGGGTCCAGCCGAAAACCGAACCCACGTACCGTCTGAAGCGGAAGTCCTGGGAGCTTGGCCCTGATCTGCCCGATGAAGAAGTCCAACGAGCGGGACCGGCCGACCACCGCGGTACCCCAAACCTCGAGCATCAGTTCCTCGCGGCTGACCGCCTCACCCTGGCGGGCGGCGAGTGTGGACAGGAGTTGGAACTCGGTTCTGGTGAGCGCCTGCGGATTTCCGTCCAGGGCCACTTCCCGACGTTCGCGGTCGATGGTCACCGGGCCCGCGACGACCGGCCCGGCGGGGGCGGTGGTGTCACCCGTGACACGGCGCAGACGTCGCATGACGGCGTCGATGCGCGCCAGCAACACCGCTTTGCGCACCGGCTTGACCAGATAGTCGTCCGCACCTGCGCGTAGACCCAGCACCACCGCGCCGTCGCTGTCACGCGCCGTCATGATGATCACGGGCACGGCCGACGCCCGCCGCAGCGTGCGCAGCACGTCCAGGCCGTCCATATCGGGCAACCCGAGGTCCAACAGCACCAGATCGCAGCCCTTGACCCGATGCAGGGCGTCGGCGCCGCGGGCGGTTCGGACGACGGACGCGCCGACCTGGCCGAGAAGCTCGGCCAGCGCCGACGCGACGCCCTCGTCGTCCTCGACAAGCAGCACATGCATTGCGCTGATGCTAGGAACCCTTCGCCGAAACCGTGACGGTATTGACGAGTTCACGCTCATCTGAACGGAGTTCGTCTGCCTCCCGTTCCAACTGCGAGCGGCGGGACGACTCACCCATGAACAGGTAGACCAACAGCGAAATCAGGCCGCAGCCGGCCACGTAGAAGAAGAACCAGTTCTCGTGGCCGATGTTCTTGAGCCCCAAGGCGACATACTCCGTGGTACCGCCGAATATCGCCACGGTCAGCGCGTACGGCAGTCCGACGCCGAGTGCACGGATACGGGCGGGGAAGAGTTCGGCTTTGACCACGGCGTTGATCGAGGTGTAGCCGGACACGATGATCAGTCCGAGCATCATCAGGCCGAACGCCGGCAGTGCGGAATCGGTACGCGCCACCGCGGTGAGCAGCGGCACGCTGCACAGCGTTGCCCCGATGCCGAAGGCAATGAGAAGGGGTCTGCGGCCGATTCGGTCAGACAGCGCGCCGAACGCGGGCTGGATGCAGACGAAGATCGCCAGCGCGGCGAAGTTGATCCACGTCACCTGCTCCTTCGGCAGGCCGGCCGTGTTGATCATGAACTTCTGCATGTAGGTGGTGAACGTGTAGAACGCGATGGTGCCGCCCAGCGTCAGGCCCACCACGGTCAGGCACTCCCGCGGATAGGAGAGCAGGACCTTCAGGCTGCCGCGTTCGGTGTTCTCCTTCACGGCGAGTTTGAAGTTCTCCGATTCGTCCATCGTGCGCCGCAGCCACATGACCGTCACTGCGGCGATCGCCCCGATCGCGAACGCTATCCGCCAACCCCAGGCATGCATCTGCTCAGGGGTCAGCACCTGTTGCAGAACGATCTGCACACCCAGCGCCAGCAGTTGGCCGCTGGTCAGGGTCACGTACTGGAATGAGGAGTAGAAACCTCGGCGGTGCGGCGTGGCGACTTCACTCAAATACGTTGCCGAAGTGCCATATTCGCCTCCGAGAGACAGTCCCTGCAGCAGCCGCAGTGCGACGAGCAGCAGCGGCGCCAATTCGCCGATCTGCGCATAACCCGGCAGAACGGCGATGCCGAGAGAGCCGACGCCCATCAGTGTCACCGACAGGGTCAACGCCGCGCGTCGCCCGAATCGGTCGGCGTACCTGCCGAACATCCAGCCACCGAGTGGACGGACGAGAAATCCCACCGCGAATATCCCGGCCGTGTTCAGAAGCTGGGCCGTCTGGTTCCCCGACGGAAAAAAGACACTCGCGAAGTAGATGCTGAACGCGGCATAGGCATACCAGTCGTACCACTCGATCAGGTTGCCTAGCGATCCGCGAATCACATTGCCCGCCACCGATCTCTGAGATTGCACCTCGCCGGCTTCCGGCTGCGTTGATTGCATGCTGTGGACCCCCTCGTGTCCTAATAGGTGCCGCTCATCATGTGAGTGCAGTCACCGGCGGGGAAGTCGATTGGACACGCTGTCGGCGTTTTCTTGCACAATCCACAGGTTCAATTCCGGGGGAGCGCGATCGGCACCGCACGCACACGAATGCAAAGGGTTGTGCCGCAGTGACTTCAGCCTTCGGCGGATGCGACCCTGCGACGCACGTAGGCTTTGAGTTCCGATGAGAGCGCATCGGCGGTCAACAACTGCGGGAGCAAGTCCGGATCCGACATCCGGGCGCGGAAGACCAGTCCGATCGTCACGTCGTGATCAGGCCGGTCTTCGATCGAAATCGCGTCGCCCGCACGCACCGTTCCCGGCGAGACAACCCGCAGATAGGCACCGGGTTTCGCCGCCTCGGTGAAGGTCTTCATCCAGCCGTCCAGGCCCAGAAATGCGGAGAAGGTGCGGCACGGAGTACGGGGCGCCGACACTTCGAGCACGAGGCCGTCGGTGCCGACGCGCCAGCGTTCGCCGATCCGCGCGTGCGTGACGTCGACACCCGAGGTGGTGAGATTCTCGCCGAACATACCGTCGGTGAGCGGACTTGCGAGTCGAGCCTCCCACTTGTCGAGGTCCTCACGTGCATAGGCGTAGACGGCCTGGTCGTCGCCACCATGCAGTTTCTGGTTGCCGATGGTGTCGCCGACCAACCCGCTCCCGCGACCACCGCGCATCGGTCCCGGCGATCGAACCATGACGGCTTCGGAGGCTGCGGCTTTGTCGATCCCGGTTCGCCTCGACGGCGCGTCGGGATTCGCGCGGACACGTGCCAGGTTGACCGACAACACCTTTGCCACCAGCTCAGCGTAGTGGCCGCGCACGGGAGTCGCCCCGCGACGTGCTCTAGGGTCGCGGAGCAAAGGCGGGATCCGGCGGCGGCGGCGGACCCATCGGCATCTCACGAACCGGCGTATACGGAACTGCCGGGTCAGGAAACATATTCGTCATGATGTCGTTCGGATTGGTGAAATTGCTCATGATGTCCCCGATGGATCCCAGCTGACCGGGCTGCAGCACCTGATCACTGGGGATCTCGGGCACGGGTGGCGCCCCCACCGGGGGCGGCGGAGGGGGTGCGGGTGCTTCAGCGGACACGATGCCCGGGATCACCGGCACGACGGGGTCCGTAGGCACCGGCTGTGCGTGCGCGAGGCCCACTCCCGCGAGGGCGCACCCGGCGGCGAGTGCGATGGTCCCGACATAGGTCGCTCTCGTAGCCGACCTGCGATGCCGTCCGTTCATGAACTCCGCCTCGATTCCGTGCAAGCTCGCTAGAGCCTAACGCGGGCAGGCCGACGGCGCGGTCCCTATTCGTTCACCGGTCGTGATTCCCGTGCCGGGCCGGGACAGTCTGGGGCACAGCCGCATTGACATCACCAACCGCGACGGTCAGTACCCCCATTGCCAACACCGCTCCGGCGCAGCGCAGTCTTCGCGCTGGAACTGTAGTTCACGTTGGCGAGGTTATCGGCCCGCGCAGCCGGTCCGCTCAACAGCCGAGGTGCAAAACGGCCGCACTGACGATTTCGCCCGCGGCGGAAATCGAGACCCCCAGGTCGTTGCGCACCATGATGACCGCGTCCGTCGCGGTCGCACCGCTGCTTAGGACGCTGCAGACCTTCGCACCCTCGGACCGCAACTGCTGCTCACTGAGGAAGACGTAGGCGGTCTGCATCGTCCGAACGAATTCGTCTTCGCTGGCGGCGGCGGGGGCCGCAAACGCAACCGCAGCAACAATGACCGCCAGAAGGACGCGGACCATGTACTTCACACCGAACACCTCCGAAAGACGCGTGATGCCGACCAGTACGACGCGAACGGAATCACGGGGTAACGCTTCACCGCTCGACGGGTTCGACGAGCCGGAATTTTCGTGTACGTCAGTTCTACTGTAGTTGCTCGGCCATTCGTCAGCGCAACTGTCAGGGGCGGGCCGTCAGGCAACGTCCCAGCTACGCAGGAAGGCCTCGGTGACGATGGCGGCATTGTCGGCGGCGATCTCGTTGTAGACGAAAAATGTGAACGGGTACCCCGGCAGGTTCAGCGGGTCGCCGGGGCCGTCGGACATGCCGCGGATGCCGAGGAACGGGATACCGTGCGCATCGGCGACTTGTTGCGCGGCCGCGGTCTCCTGATCGACGGCATCCACTGCGGGTGGCACGTCCGTCAAGATGCCGACCAGGTTTGTGAGAAGTCCGCGGACCAGGAAGGGCCCGATCGCCTGAAAGAAGTTGCCGGTAAACAGAGGGGAGCGATCCGGCGCGGTGCAGGGCTGGGGGCCGAAGATGGAGCCGGCGAAGGGGATGGCGGGGAACGCCACACCGTTGTTGTGGTCGTCGCTGGAGCCGTCGCCCCCGACGAACAGTTGCGGCTCGCGCTTCAGGTCGACGAGCGGGAGGCGGGCGAGGGGATTGCAAAGGCAGAGAGGATCTCCCCGGGTGGCGGTGCTCTCGAGGTCGACCGTGAGTGCATTGGCCGCGGCGAGCATTTCGGCGTCGACCGCCCGCCAAGTTGTGCCGTCGTCGGCGGTCCATCGGGCCGGCACCGCCACCGAACCGATCTGCGTACGTCCGGACCCACCGGCGACACCCGCGAAAACCACTGCGCCGATGGAAATTCCAGAGCCGGGCGTGAAATGGGCGAGTGCCGTCTCGGTCGTCTCGGTGGCGTTCACCATGCCGATGCCGGTCATCGCCACGATGACCTTCTCGCCGCCCATGGAGCCGAGATAGAAATGCCGCCCGTCGACGACCACGGTGGGGTTCGGGTCGAGTGTGGTGCGGGCAAGAATGGCGTCGGCCTCGGCAGGAAAGGCGGTCAGGACCAGCGTGCGCTTCTCGGGTTGGACGCCGTCGGGTCTGAAGGTCTCACTCGTCGTGTCGCGTGCGGCCGTCACGGACGGCGATCGCACTGTGGACTCGAACTCGCGCCGCGCGAAGGCCAGCATCGCCCACAACGACGGCACGCCGGCTGGGGATCCCGGCGAGCTCATGGCGGCCAGCGGCTTCAAGATCGCGTTGACGACGCCCGTAACCACCCGGCTCACGAGGCCAACCGTAGGTAACGGAAGAGGTTTGGCTGCCCGCGGCGCGATAACCGTCGGTGACGGAATCGTCGCCGTCCGCAGCGACGCGCTGCCGCCCGACTGCTCCGTAGGACCGGCAGCAACGTCGGCGCGCTGAGAGACGGCGTCGGTCTCCCGCTCGGCCGGCGCGGCGTCGCGGTCGTCCGCAGCAGCGGCGCGCAGAGTGGGGGTCTTCTTCTTCGAGGGTTCGGCGGTCTTGCGGTCGGACCGTTTCGGCGTGGTTCGCGCACTCGGCGGGTCATCGTCGGCGTCCGCGGCCGGTGCTGCGGACGTGTCGCTCGTATCCGCCGGCTTCGTCGTCGGCTCCTCGGCAACCGTCTGGTCAGCGGCATCGGTACCGGTGGTGGCGGATGCCGCGGGGGACGAGTCGGTCTCGCCGAGGGAGTGGTCGGGTTCGGATGAGGCCGCGTCGTGCCCGGTCGGAGTCGCTGGATGCTGCCGTTCCGGCGGAGCCGGGGGAGTCGTCGGCCCACGCGAGCCCGCCGCTCCACCCGCTCACGATGGCGACGCCGATTCCCAGAGCGACAGCCAAGCCGCCGATCCGACCCATGTATGCCTCACTGGGCATGCGGTATGTATAGCGCCGAAGGTCGACCGGCGTGCTGAGAACGCGACGAAGTCAGCAGTTGTCCGACGTCGATGTCAATACCGGTAGAACTCGCTGCGGCCGTGGCCGAGGTCAGTGGCCCGCTACCCCGACTTTGAGACCGGGCGGCGGATTCACTCCGGCAGCGGGATTCAGGCCGGGAGAGGGATTGAACCGATCGTGGTAACGGGGCGGATCCGGCTGCGGATCGAAACCCACGCAACTCGCGCAGGGAAGCATCGGGAGGTCGGCGATGGTCGCGACCGTGCCACGTGCGCTGACGTCTTGCAGTGCGTGTGCCGTGCCCGCACCGGAGAACAGCAGTGCGGATGCCGTCGCACCGGTGACGACTGCGCCGAGGGCCGCCGCGACCAGCTTCTTGTGAGCATGTGTGGTGTTCATGATGCGCTCCGTTCCGTGGGACGCCCCGTCGGCGCCGCCATTGCGGCCAGTACAGACCGTGGCGACGGCTACCGATCCCAACTTCTGCGATGGGCCCACATCGGCGCGCCGATTGTTGGGATCGGTAGCGCAGCGGCAAATGTGTACTCAGGTCATCGACGACGCCTGCGCGGCGGCGCATGACGAGGGAACACGAAATGACGACCACTAAGCGGAAGCGGATCATCGCCGGGGCGCTGATGTCGTTCGGCGTTGCGATCGCCGGCCTCGGGCTTGGCCAAGGGACCGCCCAGGCTCTACCGGGCGGACCCGTGCCGCTGGGATCCTGGCCCGGGTGTCCGGAAGACAACCCGTCCGGCCCGTGTCATTGGTGCCCGGGGGACCCTCCGGTGCAGACCGGCAATCTTCGTGTGAACCCGGTGATTTGGGACAACAACGTGTGCCACACGTACTGGTACGTCTATCACGGGCAGGGCAATGTCGCCCAGAACATCTTCGAGGGAGAATTTCCGCCCCCGCCGCCTCCACCCCCGCCGAACCTCACTCCGCCCCTTCCGCCGGGATGGTGCTGGGCCCTGTTCATCCCGACGACGTCGTGCCCGTGACAGCCGAGGAGAGAGCGTTACCCTGAAGCTCCCATGCACGTCCTGACCGCTTCCGTGGGTTTCGGTCTGTCCGACTGCGAGCGCAGCGTCGAAGGCGCAGTGCTGGCACAACCCGTCCTGGCCGCCACGAGCCTGGCCTACGCGGCCGCCGGCATTGTCGCCCTGTGGTGGGCGACGCGGAACACAGCGCCGCTGGCCGGGGTCGCCGGAGTGGCACTCGTGGCGGTCGGGGCAGGGAGCTTCGCCTTCCACGGCCCCCAGCCGTCATGGGCGGGGCTTGCACACGACTTGCCCATCGTCGCGCTGGGAGCGGTGTGTGTCGCCGGCGTGGCCCGCAGCGGATGCCGGCGGCAGTGGTCGGCCTGGGTGATACCGGCCTGGGTGTTCGCGCTGGGGCTCGCCGCCTACGCCATGGGACGCTCCGGATCACCGCTATGCCGGCCCGACAGCCTGTGGCAGTTCCACGGCGCCTGGCACATCCTCTCGAGCGTCGCCGCCGTGTGGGCAACCCGGGCCATGTTGCCCGGCCCGGCGGTGAGCGTCGGTCGCCGAGCGGCCTACGATCGCCCGGTGAGCGAGCCGGCCCTCACCGACGACGGGCGCTACATCGTCGTCAACGGTCGCCGTTGGCGCGCCACCGATCCGTCAATTCCCGAGGAGCGGCGCGAAGAATTGACCCGCATCCTGATGGCGTGGCGACGAGAGGTGCGGCGCACGAAGGGAACTGCGGAGGAGGCGGCCGCTCGGGCAGGCGTTCACGCGGCCAAAGTCGCTCTGGGCGAGCGTGGCACGCCACCATGGTGGGAACAGACCCACGCGCAGCGGCGGTCCCGATGGCAGGCGCACGTGGACCGGCCCGGCTAATCGCCGGTGCGCTCGAAGGTGTCCGTGAAATCACCACCGCCGGCGCAATCGCCTCCGGCCGATACAGTTTGGCTGCCACGGCCGGTGAGCACCGAGATCGGATCATCCAACTGTGGCGGCATCGGATACTCCGCGGTGATGGTCACCTGTACCGTGCCGCCGCTTGCGCATGTCGTGGTGCCCGCTTCGTTGCGCGTCCACTTGTCGCCGGCGAACATCAGCGTGACGACCCCTTCGACCGCATGGAACAGGCTCATGCACCGATCGCCCGTGCGAAGACAATAGGTGTTGGCGGAGAGGATTTTTCCGGGAATGACCCTGCCGTCCGCGAACGTTGTCGTCTGCTGATAGCTGCCGTGCAGCATGTCGGCCGCCGTCGCCACCCGCGGCGGGAGGACCGCTGGATCCGGCACCTTGTTGGGGTCAGGGTCACCGGTGCGGGTGAACTTCACGGTGCGTTTGGCGGAGCAGGCGCCGTTGGTCGAGGCCCTGGTGGTTTCACCGGAGAGTGTGCCGTCCGGATGCGGTTGCAACGTGAAAACCACCCAGAGTTCTACGGGTTGATCGCCGCCGCACTGTGCTGAGGCGAGACCTACGGCGACCCAGGTGCCACCTATCTGATCGAACGTCAGGTTCGACAACAGTGCCATACCCGTGCCACTGACATTGGCCGCCGTCGCCACGCAACCACCGGCGCCGCATTCCGAGCGGACGGCCCAATTGCTCGTCGTCGCAGGCGCATTCGGGACCGGCTTGTCTTCCAGATCCGTTCCCGGTCCATAGTCGGCTGTGTATGTGCCGGTGAATTCACCTCCACTCGGCGCCGCGGCGGACGGTGACGAACGGGAGGGGTCGTCGCGCGAAGTGAATTCAACGACGGCGATGACCCCGGCTACGACGATGAGCGTGGTGATGAACACCAGCGCGCCGACGAGCACACCGTGATTTCGCTTCGGACGCTTCGGGGGCGGTGGCGCCGGTGGCACACGCAGATGGGGGGCGCTCACATGCGGGTACGAGTACACGGGCGCACTGCTGTGTGGTTGCCTCCACGCTTGTTGGGGCGGCATCGGCGGACTCGGAGGACCACCTTGGCTCACTGACGGTGCCTTCGGCGCTGGCGTCGGCATCGGCCGGGGAACGTTCGGCTGACTTGAACGGGTGATGACTTCCCTTGCGGCGGAAGCCATGTCGACGGCGGTGGGGTAGCGGTCCGACGGCGTTTTCGCCAGCCCGGTGGCGATCACCTCGTCCAGAGCGGTCGGGACGGTGCGGCTGATCTCGGACGGTCTCGGCGGCGGCATGAATATGTGGCCGCTGGCGATCTTCTCAAGGGTGTTGCCGGGGAAGGGTTGTTGGCCGGTGACGCATTCGTAGAGCACACACGCCAGCGCGTAGATGTCCGAGCTCGGGTGGATCTCGTCGGTACTGAAGCGTTCGGGGGCCATGTAGGCCCAGGTGCCGATGGCCGCACCGGTCTGGGTCACCCCGTCTTCGGCGGTGCGGGCGATCCCGAAGTCGATGAGATAGGCGAAGTCGTTGTCGTCGAGCAGGATGTTGGAGGGTTTCACGTCGCGGTGTACGAGCCCCGTCACGTGCGCGTTGTGCAGCGCTGCGGCGATCTGCTCGATGATCTTCACGGCGCGTTGTGGGTCGAGCGGACCGGAGTCGAGCAGGGTGTTCAGGTCGGTGCCTGCAATCAGCCGCATGGTGACGTACAGCCGTCCGTCTATTTCGCCGACGTCGTAGATCGGGACGACGTGGCGGTCGTCCAGGCGTGCAGCAGCGCGGACCTCGCGGCGAAACCGCTTCTCGAAGTCGGGGTCTTCGGTCAGGTGCGGGAGCAGCATCTTCAACGCCACCACGCGGTCGATCTCGCTGTCGTAGGCACGCCAGACCTCGCCCATGCCGCCGCGGCCCAGCAACTCGATCAACTGGTAACGACCGAATGGGGTGCCTTCCACCGGCTTACGATAACGGCCCATCAGCTTGCAGTCTCGAAGATCCTCCGGGGTCACCTCGACCGCAGTCAGCGCCGACTATGCGGTGGATTCTCGTGCACATGATCGAGGAAGCAGGCCGGCGCGCAGGCCACCCGGCATCCTGCGCGAGCAGATCGACGGTGCGGTCGCCCGCTGAGCCTCAGCTTGAGGCTTCGAGGATCTTGATCGCGAAGATGAGCGTGTCACCTGGCTGGATTCCAGCGCTGGGCTGCCCCTCGGGGTAGCCATCGGCAGGAACCATTGCGACCGCGACCGTGGAGCCGACCGTCTGTCCCGCGATGGCCTTCTGGAAGCCCGGCACGACTCCGTCGAGCGAAAAGTCCACTGGGGCGCCCTGTTCGTAGGTGCTGTCGAACACAGTCCCGTCACGTCCATTGACGCCCATGTAGCAGACGAAAACCGTGGCCGTGTCTGCGACGACTGGTCCGTTCCCGGCCTGCAGCGTGTGGACCTGGGTCTCAGTCACGCTGAACGGCGCCTGCACGTCGATGCGTGGCGCGGCGGTATCCGTGGGTCCGGTGACCGCGACGCTGCCAGTGGCACCCGGCAGTGTCCACTCGGCTGTGCCACCGCTCTTCGGCGCTGCCGGTGGACACGGGCTGGGTTCGGTCGCCGTTTCGGTGTACGAGGGCGGCGAGAACACGTCGGAAGCGGAGGACGTCGTTGTCGGTGACGATGTGTCCGAATCGGAGCCGCATGCGGCGAGCGTCATGGTTAACGACGCGGCGCAGGCCACGAGCGCGACAGCGGAAGACACACGAGAGGAGATCACGGCGGTCACGCTACAGCCGCAGTACGCAATCGTTCCGGGTAGCCCTGGTTAGACCCAGGCGATGAGTTTCTCCCGCCCTGAAGGTCTATCCGAGCAGAACTGGTCGGCGGGCCACGCATGAGGCGACGGGCCAGCGCGATTTCGCCGGCCTTTACCGATGCGAAATGGAAGGTGGGAGAGATGGGAACGAAGCCTTCGCGCGATGGTTATCTACCGATCAACGGGCTGAACCTTTATTACGAGGTGTACGGCGAGCTCGGTACGTCGAAGCCTCCGTTGTTGTTGATTCCCGGCGCGTTCATGGCCACCGACTCGATGAAGGCGTGGACGGACGCCTTCGCACAAGAGCGCGCCGTGATCGTGTTCGATCAACAAGGGCACGGCTGTACACCGGATACGTCGCGGGCGATGTCGTACGAGCAGTTCGCCGACGATGCCGCGGCTCTGCTGCGCGCTTTGGAAGTCGAGCGCGCAGACGTCATGGGCTATTCGCAAGGCGGCGGGGTTGCGCTGCAGCTCGCGATCCGTCACCCGTCACTTGTCAGCAAGTTGGTCTCGATGTCGGCTACCTTCCGCAAGGACGGCTGGTATCCGTCGGTGCCCGAATCCATCGGGGGACTCAGCGCAGAAGCGTTCACGGGTACGTCCGTCGAGGAAGCGTTCAAGAAGCACACGCCGGACGCCGCGGCCTTCGATGCCTACCTCGAGAAAATGAAGACACTGAATGCCAACGACCAGGACATCGGCGACGAAGCGATGCGTTCGATCTCCGCGAAGACGATGGTCATCGTCGGTGATGCGGACGGCGTGACGCTCGAGCACGCGCTGACGATGTTCAAGCTGCGTGGCGGCGGCGATGAGGAGGCAGCGGCGTCGGGCGTGTTGCAGAAGGTTCCGGCTGCGCGCTTGGTGGTTCTGCCGGCGATGTCGCATATTGGTATTTCGGGGCAGTCGGAGCTGCTGGTGCCGATAGTGAGTGCTTTTCTCGATGATGTGCCACCGACGACGCCCGAGCTTTTCTAGTGGTGGGCTGCTGAAATATTGAGGTGCGCAATCGAATACGCAGTCGATGGGCCGCTGTTATCGACACTCAGCTTTTGCTTTCGTTTGCGGCGCAGCGCCACCATGTGCCTGAGGTTTCGTGCGCCTCCACAACTCGAACGGCTGCCGGCCATTTGGATGCCTGACGGCTAACGTGAAGTGGCTCAAAACGTAAGCACGCGTCGACCCGTCCCACTCCGGAAACGTCGGTGGGGAATACCGTAGGAGCAGGTAATCGGCGTGCCTCATTTGTTCGACATTGGCTTCCTGCCAACATTTGTCGGCGACGAACCCGTCCGGGTAGAAGCTCACACGGTTGTCCCAAGTGGTGTTCTGGGTCAAGGCGACGCCGCGTCCGTCGACGTATGACGGGCAGCGGGGGCTTGGCGCGGTGTAGACGCCGGCCATCAGGGGCAGGCTGATCGCGTCGGAGTAGACACAACTGCCGTTGGGAATGGCGGCAGTGGCGGCGCGCAGGTTCTCTTGGCCCCGAAGATCGCTGAGTTGAACGCCGGTGCCGATCACGAACGCGACGACGAAGGCTATGGCGATCAGAGCGCGACTTCGTGTGTCGAGGGCGCGGCTGACCAAGAGAGCGACTGCGGGACCGAGGAATTCGCCGTAGTGCGTGAAGTAAGTCGGTGACGTCGCGAACGCCAGGCCGGTGATCACGAGCACTGACACCCACAACCCGACTTGCGGGTCGAAACGCCGAAAACCGATGACCGCGAGCAGCGCGATCAGCACCAGGGCGACTGGGATCGTGATGTTTGCGAGCCCCACCATGTTGACGACACGGTCGAGGCCCTCGGGCACGAAGGGGTTGCGCGGCCGGCTGAGCTGAGTGACGACGACGTCGCGCCAGGCACGGGCGGGAGCTGAGACGACGAACGGCGCGATGACCACAGCCATGGCGAGGAGCCCGCCGCCAGCCAGCGATAGCACCCATCCGGGCCGTCGTGTCCACAGAAGGTACCCAACGACCGCGACTACATAGGCGAGTGCGAATAGCTTCAGCGAGACACCGACGACGAGAAACATGCCGCAGGTAACGAGGTCGGAGCGTGTGGGTTGGTCGTGGCGTAGGAGGAGCCAGACCGCTGTGAGGCATGCACAGGTAGCGAGCGGCTCGAGCAGGATCGTCTGCCCGGCCACGATCGCGTTCGGCATGACGGCGTACAGGACGGCCGCGACGAGCGCACGTCGGCTGCGAGTCACCCGGTCACCAGGGAGGAGTGCGGCGAGCCGATACACGAGCACGATGTTGAGCGCCACGACCAGCTGCATCTCGACCCGGCCGGCGACCATTCCGATCGGGTCGCCGAGGAGGTACCCGAAGACGGCCGCGGGCAGCAGGACAAGCGACACCCCAGGCGGGTGGACGATCGAGAACTCGGAGTAGGGCAGGTAGCCATCGAGCAGCAGTCGCGCGGCTGCGTAGTAGACGCCGTCGTCGTACTCGAGTACACCGAATAGGTTGTGCGACGGCCACCACACCAATGTGCGGAGCGCCACGCCGACCACGATTACTGCCGCGAGTGGCAATGCGACTTGAAACGTTCGCGCGGGCGGGACTGCCGCTACAACTCGAATTTTTCGTTGACCTGTTTGGTGCGGAAGTACTCGACGATGAGGCCTAGCAGCGGGCTCGTGCCAGCCAGCAGCGTGCCGATCGTGGTCCAGACGGGTCAGCGGACTAGGACTGCGAGCCTGAGTGTCGCGAGCAGATATCGGCTCGTCCATCACTCTTGCACCATGCGGCGACGGTAGCGAGTGGGTGCGGGATTCGTGGTGCAATCATGAGCAAAGGGTGAGGTATGTGACCTCCGAGCGATACACAGCGTCCATTAGATCGGTGCAGGCGCAACCCCCGGCGGAGAGGCGGCGTGGGCGCATTGCCCAGCTGAGGCCGTCCGGGCGCCGTGTGTGGCTGAGGCGAGGTGATGCATCAGACGAATCATCGCGGACACAACGATGACTTCGACCGCGACGATTCAGAACCAACTGGCGTACAAGGCATGCCTCAGGTGGCGCGAAGTATCGGCACAACCGGATGCCGCTAAACATATTGGGGTACAACACATTACCGATGTGCGGCAGTTCATTGGATATCGTGGGTCAGCTGCCTGCGGAGGAGCGAGTTCGAAGACACCAAGAGCAATGGTGATTGAGCAGATCATTCAGTGTTACAACATCTTTCAGCGCGCTAACAGCTCGGAGATGGATCGTCACCGCGCGAGCCGCAGGCGGTCCATTTGATTCGACCGTCGCGATGATGCACGTTGCTCCCGATCAGCGAGAACTCAGGCGGGACGGCGGGTGAGCTTGCGCCAGGCCCAACTCGAGGGCACGTGCCGTCCGTGCACGACGTACTCTCGGGTGGCGTCGACGAGGAGCGTGGCGTCAAGCAGGCGACGCGCGGACGGCCAGCCGACGAGCAGCAGCTCGTCGTTCGGGGCCAGCACGACGTCATCGTCTGGGGCGACCTCGGCGTCTGCGCCATTGTCACCCCGGGCAGCGCGGGCGAGCAGCAGCGGGACCGCGTGCAGAGGCTCGTCGCGGTCGTCCGGGTTGCGCAGCAGGTCTCCCAGGCGCGCCCCGCCCTCGGCGAGCCACGCCTGCAGCGCCGGAGCCTCCGTCGCCGTCAGACGCACCTTCCACACCGCCTGCAGGTGCTCGCCGCACAGCTGCGTCAGGTGGCCGATGACGTCGGAGGCCCAGGCGTCATCGTGCCGGGGCACCTCCTGCAGGAACCGCCACATCAGGGGCGTGGACAGTTGCGCGTACACCTCCAGTGCGACGACGTCCGCCGGGACGAGCATCGAGTCAACCCCTACAGCTGCGAAAAGCGGCGCACTGGCCGCCTTGTTCTGCCGGGCCGCGACGAACACCTTCGGATTGGCCCGCCGAGCCGCAACAACCAGCGAGAGGTTGGTGGTGTCGTTGTCCGTGCCCGCGACGAACCCGACGGCGTTCTCGATCCCGGCGCGGGTCAGCACGCCCGGTTCGTAGCCGTACCCGACGATGGCGTCCGTGTGGTGCTCGGCCGCGTCCGGGGGCTCCACCACGGTGACGTCGAGACCCTCCGCCCGCAGGTCCTGAGCAACCTCCCGGCCGAAGCGGCCGTATCCGCAGATCACCCAGTGTCCGTGCGACGGCGGGGATCCCCGGGGCGGCAACGGAGCGCCGGGCCCGCTCTCCAGCCAGGTCATGAGCTGGTAGGACGCCGGGGCGCGCAGCGCGATGCGGAGGTGGTCGCCAAACCGGTCAAACGGGTTGACGACCGTGGGCGTGCCGAAGGCGCGCATCCGCTCGGCCGTGGTGTGCGAGACGGCTCGGGTGATCACGGGGAGTTCCGGCCGCAGCAGCGCGGCCGCCTGTACGACGGCGAGATTGGCCTCGTCGTCGTCGGTCAGCGCGAGCACCCCCTCGCAGGAGGGGAGGTCCAGGCCCGCGACGGCGAGGTGCCCGGGGTCGCTAGCGTCTGCGACGAGGCCGGGCACGTCCGCGTGGTAGGACTCGAGGTCGAGGTCGTCGATGCGCCCGTCGTCCTGGTCGATCACCACGAAGCGCCGGCCCAGCGCATCCAGTGAGCGGGCGAGAAGCTCGCCGGTGCGCCCGTAGCCGACGATGAGCACAAACGGTTCGCGCATCCGCTCGACCTTGCGCGTGAAGTGCTGCAGGGCCAGCGCCTGTCGGAAGCCGCGTTCCTGCAGCAGGGCCAGAAGCGACCCGATCGCGTACGCCCAGCCCACCACCGTGAGGTAGATCGAGATCGTCAACCACATCCGTTGGTTGTAGGTGAACGGGTACGGGATCTCGCCGAAGCCGATCGTGGAGGCGGTAAAGCTCATGACATAGAAGGCGTCGAAGAAGCCCATGCGCCACGGGCGGCCCTCCGCATCCTGGCCGGGGATCAGCGTGAGACCCAGGGTGCTGATTGCGAAGATCACGATCAGGACGATCAGCGGCACCCGCATCCGGCGCATGACCAAAAAGATGGTGGCCGAGGCCTTCCTGGAGGTGGACATCGGCACACGCCAACGCGGCGGGCGGCGTACCGGCTCCGTAGCGAACAGGCGGTACCAGAACAGCAGCAGCGGATTGCTCACGGCTGATTCCCCTAACGGCGCTGAAACGACACGGTCTCGACCACCAACAGCACCACCGACACGATGTTCGCCATCAGCGCGCCGCCGGACAGGGAGACCACGCTGGCGGTCGCCTCCCGAGTCAGCCCCTCGGCGGCGACGTAGGAGGCGTATCCCCAGACGAGCGCTGCGGCAATCAGCTGAAGGTCAGCGACCAGGCTCGTGGCCAGGTGCACGGCACCGATCTGCGTGCGGTCACCGAACTTGAGCACGGTCGCGATGAGGTTGACGACCACCGCCGAGTACAGCTCGTAGCTGTTGTGCAGCTCCGGGTCGCCGATGTCGCCGATGAAGAAGCCGAAGTTCAAGGTCGCGGCGAGCAGCACAAAGAATCCGAAAACGACCTTCTCGAGGTTCATTCGCCCTCCGATCACTCGCAGCGATGTGCTAAACCGCGCTGCGCCACACTAACGAAGGCAAACGTCACGGCGCGCATGTTTAGTGCAAGCCGCCGCCCATGCCGAGCGGTGCGACCAGCCCTGCACTTAGCGGCTACTGGTAACCCGCCGTATTCGATCTCGCCGTATTCCAGGCGCTGGCCAGCGCCGCGGGGGAGGCGTCTTACAAAACGTAGTACGATGTTATCCATGGCTGACACAATCACCTTTCGGCCCGACGAAGACACCTCGAACGCGTTAGCTGTTCTGACGCGTGATGGCACTCCGGTATCCGCTGCAGTTCGAGCCGCGCTCATCGACGCCGCACGGCGAAAAGCCGCCGACTCGATACGCGCCGAGGCAAAGGCGCTCGCCGCAGACGAAACCGACCGGGCAGAGGCGGCGCAGGTACTTCGGGACATGGAAACACTGCGTGCGTGGTGAGATCTTCCGACTGCGCACTCCGCGGGGTAGTCGCGGCCACGAGCAGGCCGGCGTGCGCTATGCGGTCGTCGTCCAATCCGACGACCTTCCATTATCCACGTTGCTAGTAGCTCCGACGTCGACGGCGGCGCGCGCGGCGAGTTTTCGCCCCGAGGTCGAGATCGCCGGTCGGGTCACCCGTGTGCTGGCCGAGCAGACGGCGGCCGTCGATCCAAGTCGTCTTGGCGACAGCGCTGGCTTCCTTAGCTTCGACGAGTTGCGCCGCGTCGACGCTGCTTTGCGGATCGTCATGGAGCTCTAACCCCTCCGGGAGGCGGCGGGTGAGGGTCACTCGAAGCGTGCGTGATTCATCTGATGAAAACGGAGTACTTAACTTGACATAATGTAGCTTATCGGCAATCAACTGCGGGTTAAATGTGGTGAAAGTGCTTGCACCCCCTGGTTATTGGTGGATGGCGATTCGTTCCTCAGATCTGCCCCGGTGCGCACCACCGAGCTGCGTGAAACAAAATCAAAATGAAACCGCGCGGCTCGACGCCGGGCAAGTTCCCAATTGCATCTATTGTGCGTACGACTAAGACTAAGTTGCCGTACAGGTCGATCACCCTATGGACGATTCGGGCGCTAAGTGAAATCTTGAGCGTGCTCCTGACGGTGGTTGGCCGCTGGGCGCAAATCGCCCACCCATATTCCCGCCCCTCGTGTACCGCCGGTGATACGTCACAGTGACGAATTATCCTGTGGTGCAGAGCTATTGGTACGTAGCATTGATTGCGCCATCTGTCGGCAAACGGGCTTGGGCTTGACAGGTGGCGGCGCTGTGGGCGGCCGTCGGCGTGGCTGAGGAGCTTCCTGGGTTCATTCCGCGGGTTCTGCGTCTGGATGACGTCTCGCTGCTTCGAGCAGACAGACTGTCTTCAACGCGATGGTCGATGGATGGCGCGCCCAGATGCTCCTACGTGGGCTAAACTGCGTCCTAGTACCCGTCCGCGGTATGTGCAGTACCCCCGGGTCATGCCAAACCAAGCAACGACCATCCATGGGGACAGCAATGTGGGAACCCATTACCAGAGGCGAGCTCGACGAGTTGATCGCGACGGACCTGGCTGACTGTTCGGAGGACGAACGCGCCATCTATGCGCGCACCGCAATCACGCCAGAGAAATGGCGCCAGTCACCGTGGGGTGACGACGGGGGCGGTTTCTGGGTTGTAGCGGTCTCGGACGCGAAGGTGCTCTGGTACAACGACATCGAAGAAGGCTTCAACGTGTCGCGTTTCGTCACGCGTGGTCGCATTCCCGAAGGCGAGTACTGGTGCAATCAGGACCGGCTCGGATGGGCTGTCCCCCATCTCGTTGCCAACCTCGGCGGGTATCGCCTGGGTCCGCCCCGCCCTCTGGATTGAGATAGGCGAAAGCTGTTGGGCCCATGTCGTCAGCGCCCGTGACGATGAGCGTGTCCATTGTTGATGGCGTTGGCGTCACAGCCTTGTCGATGGTCTGTCTCTCCCTCTCCCCGTACTAGCAGCAATACGTCACTGTGACGAATTGACTTATGGCGCAGGGGCTATTGAAGCGCCGGCGAAGGTGTCGAAGTCGATCTCATCCTCGGTGGCGATGGCGTGGGCCGCTCCGTCACCGTCTCCTAGTTCTGCGAGACGTAGCGGAGGAGGACCGCGCCCGACGGAAACGTGCGGTTCTCCACCAGCCCCAGCGTGATCCACTTGTCCAGCGTCGGGAAGAACGGCGTGCCGCCGCCGACCGCGGCGCGGGGTGACCACCACGTGGAACTCGTCCACGAGGCCGGCCCGGACCAGCGGCGCGGCGAGCGTGGCGCCGGCCACCTCGATCAAGCCGTCGGTCTCGGCCTTCAGCCTCGTGGCGATCTCGACGACGTCACCGCGCTCCAGCCGGGAGTTCCAGCCGACCGAGTCGAGGGTCTTCGAGAACACCACCTTCGGCATCGCCCGCCACAGCCGGGCGAACTCGGCCTGCACCGACGACACGTCGGGGGCCTCGTCGGCGGTCGGCCAGTGGGCGGACATCAGCTCGTACAGCTTCCGCCCGTACAGCGACACCGCCGTGTCGCGGATTTGGTCGTTCCAGTACTGGTGCATGATCGGCGTCCGGGACGCTCCACCCGATGTCCCGTTCGTGTCGGCGATGTAGCCGTCCACCGAGACATTCATGCCGTAAGTCACTTTGCCCATGCGGGTTAGACCACCATACGGACGGAAACTCATCAGACGCCGCCGTATCGAATCCACGCTGTGCAGGGCTCGGTCGACGGGTTACAGGTGTTGGCCGACGGCCTGCTGGGTACTCCCGACCGAAACCGCTCCCCTACGGCAACTCGCAGCTATTGAGCACGCACCGTTACCAGTTAACTGCAGCGAGGTGCATCAGATGAAAGCGATCGCACGCCCGGCCGGTACGGCATCCGCGACCGCTACGGCTGCTTGTTTCCACGAAGACATGAAACCGGACTGTGTTAATCCCGGACAGGTTGACGTGTCGGATAGTGCGGCCCCGCCGCGCGGATACCCGCCGAATGTCGTTCGTTGTCTTCGCTGGGTGCGGCTGCCTGGCGCACCATTGCGTCACAGTGACGTATTGAGCACGCCTGACTGGATGGGGCTCACACGGTCTAAGACGGTGGATTACCTTCCCAGGCAACGATTTCCGCCGTAGGAAGTCATTCATCGACCTGTCGGCACGGCAAGATTCGGGGCGGAGCATCAGCACCACGTCAGTAGCGATCGAGCTCAATCAACCGCTCGTCGCTGATTCCGAAGTGATGCGCGATCTCGTGGAGCACGACGTGCCTGACCTCGCGGCGTAGACGATCCGCGTCGCCGGCAGCGAGTCGGGTGATCGGCCCGCCGAAGATGCTGATCTTGTCGGGAAGCACTCCGCTGTACGTGCTGCTCCTTCGCGGCAGCGGTACGCCGCGGTACAGGCCGAGCAGCGGCTGCCCGTCGGGAGGCTCGTCCTCGACGACGATCTCGACGTTGCTCATCGCCGCACGGAGATCGGCCGGCAGGGAGCTCAGCGCGTCGTCAATCGCCTCTTCGAACGGATCATTGAGACCCGGTCTCGAACGCGCATCCATCTCCGCAATGGTGCCAGAATCGGTGCTGGGATAGAGACGGCTTCTTCTTGGGGGCTTTGTGGCGTCGTCGAGGCGCTGTCGGCACGCTCGGGCCGCGTCGTCGTGAACGGCTATCCGACCGGCGTCGCGGTGAGCTGGGCGATGCACCTCGGCGGAGCCTATCCGGCCACAACAGCACCCACGGAGACCTCGGTGTGCGCATCGGCGCTCCGCCGGTGCTGCGGCCGATCACCCACCAGGACACGCCGGCACCACTATTGCCCGCTAAACTCCGCGACGAACCACTGCCCGGAACACCTCGGCGCATCGACGGTGTCCTCACAATCGACCCGAAAGAACAGTGATGATCCATCCGTTGACCGGGGTGATCCCGGTCGTCCCGACGATCTTTCACGACAACGAAGACCTCGACCTGGCCGGCCTCCGGCGCGTCGTCGACTTTCTCATCGACTGCCGACCGAATGCCCTCTGCATCTTGGCGAACTATTCAGAACAGTTCTCGTTGACCGACGACGAACGTGACATGATCGCGCGTTGCATCATCGACCACAACGCCGGCCGTCTGCCGATCGTCGTGACCACGAGCCACTACAGTGCGCGGGTCGCCGCCGGTCGCAGCAAACATGCTCAGGAGCTCGGCGCCGACCTCGTGATGCTGATGCCACCGTTCTTCGGCGCGACCATGTCGGTACCCGACGACGAGATCACCCGCTATTTCGACATCGTGGCATCAGCGATCGACATTCCCATCATGATCCAGGACGCACCGATGTCGACAACAACGCTGTCTGCCACACTGCTCGCCGACATTGCAAAGGCAATCCCGCAGGTCCAATACGCGAAAATTGAGGTTCCCGGAACCGCCGACAAGATCCGTGCCCTCATCGATGTCGCAGGCCCAGCCCTCACCGCACCCTTCGACGGCGAGGAATCAGTCACCCTTATCCCCGACCTCGACGCCGGCGCCGTCGGCACAATGTCGAGCTCGATGGTGCCGGACCTGCTTGCATTCATCGTCAGTCAATACCGGGAAGACAATCGAGATCGAGCGAATGCAGCATGGGAAGCACTCCTCCCGCTGATTCACTTCGAGAATCGGCAGTGCGGGCTGCGTGCTCAAAAGATCCTCATGGCCGAAGGCGGAATCATCGCCAGCGAACGAACCCGAGCACCGCTCGCGCCGGTCACACCCCAAACACGCACCAGCCTCATCGAACTGGCCTCCACCCGGAACCCTCTGGTGCTCAGCTGGGCCAACTGACCACCACAGCCGGGGAGAGGTTTGCGCATTTCGCCGCTCACTCCCCAATGGCGCGCCGCGCGGTCCACCGTCCACAGATTCCTGGACCCCACGAGATCCGACATGCGAGCATCTCGCTCGTATGTCAACTGACGCGCACGTCCCCGACGCTGGACAGCACAGAGGTTTGGCGTGCAATAAACACCACACACAACCGAATAGCGTTCACGAGCATCAGCGCCCACCGTCGAGGATGTATTGGCCACTACCAGCACGACCGCTGCCCACGGCTGCTGCGGCGGCCAACAGTTTGAACGGCGCGAGGCCGGGTTCGAAGGCCGACGGCGCTAAGGTGGCCGCGGCGACTGCGTCGGGACCGATGTTGTTTCTGAACGTCATTGCAGATGGGGCGCTCCGCCGTTGCGGTTAGGGAGTGCGCGGGCGCGTGCGACCATCTGGGTGTGCGGCGTGCCACTGCGCCTCGATGCGGGTCACGCGGCGATGCTCCATGACGAGCCACAGCGTACCGGCGACCGCGCCGAGCACGGCGATGAGCACCGTGGTGGATATCCATTCGTCGTGTCCATAGGCGGCGGCTGCCGCCGTGCTGATCAGCCCGAACGTCGCTACGGCCAACAAGATCAACCCTGGCCAGAAGAAGTTGTCCTTCATCGCCATACCAGCGTGCGGTTGCGTTGTCCGCGAGTGATCCGTCGGATCGCGATACTTGTCTCTCATCACCGCTCTCTCCGTCGTCGGACGCGATAGTAAAACTCTACTCACTGGGCGCAACCGGGCGAGGTACAAAATTTCGACGCGGACGACCGGCGCACACCCGTTATCGCCGGCGGGTAGTTGTTCAGGTCGAGCCGGACTCGTCGCGGATCAGCAGCTCGGGCAGCGTAATGGCCCCAATCGTTGTTACGAGCCACACCACGACCGTCGTGGCCACCCAGGGTGCCATGCCGTCAATGGTGATGCCGTGCGTCAATACCGACGCGAGGATCAACGCGACGATGGTCAACACCAGCCCGGTCCCCCCGAGGAGTAACGACGCATACTGACGGGGCAACTTCAACATCGGCAGGGACAGAATCGCCTGCGCAACCGAGAACACCACTACGGCGACGATAAACCCCGGTACCGACAACGAAACTCCGGGAACGATCCACGCCGCGATGAGTAGTCCGATCGCCCACGACATTAGAAGCACAGCTGCCCGCAGCAGGATTTGCCTCATGGCTAAGGGTAGGTCGCTAACCTCTGGCTGTGTGTTGAACACCGATGACGGCGTCATCAACGCCGTAGTCGCGGTCGCTGTGGTCCTGGGTAGGTTGTGACTCGCCGTGAGGCGCCGACGGCTTTCTCGCGTCGAGGAGCGCTGGTGCCGAGTACTCACCGCCGCGCGGCTTTTGAATCCCTAAAGAAGTAAAGCCCCAGTCCCGTATCCCCGGGCTGAGCTCCTTCCCGGCGCAACCGTCTGGCCTTCGGGACACATACGCTACGCAACTCGCACCTCTTCAACACGCACCGTTACCAGCTAGATGACCTGGCGGGATGCCACTGCGGGCCGAAGTCGTGCCGGTGCGCAGTCGTCACCATGTCCTACCCCTCCCACCTTCGCCTCACCCGGAATCCCCGCGACATCTTGTTCGGAGGAAGCGTGACGTCGTCGCGGTCGCCGTCCGAGAATTCGGCCACGGCCGCGCCGCGCGGCCCGGAATGACTGCTTCCGCCCCTCCGGCCCGTCAGTCGACTTATGTCACTGTGACGAATTGCGTTGTGGCGCAGGCTCATCAGCACGACCGTGCGCTCGCGAGCTATCGCCGCCCCGAGCGCCCGGCGACATCCCACTCGACGGTCCCGGACCGGACCTCCGCGACGGCGCCTCGCCGGCCTTGATCGAGGCCCCACGCCCAATCGTCCATACGCCTCCACCACCCAATACGTCACAGTGACGTATTGGGGTGGCGTAACTGGACCTTGTAATACTTCTGTCCTGCAACGGTTTAAGGCAAAAAATGGACAGCCAGGTCGCCGTGCGGCATCGTTGGTCCATGACGCGCCAAAAAGTTCCGAGCCCTAAAGACATCAAGGCCGCCGCGCAGGCGGCGGCAGAGACCGCGCAGTCGGTCGCCAGCACAGCGATGCGCATACCGCCGGCTTCGATACAACTCGCGAGTCAGGTTCCCGATCTCATAGAGAATCTGGCGACTGCTACCGAGCGCCTCAACCAGGCCATCGATCGCGCGGAACGCTACCTCGCGCTGGCCGATCCGATGATCCGGACGATGGACGCCATCTTGCCGCAACTCGAAGCGCTCGTCGCGACCGGCAATGATGTCTACAAGGCCGTAGCGTCTGTCCCCGGCGTCGCCACGTTGGGTCGGTTCGCCGGCCGGTCAGCGCCCCAGCCGACCAAGAAGCCTCCAAGAGGCCGAAACGCACCCAAGAAGACATGACTGCGCGCGGCTGGTGGATCCAGTCGCGTGACCGTATTCGCCATGTCGCCTTGGCGTAGTCGAGTTCCGAGTGCGGCCACTGGGTGACGATGCGGCCGGTCGGCGAACGGTAGTAGCTGTCGCAGAGGGTCCAGATGGTCCGCTCGAGATCGGCGGAGATCTGCTCGTTGAACAGGTGCTCGACCTCGGGACGCACATCGAGGTAACCGCCCCGTCGCGCGAGTCGGCTCGCCGCGCTGGCCACCATGCGTGCGCCCGCCTCCAGGACGTAGATGATCGAATTGGCACCCTGGTTGGTGTTCGGGCCGTAGAGCATGAAGAAGTTCGGAAATCCGCTGACAGCCACCCCGAGGTAGGCGCGGGGATCGGGACCCCAACGGTCGTGCAGGCTCTGGCCGCCGACTCCGATCACGTCCAGGCCCGAGAGGTACCTGCTGGTTTCGAACCCCGTCGCCAGCACGATCACGTCGACGTCGACGCTGCCGGCCGAGGTGACGACCGACGCGGCGGTGATGCGGTCGATCGGATCCGTCACGAGGTCGACGTGCGGGTGTTGCAGTGCCGTGTAGTACTTCTCGCCGAGCAGGACTCGCTTGCAGCGGAACGGATAGCGGGGTGTCAATGCGTCGCGCAGCGCCTCGTCGGCAACGTGGCGCCGCAGAAAATTCTTCGACAGGTCCTCAGCGACGGCCAGCTGCGGATGGCCGGGAGTGAGCGCCGTGTTGTCGTGTTGCAGCTTCCACAGTCGCCACCGTTCCCGCGCAGAGGCCCACGGGTATCGACGGAAACGCGCAAGCTCCTCGGCGGTGAACGGACGGTCCGGCTTGGGCACCATCCACGGCGGCGTGCGCTGGAACACCGTCAGTTGTGCTGCGGTGCTTGCGAGTTCGGGGATGACCTGCACGCCGCTGGCGCCGGTGCCGATGACAGCCACCCGCTTGCCGCGTCAGGTCGACGGTGGCGTCCCATTGCGAGGTGTGCATCAGGTCACCGGTGAAGTCGGTGAGCCCCTTGATGTCGGGGTACCGCGCGGCGCCGAACAATCCGACCGCGCTGACGACGACATCGGCAACGACGGTTCTGTCGCCGAGCTCGACCTCCCAGTGCGCGGCTTGTTCATTCCACGTCAACTTGCGCACCGAGGTGTCGAGCATCATGTGACGGCGCAGGTCGAAATCGTCGGCGACCGACTCGAGGTAGGCGAGGATCTCCGGCTGATAGGCGTAGGTGCGGGCCCACCTCCGGTTCGGCGCGAACGAGAACGAATACAGGTGGCTCTGAATGTCGCACGCTGCACCGGGATAGCTGTTCTGCCGCCACGTGCCGCCGACACCATCGGAACGCTCGATGATCAACAGGTCGTCAATGCCTCTGCGACGCAACGCGACCGCGGCGGCCAGACCGCCGAAGCCGGCCCCGATGATCACCACCCTCGGCGAACGGCGCCGGCCCAACGCCAGCATCCGGCCGGCCAGGTATCGGCGGGTTCTGGTCACCGGTCAGGATCGCCCGGGGTGGACTGCCGGCTTCGTATCTCGAATCCCTCCGGCGCGCCGGGTGCCCTCGACGCCTCGAGAATGTCGGCGTATTCGGTTGGGGTGCCGTAGAAGAAGCTGCCCTGCCGCGTTTTCGCGTTCGCCTGCCCCTCCCGGTTGTAGTAGCCCGGCGTGCAGGATTTCGCCCGTTCGGCACTGGCCCCCGTCCGTGCGACGACCGTGTCAACCCACGCCGATTCGGCCTGCACGGAGGCTTCCATCTCCGCCGCGTCGTGCTTGAGACCCCACGCGATCACCTCGGCGGTGTGACGCGCTTGAACATCCAGCAGGTAGGGGAAGTTCACGGTGAAACCCGACTGGGCGATGGACAGGATGAAGCAGTTCGGGAAGCCGTTGACGGACAGGCCGTGAAAGGTCCGAATCCCGTCGTGCCACTTGTCGGTCAGCGTCAACCCGTCGCGACCGACCACTTCGAAACCCGTACGCCGCGCGTATTCCGTGCCGACCTCGAATCCAGTGGCGAAGATCAGGCAGTCGACGCGGTGTTCTGTGCCGTCCACCACGACGCCGCGCGGCCGTGATGCGCTCCACGCCCCTGCCCTGGGTATCGACGAGGGTGACGTTGTCGCGGTTGAACGTCTGGAGATACTCGTCGTGGAAGCACGGTCGCTTGCAGAAGTAGCCGTACCAGGGTTTGAGCGCTTCCGCGGTGGCGGGGTCGGTCACGATCGAATCGACGCGGGCGCGAACCTCCTCCATCTTGACGAAGTCGGCCATATCCACTGTGCGCAAACGCTCTTCGTCCGATATCCCTTCGATGCTGTTCTGCCGCATCATGAAGAGCTTCTTGACGATGCTCGTCCACGCATCGTCGACCAGGTCTTCGTCGGCGTCGCCGCCGGCGGTGAGCAGCTGGAAGTTCTCGATGCGGCGGCGCTGCCAACCGTTGTCCAACGATGTCGACCACGCCGGATCGGTCGGTCGATTGCCGCGCACATCGACGGTGGACGGCGTGCGCTGGAAGACCAGCAGCTGCTTCACCGACTTGGCCAGATGCGGAACGCACTGGATGGCGGTGGCGCCGGTCCCGATGATCCCGACCCGCTTGTCCGACAGATTGCTCAGATCGGCACCCGTGTAGTCGTAGTCCCAGCGACTGGTGTGGAACGTGTGCCCACCGAAGGTCATGATTCCTTCGATGCCAGGAAGTTTCGGCTTCTGCAGGTAGCCGTTGGCCATGGCCACGAACCGTGCCCGAATCGCGTCGCCGTGATTGGTCGCGATGATCCAGCGCGAAAGTGCCGGATCCCAACGGATCTCGTGCACCTCGGTCTGAAGGCAGATGTCGCGGTACAGGTCGTAGTGCTCTGCGATGTGCCGGCAGTGCGCGAAGATTTCGTCGCCCTTGGCGTACTTCTCGGTCGGGACGTAGCCCAACTCCTCGAGCAGCGGCATGTACACGTACGACTCGACGTCACAGGCGATGCCCGGGTACCGGTTCCAGTACCAGGTGCCGCCCACGTCGGCGGCCTTGTCGATCAGCCGGATGCTGTCCACACCGAGTTCCCGCAGCCGGGCTCCGGTGAGAAGGCCTCCGAACCCGGCGCCGATGATCGCGACGTCGACCTCGTCGGACAAGGGCTCGCGGGTGAATTCCGGGTCGCTCCAGGGGTCCTTGGCGAAACCGGCAAAGGGACCGGTGATCTCGACGTACTGCGCGATACCGTCTGCTCGTAGTCGCCGGTCCCGCTCAATGGCATATTTCGTCCGCAGCGCATCGACGTCGAATGCCACGTCGGCAATCTAGCACTGCCGAGGCGCCGCGAAGGCCGGGCTGAGACGTTCAGGCGCCGACGTACGACGACAGATGTTCGCCGGTGAGCGCGGACTGTTTGGACACCAGGTCGGCCCGTGTGCCTTCGAACACGATCCGGCCCCCGTCGTGACCGGCGCCGGACCGAGGTCGATGACCCATTCCCGCCGCCTCATCAGCGGCTTCGCGCCGGTAGGTGCTGGGCGGCACTCCGACCAACTCGGTGAAACGGGTGCTGAACGTACCCAACGACGAGCAGCCGACGGCGAAGCACACCTCGGTGACCGACATCTCGCCGCGACGCAGCAGGGCCATCGCCCGCTCGATGCGCCGCGTCATGAGATAGGAGTACGGCGACTCCCCGTATGCGCTCTTGAACTGGCGCGACAGGTGTCCGGCCGACATGTTCACCCCGCGTGCGAGCGCCTCGACGTCGAGTGGCTGGGCGTATTCGCGGTCCATTCTGTCTCGCACGCTGCGCAGGAGTTTGAGGTCGCGCAGGCGCTGTTCTTGGGGCGGCCCGCTGGTCATGCACGAGATCGTACTTCGTATCGCTCGCCGCAGAGCGGATTGAAGACGTCGACCGCTGAATGTCTTTGGTGCGCAGCCGGTTTTCAGCCAGCAAATCGCGCTTTCGTCAATGCGCAGCTGGGAAAGGTAAAATCGCGGATGGCCGAGCACGAAACCCTGTGGGGCAGGGATATCGATGAGACGCCGGCCGACCTCGAGAACGACCACGTCAGCAACGGCCATCATGACCCGATCACCGAGCCGATTCCGGTGGTCGAGGCCGATTACGACGTGCAATACGTGCCGGATGACGAGCCAAATGGCTACCACCATGGGCAATCCGAGTATTTCGACGAGCAAGATGGCTATGACCAGGAGCAATCCGGACGTCGCGAGGAGGTCGGGCGGGCTCTCTCCTACGCGGGACCCTTCATCGACCGCCGTCCCGGCTCCGCCACCAGCACCCTTACGTTCAAGCCCGCCCCTCGACCGTGGTACCGCACGAGGCGCGGGTTGGTCGTCCTGATCGCCGTCGTCGCGGTTGCGGTGGTGCTGTCGATCATCCCCCTGTTTATGCGCAACCCGGCCCCGGATACCGACGAGTCGACGAACGTGCCCCCGACGAGCGCCGAACCCGCGCCGAGCAGCGCGCCGCAGACGTCCAACAGCATTGCGCCCACCCTGACGAGCCAGCCGGCGCCGCCACCACCGCCCCCGCCGCCTCCACCGCCGCCTCCACCGGCGCAGGACGATGCGCCGGCCTATCCACGCGAGTACCCGGCGCCCCGCGGTGGGTCATCGTCCCAGCCGGCGAAACCAGACATCGACGTCACCCGTGCGCCGATCAGCGTCGCGCCGAAGCCCGTAACGCCTCCCACGTCAGCGGAGGTCGGCAAGCACGGCGAAGGCCGCTACTGGTGAACCAGGCGCACCGCTACTCGTAGTTGAGGCCCCGCTTCTCGAATGAGCTGGTCGTGAAGTCGATCTGGGCGGCGGGGTTGGCCACCGCGGTCGTCATTCCCGAGCCGAATGCCCCCTGGTGGTCGAACAGTGTTGCTGTCCCGACGGCGATTCCGTCCGACGCCCAGTGCGAGTCGCCCTGTATGCAGATCCATTCGTCGACCGGTAACCGGGACAACGCCACGGTCAGATCACCGTTGATGTACCCGACACCCTTGGTGCCCAGGTTCGTCACGAGGCTGGTCGCCTCAGCGACCATCACCGCCCGTACGAACGGCGAACTCTTCTTTCCCGCAACAACATTGATGCCGTCGTTGTAGAAACTCTTACGCGATTCGTTCTGATGCGCCGCAGGCGAACGTGTCCAGCCGGCGTCGCTGCCCACGAACGGCATCAGTTCGTCATCCGGAGGCGGCGGTGACGGGTGGGAAATCGGCGCGATCCACTGAATGCCCGGTGGCGCAGTCGAGCGTCGGTACTGAAGCAGTGTCGCGCGCGCGACCGCCCGACCATCCTGCACCACATCACATTCCGCGCTGCGCACCCTCCTGCCGTCACGCACCACCCGCACGTCGACCTTCGTCACAACCGAACGGGCCGCCCTGAACAGGTCGACCGTCAGTCGAGTCGGCATGAAGTCCGGCGATCCGCAATGAGTCTCGAGCACGTGCGCCGTCAGTCCCGCCACGGCGGGTCCGTTGAGGTGGTCGTCGCCCCAATGACTCAGCGCAAGGGGGTCGGCATGAACACGCCGTCCTCGGTTTGCGTGAAATGCGCCGGATCCGATGCCATTCGCGCATCCTCGCACAGGTCGTCGACGTGCTCCTCAGCCAGAAGCGGCTTCTTCCTCTTCACGCGCGTCTTCCTCGGCCGGGTCGCTGTCGCTCCGTCGGCGCTCTCGCAACACGTAGGCCGCCACCGCCAGCACCAGCACGGCCACGCCCAGCACCGCGACCTCGACGATCGCACGCGAGAACTCCGGCCCCTGCTTGAGCAGCGTGGCCGCCTCCACGGACAGCACCACGATCTCCTTGATACAGGCCAGGATTCCGACGATGAGGAACGGCTCGGCGACGATCTCACGCGACCGAAGGCATGAGCGGACCGCGTACAACAGCTCCACGAAGATGAAGATCAGCAGCAGTCCGTCGAGCACCTCCAGCATGACGGTCTTGGCAGGTGCGTTCCGCAGGCCCAGCATCGTGTTGAACTGCGCGACGAGCAGGGCGATGGACCCGATGACGAGCACGACGGCGATCGCCCAGTACACGACATCCTCGAGAAACCCGAGCGCACGGTCGGCGAACTGCTGACGATCTTCCTCGTCGTCCTCGTTCTTCTTCGTGTTCGCCACGTGCCACCTCCGGATCGACGCCCTTTCGGTGCGGTCAATTAACCCCGAAGGGAGATACCCCCGCGCCGACGTCGCCAATCGTTCAAGATCGGGTGGCGCTCACCGCCCACACCGCACGGCGTCCGTGGCCGTGTTGGTCGATCGCGACGTCGCCGAACCCGGCTGCGCGGCATCGCGTGGCAAATGATTCCGCCTGTTGTTGCGTCCACCCGTGGCTGGCGAGCCCGGTCGCTCCGGGTTGCGACCGTCGCTCGATGGCGAGCAGCCGCCCTTTCGGCGCGAGGACCCGGTGCGCCTCCTCGAGCCCCAGCCCGACGTCCTTCCAGTGGTGCACGGTCGCCAACGACCACAGCACCGTGGCCGACCCGTCCGGCAGCGGCACGTTCTCCGCGGTGCCTTCCGCCCACCCGATGCCGTCGTCGCGTGTGAAGGCGCGGGCCAGTCGCAGCATCACGGATGCGGGATCGACGCCGGTCACACGGGCGCCGCGGCGCGCGGCCTCCCGCACCGCACTTCCGGGACCGCACCCGATGTCGACGACCCGGTCGTTTCGCGACACTCGGTAAGGTCGACCGCCAAGCGGGCTTTCGGCCGCCCCATGACCAGAAAGATCAGCCCGAACGACCGCCCCGTGACGCCGGAGAAACCGGGGTGGTCGGCGTGATGGTTCACCGGCAATACTTCGGAAGCAGCCATGTTCCGAGCTTGCCGGTTCAAGTCGGCTTGAAGTCAAATGGCGCAATGGACCTGATACCGATCGGCGAGGCTGCGGCGCGGTTGGGGATGTCGCCCTCTGCCCTGCGCTACTACGACGAACGCGGATTGGTGCGGCCACAGGAGCGGCGGGCCGGCAGGCGAATGTATGGATCCGACGACCTGCGCCGGTTGGCGTTGATCAAGATCTTCGGCCAGCTCGGCGTCTCACTCGACACCGCCGCCGCCGTCCTCGATGCGCCCAGCCCGCAGTGGCGGGAGATCGTCCGCGTGCAGATCTCCGCGCTCGACGATGTGATCTCGCAGGCGCAAGGCGCTCAACGGTTTCTGACGCATGCGCTGCACTGTCCCACGGATCATCCCGCGCGCGAATGCCCCACGATGACGGGAGCACTGGACCGGCTCATCGACGGAATGAGCGTCGCTCAACTGGCCGACGAGCACGCCGAAGACCCGCGCCCGCCGTCTTCGGTCTGAGGCCGGTGCATCCGTTCCCACGGCCACGTCATCGCCGCCCACACCGCAGCCACCAACACCGCCCCCACCAGCACGTACCACGGCCACGGGCCCATCACGTCCAGCAGTGACGGCGGTGCCGGGCTTGGCGTTGACGAAGCCGTAGTTCGTCGCGGCGACGCTGTTGAACGTGGCGGTGACCGCCGACCCATGCCAATGTCACCGCCACCGCAAATCGGTAGCTGCGCCAATCGGGCCGCATGCCCCGGCCCCACGTGAGATAGATCGCGGCCCACACGACGAGCAGATGGATCGCCCAGAAACCCAGGAACTGGTAGTGCGGGAAGTCAGGACCGGTCAGCACCGGCGAGATCAGCGCCTGCACGCTCAGCGCGAGGCCCCAGTAGTAGGTCAAGACGAACGCCCAGTGCTTCTGCGACCACATGGCGTACGCGGTGACGACGGTCGCCAGGTCGGTGAGGTGCAGCGGCACCGACCACCGCAGATCGGGCGGGAAGAATGCGTTGACGAACGCGGCGGCATACAGCGCCGCCGTCACCGCGCCGAAGATCCGGCCGAAGCGGCGCGCCTGCGACTCGGTCTGCCTGCGACCGAGCCATACCAAGGCGACAGCACCGGCCGCGAAGACGACGAGCACGGCCCAGTGCGACGGGCCGTATACCGAGAACTCGCCTTGTGCGGTGATGTCACAATTCTGACCTCTGCATGCGTCTGGTGTGTGTCCCACCGCCATCCACGCGAAAGGCAGCACGATGAACGAGATTCTGATCCTGGGCGCCGGATACGCCGGGATGGCCGCGACCATGGGACTGGCGGGCCGCCTGAGGGGCCGCGACGACGTCCACATCACGCTGGTCAATCCGCGGACCCGCTTCACCGAACGGTTGCGCCTGCACCAGACTGCATCGGGCCAGACACTGGCGGACCTCCAGATTCCCGATCGGTTGACCGGGACCGGCGTCGACTTCGTCCGGGGCTGGGTGACCGGTATCGACGCCGATGCGCGAACGGTGCGCGATCGACGACGCGGTCACGCTGCGATACGACACCCTGATCTATGCGCTGGGCAGCGTCGCAGACACCTCGGTCGTCTCAGGTGTAGAAGAATTCGCCTACACGCTGAACAGGGCGCAGGACGCGACGCTGTTCGCCGAGCAGTTGGACCGGCTGTCCGGCGGCGCCGTGGTGGTGGCAGGCGGCGGGCTGACGGGCGTCGAGTCGGCCGCCGAGATCGCCGAGCAGCATCCGGAACTCGACGTGGTCCTGCTCAGCCGGCAGGTGCCGGGTTCGATGATGGGAGAACGGGCACGCGCACGCCTGCACGCCGGTCTAGACCGGTTGGGCGTGGCAGGTGCGCACTGGTGCCGACATCGTCAAGGTGATGTCGGACGGTGTCGACTCTCGCTGATGGTGAGGTCGATGCCTGCTGACGCCGTGCTGTGGACGACGGGTGTGCGCGTGTCCCACATCGCCGCCGCCGGCGGCATGGTGGTCGACGATCACGGCAGGATCATCACCGACGGATCGTTGCGGTCGGAGTCGCATCCGAACGTCTATGCCGTGGGTGACGCGGCGGCCATCCGTCAGGGTTACGGCGTCGTGCACGGCACCTGCCAGAGTGGCATCCCGACGGCCCTGCACGCCGCGGCGTCAATCGCCCGCGAGCTGAAAGGCAAGCAGCCCAAGGAGTTCCGCTTCGGATACCTTCACCAACCGGTGAGCCTCGGGCGCAACGACGCCGTCATTCAGTTCACCCACGCAGACGACAGCCCGGGACGGTTCCACCTGGCCGGCCCACTGGCGGTGGCGTACAAAGAGACCGTGAGTTCCAGCCCATGGCCGACGTACCGGCTGCTCAAGGTGTTGCCCGGCCTGGGCTCTTCGACGTGGCGACGAGGCGGCCGGGCCACGCGTTCGACGGCTGCGCGATGACCGACGACCAGCAGAAGTTCGCCGACCACCGGAACCTGTTGTTCGCGATCGCCTATCGGCTCCTCGGTTCGGCCGCCGATGCCGAGGATGTCGTCCAGGACGCCTGGTTCAAGTGGTCTGCAGGTGATCGGTCCCAGGTCTCCGATCCGAAGTCCTACCTCGCCCGCATCGTGTCGAACCTGTCGATCGAGCGGTTGCGCTCGACGCGGCGCCAGCGCGAAACATACGTGGGCCCCTGGCTTCCCGAGCCGATCCTCACCACCTCCGATGCCGCCGAGGATGTCGCCACCGCCGAATCGGTGTCGATGGCCATGCTCGTGGTGCTGGAGACATTGAGCCCGATCGAGCGCGCGGTGTTCGTGCTCAAAGAGGTGTTCGACTTCAGCTACGGCGAAATCGCCGAAGCCGTCGAACGTTCGGAGTCGGCGGTGCGCCAGGCGGGACACCGCGCCCGTGAACACGTGCGCGCCCGGCGACCGCGGTTCGAGTCCGACCGGACCAAGAAGCGCGAAGCCACCGAACGATTCTTCGCCGCGACGATCGGTGGCGACATCAATGCGTTGATGGAGCTGCTCGCCCCGGATGTCACGCTCTGGACCGACGGCGGCGGCAAGGTGCGACAGGCGATGCGCCCGATCATCGGCGTGGCGAACGTCGCCCGATGGATCGCGGGCGCCAGCAGCCGACCGTACGAGGGAGTCGAAATCAGCGATATGACAGCCGAAGTCGTCGAGATCAACGGCGGTGCGGGCATCGTGATGCGCGGTGCCGGTCGAACCATCGCGACCATCACCGTCGATCTGGACGCCGACGGCCGCATCACCACCGTGCACAACGTGGCCAACCCGGACAAGCTGCGCGCGATCGCCGATGGGGTGAAGCGGATCTGAGTTAGCGTGGATCGATGGTCACGCAATGGCGTGTTCTCCCGGCGGGCCTCGGCGAGTTGCACCTCGTCGAACCGCTGTGGGTGGCGGTGCATCACCGTCACGCGGAATCGATGCCGCAACTGGGTCCGTACGTCAGTGACGCACAGACATGGTCGGTTCGTCGCGCACTGTACGAGGAAGTTCTGGCCAAACCGGACACCCTGCTGTTGATCGCATTCGTCGACGACGACGCCGTCGGATACGGGCTGGCGCATGTCCTGGCCGTGGACGACACATGGATCCCCGACACCTGGGAGACCGGTCCACGCATCGGCGAAATCGAATCACTCAGTGTCCTGCCGCAGTTCCGCGGCGGCGGCCTCGGCTCCGAGTTACTCACTCGGCTCGAGAATCACCTGCTCGGCGTCGGCGTCGACGATGTGATCCTCGGCGCACTACCGGGCAATAGTGACGCGATCCGGCTCTATGAACGACGGGGTTACCAAGCGACCTGGCTTTACCTGTCCCGGTTTCGGGGTAGATAGTGACTGGACGTCACAAGGGGGCCGATTCCACATGGGTGAGCTGAAGTATCTGGAGCTGCACGGCGATCGCGTGGCCTACCAGGATGTCGGTACGGGTCCCGAAGCGTTGCTGCTCATTCACGGAATGGCCGGCAGTTCCGAGACGTGGCGGGCGGTGCTCCCCCAGCTGTCCAGCAGGTACCGCGTGGTCGCACCCGACCTGCTGGGTCACGGACAATCCGCGAAGCCCCGGGGCGACTACTCGCTCGGCGCATTCGCGGTGTGGCTGCGGGACTTGCTCGACGAGTTGGGAATATCGCGCGCGACGATCATCGGCCAATCGTTGGGCGGCGGCGTGGCCATGCAGTTCGTCTACCAACATCCCGATTACTGCGAGCGGCTGATCCTGATCAGCAGCGGCGGCCTCGGGCCCGGATGTCGGCTGGACGCTTCGCATGCTGTCGGCCCCCGGGGCCGAACTGATCCTTCCGGTCATCGCGCCGCGCCCGGTTCTGACCGCCGGCAACAAGCTGCGCTCGTGGCTCTCGGCCGCCGGGATTCAGTCACCCCGCGGCGCGGAGATGTGGAGCGCGTACTCCTCGCTGGCCGATTCCGAGACGCGACAGGCCTTTTTGCGGACACTGCGCTCGGTGGTCGATCATCGCGGTCAGGCGGTCAGTGCCCTGAACCGACTGCATCTGACCACCGACCTGCCCACCATGGTCATCTGGGGTGACCAGGACCGCGTCATCCCGGTCGAGCATGGCTACGCCGTGCACGAGGCGCGGCCCGGAGACAGGCTGGAGGTGCTCGCAGGCGTCGGCCACTTCCCTCATGTCGAACGGCCCGGCGATGTCGTCGATCTGATCGACGACTTCATCAACACCACCAATCAGCCCACCGACGCGCCACGCCTCCGCGACAACCGGTAACCGCCGTAGAGGACCGCGGCCACCAGCAGGTTCACAAAGTACGCGATATCTGCGCCGTGCCATGCCTGTGCGACCGGGCCCTGGAACAGCGACGTGTGCATGAACGGGATAGCGGCGGCGTACGCGACGACGAACACGATCAGCGCGACCACGGCGTCGGTGCGGTCGGTCGTCTCCGCGGCGGGATTGATGCTCGCCCGACCACGGATGCGTAGCAGCCAGTCGATCACGACCACAGCCACGAACGCGGGAATCCAGTAGCTGACGATCAGCAGCACATCGGTGAATCGCGTCGCGGTGTCCGCGGCATGCAGCCACAGGATCAGCGCGAACGCCAGGGCAGTCACGATGACGGCCGACGCCGGTCGCCGCACCCTGACCCCGATCGTCTGCAGTGCGAGCGACCCGCTGTAGTCGTTCATCACCCCGGAGCCGATCGAGGCAAGCGCGATGACCAACAGCGCGAGCCCCCCGACGAGACCGCCGCCCATCACCGATCGGACACCTTCCGCGGTGTGCTCAGCGATAACATCGCCGGCCGCTATCCCAATGCCCTGAACGAAGATGTATGCCAACACAACTCCGGCGAACGTGAATGCGAAGACTCGCCCCCGTGACGAGTCAGCAGGCAGGTAGCGACTGAAGTCGGCGGCGTAGCTGGCCCACGACACCGCCAGGCTGAATGCGATGGTCACCTCGAGGATGAACGCGCCGAGAAGGTCGGCGCCCTGCACGGTCGCAGGCGTGATGATCTGATGTCCGGCAACGAGTTTCACCGCGAACACCAAGAACGTTGTGAACAGCACCACGCTCAGGACCGCCTGCAGACGGTGAATGAGTTCGTATCCGAAGAAACCGACCGCCCCCTGGACTGCCAGCACGATCAGCACCGCCACCCAGAACGGGATGCCGAGAAGTACCGCAAGTGCTTCCCCGCCGAACAGCCCAACCAGCGCGTCCCATGCAATCGACGACAGCCATTGCAGGGCAGCGGGAACGACTACGAAGCCGCCGAACGCCATTCGCGAGTTCGGCAGCTGACCAGTGCCCGTGCGTGGCCCCCACGTCGAGAGGTAACCGACGACGAGCGAGCCGAGAACCGTCCCGATCACCATCGCCAACAGGCCGAGCCAGAACCCCAGCCCAAGCACGATCGCGAGCGCGCCGGTGAATACGCCGGTCATGTTGACCTGCGGCGCGAACCACACCGTGAACAGCCGGGCAGGCCTGCCGTAGCGCTGATCCTCCGGGATCGGTGCGATGCCGTGCGATTCGACCGACAGATCGCCTGCGTGTGCGGGACGGTTACCGCTGAAGGTGGATTCTGTCAGTGCATTCGAGCCCCCTGGCGACATGGGTCCATTCGATCACGGCGGTCGGCCGTCATCCCGCTCGGGAGTAGGCACATAATCGGTAGAACCGAAGATGCGCTAACGATCGGAGCGGTGGGTGGTCGAGACCGAACCGACACGGTCGACCACATCCGGCGACATGCCGCACCCCCACCGACTGCTCGTCCCCGGGCTGAGCATCGTGGTCCTGACCGTCGCCGTTCTGCAGACCGCGGTCGTCCCGGTGCTGGGCATCATCGCCGACCAGTTGAACGCGTCGACGATCGGCGTCAGCTGGGCCGTCACCGCGAACCTGCTGGCCGCAGTGGCCGCCACGCCGTTGATCGGCCGACTCGCCGACCTGCACAGCAAGAAGCGGGTCCTGCTCATCGTCCTCGCCGTCGTGTTGCTCGGGTCACGTGCTGGCCGCGACGACGTCGTCGCTGGCGCTGCTGATCGTGGGCCGTGTGCTCCAGGCGGCCTCGTACGCGCTCTACCCGATCAGCATCGCGATCCTGCGGGAGGAACTCGCACCGGACCGACTGATGTCGGCGATGTCCGTGCTGTCGGGAACCCTCGGATTCGGTGGCGGCACCGGCCTTGTGGTGGTCGGGTTGCTGATGAGCGGCGACGCGGGCTATCACCGGGTGTTCTGGCTGACGACCGTCTTCACGATCATCGTCATCGCGATCGCGGTGCTCGTGGTGCCCCAACGACCGCGCAGCCATACCGGCACGATCGACTGGCTCGGCGCGGCGGGCCTGGCGACGGGGTTGTCGGCGGTTCTGCTGTCACTCACCCAGGGCCAGTCATGGGGCTGGGCGTCGCCCGCCACGCTGGGCTGCGCGGCGGGCGGAGTGGTCGCGCTCGTCGGCTGGTGGTTGTGGGAACGACGCCTCAAACAACCGCTGGTGTCGACGGCGATGCTGGCCAGGCGCCCGATCCTGTTGACCAACCTCGCCACCGTGTTCGTCGGCATGGGCCTGTACTTCGCATTCCTCGGTTTGACGCAGTTCGTCCAAATACCCAGAGAGGCAGCGGGTTACGGCTTCGGCGCGACGGTGCTGGAGGCCAGCGTCGTTTACCTGTTGCCCGGCGCGCTCACCGGATTTCTCATCGCATTGGTCAGTGGCAGATTCATCGACCGATTCGGCGCGCGCCCGGTGCTCGTCATCGCCGCCGTTGCGGGGATCGCCGGGTTCCTGTTCATCGCCTTCGCCCATTCGCATGCGTGGCAGGTCATCGTCGCGGGCATGCTGGCCAACGCCTACATCAGCCTGGGCTACGGTGCGCTGCCCGCACTGGTGGTCAGCGAGGTCGACGCGGGTGAGACGGGTGTCGCCACGAGCATGAACGCGATCGCCCGCACGATCGGGGGTTCGACGGCCGCAGCCCTGGTCGCGGTGCTGCTCAGCCGACTGGCGGCCGGTGCGGGTGTGCCGATGGAGAGCAGCTTCTTCGCCATCTTCATCGGCGGCGCCGTGACGGCCGCTCTGGCAATGGTGCTCATCGCGTTGTCGCGGCCGGGCGCACGAACTCCGGAATCCGTCGAGGCGCGCTACGAATCCCGCGCCATGAACCACGAATGGGGCTAAATAAACTAACGCAGGGCGGCCAGATTCGTCACGGACTTGCGGACGTCGGACTCGAGCACCTTGGCGACCAGATTGCCGACGCGGGTGTTCAGCAACCCACCGGTGAGATCGGCGATCACCTGGAAATCGGAGCCGGAGGCGACTGTGGACGAAGGGCCTGGTCCTATTTCCTTCACGCACAGGCGCAGCGCGATGCAGATCGCCGGTCTGCCCCTGCCGACCAACTCGATCGCCTTGGGCTCGTCGTAGCGGGTGACCCGCCAGTGGATGACATTGCGGAAGCCCTTCACCTTGATCGCCGACGACACACAGGTGCCGACCTCGACCTGAGTCGGGACCTCGCCCTTCCACCCGCCGAATATCGTCAGCCACTCGTCGAACCGGCGCAGATCCGACGCGAGTTCCCACGCCTTCTCCGGGCTGAGATCAGACGACACCGAGACATCCACCGTGGCCATGCCCACATCACTACCCGGGGATGCCCCCGGAGTAAACGAGTGACCAGATTTCGCCGACCGGAGGGCCGCCGACTGCGAAACTGAGCGGGCGACCTCGGTCATCGCCCCCGCAGCCGGCCGCCCTCAGCCTGGCGGTGGGGTTAGCCCGTTCGGCGGATTCTCTCGGTTTTCAGCGCGGCTGACGAAGGATTCCATTGTCGAAATGTAAATTCGTTGCGGAATCGCTTGCGAAGGTCGGTCCGATCGGCGATTGTTTATCCACAGCTTCGGGGGCTGTTTTTGAGGAGGATCCGCTCTGACCGGCTCACACACCACCGCCGTGAATCACCCGACGGGACAAGACGGGGCCGAGCGCGCCAAGGGCGGCCCGGTCATCGAGATCGACCACGTCACGAAGCGCTTCGCCGATTATGTCGCCGTCAGCGAGGCGGATTTCACCATCGCCTCGGGCGAGTTCTTCTCGCTGCTCGGCCCCTCCGGCTGCGGAAAGACGACCACGTTGCGGATGATCGCGGGTTTCGAGAGCCCGACCGAAGGGGCCATCCGGCTCGAGGGTGTCGACGTCTCGCGAGTGCCACCCCACAAGCGCAATGTGAACACGGTGTTCCAGCACTATGCGCTGTTCCCGCACATGTCGGTGTGGGACAACGTCGCGTACGGCCCGCGGAGCCAGAAGAAGAACAAGGCAGAGGTCCGCAAGCGGGTCGACGAACTGCTGGAGATCGTCCGGCTGACCGACTTCGCCGAACGCAGGCCCGCCCAGCTGTCGGGCGGCCAGCAGCAGCGTGTGGCGCTGGCTCGCGCACTGGTCAACTATCCGAGCGCGCTGCTGCTCGACGAACCACTTGGCGCGCTGGACCTCAAGCTGCGGCATGCGATGCAGTTCGAGCTCAAGCGCATCCAGCGCGAGGTCGGGATCACGTTCATCTACGTGACCCACGACCAGGAAGAAGCACTGACGATGAGCGACCGCATCGCGGTCATGAACGCCGGCAACGTCGACCAGATCGGCACGCCGACAGACATCTACGACCGCCCGTCGACCGTGTTCGTGGCCAGCTTCATCGGGCAGGCCAACCTGTGGGCGGGAACACAGACCGGTCGCGCCAACCGCGACACCGTCCAGGTCGAGGTTCTCGGAACGACATTGACGGCCCGCCCCGGTGACACCACGATCGAACCGGGCGGCCACGCCACGCTGATGGTGCGGCCCGAACGCGTCCGGGTGTCGATGGACGCCCCCACCGGCGATGTCGCGACGGTGCAGGCAACGGTCAAGGATCTGACGTTCCAGGGCCCGGTGGTACGGCTGTTGTTGGCCGCACCGGACGACTCGACGATCATCGCCCACATCGGCGCCGAGCAGGACCTGCCGATGCTGCGGCCCGGCGACCAGGTGCACGTCTGCTGGGCACCCGAAGCCTCACTTGTCCTCCCCGCCGCGGACATCCCCACCGCCGAAGACCTCGAAGAGATGCTCGACGACTCCTGATCCACTCGATCGTCTCTGATCGCCGGTCCCTCTTTCACCTCGACGAAAGGCACAGCCGCCATGTCCCCCAAGAACATTGACGTGATCGATCTCGAACTGGCCGCCCGGCTCGCGGCCAACCGAACCTCCCGTCGCCGCTTCATCGGCGGTGGCGCCGCGGCCGCAGCCGCGCTCGCCCTCGGCCCGTCGTTCCTCGCCGCGTGCTCGTCGGACAGCGGCGAGTCCAGCGAGTCGCCGACGCAGGACGGCGGGCCTGCCAGCGGCACGCTGCGGATCTCGAACTGGCCGCTGTACATGGCCGACGGTTTCGTCGCCGCCTTCCAGACCGCGTCCGGCATCACCGTCGACTACAAGGAAGACTTCAACGACAACGAGCAGTGGTTCGCCAAGAACAAAGAACCGCTGTCGCGCAAGCAGGACATCGGCGCCGATCTGGCCGTGCCGACCACCTTCATGGCCGTCCGTCTGCATCAACAGGGGTGGCTCAACGACATCAGCGATGCGGGATGGTCCAACAAGAAGAACCTGCGTTCCGACCTGCTCGAGGCCAGCGTCGATCCGGAGCGCAAATTCAGCGCCCCCTACATGTCGGGTCTCGTCGGACTGGCCTACAACCGTGCGGCGACCGGTCGCGACATCAAGACCATCGACGACCTGTGGGATCCGGCGTTCAAGGGTCGCGTCAGCCTGTTCTCCGACGCGCAGGACGGGCTCGGAATGCTCATGCTGTCCCAGGGCAGTTCGGTCTCCGAGCCCAGCACCGAGTCGGTCCAGAAGGCCGTGGACCTGGTCCGCGAGCAGAAGGACAAGGGCCAGATCCGCCGCTTCACGGGCAACGACTACGCCGATGACCTCGCGGCGGGCAATATCGCTGTCGCGCAAGCGTATTCGGGTGATGTCGTACAGCTACAGCTGGACAATCCAGACCTGCAGTTCGTGGTTCCGGAGTCAGGGGCGACGACATTCGTCGACACCATGGTCATCCCCTATACGACGAAGAACCAGAGTGCCGCCGAAGCATGGATCAATTACGTCTACGACCGGCCGAACTATGCCAAGTTGGTCGCCTTCACCCAATTCGTTCCCGTGCTCTCGGATATGACGGAGGAACTGGAGAAGGTCGATCCCGCGGCGGCGAGCAACCCGTTGATCAACCCGCCGAAGGAGATCCTGGACAAGTCGAAGAGTTGGGCGCCGCTGACCGACGAGCAGACGCTGGAATACAACACCTTGTACGCAGCGGTCACCGGCGGCTGACCGGATGGCAGGTGCAGCCACCAGCGGTCGGCAGCGGAGCAAGATCGCTCCGTATCTGATGGTTCTGCCGGCGCTCGTGTACCTCGGGATCTTCTTCGTGGTGCCGTTCTTCACGCTGGCGCGGACGTCGCTGTCGTCGTCGGGTGGTTCGGTGTACATGCCGACGCTGACGTTCGGTTGGGATTTCGGCAATTACCTCGACGCGTTCAGCGTGTACCGGGATCAGATCATCCGGTCGTTCAGCTATGCGCTGGTGGCCACCGTGCTGTGTCTGCTGCTGGCCTTCCCGCTGGCCTACGTCATCGCATTCAAGGCGGGCCGCTACAAGAATCTGATCCTCGGGTTGGTGATCCTGCCGTTCTTCGTGACGTTCCTGATCCGCACCATCGCCTGGAAGACAATCCTGGCCGACGAGGGCTGGGTAGTCAGCGCCCTGGGCAACATCGGGCTGCTTCCTGACGAGGGCCGATTGCTGTCCACCAGTTGGGCGGTGATCGGCGGCCTCACCTACAACTGGATCATCTTCATGATCCTGCCGCTGTACGTCAGCCTCGAGAAGATCGATCCGCGCCTGATCGAGGCGTCCAAGGATCTGTACTCGTCGAACGCGCGCAGCTTCTCGAAAGTCATTCTGCCGCTGTCGATGCCCGGCGTGCTGGCCGGAAGCATGCTGGTGTTCATCCCCGCCGTCGGTGACTTCATCAACGCCGACTACCTGGGCAGTACGCAGACCACGATGATCGGCAACGTCATCCAGAAGCAGTTCCTCGTGGTCAAGGACTACCCTGCCGCGGCGGCGCTGAGCCTGGTGCTGATGCTCATCATCCTGGGCGGCGTGCTGCTGTACACCCGCGCACTGGGCACCGAGGATCTGGTATGACCGTTCAGGGCATGGAGGCCGCCACCAGCCCGGCGCCGGCGAAAACCGTGAAAGGCCAACCCAAGTGGGGCGACCTGCTGCTGCGCATCGCGGCCGGACTGGTGCTGCTCTATCTCTTCCTGCCGATCTTCGTCATCATCCTGTTCTCGTTCAACAAGCCCGCAGGAAAGTTCAACTACACGTGGCAGGGTTTCACCCTGGACAACTGGGCCAACCCGTTCAAGTACCCGGCCCTGACCGAGGCGCTCAAGCTCAGCCTCAACGTCGCCGCCGTGTCCACCGCGGTGGCAGTGGTCCTCGGGACGCTCGTGGCGATCGCGCTTGTGCGGCAACGCTGGCGCGGCCAACGCGCCGTCGACACGTTCCTGATCCTGCCACTGACGGCCCCCGAGGTGGTCATGGGCGCAGCACTGCTGACGCTGTTCCTCGATTTCGGATGGGTTGCGGGCTACACGACCATCCTCATCGCACACATCGCCTTCGAGATCAGTTTCATCGCGATGACCGTACGGGCGCGGGTGCGCGGGTTCGACTGGACCCTGGAGGACGCCTCGATGGACCTGGGCGCCAGCCCGGCCCGCACGTTCTTCAAAGTGACGCTGCCGCTGATCATTCCGGGGATCGTCGCCGCGGCGATGCTCTCGTTCGCTTTGTCGTTGGACGACTTCATCATCACGTACTTCGTCAGCGGGTCGACGGTGACCTACCCGCTATACGTGAACGCCGCCGTCAAGGCCGCGGTGCCGCCGCAGATCAATGTGCTGGCGACCGCCATCCTGGTCATCAGCCTGATCTTGCTTGCGGCCGGAACACTGCTGCGGCGCAAGAGGTTCGAGGGCTGATTACAGCGTAACGGTCACCGATACCCGACCCGCAGCGTCGCGGTCGGCGACGGCGTGGCCCGTGCGGTCCTGACCGTCGAGTTTCAGCAGGGTGATCGGGCCGCCGTCGCCGAGGAAGTTGCGCCACCACGTCTTCTTGTCGGGCGACATGACATTGATGACGATCTTCTCGCCGGCCCGCCGATAGCCCACCGGGGTCTCGATGGTCCTGCCCGAACGACGCCCCACGTAGCGGATGTTGATCATCGCCCGCCGTACGAACGGTCCGACGACGGGTGCGTCGATGAGACCGATGAAGACCTTGTTGACGATTCCGACGATCGGCGAATCGAAGATTCCGCGTGCCATGAGCCAAGCCTAGTTAGGAGCCCACTTCGGCGGGCACCGGAGGCGGCGTGCGCGCACCGCTACGTGCCGCGCCGATGCCGGCGGCCACCACGATGCAGATTCCGACCACCCCGGCAGCGCCGGGCATCTGGTGCAGCACGACGAACCCGACGATCATCGCGAATCCGGGCTCGAGTGCCATCAACGTGCCGAACGCCGCGGCGGTCAACTTCCGCAACGCCAGCAGCTCGAGGGCGAACGGCACCACCGGCAGCAATATCGCCAGGCCGATGCCGATGATCAGGATCTCCGGGGTCATGCGTCCGAACACCGCGGGGCCGACGGTGACGGTGGCGACCAGGGCGGCGACGGGCATGGACACCGCGAGCCCGTTGATGCCTGCGACCTCGTCACCGACGCGCTGGGTCAGCAGGATGTAGCAGGCCCAACAGAGCGCCGCGCCCAGCGCGAACATGACGCCGATCGGATCGACGGCGCCGGCCCACGGCTGGGTCAGGAGAAGGACACCGACGGCCGCCAGCCCCGGCCATACCAAACGTTGTCTGCCCTTTCCGTGGGCCACGGCGACGCCGAGCGGGCCGAGGAACTCCAGCGCGCTGGCCGTGCCGAGCGGAATCCTGTCGAGTGCCGCCATGAACAGCAGCGTGATCGCCGCGGTGACAACGCCGAGCACGACGCACATCGCGAAACTGGACCGCGTGAACGCGGCCCGCCTCGGCCGCACGATGAGCAGCAGCAGAATGCCGGCCCACGCCAGCCGCAACCACGCCGCACCCTCGACTCCGATGTCGTCGATCAGTGTCACCGCGATCGCGAGACCGACCTGGACGCACAGCATCGAGGCGATCGCCATGAAGGCTCCCGTGCGCGCCTGGTTCGTGGTCACCCCTGCATTGAACGGGACCGAGACCGTTCACGTCCACATGATTTTGTTGGACATACCGTTCATGAATCATGGACAATTGCGAGGTGAACACCCGCCGACTCCAACTTCTGCTGTCGGGTCTCAAAGTTTGTGGCGAAATCTCATGTCAAATGGCGAATCATGACGAATGCGCCAGTCTTGGTGCGACACTGCGGATCGAGGTCGTGCCGTCACACGAGGTGCGACTGCATCGCGGGATGGATGCTGGATGAGGCCGTCGTTGGCGATTAACTGCAGAAATTTCCTGTGACGCGCGTCGCTAAGCGCGGGAGCGCCAGGATGCAGTCGAGGTCTTGCGCTACCCAAATGCGGCGCGCCGTGCTCTCGAGCAACTTGAAAGCCCCGGTTCGATCAATCGTCCGGTGACTTAGATGTTCTCTGTTTTGCCTTATAGGACAATGTCTGGGTGGACACCCGGCGGTTGGCGCTGCTCTTGGCGTTGTCTCGGCTGGGTTCGATGCGGAAGGTCGCGGAGGCTTCCGGGTTCACGACGTCGACTGTGTCTCAGCAGATCGCGGCGCTGGCTAAAGAAGCCGGCGAGCAGTTGATCGAGCCGGATGGTCGGCGGGTACGCCTCACGCCGGCCGGGCGACGGCTGGCCGATCACGCGGTCACCATTTTGGCCGCTGTCGACGCGGCACGCCTCGATCTTGATCCTGACGCCGAGCCGGTTGGCACTGTACGGGTCGGCGGTTTCGCGACCGGCATTCGCGTCTCGCTGTTGCCGATCGTCCGCGACTTGGCGGCCACCCATCCCCGCGTCGAGGTGGCTATCAGCGAGTACGAGCCACTCGAGGCGTTCGAGCTGCTGGTGGATGATGACCTCGATCTGGCGATAACGTACGACTACAACCTTGCACCCGCCTCCCCTGACTCGGTACTTGAAACGGTTCCGCTGTGGTCTACTCAGTGGGGTTTGGGTGTTCGGGCCGAAACTACGACCAACGGTGTCGCCGATCTTCGGGCGTTCGCCGAGTCGACCTGGATTGTCAACTCGCGCAACACCGCTGACGAGGATGCGGTACGAACGCTCGCAGCGCTGGCTGGTTTTGCGCCCCATATTGCCCATCAGATCGACAGTCTGGATCTTGTGGAGGATCTGATCCTCGATGGCTACGGCGTGGGCCTGTTGCCGGTTAATCGCCCAATTCGCGATGGAGTTGTAGTCCTGGGGTTATCGGATCCCAGCGTCATCCTCACCGCTTACGCAGTCATCCGACGCGGCCGATTGAACTGGCCACCGCTTCGAGCGATCATCGACCGAGTACGCCCCCAAAATCCATCGCTGCCCTACGAGGTTTGGCCCCGCCCGGCCGCACACCCAACACCACCAGACGTCAGCCAGTCGTAGGCCAGCTCGGTTACCGTCTCCGTCACGCTGAACGATGCAAACAGCAGAAAAAGCGCAGATGCACTCCGATGAGGTAGGAACCGTGTTCTTCGTGCGGCGATTTCGGCAAGACTTTTGCTAAATCCGCGCCCGGATGGAGCGTTAGGTGCACCCTTGATGGCGCAGCGATGATGCGTGTTTGCGGAAGTATGTGGGATGGCTCCGGCGCTCGATGGTGAGCTGGGATCCGCGGTTGTGTCGTACCGGCCGGCGGCGGGCGAGGAAGCCTCTGCCCTTTTCGCCGAGATGCCCCTTGCCGGCTTGCTGACGGCGGCACCATGGCGGACCTTCGTTTGGTATCGCGGCCAAAGGCACAATTCAGGCTCGTTGGTCGGCGACCGAGCATGGCCACGTGTCTACGAGTCACCTCACGAGCTGTCGTGTCTTCTGCTCGCCGACTTCGACAGAGCCGTCGAACGCATTGTGGCCCAGCCGTTCCAACTCACGTTGCCCACTCGGCCTAAGCCCACTAAGCATGTGCCGGACTTCCTGCTCAGTACGGACCAGGGCGCAGTCGTCGTGGACGTCACCTGGCAGGACCGGCTACAAGACCCGGATCTGGTGACTCAACTTGCCTTGACGCGAGAACTTCTCGAGACGCGCGGCTGGATCTACGCGGGTATCACCGACTTTCCCACCGACTTTCTGGCCAATGTGCGCTACCTGGGCGGGTTTCGCCGTGGTTGGTTGATCAACCAAGAGGCGCTGGCCGTTTTGCGATCGCAGCGGGGAGTCGCTCGTGGGGATGCACCTGGGCGAGGTGGCACTCAACATTCGTCCGCTGCCCGTCGCGCTGATGCGAAGCGCGCTGTTTCATCTCCTGTGGCGCGGTGAGGTCGTGGTCGATCTGGCAACTCGGTTGAACCCGTCGACAATCATTGAGGGGGCGTAATGGCATCAGCACATATTCGTATGGGTGTGGACCGCCGTTGTCTTCAACCGCGCTCATGTGTGCCACGCGACCGCAATGACGGTTTAATCAGCGAGATCGGCCCAATTCAACCAGCGGCGCAGAGCTTTGGCGGTCACGCGTCGGTTCTGCGTGGACAACACAGTATGCGCGACGATTCGCTATCCCGCCCCGCGGGTCGTTCCTGCGTACCCACTTCCGCCATGATGTCAGTCTGGTGGTCAGCGGTCGGAAGCGGAACTCCGCGCTGATGAATATGGTGCGTGTGCGCCCCTGTGGAAGCCTATGCACCGCGTTAACGTGGTGGACCGGCGTCAGTCTTGCGCGGCCGCCAGCGCCGCATTGAACGTTTTGCTCGGCCGCATCACCGCTGTCGTCTTCTCCCTGTCCGGGGTGTAGTAGCCACCGATGTCCACCGGCTTGCCCTGCGCCTCGTTGAGTTCGGCCACGATGGCGTCTTCGTTCTCGGACAGCGCCTTGGCCAGTGCGGCAAAGTGTTCGGCTAGCTCCTTATCCTCGGTCTGCGCGGCGAGTTCCTGCGCCCAGTACATGGCGAGATAGAACTGGCTGCCACGGTTATCGAGCTCACCGGTCTTGCGCGACGGACCCTTATCACGATCCAGCAGCTTGCCGGTCGCGGCATCCAGCGTCGTGGCCAGGAGCGCGGCCCGCTTGTTGCCGGTCTTGGTGCCCAGATCTTCCAAGCTGGCAGCTAACGCGAGGAACTCGCCGAGCGAATCCCAGCGCAGATGATTCTCCTCCACCAGCTGCTTGACGTGCTTGGGCGCCGAACCGCCCGCGCCCGTTTCGTACATGCCGCCGCCGGCCATCAACGGCACGATGGACAGCATCTTGGCGCTGGTGCCCAGCTCCAGGATCGGGAACAGGTCGGTGAGGTAGTCGCGCATGATGTTGCCGGTCGCGGCGACGGTATCCAGCCCGCGGACCACGCGCTCCAAGGTGTACCGCATGGCGCGCACCTGCGACATGATCTGAATATCGAGGCCCTCGGTGTCGTGATCCTTCAGGTAGGTGTTGACCTTCTTGATCAGTTCGTTCTCGTGCGGACGATACGGGTCCAGCCAGAACACCACCGGCAACCCGGAATTGCGCGCCCGGGTGACGGCCAGCTTGACCCAGTCACGGATGGCTGCGTCCTTGGTGACGCACATACGCCAGATATCGCCGGTTTCCACGTTCTGCATCAGCAGCACCTCGCCGGTGGCGATGTCCACGATGTTGGCGACGCCATCCTCCGGGATCTCGAACGTCATGTCGTGCGAGCCGTACTCTTCGGCCTTCTGTGCCATCAGGCCGACATTGGGCACGGTGCCCATGGTCGCCGGATCGAACGCGCCGTTGGTCTTACAGAAGTTGATGACTTCCTGGTAAATGCGGGAGAAGGTCGACTCCGGGTTCACGGCCTTGACGTCCTTGGTCCGTCCGTCGGCGCCGTACATCTTGCCGCCCAGTCGAATCATCGCGGGCATCGAGGCGTCCACAATCACGTCGCTGGGCGAATGGAAGTTGGTGATACCCCGGGCCGAATCCACCATCGCCAGCTCGGGGCGGTGATCGTGCACGAGGTGGATGTCCTGGATGATCTCGTCGCGTTGCGAGGCTGGCAGTGCCTCGATCTTGTTGTAGAGATCGACCATCCCGTTGTTGACGTTCACACCCAGTTCATCGAGAACCTTCTGGTGCTTGGCGAAGGCGTCCTTGTAGAAGACCTTCACGCAGTGGCCAAAGACGATGGGGTGGCTGACCTTCATCATCGTCGCCTTGACGTGCAGCGAGAACATCACCCCGGTGTTGTACGCATCGTCGATCTGCTCTTCATAGAACTCGCACAGTGCCTTCTTGCTCATGAACATGCTCTCGATGACGTCGCCATCCCCCAACGACGTCTCGGGCTTGAGCACCAGCGTCTCGTCGCTCTTGGTCACCAGCTCCATCCGCACGTCACGCGCGAGGTCGAGCGTCCTCGACTTCTCCCCGTGATAGAAGTCGCCGTGCTTCATGGTCGCCACGTGGGTGCGTGAGGCCTGGGACCACTCGCCCATGCTGTGCGGATGCTTCTTCACGTACTCCTTGACCGCGTTGGGTGCGCGGCGGTCCGAGTTGCCTTCGCGCAGCACCGGGTTCACCGCGCTGCCCAGGCATTTGGCGTAGCGCTCTCGGACGGCCTTCTCCTCGTCGGTCTTCGGATCCCCGGGATAGTCCGGCAGGTTGTAACCCTTTTCCTGTAGCTCCTCGATAGCAGCCAGGAGCTGAGGCACCGAGGCGCTGATGTTCGGCAGCTTGATGATGTTGGTCTCGGGCAGCTGCGTAAGCCTGCCCAGCTCGGCCAGGTTGTCCGGCACCCGCTGTTCTTCGGTCAGGTAGTCGGGAAACTCAGCCAGGATGCGGGCCGCCACGGAGATGTCACTCGACGTCACCTTGATGCCCGCCGGCTCGGTAAAGGTCTGCACTATCGGCAAAAAGGCGTAGGTCGCAAGCAGCGGCGCCTCGTCGGTCAGCGTGTAGATGATGGTCGGCTGCTGGGCGCTCATGGTTGTTCTCCCGGCATCGGTTTCGGTCAGCTTTCGAAGGAGCTCCGCGCTGAAACGGCGGCTACCAACGTAGCGCAGCAGCTCGACGACGCCACCCGGGCCCGCATGAGAGTGAAGCTCGCCGAGACCAGAACGGCGGTACGTTCGGACAGGCTCGGTGGGGGCAACGGAGTTTGAGGCCCTGCACAACGTGGAACGGGCCCAACGGGTGGGTTCCGTCCACCAGATCATTCCGGCCGCCGAACTGCGCCCGAGGATCATCGCGGCCGTCGAGCGCGGAATGGCTCGAATGAGTGACGCCTCAGCCGCTGAGCCCGTAGGACGGGTGCAGGCGGGCAGTGGTCCCGACTTGCGGTCCAAAGTCATCATGCACGGGCGACGATGAGGCCCAACAACACAAATCAGAAATGATCATCGGATTTACCTCTACCGGGGTCCCAACTTAGATAACGGTGACAGCACGCGCCCTCGAGCGCGAGACTGGGTGGCGAGCGACGGGCCTGCCCTGATATTCAGGACGACCCTACTGTTGAACTGGAGTACTCCGACAGGGCCCGTCGCGGCGACAACTACCCGGGGAGTTGATGTGAGCAGCAAAGATACGGTGAATTCGTTTGGCGCCCGCGACACGCTGACCGTCGGGGACAAGACTTACGAGATCTACCGCCTGAGCGCGGCGCCCGGGGCAGAGATACTTCCCTACAGCCTCAAGGTGCTCGCCGAGAACCTACTGCGCACCGAGGACGGCGCCAACATCACCAAGGACCATATCGAGGCGATCGTCAACTGGGACCCTGACGCAGATCCGAGCATCGAGATCCAGTTCACCCCGGCGCGGGTGATCATGCAGGACTTCACCGGGGTGCCGTGCATCGTGGACCTGGCCACCATGCGTGAGGCGGTCGGCAATCTGGGCGGTGACCCCGAGAAGGTCAACCCGTTGGCGCCGGCCGACCTGGTCATCGACCACTCGGTGATCGCGGATCTGTTCGGCCGCGAGGACGCCTTCGAACGCAACGTCGAGATCGAGTACCAGCGCAACGGCGAGCGCTACCAGTTCCTGCGCTGGGGCCAGGGCGCCTTCAACGACTTCAAGGTGGTGCCGCCGGGCACCGGGATCGTGCACCAGGTCAACATCGAATACCTGGCCAGTGTGGTGATGGAGCGCAGCCGGGCGAGCGACGCGACGGGAGAAGAGGTTGTGGTGGCCTATCCCGACACCTGCGTGGGCACCGACTCGCACACCACGATGGAGAACGGCCTCGGCGTGCTGGGTTGGGGCGTCGGCGGCATCGAGGCGGAGGCCGCGATGCTCGGTCAGCCGGTGTCGATGCTGATCCCACGGGTGGTCGGGTTCAAGCTCTCCGGGGAGCGCCCGGCGGGCGTGACCGCCACCGACATAGTGCTGACCGTCACCGAGATGTTGCGCAAGCACGGTGTGGTCGGCAAGTTCGTCGAGTTCTACGGAGAGGGCGTGGCCGAAGTGCCGCTGGCCAACCGCGCCACGCTGGGCAACATGAGCCCCGAGTTCGGCTCCACCGCAGCGATTTTCCCGATCGACGAGGTCACCGTGGACTATCTGCGGATGACCGGGCGCAGCGAGGAGCAGCTCGCGCTGGTCGAGGCTTACGCCAAAGAGCAAGGCATGTGGCACGACCCCACACGCGAGCCGAAGTACTCCGAGTACCTCGAGTTGGACCTATCCGACGTGGTCCCGTCCCTCGCCGGTCCCAAGCGCCCGCAGGACCGGATCTCGCTCTCCGACGCCAAGACGGCTTTCCGCAAAGACATCCACAACTACGTTGAGGAGAACATGCCGGTCGAGCACTCGAAACTCGACGAGGCCGTCGAGGAGAGCTTCCCGGCCAGCGACCCGGCGGTGCTCTCGTTCGCCGATAACGACGCGGTCGACGCGGTCGGCGGCCGCGGGGTCCAACGGCCGGCCGAGCAAGCCGGTGGAGGTCAAGTCCGACGAGCTCGGCGAGTTCGTCCTTGACCACGGCGCCGTGGTGATCGCGGCGATCACGTCGTGCACGAACACCTCCAATCCCGAGGTGATGCTCGGTGCAGCGCTGCTCGCGAAGAACGCCGTCGAGAAGGGCTTGGCCTCCAAGCCGTGGGTGAAAACGACGATGGCGCCGGGCTCACAGGTCGTCACCGATTACTACAACAAGGCGAACCTGTGGCCGTACCTGGAGAAGCTGGGCTTCTACCTGGTGGGCTACGGCTGCACCACGTGCATCGGCAACTCCGGCCCGCTGCCCGAAGAGGTCAGCAAGGCCGTCAACGACGCCGATCTGTCGGTCACCGCGGTGTTGTCGGGCAACCGCAACTTCGAGGGCCGCATCAACCCGGACGTGAAGATGAACTATCTGGCGTCGCCGCCGCTGGTCATCGCATACGCGCTGGCCGGCACGATGGACTTCGACTTCCAGCATGAGGCGCTGGGCGAGGACAGCGACGGCAACGACGTGTTCTTGAAAGACATTTGGCCGTCGCAGAAGGACATCACCGACACCATCGCCTCCGCGATCAATCAGGAGATGTTCGTCGAGAACTACGCTGACGTCTTCAAGGGCGACGAGCGGTGGCGCAACCTGCCCACCCCCAGCGGCAACACCTTCGAGTGGGACCAGAATTCGACATACGTGCGCAAGCCACCGTATTTCGACGGGATGCCCGCGCAGCCGGAGCCGGTGTCCGACATCAGCGGAGCCCGGGTCTTGGCACTGCTGGGTGATTCGGTGACCACCGACCACATTTCGCCGGCCGGCAGCATCAAACCGGGCACGCCCGCAGCGCAGTACCTCGACGAACACGGCGTGGAGAACAAGGATTACAACTCCTACGGCTCGCGCCGCGGCAACCACGAGGTGATGATCCGCGGCACCTTCGCCAATATCCGGCTGCGCAACCAGCTTCTCGATGAGGTGTCCGGCGGGTACACCCGCGACTTCACCCAGTCCACCGACGACGCAACCGCACCGCAGGCGTTCATCTACGACGCCGCGCAAAACTATGCGGCGCAACACATTCCGCTGGTCGTGCTGGGCGGCAAGGAGTACGGATCCGGCTCGTCGCGGGACTGGGCGGCAAAGGGCACCAGCCTGCTGGGCGTGCGCGCCGTCATTACGGAGTCGTTCGAACGCATCCACCGCTCGAACCTGATCGGCATGGGCGTCATCCCGCTGCAATTCCCCGAAGGGGAATCTGCGTCCAGTCTCAAATTGGACGGGACCGAGACCTACGACATCACCGGAATCGAGGCCCTCAACGACGGCAACACCCCGAGGACGGTTCACGTCAAGGCCAACAAAAAGGCAGGAGACCTCGTCGAGTTCGACGCTGTGGTGCGCATCGACACCCCCGGTGAGGCCGACTACTACCGCAACGGCGGCATCCTGCAATACGTCTTGCGCAACATGCTGAAGTCGAAGTCGTAGCTCGAACGAAACGGCAAGGCTCTCCGTTGCCCCGGGTAACCGACGACCACCTGGCGGCCCGCCGCCGCCAGATTCTCGATGGTGCCCGGCGCTTTTTGCCGAGTACTACGGCTACGACAGAGCGACGGTGCGGCGGCTCGAGCAGACCATCGGGCTATCGCGCGGTGATCCAGGTGGTGAACAGCGCGCAGACCGTCGGCTTTGGACTGGTCATACCGCAGGCCGACGAACGGTCGAGGACCGGCCACGGTGTCGGCGGCGGCAACCCGGGGTGCCGCCGAGCAACAATCCTTTGCTGGTTAGTGAGTAGAACCTGCTCGTCGCCTCTCGGGGTGAGGGGCCGTCGCGGATCATGATCACGCATCATGTCCGCAATGCCCAGCCCGCGGTGCCGGCGCGACAGATCACGACACGTTGATCACGGATCCGGGATCCCGCGGGTCGCACCGCCGAGAACGGCGGCCAGGACGGTCGTCGCAGTACCCTGCATCTCGTCATTGACGGTACAGACCTGACCTGGGGTCGAGCAGGCTACCCGGTGCCGATGGTACCGACCCACGAGCGTGCGCAGAGTGCCGATGGTGTCGGCGTGGCACCGTGCAGACACGCACGCTCGCGGCAAAGAAGAGGCTCAGCCGAAGGCTTCGTCGATGATTTCCTGCTGCTCGACGGCGTGCACCTTCGACGACCCCGACGACGGCGCCGACATCGCGCGCCGCGAGATGCGCTTGAGTCCGGTCAGGTGCTCGGGCAGCAATTCCGGCAGCGCGAGGCCGAAGGTCGGCCACGCGCCCTGGTTCGCCGGTTCCTCCTGCACCCAGAAGAACTCGGTGGCGTTCGGGTAGCCGTCCAGCGTGTTGGCCAGCCGCCGGTTCGGCAGCGGCGCGAGCTGCCCTTCGCGTACTCATCCGTTGATGACGACGTGTACGGTGCCGCCGGTCCGGTAACTCGCGGAGCGGCGAGAGCTGGAGGGTTTCCGCGACGACACCCGGGGCCGGCGAACGCGGCGTCGCATGATATCGGCATCATCGGTGTAGCCCTGTTCACCCGGGTTGATCTGGTCCAGCTGCTGTCGCAGGCGCGGGGGTGTTGGCGCCCGTCACCGAAGAACCCGCGATCTCAAGGAGGCGCCGGGCTCGGTCGGCGACGGGCAGATCAACGAACTCGCCGCTGGGAAGGGCAAAGCCGCCGCCGCTGGTGGCCTCGAACCCAGCAAGTACCTGTTGGGCCCACTCGATCTCGGCCTGGGTAGGGGTGAAAACCTCATGGAGGGTGTCCAGCTGACGCGGATGGATCGCCGACTTACCGAAAAAGCCCAACGAGCGGGCGAACTGGGCTTGGTCGCGAAGTCCGGCGGTGTCCTCGAGCAGGGGGAAGACGCTGTCGATGGGCGGTTCGATCCCCGCCGCGCGCGACGCCAGAACCAGATGTGACCGCGCATAGAGGGTTTGCAGGTTCCCGCCGGAGGTGTTGAGGTCGCGCTGCAGGTCGACACCACCCATCGCCAGAAACCGAACACCGGGCACTGCGGCGATCTCCTGTGCCGCCAGCACACCGCGCGCGCTTTCGATAGCACAGATGATGGGCTTACCCGGCGCCCGTGCGGTCACCCACTCGACATCGCCCGCAGATTCAACCTTGGGGATCCGGATACCAAAAGCTCGATCCGCCACAGCGGCCAGATCCGCTTCACACCAAGCGGTTTGGGCGGCATTCACCCTGACCCATGCGGGATGGTCGAGTAGGGCCTCGGCGACCATCGCACGAGCCGTGACCTTCGCATCCGGCGGGACCGCATCCTCCAGGTCGAGCATCACCGCATCGGCACCGGCGCCGAACACCCGGTTCAGAAGTTTCGCGTTGTGACCCGGAGCGAACAAGTAACTACGGTCCATCAGATCACCCCGTTCTCGCGGAGCTCATCGAGCTTATCGCCGGAGATCCCCAACAACTCGTCGAGCACGTCGCCGGTGTCCTGCCCCAGGCGGCGTCCGCCATGACGGATCGAGCCGGGCGTGTTGCCCATCCTGAAGATCAAGTTCTGCATTTTCAGCGGCCCGAGGTCGTCATCCTCGATGGTGGTGATCATGTCGCGGTCCTGAACATGCGGGTCATTCATGAGTTGCTCGATGTCATAGACCGGGGCCAGCGCTGCGCCGGCGGCCTGAAACGCCGCCGAGACCTCCTCCATCGGCCGGGCACCGATCCATTCAGCGACCGGAGCATCGATCATGTCCGCGTGCTTGACTCGCTCACCGGCGCGGGAAAACCAGGACTGCTCGGCGATGTCGGGCCTTCCGACCAGCTTCATGACTCGTTCGGCAACCGAGGTGGCACTCGCCGAGATCGCCACCCACCGGCCGTCGCTGGTGAGGTAGGCGTTGCGGGGGGCGTTGTTGCTCGATCGGTTGCCATGGCGTCCCGAGACCAGCCCGAGTTGGTCATAGACACTGGGGCCCGGACCCAGGATGCCCACCAGCGGCTCCAACAGCGACAAGTCAATGACCTGCCCGCCGCCCTTGGTCACGTCGCGGTGATACAACGCCAGCATCACCGCGTAGGCACCGGCCAACGCGGCGACCCCGTCGGCCAATCCAAACGGCGGCAACGTCGGGGGCCCGGTCTCCTCGCCGGTCTGATGCGCCAGGCCGCTCATCGCCTCGGCCAGGGTGCCGAACGCTCGTCTGCTGGAGTACGGCCCTTTCTGCCCGAACCCCGTGACCCGCAGCACCACCAGTGCTGGATTGATTTTCTGCAATTCCTCGGGCCCCAGGCCCCACTTCTCCATCACTCCGGGACGGAAGTTCTCAATCACCACATCCGCCTGCGCGACGAGTCCGCGCAGAATGTCTTGGCCTTCTGGCTTACTGAAGTTCAGCGTGATGGTTCGCTTATTTCGAGCGATCACCTTCCACCACAAGCCGTGCCCGTCCTTCGACAATCCGTGCGTTCGCGCCGGGTCACCCCGGGGATGCTCCACCTTGATGACATCGGCTCCCCAGTCCCCCAGCAGCATGGCGGTGATCGGTGCTGCATAGACCGTACCCAGATCCAGTACCCGCAGCCCTGCCAACGGCCCCGGCCTGACTGGCTGCGCCTCATCGTCAGAACCCGCGACATCCTCGGGAGTAATGGATCCGTCGGTATTCATTGCCATGGACTACTCACCTTCGGGAAAGAATTGGCGACCGCTATCCGAGTTCGCGTGATCGGTTCGCCGCGTCGTCACTCGGGCACTTTGACGACCAGGACCGCACAGTCAGCGTGCAGGACCACATTCTGGGCGTTACTGCCGAACAGCAGCGTGCCGACCGCGGAGCGATGGCGCAGCCCGATGACGATGAGGTCTGCACCGCGGCGTTGCGCAGTGCGGACGATCGCGTCATCAGGGTCGAGTACGGTGGGCGGCTCAAGGTGGAATTCAAGGCCAGCGTCGACAACATGCTGACGGACGGCCTCGACCTCGGCCGGGAGAGATCGCTCGTCGACTAATACTCTGTCCGAGGAGAGGTCTACCACGACGAGCGAGCGGCGCCGCAGGATCGCTTCCTCACCCGCTCGTTGGACCGCCGCCTCGCCTTCAGGCGTTGCTAGGTAACCAGCGATGATCGTCATGGTCGATGACCTTCCGTCGAATCGTCGGGATCGGTGTCTTAGACCACCGTCGACATGAGTCCGGTCGGCAGGTCGATGGGGACCAGCGAGGGCAGGACAGCCAGGACGATCGCCATGGTCAGCGTGTAGATGATCACGGTGCGCGGCCGCGCCCTGGACACGAACAACAGGAAAGCGGGGACGAAGATCAGTAGCGCGCCCAGGTACCCACCGAGTGTGACGAGCGCGAGGAACGCGGCCATCCAGATGAAGGTCCGCATCGCGACCGCTACGTCAGGCGTCCACGTGACGCTCGGGGAGGAGCGTTTGCGCCAGCTGCGGAGCTCCGTGACGAGGAGCACGATGGTCAGGATGGCTCCGCCGGCACAGACGAGTCTGGGCACTAGCCGGGCCTCGGGCGAGAATGACGTTGCCACGACAAAGGCGGCGACAAAGATGGCGAGCATGCCGGCGGCGGCGGACAGCGACCAGATGGACCCCGCCAGCTCGCCCTCGTGCTCGTCTTCCGGGGGCGGTTCGGCGTGCACGTCGTCGGCGCCAATCTTTCGGCGTGCGCGGATTCGCTTGACGAGGGCGAGGATGCCGGGAATCACGAGCACGGCGATGAAGACCAGCACCCAGGGGCGCAGCATCCATTCGGCGCCGGCAGTAGACGCTGTCGGTGAGAAAGTAGTAGCGCTCCAGCGGGATGGCCAGCACGAAGCCGATCAGGAATGGGGCGCGGGGGAAGCCGGTCTCCTTGAGAAGCCAGCCGAACAGGCCGAGCACGATCATGATCCAGAGGTCACCGATCTGGCCGCTCTCCTGGAAGGCGCCCAGCAGCATGATGACGACCAGCCCGGGGCCCAGGACGGCGAACGGCACCTTGGTGATCTTCGCCAGACCGGGGGTTGAGAAGAAGCAGAACAGGGCGCCGAGCACGCTGGCGATCGCGAACGACCACACGATCAGATACATGAGGTCGAGGTGGTCGGAAATGATCGCGGGTCCGGGCTGGATGCCGTAGGTAAGGAGCATGCCGAGCAGCATCGCGGCGGGCACACCGCCCGGGATGCCGAAGAGCAGCGTCGGGATCAGATCGCCGGCCTCGACGGAGTTGTTGGCGGCCTCGGGGCCGACGATGCCGCGGGGGTCACCCTTGCCGAACTTGCGCTTGTCTTTCGCGGTGGCGACGGCCTGCCCGTAGGCGAGCCAGGTGCCGGCGGTCGCGCCGACGCCGGGCAGAACACCGGCCCAGATGCCGATGGCCGCTCCCCGCAGGACGTGTGTCCAGTAGGTGAGCCACTCCTTGATTCCGTCGAACCAGCCGCCCCCCAGTTTGACCACTTCGCCGGGCTTGTCGCGCTGGCCGACGCGGGCTGCGATCTCGGCGAGGCCGAAGACGCCCAGCGCCACGGCGACCAGGGACAGGCCATCGCTGAGGAATAGGCTGCCGAACGTGAAGCGGTTCTCCGCGGTCGTCGGCGATGTGCCCACCATGCCGAGCAACAGCCCGAGCAGGCCGGCTGTCAGGCCCTTTGCGACGTTGCCCCGCGAGAGCACCGCCGCCAAGGACACACCTAGGACGGTTAGCATGAACAGTTCGGGGCTGCCGAATGACAGGACCAGTGGCCGGGCGAGCGGGATCGCGACTGTCAGTCCGAGGGCACCGAGGATGCCGCCGGCCATGCTGGACAGGAACGCAAGGCTCAGCGCTCGTGCGGCCTGTCCCTGCTTTGCCATCGAATAGCCGTCGAGCATGGTGACGCTTGCCGATGCGGACCCCGGTGCGCCCAGCAGGACCGCAGCGACGGTGTCGGAGGTGTGCACCACAGCCAGCGCACCGATGAGCAGTGCCAGCGCCTGTTCGGGCTCCATGCCGAAGGTCACCGGAAGCAGGATCGCCACCGCACCGGTGCCGCCGAGACCGGGAATGAGGCCGATGACGAGACCGGCAAGGACCCCGACGAGCAGCAGGATGAGCTGCTGCGGTTGGACGAGCGCTTGCAGCGCCGTCAGGGCAGACTCGAGCATGATCGGCTCCCCTACTTCAGCTTGATCTGGTATTTGGTCTCGAGCAGGTCGACGACGTAGTTGCGCACGTTCTCGTCCACGGTGTAGGCCTCGCCGATCAGTTCTTCGAGCTGCTCGCCCGCTAGCAACGGGTATCCGCCGAGGACCTCTGCGGCTGACTCCACGAACTCGGGTGAGGCAGCCAGCTCAGCGGCGGAGTCGCGCAGCAGCTTGACCGCCTCGGGTGGCGTGTCGTGCGGGACCCACATCGCCTTCTGATACGTGTAGGTGAGTCCGAGCAGCGTCTTGTACGCCTCGAACTTCTCCCCACTCGGCGCCTTGCCGTGCAGCGTTTGGTAGACCTCCGCGACGGTGGGGATGTCGGGGAAGTTGGGGTCTCGCACGACGTTGCCGCTGTCGTCGAGCTGTCCGAACGCCATCAGTGGGACCGCGTCGCCGTCCTCGACGAGGCCTTCGACCGAGGCCCCGTACGCCGATGTCGTCTGGTAGTCGAGGTCGACCTCGCCTCGTTGGAGTGCCAGGTTGACTGGTCCGCGGCCCTCGAAGCCGAAGATGGATTCGACGTCAGCGCCCAACAGGTCGAAGACGACGAGTGTCGTGAGGTCGAGACCCGTCGCGCTGATGCCGCCGAACGTGAGTGGGTCGGAACGATTGATCAAGTCCTCGGGACTCTTGATGCCGGACTCCGTGCGGCCATAAATGACGCCGCCGGTGCCGTTGGCCAGAATCGGCGTCAGCCGGTCGAAGTCGTACGTCACCTCCGACCGGCCGAGGACCCACGGCACCACAGTGGTCGCGGTGCTGACCAGCAACTCGGTTCCGTCGTCCTTGGCCGACGCCACGAACCGGTTGGTGCCCGAGATGCCTTCACCACCTGCTTCGTTGACGGGCTTGAATCCGGGTGTGCCGGGTATCGTCCGGGTGAGTTCGGTGCCGACGAATCTCGCCCACGTGTCGGTGCCACCACCCTCGGCGAGCGGGATGAGCACCTCCACGGTCTCGCCGGCGTAGTCGCCGTCCGTCGTGGAGCTCGCCGGGTTGAGCAAATTACCGCCGAAGACAACGGCCGCGACGGCGAGCGCAATGAACACGGCCATGATCGTGACCGATACCTTGCGGTCCACCGGAGGATGCTCGATGTGCTCGACCTGCGATGAGGGCGGCGTGGCTGCCGTGTCCTCGGACGGGGAGTCCGCGCTGTGGTTCATCGGTCGCCACCAACTCTTTCGTGTGTGCGCTGAACGCTGGAGTGCGACGACGTCGACGGATCTGTGCTGACTGCTGCCGCAGGTGTGACTTCGCGATCGGGAAGGATCAGCGTGGCCTCGGCAAGTCGACGCGTCGTGCGGAGAACGCGGACGAACGGCGCACCAGAGTGCTCGCCCGTCCAGGTCGTCACGACCCCCGCAGGCGTCGCCATGCGGAACTCCTCGCCCGTCAGGGCGGGCATCCGTTGTGCGATGACCGACCCGGGCTCGCGGGCTGCCATTGTGAGCGCGACGCTGCCGGTGATGGCCAGCGCGGGGTGCACCTTCCCCATCGACGCCATCCGAACGGTCAGGTCGGCGTCGTCGCCGGAGGCCTCCGCGACCAGCGCGAGCTTCGGGATGGCGCGCGCAGCGGACGCCTTGTCGGCGGCCAGCGCCATCTTCACCGCGCCCTGCCGGCGCAGGTCCTCGAGCCGGGCCAGTACGTCGGGGCGGGCATCCATCTCCGACGGTGTCTCATCGCCGGTGAGTCCGACAGCATCGGCCGGCACGATGACAACGGGCGCCCCCGCGTCGATCAGTGTCACCTCCACCGGACCGTCGGGGCCGTCCAGGGTGTCGGTCACGCTGCCGCTCGGAAACAGGGCTCCGGTCGTGACTCCGCTCGGGTCGACGAACGACAACTGCACGCTGATGCCCGGGAACGGCACGCCCGGGATCAACTCTGTCCCTGTCTCGTCGACGACACCGCCGGGGGTGCGGACGTGCAGCATGATCAGTTGACCCGTATTGGTGTTGTGCACTCGTACGACGGTCTCGTCGTCCACCGCCGGAACCCAGCCGTTGCGGACCGCGTACAGGCCGATGACCGACGAGCAGTTGCCGCAGTTGCTGCCCCAGTCGACCCGCTGCTCCTCGATGCCGACCTGCGCAAAGGTGTAGTCAACGTCCCAGTCGGTGCCTGCAGCCGACGGTGAGACGATGACCGCCTTACTCGTCGTTGACGTGCCGCCGCCAACGCCGTCGACCTGGCGTGGATCGGGACTCCCGAACACCCGAAGGAGCACGTCATCCCTCGACCAGCCCGGCACCTCGAGCTCGTCTCGTTGGAAGACCCAGCACTTGCTGGTGCCTCCACGCATCCAGGTCGCAGCGATGTCGGCCATCTCAAACACCCCTCGGCCCCATCTGTGAGGGCAGTTCGGCGGTTAATACGCCTAAAGTATTGCGCCGAGGATTCGACAGCACTAGCACAGGATTCTTCACATACATGTAGCGTTGCTTAAGGCAGAAAGGGGATGCCCATGCTCGACGTGAGAAAGTTGGTCCTGCTAGCCGAAGTCGTTGAGGCCGGCTCCATAACCGCCGCAGCGACCGCCCTCAACTACACCCCATCCGCGGTCTCCCAGCAATTACGCCAGCTCGAGATTGAGGTGGGACAACCCCTGCTGCAGCGCCAACCCCGCGGAGTCACGGCGACCGAGGCGGGCGCGCTACTGGCGCAGCACGCCCGGCGGGTCGAACGCCAGATAGGCGCCGCCGAAGCCGATTTGGCTGAAATCGTGGGCCTTCACCGGGGACATCTCACCATCGGTACGTTCCCCAGCATCGGCAGTTCACTGCTGCCACGGGCGATCATCGCCTTTCGCGCACTGCATCCTGGTATCGAACTCAGCGTCCGTAGTGCATGGTTCGACCCGCTCACCGAAATGCTCGACAACGGGACACTCGGCCTCAGCCTCCTGTGGGACTACGACTGGAATCGCATACCGCCAGACAGATACGACCTAACACCCATACTGGACGACCCCACCATGCTGGTCGTAGCGAACAACCACCCGGTCGCACGGCGCCGCAGCATCACCATGAACAAGCTTGCGGACGAACAATGGGTCGTTCGGGCGAACAACCATCCCGTCGTCGAAGTGCTTCTCAAAGCCTGCCACGCGGCCGGCTTTGAGCCGAAGATTTCGTTCTACGCCAATGATTACTGGGAATTACAGGCCATGGTCAGCGTCGGGCTCGGAATAGCCCTGGCGCCGCTGACCGCAATAACAAACCGGCATCCAGACGTCCGAGTCATCTCTCTCGGAAGCACGGCACCGTCGCGCCGCGTGCTCGTGGCACACCGCCACGACCGCGTGCACGCGCCCGCAGAGGCGGTCATGCGCGACGTCCTTCGCGAGGTAGCAAGCGCGTACGCCCAAACGGCGCGAATAACCTCCCCGAGCCGACCGCGCCGCTGACCCGAGATCTATCGAGCAATTGACTTCCCCAACCTAATGTTCTCCGTGCTGGTCTCGATGGCGCGCCTTCCTGGTTGGATCGCCAAATGGCGCGAGATCACCGACCCGGCAACGAAGATCGGCCGGGCGCGCCCGGTTACACCGGGTACACCAAACGCGACCACATCCCAATGGGGCAACCGCTTGCAACACACGGGTCTGGCCGATGCGCCTGAACTAGTCCGGCTTACACGTACCGCTGAAACGACAGGGTTTGATGCGCGCACTGCACCAGCTTGTCGTGGCGCCCACCGGGGCGGGCGTTGGCATCGACCGTGCTGCGTTCGAGCGCGGTCAGCGAGAACTCAGCCGCGACGAACAGCGCGGTCCCAGCCGTCAGGACAAGAAAGCCCAGCGCCGACAACAGGGTCAGGATGACGCTCATCGCGTCCGCATTGGGTGATCGCCGGGCCACATGCCCGGCCGACTATTGGAGGGTTCCGCGTCGGACGGGGACTCATCGCACGGCCGCTCAGCCCCGAAGCCAACGGCCTCGACGGGTGCCTGCGGCACCGTCATCGCTTCCCTTCGCTCTCGCGGGGCGCCATCCGCCACGCGATGAAACACCCATGCTGGCGCAACCGCACTCACGAAGCCTGGCGCGCGGCGGCTTAACCGAATGCCCCGCACGTCGTCTCTGAGACAGACCGCTGGCGCTAGCAGGTGAATCGTCTGTCGGGCCCTGCCAACCCCCAAGAACGCGTGCATCCGCGGCGCACCTTTGCGGCTGACCGGCGTTCAAGCTCATCAAGTCCGCATGAGTCCGGTGCGCGTGGTCAACGGAACACCTTGTCGCCCAGGTCCGTGTCGGCGCCTGGCCTGCGGCGGCGCACCCCGATCGCCGCCGCTGACGCCCTGCGGCCTCGATGCGGCCGTCCCAGCTGCACGCGGACGCTCACGGTTTGAGTCCCGTTACCGCTTTACCATCAACGAGTTAGCCGAGCTAGCGGGGTCGATGGTGGCGCCGCCGGACTCTAACGGGGTCTTCACGTCTTTCACGCGGGTCTTGTACAGGCTGGCGGCGGTGGTGATGACCAGCGTCCCCCCAATCACGCCCAGGCTGAGCAGGGTCGGGATCTCCGGCACCGGCACGTGCTGGCCGCCGTTGATGAACGGCAACTCGTTTTCGTGCAACGCATGCAGCACCAGCTTCACCCCGATGAAGAACAGGATGAACGCCAACCCCTGCGACAGGTAGACCAGCCGCTTGAGCATGTCACCCAGCAAGAAGTACAGCTGCCGCAGGCCCATCAACGCGAACACGTTAGCGGTGAACACCAGGTACGGCTGCTGGGTCAGGCCGTAGATCGCCGGAATCGAGTCCAGTGCGAACATCAGGTCGGTGGTGCCCAGCGCGATGATGACCAGAAACATCGGCGTCATCAGCCGCTTGCCGTTCTCGTTGACCCACAGCCGTAGGCCCTCCCACTTGTCGGTCATGCTCAGGTGCTTCTGCGCGAAACGCACCACCGCGTTGTCCGCGTCGTCGTCGTGGTCAGTGTCGCGGACCAGCTTGATCGCGGTGTAGACCAGAAAGGCGCCGAACACGTAGAACGCCCACGAAAACTGGTTGATGGCCACCGCTCCCACCGCGATGAAGATGCCGCGGAAGATCAACGCCAGGATGATGCCCACCAGCAGCGCCTGCTGCTGGTACTTCTTGGGCACCTTAAAGCTGGCCATGATGATCAAAAATAGGAACAGATTGTCCACCGACAGGCTGTATTCGGTCAGCCAGCCGGCGTAGAACTCCACCCCGAACTGACTACCGTGGTGAAACCACACCCAGCCGCCGAACAGCACCGCCAGTCCGACATAGATCGACAGCGCGATCGCGCACTCGCGCATCGTGGGTTCGTGCGTTCGACGCCCAATCACCACCACGTCGAACAGGAGAATAGCGATCGTCACCCCTAGGGTGACGATCCACTCAAACAGGGTTACATGCATCAAAAGGCCTCCGGTCGTCAATAAACACACCGGAGGTCTCTTCCACCGCCACGGCGACCGTGGCGACCCGCAGATCGATCGCCCGATGACAGACGACGTAATGACGACACTGCAGCGAAGGAATACTCCCCTCCACCGACCAGTCTGCCCGACCGACACCACCAACAGGAACCCCGCCCGGGTGTGATCCTCACGACACGGGTTAACCTCTAAGAGCCCCGCGCGGATGGTGGCGTTCGCATCACATACCGTTGCGTGGCCGAAGGTCCGGACGGGGTTGCTGCTGACATGGTGCTGCCGTGAGCGCCGACTTCCCCGAGGTGATCGCCGCGCTGGCGGCGCGGGCAGAGCGCGCAGAATAACGGATCAACTTCATCCGGCCGACAGCCCCGGACTGCTGCCAGGGGATATCACTCACTTGCAGTTCGTGCTGCTGGCAAAGCGTCTGGTGGTCGGCTACACCGTGATTCGAACTACAGATAAGACGACAGTAGATGTTGACCACGTTATGTCGTGCTGAACCGCGACAGGTGCAACTGATGCAACAGCCTGACGGTCTTGTTCCGACGATTTGGTGCTGATGACGAGAGCCCGGAGGTGGCGCAACTTTCGTGAGGCCGAGAGTGGATCAGGAAGGTGCACAGCTGGTCACGTCTCTCGTTCGGTCGGGCCCACCAGATACACCCAACGTGTGCATGGCTGACGTTGTTCGTCCGTTCTTCTTCTTCTACTTCTTCTTCTGCCGTCTACATCTGCTTGGGCTTTGACGATTCGTTCCCTGAACCGCCGCGGTTGTACCTGATGTGTGCTGGCGAAGGTGGCGGTCGGGCCGTTGTAGCCGCAGTAGTGATGAACAAAAATTCGCCACGATAATGAGACAGAACCGGTCGCCACGTGCATGAGACAACCACACAACCGCTAGTCAGCCGATCGCCGTTCGCCATGAAGTTTGAGACCCTACACCTGCTGGCCCTTTCTCGGCTGGGCTCGATGCGGGCCGTCGCCGACGCCCACCACCTCACGACATCGACGGTGTCCCAGCAGATCGCCGCGCTGGCATCCGAAACCGGCGCGCAACTGATAGAGCCTGACGGTCGTCGCGTCCGGCTGACACCTGCGGGCCTGCGGCTGGCTGACCACGCGGTCACCATCCTCGCGGCCATCGACAGTGCCCGCCTGGACCTCGATCCCGACGCGGAACCGTCGGGCACCGTGCGCGTGGGAGGGTTCGCCACCGGCATCCGCGTCTCGCTGCTGCCGATCGTCGCCGACCTCGCCGAGAAGTACCCGAACGTGGAAATGGTGGTCAGAGAGTACGAGCCGATCGAGGCCTTCGCGCTGCTGACCGACGACGACCTCGACCTGGCGCTCACCTACGACTACAACCTGGCGCCCGCCTCCCCCGGCCCCGTGTTGCAGACGGAGGCATTGTGGTCGATCACATGGGGGCTGGGTGTCCCCGCGGATTCTCCCGACGGACCCGCCGACATCGGCGCCTACGCGGATCAGACGTGGATTGTCAACTCCCGCAATACAGCTGACGAGACGGCGGTTCGCACGTTGGCGTCACTCGCCGGATTCGCGCCCCGCATCGCACACGAGATCGACAGCCTGGATCTGGTGGAGGACCTCATCGTCGCCGGTTACGGGGTCGGCCTTTTGCCGATCGGCCGTCCGACCGGCAGGGGCGTCAAGGTGCTACCGATCTCGGAACCGGAAGCGGTGTTGACCGCGTATGCGGTCACGCGCCGGGGTAGAGCCGACTGGCCACCATTGAGGGTGGTGCTGGACCGGATGCGGCCTCCTCCGGGGCAGGATCTGCCACGTCCGAAGTGGCCGCGGCCCGAGGCCGGCGAGTAGCCCGTCAGGCCGCGCGGCGCTGTCGCCGCGCACGTTTCCGCGTGTCGGTCGACCACAGGTAACCGCAGTCGGAGCACTGCAGATGCACCAGCGTGCCCTTGTTGCTCAGCAGGTACTGCCAGTGCGTGGCGCAGTTCTTGCGCTCGTGGCAGTCATCGCATCTGGTGGCGTGGTCGCAGCACGGGCAGGGCAACCACGCACGCCGTGAACGGTCGGCGGTCGGATCAATCGGCAACACGGGCGACCGTCCGATCTGGCAGGACACCGGCGCTGACGAGCTCGTCGTAGATCCGCTGCTGCTCGTCATCGAGACCGGAGTACAGCATCTCGTAAGCCCGTTCTTCCTCGGCGAGGACCGCGACGGGGTCCCAGTCGTCGCCGATCGCCTCCAGCACCGCGGAGCGCCGCCGAGCCTCGTCGAGGGTCAAGTCGTAGGCGAATTCGAGGTCGGCCCTCATCGCACCTCCAGCCATTCGTTAGTAGAGCGAATGGTAAGGGTGACCTAACTAGGCCAGGTCAAGCAATGACCTACGTCACAGTTGCCGGTTGGAGTTCGTCACAGTCGGTCCGCGAGCCATCGGCGCTGGCGGCGAACGAAGCCCGAATCGACCAGCGCACCGTGGCCGGGCACGTAGACCGCGTTCTCGCCGCCCACCTCCAGCAGACGGTCCATCGTGGCGGGCCACGCCGGCGGATCGGAGTCCGCGCCGATGCACGGATCGCCGGACTCCTCCACGAGGTCGCCGCAGAAGACCACGGTCCGGCCGGCAGCGGTGACGGTGGCGATCAGGTCGTGGTCGGTGTGTCCACGGCCCGGATGGCTGACGACAAGAACGCGATCGCCGATATCGATGACGGCCGACCGCACCGGGTGTTGCGGTGGCCGCAGCGCGGCGACTGCCTCGTCCACCTCCTTCGGATTCGCCCCGTGCGCAACGGCGTCGGCGCGTAGAAGGTCAGGGTCATCGACCATCGCCGCGGCCACCGCAGGCGCGCAGTACACGGCGGCACCGTCGAATTGCGATGAGCCCAGAACGTGGTCGAAGTGGCTGTGGGTCAACACGATATGGCTCACCTCGCGGTCCGCGAGGGCCTCCACATCATCACGGATCGCGCGCGCTTCGGTCGGTGTCGTGCCCGTGTCGATCAGCACGGCTCCCGTTCGGCTCCAGACCAGGCCGACCGTCACGTCGAGGAACGGCAGGCGACAGCGAGACACGCCGTCCGCCAACCGCTCCCAGGCATAGTTCACTGCCCCAGTGTGAGCGGCTGAGCCGCCCGATACAGCTCGAGGACGTGCGGCGTGGGTTCCGCCGTGAATGTCGAGGTGATTCCGAACGACCACGGCGGCGGCGAATCATCCTGTGAGAGCGTCCACGCCGCCTGCCGGGCGGCACCCAGGGCGACGTACTCCGCGGGCGTCGGCACATGCACGGGCGCATTCCAGAGCGCAGGCGCGATACTCCGTACCGCCTCCGATCGCGCTCCCCCGCCCACCAGGATGATCCGTTGCACGTCGACGCCGTGCGCGGAGATCCTGTCGATGCAGTACGCCATCGAACTGAGTAGACCCTCGACGGCGGCTCGAGCGACGTTGGCGGCATTGAGATTCCGCGTTGTCACACCTTGCAGCGCACCTGCGGCCTCGGGAAGGTTCGGCGACCGTTCGCCTTCGAAATACGGTACGAGCGTGATGCCCTCGGCCCCCGCAGGCGCTGACAGTGCCAGCCGGTCCAGTTTGTCGAAGTCCACGCCGAGCATCGTGGCGACGGCGGCCAGCACCGGTGCTCCGTTGAGTGTGCACACAAGCGGCAAGTGTCGCCCGGTGGCGTCGGCGAATCCCGCCACGATCCCGTCCGGATCATGCGGCGCAGCGTCACCCACCGCACTGACGACACCCGACGTTCCGAGCGAGACGACGCAGTCGCCCGGGCCGGCGCCCAGGCCGAGGGCGGCCCCGGCGTTGTCCCCGGCGCCGGGCCCGAGAACGGCTCCCGTCGCCGCCTCCCCCGCCTGTTGCGACGGACCCAGCACCTCCGGGAGAGCAGGTCGCCTGCCACGCATCGCCAACTCGAGCAGATCGAACTGGTAACCGTCGAATTCCGACGAGAAGTAGCCGGTTCCACTCGCGTCGCTGCGGTCGGTTCGCAGGTCGCCGATGTCGGTCGAACCACTCAGCCGCCACGTCAGCCAGTCGTGCGGCAGGCACACCGCCGCCGTTGCATCGGCATGGGCGGGTTCATGATCGGCGACCCAGCGCAGTTTGGCCGCCGTGATCGCGGCAACCGGCACCACCCCGACGCGGTTCGCCCACTCCTGGGCGCCCAATTCGGCGACGAGGTCTGTGGCTGCCTCAGCAGACCGAGTGTCGTTCCACAGCAGTGCATCTCGCACGACAGCGCCTGCGCTGTCGAGGCACACCATGCCGTGCTGCTGCGCGCCGACGGACACCGCCGCGACATCGTCGAGGCCGCCCGCGGCGGTAATGGCCGCCTGCAGGGCCGCCCACCACTGCTGCGGATCGATCTCCGTGCCGTCCGGGTGCGGCGAGGTCGCCGAGCGGACGATCGCGCCGGTGTCCGCATCGCAAATGACGACCTTGCAGGACTGGGTGGATGAGTCGATGCCCGCGACGAGAGCCACGGAGCCGACGCTACGCCGATGAGTTCGGAGTGCGTATCGGGTCTACCTCACCATGCGAAAGCTCGTGATCACCCAGAACATCACCGTGGACGGGGCCATCGAAATGCTCGGCAACTGGTTCGACCCCCAACTCGCCGACGAGGACCTGCTCGCCGAATCACACCGACAGGACGCCGAGGCCGATGCGTTGCTCGTCGGGCGTAAAACGTTCGAGGACTTCCGCGGCTACTGGCCCAACCAGAGCGATGATGCCACCGGCGTCACGGCCTACCTGAACAAGGTCGCCAAGTATGTGGTGTCCTCGACGATGACCGATCCCGAATGGGAGAACTCGACAGTGCTGGCCGGCGACCCCGTCGAGCAGACTCAGAAGCTGAAGGCGCAGCCCGGCAGGGACATCGTGCTGACCGGAAGCATCAGCCTCGGGCACGCGTTGATCGCCGCGGGACTGGTCGACGAGTACCGGCTGTTCGTCTATCCGACGGTGCAGGGCAGCGGACGGCGGTTGTTCCCCGAGGGCGCCGCGATTCCGCGACTCAGCCTGGTCGAACCGCCCAAATCCTTCACGTCGGGCATCACCCTGCTGCGCTACAGCGCGGTTTAAATGCATCAATCCGGGCGCGGACCTGACAACCGCGGTGCGAGAATCCGCGATGTGGACATCGAAGACCCGGACGCCGAAAAGCGTTGGGACGACGACCGCGACGAAACGGAAGCACAACGGCTGGACCGCAATTGGTCGAGCCTGCTGCAGGAGTTGCGGGTCGCCCAGACCGGTGTCCAGCTGCTGACCGGATTTCTCCTCATCCTGCCCTTCCAGCCCCGTTTCGCCGAGCTCGACGCCGTCATGCGCACCGTCTACCTCGTGACGGTCTCCTGCTCGATCGGCGCGACGGTGTTGCTGGTCGCTCCGGTCAGCATGCACCGGGTGCTGTTCCGGCGGCATCGGCTGGAGACGTTGGTGGCCGTCTCACACAAGTACGCGATCGTCGGCACGATGTTGCTGGGCACGGCCCTCGCCGGTGTAGCCGTCGTCATCTTCGACAGCGTGGTGGGTAGAACCGGCGCCTGGATCGCCGGCGGATGCACACTGGTGGCGCTTATCGCTTTCTGGTACGCGATGCCGCTGCGGGACCGGCACCTACGCGACACCTCTTATTGACGTTTGTGACCACCCTGACCGGGGAACACCTGGTCCATGTTGATCCGACGTGTTGCCCGCCCGATGTTGTCAGCGGCCTTCATCGCCCGCGGCGTCGATGCCCTGCGTAGCCCCAAGTCCGCCGCCGACGCGGCGCGCCCCACACTCGAGGGGCTGAGCAAACTGCCCGACCCCGTCGGCACCAATGTTCCCTCCAACGCTGAGACCGTGGCCCGCGTCACCGCGGGCGTGCAGATCGGCGGCGGTCTGCTGCTTGCGAGCGGCAAGTTGCCGCGAGCTGGCATCGGCGGCACTGGCGCTCAGCGTCGTGCCGGGCAGCCTTGGCGGACATACGTTCTGGAATGAAACGGATCCGCAGCGCAAGGCCGACGAACGCCGCGCGTTCCTCACCGACATCAGCCTCATCGGCGGGCTGATCATCGCCGCCGTCGACACCGAGGGCAAGCCGTCGCTGGGATGGCGCGGACGGCGCGCCGCGCACAAGGTGTCCGACTCCGTCACCGCGGCACTACCGGTCGGCGCCGCCACCGGCGGGGCTCTCGCCGACAGCCAACTCGCCGAGAAGGTCGGTCACGGGTTGCAGGTCGGGGCCGAACGCGGCCGCGAACTCGCACACGTGGCACGCGAACGGGGTGCCGAGTTCGCCGACGTCGCCCGCGAACGCGCACCGGAACTGGCCGAGCTGGCACGCAAACGCAGCGCCGAAATCGCCGACGTCGCCCGCGAACGCGGCACCGGAACTGGCGGAGCTGGCGCGCAAACGCAGCGCCGAAATCGCCGACGTCGCCCGCGAACGCGGTCCGGAACTGGCCGAACTGGCGCGCAAACGCAGCGCCGAAATCGCCGACGTCGCCCGCGATCGCGCACCCGAGTTTGCCGAGACCGCACGCGACCGCGCAACAGACCTTGCTGATACCGCACGCACACAGGTGAAGCAGGGACGCAAGCAGGTCAAGCAGGAGCGCAAGCGCCTGCGTTCATGATCATCGCGCGCTAAACAGGCTCGTTTCCGCCGATGCCGGCGGTAGATTGACTCCCTGACACCCCGTGGGAGAAAAGGCAATCTGATGACGGCACCCGGCGACTTCAACCCTCAGCCCGGCCAGTACGGCGGACCGGGCGGCTATCCCTCTGCCGGCAGTGGTGAGCCGGGTGGACTACTTCTGCGCTGGGTCGCCCGCATCATCGACGGCATCCTCGTCGGCATCGTCAGCTGGGTGCTCATCTTCATCACCGACTCGCTGTCCAACTTCTGGGTGACTGGCTTGTTCACCGGCCTGCTGATGTTCGTCTACTTCGTAGCATTCGAGGTGTCCATAGGATCGACGCCGGGCAAGAAGCTGCTGGGCCTGAGCGTCCACGGCCCCGGCGGAGCAACAAAGCCGACCGCCGCGCAGTCAGCGATCCGCAACTCCTGGACGCTGCTGCCGATCGTTCCGTTCGTCGGTGGACTGCTGGGATTCGTCGCGATCATCATCATCGCGGTGACCATCAACGGCAGCCCTACCAAACAGGGCAAGCACGACGAACTCGCAGGCGGCACTCAGGTCGTCAAGGGCTGACGCCGCCTCGGGGTCATATGAAGATCCCGAGGATCAGCACCAACACCAGTCCGGTGACGGAAAGCACCGTCTCCATGATCGACCACGACTTGATGGTCTGACCGACGCTCATCCCGAAGTACTCCTTCACCAACCAGAAGCCTGCGTCGTTCACGTGGGAGAAGAACAGCGATCCCGCACCGACAGCCAACACGACCAGCGAGATCTCGCCCGTACTCATCCCCTCGACAAGACCCAGCATCAGCGAAGACGCGGTGATGGTGGCCACCGTCGCCGAACCGGTTGCAAGACGGATCAATACAGCCAACACCCAGGCGAGCAGGATGACCGAAATGTTGGCCGCAGTAGCCCATTCCGCCAGTTTGGTCCCGATGCCGGTATCGACCAGCACCTGCTTGAAACCGCCACCGGCGGCGACGATCAGGATGATGCCCGCGACCGGGGGCAACGACGTTTCGATGCATTTGGTGATCTGGTCGCGGGTCATGGCCGCGCCCCCGCCCAGCGTGAAAATACCGACGACGACGGCGATCAGGAGGGCCATCAGCGGGCGCCCCAGCGTGTCGAAAGTGAAACGCACCAGGTTGTCCTCATCCTCGATGAAGATGTCCACCAACGCCTTGCCCATCATCAATCCGACGGGCAGCAGCACGCTGAACATCGTCATGCCGAAGGACGGCCGGCGGCGTTCCGGTGCCCGCGTCTCGGTCTGTGTCACCGTGCGGGTGCCGTCGCCCGACTCGTCGACGGCCGTCGTCGGGCCGCCCGAACCGTCGGCGGCGAAATCGTCGGCATCGAACCGGTCGGGCACGTCGAGGACGACCCAGCGTCCGGCGAGTTTGCCGAACAGCGGACCGGCCACGATCACGGTCGGAATCGCCACCGCGACACCGAGTGCCAGCGTGATGCCCAGGTCCGCACCGAGCAAGTCGATCGCTGTCAATGGTCCGGGGTGGGGCGGCACCAAGCCGTGCATGGCCGACAACCCGGCCAGTGCGGGAATTCCGACGGTGATGAGCGAAAGTCCGGAACGCTTCGCGACGAGATAGATGACCGGCATCAGCAGCACCAGACCGATCTCGAAGAACATCGGCAACCCGATGATCGACCCGACCAACGCCATGGCCCACGGCAGCGCGCGCGGTGACGCGTGACCGACGATGGTGTCGACGATTTCGTCGGCGCCACCAGAGTCGGCAAGCAACTTGGCGAACATGGCGCCCAACGCGATCAGGATGCCCACCCCGGCCGCAGTGGTCCCGAATCCGCTGGCGAACGACTCGAGAACGTCGCCGATGCTCTTGGGTCCCTGGGCGACGAGGCCCACGGTCAGGCCGCCGAAGATCAGCGCCATGAACGGGTGCAGCTTGGCGACCGTGATCAACACGACGATAAGCGCGATGCCCGCGAGCGCTGCGAGTACCAACCGCAAGCCGCCCGCGACGGGCTCCGCCAGCTCGGTGTCGGCGGCGAGGATGGTCAAGGCCGGAGTCATCGGTTCTCCTGTTCGGTTGCACGCGTATTGGTTGAGGCGACATAGCTTTCGACGACGGAATCGATGTCCTGATCGACATCGATGGTGACGCCGCCCTCATCGGCTTCGAGTGGTTCGAGCGTTTTGAACTGGGAAGCCAGCAGCGAGGCCGGCATGAAATGTCCCGGGCGGCTGGCCTGGCGCCTGCCGATGACCTCGGGCGTGCCACTGAGGTGGAGAAATACGGTGTCGGGACAATGACGGCGTAACTGGTCGCGGTATTTGCGCTTGAGCGCCGAGCAGCTCATCACGCCGCCGTCGCCGTCATGTCGAGCCAGCCACTCCCCGATCGCATCCAGCCACGGGTATCGGTCGTCGTCATCGAGCGCTTCGCCTGCAGTCATCTTGGCGATGTTGGCCGGCGGGTGAAAATCGTCGGCATCGGCGAACGGCACGCGCAATCGCTGCGCCAGTGCCGCGCCGACGGTCGACTTCCCGGAGCCAGAGACTCCCATGACGACGATTGGTGACGCCATCTGTTCCACCTACCCCTTTGTGCTTGACGTCACACAGCCTGCCTCAATAGTCATATGATTGCAAGGGGGTAGTGAAATCATATGGTTTTAACAACGTCAGCAAGGGTATGACAAGATGTATGGGTGGCGTCTCAACCAAACGTCGGTGCTCTGCACGGCAGTTTGCTCACGGCGCTGGGCACCGAGATCGTGTCCGGGCGCTACCCCGCCGGCCAGGTCATCACGCTCGACGGGGTCAGCGCGCAGCACGGCATGTCGCGCGGCGTCGTGCGCGAGGCCGTCCGCGTACTCGAATCGATGGGGATGGTCGAGTCTCGACGGCGGGTGGGCATCACCATCCAGCCGGCGGACAAATGGAACGTCTTCGACCCCCTGCTGATTCGCTGGCGGCTGGAATCAGGCGACCGGTCCGCGCAGTTGCTCTCGCTGTCGGAGCTCAGGCGGGGATTCGAACCTGCCGCGGCAGCACTGGCGGCGCGCCGGGCCAACCCCCATCACTGCCGGATCATGGCGGCCGCCGTATCGGACATGGTGGTGCACGGACGGTCGGGCGACCTCGACGCATATTTGTTGGCCGACAAGATCTTTCACCAAACCATGCTCGAGGCCAGCGGCAACGAGATGTTCCGGGCGCTGAACGGTGTGGTCGCCGAGGTGCTGGCCGGCCGCACACACCACGGGATGATGCCCGACATACCCAACCCTGCAGCCATCGAACTGCACGACGAGGTTGCGCGGGCGATCAGGATGCGTGACGAGGGAGCCGCCGAACGTGCGATGCGCGCGATCATCGACGAGGCGGCATCCGCTGTGACCGAAGAGTTTTCGTCGTCAGATCGGCTGTAGGTCGAAGTTCATCATCAGGGCTGCTCGATTTCCCCGCGAGTGACCGTGTCTGTACACCGACACGCCGCGGATTGACGGCATTTTGGGGTCGCTCGCGGCAGGCTGAGGGGCGTGATGGTGCTGAAGTCGATCGCGTTGTTCCTTCGACACCGCCGGTGTCATCTCGTAGTCGATCGTGGCGCCGTCCACCCCGGTCACCGTGACGACCGGCTCGAAGCTGTTCGTCGGGCTCAACACCACGTCACAGTGGGCCGTGCGGCCGACCTCGCCAACCAGATCCTCTTTGCATGTGACCGACTGGGGATGCTCGCCGGCATTGGTGAGTCGCGCGGCGATCTCGGTTTGCAGCGCGTCCTTGCAAACGGTGGGCGCGGTGTTCAGTCCCCCGGCGAAGCCGCACCCGGCGACCAGCGCAGCCGCGGGTTCCACACAGCCCAGGGCCGGAATCACCGTTCGCATGGAAACCGAATGGTTAACTGCGAAAGTGGACAGGCAACCCAGACTCGCTCGCCGCTTCTTCGATCGTCTCGAACCGGTGCACGCGGTGACCTATTTCGCGCCGGAAGCCCGTACTGCGCTCGGCAGCCTCGGGTTCCGCGGTTTCTGGATGGGGTACTTCGCGGCCCGTTCGGCGCCGTTCGGCGTCGTACCGACGGAGGTGGTGACGGCCGCGTTCTACAACTTCGCGCCGGAACGCGTCGCGAAGGCACTGCCCGCGGCATGGGAGTTCGCCTCGCCGGCCAACACGTTGTGTGCTCGCGAGGAATCGGCGGTGGCCGCGCTGCGCCGCTACGGCGTCGGCGACGACGACGATGTGCGCACCGCCGCGGACCTGGCGGCCAAGGTGGCCCGCGACGCTGCACTGGACGGCCGACCATTGTTCGCGGCCAACCTGGCGCTGGACTGGCCCGACGAACCCGTGGCCAAGCTGTGGCACGCCGTCACACTGCTGCGCGAACAGCGCGGTGACGGACATGTGGCCGTGCTGGCGGCGCTGGGGATCTCCGGCCGCGAGTGCAACGTGCTGCACGCAGCGGCCGGCCGGGTGCCCAAGGAATTCATCATGCGCAGCCGCGACTACGACGACGAACAGTGGCGCCTGTACGGCGACCGATTGATCCGCCGTGGCCTGCTCGACGAAAACGACGAACTCACTTCCGCGGGCAGCGAACTCAAGCAGCGCATCGAGGACACCACCGACGTGCTGGCATTGCAGGCGCTCAACGTGCTGGACGACGAGGAGGTCGAAACACTCTTTCGATGCCTGACGCCCATCACCCGGAAGGTGGTGTCCGCCGGCGACGTTCCCGCCGCGACTCCGATGGGACTGAGCCGAGACGACCTGGACGACGACAGCGCCCACCTCACCTGATTTCCCCGCGAGTATTCCTAACCCTTCTCGCGAGCGTGCGTGTCTGAGGCCGACACGCCGCGGTTTTACCGCGTTTTGCGCACGCTCGCGGCACGCTGACTGTCGTGATGGTGTTCAAGTCGATCTCGTTGTTCGTGCTCGCCGCGCTGCTGGAGATCGGCGGCGCGTGGCTAGTCTGGCAAGGCGTGCGTGAGCACCGCGGTTGGCTATGGATCGGGGCAGGTGCGATCGCACTGGGTGCATACGGATTCGTTGCGGCGTTTCAACCCGATCCGCATTTCGGCCGGGTGCTCGCTGCCTACGGCGGTGTCTTCATCGCCGGATCGTTGCTCTGGGGCATGGTCGCCGACGGCTTCCGGCCCGACCGTTGGGACGTCGCAGGCGCCGCGGTGTGTCTGATCGGCGTGGGACTCATCATGTACGGACCACGCTGAGCACGCCCAGCCTTGCGTGAGCGTGCGCAAACTCCGCAATTTCACCGGCGTGTCCGCCTCAGACACGCACGCTCGCGGTACTAGACGGAGGGCTGGTTGCGGTTCCATTCCACCCAGCCGACGCCGGTGCGGCCGTCGGCGGTGGTGACCGTGGCCCACGCGCGCGGGAAGTGGCTGATCCGTCCGTCCGGCGACGTCAGCAGCACCGGCGCATGACCGCGGATGTCGATGGTTGCGATGAGTTCACCCGGATTGAAGGTGATCTCGGTCGAGATCGGTAAGCCGTTGTCGGCGAATGTTTCCCGAGCCGCGACCGCCTGCAGCTCGACAAGCGCCTCACCGGGTCGCTGTAGGTAGCCGATGCCGATCGGCGGGGCGCCCGGTATTCGGAGGTCGACCCCGTGAACATGGGTGCCGTCGTCGAGATGCAGTGCGCTCCACACCCAGTCCATCGACCACCAGTCGCGCACACCCCAGGAATGATCGCGCTGTCCCGGCACACCGTTCAGCGCGTACTCGCGGCCGTCGACGGTCACGCTCCCCGACACCGTGCACGGGATTTCGTATCGCGGTGTTATCCGGTACTGGTACGGAATGCCCGACGTCGTCCAGACCAGATCCATCGTCGCCTCGACGGGCCTGCCTGGAAGACCGTGCAGCAATGCGGCCGGATCGTCGTACGCCTGACCGGTCCCCCGCACCGCCACGGTGTATGTCCGCAGGGGATCGGTGGCGTCCAGGGTGAGTTCGATCGCGCCGGTGTCGTGAAAGTCGACCAGTGCGATCGTCGGCATGTCGGGTCCGCACAGCAGAGCGTTGATCCACGTCGTGTTCTCGTTGGGCATCAGGCCCAGCCGCACCCATCCGCCGATACCCTGCTGCGGGTCGGCGAAGTCGAAGTACCAGCTCTCGCTCCACAACGGCTCGTCGCCGGCGGGGTGCGCCTGTTCGTCCGCCGGATCGGGTGTAAGCGGTTCGCGCACAACAGGTTCCGGCAGCAACTCCAGCGCATTCGGTATCGAGGACGTGTTGGCAGTGCCGCGCAGCATGGTCATGAACATCTCGTCGCCGCGTTCGGTCTGAACAACAAGCATCGGCGCAACGATCGCCATCATCACACCGAAAAAGCTCTGTCGCCGCACTCCCTCGCGAACGTCATCGAGACTGATTGGCGCTTCGGGGCCCAGTGTGTCGTGGTACGCCCGCAGCAGCGCGTCGTAGTTTTCGCGACGCAGCCGCTCCGGCAGAGCGCCGCCGAGGAAATAGGCGACATCCGTCATCGCAGGACCCCAAACAACCGTCTGCCAGTCCACCACCGTCAACGGGCGGTCGGCACCGGGCTGGCCGAAAAGCATGTTGTCAAGCCGATAGTCGCCGTGCACCAAACCCGTGCGCAATCGCCGGACTTCGAGCTCCGGTAACCGTCGAAGCTGCCGACCAGTCGATCGCACACCGCGCGATGCTCCGTGAGCGATCTGATCGCGATAGCGCTCGATGAATCCGGCGTACAGCTGGGCGATCAGCGCCTGGTTCATCGGCGCCTCGCGGTTCAGCCAGTCGGCCTGCGCCATCGACTGGTCTCCGAGCGCAGGCGCGTGCAGCCGGCCCAACTCAGCAAGCGCCAGCAGGGCCTGTTCGACTGTCGCGCCGCGTAGTTCGTCGCCGACCACGGCCGGACCCGCGTCGCCGAGCAGCAGGTGGAAGGCACCGGTGTCGGCGTTGAAGGCGGCGGAATAGCATGCCGCGACGGGACCCCCGTCGAGGTTGGGCGCGATGTCGGTGTAGAACCGCACTTCGCGTTCGTAGAGCCCGAGCGCCAATCCGGTCTGGCGGCTCACCGGATCACTCGCCGCCACCTTGAGAACCACCGATGCCGGCCCGATGTCGCTGCCAGCGTGGGCCAGTTCGACGCGATAGCACTCGCTCATCTGCCCGGTGCCGATGCGCTCGTAGGTGAATCCCGCGATCGGCGTGCCGATCGCCGACGTGAGCCACTCGGCCGTCAGATCCGATGGCCGCTCCACGACGTCAGTGGTGCGCACTGGTCGACGGACCGCCGTGAACTCGTCGCCGCCGAGCGGATCCAGGGGGTGTGCCACGGGAATCACGCAACCACATGCGCGGCGGGATGCGCAGCGATTTCCGGCACGGCGACGGATTCAGCGGCCGGCCAGTGTGAAACCCTCCCAGGCCTCACGGCGGTCGGCGTGCGGGTCGTATTCGACGCGGGGCCGGCGGTCGAAAACCTTCACGGCCCGGTCGGGGCTCGCGTAGGCGGGCCAGTCGTCACCGGGCACCCCGGTCTGGGCAAAGGCCCGCCAGCGTGACTGCACGTCGTCGCTGACGCGCAGCGCCGTCTTCCGGTCTGCGGCGGCGGTCAGCAACTTACCGAAAGTCGTTCGGTAGACGTCGAACACCGCCAGCAACTCGGTCGCGTGCGTGGCGCCCAGACCCGACCAGCGCAATGTTCGTGGCGCGTAGTCGTAGCGGTACAGATAGGTCGGAGCGTGCCGGCTGTGCGCCTCGGCGATCTGCCACGCGGCCGCCCCGAACGCGAAGTCGCCGCCGAACTGAACGCAGGCCGCCGGGTCGGGATAGCCCGGGTATGCGGAGGTGATGCGTTCGCGCTCAGCGGGTTCCGCTCCTGCCAGCAGCCGTTCGATCATCGGCTCGGTCATCGGCAGGAGCTTGATGAAGCGGCCGAAGAGCCGGGCCTCCTCGGCGTTGGTACCCACGATGAGCGGCACGCGGTGGGCCTTGCCCTCGCGCATCGCCTCGACCGGATCGGCCGGCAGGTACTCGCCACCGCATGTCGGGCCCGCGGCGAAGGCGCCGAGCATCTCGCGCTGGCCCGCGACGATCAACCGCTCGAACGCCGCCACCAGCTCCGTCGGGCGAGCCGCCATTACGGCCTGTGCACCGTCCTCGGAACCGGCGCCGAGCAGTTCGGCGAACTTCGTGGCGTACTCCGTGGCGATGTCGGCGCCGCGGACCATTCCTGCGGCCGGGCTCTCCGAGATCGCCTGGGCGAAAAGCCCTTTGGCGGCGGGCACGGCCAACAGCGTGGCGACGGCGTGCGCTCCCGCACTCTCGCCGAAGATCGTCACGTTGTCGGGGTTGCCGCCGAAGACGGCGATGTTCTCGCGCACCCAGGTGAGCGCCATCACGAGGTCGCGCAGGTAGAGGTTGTCGTCGAAGGTGTGCTCACCGTTGGTCAGCGATGAAAGGTCAAGACATCCCAACGCCCCGAGCCGATAGTTCACCGACACGTACACACAGCCCTGGCGCGCCAACGCAGCGCCGTCGTAGATCGGAGTCGCCGAACTTCCCATGAAGTAGCCGCCCCCGTGGATGAACACCATGACCGGCAGCGACGTCTCCGGCGGCGACTTGGGGGCCACGACGTTGAGCGTCAGACAGTCCTCGCTCATCGGTTGGTACTTGCCGGGAGCGAGGATGGTGTACATGCGCTGCTGTGGCGCGCAGTAGCCGACGCTGTGGCAGTAGCGCACGCCCGGCCACGGCTCAACCGGCTGCGGGGCCTGCAACCGAAGCCGGCCCACCGGTGGCCGCGCGTACGGGATCGCCCGCCAACGGTTCACCCCGTCGCGGGTGAACCCCTCGATGGTGCCGGAGGCGATGGTCGCGCGGACCGTGTGTTCGTGCATTAGCCGACGGTAGCGAATGCCACTCGCCGCCGCGCCTGGACAGCATCGGCGCGTCGGCCCGCTAGCCTGGCCAATATGCGAATGGCATGGCTGATCGCGATCTTGTTGCTGGTGGCAGGGTGTTCACAGTCGACGGACGGGGACGCCGAGCGGATAACTCCGATACCGCCCAATACCAGCAGCAGTTCGGCGACGACGACCCCTCCGACAACGACGAAGGCACCCGCCGAGCCGCCGGCCCCAGGGGCGCCGGTCGCAGATGTCATCGCCTGGATCGAGGCGGGCGGCACCGCTGACTCGGCCGAGTACCACGTCGCCACCCGTGACGGCGTTACGACGCAACTGGGCGACGACGTCGCGTTCACCACCCCGTCGGGCAAGACGAACTGCATGACCGACTCGAAGAACAGCGGCGGCGCGTTGGCATGCCTGGTGGACCTCGTCGACCCGCCGCCGCGGCCGGAGGACGCGTACGGGGAGTGGAAGGGCGGCTGGGTCGACTTCGACGGAGTGAGTGTTGCAGTGGGGTCGCTACACGGCGATCCGGGCCGCTTCACCGCGGGTTCGGGCCCCGAACTGCCCTACGGTCAGTCCCTCGGCTTCGGTGACTACCAGTGCCGTGTCGACCCCGTCGGCCTGTTCTGCGCCGACCGCGCGCACAACACCGCGGTCCGCTACAGCGACGCGGGGATCGAACCGTTCGGCTGCCTGCAGCCGGTCACCGCCCCGCCGCAGATCGGCGAGATGTTCAGCTGCTGAGGTATCAGGCGTCGTGTGCCGGGTAGGCGTGCACGACCACCGAGACCGAGTTTCGGAATGGCATGCGCGAGTTCATGTTCAGCGGATGCGGCGACAGCGTGCGCGTCGGCCAGACTCAGCGAGGTCGACGTCGAGCTCAGTGTCGGCCTCGAGTGATGCCCGACCCACCGCATCCGAGCCGTCGGACTCCGCGACGCTGCTCTGCCTTGCGCCCGTGCCCGGGGTCGGGATAGATCTGGGTCGATACGGTCCAGGAGCCTGCCGAACACATCCCGTGCGGCGACGACCAGCACCCCCGATCGCGCCGACGATCACCACCGCCGGGATCGACCGCCTTGGAATCCCGATGCGCGCCGACGGCGCCGACACCACCGCCACGAGCCCAAACCGATCAGCGCGAGCGTGCATCCATGGGCCCGCAGCGCCGCTGAGACCTGATCCGCCGTCCCACGCGAATGCGGTACACGGCGACCACATCGTAGCTGACGAATCTGATGATGCCCGCCGCCACCTCCCACTCAGATGGTCAGCGGCACTGGGGTCGATGAGCCGGCGGACGGCTTCGACGGCGGCGACGAGCGCGGAGATCGCAATGGCCGCCACCACGAACAGGCCCGCCAGGTCCTCGCCATGACCGAATCCGTAGGTGTAGCGCCGGGTCGCGGCGCGTCGGCTCATCGCGAATGCGATCCACAGCGGTACCGCGGTCAGTGCGTCCGAGAAGTTGTGCACGGTGTCGACGAACAGCGCCACCGAACCCGACACGGCGACGAAGACCAGCTGCGCGGCCGCGGTGACACCGAGGACTACCGAGGCTGATCTTGACGGCCCGGATGCCTGCGGCGCTGTCGCGCAGCGCGTGGTCGATGCGGTCTGCGTGGTCGTGACTGTGTCCGGCGCCCACTACCGCCACCCCCTTATCGTGCAAAACGCGCAGCTCGCCGTCGTCCAGGTGGTGCGCCGGAACGCCACCCGTCGCGTGCTCGGCGTGGTGCACTGCATCGGTGACGAGCTGGCGGACGTGAACGTTCACGAGCCGGTAGAACACCTGGGTGCCCTCGCGACGGGTCCGCACCAGTCGCGCCATCCGCAGTATGGCGAGGTGTTGCGACACCGACGGCGCCGGCTTCGCGACCCGTGACGCAAGGTCGTTGACGAACATCTCGCGGTCCGCCAGCGCCGAGAGCAGCTGCACACGGGTCGCGCCGGCCAGCATCCTGAACACATCGACGACCAGGTCGGCGCGGTCGGCGGCGAGCCGGCGGCTAAAGACCTGCCGACTGGATTGAACGCAGATACCACCGCGCAGATCAGCCGCGCTGATCGGCCCTGGTCCGTGCACGATCCGAGTAGATCTGGGTCATCCACGTCGCGCCACAACCCAACCGAACGGGCTGCGCTCGAACCAATCGTCCACACCTCAGCTTGACCGGTCCATCGGTGCGAGCAGACGCAAAAGCACCCCGTTGTCGGCGTGTCGGGGTGCTTTTGCGTCTGTTGGCGCGTGGGTGTGCCCGCTCGTCTGAGTCAGGCGACGCCTTTGTGCTTCAACAGCGGCAGTACACCTTCGGCGAACCAGTACGCCTCCTCCAGGTGCGGGTAGCCGGAGAGGATGAACTCGTCGAAGCCGACCGAGTGGTACTCGTAGATCAGGTTCGCCACCTCTTCGTGGCTGCCGACGAGCGCAGTGCCCGCGCCGCCGCGTACCAATCCGACACCTGCCCACAGATTGGGGTAGATCTCCAGATTGTCCACCCGGCCGCCGTGCAGGGCGGTCATCCGCCGCTGCCCTTCCGATTCCGATTTCGCATGCAGCGCAGTCGCGTTGGCGATCTGCTCGGGTGTGAGCTCGGCCAGCAGTTCGTCGGCGACCGCCCACGCCGCCGCCGACGTGTCGCGACTGATGGTGTGCAGGCGGATGCCGAAGCGCACTTTGCGCCCGCGCGCCTGGGCGAGCTTGCGGACCTGTTCGACCTTGGCCGCCGCGTCCGCAGGAGGCTCACCCCACGTCAGGTAGACGTCGACGTATTCCGCGGCGATCGGCAGCGCGGCGGGCGAGGATCCGCCGAAGTAGATCTGCGGCAGCGGATCCGGCGGTGCGGACACCCGCGCGTCCTTGACCCGGTAGTACTCCCCCTCGAAATCGAGGGAGTCCTGGCGCCACACCGAGTTGACGATGTGCAGGAATTCTCCGGTGCGGGCGTAACGCTCGTCGTGGCGGAGCCAGTCACCGAACCGCCGCTGTTCGACGTCGTCGCCGCCGCTGACGATGTTGAGCAGCACCCGGCCCTCGGAGAACCGCTGCAGCGTCGCGGTCTGTTGAGCCGCAAGCGTCGGCGGAGTCAGCCCGGGCCGGAACGCGACGAGGAACTTCAGTCGCTCGGTTTCGGCGAGCAGGGCCGATGCGGTCAACCACGCGTCCTCGCACCATGTTCCGGTCGGGGTCAGTACACCTTCGTATCCGAGCCCGTCGGCGGCGCGGGCCACCTCGGCCAGGTACCGGCGGCTGGGTGCACGGTAATTCGGCGGCAGCGTGTGGTGCGACGACGCGTGCGAGGCGCCCACGATGGATCGGCTGTCGCCGTTGGTGGGCAGAAACCAGAAGAATTTCGCCGGCGGTGCCGGCAATTCGGCTTCAGCCGGCGGCGCAGGGGTTTCGGATGGCGTTGACATATCGCTCCTAATTCGTGCTGATCAGCAGTGGCCGCAGTGCGTCGTTGTAACGCCTGTCGACCCAGTCGGCGAAGTTCGGTGCAGCCGGGATCTGTTCGGATGCGGCGAACAGGTCGGCCAGCTTCTGTTCGGCCGCCACCACGCCATCGTCCAGTTCGGTCGGCAGCCGCAGGCTGCGGCCCTGCGCGAGGGCGGCTACCTTGGGATCGAGACCGACTGCGGCTGCGTAACTTTCGGCCCACTGCTGGGGGTGGTCCTTGGCCCACCGAGCGGCCTTCTCGAACCGGACCAGCAGATCCTGCAAGGCGGTGTTGCGCTTCGGGTCGGCGAGGGCCTGATCGGACGCGATGCCGAACCAGTAGCCGTTGGTGACGCCCTTGGCCTGGCCGATGCTCCGCACCGGGATCTGCTGTTCGGCCTGTGCGGTGTACGGATCCCAGATCGCCCATGCGTCGGCCTCCCGCTCAGTGAACGCCGACAATGCATCGGCGGGCTGCAGGAACACCAGGCTCACATCGGCCGGGGTCAGCCCGGCGTCCTGGAGCTGGCCCAGGATGTGGCCGTGCGCCGAGCTGCCTTTGCCGACCGCGATGCGCTTACCCCGCAGGTCGGCGATGGAACGGATCGGCGAGTCGGCATGAACCAGGACCTGATCGCCCACCCCGCCACCGTCGTAGGCGGCTACCACCTTGATCTTCGCGTTGGACGCGGCACCGAACACGGGCGGGCTGTTGCCGGTGATCGCGAAATCGATCTTGCCCGCGGTGGCGGCCTCGATCTGGGGCGGGCCGGAGGTGAAGGTCGAGAACGCCACCTCGTAGGGAAGATTGTCCAGCGCGCCCGCGGCACGCAGAAGTGATTCGGTGCCGCCCTTCTGGTCACCCACATTCAGGGTGAGCCCGGACAACTCAGCAAGCGGTACGGTGGCCGGCGCGTCTTGGGCACCGGCGCTGTCTTCCCGCGATACGCATCCTGTGAGCAACAGGCTCAGCAACGCGATCACGGCAACTAATCTGGACATGGCAATCCCTTCTCTAGCTTGAGTTTTCGCTTCAGATCCGCACGCCGAGCTGGTCGAGCAGCTCGATGCGATGACGATCGGAGTGCGTCGACGTGCGTGGTTCGTCGATCTCCAGGGTGTGGATGAGGCGACCTTCGTCGAGCACCAGAACCCGGTCGGCGAGCGCGACCGCCTCGTCGACATCGTGGGTGACGAGCAGAACACCGAAACCGTGCTCGCGCCACAGGTCGAGCAGTAGTGCACGCATACTCAGCCGGGTCAGCGCGTCGAGGGCACCGAACGGTTCGTCGAGCAGCAGCAGTTCCGGCTCGGCGACCAACGCGCGCGCCAACGAAACCCGTTGCGCCTGACCACCGGACAACGTCAGCGGCCACGCTTCGGCGCGGTCGGCCAGACCCACGTCCGCCAACGCCCGGTCGGCTCGGGCCTTAGCCTCGGCCTTGGTCAGCCTGCTGCGCGTGAGCCCGTACACCACGTTGGTGCGCACATCGCGCCACGGAAACAGCCGGGGCTCCTGAAATGCCAGCGCAGGTGCACCGTAGACCGTGCGGCCGCCGGTGTGGTCCGTCGACAGTCCGGAGAGCACCCGCAGCACGGTCGACTTTCCGGATCCACTGCGACCGATCAGCGCGACGATCTCGCCGCGGCCAACGCGGACCGACACATCGTCCAGCACACGATGGTCCCCGTACCACTTGTCGACGTGGCGCAGCTCACCTGCGATGCGGACGTCCTGTGCGGCAGTCAAAGTCATGTGCGATATCCCAGTGCTCGTCGTTCCAATATTCGGACGATCGCGTCTGTGCCGATACCGAGCAGCGCATACACGATCAGACCGAAGATGATGATGTCGATCCGCAGAAAGTCGCGGGCGTTGTTGATCAGGAACCCGATTCCGCTGTCGGCGTTGATCTGTTCCGCGACGATCAGCGTCAGCCAGGCGATCGCCAAAGACTGCCGCGCGCCGACGAGCACCTGGGGGGCTGCGCTCGGAACGATGATGCGCTGGAACCGTTCCCACAACGAGAAACCCAGCACCTGAGCGGTTTCGAAGAGTTTCGGATCCACCTGGCGGATCGCCGAGAACGTATTCAGATACAGCGGGAAGCTCACACCGAGGGCCACCAGCAGCACTTTGGGCAGCTCGCCGATACCGAACCACAGGATGAACAATGGGATCAGACCGAGGTGCGGCAGGGCCCGGATCATCTGCATCGGCGGGTCGACGGTCGCCTCGAACCAACGGGACAGTCCGACGGCCGTCCCCAGCGCGACACCGAGGAATCCGCCGAGCAGTAGACCTTCGATGACACGGATGCCCGACACTCCCAGCGCGTCGGCCAGTTGCCCGTTCTCGATCAACTCGATCCCGGCCTCGATAATCAGCGACGGCGCGGGCAGCACGTCTTGCGGAATGAGTCCCACTGCGCTGCCCAACTGCCACAGCGCGAGCAGAACGATCGGCGATGCCAACCGGATCAACGCCCACTTGCGCTGCCTCCAACCGTTATTCACGGCGGTGACGGGCGCAATGGGCGCAGCCAGCGCGGCGGAACTAGTCACGGTGCGTCGACGCTATGCGCAGCGGTGCCGGTTCTCTAGGTTTTGATTCTGGATGAGGGAAAGACGTCGGCCCTGCCGGGGTGATGAATCACGCCGGCAGGGCCGTTGGGTGGCAAAGGTATTCAGTTGTCAGCCGAGGCGGAAGCTGCCCCTGACCAGAGTCGGCTCCACATTCCTGCCGTTGATGTTGGAACTTGCCCTGCCGTTGGACAGGCGCGTGATCTGCTGCGCCTGCTGAAGTTGCCGCTTGTTTCGCACCTCGGCGCGGAACTGCGCGTCATTGAGCTGCTGCACGTCGGCGGCGTCGAGGTTGACGCCGTTGAACTGGACGCCGATCGCCGAGCCGTCCTCGCGCACCACCCAGGACGCGCGAACACCGTCCAGGTCGGCGGTGTACATGCCGGCGTCGCCGGACACCGGCGCCGCGGTGAACTGATACGCGACACCGTTCATGTTGACGTCGCCTGCGACGTTGGTGCCGTCGAATTCGGCGTTCAGCGTGTCGCGGAACCTCGACTTGATGTCGATCTTTCCGTCGGTCTGGTTTCCGAAGAACCAGGCTTCGTCGTCGGTGCCGTTGCAGGCGTACGCCGCGACCTCGGTCCCGTCGACGGAGATGCCGATGGTCATGGTCTTGCCGTCGGCCGCTGTCATGTCGGCGATGTAGCGGGCCGACTGCGGGAATTTGTCGGATACGGCCTCGGTGGTGGTCGGCGCCTCCGAGGAGGAGGTCGCTTCGGTCGAAGATCCGCCTGAGCAAGCGGACAGGGTGCCGAGCGCGACGAGCGCGCTGATACCCACGAGCAGGGTGCGAGTGAGCTTTTTCATGTGATCAGCATGGATCTTCGCTGGCTGCGTTACATGAAGAATGCATGGAGATTGCGTGGAGATCCGGGCCGTGAGACGGGCAAACCCGACTCAGGCCGCCAGAAAAGCGTCGATCTCGGACCGGAACATCTGCCATGCCGGCTCAGAAGCGGTCAGCAGATGGTTGTTGCTCGGGAGTGCGACCAGCCGCGAATCCGGAATCAGCGTGGCCAGCTCCTCACCAAAGCGCATCGGCACCCGGTGGTCGTCATGCGAATGCATGATCAGCGTCGGGCAGGACACCTCGCGCGCCAGATCACGGACATCGATGCGGGCGAACTCCTCGAGGAACCGCACCGCGTTGTCCGGCGAAGTGGTGCGCCGCTGCAACTGATCGAAGGCCGCCCAGTCGGCCCGGGTGCCGTCGGGCAGGAACTGCGCGGCGAACACCTGACGGAAGGCCGGGTCGTCACGGCCCCAACCGACCCGAGCGAGATCGAGATCCAATGCCGCGGCGCGCTTCTCGTCCTCACCCACCGCCCGCACAGCGCGCCCGCGCGCGTAGGCGCTGCACAGCACGAGTCGGCTGACACGCTCCGGATGTCGCGCCGCGTAGGCGACCGCGACGGCGCCGCCCTGCGACACGCCGAGCAGCGGAAAACGCTCCAGTCCGAGCGCCTCCACCACCGACTCCAGGTCCGTCACCCAGTCGTTGAACGTGAAATCCATTGCCTCCCAGTCCGATAGACCACAGCCACGCTCGTCGTAGCGAACGAATCGATGGTTGAGCGACAAGTCGCGCACCCAGTGTTTCCACACCGGGCTCTCGATGTCGTATCCGAGATGGGTCATCCAATTCGCCGCCCGCACAAGCGGCGGACCCTCCCCCGCAACGGCGTACGCGAGCCGGACACCGTCGGCGGCCCGGCAGAACGCGATGTGCTGCCGGGGAGGCGGCGGCTCCTCCTGCGGCGCGGCCTCGACCACCGCTTCAGGCGGCGCGTCCGCCATGATGGTCCCGACGAACTGGTAACCGCGCCCGCGGACGGTTCGGATGTAGCGCTGCGATTCGCCGTCGTCGCCGAGCGCGCGGCGGGCCGCCTTGATGCGGCTGGTCAATGCCGCCTCACCGACGAAGCGGCCACCCCACACGGAGTCGAACAGCTCCTCCTTGGACACGAACCGCTGATGGTTGCTGATCAGCTGGGTCAGCACGTCGAACACCTGGGGCTCGACACGGATCACGTCGCCGTCCGAGCGCAACTCGTAGCGCTGGGTGTCCAGCACGAATCCGTCGAACCGCCACACGCCGACCCCAGTGGGCAGAGAAGGTGAAGACTCGGGCGTTGAAATCGTCACGGCAGTCCCATCGTGCAGTGTTGCTGGTCATCGTAACGACGAGCCGACCCCCGCGAGGGTTCGACGCTAGCGCCAGCCGTCTGCCGCCCTGGCCGCCCGCATCAGGGCGTCGCACAGTTCCCGCAATTCGGTGCTTTCGGCTCCCTCTTCCACGGCCGTGGCGACATCCTCGGCGGCACATCTGACCTGGTAGACGCGGTCTGACAGCTCGGAGGCCTCGTCGGCGGTCAGCACCACCGCATCCGGCGACAGTGACGTGCCCTTGACCAACGCACGCTGCTCGTAGGCGCGTTGACGGCACGACTGTCTGCAGTACTGCCTGCGTCTACCGAGCCCGGTATCAGCGACTTCACGACCACACCAGCGACAGGGTTGAGAACGTCGGCGATTCAATGTCACGGGAACCACGGACCAGACTGTAGACCGGCGCATGCGGGAATCCCGGTATCATGAACCGTCGAGTCGGGAACTGCGTGTCGTATTGCTGCGTTGATAATCCGGACAAATAGTTACTTGAGGAGTGTTGACGATGGCTGATCGTGTCTTGAGAGGCAGTCGCCTCGGAGCTGTGAGCTACGAGACGGACCGCAACCACGACCTGGCGCCGCGTCAGGTCGCCCGCTACCGCACCGACAACGGCGAGGAGTTCGACGTCCCGTTCGCCGACGACGCCGAGATCCCCCACACCTGGCTGTGCCGCAACGGCATGGAGGGCACCCTGATCGAGGGTGACGCGCCGGAGCCCAAGAAGACCAAACCACCGCGCACCCACTGGGACATGCTGTTGGAGCGCCGGTCCGTCGAGGAGCTCGATGAGCTGCTCAAGGAGCGTCTCGACATCATCAAGACCCGCAGGCGCGGCTAGCGCGTCACATTGACGCCGCGGGCGCGATCAAGGCGCCCACGGAATCCCCACTCCGCCACCTTGAACAGGGCTTCGCGGATGTTGGACCCGCTCATCTTGGATTGGCCGAACTCACGTTCGGTGAAGGTGATGGGCACCTCGACGACGACGAACCCGTCGTTCACAGTGCGCCAGGTCAGGTCGATCTGGAAGCAGTAGCCCTTGGAGTCCACGGCGGACAGGTCGATCTTCTCCAGCACCTCGCGCCGGTACGCGCGGTACCCGGCGGTGATGTCGTGGATGTCGACCCCGAGCAGAATGCGCGAATAGCCGTTGGCGGTGCGCGACAGGATCATGCGCCGTCGCGGCCAGTTGCGGACCGCCCCGCCCTTGACGTAGCGCGAGCCGATCACCAGATCCGCACCACTGTCGATGGCGTCGAGCAGGCGGTGCAGTTGTTCGGGCGGGTGGCTCCCGTCGGCGTCCATCTCGACCAGGACCGAGTACTCGCGACCCAGGCCCCACGCGAAGCCGGCCAGGTACGCCGCCCCCAGGCCGCCCTTCGACGGGCGGTGCATGACGTGCACCCGATCCGGGTCGGCGAGGGCCAGTTCGTCGGCCAGTTCGCCGGTGCCGTCGGGGCTGCCGTCGTCGACGACCAGGATGTGGACGTCCGGAGACGCGTCCTGGACGCGTCCGACGATCAACGGCAGGTTTTCCCGCTCGTTGTAGGTGGGGATGATGACCAGCGTGCGCTGACTTGGGCGTTCCCCCGGGCCCGGGCCCGTCGTCATGTAGCTCCTCTATCTTTCGTCGCCGTTCGTCGTCGACGCACGAAACTCCCATTGTGCAGCATTGCGGCGATCACAGCCCCAATGCCGACGGCGACGAGCAGGCCCTCGACCAGCGGAGCCCATCGTGTCGCCGCTGTGAGCTGGGTCTTCAACCGCACCTGGGTGTCGAGGTAGGCGGGCTCGAAGAAGGCGGTGCGAGCAAGCTCACGGCCGTCGGGCGCGATGACCGCGCTGATACCGGTGGTTCCTGCGACGACGACATATCGGTCGTGCTCGACGGCGCGCAGCCGGGCGAAGGCGAGTTGTTGTTCGCTCATCGCCTCGTCGAACGTGGCGTTGTTGGTCGGCACGGTCAGCATCTGCGCTCCGCTGCGCACCGACTCGCGGGGTGCACGGTCGAAGATCACCTCCCAGCAGGTGGCGACCCCGACGGGCACACCGGCGGCCTGCACCACCCCGTTGCCGCTGCCGGGGACGAAATAGCCGGCGCGCTCGGCGTACGGCGACAGGTGGCTGAAGAAGCTGCGCCACGGCAGGTACTCACCGAACGGCTGGACGATCTGCTTGTCGTGACGATCGGCCGGACCGGTTTCGGGGTTCCACACGATCACCGAATTGTTCGAGACCGGGTTGTCGCGGCTGTATCCCGGCGCCGCGACTACAGCGCCGACCAGGATCGGCGCGTCGATTGCCGCCGCCGCCGCCGAGATCTCGGCTTTCGCGTCCGGATTGGCCAGCGGATCGATGTCTGAGGAGTTCTCCGGCCAGATGACGAACATCGGCTGCGGGGCCCGGCCGGCGCGCACGTCCTCGGCCAGCCGGATCGTTTCGCGGACGTGGTTGTCCAGTACCTCGCGGCGCTGGGCGTTGAACTCCAGGCCGAGCCTGGGCACGTTTCCCTGTACGGCGGCCACCGTGATCGCCTGCTCGTCGCCCGCCCCGACCCCGGACTGCCGGACCTGCGGCCAGGTCAGGGTGGTCAGCAACAGAACGACGGTGATGCACGCGCCTGGGACCACCACCGCCGGCGGCGCCGTGTTCCGGGTGGTGCCGCGACGCCACCACTTCACGATCTCCAGAGTGATTGCGGCAAAGCTGAATCCGACCAGCGCTACAGCGAACGACAGTAGCGGTGCGCCGCCGATCTGGGCCAGCGATAGCAGCGGCCCGTCGGTCTGGCTGAAAGCCACGACACCCCAAGGGAATCCACCGAAAGGCACCGTCGACTTGAGCCACTCCTGGGCCGCCCACAGCCCCGCGAACCAGAGCGGCCACCCCGGTAGCCGCCGGACCGCGACCGCCAAAGCGCCGAACGCCGCAGGGAACAGCGCCTCGAGCGCCGAAAGAGCGATCCACGGAATTGCACCGACAAATCCGCTGATCCAGGGCAGCAGCGGTAGGTAGAACACCAGCCCGAACAGGAATCCGTACCCGAATCCGCCTGCAACAGTGGTTGATTCGCGGGTGAGCACCCACGACAGCAGTGCGAACGCGACGAACGCCAGGTACCACCAGCCGAACGGCGGGAAGCTCAGGCACAGCGCCAGACCGGCGACTATCGCGACGCTCAACTGCGGCAGACGGTCGAGAATTCCTGCGCGAGCAGACGCAAACTGCCGCGAATACCGGCGTGTCGGGGACTTTGCGTTCCCCAGCTTGTGCGTGGGCTCAGCTCGGCAGGGAAAGGTCAGCCATGGATGACGACACCTCGGTGCACCGTCTGGCGGCAGCGCGGCAACGCGTCGTCGAGTCGTGGAAGTGCGGGCACCCGCGAGCGGCTATCGGTCGACCAGCGCTGCACCGCGCCGGCGGGTGCACTGACCTCGAACTGGTCGGCCTCCCAGACGGCGTAGCTCGCCGGGGCCCCGGGAACCAGGGTGCCGGTCGCACCATCTCGCACACCGGCGGCGCGCCAGGCTCCGCGGGTGGCTGCCGCAAACGCCGCGCGCGAGGACAGTGCGCTGCCCTGGGTCTGATGCTGTGTCGCCGCGCGCACCGTCGCCCATGGATTCATGCTGGTGACGGGGCTGTCGGATCCGAAAGCGAGGGGCACGCCTTGGGATGCTAACAGGGCAAACGGGTTCAGCGATCCGACTCGGTCGGGACCGAGACGCTGGGCGTACATGCCGTGTTCGCCACCCCACAGCGCATCGAAATTGGGCTGCATGCTGGCGAGCACACCCCACGCGCCGAGGCTGTGCGCCTGCTCCTCGGTCACCATTTCGAGGTGCTCGAGGCGGTGTCCGCAACGGGCGACCGCGGGTGCGCCGAACTCCGCGACGACGCGCTCGAGCGCGTCGACCACGGCGCCGACAGCCGCGTCGCCGATCACATGGAATCCTGCGGTGACCCGCGCCTCGGTGCAGGCGCGAAGGTGCGCCGCAATCGCGTCGGTATCGAGATACGCATTGCCGCAACAGTTCGCGGCGTCGCTGTAGGGCCGGCGCAGCCACGCGGTGCGGGAGCCGAGCGCGCCGTCGACGAACAGGTCACCGGCCAGCCCACGTGCGCCGGTGCGAGCGATCAATTCTCGCGCCTCGATGGCGCTGCTCACCGCTTCACCCCAGTAGCCGACGACCTCCACGCCGTGCTCGATGCCACGCACCTCGTCCCAATCGGTCAGGCCGCCGATGTCCGGTCCCGCGCACTCGTGCACCGCGACGATGCCGAGGGCGGCGGCGGCATCGAGTGCGGCCAGCTGGGCATGCCGCCGCTGTTCGGGTGTCAGCCCGTCACGGGCGGCCGCCCGGACCAGGTGGTGTGCGTCGCCGGTCAAGGGCTGCTGAGCGGCGAAGCCGTGCGCATCGGCCAGACCAGGTGCGAGCCGGCGCAGCGCGGTCGAGGCGGCTGCCGAGTGGACGTCGACCCGGGCCAGGTACGCGGCCCTGCCTCCAACGGCGCCGTCTACGTCGGCGGTGCTGGGCGGCGTCCGTTCGGGCCAGCCGGATTCGTCCCAGCCGTGCCCCCACACCGCGCCGTCGGGATGGGCGCGGGCGTAGTCCCCGAGAAGTTGCAGGCAGTGCGGTAACGACGTGGCCTGCCGCAGATCCAGCCCGGCCAGGGTCAGCCCGGTCGCGGTGAGGTGGACGTGGCTGTCGACGAAGGCCGGCGCGACGAAGGCACCGTCGATGTCGACGACCGTCGCGTCGGGAAACTGGGCGCGCCCCACGTCGTCGCTGCCGAGCCATGCGACGACGCCGTCGCGCACCGCCATGGCGGTGGCGTCGGGCATGGCCGGGCTGTGCACCCGGCCGTTCAGCAGAAGAGTTGTCACTTAGTCGGGTTTGCGCTCCACGGCCGCAGGTTCGACGTGGACCACGTCGACCACTTCGCCGTCAATGTAGTCACCGCGCGGCGCGGTGTAGCCGGCAGCACCCGCGACGGTGATCAGCGGCAAGCGGCGCGCGGCAAGCGCCGTGACCAGTGGACGAGCGACGGAGCGGGTCGGCGGCAGCAGAAACAGCGCACCCACGACGGAGCTGGCCAGACCGGGAATGGCGACGAGAACGGTGCCCAGCGCGACCAGCACGCTGTCTGCCGCCGCGCCCTGCACCGTGGCGGCGGACAGGCCTGACCGCAGGCGGCGGATGTGGCGCTTGACCTGCGATCCGGCCAATGCGATGCCGACCACGAAGGCGCTGAGCAGCAGCAATACGGTCCAGCCGAAGCCGATCGTCGAGGCCAGCGCCACGATGACCGCCAGCTCGATGACCACGTAGAGGAGGAACAGCCGCATCGCCATGTAGGGAGAACGTCTGGGAGGGGGGCCTGGTTCCGTAGATTGACCATGTGACGAGTATCAAGATCGACACCCCGGACGGCCCGATCGACGCGCTGCTGAGCGTGCCCGACGGCCAGGGCCCGTGGCCGGGCGTGGTCGTGATTCACGACGCGATCGGATACGGCCCGGACAACGCGTCGACGTCGGCGCGGATCGCGGCCGCGGGGTTCGTCGCGATCACCCCGAACCTGTATTCGCGGGGAGGCCGCGCTCGGTGCGTCACCAGGGTCTTCCGCGAGTTACTCAGCCAACGGGGTCGCGCCCTCGATGACATCCTCGCCGCCCGCGATCACGTGCAGTCGATGCCGCAGTGCACCGGCTCCGTCGGGGTGGTCGGGTTCTGCATGGGCGGTCAGTTCGCGTTGGTCATGGCGCCCAAGGGTTTTGGCGCCTCGGCGCCGTTCTACGGGACTCCGCTCCCCCGCCACCTCGACGACACGCTGGACGGTGCGTGTCCGATCGTGGCCAGCTTCGGCCGCCGCGACCCAATCGGACGGGGAGCGGCCGCGCGCCTGAGCAAGGTCGTCGAGGACAAGGGCATACCGGCCGACATCAAGGTCTACCCGGACGCCGGCCACAGTTTCGCGAACGAACTCCCTGGCCAGCCGCTGATGAGGATCGCGGGCTTCGGTTACAACGCGGCCGCCACCGAGGACGCCTACGGGCGGGTCTTCGCGTTCTTCAACGAACACCTCGCCGCCGCGGACTAGGCCGCGGCCTTCACCTCGATCGCGCTGTGCACCTTGTCGATGCCACCGCGCAGTATTGCCTGCGGCACCCACCACCACGCGTGCCACCAGTAGCGCTTGGTCACCAATTCGAACACGCGACGATTTTCGGACTTCGGCAGATTACGCGCGACCGCCTCCACCGGTTCACCTTTGGGTTTGCCGAGCGCACTTGATTTCTGGATGGTGACGCGCGGGGTGTTGTTGATTCGCTTGGTCTTCCATGAGCCGTCGTCGGTGGTGATCAACAGCTTGTCGCCCTCGAGCACGCCCCAGACCGTCGTCGGCTTCGGCCTGCCGTCCTTGGTGAATGTGGTCAGCAGCAGGTACTTAGAACCGGCCACGTCGTCGAATGTCTCCGTCATCTCTGTGCCGCTTTCAGTTCCAGGCCGACGCTCTTCTTGTCGAGGCCGCGCACCTTCATGTACACGCCGAAGCCCCACCCGAGAATCCCGTATCTCTTGTTGACTGCCCGGATGACCGCGGGTGCTTCGGATTTGTCGAGAACCCTGGCGACCGCCTCGACCGGTTCGCTCTTCGGCTTCCCGCGGGGATCGCAGATCGCCAGTGTGACGCGCGGGGTGTTGCGTATCCGCTTCACCTTCCAGGAGTCTTCCTCGGTCATCATCAGTAGGCGATCCGCGTCGGGCACGGCCCAGATCGCGGTCGGCTTGGGTTTGCCGTCCTTGGTGAACGTCGTCAGCAGGATGTATTTGGCTTTGGCGATTTCACCGAAGGTCGGCGCCGCCATCAGACCGCTTTCAGTTCGATGGTCACGTTGTTCTTCATTCCCCCACGCAGCTTCGAGAAAACGCTGAAAGCCTTCCCGAACAAGCCGTAGCGCTTGGCGATCAAGTCGTAGGTCGTGCCGTTCGCCGACTTGTCCAGGATCGCCGCCACGGCCTCGACCGCCTCACCCTTGGGGTTCCCGCGTAGATCACACGACGCGATGGTCACCCGCGGGGTGTTGCGGATGCGCTTGACCTTCCATGACGTCTCCTGCGTGATGATCAGAAGGCGGTCACCGTCCGGGGGTGCCCAGACGGCCGTCGGCTTGGGTCGGCCGTCCTTGGTGAACGTGGTCAGCAGTACGTATTCGCTCTTCGCGACGTCGGCAAAGGTGTCAGGCACACCCCAAACCTAGTGTCTCAGCCTTCCAGCTCGCCTTCGGTCTCCAGCAGCACTGCCCGCAGACCGTCGAGCGTGGCTTGTTCCGGCTGTGCCCACATGCCGCGGCCTGCCGCCTCCAACAGTCGCTCGGCCATGCCGTGCAGGGCCCACGGGTTCGACTCCGCCATGAACTTGCGGTTCTCGTCGTCCAGCACGTACTCCGCCGACAGGCGCTCGTACATCCAATCGGCCATCACGCCGGCGGTGGCGTCGTATCCGAACAGATAGTCGACGGTCGCGGCCATCTCGAAGGCGCCCTTGTAGCCGTGCCTCCGCATCGCGTTGATCCATCGGGGGTTGACGACACGGGCGCGGAACACGCGAGTGGTCTCCTCCGACAGCGTGCGGGTGCGCACGGCGTCGGGGCGGGTGTTGTCGCCGATGTAGGCGGCGGGCGCCTTTCCGGTCAGCGCCCGCACGGTGGCGACCATGCCGCCGTGGTACTGGAAGTAGTCGTCGGAGTCGGCGATGTCGTGCTCGCGTGTGTCGGTGTTCTTGGCCGCCACCGCGATTCTGCGGTACTGCCGGCTCATGTCATCGGAAGCCGCCTTGCCGTCCAGGCCGCGACCGTAGGCGAACCCGCCCCACGCCGTGTAAACCTCTGCGAGGTCGGCGTCGTCGCGCCAGTTCCGGCTGTCGATCAGCTGCAGGAGCCCGGCCCCGTAAGTACCCGGCTTGGAACCGAAAATCCTTGTCGTGGAGCGACGCTCGTCGCCGTGCTCGGCGATGTCGGCCTGGGCGTGGGCGCGGACGTAATTGTCCTCAGATGGCTCGTCGAGTCCCGCGACGAGCTGCACCGCATCGTCGAGCATGGTCACCACATGCGGGAACGCGTCGCGGAAGAACCCCGAAATGCGCACGGTGACGTCGATGCGTGGGCGGCCCAATTCCGCCGGCGGGATCGCTTCGAGGTTCACCACCCGCCGCGACGCGTCGTCCCACACCGGCCGGACCCCGAGCAGTGCCAGCACTTCGGCGATATCGTCGCCCGCCGTGCGCATGGCCGACGTGCCCCACACCGACAACCCGACCGACCTCGGCCAGTCGCCGTAGTCCTCGCGGTAGCGCGCCAGCAGTGAATCGGCCATCGCCACACCGGTTTCCCACGCCAGCCGCGACGGCACCGCCTTCGGGTCGACGGAGTAGAAATTGCGCCCGGTGGGCAGCACGTTGACGAGTCCGCGCAGCGGGGAACCCGACGGCCCCGCGGCGATGAACCGGCCGTCGAGGGCACGCAGGATCTGGGGGATCTCGGCCGTCGTGCCTGCCAGCCTCGGCACCACCTCGGTGGCCGCGAATCTCAGAATGGCGGCCACGTCGGCGTTGTCGGTGAGCGAATCCACGCCGTGGGGATCCCAGCCCGAATTCTGCAGCGCAGCAACGAGTTCGCGGGCCTGCTCTTCGGCGGCATCGACGGCCGCGCGTTCGTCGTGTCCGTCCTCGGCAAGGCCGAGCGCCTGTCGAAGGCCAGGTACTGACTGCTCACCGCCGAACAGCTGCCGGGCACGCAGTATCGCGAGCACCAGATCGAGTTCTGGTCCTCCCGTCGGCTTTTCGCCGAGGATGTGCAGGCCGTCGCGGATCTGGACATCCTTGATCTCGCACAGCCAGCCGTCGACGTGCAGCAGCATGTCGTCGAACGAGTCATCCTCGGGACGTTCGGCGAGCCCGAGGTCGTGGTCCATCTTCGCCGCCCGCATGAGCGTCCAGATCTGCTGCCGGATGGCGGGCAGCTTGCCGGGGTCGAGCGCGGCGATGTTGGCGTGTTCGTCGAGCAGCTGTTCCAAACGCGCGATGTCGCCGTAAGTTTCGGCCCTGGCCATCGGCGGGATGAGGTGGTCGACCAGAGTGGCGTGGGCACGGCGTTTGGCCTGCGTGCCCTCTCCCGGGTCGTTTACGAGGAACGGATAGATCAGCGGCAGGTTGCCGAGCGCGGCGTCCGAGCCGCACGCCGCCGACATGCCCAGCGTTTTACCCGGCAACCACTCAAGGTTTCCGTGCTTGCCCAGGTGCACGACGGCGTCGGCACCGAAGCCCGCGGCGAGCCAGTGGTAGGCGGCCAGATAGTGATGGCTGGGCGGCAGATCCGGATCATGGTAGATGGCGACCGGGTTCTCCCCGAAGCCCCGCGGCGGCTGGACCATGAGCACGACGTTGCCCGCCTGCAGTGCCGCGATCACGATCTCGCCCTCAGGATCCTGACTGCGGTCGACGAACAGCTCGCCCGGCGGCGGGCCCCAGTGCTTCACCACGACGTCGGTGAGCGCGGCAGGCAGCGTGGCGAACCAGTCGCGATAGTCCTTGGCCGCCAACCGGATCGGGTTGCCCTCCAACTGTCCGGAGGTCAGCCAGTCGGCATCTTGACCGCCGCGCGCGATCAGCGCATGGATCAAGGCGTCGCCATCGCCGGCGTCCACGCCGGGAATGTCGTCGATCGCATATCCGTGCTCGCGCATCGCGCGCAGCAGCGCGACGGCGCTGGCGGGGGTGTCGAGGCCGACGGCGTTGCCGATGCGGGCGTGTTTGGTCGGATAGGCCGAGAACACCAGCGCCACCCGCTTCTGCGGGGCCGCGATGGCGCGTAGCCGCGCGTGCCGCACCGCGAGGCCGGCGACGCGGGCGCAGCGCTCGGGGTCGGCGACATACGAGATCAGGCCCTCGTCGTCGATCTCCTTGAACGAGAACGGAACTGTGATGATGCGGCCGTCGAACTCCGGGACGGCGACCTGGGTGGCGACGTCCAGCGGCGACAGCCCGTCGTCGTTGTGCTGCCACTGCGACCGTGAACTGGTCAGGCACAGGCCCTGCAGGATGGGGATGTCGAGTGCGGCCAGATGCGCCACGTTCCAAGCGTCGTCGTCGCCACCGGCCGTGACGGTGGCCGGAGTCGACCCGCCGGCGGCCAGCACCGTCGTCACCAACGCATCTGCGGTGCCGAGCAGCTCGAGCAGCGCGGCGTCCGCTGTGCGCAACGACGCGCAGAACACCGGCAGCGGCCTGCCGCCGGCCTCCTCGACGGCCCGGCACAGCGCCTCCACGTAGCCGTTGTTACCGGCAAGGTGCTGTGCGCGGTAGTACAGCACCGCGATGGTCGGGCCGTCGGCATTCGTCGCGGCCCTCTCGAGGACTCCCCAGTTCGGGGTGGTCGCGGGCGGAGAGAAACCGAAGCCGGTCATCAACAACGTGTCGCATAGGAACGCGTGCAGTTGCCGCAGATTCTCCACCCCGCCCTGCGCCAGGTAGACGTGCGACTGCAGAGCGACACCCGCGGGCGTCGTGGAGTGGCCCATCAGTTCGGCGTCCGGGGTCTGCTCGCCGCTGACCACGACGGTCGGAACCCCGCAGGCCTCCAGTGCGTCGATGCCGTCCTGCCAGGCGCGGTAGCCGCCGAGGATGCGGACCACGGCGACGTCGGTGCCGCTGAGCAGTTCGGCGAGTTCGCCGTCGACCAGCCGTGACGGGTTGGCCCACCGGTATCCGGCCCCGCTGGCGCGGGCCGTGATGAGGTCGGTGTCCGACGTCGACAGCAGCAGGACGGTCGGCGCTTGAGTCGGCTGAGCCACCCACCATTACTACAGCACGCCCTCATCGCCGGGAACGTGGGCGAGGACGCCCTCAACTCGGCCGGGACTACCGTTGGGCGCGGACGAGAGGAGCACTAGCGTTGACACGGTGAGCGCGACGTTCGCAGCGGGCACACCGCATCCGTCGCTGCGCGGCGTGGTGCTGCGCTATGAGGGTTACGCGGCGCGGACGGCCGGTCCCGTCACCTTCCGGGAACTGCCCTGCACCTTCGTGCCGATCATCATCGATCTCGACGCGGGATGGACCGTCGCCCACCGCGAGCACGCGCACACCACGCCCCTTCGCTTGGGCTCGTTCGTCGCAGGCATCACCGACGGGCCGGTGCTCGTGGGTCACCGCGGGTCGGCGCGCTGTCTGCAGGTCGACCTCACGCCGCTCGGCGCTCGCCGGCTGATGGGCATGCCGATGAGCGAGCTCGCCAATCGATCGGTGCCGATCGACGATGTGTTGGGCCCGTTCGGGCGGAAGCTGGTGCAGCGCGTCGGAGACGCGCCTGACTGGTCGGCGCGCTTCGCGTTGATCGACGCCGCGATCCGGGCGCGGCTGGCCGACGCCGCGCCCGTCGACGCAGGCGTGGAGTGGTCGCTGCGGCGCATCACCGCTAGCGGCGGCACGACGACGATCTCGGACTTGGCCGGTGAATTGGGCTGGAGCCACCGGCGATTGATCGCGCGTTACCGCGACGTCGTCGGGCTGCCGCCGAAGCTGGTCGCGCGGATCGTGCGCTTCGAGCGACTCGCAGCGCTGGTGGCGGCAGACCCCGCGGCCGACTGGGCCGGGTGCGGCCGTCGCATGTGGGTATTTCGACCAGGCCCACCTGGCCCGCGAGGTGCGTGAGCTGGCCGACATCACGCCGACCGAGCTGCGGGCTCAGGCCGTAAATTCCGTCCAAGACGCGGCGCCCGCGGTCGGCCTAGCGTCGACGTCATGACCGACCCGCAGATAAACAATGACCACCAACGGAGCCGTGCCGATCGTCCCGTTCACCGACCCGCGTGCCGGGATCAGTTGGCTCGAGCAGGCGTTCGGCGCCGTCGCGACGCTCGTCGTTCCTCCCGAGCGCGACCAACCGCTCAAACACGCCGAGGTGAAGGTCGGCAACGGCCTGGTGATGATCGACGACGCGGACCGCACCGACAGCCCCTTCGCGCTGCCGGGCCCGGTCGTGCTCTATGTCGTGGTCGACGACCCCGACGCTCTGCACGACCGAGCGGTCGCGGGCGGCGCCGAGATCGTCATGGGGCTGACCGACCAGGACTACGGCTCACGCGAGTTCGCCGCACGCGACCCGCACGGCAACGTGTGGTGCTTCGGCACCTACCGGCCGGGCCTGGGTTAGCGCCGGTTCCAGCGGTTGTAGGTGCTCTGCGGATACGGCAGTCCCAGAGCGCCGATGAGCACGACCAGCAGAGTGCCGAAAACGATGAGTTCGAACATCGTCGTTCCTTCCTGACATCGCTTACTACACACACGTGTAGTTAGGAGAAACGTACGACTCGAACAGCTCGGAAGTGAGCAACATGTGTGGCACGGATCACTGGCCGCCGACATGTGGCGGCGGTCACACTCAGGCGGAGCGGACGTCGAAGTCGTCGGGTTGCGGTGAGCTGAGCAACTCGCGGTGACGACGGGGTATCCACGGAAACAGCTCAGGCAGGCCGTCCTTGCCCAGGTACCAGCTATTGCATCCGGTGACCCAAATCGTTTGGGGCATAGCGGCTTTCATGCTCTCGTTGTAGTCTTTGGTGGCGGCCTCGGTGGGCGCGGCAGACACGATGCGACCATCGCGGATCTGGTTGATCCACCACATCGCGTAGTCGGCCTGGTTTTCGGCGATGATCACCAACGACTGATTGCCGACCGGCGAGTGCGGGCCCATCAGCATGAACAGGTTTGGAAAGCCCGGCACTGCCACGGAGCGGTACGCATGCGGGCCGTCCTCCCAGGCCTCATTCAGGGTGAGGCCGTTCTCGCCGACGATCTCGATCGGGCGGACATAGGCGCGGGCATCGAACCCGGTCGCCAGCACCAGAAGATCCAGCTCGTGCACGATGCCGTCAGCAGTGACCACGCCCGCCGGCTCGACGTGGTCGATCGCCTCACTGACGAGGTGAACGGCCGGCTGCTGTACAGCTTGGTAGTAGTGCCCGGCAAGAACTAGGCGCTTACACATCGCGTGGTAGTTCGGCGTGAGCTTGCGGCGCAGCTCGGGGTCGCGCACCGACAGCCGCAGGTTCCAGCGGCACAACGCCGTCAGCATGCGGCGCTGCCAGCATGGTTCGACTGCTGCGCGGCCCAGCGAGGCATGCTCGATGTACATCTGCCAGAAGCGGTAGGAAACCTTGTTCAGGACGGGCCACCGCGCAAGCGCCGCCTTGCTGACCCGCGAGTAGCGCAAGTTCGGCGTGGGAAACACCCACTGCGGCGTACGCTGAAAGATCTTGAGCCCCTTTACGTTTCCGCCGAGTTCCGCGGTGATCTGCACGCCGGTGGAGCCCGTTCCGATCAGTCCGATCCGCTTGTCGGGCAATGACACCGAGTGATCCCAGCGCGACGAATGAAACGACGGGCCGGCGAACGTCTCGAGTCCCCGAATGTCCGGGTACCGCGGGATGCGCAGCACACCGGTCGCGGCGATGAGGACGTCGAAGACTTCCTCGCCATCGCTGGTACCGACCCACCACTGGCCGTCCCGATAGCGTGCGGACGTAACCTCGGTGCCGAACCGGATATGTGGACGGATACCCCGTTCCGTCGCGACCTGACTGAAGTAAGACTGGATCTCCGGACCCGGCGACATGAGACGTGACCACTGCGAGTTGGGCCGGAACGAATACGAGTAGAAGCGCGACGGCACATCACATGTCAGCCCGGGATAGGTGTTGTCCCGCCAGGTGCCGCCGACCTCGTCGGCAGACTCGAAGATCGTGAAGGTGTCGATGCCGGCGTCCTGCAGCTTCGCTGCCATGCAGATGCCCGACATTCCGGCGCCGACGATCGCCACGTTCAACTCGCGCTTCTGCACCACCAAGACCCCCTTGCGTTGGGCGGCACGCTACGCCTCTGACCACGCAAAATTGACGGTTTGGTGATTTAGGAGTCGTCACCCATCGACTCGTGCTGAGTCAAAAGCTTGTGCTCAGAAGCGGATAACGCCACCGTATCGCCGGTGAGTTCACAGTCTCCAGCACTTCGGGTGATCAAACTCGGCGCCCACATCGGCGCGCGCATCGAGGGCGTCGACCTCAGCGCGGATCTCGATCCGGCGACCGTCCTAGAGATCAACTCCGCCCTGCTCGAACACAAGGTGATCTTCTTCCGCGAGCAGCACGATCTGGACGACGACGGCCAGCTTGGGTTGGCCGCGAAGCTGGGTACGCCGACCACCGCCCACCCGACGGTGACCTCCCGCGGCACCCGGCTGCTTCCCATCGACTCCCGCTATGACAAGGCCAACGCCTGGCATACCGATGTCACGTTCGTCGACCGAATCCCGAAAGCCTCGTTGTTGCGCGCGGTTTCACTGCCCGACTACGGCGGCACCACCACATGGGCGAACACGGAGACCGCGTACGAGCTGCTGCCCGCGCCACTGCGAGCGCTCGCCGAGAATCTGTGGGCGGTGCACACCAACGCGTATGACTACGCCGCTGACGTCGACGGCAGGCAGGAAGTGGTGGCGGACACGGTGCGCGAATACCGCGAGGAGTTCGTCTCCGACTACTACGAGACGGAACATCCGGTGGTGCGGGTGCATCCGGAAACCGGTAAGCGCGTACTGCTCCTGGGCCAGTTCGTCAAAAATTTCGTCGGCCTGGGTTCGACTGAGTCCGCCACCGTGTTCGCGCTGTTGCAGACCCGGATCACCAAGCTGGAGAACACTATTCGCTGGAGTTGGCAGTCCGGCGACCTCGCGATCTGGGACAACCGGGCCACCCAGCACTACGCCGTTTCCGACTACGACGACCAGTACCGACGACTCAACCGCGTCACGCTGGCCGGCGACATCCCGGTCGACGTGTTCGGCCGGCACAGTCGCTCCGTCGTCGGCGACGCCTCGGCGTACTCGGCTGTCGTCAGCCCAGTGCCTTTGGCGAGCTGATCTACAGCCGAGTCCATCTCCCGCGACATCAGCGCGTTCTGCAGGTAGGCGTAGCGCTCGGAGTGATGGCGCCGCACCGGTTCCGGCGGGCCCGCCGCCGCGCGCAGCGCTGCGACGAACGACCCGATCACATCGGTCCAGCGACGGGTCGTGACCGGCTGCGGCGCGACTGCGGCCGCGGTGCTGAACATCACCTGCTGTTCCGTGATCAGCGTCGGTTCCGCGACCGCCGGTGCCGGCGCCGCTTCGGTAGCCGTCGGAGATGTCGGCTGCAAAGTCGTCATCAAATCGGTCATGTCCTGTCTCCCACCGTGTGTGCCCGATCCGCGCCGGGCTCCTACAGCAGAAAATTACGGTCGCCGCGCCAATAACACATGCGTAAGCGACTACCTCAATCTGTGGTTAACACCCGCGTACTTACGCAGGTCGCGCGTGTGCGCAGGCTGGCGCCGCCGCCGACGAACCGCGTCAACCGGATGGGCGGCCGCCAGCAACCCGGGCGTACCGTGAACTGGTGGCCAGGACCCGCGATCAGGACGCCTGCCCCGGCGCGTTGCAGGTACATCCCGCGGCGGACGGCGCGTTGGCTCGGGTGCGGCTTCCGGGCGGGATGATCACCGCGCCGCAGCTCGAAGCCCTCGCGCGCGCGGCGACGGACTGGGCTTCGCCGGCGATGGAGCTCACCTCGCGCGGCAACATCCAGATCCGCGGAATCACCGAGACCGCGCCCGTCGCGGATGCGCTCGCGGCGTCGGGCCTGCTGCCCTCGGACACGCACGAACGGGTACGCAACATCATCGCCTCGCCGATGTCCGGCCGGGTCGGAGCGGCGCCGGATATCCGCGGATTGGTCGGTGAGCTGGACACTGCGATTCAGTTGCAGCCCACGCTGGCCCGCCTGCCCGGCAGATTCCTGTTCGGGATCGACGACGGGCGCGGCGACATCAGCGGACTGGCGGCCGACGCGGGGATCCACCTCGTGGGCGACGCGGCCGCACTGTTACTGGCCGGCCGGGACTCCGGCGTCCGCGTCGCGATGGAAGACGCAGTTGGGGCACTTGTGGCCGTGGCTGGCCACTTCGCCGACACCCGCGGAACATGCTGGCGCATAAGCGAGCTCGATGACTTAGAGCCACTGCTGGCCGACTTCCCGGTGACGGCGGAGCCCGGCGCGACATGGCAGCCGGTGACCCGGCCCCCGGTCGGCTGGATCCCGCAGAACGACGGGCGGGTGGCCCTGGGCGCCGCCGTTCCGCTTGGGGTTCTGCAGGCCCGTGTGGCCGAGTACCTCGCGGCGATCAACGCGCCCATGGCCATCACACCGTGGCGTTCGGTGCTCGTCTTCGACCTCGACGAAGAAGTCGCCGATGTCGCCCTTCGCGTGCTGGCGCCCATGGGGCTGGTGTTCGACGAGAACTCGCCCTGGCTGTCGGTCAGCGCATGCACCGGCAGCCCTGGATGTGAGCACTCGGCCGCCGACGTCCGCGCCGACGCCACGGCCAGGATCGACGAGCCTGCGACGGGTCATCGTCACTTCGTCGGCTGCGAACGTGCGTGCGGCAGTCCCCCGGCCGGTGAGGTGCTGGTGGCAACCGGAGACGGATACCGGCTGCGCGGCACGCACCCGTAGGGTGAGCGGGTGCTCGACTACATCCGCGACGCCGCCGAGATCTACCGGCAGTCGTTCGCGACGATCCGCGCCGAGGCGGACCTGTCGCGGTTTCCCGACGACGTCGCGCGCGTAGCGGTCCGGTTGATCCACACCTGTGGGCAGGTCGACGTCGCGGAGCACATCGCCTTCAGCGACGACGTCGTCGCCAAGTCCCATGCGGCGCTGGCCGCAGGCGCGCCCGTGCTCTGCGATTCGTCGATGGTCGCTGCGGGCATCACCAAATCCCGGCTGCCCGCAGGCAACGAGGTGGTTTCCCTCGTCGCGGATGAACGGGCGCCTGAGCTGGCCGACCGACTCGGCACGACACGCTCGGCGGCGGCCGTGGACTTGTGGGCCGACCGGCTCGGTGGTGCGGTGCTGGCTATCGGGAACGCACCGACCGCGCTGTTCCGGCTGCTCGAACTCGTCGACGACGGCGCCCCTACGCCGGCAGCGGTGCTGGGCGGACCGGTGGGCTTCGTCGGCTCGGCTCAGTCCAAACAAGAGCTGATCGACCGGCCCCGCGGGATGTCGTATCTGGTGGTGAAGGGCCGCCGCGGCGGAAGCGCGATGGCCGCCGCGGCCGTGAATGCGATTGCCACTGAACGCGAATGAGCGGCAGAAACGACGAGAGGAATACTGTGGGGCGTCGGCTTGGGGCCCGGCGATCCGGAGCTCGTGACGGTCAAGGCGGCCCGGGTGATCGGCGCGGCGGATGTCGTCGCGTATCACAGCGCCAGGCACGGTAAGAGCATCGCGCGCGGCATCGCCGAGCCGTATCTGCGTGCGGGCCAGATCGAGGAACATCTGGTCTACCCGGTGACCACCGAGACCACCGACCATCCCGGCGGCTACGCGGGCGCGATCGAGGACTTCTACCGCGAGGCGGCCGATCGCATTGCCGCGCATCTCGAAGCGGGTCGCGACGTCGCACTCCTCGCTGAGGGCGATCCGTTGTTCTACAGCTCCTACATGCACATGCACACGCGGCTCACACAGCGTTTCGACGCCGTGATCGTTCCCGGTGTGACGTCGGTGAGCGCTGCGTCGGCGGCGATCGCCACTCCGCTGGTCCAGGGCGACGAAGTCCTGTCGATCCTGCCCGGCACCCTGCCGGTCGACGAACTCAAGCGTCGGCTGGCCGACAGCGACGCCGCGGTGGTGCTCAAGCTCGGCCGCTCGTATCCGGCTGTGCGGGAGGCACTTTCGTCGACCGGACGACTGGACGAAGCCTTCTACGTGGAACGTGCCAGCACACCGGCGCAGCGGGTGCTGCCCGCGGGTGACGTCGACGAGACATCGGTGCCGTACTTCTCGCTGGCGATGCTGCCGGGGACGCCGCGCCGAGAGGCGGACACCGGCAGCGTCGCAGTGGTCGGACTCGGGCCGGGTGACACCGACTGGATGACACCGCAGAGCCGCCGCGAACTCGCGTCGGCCACCGACCTCATCGGCTACGGCCCCTACCTCGACCGCATCGGCTCCCGTGAGGGTCAGCGGCGTCATCCCAGCGACAACACCGACGAGCCGGCCCGCGCCCGACTCGCCTGCACGCTGGCCGAACAGGGTCGTGCGGTGGCGGTGGTGTCCTCCGGTGACCCGGGCGTTTTCGCAATGGCGACTGCGGTGCTCGAGGAGGCCAAGCAGTGGCCGGGAGTGCGGGTGCGGGTCATCCCGGCGATGACCGCCGCGCAGGCGGTCGCCAGCCGGGTCGGCGCGCCGTTGGGCCACGATTACGCGGTCATCTCGTTATCGGACCGGCTCAAGCCGTGGGATGTGATCGAGGCCCGTTTGACCGCTGCGGCCAGCGCCGATCTGGTGCTGGCCATCTACAACCCGGCCTCGAAGAGCCGCACCTGGCAGGTCGGGGCGATGCGCGACCTGCTGCTCGAATACCGCGATCCGGGCACACCCGTCGTGATCGGCCGCGACGTGTCGGGTCCACGGGAAGAGGTGCAGGTCGTGCGACTGGCCGACCTCGATCCCGCCGACGTCGACATGCGCTGCCTGCTGATCGTCGGGTCGTCCCAGACCCAGTGGTATGACGACCGGGTGTTCACGCCACGCCGCTACCCCACCTAGGATCTGACGACCATGGGCATTCCACGCGGACCCGAAGATGTAACGCCGGCATGGCTCGGGTCGGTGCTGAAAACCGACGTGCTCGACGTCGAGGTCACCCCGATCGGTACCGGGCAGACCGGTGCGACGTATCGCGTGTCGGCGACGTACCAAGCAGAACAGCCGGGTCTGCCGAACTCGTTCGCGATCAAGTTGTCCGCACAGGACGACGCGGTCCGCGAGCGGGTCGCGCTCGGGTATCGGTCCGAGGCCGAGTTCTACACACGGATCGCCGACAAGATGCGCATCCCCATACCCCGGGCATTCCACTGCGACATCTCCGACGACGGAGCCGATGTCGTTCTGCTGCTGGCCGACATGGCACCGGCGGTACAGGGCGATCAGATCGCCGGGTGCACACCCGCAGAGGCTCGGCTGGCCGTGGAAGCTCTTGCGGGACTGCACGGCCCGAGTTGGTGTGACCCGGTTTGGATGGACCTGCCGTCGATCGCGATGCCGAAACCGGGTGACGACGCCGCGGCACAGGGCCTCGGCGAGATCTCGAAGATGGCCGCGGACATCGTCATCGACCGGCTCGGCTCGCACATCAGCGCTGCGGATCAGGAAACCCTGGTGGCCGCAATGTCTTCGGTGACCCCGTGGTTGATGGCCGAACCGAAGCGGTACGCGCTGATGCACGGCGACTACCGGCTCGACAACATGCTCTTCGATCCCGACCGGACACGAATCACCGTGGTGGACTGGCAGACCGTCGGAATCGGCCTTCCCGCACGGGACCTCGCGTACTTCACCGCGACCAGCCTCGAACCGGCGATTCGGTCCGAGACCGAGCGTGACCTGGTCGAGCGCTATCACCAATCGCTTCTCGGCTACGGCATCACCGACTACGACGTCGATACGTGCTGGCGCGACTATCGCCTCGGTGTGGTGCAGGCGCCCCTGCTCGTCGCGCTCGGAACCGCCTTCGCCGCAACGACCGAACGCGGTGACGAGATGATGCTGGCCATGCTCAGCCGCGGCTGCCAGGCCATCCGCGACCTGGACACGCTCGACCTGATCAACGACTATCAGTCAAACTAATAGGCACATTATGACCGCAGGGATTTCTCTAGATGCACGGATCGTCCGGTCGTTCGAACGTCTCGTCCAATCCAGCGCAAGTCCGTTGGTACAGGTACTTCGCAAACGCCTCGTCGGTGAACTGTTCGGTGACGCCGAGGTTGTAGCTGCGACGTTCGACCCTGCATTCACGGTCGTCATGCACAGCGGCGAGACGCCCTTAACGCTGCCCGGAGACGCTATCGCGAAAGGCGTTCAAGCCCAGGCGGCCGCGGGGGTGCTGATGTGGACCGAGCTCGATGACTTGATCATCGACGGTGAGATGATCGCTGCAAGCGGCGAAATGTTGAATTTGCACCTATCCAGAGCGGACCCTCACGACAACCCCGATCGGTCTCTTCCTGCGCTTCAAGAGTCAGCGAATGATCTCTGAAGTGGCGTTCATGGGGGCACCAATCGGCATAGATGTCTCGGCAGACCCGATGCCCACAGTCGACGGCCTTCGCGCGCAACTCGATTCGTAGTCAAGGCCGAAGCGCCCTGACCCAGGCGACTGCCTCGTCGACGGTTGTCGCGGTGCGCACACCGGCGGGCAGCGGCGGGCGGTCCACCATCACCACCGCAACGCCAAGGGCCGCAGCGGCATCGAGCTTGGGCCGGGTCATCGACCCGCCGCTGTTCTTGGTCACCAGCGCATCGATGCGATGCTCACGGAGGATCTCGAGTTCGTCGTCGTAGCGGTACGGCCCGCGCGACAGCACCACCTGATGCCGTCGCGGCAGGTCGTGGGCGTCGGGCGCCGTCACCGCCCGGATCAGAAACCATGCGTCGGCATCGGCGAAGGCGGCAGCGCCCGATCGCCCGGTCGTCAGGAATACCCGCGAAAAGTCCTGGTCGGCAACCATCTTCGCGGCGTGCGTATCGGATTCGACGACGATCGCGTCACCGGGAGGCCAGGCGGGTCTGGCCAGCACCAGATGAGGCACCCTGAGCTCACCGCACGCCGCAGCGGCGTTCGCGGTGATGGTGGCGGCGAAGGGATGGGTGGCGTCGACGACCGCGTCGACTTTCGCGTCCAGGAGCCAGTGCCGCAGCCCCTCGACACCGCCGAAGCCGCCGATCCGCACCTGGCCGACCGGAAGCGCAGGGTCCGGCACCCGGCCGGCGAGCGAGCTGATCACATCGACCTCGGGATGAAGTCGCGCCGCGAGCGCACGGGCCTCAGAAGTGCCGCCCAGCAACAGAATCCGCATCAATGCCGTTCCCCGCGGGTCCGCCCCGCGGAGTAGAGGTAGCTGTCGGAGAAGCCCTCGGCAGCCAGCACGTCGCCCACGACGATGACGGCGGTTCGGGTGATACCTGCGGCATGCATCGCCTCGGCCAGGTCGGCGAGGGTGCACCGGAGTACCTGCTCCTGCGGCCACGTCGCGAACGCCACCACCGCGCAGGGGGTTTCGGCGCGGTAGCCACCAGCCAGCAAGTCGGGCACGATCGCATCGACCTGCGCCGCGGCGAGGTGGAGCACCAGGGTGCCGCCCACGGCCGACAGCGTCTGCAGATCCTCTCCCGGCGGCATCGCCGTCGACAGCGTCGCGACCCGCGTCAGGGTGACGGTCTGCGCCACGCCGGGAACGGTCAGCTCACGGCCCAGCACCGCGGCGGCCGCAGCGAAAGCCGGTACTCCGGGCACGATTTCATATTCGATGCCCAGATCATCGAGGCGACGGCACTGCTCGGCGACCGCGCTGTAGATCGACGGATCGCCGGAGTGCAACCGCGCGACGTCGACGCCTTTCTCGTGCGCGTCGGCGAGTTCGGCGACGATCTGATCCAGTGTCAGCGGTCCGGTGTCGACCACGCGGGCGTCGGGCGGGCACAGCGCCAGCAGGTCCTCGGGCATGATCGAGCCGGCGTACAGGCAGACCGGGCAGCGGCTCAGGAGACGATGGCCGCGCACCGTGATCAGGTCGGCCGCACCCGGCCCCGCGCCGATGAAGTACACCGTCATCGCTTGACCACCGACCACTGGGTGACGGGCATCGAGGGCCGCCAGCCGGTGAACCCGCCGAGCGGCTCGCCGAGTTGGTGTTCGAAGCGCCGAAGCTCGCCGCCGTGGCGTGAATACCATTGGGCGAGAATGGATTCGGACTCGACGGTGACGACATTGGCGACCAGCCGCCCGCCGGTGGGCAACCGGTCGAAGCACGCCTCGAGCAGCCCCGGCTGAGTCAGCCCGCCGCCGATGAAGATCGCCGCAGGCGGCGTCACGAAGTCGAACGCCTCAGGAGCATCGAAGTGCACCTCGACCCTGGCGCCGAATGCGACCGCGTTCTCGGTGATTCTCTTTCGCCGCTGTTCGTCGCGTTCGAACGCCACCGCGCGACATCCGGTCCCGCTGCGGCACCACTCGATCGCGATGCTGCCCGAGCCCGCACCGACGTCCCACAACAGTTCGCCGGGCCTGGGCGCCAGCGCCGCCAGCGTCAACGCCCGCATGGGTTGCTTGGTGATCTGCCCGTCGTTGGCGAACGCGTCATCGGGCAGCACCGCGAACCGTCGCTCGTCGGGCAGATAGCGCACCGCGATCACGTTGAGGTCGTCCACGTCGCCCGGCGGTCGTGCCGCCCACTCGCGGGCGGTGGCGGACCGGCGCCGTTCCGCGGGACCGCCGAGTTGCTCGAGAACCGTGATCTCCGAGTCACCGCGACCGGTGTCGGTGAGCAAGCGCGCCAACGCCGCCGGACTGGTGTTGTCGCGGGACATCACGACCGCCTGCCCGCCGCGCCGCACCGCGGTGTGCGGTTCGCTGGTGACCAGGCTGATGATCTCGGTGTCCTGCCCGGCCCACCCGACCCGCGAACACGCCAGCGTCACCGACGACACGTGCGGCAGCACCGCGACCCGGTCGGGTCCGTACAACCGGATGAGGGAGGTGCCGACGCCGTGCAGCAGCGGGTCGCCGCTGGCCACCACGTGCACGTCGCCCTCCGCACCGTCGAGCAACGTGCGCAATGCGGGCAACATCGGCGACGGCCACGCCCGCTTGACGGCGGTGACACTGTCATCGAGCAGTTCGAGTTGCCGCCTGGACCCGTAAACGACTGTTGCCCTGGCTAGTTCGGCGCGGGCGGACGGCGCGAGGCCGGACATGCCGTCGGCGCCGATACCCACGACGACGATCATGGCCTGCTGTTCTTCGCGCACGCGCTCATCACCGCGGCATCCTTCGCCAGATGAACTGCGGAAGCAAACGCATCACCGCGAACACCGGCCTCAGCACCGGCGGCACCCACACGACGCGGCGCCCCTTGGCCAGCGCCCGGGCCGTCGCGGTGGCGACCTGCTCCGGCGTGCTGGAGAACGGTGCGGGGGTCATGCCCTCGGTCATCCGCCCGATCACGAACCCGGGCCGCACCACAAGGAGTCGCACGCCCGATCCGTGCAGTGCGTCGGTCAGCCCGCTGCAGAACCCGTCGAGTCCCGCCTTGGCCGAGCCGTAGACGTAGTTGGCACGCCGCACCCGGACGCCGGCGACGGACGAGAACACCACGATGCGCCCGGAACCGGCGGCCTGCATCGTGGTGGCCAGCACGGTCAGCAGACCGGCCTGTGCGACGAAATCCGTGTGCACGATGGCCGCGGCATGTGCCGGATCCTTCTCGGCGCGGGCCTGGTCGCCGAGAATGCCGAAGGCCAGCACCGCGGTGCCGATCGGCCCGTGATCAGCGACGATGGAGTCGACGAGGGCACTGTGCGACTCCAGCGCGTCGGCATCGAACTCGCGCACCGCCACGGCGGCGGCACCCGCGGCCGTCACCGCGGCGACCTGCTCGTCGAGGTCATCGGCGTGGCGGGCGGCCAGCACCACCGTCGCGCCCGGCGCCAGTCGCGTCGCCAACTCGAGCCCGATCTCGCTGCGTCCCCCGAAGATCACAACGCTGCCGGCATCCGTGTCCTTCACGGCAGCGATTATCGCCTGCGCTAAGTTGGGGCCGATGGCGAAGGCAACGACTCGGCTCACCAACGACGCGATCGCGTTTCTCACCGAACGGCATCTGGCCATGTTGACGACGCTTCGGTCGGACAATTCGCCGCATGTGGTGGCGGTGGGTTTCACCTTCGATCCCAAGACCCATATCGCCCGGGTCATCACCTCCGGCGGTTCGCAGAAGGCCGTCAACGCGGAGAACCAGGGCGTGGCGGTGCTCAGCCAGGTCGACGGCGCCCGCTGGCTGTCCCTGGAGGGCAAGGCCGCGGTAAACACCGACGCCGACGCCGTGCGCGACGCCGAACTGCGATACGCGCAGCGCTACCGCACCCCGCGGGCGAACCCCAGGCGCGTGGTGATCGAGGTCCGCGTCGAGCGGGTGCTCGGTTCTTCGGATCTGCTCGACCGCGCCGCCGACTAGCTCCCCACTGCGCGAGCAGTCGCAAAAGTCCCCTTTTCGACGTGTGTCGGGGTGCTTTTGCGTCTGCTCGCGAGGAGAACTCAAGCCGATGCGGCCGGGCCGGCAGGCACCACGACGAGGTCGTGCGGGCGGGCGTTGACCGACAACGCACCGTCGGCCGTCACGATCACGATGTCCTCGATCCGGGCTCCCCACTGGCCGGGGAAGTAGATGCCGGGTTCGACGGAGAACGCCATCCCCTCCTCGAGCGTCAGGTCGTTGCCCGCCACGATGTAGGGCTCCTCGTGCACCGACAGACCGATGCCGTGGCCGGTGCGGTGCACGAAGGCCTCGGCCAGCCCCTCGGCGGCCAGCACGTCGCGGGCGGTGGCGTCCACCTGCTGGGCTGTGACGCCGGGCCGCACCGCCTCCACCGCGGCCTGCTGGGCGCGCTGCAGCACCGCGTAGCGCCGCGCCACGTCGGGGTCCGGCTCGCCGATGCTGTACGTGCGGGTGGAGTCGGAGTTGTATCCGGGTTCGTACGGGCCGCCGATGTCGACGACGACGATGTCGCCGGCCCGCAGTTCGCGGTCGGAGCACTCGTGGTGCGGGTCAGCGCCGTGTGGCCCGGCTCCGACGATGATGAACGCCACCTCCGAATGCCCTTCGGCGACAATGGCTTCGGCGATGTCGGCGGCCACGTCGGCCTCGGTGCGACCGGGCACCAGGAACTCCGGCACTCTGGCGTGCACGCGGTCGATCGCTGCGCCGGCCTTGCGAAGCGCGTCGATCTCGGCGGCGTCCTTGATCATTCGGAGCCGACGCAGCACGTCCGTCGCCAGCACCGGCACCACACCGAGTACGTCGGCCAGCGGCAGCAGGTGCAGCGCGGGCATCGCGTCGGTGACGGCCGTCGCAACGGGAGCTTCATTGCCTTCATGCTCCTCACGTCCGCGCCGAAGCGCATCGGCCACCACCCGGTACGGATCGTCGCCGTCGACCCAGTCCCGCACCGCCAGAGGAAGTTCGGTGATCGCCGATTCCTTCAGCGACGCCAGTTCGAGCCGCGGCACCACGACCGTCGCCTCCCCCGAGGCAGGCAGCACGAGCGCGGTCAGCCGTTCGAAGGTCTGCGCGCGCGAGCCGACGAGATAGCGCAGGTCGTAGCCCGGCGTGATGACCAGCCCCGCCAAACCAGCGCCCGCCGCCGCATCGGCGGCGGCCCGAAGGCGTTGCGCGTATACGTCTGTGCTGAATCGGCCGATGGTCATGATTGAAAGGCTAATCGGGCGCCGAATAGCTGGCGACCTCGATCAGATTGCCGTCGGGGTCACGACAGTAATGCGACGTCATCGGGCCCAGCGCGCCGGTCTTGGTGACTGGGCCCTCGGTGACCTGCACACCGCAGGCGCGCAGGTGTGCGCCGACGTCATCGGGGCTCATGTCGGCGATGAAGCACAGGTCCAGCGATCCGGGCGCGTCGACGGCGCCGGTGGCCCAGTTCGGCGCGCCGCTGGGCCGCACATTGATCTTCTGGTTTCCGAACACCAAGGCCACGCGCCCGTCACCGAACACCTCGCGCCTCATGCCGAGCACCCGCTCGTACCAGGCGGCGCTCCGCTCGACATCGCGGCAGTTGAGCACCACGTGGTCTATTCGATCGACTGCGAAGGTCATACCTCACGCTACTGTCAGTGACCGTGTCCGCTCCCCTGTTACTGCTCGACGGCGCCAGCATGTGGTTCCGCTCGTACTTCGGTGTGCCCTCGTCGATCACGGCTCCAGACGGGCGTCCGGTCAATGCGGTGCGCGGCTTCCTGGACGCCGTCGCGACAGTGGTCACCCGCGAGCGTCCTGCGCGCCTGGTGGTGTGCCGCGACGACGACTGGCGGCCGCAGTGGCGGGTGGACCTGATCCCGTCGTACAAGGCGCACAGGGTCGAAGAGGTGCATGCCGACGGGCCCGACATCGAAGAAGTGCCCGACGAGCTCACACCGCAGGTCGACATGATCATGGAGATCCTGGACGCGTTCGGCATCGCGACCGCGGGCGCGCCGGAATGCGAGGCCGACGATGTGCTGGGCACCTTGGCCGCCCGTGAGACACGGGACCCGGTCGTGGTGGTCAGCGGTGACCGGGACCTGCTGCAGCTGGTGCGCGACGAACCGGTGTCGGTCCGGGTGCTCTACCTGGGTCGCGGTCTGGCGAAGGCGACCAAGTGGGGTCCCGATGAGGTGGCCGACACCTACGGCGTCCCGGTCGGGCGCGCCGGCCCCGCCTACGCCGAGCTCGCGCTGCTGCGCGGCGATCCGTCCGACGGGCTGCCCGGTGTTCCGGGTGTCGGCGAGAAGACCGCCACGACGCTGCTGGCACAACACGGCTCTCTGGAGGGGATTCTGGCCGCCGCTCACAACCCGAAATCCAAGATGTCCAAGGCGTATCGGACCAAGCTGCTGGCCGCCACCGACTACATCGAGAAGGCGGGACCGGTAGTGCGGGTGGCGTCGGACGCCGAACTCGACTGGTCGACGCCGTCCGACGCTCTGCCGCTGGCCGCCGAACACCCGCGCAAGGTTGCCAAACTGGCCGAACAGTACGGCGTGACGTCATCGATCGGTCGCCTGCAGAAGGCGCTGGACGAGCTGCCGGACCGCTAGCGGCGGCCTACTTCGGCCGGCCGACCTCGTAGGTGCCGCTGTCGTCCTGGAACGTCACGGTCACCTGACGCTTGGTGCCGTCGATGCTGACCTCGCAGTCGAAGGTGCCACCCTTCTCGACCAGGGGGTTCTCACCGTCGTTGCACTTGACGTCAGAAACGTTCTTGGCGCCGTAGCCGTTGGCCTCGTCGGTCAGGATCCGCTGTACGCCGGTCTGCGCCGCGTCGATGTCCAGCTTGGTGGTCACGAAGAAGCCGGGCTTCCAGAAGCCCATTACCAGGACCACTGCGACGATGATCGCCGCCAGCAGGCCGATCACGCCGCCGATCACCGCCAGCGAACGCTTCGACCCCTCCTCGGTGGCCGGGGCGCCGTACTGGCCGGGCTGGCCGTACTGGCCGGGCTGCTGGCCGTACTGACCGGGCTGCTGGCCGTACTGCTGCGGGTACTGGCCGGGCTGGCCGTACTGAGTGGGCTGCTGACCGTACTGGCCGGGCTGCGGGTACGCCTGCTGGCCGTACTCGGTCGGCTGGCCGTACTCGGTCGGCTGCTGGCCGTATTCGGTCGGCTGTTGGCCGTACTGTTCAGCCGGCTGCTGGTAGGGCTGCGGCGGCTGATAGGCGGGCTGCTGCGGGTACTGACCGTACTGCTGCTGCGACGGGTCGTAGGCCTGATGCTGCTGCGTCGGGTCATAGGCCGGCTGCGGCCACTGCGGCGCGGCCGTGGTCGGCTCGCTGCTCGACGGCTGGGGCTGCCACTGATTGGCCGACGGGTCGCTCGCCGGCTGCTCCGACGGCTGCTCCGGCTGTTGGCCGGGCCACGCCTGCGTCGGGTCAGATCCCTGCGGTCCGCTCATCTCACTCCTTGATCGAGGGTCGTGCTGGCCACACCTTACCCTGCATCAACAGCTACGACGCCGCGCCGAACGTCGTTGATCGCGCGTTTCGCCGTGGCTCGCAGTGCGGGGTCGGGTGCGGCGTTTCGCACCTGGTCGAGCAGGTCCAGAACTTGGCGGCACCACCGTACGAAATCGCCTGCCGACAAGGGAGACCCGGTTCCCGCGGCATCCGACGCGGCCAGTGCGGTGGTCAGATCGCCGGTGGCGGCCCAGCGATAGATGGCCGGGACGAAACCGTCGTCAGGCTCGCGACTCTGGCTGAGCCGATGGCGCTGCTCGTCGGCGCGCAGATCGGTCCACAGCCTGTGGGTCTGGTTCAGCGCGCGGCGCAGCTTGCCCGTCGGAACGTCGACACCCCCCGGGGCGGTCGGCGTGTCGCCACGGGTCTCATACAGCACCGCCGACAACACCGCGGCCAACTCCGCGGCGTCCAAGCCCTTCCAGATGCCGCTGCGCAGCGATTCGGCCACCAGCAGGTCACTTTCGCTGTAGATCCGCGCCAGCAGGCGCCCATCGTCGGTGACCGTCGGATCTGCTTCCGCGCCCGCGCCGGCGTCGATGAAGCCACGTTCGGTGAGCAGCACGACGATTCGGTCGAAAGTGCGCGCCAGCGAGTTGGTCGCCGCGGCGACCTTCTGCCGGATCTGTTCGTTGTCTCGCTCTATTCGCAGATACCGCTCGGCCAGCCGTGCCTTCTCCTCGCGGTCGGGCAGCTGATGTGCGGGATGGCGGCGCACTTGCTCACGCAGGGCGGCCAATTCGGGGTCGACGTCACGTTCGGCGGGGGGCCCGCTGCGCTTGCTCTTCGCCGACGGCACGTCGAGGCCGGTCGCGGCTGATCGCAGCGCCGAGGCGACGTCGCGCCGCGCGCGCGGGTTGCGATGTTCGACCCGCTTGGGCAGGGACATGGACCCAAGCGGCGCCGACGCCCCCGAGTAATCCGCCGACGAAATCCGGCCCGCCCAACGGTGTTCGGTCAACACGAGCGGCCGCGGATCGTCGCTGTCGCGGTCGGGTTCCAGCACCACCGCCAGCCCACCGCGCCTGCCCTGCGTGATGGTGATGATGTCGCCGCGGCGCAGCGCTCCCAGCGCATCGTTGGCCGCTCTGCGTCGCTGCAGTCGCGACGCTCTCGACTGGGCCCGCTCGCGTTCTGAGATCTGCAGGCGCAACCGCACGTACTCGAGCACCGGACTCTCCGGGCCGTCTCGGATTGACGGCTCGCCGCCACCCAGCTCGGCGGCGATCTCATCGAGCACCCGTTCACCGCGCTCAATGCCGCGCACCAACCCCACGACCGACCGGTCGGCCTGATACTGCGCGAACGAACTCTCCAGCAGCTTGTGCGCCTGCGCCGGTCCCATCTGATGCACCAGGTTGATCGTCATGTTGTACGACGGCGCAAAGGAACTGCGCAGCGGGAAGGTGCGGGTGGACGCGAGCCCGGCCACTTCGGCGGGATCGACGTCGGGCGTCCACAACACGACCGCGTGGCCTTCCACGTCGATTCCCCGGCGCCCCGCGCGCCCGGTCAGTTGCGTGTACTCACCCGGAGTCAACGGCACGTGCTGTTCGCCGTTGTACTTCACCAAGCGCTCGAGCACCACGGTCCTTGCAGGCATGTTGATTCCCAAAGCCAGTGTCTCCGTGGCGAATACAGCCTTCACCAGTCCTGCTACGAACAGCTCCTCCACGGTGTGGCGGAACACCGGCAGCATTCCGGCGTGATGGGCCGCCAGTCCACGCAGCAGTCCCTCGCGCCATTCGTGGTAGTCCAGGATGATCAGGTCGGCCTCGGGCAGGTCGCCGCAGCGGCGATCGACCACCTCGGCGATGCGGGCGCGTTCCTCGTCCGTGGTGAGCCGCAGCGATGAGCGCAGGCACTGCTTGACGGCGGCGTCGCATCCGGCCCGCGAGAAGATGAACGTGATCGCGGGCAGCAGTCCCTCGCGGCCGAGGACGCCGATCACGTCGGGGCGCGCAGGAGGCCGGTGCAGGCTCGGGCGGCCGTGGTTCCGTCCGCGACCACGCGGTTGCCAGTCAGCCAACCGGTCCGCTTCGAGACGGTGTGTGATGTGGCGCAACAACTCCGGGTCGACGAGCAGCTCGCGCCCGTCCGCCCTTGATCCGCGAGCCGCCCCCGTCGCGCGGTAGTCGAACAGGTCGAACACCCGCTTGCCCACCATGACGTGTTGCCACAGCGGGACGGGGCGGTGTTCATCGACGACCACCGTCGTATCGCCGCGCACCGTCTGGATCCAGCCGCCGAATTCCTCGGCGTTGCTCACCGTCGCCGACAAACTCACCAGCAGCACGTCGTCGGGAAGGTGCAGGATCACCTCTTCCCACACCGCGCCGCGCATCCGGTCGGCCAGAAAGTGGACCTCATCCATGACGACATGGGAAAGTCCCTGCAGTGCAGGCGAATTAGCGTAGAGCATGTTTCGCAGCACTTCGGTGGTCATCACCACGATATCGGCGTTGCCGTTGATCGACTGGTCACCGGTGAGCAGGCCGATCTTCTGCGCACCGTATCGACGTACCAGATCGTTGTGCTTCTGGTTGCTCAGCGCCTTGATTGGCGTGGTGTAGAAGCACTTCCGGCCCGCAGCCAGGGCCAGGTGCACGGCGAACTCGCCCACCACCGTCTTACCGGCGCCGGTTGGTGCGCAGACCAGGACGCCGTGTCCGCCCTCCAGCGCCTCGCACGCGCGCTGCTGAAAGTCATCGAGACGAAACGGCAGTTGCTCGGCGAAGCTTGCCAGCTGGGGGCTAGGTGGCGTCGTCATCGACCACGACACGCGACGGCGTCGGCACGGCGGCCGGCGCCTCGATATGCTCGACACCACCGATCGGCGCCGCCTCTTCGTCGGGGACATCGTCGAGGGTGGCACGACGCGCCTTGCGCCTGTCGTGAATGCGGGCGATCTGGATCGCGAACTCGAGCAGGACCGTCAGGGCCATCGCGAGTGCGAGCATCGAGAACGGGTCCGAACCGGGCGTGAAGAACGCGGCGAACACGAACAGTCCGAAAATCATGCCGCGCCGCCATGCTTTGAGCCGCTCATACGGGAGGATTCCGACGAAGTTCAGCATCACGATGAGTAGCGGGAACTCGAAGCTGAAGCCGAACACCAGCAGCAGGTTGATCAGGAATCCGAAGTACTGGTCACCCGAGAGGGCGGTCACCTGCACATCGCTGCCGACTGTCAGCAGAAACCCGAGCGCCTTCGACAGCACCACATAGGCCAGCACGGAGCCCGTGATGAACAGGACGGCACCGACGACGACGAACGCGATGGCGAAGCGGCGTTCCTTCTTGTACAGACCCGGGGTGATGAACGCCCACAGGTGATACAGCCACACCGGGCACGCCATCACGATGCCCGCGGTCAAGGCGACCTTCAGGCGCAACATGAACTGATCGAACGGCGCCGTGGCGAGCAGTCGGCACTCGCCGTCGGGCGCAATGGTGGCCCGTGCCGACGCGGGCAGCGAACAGTACGGTCCGCGCAGCCAGTCGCCCAGGCTGGGAAGCCCGAAGAAACCGTGGCTGTACCAGAAGAACCCGAGGACCGTCGTCACCACGATCGCCGTCACGGCGAGCAGCAGACGGGTGCGCAGTTCGTGCAGATGCTCGACCAACGACATGGTGCCGTCGGGGTTGACCTGCGAACGACGCCGACGAGGATCGAGTTTCTTGAAGATTTCGGGGGTCTGCACGGCGGTGCCTATGACGCGGCCTTACGCCGCGGTCGGTTGGTCTGCGTCGGTCAGGCCGGTCGCTGGTCCGGCGGCGGCACGGCCTCCGGCGCCGCCTGAGCGGCAGAGTCGGCGCGTTCCGAGGCGATCGGGGTGGGCGCCGGAGCCGGCCGGCCGGCGACATCAGACGACGGCGTGTCCTGCTTCGACTCGGACTGCATCTCCTTGATCTCGGACTTGAAAATCCGCATCGACTTGCCAAGAGAACGCGCCGCATCCGGGAGCTTCTTGGCGCCGAAGAGCAGGACGAACACGGCAATGACGATTATCCAATGCCACGGTTGTAGACCGCCCAATTTGGTCACCTCCAGACGACGGGAACAGTCTACCCGGCCACTCCGTAGGCGCTCAGCGCCGCAGCGGCGGATTCCCGAACCCGCTGGGCCAGCGGCTGCGGTGCGAGCACCCGCACCGCCGAACCGAAGCCGAGCACGAACCGGGCCATCCAGTCGTCGGAGGCGTAGGTCATCTCCGCCTCCCACGTGCCGTCGGCCAGTTCGCGGATCTCCCGCAGTGGGTAGTAATCGAACATCCACGCCGCCGAACGGTCGATGAGCAGGGTCGCCGACGGCAACGACGGGTCGGCATCGAACAGCGACGTGTCCGGTCCCGCCTGCACCGCGGGCTCCGGCGGCGCCGACGGCTCGCCGAGCACGCGGGCGTCGACGATGCGGTCGAATCGGAACAGCCGCACCCCCTCGGCCGACCGGCACCACGCCTCCAGATAGCTGTTGTCGGCGACCAGGACAACCCGGATCGGGTCGACGACACGGCTGGACAACATGTCGTGAGACGCGGAGTAGTACTCGATCGCCAGTGCCCGGCCGTCCCGCACGGCGGCCCGCACCGCGGCGGCGGCGTCGCTTTCAATCGGGGCGGGCTCGTCGACCGCCGCGACGGGCATCCCCTCGCCGTGGCCGACCATCCCAGCGGCCGACTCGATCTTGGCGATCGCACTGCGGGCGGCTTCGGGGTCGACCATGCCGGGCACGTCGGCCAGCGCACGCAACGCCACGAGTACCCCGGTCGCTTCCGGCGACGTCAGTCGCAGCGGGTGGTCGATGCCGGCACTGAACGTGACTTCGATTGTGTCGCCGGAGAATTCGAAGTCGATCAGGTCACCTGGGCCGTAGCCGGGAAGCCCACACATCCACAGCTGGTTGAGGTCGTCGCGCAGCTGATTGACGCTGACGCCGAGGTCCGTTGCGGCCTCGGCATACGTGATCTTGGGGTTGGCCTGGAAGTAGGGAACCATGTTCAGCAGCCGCACCAGCCGCGTCGATACGGCGGTCATGCTCGCACCTCATCCGTCTGCCCTGCCTGGGCGCGCAGCCGGGCCAGCACGTCGTCGCGCAGGGACGGCGGCTCCAGCGCAACAGCGTCGGGACCGTAGCTCGCGATCTCACGGGCCAGCCTGTCGATCATCCCGATGTCCAGTTCGATCTCCTCACCCGGCCGGTCGCCGACGGTGCGCTGGCCGACCACCGTCGCGCGGCGCCGCAACGCGGTGGCTCGGCCGTCGGCGACCCACACCTTGGCCTGTCCGCTGGTCGGCCACTCTCCCACCGCGAGGTCGACGATTTCGCGCAGGTTGACCCCGTCGGGTCGCTGCACGGCGCCGGGCGAGCCGATCGCAGTCACCTCCGCCCCGATGCGGGACAGCCGGAAGGTGCGGGTCGCGTCGCGGTCGCGATCGTGTCCGACGAGATACCAGCGACCCTTGTCGGTGACCACGCCCCACGGCTCCACGGTTCGCGTCGTGTAAGGCTCGCTGCGCGACGGTCGATGCGGGAACTGCACGGCCTGCCCGGAATCGATGGCGGACAACAGGATTCCCAATACCTCCTCCGAGCCACGCATGCTCGGCAGTGCAGCGGTGGAGGTGATCGCCACGTCGGTGTGAGGCGCGTCGACGTCCACGCCTGCGGCCCGCAACTTGAGCAGCGCGCCCTGGGTGGCGGTGATGAGCTCCGGCGACTCCCACAGTTGCGTGGCCACTGCGACGGCCGCGGCCTCGTCGGCGGTCAGCTCGACGGCAGGCAGTGCGTAGGCCTCGCGGTTGATCCGGTAGCCCTCGGTCGGATCGAACTGGGACACCCGACCCGTTTCCAGCGGGATGCCCAGATCGCGCAGCTCGTTCTTGTCGCGCTCGAACATCCGGGAGAACGCCTCGTCGCTGGCGCTGTCGGCGTAGCCGTACACGGTCTCGCGGATCCGGTCGGCGGTGATGAAGGTGCGCGTCGAGAGCAATGCGATGACGAGGTTCATCAACCGTTCGACTTTGGAAATCGCCACTCGTAAGAGCTTAGGGTGAGTCGTGGGCAGCCGTTGGCAGGACACCGGGGCGCCCCGTGGCGAAGAGTACGACGCTCGGTGGCGCAAGCTGGCCGCCGCAGGTCAGAGCATCCACGGCGAGGCCGATCTGATCGAGAGCCTGCTGCGGGAAACGGGTGGGAGCCGCGTCCTCGATGCCGGATGCGGGACGGGCAGGGTGGCGACCGAACTCGCGGCGCGCGGATTCTCGGTGGTCGGCATCGACCTCGACGAGGACATGCTCGCCGCCGCCCGCGCCAAAGCACCCGAACTGGATTGGATTCGCGCCGACCTCGCTGACGCGACCGCCCATCTGACCGGTGAGTTCGACCTCGTCGCGATGGCGGGCAACGTGATGATCTTCGTGGACGCCGGCAGCGAAGGCCGGGTGCTCAAGGAGCTGAGTTCGCTGCTCGCGCCCCGCGCGCTGCTGGTGTCCGGGTTCTCCCTGCAGCCCGCGGGCCTCTCGCTGTCGGAGTACGACCGGCTGGCCGAGGCGGCCGGCCTCGAGGCGGTGCATCGGTGGGCCACCTGGGACCGACAGCCCTATGACGGCGGAAGCTACGCGGTGTCGGTGCACCGACGCTTAAGCGGCGTGTAGATCCGCGAGTTCGATACCGATTCGGACTTCGACTTCGCTAACGGCGACCACCGGTGGTCCGGGTAGGGCGGGGCGGTCGATCGATATCGCGCACCCGGTATCAGCTGGGACCAGGAAGGGCGCATGAGCCATCGGGGCCGTCGCACGTCGGACACGCCGCCAAAGTGACCACAAGGGCGCGGTCTCAGCTCGTGGGTAGCGACCAGTAGGCCACCATGGTTTCCTGCGCGGCGACGTCACCGTCCGTCCTCAGGAGCGTCAACCGGTGGGGCCGGATCTCATATCTGGTGCCATCGGCCGGGTTGGTCACGTCGAAGCCGCCCACCGAGCGCACCGCATTGGCGAGTGCGATCAGGGCGCCGTCGCTGAGGCGCACACCCCGGTAGTAGAAGGCACCGGGCCCGGTCTGACACAGCACCAGCTCGGTCTGCGTCGTGCTGCCCATCGCCGCGGCGGGGCGTCCCGGGTCGCAGCGGGCGTCGGAGTTCAGGAAGCCCTGCTCGTCGGTCCCAGCAGGGCGAACACCCCCGTCGGCTGCTGAGCGGTGGGAGCCCGGTGTCTCGCTCGGTCGGATCTCGGCCGATGTCGCGGTCTCCGCGCGCGTACTGTCTTGGCCGCTGCCCAACAAACCGGCCTGATACAGGACGGTCACAAGCCCGGTTAGCGCGACGATGGCGCTACCAATCCCAGTGATGATCCCGGGTAGCGTGAGCCACCACGACTTCGTCGTTTCGTCCTCAGCCGATTCGTCCTCAGCCGTTTCGTCCTCAGCCATTGCCTGTGCCCTAACGTGATGCCGGTAGCCTATCCGCCGTGCCGCACCTTCACTGGCGGCCTGTGTGTCCAAACGGGATCCCGTTGTACGTATCGCACGAGCCAGAAAGTTCTGAACAGCGGCGTCGTTTCGGTCATGCTGGTTTGGACTCCCCATTTGGTACAGCGGTCCCAGCCGGGTGGCCCCGCAGGGACGGCATCCCGCGCCGCGGCGTCGGTCACATCGAGGCGATGAGCCGCTTGACCCGTTCGTCGACCGAGCGGAACGGGTCCTTGCACAGCACGGTGCGCTGCGCCTGGTCGTTCAGCTTGAGATGGACCCAGTCGACGGTGAAGTCGCGGCCGGCTTCCTGTGCGGCGCTGATGAACTCGCCGCGCAGCTTGGCCCGGGTGGTCTGCGGCGGGGTGTTCACCGCGGCCTCGATGTCCTCGTCGGTGGTGATCCGCGCCGCGAGCCCCTTGCGCTGCAGCAGGTCGAACACGCCCCGGCCCCGTTTGATGTCGTGGTACGCCAGATCGAGCTGGCTGATCTTCGGGTCGGACAGCTCCATGTTGTAGCGGTCCTGGTAGCGCTGGAACAGCTTCTTCTTGATGACCCAGTCGATCTCGGTGTCGACCTTGGCGAAGTCCTGGCTCTCGACGGCGTCCAGCTGACGACCCCACAGTTCGACCACCTGCTGGATCTGCGTGTTGGGCTCGCGGCTCTGCAGGTACTCCACCGCGCGGGCGAAGTACTCGCGCTGGATGTCCAGCGCGCTGGCCTGCCTGCCGCCCGCCAGCCGCACCGGGCGCCTGCCTGTCAGGTCGTGGCTGACCTCGCGGATCGCGCGGATCGGGTTGTCCAGTGAGAAGTCGCGGAATGCGACGCCGGCCTCGATCATCTCGAGTACCAGGGACGCCGTACCCACCTTGAGCATCGTGGTGGACTCGCACATGTTGGAGTCGCCGACGATGACGTGCAGGCGACGGTACTTCTCGGCGTCCGCGTGCGGCTCGTCACGAGTGTTGATGATCGGGCGAGACCGCGTCGTCGCCGACGAGACACCTTCCCAGATGTGCTCGGCCCGCTGCGACAGGCAGAACGTCGCCGCCTTCGGAGTCTGCAGCACCTTGCCTGCGCCGCAGATCAGCTGACGCGTGACCAGGAACGGCAGCAGCACATCGGAGATGCGCGAGAACTCGCCTGCGCGCACGATCAGGTAGTTCTCGTGGCATCCGTAGGAGTTGCCCGCCGAGTCGGTGTTGTTCTTGAAGAGGTAGATGTCACCGCCGATGCCCTCGTCGGCGAGTCGTTGCTCGGCGTCGATCAGCAGGTCTTCCAGTACCCGCTCGCCGGCACGGTCATGGGTGACCAGTTGAACGAGGCTGTCGCATTCGGCGGTGGCGTATTCGGGATGTGAGCCCACATCGAGGTAGAGGCGCGCGCCGTTGCGCAGAAATACGTTTGAGCTGCGGCCCCACGACACCACGCGCCGGAAAAGGTACCGGGCGACCTCGTCGGGGCTGAGCCGACGGTGGCCGTGGAACGTGCAGGTGACACCGAACTCGGTCTCGATGCCCATGATTCGTCGCTGCACCTCATCGAGACTACTGGTTGCTGGCCTTTCACGGCGCGCTGCCGCGCCGATCTGTGCGGTTGACAGGGTCGGTGACGTGCGTCAAGGTCACCCCCATGACGGAGGCGGCCGCGCCGAGGTCGGTCCGTCGCGACCTGTCGCCGTGGCGCTCGATCAGCATCTTCGACAGGGCTGACCGTCGTACTGTGCGCACCGTTTTGGATGTTGATCAACGCGACGCAAACCGTGAACGCCGCATAAATCCTCGGGTTGATGTGGATGCCCGGGGTCGCGGCGATTCTCTGGCCAGGCGCCGCGACGTCACCGCCCCTGTGGATAACTCGAGCGCCCCTGCCCACTGATCTGTCAGCATGAGGCAATGGGGGGCGTGACGCGTCCGACTGTGTCCGATGCGCAAGCGTGGCAACCGAACTCGCTTCGAGAAGCCGCAGACAGCTGGCAGGCCGCGGCGACGGATGTCCATGCCGACATCGAGATCGCCGTGCAGGGTGTGGTTTCCACCCGAGAGGTCTGGACCGGCTCGGCGGCAGCGACGGCGCGCGGCGAAGCGCTGACGCTCGGGCGCGCGTCGGATGCGCTGGCGCGCGCGATGGTGATGGCCGCGGTCGCGGCCCGTGACGGCGCGGATCAGATGGCAGCGGCTCGCGACCGGGTGCTGGATCTGGTATCGGCTGCTGAGTCCGAGGGCTTTTCAGTCGCAGACGACGGCACTGTCTCGATGGATGCCGATCCCACACCGTTGCTGGTCGCAATGTCAGGCGGCGACGCCGACGTGGCGCGCGATCTGCTGGCATTGCGTGCTCACGAACTGACCCGACAGATCGTCGACGCGCTGGACCGGCTGGGCGCCGCGGACGCCGACGCCGCCGGCGATGTCGAGGAAGCGTTCGCCACCCCGGCTTCTCGGGTGCCCGCGACCATGGCTGCGGGGGTCTCGCCCTCCGGCGACGTCGTGGCCGGTTGGCCGACGATGAGCCAGGACCGCATCGCCGATCAGATCGCCTCGATGTCCCCCACACAGCGGCAGCGATTGGTCATCGAGTTTCCCTCCCAGGCGGGCAACACGGACGGCGTGCCGTGGGAGATGCGTATCGCCGCGAACCGGACCAACATCGCTCAGGCGATCGTCGACGAGCGCGACCCCGACCGCGTGGCCTTCTACCGAACGCTGCTGGGTGAGGTCGACGACCCCGCGGGCAGCGGCCGCCGCGTCGACCGGCAGATCGTGGCATTCGACCCGGCGCGGGCCTCACTCGTCGAACTCAACGGGGATCTGGCCACCGCCAAGAACGTCGCGGTGCTGATTCCCGGGATGAACACCACGATCGAGGGGTCGTCCGCCAACACCGCAACCGCCCGGCGGTTCGTCGCGGCCACCGGTGGCGACGTCGCGTTCGTCACCTACCTGGGCGGCCCGTTTCCGCGCGGCAACCTCGTCTCGGGAGTGGTCGATGCCGCGAACCCCCGGTATGCGCTGGATATGGCGCCGCGACTGGTCGCGTTCGGTGAGGACGTCGACCGGACCGTCGACGCGAGGGCAGCCGGCGGAGCGCCCGTGCCGGTCACTTACATCGGCCACTCCTACGGTGGTTCGATCCTCGGCACCGCCGAGTCACTAGGCCTGACCGCCGACCAGACGATGTACGTGGCAGCGGCCGGCGCGGGCGTGGGCGTCGACGATCAAAGTGATTGGCACAACCGCAATCCGCACGTGACCCGATTCTCGATGACGGCGCCCGGCGACCTCATCCAGGCGGTGCAGGGAATCCCCGGCGGCCCCCACGGCGCCGATCCGGACGAAATGGCAGGCGTAATCCCTTTGGCGACAGGCTATTACGACGACGGACGGCTGATGGCCGGTTCGCAGGCGCACACCGACGTGCTCAATTCACCCTCGGACTCGTGGCGCAACATCCTGGCGGTCATCACCGGCGACCGCGATCGGATCCGGCCGGCCGGCTGAAGGGAGACAAAACGAGCCATTACCGCCGTCGGACGGACAGAATAAGCCGATGTGGTCGCACAGCGCCCCCGTGGACGGGTTCCGGCTGGCCTTTGACCGATTCGGGACAAAAGGAGCGCCGCCGGTGGTGTTGCTCCACGGCTGGCCGGGCAACCGCCATGACTATCGCCACGTCGTTCCGCTGCTCAGTGGCGCGGCCGACGTCATCGTTCCCGACCTCCGCGGATTCGGCGGCTCCGATAAGCACGCCGTCGCCGTGCGCCACTTCTACAGCGCCACCGCGCAGGCAGGCAGCGTCATCGGGCTCATGAAGGAACTCGGCCTCTCGCGGGTCGTGCTCGCGGGCTATGACGTCGGGAGCCGGGTCGCGCAGAGCGTTGCCCGGATGCAACCGGACCTCGTCTCGGCACTGGTGCTCTCTCCCCCGCTCCCCGGCGCCGGTGACAGGGTCCTGACCGCACAGGCGCAGAGCGAATTCTGGTATCAGGCCTTTCACCAGCTGCCGCTCGCCGCACAGCTGATCGACGGCAACCCTGATGCAGTACGGGAGTATCTGCGGCACTTCTGGGTTCACTGGTCCGGGCCGAATTTCACTGTCTCCGAGGATGATCTGGACCGACTGGTGGCCGATTACGCGCTGCCCGGAGCCTTCACCGCGTCGATCGCCTGGTACCGCGCCGGCGCGGGGATGACCGCCCAGTCACTCTCCGAACTTCCGCCCGATCGAGCCATCAAGATTCATGTGCCCACCGATGTGCTGTGGCCACAACATGATCCGCTGTTCCCGCCTGAGTGGTCCGACCGCCTCGAGCATTACTTCACCGACGTGGCTCTGCACTCGGCGTTCGACGCCGGGCACTTCACACCGCTGGAATGCCCTGAGCAGTTCACGGAGCTCATCCTCATCCGTGCTCGTCCAAGCGAAGGCACACGCGCCCGAGACGCCTAGTGTGCGCACAGACCGTCGAGAACCGAACTCAGGTGGCGCCGCCAGACGCCGGCGTCGGCGGCGCGACGGCGGGCACTCTGGATCCCAACGCACTGGCCGCGTGAGGTCTACGCGTCCGATTCACTCTCATCGGTAGACGAATCTTCTACGGGCAGCATCGCTTCGAGCGCTGAGCCGGTGATCCGCCGGAACGCGCGGCGCGGCCGGTTGACGTCCAGGATCGCCACCTCCAGCGTCGCCGCGTCGAGAGCACGCGGCTCGCCGTTGCCGCCGGCGCCGGCCTTCAACGCGTCGATCGCAACTTTCGCCGCGGCCGATAGACTGGCGTTCTCGGTGTAGGACTCGTTGAGCTTCTCGGAGATCGGCTCGGTGGTGCCGCCCATCACGACGAAATGGGGCTCGTCGTTGATCGACCCGTCATAGGTGATCCGGTAGAGCTCAGGGGATTTCGTCTCGCCGAAATGCGCGACCTCGGCCACACACAGCTCGACCTCGTAGGGCTTGGCCTGTTCGGTGAAGATCGTGCCCAACGCCTCGGCGTACACGTTGGCCAGCTGACGGCCGGTGACGTCGCGGCGGGCATAGGCGTAGCCACGGGTGTCGGCGAATTGGATGCCGCCGCGGCGCAGCCGGTCGAACTCGTTGAACCGCCCGACGGCGGCGAACCCCACCCGGTCGTAGAGCTCGCTGACCTTCTGCAGCGAGCGCGACGGGTTCTCGGCGACGAACAGCACGCCGTCGGCGTACGCGAGCGCCACGACGCTTCTACCGCGGGCGATGCCCTTGCGCGCGAGCTCCGAACGCTCGCGCATCGCCTGTTCGGGCGAGATGAAATATGGAAAGCTCACGAGTCTCCCCGCGCGTCGGTGGACTTATGCGCGACATCCGGACCGAAAGTGTCTGCCCGGGAACGGCTTTCAATGACCTGCCGCGCGAAGTCCGCAATGCGTTGCTCGGGAACCTCCTCCGCGCCGTCGGTCCCGATGACCACCGCGGTCGGATAGATGCCGCGCACCAGATCCGGGCCACCTGTCGCTGAGTCGTCGTCAGCGGCGTCGTAGAGCGCTTCGACGGCCACCCGCAGCGCGGAATCCGCGTCCGCCACTTGCGAATACAGCTTCTTCATCGATGACTTGGCGAAGATCGAGCCCGACCCCACCGACTGGTAGCCCTCATCCTCGAAGTTCCAGCCACCCGCCGCGTCGAAGGACACGATGCGACCGGCGGCCTGCGGGTTGGGGTCATCGAGGTCGTAGCCGGCCAGCAGGGGCAACGCGACGAAGCCCTGCAGCGCGGCGCCCAGGTTGCCCCGAACCATCGTCGCCAGCCGGTTGACCTTGCCCGCGAATGACAGCGCAACGCCCTCGAGCTTCTCGTAATGCTCGAGTTCGACCGCGTACAAGCGGGCGAATTCGACGGCGATGGCCGCGGTGCCCGCGATGCCGGTCACCGTGTAGTCGTCGGTGATGTAGACCTTCTGCACGTCGCGGCCGGCGATCATGTTGCCCTGCGTGGACCGGCGGTCGCCCGCCATCACGACGCCGCCGGGATACTTCAACGCCACGATCGTCGTGCCGTGCGGCAGCGCATCCGACGGGGCGGCGGCTTGCCGGTTCACCGGCAACAATTCAGGCGCCTGACGGCGCAGCAGTTCAGAGAAGGACGACAAATCCACGGGAAGGGGCGGTGCTCCTGGTAGAGGCGACGGAAAGGCCGGCTGTTCGCGGTGCGACCAGGTCACTGGCCGCCCTTCTGGACATACGCGCGCACGAAGTCCTCGGCGTTCTCTTCCAGGACGTCGTCGATCTCGTCCAGCAGGTCGTCGGTCTCCTCGGCGAGCTTCTCGCGACGCTCCTGGCCGGCGCCCGCGTTGCCGGTGACGTCGTCGTCATCGCCGCCACCACCGCCACGCTTTGTCTGCTCCTGCGCCATCGCCGCCTCCTGCGTATGTCTTCGGCGGGCTCACTGCTGCCCGCCGTAACTCCACCTTACCGTTCGACGAGCGACTTGCCTGGGATAGCACGCCACGGGGAGGTGGGCGGGAAGCCTTACGTAGTGAGCTGTTCGACCAGTTCCACGGCGCTGTCGACGGAGTCCAGCAGGGCGCCGACGTGGGCTTTGCTGCCACGCAGCGGCTCGAGGGTCGGAATCCGGACGAGCGAATCGCCACCGAGGTCGAAGATCACCGAGTCCCAGCTGGCCGCGGCGATGTCCGCCCCGAACCGCCGGAGGCACTCGCCACGGAAATACGCCCGGGTGTCGGTCGGCGGGTTGTCCACGGCGTCGATCACCTGCTGCTCGGTGACCAGTCGCTTCATCGATCCGCGCGCGACCAGGCGGTTGTACAGGCCCTTGTCCAGCCGGACGTCGGAGTACTGCAGGTCGACCAGGTGCAGGCGGGGTGCCGACCAGCCGAGGTTCTCCCGGTTGCGGAAACCCTCCAACAGCCGCAGCTTGGCGGGCCAGTCGAGGATCTCCGCGCACTGCATCGGGTCACGCTCGAGCAGGTCGAGGATGTTGGCCCAGGTCTCCACGACGTCGGAGGCACGCGGATCGGGGTCGCGGCTGTCCACCAGCTTGGCCACCCGGTCCAGGTAAATCCGTTGCAGCGCAAGGGCCGTCAGCTCACGGCCGTCAGCGAGGGCGACGGTGGCGCGCAGCGACGGGTCACGGCTGACGACGTGAACGGCGTGCACCGGCCGGGCCAACGCCAGGTCGGTGAGGTCCATGCCTTCTTCGATCAGGTCCAGCACCAGCGCCGTGGTGCCGAGCTTGAGATACGTCGACGTCTCGGCCAGGTTCGCGTCACCGATGATGACGTGCAGCCGCCGGTACTTGTCCGCGTCGGCGTGCGGCTCGTCGCGGGTGTTGATGATGCCGCGCTTGAGCGTGGTCTCCAGGCCGACCTCGACCTCGATGTAGTCCGAGCGCTGCGACAGCTGGAACCCGGGCTCGTCGCCGCTCGGACCCACGCCGACGCGACCTGAGCCGGTGATCACCTGGCGGGACACCAAAAACGGCGTCAGCCCCTGGATGACCGCAGAGAACGGCGTCTGGCGTGACATGAGGTAGTTCTCGTGCGACCCGTAGGAGGCTCCTTTGCCGTCCACGTTGTTCTTGTAGAGCTGCAGCTTGGCGGCCCCGGGGACGCTGGCGACGTGGCGCGCCGCGGCCTCCATCACCCGCTCACCGGCCTTGTCCCAGATCACGGCGTCCAGCGGATCGGTGCACTCCGGCGCCGAATACTCGGGGTGGGCGTGGTCGACGTACAGCCGCGCGCCGTTGGTCAGGATCATGTTGGCCGCGCCGACCTCATCGGCGTCCACCACCGGCGGCGGACCCGCCGAGCGGCTCAGATCGAAGCCACGGGCATCGCGCAGGGGCGATTCCACCTCGTAATCCCAACGCGTGCGCTTGGCACGCTGGATCCCGGCGGCCGCCGCGTACGCCAGCACCGCCTGGGTGGAGGTCAGTATCGGATTCGCGGTGGGATCGGACGGCGATGAGATGCCGTACTCGACCTCGGTACCGATAATCCGCTGCATGTGGCCCAGCCTAGGTGACGACCCGCAGTAGCCTGCGACCGTGCCGTCTGACCGGGACGACCCCACTGTCGACCGCAACGCCGCCGCGAGCCAGTTCGTGATTGGCGTCGAACAGCGCCGGGCGGCGGACAAGTGGTTCCTCGAGCGCGGGCTGCCCGCCGTGCTGCGGCCCGGTCGGCTGGTCCGCCGACTCTGGCCGCGATCGGCGCCTGCGCTGGCGGCATTCGCCGTGTTCATGCTCAATTCCGCCGTGGTGGTGCTGGTCACCGGCAAGCACACGGTCAACATCGAGGGCGGACCGACACGTGCCGAGTGGTTCGTGCTGGGGTTGGTCGTCCTCGTCCTGCCAATCGCGTCGCTGGTCGGCTGGCTGGTGTCCAGAATCTCCACCGTGCGCGGCCGCACCCTCGCGGCGACCGTTGCGGTGGTGGTGGCGATCGCCGGTGGCATCGTCGGCGGGCCGAGCCCACGGGTGCTGGTTGATCTGCTGTTCGAGGCGATCGTTATCGCGATCGTGTTGGCACTGACCGCGTCCGGTCTGGGATCGATCATGGCCTGGACCGCGCAGACGACGTTCTCTCATCTCGCCGCGGCGGGGTCGTTGATGATCCGCGCGCTGCCGGTGCTGCTTCTGACGTTCCTGGTGTTCTTCAACTCACCGGTGTGGCTGATGGCGGCCACCGTCTCGCGCGCGCGACTGTGGCTCGCGCTGGTGTTCCTCGCCCTGATCGCCGCGGCGTTCGTGGTCACCGTCACCATCGACCGATTCAGGCCGGCCATCGATGCACCTGAACCCGTGGCCGGCCAGGTTGCGCAACTGGCCGACACACCGTTCGCCGCAATGCCCGATCCGTCGCGGACGCAGGCCTTCAACCGCGCTGAACGGCTCAATGTGCTTTTCGTGCTTGTCGTTTCGCAACTCGCACACATTCTGGTGGTGGCCGTGGTCACCGCGATGATCTTCCTCATCCTCGGCTTGATCATCCTTTCGCCGGAACTGCTGGCGGCCTGGACACGCAACGGGTCGAGCGACGGGACGTTCCTCGGCATGACGATCCCGGTACCGCAGGCGCTGATTCAGGTCACGATGTTCCTCGGCGCCCTGACGTTCATGTACGTGAGCGCGAAGTCGGCAGGCGACGCCACGTACCGAACGCAGTTTCTCGAACCGCTGAGCGACGACCTGCGGCTCACCTTGGTCGCCCGCAACCGTTACCGGGCCGCCGTACCGGCGCGCTGACGCATGCCGCCTCGCGGTTTCACGCACAATATGCGCGTGTCCGACATGCGGCGTGTCCACGAATGGTTTCTCCATCGCGGACTGCCGCTGGTTCTGACACGGCGGGTCCGGTCCCGAGCGCTGACCGAACGGTCGGCGCCGATGGTCAGCGGTATCGGCGCGGTGATCTCGCTGACGATGGTGCTGGCCGAGCTGACCGACGGCACCCCGGACTACGGCAACGCGATCCGGCTCGGCGTTCTCACGCTGCTGCTCGTCGCCGCGCCGTTTGCGCTCTATCTGCTGCACCGCACCGGCACGACGCTCGGCGAGGCCGGCCGGAGATCGGCCGCGCTCCTGGTGATGGGTCTCTTCGTGTTCGGGCTGCCGTTCGCAGACAGCGGTTTCTCCGGCATCGCCGCGGCTGAGATCGTCGGCTTCGCGTTTGTGGCGGTGCTGGCGATCTGGTTGACCTACGTCGGCATCGGATCAATCGCCTTGTGGGCCTTTCGATTCGCATGGGTGCAGCTCGGCGCGCTCGGCACCCTGATGAGCCGTGCGCTGCCGCTGTTGATGCTCACCGTGGTGGTCTACTTCACCGCTGAGCTGTGGCAGTTGGCGGCGCGCATGACACGTCAAAGGCTCTGGCAGACAATCGGATTCCTCGCCGCCGTCGCGATCATCTTCGTGGTGACCACCATTCGCGACGAGGTGCGGGCGCTGCGGGACGATCGGGCCGAGCAGACCGACCCGGCCAAACTCCTCGAAGGCACACCGCTGGCCACCTCCGACGGCCACCCGCCCACGCGCACCCCACTGTCACTCGCCGAACAGCTCAACGTCGTCGCGGTGATGGTGGTTTCGCAGGCCATCCAGGTCGTGCTCTTCACCGCGGGCCTCTTCGCCTTCTTCCTGGCGCTCGGCATCGTCGCGGTGCCCGACGATGTGGCCGTCCTGTGGTCCTCGGAGCAGACCTGCCCGGTCGGTGAGCCACCCTGCCCCGGAACGTGGTTCGGCATCCACGTGCCCGTCCCGCAGACCATCGTGCAGGTGTCGCTGTTCGTGGCGGTGCTGTCGGGTCTGTACTTCACCGTCAGCACCAGCGTCGACCCCCTGTATCGGGAGCGGTTCTTCGATCCGCTCATTGCCGACGTCGCGGTCAGCCTGGCCGGACGTGATGCCTACCTGGAACTCGAGACCAAGCACTAGTCCGGCGAGCGTGCGTGTCAGAGGGCAACACACCGTGATTTGCCGATACTTTGCGCACGCTCGCGTACTGGTGGGGCGCCGCGATAGGCGTCGGGGCAGCAACGGATCGCAGCGCGCGGCGGCGACCAAGCCTGCACGAGCGTGCGCAAACTCTCGATTTTGAGCGGCGTGTCGCCCTCAGACACGCACGCTCGCGCTGGTTTCTACAGGTACTGGCCCAGGTTCGACTCGGTGTCGATCGCTCGCGAGGCACTCGACGACTTGCCGGTGACCAGCGTGCGGATGTAGACGATCCGCTCGCCCTTCTTGCCCGAAATCCGGGCCCAGTCATCGGGATTCGTCGTGTTGGGCAGGTCCTCGTTCTCGGCGAATTCGTCGACGATCGAGTCGAGCAGGTGCTGGATACGCAGACCTCGCTGACCCGTCTCCAGCACCGACTTGATCGCGTTCTTCTTCGCCCGGTCGACCACGTTCTGGATCATCGCGCCGGAGTTGAAGTCCTTGAAGTACATGACTTCCTTGTCCCCGTTGGCGTAGGTGACCTCCAGGAACCGGTTGTCGTCGATCTCGGCGTACATGCGGTCGACGACCTTCACGATCATCGCCTCGATGCAGGCCGTTCGGTCGCCGCCGAACTCGCCGAGGTCGTCGGCGTGCACCGGCAGTTCCTCGGTGAGGTACTTGCTGAAGATGTCCTGTGCCGCTTCGGCATCCGGCCGCTCGATCTTGATCTTCACGTCCAGGCGGCCGGGCCGCAGGATCGCCGGGTCGATCATGTCCTCGCGGTTGGAGGCGCCGATCACGATGACGTTCTCCAGCCCCTCCACACCGTCGATCTCCGACAGCAGCTGCGGGACAACGGTCGTCTCCACGTCCGAGCTGACGCCCGTGCCGCGGGTCCGGAAGATCGAGTCCATCTCGTCGAAGAACACGATCACCGGAGTGCCTTCGGACGCCTTCTCACGGGCGCGCTGGAAGATCAGCCGGATGTGGCGCTCGGTCTCGCCGACGAACTTGTTGAGCAGCTCGGGGCCCTTGATGTTGAGAAAGTACGACTTCGCCTCGCGAGCGTCGTCGCCTCGGACCTCGGCCATCTTCTTCGCCAGCGAGTTCGCGACCGCCTTGGCGATCAGCGTCTTGCCGCAGCCCGGCGGGCCGTACAGCAGCACACCCTTGGGCGGGCGCAACGAGTACTCGCGGTAGAGCTCCTTGTGCAGGAACGGCAGCTCGACGGCGTCTCGAATCTGTTCGATCTGCCGGCCCAGGCCGCCGATGTCGTTGTAGCTGACGTCGGGAACCTCTTCGAGGACGAGATCCTCGACCTCGGCCTTGGGGATGCGCTCGAACGCGTATCCCGCCTTCGTGTCGACGAGCAGCGAGTCGCCGGGGCGCAGCTTGCGCGGACGATCGTCGTTGTCGTCCTCGAGTTCCTCGTCGTCCTCGGGCAGGAACTCAGCGGACACCAACGGCTCGGCCAGCCAGACGATGCGCTCCTCGTCGGCATGGCCCACGACGAGCGCGCGGTGCCCGTCGGAAAGGATCTCGCGCAACGTGCTGATCTCGCCGACCGCTTCGAACGTGCTCGCCTCCACGACGGTCAGCGCCTCGTTGAGGCGGACGGTCTGGCCCTGCTTCAGCGACTTGGTGTCGATGTTCGGTGAGCACGTCAGCCGCATCTTGCGGCCGGAGGTGAACACGTCGACGGTCTCGTCGTCCTGAACGGCCAGCAGCACGCCGTAACCGCTCGGCGGCTGACCCAGGCGGTCGACCTCCTCACGGAGCGCCAGCAACTGCTGACGGGCCTCCTTGAGGGTTTCCATCAGTTTCGCGTTTCGGGCGGCCAGCGAGTCGATCCGGGCCTCGAGTTGGTGCACGTCTCGGGCGCTACGCAGACCGCTCTGCGGGCCTACGGCGTTCTCCAGCTGCTCGCGCAGAAGGGCGGCCTCGCGGCGCAGCTCTTCGAGTTCTGCGGCATCGTCGCTGGACATGCCGGATTCGTGGGGGGTCTCAAACCCTTCAGAACGCTCTGACTCACTCATGTTGCGCTCCTCCCCGCACCCGAAGTTGGTGCAGTAACAACTTCAACGCTACCGGCGATTCAGCCAATGTGTGCGCTCTAGGAATTCGACACACCAGCAACACTTGTTAACCTCTCTGGTGAGTTGGGCCGATCGAAAGGACAATCGTGACCCTGAAAACCCTCGTTAGCGGCGCGGCAGCAGCCGTCGTCATCGCCGGCGCCGCGGCAGGTGTGACTTCCATTGCATCCCCCGCATTGTCGGCGGGACCGGCAGTCGCTCCGGTCGTCTGGGACGTCCCGATGCCGCAGGCGCCCGCACCGGACCTGCAGGGCCCGCTGCTTCAGACGCTTCAGGCACTCGGCGCGCCGGGCATGTCCGCCAGCAAGGCGCCGTTCATCCAGGGCGGCATCGGCCGGATCGAAGGCCGGGTCGCCGACTCGAAGTTGCGCGAGGCACAGGCCGAAGGCAAGTTCCCGCTGTCCTTCAGCGTGGCGAACATCGACCAGAATGGTCCGGTCGTCACCGCCGACGTCACCGCCACAGCTGCGAACGGCGGGGTCGCGAGCCAGAACATCGCGTTCGTTCCCGGTCCCAGCCCCACGGGCTGGCAGATGTCGAAGCAGTCGCTCATGGCGTTGATGTCGGCTGTCGGCTAGGCAGCCAGGGCACCGCACCACACGTGCCGCAATTCTGAGCGCCGTCGCTATCGCGGCGGCGCTCGGGGTTGGCGGATGTAGTGCGGACACCGAAGACAAGCAGGCGCAGGCGGCGATACAAACGCTGCCTCCGATCAGCAAGTCGCCCACGATCCCCGACCCAGAGGCGGCCGGAACGTCCGTCGCGCCGTTGCCGCCGCCGACTGCGCTCATCGATGTGATGAACCGGATTTCCGACGCGAATGTGCCCGGCGCGGACAAGATCAACCTGGTCGAGTCGGCGACACCCGGCGACGCCGAGTCGATGGACGGGTTCGGCAAGGCTCTCAGTCAAACCGGCTACACCCCGGTGACCTGGGAGGCCACGGATCTGCGGTGGGCAGAGACGCCCGGCAATGTGCGGGCACTGGTCACGCTCAGGGCCGTCAACCCGCAGGCCGGCGACTTCACATTTCCGATGGAGTTCATCTCCGTCGACAACTTCTGGCAGCTGACGCGACGCACCGCCGACGTGCTGCTGCATCCGGGCGAGGACGCGCCACCGGTACCCACGCCGACCCCCACGCCTTAGGGCACGCATTCGCATGTGGATCGGCTGGCTGGAGTTCGATCTGCTGCTCGGGGATGTGCACTCGCTGAAGCAGAAGCGGTCCGTCATCCGACCGGTCATCGCCGAGTTGCACCGCCGATTCGCCGTGTCGGCGGCCGAGACCGGCGCCCAGGAACTGCATCGCCGCGCCTCCGTCGGCATAGCCGTGGTGTCGGCCGACCGCGGTCACGTCGTCGACGTGCTCGACGCCGCCGAACGACTCGTGGCGGCTCGGCCTGAGCTGGAGCTGTTGTCCGTTCGGCGCGATCTGCGGCGCAGCACCGACGATTAGACACGTCAGCCGAGCTGACAAATCAAACACGTCGGCCGAGCTGACAAATCAAACACTGCCGCCGAGTTGGCGCTTGCGCCGCAGCGGCATGGGCGCAATCGCACCCGGCGCCAATTTGCGCACGTTGATCAGAAATGCGGTGTGCCCACGCATCGTGTGTTGCGGGCGCACGGCCAAGCCGACGACGTGCCACCCGCGCTGCATGCTCTCCCATGCCCGCGGCTCGGTCCAGCACTGCTTCTCGCGCAATGCCTCCACCGCACGCGAGAGTTGGGTCACGGTCGCGACATAGATCATCAGCACGCCGCCGGCGACGAGCGCGTTGCCGACGGCGTCCAGCACTTCCCACGGGGCCAGCATGTCGAGCACGACGCGGTCCACCTCCGGACCCGCATAGTCGCCGACGTCCGCGATCACCAACTCCCAGTTGTCCGGGCGTTCCCCGAAGAACGTCGTGACGTTGCGCGCCGCATGCTCGCCGTGATCTTCCCGCACGTCGTAGGAGGTGACCCGCCCCTCGGGCCCGACCGCGCGCAGCAGCGAGCACGTCAGCGCACCGGAGCCTGCGCCGGCCTCCAGAACGCGTGCGCCCGGGAAGATGTCGCCCTCGTGCACGATCTGCGCGGCGTCTTTCGGATACACGACCTGTGCGCCGCGGGGCATCGACATCACGTAGTCGACCAGCAGTGGCCGCAATACCAGGAACTGGTCGCCGTTGGTGGACTTGACCACGCTGCCCTCGGGCAGGCCGATCACGGTGTCCAGGGCGATGATCCCGCGGTGGGTATGGAACTCCTTGCCGGGTGCCAGAAGCATCGTGTAGTGCCTGCCCTTCGCGTCGGTGAGCTGTACACGATCACCGACGGCGAACGGCCCGGTCCTGTTCACAGCAGTTCAGCCTGCCAGTCGACGCGCCGTGACGGGTGCGCGGGGTTGTCGGAGTGTCGCCATAGTCTGGCCTCATGACCGACGAGCCGGAGCCGACCGCCGTACGGCGTCCGGCCCTGTCGCCGTCGCGGGCCGCCGACTTCAAGCAGTGCCCGTTGCTCTACCGGTTCCGCGCCATCGACCGGCTACCGGAGCCATCCTCGACCGCGCAGGTGCGCGGTTCGGTCGTGCATGCGGCGCTGGAACAGCTCTACGCGTTGCCTGCCGCAGAGCGCGTCCCCGACACCGCGATGACGCTCGTTCAACCCGCTTGGGAGCGTGTCGTCGCGGCGCAGCCGGAGCTGGCCGAGGACTTCGAGCCGGGCCTGCGTGCCGCGCTCCTCGATGAAGCCCGCGCGCTGCTTTCGGGCTACTACCGGCTGGAGGATCCGACCCGGTTCGACCCGCAGAGCTGCGAGCAGCGCGTCGAGGTCGAGCTCGAGGACGGCACACTGCTACGAGGCTTCGTCGACCGCATCGATGTCGCGCCCACCGGCGAGCTGCGGGTGGTCGACTACAAGACCGGCAAGGCTCCACCGGAAGCGCGGGCACTGGCCGAATTCAAAGCCATGTTCCAGATGAAGTTCTACGCCGTGGCGCTGTTGCGCTCCCGCGGCGTGCTGCCCGCGCGGCTTCGGCTGCTCTATCTGGCCGACGGCCAGGTGCTGGACTACACCCCCGATCTCGATGAGCTCGTCCGCTTCGAGAAGACCTTGATGGCGATCTGGCGCGCCATCCAATCTGCCGGTGCCACAGGCGATTTCCGCCCGAGTCCATCCCGCATGTGCGACTGGTGCGCACATCACTCCCGCTGTCCGGTGTTCGGCGGCACTCCTCCGCCCTATCCGGGGTGGCCGGCAGCTCCGGACGAGGGCTCCGCCGCCGAGGACGACGTCGTCCTGCGTACCTCGGAGCCTGCTGCGTGATCGACTGCCACTACCGGCGAGTGGGGGCTGACGGCGAGTCGCTGATCTTCGACTCCACAGACGGAACCCGCAGCAACTGGGATCCCGAAATCCAGCACGGCTCACCGCCGCTCGCGTTGATGACCAAGTTGATCGAGGAACAATCGGCCGGCTCGGGACTGCGTATCGGCCGGATGACGCTGGACATACTGGGCGCCATCCCGGTGACCCGCGTTCGGGTACGGGCATGGACACAACGGCCGGGTAGGCGGATCTCGTTGATGGCCGCCGACATGTCGGCGACCGGGCCCGACGGCGCCGAACGTACGGTCGCGCGCGTTACGGCGTGGCTGTTGGCGACCAGTGACACCGCCGATGCGGCGACCGACCGTTATCCCGCATTGACCGAGGGCGATGCGGTCCCGGTGCCGCACGACTGGGTGGGTGCCAAGGGTTACCTCGAGACCGTGAGCTGGCGGCGTCAGCCCGACACCGGCGAGACGGGAAACGTGGTCTGGCTCAGCCCCCTTGTCCCCCTGGTGGATTCGGAGCCCACGACGGACCTGCAGCGGCTGGCGATGGTCGTCGACTCGGCCAACGGTGCTGGTGCGGCACTGGACCCCGAGCAGTTCATATTCATGAACACCGACACCTCCGTGCACCTGCACCGGCTGCCCGCCGGCAACGACTTCGCGCTCCGGGCCCGCGGTTCCATCGGCCCCGACGGGATCGGCGTGACCACCGCCGACCTCTTCGACCGCCGGGGGTTCATCGGAACCTCCGCGCAGACACTGCTGGTGCAGCGTCGCACATGAACGCCGAATTGTTGTGGCAGTTCGACCTCACGTGGGCGCTCGCGGACCTGCACCTCTCCGCCGTCGTAGAGGACGACGGTCGGCGGACTGACGTCTGCTAGTCCAGCGGTTTCAACTCCTGGAGCATCGTCGGCACCAGCTCACTGACCGTCGGGTGGATGTGCATGGTGCGCGAGATCGCGGTGTAGGGCTTCTTCGCCGTCATGATGTCGAGGATGGAGTGGATCACCTCGTCGCCGCCGACCCCGAAGATCGCGGCGCCGAGGATCAGCTCGGTCTCGGCGTCGACGACGACCTTCATGAAGCCCTGCGTCTCGCCCTTCTCGACGGCGCGTCCGACCCGCGTCATGGGCCGCTTGCCCACCAACGCTTTTCGCCCCGACCTGCGGACCTCATCCACGGTCATCCCGGCCCGGCCCAGCGGCGGGTCGATGTACAGCGCGTAGGTGGTGACCCGGTCGCTGACCCGGCGCGGATCGTCATCGAGCAGATTCGCCGCAACGATCTCGAAGTCGTTGTACGAGGTGTGCGTGAACGCACCGCGTCCATTGCAGTCCCCCATCGCCCAGATGTGCTCGACGTTCGTGCGCAGCTGGTCGTCGACGACGATGTAGCCGCGACCGTCGGTCTCGACGCCCGCCGTTGTCCAGACCCAGATCGTCGGTATTGGGCTGGCGCCCCACCGCCATCAGCAGGTGGGTCCCGGCGATGGGCTGCGCCCCGTCGCGCGGGATCACTTCGAAACCGCTGCCGCGCTTGGTGAAGCGAATGTCGCTGGCGTCGACAACCACGTCGATGCCTTCTGACTCCAGGATCTCCTTGATGGTGGCGGAGACATCCTCGTCCTCGCGGGACGTCAGCCGCGGCCCCTTCTCGATGACCGTCACGTGAGCGCCGAACCGGCGGTACATCTGCGCGAACTCCAGGGCGATGTAGCTGCCACCGATGACGACCAGATGCTCTGGCACAGCGTCGAGTTCGAGGATGCCGACGTTCGTCATGTAGTCGATGTCGGAGAGCCCGGGCATATCGGGCGCCACCGCCCGGCCGCCGACGTTGAGGAAGATCTTGTCCGCCTCGAGTACCCGGTCATCGACGCTGATGGTGTGCGGGCCTTCGAAACGGGCATGGCCGCGGATGAACGTGCACGCCGTTCATGCCGTCGAGCCAGGACTCGACGCCCTCGCGGTCGCCGCGCACGATCTTGTCCTTGCGCGCCTTGACCGTGGCCATCTCGATACTGACTTCGCCTGTGCCGACACCGTATTCGGCTCCGCGGCGCGCGACGTGGGCGGCGTGCGCACTGGCGACCAGTGTTTTGGTGGGAATGCAGCCGTAGTTGACGCAGGTGCCGCCGACGAGCTTGCGCTCGATCACGGCCACCGTCTGGCCGGCCTCGGTCAGTCTGCCTGCCAGCGGCGGCCCGGCCTGGCCGGCACCGACGATGATCGCGTCGAATTTATCTGCCATAGAACGTGGTTCAGACGAGGCTGACCAGGAAGGCGATCAGGAATCCGCCGCCCACCGCCACCACGTCTTCCAGAATCGCGCCCGGCCGGTCCTTACCGTTGTTGAGCGTCGTAAAGCGCTCGCCTGACCGCGGCCCCGCCCATCGTGCCCAGCACCGCACCGACGATGCCTGCGCCGATCGAACTGAAGGTGTGGAAGAACGCACTGCCGATCACCGCGCCCGCGAACGCGCCCATGATGAGCCGGGTGGCGAACTGCGGTGCCGTCTTGCGGCTCGGTGTCTTGGGAAGCTGATCGGTGACCAGTTCCACCAGCAGGAAGATCGTCAGGACGGTGACGGTGATCGGATGGGCCACCCACTCCGACCATTTGCCGTCCACGTCGATCCAGCCCAGGAACGCTCCCCAGGCGACCACCGCCGGAGCGGTCATCGCCCGCAGTCCGGCGATCACGCCGATCAGCAGAGCGAGCACGATAACGAGGACCTGCGTCATGCCAACCTCCGTACCGGTGAAAACGACACCCGGACGCTAACACGCATGCGGCGCCACGACCCGTCGAATCAGAAGCGGCAGAACCTGATGTCGGACGCCAGGATCGCCTTCGCGCCGATCGCCGCGATCTCGTCCATGATCGCGTTGACGTCGCGCCGTGGTACCAGTGCGCTCACGGCCACCCACGCCGGATCGGCGAGCGGGGCGATGGTGGGCGATTCCAGTCCCGGGGTGACCGCGGTCGCCGCGTCGAGCACGGTGCGCGGACAGTCATAGTCGAGCATCAGGTACTGCTGGCCGAAGACCACGCCCTGCACGCGCCCCGCCAGTTGGTCACGGGCGGCTGCGTTCTCGTCACCGGCGCCTCACGTTCGATGAGCACGGCCTCCGAATCGCACAGCGGGTCGCCGAATGGCACCAGGTCGTGCAATCCGAGCGTGCGACCGGAGCCGACGACGTCGGCGATGGCGTCGGCCACGCCGAGCTGGACCGAGATCTCCACCGCGCCGTCGAGCCGGATGACCGTCGCCTCAATCCCTCGGGCGGCCAGGTCTTTTCGCACCAGGTTGGGAAACGCGGTGGCGATTCGCTTGCCGCGCGAGGTCTTCCACGCGCCACTGCTCTGTCGGCTGGCGCCGCGTAGCGGAACGTCGACGATCCGAACCCGAGGGCGAGCCGCTCGCGTACGGGTGCGTCGGATTCCCACGCCAGATCACGGCCGGTGATTCCGAAGTCCAGCTGCCCCGAACCGACGTAGATCGCAATGTCTTTGGGCCGCAGGAAGAAGAACTCCACGTTGTTGACCGGGTCGACGACCGTCAGGTCCTTGGGGTCGGTGCGGCGCCGGTACCCGGCCTCGGACAGGATCTCGGCGGCCGGCTCGGACAGCGTCCCCTTATTGGGGACGGCGACGCGCAGGATGCCGTTCATAGCTTGGAGTAGACGTCGTCGAGGGTGAGCCCTCGGGAGATCATCAGCACCTGCGTCCAGTACAGCAGCTGACTGATTTCGTCGGCGAGTTCCTCGTCACCCTCGTGCTCGGCCGCCAGCCACACCTCGCCGGCCTCCTCGAGGATCTTCTTGCCGAGCCCGTGCACGCCGCCGTCGAGCGCGGCGACCGTGCCGCTGCCGCCGGGCGGGTGCGCGCCCGCTCGCTGAGTTCGGCGAACAGGGCGTCGAAGGTCTTCACGGCAGGCGATTGTTCCACGCCCGCCATGGCGCGGTCACGCGGGTTTGTGAGTTTGCGCCGGCCCAGCCGGGCGATCGCCGACAATTTGGCGGTGTCCAAGCGCGATTGGATCTATGTCGGCTTGATGGCGTTCATCACCGTCGGATTCGCTGTCGATGCCCTTCTCTGGTCCGCTGGGCCGACGGCCATGCAATGGAACAGCGTGATCCAGTCGTTCGGAATCATGCTTTTCGTCTATTGGTGGGAGAGCGCCGACGCCGATCAATTCGGCAAGCGCAGGAGCTCACTCGCGCGCCTTGTCACCTTCTTCCTCCCACCGGTCGGGCACGCGATCTACCTGTACCAAAGCAGGCCCTGGAGACCCGCGACCGCGCTCTTCTTGCTCTTTTGGGCCGGAGTTTTCGGACTCTTGCTGGTCGGTCTTGTAGCGCTGACCCCGGTCGTGCTGGTCCACGACTATCCGTAGCGGCCGACGAGGCTACTGCGCAGCGGGATGGGTTTCGTGGTGAGCCTCTCGGTGCATGTCTTCCAGGTGCATGCCCTTGGTTTCCTCGACCCACTTCCAGACGAACAGGAACGACAAGAACGCGCATATCGCGTAGAAGCCGTAGGCGACGCCCAGGTGATCGCGCAACCCCGGGAAGGTCACGGTGATCAACCAGTTGGCCACCCACTGACCCGCCGCGGCAAGGCCGAGGGCGGCTGCCCGAATGCGGTTCGGGAACATCTCGCCGAGCAACACCCACACCATCGGTCCCCACGACATGCCGAACGACACCACGAAGAGATTGGCGGCGATCAGGGCGATCGGACCGGAGGCGCCCGGGAGGATCGGCACCAGCTCACCTTCGGCGTTGGTCTGGAGTTCTGCCACGAGGCCGAAGATGACCGCCATCGTGCCGAGCGTGACCGCCATCCCGACGAGCCGATCAGCAGCAGCGGTTTGCGCCCGACCTTGTCGACCAGCGCGATCGCGATCAGCGTGGTCGCGATGTTGATCACCGAGGTGATCACCGTGATGATGAACGCCGCGCTCTCGCCGAATCCGACGGCCTCCCAGAGCACGTTGGAGTAGTAGAAGATCACGTTGATGCCGACGAACTGCTGGAAGACCGACAGTCCCGAGGCCCACCCAGACGATGCCGTAGATGCCGCCGGTCGGCTTCCTCAGATCGCGCCACGACGGCGGCTTCTCGGCCTTCAGCGATTCCTGGATCCGGGCGATCGTGATCTCGAGGTTCTTCTCGCCGAGCAGCATCGACAGCACCTTGCGGGCCTCCGGAATGCGGAACTTGGCGACGAGATAGCGCGGCGACTCGGGAATGGTGAAGGCCAGCAGCGCCGTAGAGGAGGGCCGGCACCGCCATCACGAGGAACATCCAGCGCCAGGCCTCGAGCCCGAGCCACAGCGTTTCGTTGGAACCACCGGCCGATTCCGCAAGCAGGTAGTCGATCGCGAACGACAGGAAGATGCCGTCACGATCGCCAACTGCTGCAGCGAGCCGAGCCGCCCGCGGATGCGCGGCGGCGAGGTCTCCGCGATGTACATCGGCGCGATAACCGAGGCCACGCCGACGCCGATGCCGCCGACGATCCGGAAGAGCACCAGCATCCAGACGCCGCTCGGCAGTCCGAAGTAGTGGTCGTCGTTGGTGCCGACGAAGTTGTAGGACAGGCCGGCGCCGAACGCGCTGATCAGGAACAGCAGTGCCGCGATCTTCATCACGGCGATGCGGCCGATCTTGTCGGCGAGCCAGCCTGCCGTCACCGCGCCCGCGGCCGCCCCGAGCAGCGCCGAGGCGACCGCGAAGCCGAGCTTGAAACCGCCGACGCCGAAATCGTCCTCGATCGCCGAGACCGCACCGTTGATCACCGCGCTGTCATAGCCGAACAGCAAGCCGCCGAGGGCGGCTACCGAAGCGATTCGGACGACACGGCCGCCGTGCGCGGATTCTTCGTACTCCAGACCTGATGAGGAATCACCGGCGGGGTCCGTGAGTCATGGGACACCCTTCCGCAGCGTTGCGTGATGGACAGTCACATTCAATCACTTGACGCGGGTCGTCAGGCGGTGCGTTCCCCCAACTGCGAATTCGAGCTCGGCGAAAACCCTCCGCAGGTCCGAGACGGACACCTCGGCCAGCGATGAGATGTGCCGCGCCGTGGGCCCGGCGGCACCGCGACGTCATTGGGCACCACCAGCACCGGGCATCCCGCGCTCTCGGCCGCCGCGGTGCCGGTGACCGAGTCCTCGATGGCCAGGCATGCCGACGGCTCCAGGTCCAGCAACGCGGCGGCCCGTCGGTAGGCGTCGGGCGCCGGTTTGCCCCGCGGCACTTCGTCACCGCATACCGACGCCGAAAAGTAGTGCTCGCCAATGCTGTTCAACGCACGCTCGGTAAGTGCCCGCTGGGTGTTGGTAACCAGCGCCATCGGAATTCCCTCGGCGGCAAGCGCTTCCAACAATTCGCGCGCGCCCTCGCACCAGGGCAGCCCGCCGTCGAACAACTCGGCGGTGTATTCGTGCAGCCAGTCCTCGAGATTGCGCCATCGCGGCGGGATCGGGTTCGAGACCCAGGTCGGTGTAGACGGTGCGGATGGTGTCCTCCGCCGAACCACCCACCATCGAGGCCCGAACCTCGGGACTCAGCCGGCCACCGTGGTGGTCATAGAGCGCGGCCAGGGAGATGTCCCAGAGTTTCTCGGAGTCGACAAGCGTGCCATCCATGTCGAACAGCACCGCACGCATGCCCGAATTGTGTCACGGGTGCCACGCACGGTGAAATTCATGACGCATCCTTGTGACCGGCGCAACAGGCAACATCGGCCGACTCGTGGTGGATCATTTGATCGACTTGGGCGCCAACGACATCCGTGCGCTGACCAGGAATCCAAAAAAGGCCGACCTGCCCGACGGCGTGACGCCGGTGACCGGTTACCTCGGAGATCCCGACTCCCTGCCCGCGGCACTCGACGGCGTCGAACGGATGTACCTGGCGCCGCTGCCGCCGACGCTCGAGGTGACCCTCGACCTTGCCAAGAGCGCAGGTGTCTCCTACGTCGTCGCTTTGTCCGGCGGCGCCCACTGGCAGGCGCACGCCGACACCGTCGCCGCGTCAGGGCTGGTCAATACCCAACTGGGGCCGGGTGAGTTCCTCGAGAACTTCGCCGGGTGGTCCCACCCGATCAAGGCCACACGAACGGTGCGCGAGCCGTATCCGGACGTGGTCCAGGCGCCGATCTCGATGGACGACATCGCCAGGGTGGCGGCCGCGCTGCTGGTCAAACCCGATCGGTCGCACTACGACAGGATGTACGAGCTCACCGGCCCGCAGGCGCTCACGCGTGCGCAGATCGCCGAACAGATCGGAGTCGGCATCGGCGCCGAAGTGACTTTCGAGCAGTGCAGCCGTGCCGAGGCCGAAGAGGCGCTGTTTCCCGTCATGGGCGACGAGGCAAGCACGGCCTCCGAATCGCACAGCGAGTCGCCGAATGGCACCAGGTCGTGCAATCCAAGCGTGCGACCCGATCCGACGACGTCGGCGATGGCGTCGGCCACGCCGAGCTGGACAGAGATCTCCACCGCGCCGTCGAGCCGGATGACCGTCGCCTCAATCCCTCGGGCGGCCAGGTCTTTTCGCACCAGGTTGGGAAACGCGGTGGCGATTCGCTTTCGCGCGAGATCTTCCACGCGCCACTGTCGGCCCTCTGGCGCCGCGTAGCGGAACGTCGACGATCCGAACCCGAGGGCGAGCCGCTCGCGTACGGGTGCGTCGGATTCCCACGCCAGATCACGGCCGGTGATTCCGAAGTCCAGCTGCCCCGAACCGACGTAGATCGCAATGTCTTTGGGCCGCAGGAAGAAGAACTCCACGTTGTTGACCGGGTCGACGACCGTCAGGTCCTTGGGGTCGGTACGGCGCCGGTACCCGGCCTCGGACAGGATCTCGGAGGCCGGCTCGGACAGCGTCCCCTTATTGGGGACGGCGACGCGCAGGATGCCGTTCATAGCTTGGAGTAGACGTCGTCGAGGGTGAGCCCTCGGGAGATCATCAGCACCTGCGTCCAGTACAGCAGCTGACTGATTTCGTCGGCGAGTTCCTCGTCACCCTCATGCTCGGCCGCCAGCCACACCTCGCCGGCCTCCTCGAGGATCTTCTTGCCGAGCCCGTGCACGCCACCGTCGAGCGCGGCGACCGTGCCGCTGCCCGCCGGGCGGGTGCGCGCACGCTCGCTGAGTTCGGCGAACAGGGCGTCGAAGGTCTTCACGGCAGGCGATTGTTCCACGTCGCCCATGGTGTGGTCACGCGGGTTTGTGAGTTTGCACCTGCCCAGCCGGGCAATCGCCGACAATTTGGCGGTGTCCAAGCGCGATTGGATCTATGTCGGCTTGATCGCGTTCATCACCGTCGGATTCGCTGTCGATGCCCTTCTCTGGTCCGCTGGGCCGACGGCCATTCAATGGAACAGCGTGATCCAGTCGTTCGGAATCATGCTTTTCGTCTATTGGTGGGAGAGCGCCGACGCCGATCAATTCGGCAAGCGCAGAAGCTCACTCGCGCGCCTTCTCACCTTCTTCCTCCCACCGGTCGGGCACGCGATCTACCTGTACCAAAGCAGGCCCTGGAGACCCGCGACCGCGCTCTTCTTGCTCTTTTGGGCCGGAGTTTTCGGACTCTTGCTGGTCGGTCTTGTAGCGCTGACCCCGGTCGTGCTGGTCCACGACTATCCGTAGCGGCCGACGAGGCTACTGCGCAGCGGGATGGGTTTCGTGGTGAGCCTCTCGGTGCATGTCTTCCAGGTGCTTGCCCTTGGTTTCCTCGACCCACTTCCAGACGAACAGGAACGACAAGAACGCGCATATCGCGTAGAAGCCGTAGGCGGCGCCCAGGTGATCGCGCAACCCCGGGAAGGTCACGGTGATCAACCAGTTGGCCACCCACTGACCCGCCGCGGCAAGGCCGAGGGCGGCTGCCCGAATGCGGTTCGGGAACATCTCGCCCAGCAACACCCACACCATCGGTCCCCACGACATGCCGAACGACACCACGAAGAGATTGGCGGCAATCAGGGCGATCGGACCGGAGGCGCCCGGGAGTATCGGCACCAGCTCACCTTCGTCGTTGGGCTGGAGTTCTGCCACGAGGCCGAAGATGATCGCCATCGTGGCGAGCGTGACCGCCATCCCGACCGAACCGACCAGCAGCAGCGGTTTCCGCCCGACCTTGTCCACCAGCGCGATCGCGATCAACGTGGTCGCGATGTTGGTCACCGACGTGATGACCGTGATGATGAACGCCGCGCTCTCGCCGAATCCCACGGCCTCCCAGAGGATGTTGGAGTAGTAGAAGATCACGTTGATGCCGACGAACTGCTGGAACACGGACAGTCCCAACCCCACCCACACGATTCCGTAGATGCCACCGGTCGGCTTGCGCAGGTCGCTCCACGACGGCGGCTTCTCGGCCTTCAGCGATTCCTGGATCCGGGAGATCGTCAGCTCGAGGCTCTTCTCGCCGAGCAGCATCGACAGCACCTTGCGGGCCTCGGGAATGCGGAACTTGGCGACGAGGTAGCGCGGCGACTCGGGAATGGTGAAGGCCAGCAGGCCGTACACCAGAGCTGGCACCGCCATCACGATGAACATCCAGCGCCAGGCCTCCATCCCCAGCCACAACGTTTCACCTGAACCACCGGCGAACTCCGCCAGCACGTAGTCGATCGCCAGCGACAGGAAGATGCCTGTCACGATCGCCAACTGTTGCAGCGAGCCGAGCCGCCCGCGGATGCGCGGCGGCGAGGTCTCCGCGATGTACATCGGCGCGATAACCGAGGCCACACCGACGCCGATACCGCCGACGATCCGAAACACAACGAGCATCCAGACTCCGCTCGGCAGTCCCAGATAGTGGTCATCGTTGGTGCCCACGAAGTTGTAGGAAAGGCCGGCGCCGACCGCGCTGATCAGAAACAGCAGTGCCGCGATCTTCATCACGGCTATTCGGCCGATCTTGTCGGCGAGCCGGCCTGCGGTGACTGCGCCCGCGGCCGCCCCGAGCAACGCCGACGCCACCGCGAAGCCGAGCTTGAAACCGCCGACGCCGAACTCGTCCTCGATCGCCGAGACAGCGCCGTTGATCACCGCGCTGTCATAGCCGAACAGCAAGCCGCCGAGGGCCGCTACCGACGCAATCCGGACTACGCGGCCGGCATGCTCGGTTTCTTCGTACTCCACACCCGATGCCGAATCACCAACCGGTCCGTGAGTCATGGGACACCCTTCCGCAGCGTTGCGTGATGGAAGTCACATTCAATCACTTACGCCGTCGTCAGGCGGTGCGTTCCCCCAACTGTGAATTCAACTCGGCGAAAACCCTCCGCAGATCCCAGACGGACACCTCGGTGAGAGATGAGATGTGCCGACGCCGCGGTCCAGGCGGCACTGCTACATCGTTGGGCACCACCAGCACCGGGCATCCCGCACTCTCGGCCGCCGTGGTGCCGGTCACCGAATCCTCAATGGCCAGGCATGCCGACGGCTCCAGGTCAAGCAACGCGGCGGCCCGTCGGTAGGCGTCGGGCGCCGGTTTGCCCTGCGGCACTTCGTCACCGCATACCGACGCCGAAAAATAGTGCTTGCCAATGCTGTTCAAGGCACGTTCGGTCAATGCCCGCTGGGTGTTGGTCACCAGCGCCATCGGAGTTTCCTCGGCGGCAAGCGCTTCCAACAATTCCCGCGCTCCCTCGCACCAGGGCAGACCGCCGTCGAACAACTCGGCGGTGTATTCGTGCAGCCAGTCCTGAGATTGCGCCATCGCGGCGGGATCGGGATCGAGACCCAGGTCGGTGTAGACGGTGCGGATGGTGTCCTCGGCCGAACCACCCACCATCGAGGCCCGAACCTCCGGGCTCAGACGACCGCCGTGGTGCTCATACAGCGCGGCCAGGGAGACATCCCAGAGTTTCTCGGAGTCGACAAGTGTGCCGTCCATATCGAACAGCACCGCGCGCATGCCCCGATTCTGTCACGGGCGCCACGTACCGTGAAATTCATGACCATCCTTGTGACCGGAGCAACAGGCAACATCGGCCGCCTCGTGGTGAATCATCTGATCGACTTGGGCGCCAACGACATCCGCGCGCTGACCAAGAATCCTGTCAAGGCCCACCTGCCCGACGGCGTGACGCCGGTGACCGGCTACCTCGGGAACCCCGACACCCTGCCCGCGGCCCTCGACGGCGTCGAACGGATGTACCTGGCGCCGCTGCCACCGACGCTGGAGGTGACCCTCGACCTGGCCAAGAGTGCAGGTGTGTCCTACGTCGTCGCCTTGTCCGGCGGTGCCCACTGGCAGGCGCACGCCGACACCGTCGCCGCGTCAGGCCTGGTCAACACCCAACTGGGGCCGGGCGAGTTTCTCGAGAACTTCGCCGGATGGTCCCACTCGATCAAGGCCACACGGACCGTACGGGAGCCGTATCCGGAAGTGGTCCAGGCCCCGATCTCGATGGACGATATCGCAAGGGTCGCAGCCGCGCTTCTGGTCAAGCCCGACCGATCACACTACGACCGGATGTACGAGCTCACCGGCCCGGAGGCGCTCACGCGTGCACAGATCGCCGAACAGATCGGTGTCGGCATCGGCGCCGAGGTGACGTTCGAGCAGTGCAGCCGTGCCGAGGCCGAAGAAGCGCTGCGTCCCGCCATGGGCGACGAAG
>CAVTSZ010000014.1:0-25953 GCA_963737385.1 uncultured Actinomycetota bacterium
GCAGGTGCGATCGTTCACATCAGCCACAGATACAGGGTAGTAGGTCTACCCAAATCAGCTCGCGTGGCGATGCCCCTCGTCCCTGCCACACAGGGCTTACGCTGGGCTGGTGACCCCGTCGGATACGAGCGGCCACAGACCGCCCGACATGCCAGAACTCAACGACACGATCGTTGTCGCCGCCTTCGAGGGCTGGAACGACGCCGGTGACGCGGCCAGCGATGCGCTGGAGCATCTGGACGCGATCTGGGAAGCCGAGCCGATCGTGGAGATCGATGACGAGGCCTACTACGACTACCAGGTCAACAGGCCGGTGATCCGGCAGATCGACGGGGTGACCCGGGAGCTGGTGTGGCCGTCGATGCGGATCTCGCACTGCCGTCCCCCCGGCTCGAACCGCGACATCGTGTTGATGCACGGCGTGGAGCCCAACATGCGCTGGCGGACCTTCTGCGCCGAGCTGTTGGCGATCGCCGACAAGCTCAACGTGCAGACGGTCGTCATCCTGGGCGCGTTGTTGGCCGACACCCCGCACACCCGCCCGGTACCGGTGTCGGGCGCGGCCTACTCCCCCGACTCGGCGAAGGCGTTCGGGCTCGAGGAGACCCGCTATGAAGGGCCGACGGGCATCGCCGGGGTGTTTCAGGACGCGTGCGTCCAGGCGGGCATCCCCGCCGTGACGTTCTGGGCGGCTGTCCCGCACTACGTGTCGCAGCCGCCGAACCCCAAGGCGACCGTCGCGCTGTTGCGTCGTGTGGAGGACGTCCTCGACATCGAGGTGCCGCTGGCCGACCTGCCGACTCAGGCCGAGGAGTGGGAGCAGGCGGTGACCGAGATGACCACCGAGGACGACGAAATCGCCGAGTACGTGCAGTCGCTGGAGGAACGCGGCGACGCCGAGGTCGACATGAGCGAGGTGCTCGGCAAGATCGACGGCGACGCCCTGGCCGCGGAGTTCGAGCGCTATCTGCGCCGGCGCGGGCCGGGCTTCCGGGGCTAAATTCCTCGCGAGCGCCCGTGTTTGTACGCGACACGCAGGTGAATATTGGCATTTTGCGGTCGCTCGCGCGGTTTGAGCGTCAGGCCTTGATTGCCTGTGGCGCCTTCCACGTCCCGTTGAGTGCGTCGGGCTTGGGCCAGTACAGCCGCAGGACCATCTGGAACGGGCCCTTCGGCGCGGGCAGCCAGTTGGACTCCCGGTCGATTCCCGGCGAGGCGTTCTGGACGTAGATCGTGTAGCCGCCATCGGGGTCCGGCACCAGGCTGGGCAGCATCGGTGAGTTGATCAGGTAGCGCTGAATCGGATTCTCGACCAGCAGGCTCTGCGGCAACTCGTACATGGTCAACGACCAGAACGCGTTGACGGGCGGCAACTGCCCGGAGGCGAACTTGACGGTGTAATTGCTGGCACCGGTCAACGGCGCACCCGTGGAGTCGTGCGCGATCGCCGGATACAGCGCCTCTGCTGCCGTGTTGCCGTAGATGCCGAACACCGCACCAGCCATGCGGTACAGGTAGTTCCCCTTCAGATCCTCGGCCGTGCCGAAGAATTGCGCCGACCCCACCTCGCCGGTGTCGACCTTCTGCTTTTTGAAGGTGTCGAACTCCTGCCAGGCATCCGCCATTCCGCCCTCGATGGCCGTTCGCATCTCGGGGGTCAGCTTGTCGGCCTCGAAGTCCCCTTCCGGGCCGATGCCGATGGTGGCGAACCGGGCGCGCAACTCCTGCTCGTCGGGCAGCGCGGGCGCGAACCGAAGCGCGAAGTTGAGGATCTCGAAGAACTGCGGCGAGGTCCGCTCCTGCTCGGGTGTCAGCGGCGGCACGAAGTCGATCGGCGGGGCAGGCGGTGGCGCAGGCTGGTTCAGGTACACCGACAACGGCGTGGCCTGATAGCCGGCCTGGATCCGCTTGACCTGCTCGATGTCCGAGGGCCCCAACAGCTGGGTGCGATACAGCACGAGGGCGAGATCGGTGTCGGACCGGATGACCTCGTTGATGCCCTCAGGCTTCTCGCCCTTCCAATTCGGCCCTGCCAGAAGGTATTTCCCGCCCCCGTTGCCGGTGGTGCGGCTGCCGACGTAGGCCATGTTGTACGTGTAGAGGTCGACGAATTGCAGCGAGTAGTAGCGGTTCTGTTCGATCGGCGGGACCGTCAGGACCAACGGCTCGGTGCGCAGGTCGGCGCCGAGGGCCGAGTACGGAGTATCCGAGTTCGGTGTCTGGATCGCCTTGTCCTCGGGTGTGTACAACCGTGCGGTGTTGTGGATCTCGTTCCATCCGCCCTTGTACTCGGGATTGTCCTTATTGACGAAGTAGGAGTACATGACCCGGTAGTTGTCGACGATCGGGAAGCCGTAGATGTAGGCCTCTTTCGCGATCGCACGCGCCTGATCGGGCGAGACGGCAGCGGCGCTCGGCGGTGGCGCCGACGTTGTCGGCTCCTCGTCCCGGTTGGTGCTGCACGCCGCCAGCAGAGTGACAAGGGCGACGAGGACGCCGATCCGGCGCATCAATTCTTTTCCAGCGCTTCGGTGCGAACGCTCATCGATCGGCCGGCGGCAGCCACTTCGGCGTCCATTTTCGGCAACAGTTCTGGAACCGATTTCAGCAGCATCGACTCGCCCACCGGCGTAGACAACAGCGGCTTGAGCCACCGCATCAGGCCCACGAAGCTCGGGCAGTTGATCTGACGTTTGCGGTTCTCGATGCCCTTCAGGAACGCCTCACCGCACTTCTCGACCGAGGTGGTCTTGCCCAGCGGGCCCGGCAGCCTGCGCAGCATCTCCCGCATGGCCTCCGAATCAGCCTTGCCCTCACGGACCAGCGGCGTGTCGATCCACAGCATGTGCGCGGAGCCGACGTCCACGCCGCGGTGCGCGACCTCCAGCCGAAGCGCGTTCGCGAAGTGTTCGACGCCGGCCTTCGACGTGTCGTAGGGCACCATCCCCGCTGCCGGGGCGTAGGCCGCGGCCGACGAAACGATCAGGACGTAGCCGCGCCGTTCGATGACCGAGGGAAGTGCGGCCCGCACCGTGTTGAACACGCCCACGACGTTCACGTCGATCAGCGTCTTGAAGGCCTGCGGATCGACGGCCAGCACGGACCCCGATGTCGAGATCCCGGCGTTGGCGATCATGATGTCGATGCCGCCGAAACGCTCTATCCCCTTGGTCGTGGCGGCTTGCATCGCCGCGAGGTCGCGCACGTCCGCGGTGGCCGTCACCACGCGGTCCTCACCGAGACGGGTCGCCACCTCCTTGAGCAGCACCTCGTCGAGATCGGTGAGCACCAGCTTGGCGCCCTTTTCGTGGAGGCGACGCGCCACTTCCGCACCGATCCCGTTGGCTCCACCCGTGATGAGGGCGACTTTTCCGTTTACCGAACCCATGGCCCGAAACGTACTCCACCGTGTGGGGCCTTGGGGGCGGTGCGGACTGCGTCCGGGCCAGCTCGCCCCGGTGGTGGGCACCCAAGCCCACCCTGGGTCGCGGCGCCGCCGTCGTGGCTATCGCAGCGCGGCGCAACGGTTCACTAAAACCCGCCGCCTGGCCGTGTTGCGAGGCCGGTTGGCCGCCGCCGAGGACGCCCTGACCGCCGGTCGCCCGTCGATCACGGTGGGCGGGAAACGGTTGTGGCGCAATCGTCACCACCTTGACGTCACCGGGATGGATAGAACAGCAGTGGCGAGATCGCTGGGATGCGGCGCGGCTGTTCTTGACCGCCGACGGCGAGTCGGGCACGGCCGGCGGCAACGAAACCATCCGCGTCGACGAGCACGGTCAGCTACGCATCAAGACCCCGGCGGCCCTGGTTGAGCGATTCGGCTCCCATCTGGTCGTTGCCCAACCGGTCGGGTTCAGCCATCGCGGCAGCGAATGGGCGGCGCGGGTGGCGGGCAGACGGGCGGTGCGCTACGACATCAGCTACGACCCGGATCGTGGCCGCTGGTATCTGGATGCGTCCTGGAAAACCACCCCCGAACCCGCCCGTGACATCGAGGATCTGCGCACCGGACCGGTGCTGGGGGTCGATCTCAACGCCGGCCATCTCGCCTGCTGCGTGCTCGATTCCTCGGGTAACCCGATCGGTGAGCCGCACACCATCGACGTCATCACCGCGGGCTTATGTGCCTCGCGCCGTGATGGGCGGGTGCGTGCAGCCGTCACCGCCCTGCTCAACCTGGCCGCACAACACAACTGTGCAGCGATCGTGATCGAGAACCTGGACTTCGCCGACGCCCGGGCCACCGGCCGCGAAACCCTGGGCCGCGGACAACGCGCAAAGCGACTGCGCCGCACCATAGCGGGTATTCCCACCGCCAGATTTCGGACCCGGCTGACCGGTATGGCCAGCCGCCGCGGCATCGCGGTGATCGGGGTGGACCCGGCCTACACCAGCCGCTGGGGCAATCAGCACTGGCGTAAACCCTTGCAAACGGTCTAGAGCTCGATACCCAACAACGCGTCGACCGCGGCCGCCACCGTCCGCGGGGACTGTGCGTCGTGGCCACCGTAGGTGAGTGCATCTGTGGTCCAACCATCAAGTGCGGCAAGTGCTTTCGGGGTGTCCAGATCGTCGGCCAGATATCGCCGCACCCGGGACAGCACGTCTGCCGCGTCGGGTCCCGCGGGCAGGGCGGTGGCGCTGCGCCAGCGTTGCAGACGCCCGATGGCCTCATCGAGGGTCGCCTGACTCCACGACCGGTCGGCGCGGTAGTGCCCGTCGAGCAAGCCCAGTCGGATCGCCGCCGGATCGGTACCGTCGGCACGGAGTCTCGACACCAGCACGAGGTTGCCCCGGCTCTTGCTCATCTTGTGGCCGTCCCACCCGATCATGCCCGCGTGCACATAATGGCGGGCGAATCGCCGTTCCCCCGTTACGGATTCGGCGTGTGCGGCGGAGAACTCGTGGTGAGGAAAGATCAGGTCGCTGCCGCCGCCCTGGATATCCAGGCCGGTTCCGATGCGGCTCAGTGCTATCGCCGCGCATTCCACGTGCCAACCAGGGCGACCGGGGCCGAACGGAGACGGCCAGCTGGGTTCGCCGGGCCGCTGCGCCCGCCACATCACAGCGTCGAGTGCGTCGCCCTTGCCCGCACGTTCCGGGTCCCCGCCACGTTCGGCGAACAGCCGCATCATGGTGTCGCGGTCGTAGCCCGACTCGTAGCCGAACTGCCCCGTGGCATCGGCGCGGTAGTAGACGTCGGGGAACTCGGCGTCATCGACGACGTAGGCCGCCCCGGAAGCCAGCATCTTCTCGACGACCTCGATGACCTCGGCGATGGCCTCGGTGGCCGCGACGTAGTCGTGCGGGGGCAACACCCGCAGTGCCGCCATGTCCTCGCGGAACAGGTCGGTCTCGCGGTCGGCGAGCTCACGCCAGTCAATGCCGTCACGTTCGGCCCGCTCGAACAGCGGATCGTCCACATCGGTGACGTTCTGCACGTAATGCACCTGGTGCCCCGAATCCAGCCACACCCTGTGCACAAGGTCGAAGGTCAGGTAGGTCGCGGCGTGGCCGAGGTGGGTGGCGTCATAGGGGGTGATGCCGCAGACGTACATGGTGGCGGTTTCACCCGCCGTGACCGGGCGGACCTGCCGGTCGGCGCTGTCGTAAAGGCGCAGCTGCGGACCCCCGCCCGGCAGCGCCGGGACGGATGGCGCCGGCCACGATTTCATAGCGTCGACTCTAGGGTGCGCGATCAGAGGTGCCTCCCGATGGTGTGTGACGTCAGAGTGAGCGACACCGCGATTGGCGGTTTCATTCCCGTCAGCGATCTCGATAGGCCGACCGGATGCCCTCGAGCAACACCTCGGCCAGCTCCGCACGGCACATCAGCAGATCGGGAAGGTACGGGTCGGGCCGGTTGTAGATCAGCGGCGAACCATCCAGCCTGGACGCGTGCATACCCGCGGCCGACACCACGCCCGCGGGCGCCGCCGAATCCCATTCCCACTGGCCACCGGCGTGGAGGTAGGCGTCGACATCTCCTCGGACCACGGCCATCGCCTTGGCGCCTGCCGATCCGATCCGCACGAGTTGGATATCCAGCCGGTCGCGCAGCCACCACAGCACCGGCGGCGGACGGTTGGCGCTGGCGGTGATGAGGATCGGGCCGTCCGTGCGTGGCGGCGGGGCGGGGACGGTGTCGGTGCGGTACACCTCACCGCGCGCCGGCAGTGCGACCGCGGCGGCGGTGAGGCCTCCTGCCGACCCGTCGGTGAGGAATGTCGTCGGCCCGGCGACTTCCGAGCGTTGCCAGAGCGCGATGTGCACGGCCCAGTCCGTCCGGCCCGGCATGGAGAACTCCCGGGTGCCGTCGACCGGGTCGACGATCCAGACACGGTCCGCCTGAACGCGGGAGATGTCGTCGACCGCTTCCTCGGAGAGCACGGCGTCGTCGGGCCGGGCGCGACGCAAGCGGTCGAGGATCAGCGTGTTGGCCCGCCTGTCGCCGGCATCGCCGAGGTCGTACGGGTCGTAGAAGCCGATCTCCTCGCGCACCGCCAGGAGCAGTTCACCGGCTTCTTCGGCCACCTCGGCGGCCAGCGCCGCATCGGTCAGGCTCATCGAGTCAGTATCACCAACCACTCGGCAGCAGACATCACAGGATCGCCGCACTAGGCTGTTTTGACGATGAGCACAGCAGAGGGGCCGTCCGATTCGCTCACGGCGGCACTGTCGAAGGCAAAGATCCCGGAGTCCAAAGTGCGTCCCGGCACCGCGCGCTCAGCCGACGTCCGCCGCGAAGCTGCGTTCTGCGACTGCGGCATGCAGAAGTCAGTGACTGGCGTGTGTAGCAGCTGCGACTGAGTCAGAAGGCCGGCCATGGGATCGGGCGTCGCCGGTCGGGCGTCGGCATGACGGGATTGCCCAGCAGCCCAGCAGTTCTCGTAAGTAGGGCGGCGATCTCGCGCTCGGTGAGATGCTCACCCAACTGTTCCGCCAGGCCGTTTCGCAGTTGGTCCCGCAGACCGGTGACCGCCTCCAGGGTCCCCTCGTCTACCGGTTTGCCCGCCCAACCCCACAACACCGTTCGGAGCTTGTCCTCGACGTGCAGGCTCACACCGTGATCCACGCCGTACACCTGCCCGTCGACCCCGGAGAGGATGTGGCCGCCCTTGCGGTCGGCGTTGTTGATCAGCACATCGAAAACGGCCATCCGCCACAACCGAACATCGTCGGCGTGCACCAGAGTCACCTCGTCGCCTGCGTAGTCGTACGCCTGCAGGATCGGCAGAAAGCCGGGCGGGATGTGCCCGGCCGGCAGAAGATCGACGAGATCGGGCCCTGATTCGGGTTCGTCGCCCACCTCTCCAAGGGCTTCGCCCGGCTGGTCCACCCACAGCTGCAGCATGCCGCGCCCGGCAGGCCCGTCCCGAATGATCGTGTACGGCACGATATTCCAGCCGAGCGCGTCCGACACAAGGAAGGCGCCCAGTTCGCGGCCGGCCAGTGTGCCGTCGGGAAAGTCCCACAGCGGGGTCTCCCCCGCGATCGGCTTGTAGACGCAATGTGCTTGGCGCTCATCCAGATGCGCCTCGCACAGGAAGGTGGCGTTGCTCGCCGAGCGGATTCGCCCGATGACGGTCAGCTCGCCGCGCTGCAGCACCTCATCGGTTTCACGAGCGGAGTCTGACCCGCCCCTATGTGTCGGCGTCATCGTCGGAGCCGGTGACGTCGCCGCGCAGGTAACCGTTCGTGCGCACGCAGATGTGGCCCTCTGGGTCCAGCGGTTCGTCGCACAACGGACACGGCGGGCGGCCCGCCGAGATGACCCGGTTGGAGCGCGTCGCGAACTGCCGTGCCGACTCGGGCGTCAGGAACACGCGCACCGCGTCGGGGCCGTCTTCGGCATCGTCGAGCACCACGGACGCGTCGAACTCGGTTTCGGATACGGCGAGCAGTTCGACCACGACGGTCTGCGCCTCCGAGTCCCAGCCCAGCCCCATCGTCCCGACGCGGAATTCCGCGTCGACGGGGGTGATCAGCGGGCTCAGATCCTCCAGCTCGGCGGGTTCAGGAGGGATGGGGGTGCCGAACCGCCGGTTGATCTCGAGCAGTAACGCGGCGATCCGCTCGGCGAGCACGGCGACCTGCTGCTTCTCCAAGATCACAGACACCACACGCTTGTCATGGACCGCCTGCAGGTAGAACGTCCGGTTACCTGGCTGCCCGACGGTCCCGGCCACGAAGCGGTCGGGTGTACGGAAGACGTGGATTGCGCGGGCCATGACACCTTCCAAAATACCGGTAGCGGCTGCGTCAGCCGCAATCCCGGGCGGGCACCGACTAGCCGCCGGAGCCACCCACTACCGCATCTTCGGGCGGCACCCCGTCATCCTTGGAGTCATTTTTCGATGCGTCCTTCGGCGGTTTGGCGACCAGGCCGGCGGTCAACTGGTCGCCGGTGTGGTTGACATGGATCACGAACGGACGCACCGACGTGTAACGGATCACACTCATCGCCGCCGGATCCGCGGTGATGCGCTGAAAGCTGTCCAGGTGCGTACCCAGGGCGTCGGCCACAATGGCCTTGATCACATCCCCGTGGGTACATGCCAACCACAGCACGTCGCCGTCGTGCTGTTCGGCGAGCCGACGGTCGTGCTCACGCACGGCGGCCACCGCGCGCGCCTGCACCGCCGCCAGCCCTTCTCCGTCGGGAAACACCGCGGCACTGGGCTGCTGCTGCACCACGGCCCACAGCGGCTCCTTCACCAGATCGCCGATCTTGCGCCCGGTCCACGAGCCGTAGTCGACCTCGGAGATGCGCTCGTCGACGATCGGGTCCAGACCAAGCGCGGAGGCCAGCGGTTCGACCGTGCGTTCACACCGCAGCAGCGGCGAGCACACGATCGCGCGGATCGGAAGTGTGCCGATGCGCCCCACCACCGCCTGGGCCTGCTCGCGCCCCTTGTCGTCGAGGTCGACGCCCTCGCTGCGGCCGGCCAGCGTTCCGGCGGTGTTCGACGTCGACCGCCCGTGTCGGAGCAGGATCACCGTCATACCGTCGACACCACCTGAGTGCCCAGCAGGACGAGAACAACGGTGCCGAGCAGCACGCGGTAACCGACGAACCAGTACATGCTGTGGCGCACCAGGAAGCGCAGGAACCAGGCGACCGCCGCGAGTCCGACGACGAAGGCGATCACGGTCGCGACCAACAACTGCGGACCGCTGGCGCTCATCCCCTCGCCGACCGGATGAAACGCGTCGGGCAGCGAGAAGATGCCCGACGCGAACACCGCAGGGATGGCCAGTAGGAAGCCGAACCGCGCGGCCAGTTCTCGGTCCATCCCGAGAAACAGCCCGGCGCTGATCGTCGCGCCGGATCGCGACACGCCCGGCACCAGCGCCAGGCACTGGGCCAGGCCGACGATGACGCTGTCCTTCCACGTGAGCTGTTCGACGCGGCGCGTCTGGCGACCGTAGTACTCCGCTGCGGCGATGACCGCCGAGAACACGATCAACGCGGTCGCGATCAACCACAGATTGCGTGCGCCCGTTCGGATTTCGTCCTTGAACAACAGGCCGAACGCACCGATCGGGATCGTGCCGATGATGACCCACCAGCCCAGCCAGTAGTCGGCGGTGCGGTGCGCGGCCGCGAACAGGCCGCCCCACCACGCCTTGATGATCCGCGCGATGTCACGTGCGAAGTACACGAGCACCGCGACCTCGGTCCCAAGCTGGGTGACCGCGGTGAACGACGCGCCCGCGTCGTCGGTGAAGAACACGCGCGACGCGATCGCCAGGTGTGCCGACGACGACACCGGCAGGAATTCCGTCAGCCCCTGCACTATCGCGAGAACGATCATCTGGACCCACGACATCGCCGGCACGTCCGTCACGACGACGACCGTACCGTGGGGCCCCTCAGCGGCTGGGTCGCGGCACTGGCTGCGCGGCGGCCACCGCGTCACGCACGACCGCCGCAATGCTCCGCTCGTCGGAGAGATCGATGTCGGTCAGCTTGCGTGTGGCGACCGCAACGACGTCCTCGTGCTGCGGCACCGGCCCGCTCAGCCGCGGGCGGTAAACCTCGATGAGCAGCGACTGGCGTTCGACGTGGAAGGAAAAGCTACGACCGTCGCCAACCTGGCCAAACCCGCTGGCGTGCACCCCGGTCGAAATATCCTCAATGGCAAACTCCGGGTTACCCAATTCGCGATCTGCGGCAAGGGTCATAAGAAGACCATAACCCCACTCATGCCGCCGACGCGGGGGCCACGACGAGCGGCGTGCAATTCACGATAAGCGGTCTGCCTACACTTGCTGGTCGAGAGAGTTCCAATTCGCACGTCCCGAGAGCTACCCCTTGCCGATTCGCGTAAACACCTCCGGTCAGCTAGTTCGTTTATTGGCCTCCGCGCTGGCAATTTTCGGACTGTCCGGCTGTACATCGAACCCGGCCGAGGCGCCGCCCCCGACCATCGCGCCCGCCGTGGCCGCGGTCTCGCCTCCTCTGACGGGCGCACCGGCGGGAGTGGTGCGACCGCTGGCAGGCCGCGCGCAGGACGCGGTGTTCGATGCGGATACCGGGTCGTTGGCGGTGCTCGCCCGTGGGCCCGCCGGACAGTCCGTGATCACCGCCCTCACCAGGACGGGCGCCACCGAGTCGGTGCCGTTGCCCGCGACCGTGACCGCGATGACGGGTGACGACGACGGCCGGCTGTACGTGTCGACGCGCGGCGGCTACTTCCGGGTCGACCTCGCTGGAGGCACCGCGACGCTGGTCGACGTCGAGGGTGAGCGGGAGACCGACTTCACCGCCATCGCCCGCCGCGCCGACGGCAGGCTGGTCCTCGGCGCCGCCGACGGCGCGGTGTTCACCTTGAAGTCCGATACCGCCGTCGGCGCGCGGCTGAAGATCTTCGCTCGGGTGGATGACCTTGTCACTCAAGGTAATACAACCGTCGTCCTGGACCGGGGACAGACGTCGGTGACCGCACTTTCCGAGGAGGGCACCGACGCTGAGCACGCGCTGCGGGCCGGTGAGGGTGCGACCACCATGGCGGCCGACAGCGCCGGTCGGGTGCTGGTCGCTGACACCCGCGGTGGCCAGTTGCTGGTGTTCGGCACCGGGCCGCTGATCCTTCGCCAGCGGTATCCGGTGCCCGGCGCGCCCTACGGCCTCGCAGGTTCGTCCACACTCGCCTGGGTGTCGCAGACTGCGTCGAATTCCGTTGTTGGTTACGATCTGGCAACCGGCATCCCCGTCGAGAAGGTGCGCTATCGAACCGTGCAACAGCCGAACTCCCTGGTCTACGACGAATCGTCTGGCACCCTGTACGTGGTGTCAGGCTCGGGAGCGGGTGTGCAGGTGATCGCGGAAGCGGCGGCGGGGCCCCGATGAGTGCTTGCGCGAAGAGGCGACGGCCCCGATGACGGCCATGCACCGCGGGCGGATGCCGAAGGGCTGGGCCGACATGATTTCGGCCGACCTGTCCGACGACTACGAGTGGATTCCGTTGCGGCTGCCGCCGGAGCTGACCCGGATCAGCGCGTCGACCCGGCTGTCGATCGAGGCGGAATACCGCGGTTGGGAGCTCACCCGCGTGCGCCTGTACACCGACGGCTCACGGCGGGTGTTGCTGCGCCGCAAGAAGTCCGCGCTCGGCGGGGCGGGTATCCCGGAGCAGCCCGCACTGTGAACTCATGATGTACCGCGCGCTGCGGCGGGCGTTGTTTCTCGTTGCGCCCGAACGCATCCACACCTGGGTTTTCGCGCTGTTGCGCGCCGTCACCGCGGCAGCCCTAACCCGCCGCCCGCTGATGCGGTGGCTGGGCCCCCGCGATCCGGTCCTGGCGAGCACGGTCTTCGGGGTGCCTTTCGCAGCCCCGCTCGGCCTGGCTGCCGGATTCGACAAGGACGGCCGCGGGCTGCGCACGTGGGGTGCCCTGGGTTTCGGATACGCCGAGGTCGGCACTGTCACCGCGCAGGCACAGCCGGGCAATCCGAAGCCCAGGATGTTCCGGCTGGCCGACGACCGCGCCCTGCTCAACCGGATGGGGTTCAACAACCACGGTGCCGGCGAATTGGCCGTCCACTTGGCGCGACACACTCCGGACGTGCCGATCGGTGTGAACATCGGCAAGACCAAGACCACCCCGGCGGAGTTGGCGGTCGAGGACTACGCCGAAAGCGCCCGGCTGCTCGGGCCGCTGGCGTCGTTCGTCGTGGTGAATGTCAGCTCGCCGAACACGCCCGGACTGCGCAGCCTGCAGGCGATCGCGTCGTTGCGCCCCATTCTCGCCGCCGTCCGCGCCGAGACGACCACACCCGTGCTGGTGAAGATCGCGCCCGATCTGTCCGATGGCGAGATCGACGAGATCGCAGATCTCGCCGTCGAATTGGGGTTGGCGGGCATCGTCGCCACCAACACGACGGTGTCCCGCGAGGGACTTGCCACCCCCGGCGTCGACGAGTTGGGCGCAGGCGGAATCTCCGGGCCGCCGGTCGCCGAGCGGTCGGCGGCGGTGTTGCGGCGACTGTACCGGCGTGTCGGCGACCGACTGGTGCTGATCAGCGTCGGCGGTATCGAAACCGCCGACGACGCGTGGGACCGCGTCACCTCCGGCGCCTCGCTGCTGCAGGGGTACACCGGATTCGTCTACGGCGGCGGCCTGTGGGCCAAACGCATTCACGACGGCATGGCCAGCCGCCTGCACGACGGCGGTTTCAGCTGTTTGGCCGACGCCGTGGGCTCCGCCGTACGCGACTAATTCTGCTCGTACGTCCCGTGGATGACGGCGCGCGCGATCGCGTTCATGAAAAGGTTGAACCCGAGATACGCCGGGCTGGCGTCGCCGTCGATCTCGAGCTTCTCGACCTTGACCGCGTGCACGACGACGAAGTACCGGTGCACTCCGTGTCCCGCGGGCGGCGCAGCGCCGATGAAGCGCTTCAGGCCGGCGTCATTGGCCAAAATGAGTGCGTCACCGGGCAATCCGCTTCCATCGCCCGCACCGGCGGGCAAATCGGTCACCGTGGCGGGCAGATTCGCGACCGCCCAGTGCCAGAACCCCGATCCTGTCGGCGCGTCGGGGTCGTACATCGTCACCGCGAAGCTGCGCGTCTCCTCGGGGAAGCCCGACCACGACAGCTGCGGCGAGACGTCGGATCCGCCTGCGCCCATGATCCCGCTGACCTGGTCATTGGAAAGCGGCTGCCCGTCGGACAGCGACTCCGAGGTCAGCGTGAACGACGGCAACTTCGGAAGGAACTCGTAAGGGTTGTAGTCAAACGCCATGGTTCATCCTTTCGTCGGGGTCAGTAGGTCGGGTCAGCAGTGCAGAAGGAAATGCTCGAGAACCCGGGTCCCGAAGGTCAGTGCATCAACGGGTACCCGTTCGTCGACACCGTGGAACAACGCCGAAAAATCCAGGTCCGGCGGCAGTTTCAAGGGGACAAACCCGAAACACCGAATTCCCAGCCGCGCGAATGCTTTTGCATCCGTTCCGCCGGCGAGCATGTATGGCACGGTACGGGCCTCGGGGTCGGCGGCGAGGATCGCGCCGTTCATCGCGTCCAGCAATTCACCGTCGAAGCCGGTTTCGTACGACGGCAGGTCGACGATCCATTCGCGGGAGACGTCCGGGCCGATGAGCTCATCGACCTCACGCTCGAATGCGGCCAGCCGGCCAGGCAGCACACGGCAGTCGATCACCGCCTCCGCCGTGGCCGGGATGACGTTGGCCTTGTATCCGGCCTTGAGCATGGTCGGATTGGCGGTGTCACGTAATGTCGCGGCAACGAGGCGCCCGATCGAACCCAGCTTGGCGACCGCCCCGTCCAGGTCCGGAGAGTTTACGTCGAACGTATAGCCCGTCTCCTCCGCGACGGCCTGCAGGAACTGCTCGACGGATTCGGTCATGACGATCGGAAACTGATGGCGGCCCAACTTCGCAGTCGCCTCGGCGACCGCCGTGACGACGTTGTCGTCGTGGATCAGCATCCCGTGTCCAGCGCGGCCGCGCGCGGTCAGCCGCATCCAGTACATGGCCTTCTCCGCCGTTTGGATGAGGTAGAGGCGACGTTCACCGCCCTCGCGGCGCGGCACTGTCAACGTGAAGCCGCCGACCTCGCCGATCGCCTCGGTCACTCCCTCGAAAAGGTCGAGCCGCTCGTCCACCAACCACTGGCAGCCGTACTTGCCCCCGGCCTCCTCGTCGGACAGGAACGCGAACACCAGGTCGCGCGGCGGGACGGTGCCGGCGCGTTTGAAGTGCCGGGCGACCGCGATCATCATGCCGACCATGTCCTTCATGTCGATGGCGCCACGACCCCAGACGTAGCCGTCCTCGAGGGCACCGGAGAACGGGTGCACACTCCAGTCCGACGCCTCGGCGGGTACCACGTCGAGGTGCCCATGCAGCATCAAGGCCCCGCGCGAGGGGTCCGCGCCCTTGAGCCGGGTGAACACGTTGGCCCGGCCGGGCGCTCCTGCCTCGATGTATTCGGTCTCGTAGCCGACCTCTTGCAGCTGTTCGGCCACCCATCGTGCGCACTCGGCCTCGCCCTTCGTGGTGGCGAGATCTCCGGTGTTGGAGGTGTCGAACCGGATCAGCGCACGGACCAGGTCGACCACCTCGGCTTCGGCATCAGATGGAGGGCTCACAGTCCCCTTTCCTACCATCCGGGCGTCTGCCGGGTTTGGGTCCGGCCTGGGTGATCCGATAACCTAAGCTGCCTTCGAACTGGTCCGAGTGGCGGAATGGCAGACGCGCTAGCTTGAGGTGCTAGTGCCCTATTAACGGGCGTGGGGGTTCAAGTCCCCCCTCGGACACAAGATGTACATCCCGTCTTTCAACCGGATCGACGACGACGACGAGATTCGGCGCTTCGTCGCCGCGGCGCGATCGGCCGAGTTCGTCACGGTCGACCCCGACGGACTTCCCGTCGCCACCCTGTTGCCGATCATGTGGGACGGCGACACGGTCGTCGCGCATATGGCGCGTGCCAACCCGCAGTGGAAATCCATCGAGCCGGCCAGCCCCGCGCTGCTGATCTGCACGGGACCGCAGGCTTACGTGAGCCCGTCGTGGTACGCGGCGAAGGCCGAACACGGCCGGGTGGTGCCGACGTGGAACTACAGCGCCGTGCACCTGTCCGGCACGGTGACAGTGCACGAGAACCGCGACTGGCTGCGCGATGCGGTCACCCGGCTGACCGGGATGCACGAACACGGGCGCAGTGAACCATGGCAGCCCGGCGACGCGCCGCCGCGCTACATCGAAGGCCAGCTCGCAGGCATTGTCGGGCTGGAGATCGCCGTCACCCACGTCGAGGGCAAGGCGAAGCTGAGCCAGAACCGATCAGAGGCCGACCGCCGCGGGGTCGTCAGCGGCCTTCTCGCAGAACAGCACTACGAAGCGGCGGAAGTCGCGGCGGCAATGGACACCGATCTGTAGAGAAGGTGGAGCACGCCCACTGGCGGTTATCGGTAGCGGAACCCGATGTCGTCGCCGATCACGGTGTTCGGTCCGATCGGCAGCTGCTCCGCGGTGTCTCCGGAGACCTTGACGAACTCGATGCGGTCGCGCGCGACCTTCCGGAGCAGATCCTCGAACGCCATCGTGGTCAGCTGTTCGCCTGGGCATCGTCGGTAACCGAAGCCGAACGGTGCGAAACCCGCGTAGTCGCACACGGGCTTGGGCTGGTCGTCGACCACACCGAACACCGTGCCGAATGCGCTGTTTCGCATGGCCGCCTTGCGCCCGTCCTTCACTGCGAAGTCGGTCGGCGTGAACGGGCAGTTGGCCATACCCATCTGGCGGATACGGGCCTCGTCGATCTGCTGGCTCGTCGGCGCCGATTGATAGCGGGACGGATCGAAGTCATCGGGGTTCGACCACTGAACCGGATCCCTGCTCGTCGACGGGTGCGGCGTCGCGATGTAACCGTGGCGCTCGAACGCCGGCGGTCGCGTCGGCTCGAGTGCCGAGATGCTGCCTCCGTTGGGCGAGATCGTGCGGAACAACTCCATGACCAACCGTTCCAGCGGCGGGAACGCAGATCCGTCGGGCTTGTCGAAGTCGCCCGTCATCGTCTTGGCGAACCAGTCCTTGGCCTGAGGGTCACCCCCGTCGGCGCCGAGGTTCGCCATCACGTTGTAGAGGCTGTTGCCCCATTGACTGAATGCCACGAAGTTGTGGAAGCACTCGAATACGACGTCCTGGTGGTTGAAGTACTCGCTTTCTTCGCCGTTTTTCAGCCAATACCAGGCGAACGTCTTCTCAGGCTCGGGCGTCTTGCCAGATCCGATGTCCGCCAGGCGATCGTCGATCCATGACTTCAAAAACCCGAGGCGGTCCCTGACGGCCATGTAGTTGTCGTAGACGATCTTCTGCGTGGGATCCCGATAGGCCAGCACCGCGTTGAAGCTCGCGCCGATCTCACGCACCTGGTCGGGAATCTCGGCGCCACGCACACCTAGGTGCATATCCCAGTACAGATCCCAAAATGTATCCAGATAGATTCGCATCAAAGGCTTTTCGGCGTTCTGCCGACTCAGCAGCTCATCCCAGAAACGGACGACCTTGCCTTTGTACATGCGGTCGTAGAGGTCGGGTGTGACCGCCGACATGTAGATCCGCTTGCGGCGGTTGTCCGGTCCACGCAGTTCGAGCCCCTGCAGAAAGACGGTGACGCCCTTCTCGGGGTCCGGACCCCAGGTTTCGCTGAGCAGGCCCCAGAGATCGGACGGCAGTGCGTTTTCCTTCGTCAGCGCAACGTCGATCATGGGCAGGACCGGGCGTTGACCATCGAACACGCTGTTCCGAACGAACGGCGCGATCGCGTTGTCGATGTAGTCGGCGTCGAAGTCGGGATACTGTGCGCGCAGCCGGGCGACCTCGTCCGACGGGCCGCCTCCCGCGCTGGTGTCATCGGCCGACGATGAGCACCCGACAAGAGACTGTGCGGACACAGCCGCGACGGCGCCGGCGCCACCGGCAAGGAACACACGTCTTCTCATCGAGGGCCCCCGTTATCCGTAAAGCGAAGCACGGCCAAGGGGGAACGTACACCAACTGACTGCCTCGAAAGCGAGATCTTCCGTCTACGACGGACTGCAGGTCAGTACACGTCGCGGACGTACCGTTTGGCGGCTACCAGCTCACGCTTGAAGTCGTGGGCCTGCTCGTGTGACATCCGGCCGTGCTTCTCGATGATCGACGTCAGCGCGGCGTCGACGTCCTTGGCCATCCGCGTGGCGTCGCCGCAGACGTAGAAATGCCCGCCTTCGTCCAGCCAGCGCCACACGTCGGCACCGCCCTCGAGCATCTTGTGCTGCACATAGAGCCGGTCGGCCTGGTCACGGCTGAACGCGAGATCGAGCCGGCTGAGGAAGCCGTCGCGAGCCATATCCTCCAGATCGTGTCGGTAGTAGAAGTTTTCGCTGCGATGCTGATCGCCGAAGAACAGCCAGTTGCGGCCGGCATGACCGAGTGCACGACGTTCCTGCAGAAAACCGCGGAATGGTGCGATGCCGGTACCCGGGCCCACCATGATCATCGGTGTGGCCCCGTCCTCGGGTGGCCGGAAGTTCGGCGAGCGCTGGAGAAACACCGGGGCAGACGCCGCGCGATCGGCCAGGAACGTCGAACAGACACCGCCACGCCGGCCGCCGTCGGAGCCGCGGTAGCGCACCACCGACACCGTCAACTGCACCTCGTGCGGGCTGACCAGCGGACTCGACGAGATCGAATAGTTGCGCGGCGTCAACCGCACCAGGACCTGGAGCCACTCGACGGGGTCCGCGTGCACGGCGAACTTCGTCACGAGGTCGATGCCGTCATTGTGTTCAAGCCACCGCTGCAGCTTGTCCGACGAAGCCCGCAGCGGCCTCGCGTCGCGACTGTGCTCGGCGACAAACCGCACGACGTTCGGGGTCACCTTGAGGATGTCGTAGCGGCTGATCAGCGCGTCGCGGAGGGGCTGCTCGTCGCCGTCGACCTCTACCACCGTCTCGCCGCGCAGGCCGGTCGCGTCGAGCCATGCGTCGACGATCGCGGGGTCATTGTGGGCGAAGACGCCCAGCGAGTCACCCACCGAATACGCGACGTCGTGCTCGGAGATGTCAAAGCCGAACTGGCGCACCTCTTTCGCCGAGGCGGCACCGGTCAACACCGTGTTGCGGGCCAGTGGCGCAAGCACGGGCTTGGCGCGGGTGAACGGTTCGGCGACGGTGGTGGCCCGGGTGACGGTGCCGATGCCGCCTGATGGCGCGGATGCGAGCGAGTCGGACAGCAGCCGTGACACCTCGTCGGCCCAGTCGTGCATCGGTTCGTCGTCGTAGGCCTCGCACTCGGCACGCTCGAGCATCTTCGACGCCCCGAGCGCGGAAAGCCGTGAGTCCAGCGACTTGGCGTGGCCGCAAAAGTTTTCGTAGGACCTGTCCCCGATGCCGATCACGGCGTAGCGCACGCCGGCGAGAGTCGGTGCATCGCTGCCGCGCAGTAGATCCCAGAACGCCGCACCGTTGTCGGGAGGACCACCGTCGCCGAAGGTACTGGTGACCACCAGGACGTCGCGCGCCGCGGCGAGATCCGGCAGTGTCACGTCGTCCATGTTGACCAGTTGCGCGCCCTCGATCTGTTCGGCCACCCGGCCAGCAAACTCTTCGGCGTTGCCAGTTTGGGACGCCCACAGCACAAGCGGGCCATTGCCGGCGGCGATTGCCACCGGCTTCGCCGCACCGTCGGCGGCTCTGATGTAGCGCCCGGCCAGCAATCCGTCGAACCACAGCCGAACGTCGTTTCGCACCGGCGCACCGCCCGGCAGCACCGGAACACCGGTGGGCTCGGCACCGATACCCGTGAGAAAGCCTGCCAGATAGAGCTTTTCGACCTCGGTGAGGGTGGGGCGGGTGTTTCCCAGTCCGAGTTCGGCGGCGATCAGGTCACCCGCGGACGGTGATCCGACCACCTTCACCGGTCGCAGGCTGACGGCGCAGACCTTGAATTCCGGTTGCAGCGACTCAGGATCGACGGCGTCGTTGGTCAACGCGTTGATGGTCAGGTACTCGCCGTGTTCGTCATTCCAGTGGAACGGCACGAAACAGTTGCCCGGGCGGACCCGGTCGCTGACAACCGCGGGCAACACCGCCCTGCCGCGGCGGGAGCTGAGCTCGACCGGTTGGCCCTCGGTGATGTCGAGTGCGACAGCATCGACGGGATGCACCTCGACGAACGGCCCGCTGTCGAGCTTGTTGAGCTTGTCGACCTTGCCGGTCTTGGTCATGGTGTGCCACTGGTGCTGCAGCCGTCCGGTGTTGAGCACGATCGGATAGTCGGCGTCGGGCAGTTCGTCGGCATCCACGTGCGGCCGCGCGAAGAACACCGCACGCCGCGAGGGAGTGGGGAACGCAAGCCGTGGCTGATGTCCGTTCTCGTCGACGAAGAGGTGTTGGCTGACACCGTCATTGAGGTAACGGATCGGATGCCTGTCGTCGTCGCCTCCGGGCATACCGGCAGGAGGTACCGGCCACTGCAGCGGGGTCGAACGTAGCCGGTCGTAGCTGGCGCCGCGCATGTCCCACCCGGTACGCAGATTGGTGAATTCGCATATCTCGTCGAAGATCTCGCTGCTGTCGCCGTATGCGAAGTGCTCACCGAAACCCAGTTCTCCGGCGATCTGGCAGATCAACTGCCAGTCCGGCCGCGACTGACCCGGCGCCGGGATCGACTGCTGCAGCAGGGTGATGTTGCGGTCGGAGTTGACCATCACCATGTCCGACTCGGCCCACAGCGCCGCGGGCAGGACGACGTCGGCGTAGCGGTTGGTGGCGTTGTCGCGGTACGCATCCTGGGTGATCACGAGTTCCGCGGCATCGAGGCCCGCGATCGTGGTCTTTCGGTTGGGCATGGTCGCCACCGGATTGGTGCAGATGATCCAGCAGGCCTTGATGTCACCCGCGGCTAACCGTTCGAACATGTCGACCGCACCCGGTCCGAAGTCGGTGCGGATCGTGCCCGGCAGCAGTCCCCACTTGTCTTCGACGAATGCCCGGTCCTCGGCGGAGGTCACCGACCGCTGCCCCGGCAGTCCGGGCCCCATGTATCCCATCTCGCGGCCGCCCATCGCGTTGGGCTGGCCGGTCAACGACATCGGCCCGCTGCCGGGACGACAGATCGCACCGGTGGCCAGGTGCAGGTTGCAGATCGCATTGGTGTTCGCAGTACCGTGCGTGCTCTGGTTCATCCCGACCGCCCAGCAGGTCATCCAGTCCCCGGCTTCGGCGATCATCGCCGCGGCCAGGCGTAGGTCGGACTCGCTGATGCCGGTGATTTCGGAGACCCTGGCCGGCCCGTAGTCGGCCAAGAACGCCGGCATGGTGTCCCAGCCCTCGGTGTGTTCGGCGATGAATTGCTCGTCGATGTCGCCGCTTTCGACCAACAGGTGCAGCAGGCCATTCAGCAGAGCCAGATCGGTACCAGGCCTGATCTGCAGGTAGAGGTCGGCCTTCTCGGCTGTGGTCGTCCGGCGCGGGTCCACCACGATGAGCTTTGCGCCCGCCTTGAGTCGGTCCGCCATCCGCAGATAGAGAATCGGATGGCAGTCGGCCATATTCGACCCGATGACGAAGAAGAGGTTCGTCAGGTCGAAATCGGTGTACGAGCCGGGCGGCCCGTCAGAGCCCAGCGACTGCTTGTACCCGGTGCCCGCGCTGGCCATGCACAGCCGCGAGTTGGACTCCATGTACTTGGTGCGCAGGAAGCCCTTGGCCAATTTCGTTGCCAGATATTGCGATTCGAGTGACATCTGACCAGACACGTACAGTGCCACCGCGTCGGGTCCGTGCTTGTCGATGATCGCGCGTAGCCGTCGGCCCGTCTCGGCGATCGCGTCGTCGACCGGTGTGGGCACGGGCTCGTCGTTGCGACCCGGTCGCAGCAGCGCCGATTTCATTCTGCCGTCGTCAGCCCGCATCATCTCCGCGTGCGTTGCGCCCTTGGTGCACAACCTGCCGAAGTTGGTGGGATGTAGCTTGTCTCCCGACACGCGCGCGATCACGACGCGGCCGTCCTCGGTCGTGGTCTCGACGGAGATGCCGCAACCAACTCCGCAGTACGAGCACGCGGTTCGGGTGACGGCCATGGGTCCATCGTGTGCGGGTCCTGTTCCGGAATGTTTCCGCGCACGTTATGCAGAGGAAAACTGATGCTCACCGCGGGGATTGCCCCGCGGTGAGCATCGTTTGGGCAGGTCAGCCCGCAGCGACAGGGACGCTCGCGCGGCCGATGTGCTCCCCTGTGTCGACGCGCGCGGTCTTCATCCGCAGGAAGACCGCCCAGGTGACTATGGCGCAGATCACATAGAACGCCATGAACACCCAGAACGCATTGGTCGCCGACTTTGCCTCACCGACGTAGGAGGCCCGCAGCACCACGTTGATGAACACACCACCCAATGCTCCGACGGCACCGGCGAAACCGATCAGCGCACCCGACATGCTTCGCGACCACGCCGCCTTCTCCGTGGGACTCCAGTCGTCGTGGCCCTGGGCCTTCGCCTCGAAAATGGACGGGATCATCTTGTACGTCGAGCCGTTCCCGATACCCGACAGGATGAACAGCACGATGAATCCGACGACGTAAGAAATCATTTGGCCACCCGTGGGTGCCCCGGCCATGCCGTCGTCGATCATCCCGGTACCCACCAGGATGCCTGCGGCGAAGATCATCGCGACGAAGGTGTACATGGTGATCCGCCCACCACCGATCCGGTCGGCGAGCTTGCCGCCGAACGGTCTCGAGATCGACCCGAGCAGCGGTCCCAGGAAGGAGATCTGCGCCGCGTGCAGCGACGCCTGTGCCGCGGTGTCACCGCCGGCCAGGAAGTTGATCTGCAGCACCTGCCCGAAGGCGAAGGAGAAGCCGATGAAGGACCCGAATGTACCGATGTAGAGGAAGCTCATCACCCAGGAGTGCTTGTACCGCAACGCTTCTGCCAACGCGCCGAGGTTGGAGTGCTGGTTGCCGAGGTTGTCCATGAAAAAGGCGGCGCCGGTGGCGGCGCAGGCGATCAGCACCAGGTAGATGGCGCAGACGATCTCCGGTGCGGTATTGGAGACGGCCGCGATGACCAGCAGGCCGACCAGTTGGACCACCGGCACGCCGATGTTGCCGCCGCCTGCGTTGAGACCGAGTGCCCAGCCCTTCAGCCGCTGCGGGTAGAACGCGTTGATGTTGGTCATCGACGAGGCGAAGTTTCCGCCACCGAAGCCGGCGAACGCCGCCACGACCATGAACGTGGTGTAGGACGTGCCGGGGTTCTTCATCGCCCACCACGTCAGCACCGTCGGGATCAGCAGCAGCAATGCGCTGACGATCGTCCAGTTGCGGCCGCCGAATTTGGCGGGCGCGACCGTGTACGGGATGCGCATGAACGCGCCGACCAGCGTCGGAATCGCCACCAGGTAGAACTTGCCCGCGGCATCGACTCCGTAGACGTTCTGCGGCATGAACAGCACCATCACCGACCAGATCGACCAGATCGAGAAGCCGACGTGTTCGGCGAAGATGGACCAGATCAGGTTGCGTTTGGCGATCTGCTTGCCGCCGGCCTCCCAGGCCGCGACGTCTTCGGCGTCCCAGTGCTCGATGTTGCGGTTGCGGGTCAAAGTAGTCACGAGGATCAGTTCTACGGTCGAGCCATTCCGCTTCGATTGCACCGCAATGTCGCCAATGTCAACACCCGCTCACATCCACGCCACGGGGGCGGGTGCGCAAGGGGATTCATGGCGGACTCACCGGGGAAACGGAACGGAAACATATGCGCCCTAGCTTCAGGGAGGGTGAGCGACGGCAGCACTCCCCGATTCCTGCAGGGCCCCTTCGAGTTCGAGGGCAACGGGTTGGACAAACCGTTGCTGATCGACGATTCACTGCGCTACGTGGTGCCCGCCGGCTGTGTCACCCAGCCGGTGTACTTCCGCGGCGGCAACTCCAGCGACGAGATGATCACGGTGGTGCTGTTTCGCGACGGAAAACCGATGCGCTACTTCCCCATTGCGGCCAAGGGCGCCACCCACGTGGCACTGCGGGTGGTCGAAGACCTGCTCGCTGACACGGTGCTCGAACTGTACGTCGCCGCACCGGCGGCTGCACGGGCACGGTCATCGTCGACCTCGGCCTGGTGGAGATCTGATGGCTCCCAGGCTGGTGGTCGTCGGCAACGGCATGGCCGGGGTGCGGGCGATCGAGGAGGTCCTCGCCCGCGGCGGCGGCGAGATGTTCGACATCACCGTGTTCGGCGACGAACCGTACGGCAACTACAACCGCATCCTGCTGTCGAACGTGCTGGCCGGCAGTGACGATGCGGACGAGATCTACCTCAACGCGCTGGACTGGTACGCCGACAACCGAATCGACCTGCGGGCGGGCGTGCGGGTGGTGCGCATCGACCGCTTCGCGCAGCTGGTGCACGCCGACGACGGCACCGTCACCCGTTACGACAACCTGATCCTGGCGACCGGCAGCCGGTCGTTCTTCCCGCCGATGGCCGGACTGTGGGCCGACGACAAGACGCTGGCCGACGGCGTCTTCGGCTTCCGCACCCTCGACGACTGCATGGGCATGATCACCCAGGCCGAGCACCGCACCAAGGCGGTCGTGATCGGCGGCGGGCTGCTCGGGCTCGAGGCGGCGCGCGGCCTGCAGAACCGGGGGCTGCCCGTCGACGTCGTGCACGCCGGGCACGCGCTGATGAACGCCCAACTCGACGACACGGCCGGGGCGATCCTGCGCAGGTCGGTGGAGGACATCGGGATTCCGGTGCACACGACGAAGCGCACCACCGAGGTCCGCACCGACGACAACGGCAGGCTGGCGGGAATCGTGTTCTCCGACGGCAGTTCCATCGACTGCGACATGCTGGTGATCGCGGCGGGCATCCGGCCCAACGTCGGCCTGGCGCAGCGAGCCGGGCTGACCGTCGAGCGCGCGATCGTCGTCGACGACCACATGCGCTCGATCGACGACGACGACATCTACGTCGTCGGCGAGTGCGCCCAGCACCGCGGGCAGGTATACGGGCTGGTGGCGCCGCTGTGGGAGCAGGCCAGGGTGCTCGCCGACCACCTGACCGGCGCCGACAGGACCGCGGCCTATCACGGGTCACGGACGGCGACCAAGCTCAAGGTCGCCGGCGTCGACGTCGCGTCGATGGGCATCAAGGCGCCCGAGCTTCCCGAAGACGAGTTCGTCCAGTACTCCGAACCCCGGCACGGCGTCTACAAGACCATCGTCATCCGGGACGGAAAGCTGGTCGGCGCCACGCTGCTCGGCGACGTCAGCAAGGTGTCGTTCCTGACCCAGGCGTTCGACAGCGGGCTGCCGCTGCCCGACGAGCGGGTGTCGCTGATGTTCGACATCGGCACCCCCGACGTCGCGGTCGGCGTGGCCGAACTGGCCGACGACGCCCAGGTGTGCAACTGCAACGGCGTCAGCAAGGGCGCGTTGGTGCGCTGCGTGCAGGACGGCGAGACGTCGGTCACCGGGGTGATGGCGAAGACCAAGGCGGGCAAGGGCTGCGGGTCGTGCAAGGAACTCGTCGGCCAGATCGTGGAGTGGGCGGCCGGCGGCGCGGTCACCGAGGACCCGTCGGCGTCGTGGTACGTGCCGGGCATCCCGTACGACAAGCCGACGTTGATGCGCCACATCCGCGAGCTCGAATTGCATTCGGTGTCATCGGTGTTCGCCGCGCTGGCGCCGGACGGCAAGGAGGACGCGAACTCGAAGATGGCGCTGGCGTCGCTGCTGGAGACGATGTGGGCCGACGAGTTCGTCGACGAGCGCGACGCCCGGTTCATCAACGACCGGGTGCACGCCAACATCCAGCGCGACGGCACGTTCTCGGTGGTGCCGCAGATGAAGGGCGGCGTGACCAACGTCGCGCAGCTGCGCAGGATCGCCGACGTCGCCGACAAGTACGACATCCCGATGATCAAGCTGACCGGCGGCCAACGCATCGACCTGCTCGGCGTGCGCAAGGAGGATCTGCCCGCGGTGTGGGCGGACCTCGACATGCCGTCGGGATACGCGTACGGCAAGAGCTTCCGGACCGTGAAAACCTGTGTCGGCAGCGACTTCTGCCGCTACGGGGTCGGTGACTCGACCGCGCTGGGCATCGCGATCGAGGAGCGCTACCAGGGCCTGGCCAGCCCGGCCAAGATGAAGCTGGCCGTCACCGGCTGCCCGCGCAACTGCGCGGAGGCGCTGTGCAAGGACCTCGGCGTCGTCGCGGTCGACGGCGGCCGCTGGGAGATCTACGTCGGCGGCGCGGCGGGCGCGCACATCCGCAAGGGCGACCTGCTCGCCACCGTCGACGACCCGGCGACGGTGATCACGCTGACCGGCCGGTTCCTGCAGTACTACCGGGAGAACGCCAACTGGCTGGAGCGCACCTACGCGTTCGTGCCGCGGGTCGGCATCGACAAGATCCGCGCCGTGGTGGTCGACGACGCCGAAGGTATCGCCGCCAACTGGACGCGAACATGCAGAAGTCGGTCGACGCCTATCGTGATCCGTGGCAGGACGGCCGGGAACCGGTGACGGAGGGCCAGTTCCGCACGTCGCTGCCGCTGCTGCCGCTGCCCCAGGTGCCGGTGCGATGACGGACGTGGATCGTCGGATCGGTCGACGAGATCCCGGTCGGCGAGGGCCGCACGTTCGCGGTCGACGGCGAGCAGATCGCCGTGTTCCGGCTGCGGGACGGCTCGTTGCGCGCCATCGACGCGGTGTGCCCGCACAGGGGCGGCCCGCTGGCCGACGGACTGGCCGACGACACGGTGGTGGTGTGCCCGCTGCACGGCCACACCTTCGACATGTGCACCGGCACCGAGGCCGGCGGCACGAGATGTCGGTGCGCAGCTATCCGGTGGAGGCGGTCGACGGCACGATTCGGGTCAGCCTTCGGCGGGCTTGACCGCCAGCACCGGCTTG
>CAVTSZ010000015.1:0-83673 GCA_963737385.1 uncultured Actinomycetota bacterium
GACGAGGCTCGTGCGGAGGGACGCAAGATCGTCGACGAGGCGCGGACCAAGGCCAATGCGGAAGTGTCGAAGGTGCTTCAGCAGGCCAATGAGGAGTTGACCCAGCAGTCACTGACGGTTTCGGGTGAACTCCAGTCGTCGGTGGAGACGTTGGCGTCGAACCTGGCCAGCCGCGTGCTCGGGGTCGACGTCACGACTCGGACGGTGCCGGTGTCAACGGGACAGGGGCGGTAGCGGTGTCGACTTTCATCGGACAGCTCATCGGTTTCGCAGTCATCGTCGTCCTCCTTTGGAAGTACGTCGTTCCGCCGGTTCGCACCATGATGAAGAACCAGCAGGAGACCGTTCGCACCCAGCTCGAGGACCATTCCGTGGCGGAGAAGAAGGTCGCCGACGCCGACAAGGAACACGCCAAGGCGCTTGAAGAGGCCAAGGCCGAGGCGGCGAAGGTGATCGATGAGGCGCGCCACGATGCCGAGAAGATCGCCGAACAGCTACGGGCGCAGGCGGATGTCGAGCTCGAACGCATCAAGGTGCAAGGCGGCCAACAGGTTCAGCTGTTGCGCCAGCAGCTCATCCGCGAGCTGCGGCAAACCCTGGGCGCTGAGTCCGTTCGTCGGGCAAGCGATTTGGTCAGCGACTTCGTCTCCGATCCGTCCGAGCAATCAGCGACGGTGGACCGTTTCCTGACCGAGCTCGACGAGATGGCGCCCTCGAAAACCGGTTTCGGCAATGCCGCGACGGCTAAGCTCCGCCCCGCCAGCCGCGACTCGGTGCTCAACGTCGTCGAGCACTTCGACGGAGTCGTCGCCGATCTCGAATCCGACGCGTTCACCGGCTTGGCCAACGACCTGGTGTCGGCGGCGAAGCTGTTGCGCACCGAGGCTCTTCTGGCCAGGCATGTATCCGATCCCTCGAGTGACACTGGCGCGAAGGTCCAGCTCACCGAGCGGCTGTTGTCCGGCAAGGTTTCTGATGCCGCACTCGACATTCTCAAAACCGCTGTCTCGCAGCGCTGGTCCTCCACGGCCGACTTGATCTACGGAGTCCAGCACGTCGCGAGGCTGGCACTGTTGGCGCGAGCCGAACGCGATGGTCAGATCGAGGACGTGGAGGACCAGCTGTTCAGGTTCAGTCGCATCCTTGAATCCGAGCCGCAGTTGATCACCCTGCTTGGCGATTACAGTTCGCCGCTCGACGGGCGAATCAGCTTGCTCAACAACGTGCTTCATCGCCGTGCGAGCAAGAACACCGCAGACCTGCTGCGCCAGTCGGTCGAGCTGCTGCACGGCGAACGTGCCGACGAGACCGTTCGCGACTTGGCGAATCTGGCGGTGTCGCTGCGCGGAGAGGTCGTCGCACATGTCCGCGCTGCCGCCGCGCTCAGCGAGGCGCAGGAGAACCGACTCACCGAGCTCCTCAGCCGCATCTACGGTCACCCCGTGTCACTTCAGCTCGATGTGGATCCAGAGCTGCTCGGCGGCTTGACGATCGCCGTCGGCGACGAGGTGATCGACGGTGCGCTGTCGTCAAAGCTGGCGGCGGCCGAGACCCATTTGCCCGACTGACCCGATAGCACCGACAGACCCCCAACGAAGTAGGAAGACGAAAAGCCATGGCAGAGTTGACGATCTCGGCGGACGAGATCCAGGGCGCAATCGAGGAATATGTCGCCAGCTTCGAGGCCGAGACCGAGCGCGAAGAGATCGGCACGGTCATCGACGCGGGCGACGGTATCGCGCACGTCGAGGGCCTCCCGTCGGTCATGACCCAGGAACTGCTGGAGTTCCCCGGCGGCGTCCTCGGAGTTGCGCTCAACCTCGACGAGCACAGCATCGGCGCGGTGATCCTCGGTGAGTTCGAGAAGATCGAACAGGGCCAGCAGGTCAAGCGCACCGGCGAGGTGCTTTCGGTGCCTGTCGGTGACGCGTTCCTCGGACGCGTGGTCAACCCACTTGGTCAGCCGATCGACGGCCGCGGCGAGATCGATACCGACGAGCGGCGCGCCCTCGAGTTGCAGGCGCCGTCGGTGGTGCAGCGCCAAGGTGTGAGTGAGCCGCTGCAGACGGGCATCAAGGCGATCGACTCGCAGACGCCGATCGGTCGCGGCCAGCGTCAGCTGATCATCGGCGACCGCAAGACCGGTAAGACCGCGGTGTGTGTGGACACCATCCTCAACCAGCGCCAGAACTGGGAGACCGAGGACCCCGATCAGCAGGTCCGTTGCGTGTACGTGGCGATCGGCCAGAAGGGCACAACGATCGCCAGTGTGCGTCAAACCCTCGATGAGGGCGGCGCGATGGACTACACGACGATCGTTGCCTCACCGGCATCCGACTCCGCAGGCTTCAAATGGCTTGCGCCGTACACGGGGTCGTCCATTGCCCAGCACTGGATGTATCAGGGCAAGCACGTGCTGATCGTCTTCGACGATCTGACCAAACAGGCCGAGGCGTACCGTGCCATCTCGCTGCTGCTGCGCCGGCCGCCCGGCCGCGAGGCGTACCCGGGCGACGTGTTCTACCTGCACTCCCGGCTGCTGGAACGCTGCGCCAAGCTGTCCGATGAACTCGGCGGTGGCTCGCTTACCGGCCTGCCGATCATCGAGACCAAGGCCAACGACATCTCGGCCTACATCCCGACCAACGTCATCTCGATCACCGATGGTCAGTGCTTCCTGGAGACCGACCTGTTCAACCAGGGTGTGCGTCCGGCCATCAACGTCGGTGTCTCGGTGTCGCGTGTGGGTGGCGCCGCACAGATCAAGGCAATGAAAGAGGTGGCAGGAAGTCTCCGTTTGGACCTTTCGCAGTACCGCGAGCTGGAGTCGTTCGCGGCGTTCGCGTCCGACCTCGACGAAACGTCCAAGAATCAGCTGGATCGCGGCGCCCGCCTTGTCGAGTTGCTCAAGCAGCCGCAGAACAGTCCGATGCCCGTCGAAGAGCAGGTCGTGGCGATCTTCCTCGGCACCAGGGGCCACCTCGATTCCGTTCCCGTTCAGGACGTTCAGAAGTTCGAGCGCGAGTTCCTCGAGCACGTCAAGGGCTCGCACGAAGCGATCCTCAAGGAGATCCGGGAGAGCAAGAAGCTCTCCGAGGAGCTGGAAGACAATCTTGAAAAAGTGGTGAACGACTTCAAGAAGGGCTTCGACACCACCGACGGCAGCTCGGTCGTTAAGGACGAACACGTCGACGCGATGGATGAGGAAGACGTCGAAAAGGAATCGGTGAAGGTCCGCAAGCCCAAGCCGAAGAAGAAGTAAGGCTGAGGGGTCCGGGAATCAAATGGCAGCAACATTGCGCGAATTGCGCGGCCGCATCCGCTCCGCCGGGTCGATCAAGAAGATCACCAAGGCCCAGGAGATGATCGCGACCTCGCGTATCGCCAAGGCGCAGGCCCGGGTCGAGGCGGCTCGGCCCTACGACCGCGAGATCACCAACATGCTCACCGAACTCGCGAGCGCCAGCGCGCTGGACCACCCGCTGCTGGTCGCCCGCGAAAACCCCCGGCGGGCCGCCGTGCTGGTGGTGACGTCGGATCGTGGGCTCTGCGGTGCATACAACGCCAACGTGTTTCGCCGGTCCGAGGAACTGTTCTCCCTGCTTCGTTCGGAGGGCAAGGAGCCCATCCTGTACGCGGTGGGCCGGAAAGCCCTGAATTACTACAGCTTTCGCAACTGGGATGTGCACGACTCCTGGACCGGCTTCTCCGAACGGCCCGACTACGAGAACGCGCAGGAGATCGCGTCGACGTTGGTCGATGCCTTCACCGCCGGTATGGACGACGAAGGCGACGATCCTGGAGCCGACAACGTCCTCGGCGTGGACGAACTGCACATCGTGTTCACCGAGTTCAAGTCGATGCTGTCGCAGTCGGCGAGTGCCCGGCGGATCGCACCGATGGTGGTGGAGTACGACGAGGAGGACACCGGACCGCACACGCTGTTCTCCTTCGAGCCGGATCCCGAGACCCTGTTCGGCGCGCTGCTGCCGCGTTACGTCTCCACCCGCATCTTCGCCGCGCTGCTCGAGGCGGCCGCATCGGAGTCGGCGTCGCGCCGGCGCGCCATGAAGTCGGCTACGGACAACGCCGACGACCTCATCAAGGACCTGACCCTGATGGCCAACCGCGAACGGCAATCTCAGATCACCCAGGAAATCAGCGAAATCGTCGGTGGCGCGAACGCGCTCGCGGACGCCGCCACCAAGTAGCCCGTAGGAAGCGAAAAGAGACATGACTGCTACTGCCGAAAAAAAGACGAGCACCGACACCAAGGGGCGCGTCGTCCGCGTCACCGGCCCGGTCGTCGACGTCGAGTTCCCGCGCGGCTCCGTGCCGGAGCTGTTCAACGCGCTGCACGCCGAGATCGACTACAAGGACCTCGCGAAGACGTTGACGCTGGAGGTCGCCCAGCACCTCGGCGACAACCTCGTGCGCTGCATCTCGCTGCAGCCCACCGACGGTCTTGTGCGTGGTGTCGAGGTAACCGACACCGGCGCCTCGATCTCGGTGCCGGTCGGTGACGGCGTCAAGGGCCACGTGTTCAACGCGCTGGGCGACTGCCTCGACGATCCGGGCTACGGCAAGGACTTCGACCGATGGTCGATCCACCGCAAGCCGCCGGCCTTCGACGAGCTGGAACCCCGCACCGAGATGCTGGAGACCGGCCTGAAGGTCGTCGACCTGCTCACCCCGTACGTCCGCGGCGGCAAGATCGCCCTGTTCGGCGGCGCCGGCGTGGGCAAGACCGTGTTGATCCAGGAGATGATCAACCGCATCGCCCGAAACTTCGGCGGCACGTCGGTGTTCGCCGGCGTGGGGGAGCGCACCCGCGAGGGCAACGACCTCTGGGTCGAGCTGGCGGACGCGGACGTGCTCAAGGACACCGCGCTGGTGTTCGGTCAGATGGACGAGCCGCCCGGCACCCGTATGCGGGTCGGGCTGTCGGCGCTGACCATGGCGGAGTACTTCCGCGACGAGCAGGAGCAGGACGTGCTGCTGTTCATCGACAACATCTTCCGGTTCACTCAGGCCGGCTCCGAGGTGTCGACGCTGCTGGGCCGCATGCCTTCTGCGGTGGGTTACCAGCCCACGCTCGCCGACGAGATGGGTGAGCTGCAGGAGCGCATCACGTCGACCCGTGGTCACTCCATCACCTCGATGCAGGCCGTCTACGTGCCGGCCGACGACTACACCGACCCGGCTCCGGCGACCACCTTCGCCCACCTGGACGCCACCACGGAACTCAGCCGAAACGTGTTCTCCAAGGGCATCTTCCCCGCGGTGGACCCGCTGGCATCCAGCTCGACGATCCTGGACCCGAGCGTCGTCGGCGACGAGCACTACCGCGTCGCGCAGGAAGTCATCCGAATCCTGCAGCGCTACAAGGACCTTCAGGACATCATCGCGATTCTCGGCATCGACGAGCTGGCCGAAGAGGACAAGCAGTTGGTGCAGCGGGCCCGCCGCATCGAGCGCTTCCTGTCGCAGAACATGATGGCCGCCGAGCAGTTCACCGGGCAGCCGGGCTCGACGGTTCCGCTCAAGGAGACCATCGAGGCGTTCGACAAGCTCGCAAGGGCGACTTCGACCACCTGCCCGAGCAGGCGTTCTTCCTCATCGGCGGCCTGGAGGATCTGCAGAAGAAGGCCGAAAGCCTCGGCGCCAAGATGGACGACGGCGGTGGCGACGGCGCCCCGGCGCAGGACGACGAGGACAGCGACAAGAAGGACGACAAGGCCAAGAAGGACGCCGAAGGCGACAAGGACGACGACGCCGACAAGGACGAATAGCGATGGCCGAATTGGACGTCGACATCGTCGCCGTCGAGCGTGAAATCTGGTCGGGAAAGGCGACATTCGTCTTCACCCGGACCACCTCGGGTGAGATCGGCATTCTGCCGCGACACATCCCGTTGGTGGCACAGCTCGTCGACGACGCAATGGTGCGTGTCGAGCGCGAAGGCGAAGACGATCTGCGAATCGCTGTCGACGGCGGCTTCATGTCGGTAACCGATGAAGGCGTGATCATCCTGGCCGAGTCCGCCGAACTCGAGTCGGAAATCGATGCAGATGCAGCCCAGAGCGATTCCGAATCCGACGACGCTGATACAGCCGCCAGGGGGCGCGCAAGGCTGCGTGCCCTAGGCAAGATCGACTAGCGGGCCGCCGATGAGCGTGCCCATGTTGATCATGGTCGCGCTGATCGGCGTGCTTCTGGTGGTCGTCGTCATGATGTGCTACCGGCTGTGGAAACTCCGGCAGGTAGGCGGCACGGCCGCGATCCTGCGTGATGTTCCGGCTGTCGGCGGTCATGGTTGGCGGCACGGTGTAATGCGTTATCACGGTGGCGAAGCCGGGTTCTACCGCCTGTCGAGTATGCGGTGGTGGCCCGACCGGACACTGAGCCGGCGGGGATTGGAGATCGTGTCACGGCGTGCGCCGCGCGGCGACGAATTCGACATCATGACAGACGAAATCGTGATCCTGGAGGTACGGGATGTCGGTCCCGAACGCCGGCGCGGCTATGAGATTGCGTTGGATCGCGGTGCACTGACCGCATTCCTCTCCTGGCTGGAGTCGCGACCGTCGCCACGTACCCGGCGCCGTTCGTAGGGAGTCAATCGATTGCGGGGCCACGACCTTTGGTCTTCGCGCGAGCGCTCATCCGCCCGGTTGCCACAGCACGTCGCCTCCGGGGTTGGCGACCCGAGTCAGAATGAACAGCAGGTCCGACAGTCTGTTGAGGTACTTCGCGGGAAGCACGCTGACGGAGTCGCCGTGAGCTTCGACCGCCTGCCACGCCGACCGCTCGGCACGGCGGGACACGGTGCGGGCCACATGAAGCAGTGCGGACAGCGGCGAACCGCCCGGCAGCACAAAAGAATTCAATGCAGGCAACGGATCGTTGAACTCATCGCACCACGACTCCAGTCGGTCGATGTAGCTCTGAGTGATTCGCAGCGGGGGATGTTCGGGGTTCTCAACCACCGGCGTGGACAGGTCAGCGCCCGCATCGAACAGGTCGTTCTGAATCTGCCTGAGCACCTTGAGAATCTGCTCACCGGGATTTCCCAGCGCAACAGCCACGCCGATGGCGGCATTGGCTTCGTCACAGTCGGCGTACGCCGCGAGCCGGGCGTCATTCTTTGACACCCTGCTGAAATCGCTCAGTCCGGTGGTTCCGTCATCGCCCGTCCGTGTGTAAATGCGGGTCAGATGAACTGCCATGGTCAAACCGTACCGGACGGTGTGACCCGGAAGTCGTCGGGAAACTGACATGACTCTCGGCGCTGTTTACACTAACCGGCGTGAGCGAGCGTTTCGTGGTGACCGGCGGAAACCGGTTAGCAGGCGAAGTGGCCGTCGGCGGGGCGAAGAACAGCGTTTTGAAGCTGATGGCGGCATCGCTACTGGCAGAGGGCACCAGCACGATCACGAACTGCCCGGACATCCTGGACGTGCCGCTGATGGCGGAGGTGCTCCGTGGTCTGGGCGCGACGGTCGAGCTGGACGGCGACATCGTGCGGGTCACCTCGCCGGACGAACTGAAGTACGACGCGGATTTCGCCGCCGTCCGGCAGTTCCGCGCGTCGGTGTGTGTGCTCGGCCCGCTGGTCGGGCGTTGCAAGCGTGCCAAGGTCGCTTTGCCCGGTGGCGACGCGATCGGGTCGCGTCCTCTGGACATGCATCAGGCGGGGCTTCGCCAGCTGGGTGCGAAATGCAACATCGAGCACGGCTGCGTCGTCGCCGAAGCGGATCATCTGCGAGGCGCGGAGATTCAGCTCGAGTTCCCGTCGGTGGGCGCCACGGAGAACATCCTGATGGCCGCCGTCGTCGCTGAAGGCGTCACGACCATTCACAACGCCGCCCGCGAGCCCGACGTCGTCGACCTGTGCACGATGCTCAACCAGATGGGCGGCCAGATTTCCGGTGCCGGAACGCCGACGATGACGATCACAGGCGTCGACCGCCTGCATCCGACCGAACACCGGGTGATCGGCGACCGCATCGTCGCCGCCACGTGGGGGATCGCCGCGGCGATGACCCGCGGCGACATCTCGGTCACCGGCGTCGACCCGCAACACCTGCAATTGGTGCTGCACAAGCTTCACGACGCCGGTGCGACCGTCACGCAGGACGACAACGGCTTCCGGGTCGTCCAGTACGAGCGGCCGAAGGCGGTCAACGTCGCGACCCTGCCGTTCCCGGGCTTCCCGACTGATCTGCAACCGATGGCCATCGGGTTGGCGTCCATCGCCGACGGCACGTCGATGATCACCGAGAATGTCTTCGAGGCGCGGTTCCGCTTCGTGGAGGAGATGATCAGGCTGGGCGCCGACGCCCGCACGGACGGCCACCATGCGGTGGTGCGGGGGATCCCGCAGCTGTCCAGCGCGCCGGTGTGGTCGTCGGACATCCGCGCCGGCGCCGGGCTGGTCCTGGCCGGCCTGGTCGCCGACGGTGACACCGAGGTCCACGATGTCTTCCACATCGATCGCGGCTATCCGCTGTTCGTCGAGAATCTGGTCAGCCTGGGCGCCGAGATCGAGCGGGTCGTGTAGTTCCCGACGGCTCCATTTGGGGCTGGGCCGCACGAGGCGTAGTCTTTAACGAGAAGCCAACGGCCCCAGTCCAAATGGATTGGCGGACGAGGTTTGACGTCTCTGACCATGTGGAGTACAGTGGCAGGGTTGCCTGAAAACCGGGTGTGTTGTTTGAGAACTCAATAGTGTGTTTGGTGGTTTTTGTTTGTTGTTGTTTTTGCCGTGCTTCTTTTTCCCGTTTAGGGGTGCGGTTTTTTTGATGCCAGTTTTTGGTGTCGTTTGTTAGGTCAGATTGTTCTGATTCGAATTCTGCCTGGCTTTTGGGTTGGGTTGTTTTTGTTTGGAGAGTTTGATTCTGGCTCAGGACGAACGCTGGCGGCGTGCTTAACACATGCAAGTCGAACGGAAAGGCCCTTCGGGGTACTCGAGTGGCGAACGGGTGAGTAACACGTGGGTGATCTGCCCTGCACTTTGGGATAAGCCTGGGAAACTGGGTCTAATACCGGATAGGACTACGGCCTGCATGGGTTGTGGTGGAAAGCTTTTGCGGTGTGGGATGGGCCCGCGGCCTATCAGCTTGTTGGTGGGGTGATGGCCTACCAAGGCGACGACGGGTAGCCGGCCTGAGAGGGTGACCGGCCACACTGGGACTGAGATACGGCCCAGACTCCTACGGGAGGCAGCAGTGGGGAATATTGCACAATGGGCGCAAGCCTGATGCAGCGACGCCGCGTGGGGGATGACGGCCTTCGGGTTGTAAACCTCTTTCAGTACCGACGAAGCGCAAGTGACGGTAGGTACAGAAGAAGGACCGGCCAACTACGTGCCAGCAGCCGCGGTAATACGTAGGGTCCGAGCGTTGTCCGGAATTACTGGGCGTAAAGAGCTCGTAGGTGGTTTGTCGCGTTGTTCGTGAAAACTCACAGCTCAACTGTGGGCGTGCGGGCGATACGGGCAGACTGGAGTACTGCAGGGGAGACTGGAATTCCTGGTGTAGCGGTGGAATGCGCAGATATCAGGAGGAACACCGGTGGCGAAGGCGGGTCTCTGGGCAGTAACTGACGCTGAGGAGCGAAAGCGTGGGGAGCGAACAGGATTAGATACCCTGGTAGTCCACGCCGTAAACGGTGGGTACTAGGTGTGGGTTTCCTTCCTTGGGATCCGTGCCGTAGCTAACGCATTAAGTACCCCGCCTGGGGAGTACGGCCGCAAGGCTAAAACTCAAAGAAATTGACGGGGGCCCGCACAAGCGGCGGAGCATGTGGATTAATTCGATGCAACGCGAAGAACCTTACCTGGGTTTGACATGCACAGGACGTGCCTAGAGATAGGTATTCCCTTGTGGCCTGTGTGCAGGTGGTGCATGGCTGTCGTCAGCTCGTGTCGTGAGATGTTGGGTTAAGTCCCGCAACGAGCGCAACCCTTATCTTATGTTGCCAGCGCGTAATGGCGGGGACTCGTGAGAGACTGCCGGGGTCAACTCGGAGGAAGGTGGGGATGACGTCAAGTCATCATGCCCCTTATGTCCAGGGCTTCACACATGCTACAATGGCCGGTACAAAGGGCTGCGATGCCGTGAGGTGGAGCGAATCCTTTCAAAGCCGGTCTCAGTTCGGATCGGGGTCTGCAACTCGACCCCGTGAAGTCGGAGTCGCTAGTAATCGCAGATCAGCAACGCTGCGGTGAATACGTTCCCGGGCCTTGTACACACCGCCCGTCACGTCATGAAAGTCGGTAACACCCGAAGCCGGTGGCCTAACCCCTTGTGGGAGGGAGCCGTCGAAGGTGGGATCGGCGATTGGGACGAAGTCGTAACAAGGTAGCCGTACCGGAAGGTGCGGCTGGATCACCTCCTTTCTAAGGAGCACCACGAGACTCAGGCCGGCCCGCATCGCGCGGATCACCGCGACCTGAAGCGAATCTGTGGATGGGCTTCGATCTGTAGTGGGTCGGGGTCTGGTGCACAACAAACTGCTGATCGGTGGGGAAACACCGGTCGAATGAAATCGCCAGACACACTATTGGGCTTTGAGACAACAAGCCCGCTATCTCTTCGTCCCGAGTGTGGGAAACCGGAGATAGGTTGTCGCCCCGTTGGGGGTGGCGCCCCGATGAGTGTTGGGGGTGGTTGTTGTTGCCCTGCTTTGGTGGTGGGGTGTGGTGTTTGATTTGTGGATAGTGGTTGCGAGCATCTGATGCACGAAGAGTGCTGTCGCCTCTTTGTGGGGTGGTGGTGGTTTTTGTGTGTCGAGATATGCAATTTCTGATTCTTCCGAGAATTTTTTTGTGTTTTGTGTTGTAAGTGTTTAAGGGCGCATGGTGGATGCCTTGGCACTGGGAGCCGATGAAGGACGTGGGAGGCTGCGTTATGCCTCGGGGAGCTGTCAACCGAGCGTGGATCCGAGGATGTCCGAATGGGGAAACCCGGCACGAGTGATGTCGTGTCACCCGTCACTGAATACATAGGTGGCGGGGGGGAACGCGGGGAAGTGAAACATCTCAGTACCCGTAGGAAGAGAAAACAAAAGTGATTCCGTGAGTAGTGGCGAGCGAAAGCGGAGGATGGCTAAACCGTGTGCATGTGATACCCGGCGGGGGTTGTGTGTGCGGTGTTGTGGGGCGTTTCTTCTCTCGTCCGCCGGCCAGGGCGAAAGTGATAAACCGTTGGGTTAGTCGAAGTGGCCTGGGATGGCCTGTCCGTAGAGGGTGAGAGCCCCGTAGACGAAAACTCAACGGCTTTCGTGGAATGTCCCCGAGTAGCAGCGGGCCCGTGAAATCTGCTGTGAATCTGCCGAGACCACTCGGTAAGCCTGAATACTTCCCAGTGACCGATAGCGGATTAGTACCGTGAGGGAATGGTGAAAAGTACCCCGGGAGGGGAGTGAAATAGTACCTGAAACCGTGTGCCTACAATCCGTCAGAGCCCTCGACTTAGTGCGTGGGGTGATGGCGTGCCTTTTGAAGAATGAGCCTGCGAGTCAGGGACATGTCGCGAGGTTAACCCGGGTGGGGTAGCCGCAGCGAAAGCGAGTCTGAATAGGGCGTATCCACACAATAGTGTGTGGTGTAGTGGTGTGTTCTGGACCCGAAGCGGAGTGATCTACCCATGGCCAGGGTGAAGCAGCAGTAAGATGTTGTGGAGGCCCGAACCCACTTAGGTTGAAGACTGAGGGGATGAGTTGTGGGTAGGGGTGAAAGGCCAATCAAACTCCGTGATAGCTGGTTCTCCCCGAAATGCATTTAGGTGCAGCGTTACATGTTTCTTGTTGGAGGTAGAGCTACTGGATGGCCGATGGGCCCTACTAGGTTACTGACGTCAGCCAAACTCCGAATGCCGACAAGTCAAAAGTGTGGCAGTGAGACGGCGGGGGATAAGCTCCGTGCGTCGAGAGGGAAACAGCCCAGATCGCCGGCTAAGGCCCCTAAGCGTGTGCTAAGTGGAAAAGGATGTGCAGTCGCGAAGACAACCAGGAGGTTGGCTTAGAAGCAGCCACCCTTGAAAGAGTGCGTAATAGCTCACTGGTCAAGTGATTGTGCGCCGATAATGTAGCGGGGCTCAAGCACACCGCCGAAGCCGCGGCAATCGACACTTTGAGTTGCGTTGGGTAGGGGAGCGTCCTGCATCCGGTGAAGCACCAGAGTGATCTCGGTGTGGAGGGTGTGGGAGTGAGAATGCAGGCATGAGTAGCGATAAGGCAAGTGAGAACCTTGCCCGCCGAAAGACCAAGGGTTCCTGGGCCAGGCCAGTCCGCCCAGGGTGAGTCGGGACCTAAGGCGAGGCCGACAGGCGTAGTCGATGGACAACGGGTTGATATTCCCGTACCCGTGTATGAGCGTCCCTGACGAATCCGTTCTGCTAACCACCCAAAAGGTGGGAGATTGTCTCCTTCGGGAGTCAACTTCTGCCGGCTGCGTGGGACCCGGATGGGTAGTAGTCAAGCGATGGGGTGACGCAGGAAGGTAGCCATACCAGTCAGTGGTAATACTGGGGCAAACCTGTAGGGAGACACCTAGGCAAATCCGGGTGTCATATATCCTGAGAGGTGATGCATAGCCGAGTGAGGCGAATGTGGTGATCCTATGCTGTCGAGAAAAGCCTCTAGCGAGTCCGTACACGGCCCGTACCCCAAACCAACACAGGTGGTCAGGTAGAGAATACCGAGGCGTACGAGTGAACTATGGTTAAGGAACTCGGCAAAATGCCCCCGTAACTTCGGGAGAAGGGGGACCCCTTACCGTCATGGCCTTCGCGGCCGGCAGCGGCGGGGGGTGGCACAAACCAGTGAGAAGCGACTGTTTACTAAAAACACAGGTCCGTGCGAAGTCGCAAGACGATGTATACGGACTGACGCCTGCCCGGTGCTGGAAGGTTAAGAGGACCTGTTAACCCCTTCGGGGGTGAAGCGGAGAATTTAAGCCCCAGTAAACGGCGGTGGTAACTATAACCATCCTAAGGTAGCGAAATTCCTTGTCGGGTAAGTTCCGACCTGCACGAATGGCGTAACGACTTCTCAGCTGTCTCAACCATAGACTCGGCGAAATTGCATTACGAGTAAAGATGCTCGTTACGCGCGGCAGGACGAAAAGACCCCGGGACCTTCACTACAACTTGGTATTGGTGCTCGATACGGTTTGTGTAGGATAGGTGGGAGACTGTGAAGCAGTCACGCCAGTGATTGTGGAGTCGTTGTTGAAATACCACTCTGATCGTATTGGGCCTCTAACCTCGAACCGTATATCCGGTTCAGGGACAGTGCCTGGCGGGTAGTTTAACTGGGGCGGTTGCCTCCTAAAAAGTAACGGAGGCGCCCAAAGGTTCCCTCAACCTGGACGGCAATCAGGTGTTGAGTGTAAGTGCACAAGGGAGCTTGACTGCGAGACCTACACGTCAAGCAGGGACGAAAGTCGGGACTAGTGATCCGGCACCCCCGAGTGGAAGGGGTGTCGCTCAACGGATAAAAGGTACCCCGGGGATAACAGGCTGATCTTCCCCAAGAGTCCATATCGACGGGATGGTTTGGCACCTCGATGTCGGCTCGTCGCATCCTGGGGCTGGAGCAGGTCCCAAGGGTTGGGCTGTTCGCCCATTAAAGCGGCACGCGAGCTGGGTTTAGAACGTCGTGAGACAGTTCGGTCTCTATCCGCCGCGCGCGTCAGAAGCTTGAGGAAACCTGTCCCTAGTACGAGAGGACCGGGACGGACGAACCTCTGGTCCACCAGTTGTCCCACCAGGGGCACCGCTGGATAGCCACGTTCGGACAGGATAACCGCTGAAAGCATCTAAGCGGGAAACCCCCTCCAAGACCAGGCTTCTCACCCATCAAGTGGGATAAGGCCCCCCGCAGACCACGGGATCAATAGACCAGACCTATAAACGCAGCAATGCGACAGGGAACTGGCACTAACCGGCCGAAAACTTACACACAAACCTCGCAACCACACCCATCCACGAATACACAAACACACATCCACACCCCACCACCAATAACACACCCCCCACCCAACGTGGGGCACTCTAAAAAGTGAATAAAGTTACGGCGGTCAATAGCGGCAGGGAAACGCCCGGACCCATCCCGAACCCGGAAGCTAAGCCTGCCAGCGCCAATGATACTACCCAACACGGGTGGAAAAGTAGGACACCGCCGAACACACATTAAGCCCTGTGGCCCCCAATTCAATTGGGGGCCACAGGCATTTGTATTTTCAGTCGAATAATGTCGGAATCGGCGAAACCCGGTTCTTCTCCATTTCGAGCAATGCCCGCTTTCGGTCCAATCCGCCGCCGTAGCCGGTGAGGCTTCCGTTGGAACCGATAACGCGATGGCACGGCACGATGATGCCGATCGGATTGTGGCCATTGGCCAGGCCGACCGCGCGAAACGCGCCGGGCGATCCGATCTGTCTGGCGATCTCGCCGTAGGACCGCGTCTCGCCGTAGGGGATCGTCAGGAGGGCCGCCCAGACCCGCCGCTGAAACTCCGTGCCGACCAGATCAAGGTTCAGGTCGAAATCGGTTCGATCGCCGGCGAAGTACGCTTCGAGCTGCTCGACGGCATCGGGAAACGCGTTGTCGTCGGCCTCCCACCCATCGTGGCTCGGCTCGTAGGTTTGGTCGACCATCCGCAAATGCCTCAATCGCCCAGCCTTGCCGGCCAGTGTGATCAGGCCGACCGGGCTGTCGACGGCTCGAAACTGCAGGGTTTCCATCACTTCTCCTTCGGCGGCCACACGTTGACCGCGTGATCCAGAGCTGTCCACAGGTGCTGAGTGGCATACGAGCGCCACGGTCGCCAGCGCATGCTGTGCTCGGTGAGTGGTCGCGCGTCGCCCGGCAGGCCCAACTGCTCTGCCGCCACACGCACCCCGAGGTCGCTGGCAGGAAAGGCATCGGGGTCGCCGAGCCCGCGCATTGCGATCACCTCCGCAGTCCACGGACCGACCCCGGGCAGCCCGAGCAGCTGTTCACGGGCGCGGTTCCAGTCACATCCTGCGTCGAGCACCACCGCGCCGTCCGCCAGCGCACGGATCAACGTGATCAGCGACCGCTGCCGGGACTTCGGAAAGGCAAGGTGTGCCGGATCGATCTCGGCGAGATCCTCGACCGACGGAAACACATGGGTGAGAGCACCGTTGGCGTCGGTAACGGGCCGGCCGTAGGCCGCGACGATGCGGCCGGCGTGGGTACGGGCGGCCTTGAGCGACACCTGCTGGCCGAGCACCACCCGCAGCGCCAGTTCCTGCTCGTCGACAGTGCGCGGTATCCGCTGCCCTGGTGCCTTGGCGACCAGCGCGCTCAGATCCGGGTCGGACCCGAGCACGTCGACGACGGCCTCGGGGTCCGCGTCGAGGTCGAGCAGGCGCCGGCATCGGGCAATCGCCGCGGCGAGATCGCGGAAGTCGTCCAACACGATCTGGCACTGCACATGATCAGGTTGTGGTGCAAGACTGACGATTCCGTTCCCATTGGACAGTCGCAATGTCCGTCGGAACCTGCCGTCACGCACTTCCTCGACGCCCGGCACAGCGCTGGCCGCCAGGTGGCCGAACAGCCCCTCGTAGGCGAACGGCGTGCGCACAGGTAACCGCAACGACAGCGTTCCGGCGCCACCCTCGCCGCGGCCGAACCTCGAACGCGACCGCTGGCGCAGAGCGGTCGGAGTCAGATCGCATACCGCCCGCACCGTGTCGTTGAACTGGCGGATGCTGGAGAAGCCGGCCGCGAAAGCGACATCGCCGAACGGCAATTCGGTGGTTTCGATGAGCACGCGGGCGGTCTGCGTGCGTTGCGCTCTGGCCAGCGCCAAAGGATTCGCCCCGACCTCCGCCTGCAGCAGCCGCTCGAGCTGCCGGGTGGTGTATCCGACGCGAGCCGCGAGTCCGGTGACGCCCTCGCGATCGACGGTGCCGTCGGTGATGAGTCGCATCGCCCTGGCGACCACGTCACCGCGCACATTCCACTCCGGCGATCCCGGTGAGGCGTCCGGCCGGCAGCGCTTACAGGCCCGGAAGCCGGCCTTCTGCGCGGCCGCCGCGGTGGGATAGAACCGCATGTTCCGGGCGTAAGGCGGCCGGACCGGGCAGCTGGGCCGGCAGTAGATCTTGGTGGTCAGCACGGCCGTGACGAACCAGCCGTCGAACCGCGAGTCCTTGGACTGGACGGCCCGGTAGCAGCGGTCGAAATCCTCGTGCATGCCTCAAACGATTACACGTGCCCACCGACATCACTGGCGGAAAACCGACATCGTCGTCGGCCTCCGTGGGCCGGCGGGTGCCGATGTCAAGGTCCTAACGATCTCGACAATTATCGGCATCGGTACTCGCGCGACAGAGACGATCGTGCTCTGGTGGATGGCGATGCTGATTCCCGGGTTGACCGCCCTTCGCCTGACCGCTGCGGCGGCGGCATGTTCAGTGCTGGCCGTTGTCGGGTTGGCGCCGGCTTCCGCCGCCCCCAGCGTCGGACGGCCAGGGGTACGTCGATTCCACTGCGCGGTGCGACTCGCCGAGCGAGACCGTTGTCTTCGGCAGTACCGAAGCATCGCGGGTGGCGATCTGTGAGTCGGACGGTGAGTACGAGTACCGCGGTGTGCGACTGCGCGACGGCGCCAAATTGATCGTCCCCGCCTCGCAGTCGACTGACGGATACACCGCTGACAACTACGGAATCACCTACTTTGTCACCGAAGAATCATTGGTCGTCAGCGCGGGCACGCGCGTGATCCGCGAAGAAACGATGATCGACTTCCACGGCTCGCAGCAGGCCGATGCGCCCGCCGCACCGGCGCAGACATCAACGCCGACAACGCCATTGCCGCCGCCTCTACCCGCCGAAGTGGGCGGCGACGGCGGCAACTGACCGCCGACTACCCCCGCAATTCGACCGCGCAGATACTCGGCTCTGCACGCCCGACGGGCCACCTTGCCGCTCGTCGTGCGCGGAATGGCACCGGCCGGTACGAAGCTGACGTCAGCGATGGAGAGCCCGTGGACATCAGAGACCGCCGCACGGATCGCTTCGGCCGCGGCCTGCGGATCATCGCGGCGGGTGCCCGACGCGCGCTCGGCGACGACGACGATGCCGTCGTCGGTGGCGAATGCCGCGACGTAGCCCCGGCGCACGATCGGCGAGGCGGCCGCCGTCGTGGCCTCGATGTCCTGTGGGTAGTGATGCAGGCCGTCGACGAGCACGATGTCGGCACGCCTGCCGGTGACGTACAACTCGCCGTCGAGGTAGACCCCGAGATCCCCGGTGCGCAGCCACGTCGCATCGACCGGCGAGCCGTCAGCGTGGCTTCCCGACTCCAGTCGAGACCGTAGTGTCGCGTCGAACGTCTGCCGAGATTCCTCGGGCCGGCCCCAATATCGCCGTGCGGTGTTGTCACCGCGCAACCAGATCTCGCCGACGTGCCCATCGGCGAGCTCGGTCTGCGCATCCGCGTCAACGATGACGGCCCACTGGCTACGCGCCACTTGACCGCATGAGACCTGTGCGACAGCGCCTTCGGCGTCCGCGGCGACGCGTACGGCCCGACCTTGTGCAAGGTGTCCACGGTCGAGGTATGCGACCGTCGCGCGGGCGGTCGGGGCGATGGTCGACACGAACAGGGTCGCCTCGGCGATCCCGTATGACGGTTTGATCGCAGTCGGCGGCAGCCCATACGGCTCGAACGCGGCGTTGAACGTCGTGATGGCGTCCATGCTGACCGGCTCCGAACCGATGATCATCACGACATTGCTCAGGTCGACATCCTCGCCGGGCGCAGGCAGGCCACGCTGCGCGGTGTACTCGTAGGCGAAGTTCGGTGCCGCGGTGACCACGCGTCCCTGCCGTGACCCGTCCGACAGCGCCCGGATCCAGCGCTGCGGCCGACGAATGAAGGCCGTCGGCGACATCAGCGTCGAATGGCCGCCGTACACCGCCGGAAAGCCGATCATCGACAACCCCATGTCGTGGTACAGCGGAAGCCAACTGACACCGTGGGTGTTTCGGTCGAGCAGATCGATGGACAGGATCATCTGCAGCAGGTTGATTCCGACTGCGCGGTGGGTGATTTCGATGCCGACCGGCGGCCGTGTCGAGCCCGATGTGTACTGCAGATGCGAGACGTCGTCGACGTCGAGATCGACGGGTACGAACGCATCCGCTGCGGCGTCCGGAACGTCGTCGATCGTAATGACGGGCAACGTGCGCGCGAACGCGAGGTCCGCGAGGAAGGATCGCACGGCGTCGGCCGCCGCGGCCGTCGTCATGATGGCGGTGGGGCGGGCGTCGGCGAGCGCAGTTTCGAGACGTTCGGCATGTCCCTGGAGTTCAGGCGCGAACAACGGCACCGCGATCGTGCCCGCCTTGACCGCCGCGAAGAAGCCGGCGACGTAGTCGAGGCCCTGCGGCGCGAGGATCGCCACCCGGTCACCACGTGAGGCGACCTGCTGCACGCGAGCGCCGATCGCCTGCATCCGGCGACCGAGTTGAGACCACGTCAGTTCGACGGGTTGCCCGTCAGCCGAGCGCGCGAAATCCAGGTAGCGGTAGGCGACGGCGTCACCGACGTTCGCGATGTTGCGGTCGATGAGCGATATCAGCGTGACGCCCGGCGGCAGCACAACGCCGCCTTCGGCATCGAGGCAGTCCTCGATCTGCAGTAGACCGGCGATGGAACCGTGCACGAGACCAATTCTAATTACCGTGACGGTCGGTATCACTTACTTGGGGCCTGATGTGACGTATCACGCACCGGGCGGACGGCTAGACCGGCAGCGCGAGCCGCGTCGGCTCGTCGTGCCCGCGCAGCGTGACCGTATCGCCGAGAGTCCAATGCGCGCGCTCACCTTCGTCCGCGTTCGAAACCGTATCCGAGGACGCGAGCAGATGCCCGGGGGTGTCCTTGGACAGCTCACACAGCCGGGCGGCCTCGTTGACGGGCTCACCGATCACGGTGTACTCGAAGCGCTCCTTGGCGCCGACGTTTCCGGCCACCGCGGTGCCCGACGCCACTCCGATGCCCGCCACGCACTCGGGCACCTCGTCGCGAATGCGCCGGGCGATCGCGCGACCGGCGGCCAGCGCCTCGCCTTCGGGGTTGTCGAGGTGGTTGGGCGCGCCGAACACGGCCAGTGCCGCGTCCCCTTCGAACTTGTTCACGAAACCGTGATGGCGATCGACTTCGTCGACGATGACCTCGAAGAACCGGTTCAGCAGGTCGACCACCTCGGTCGCGGGCCTGCCCGTCACCAACTGGGTGGAGCCGATGATGTCGACGAAGATCATCGCGACGTGGCGCTCTTCGCCGCCGAGCTTCGGACGCTGTTTCTCTGCGGCCGCGGCGACTTCGCGCCCGACGTGGCGGCCGAACAGGTCCCGCACGCGTTCGCGCTCACGCAGGCCGTGCACCATCGAGTTGAATCCGCGCTGCAGCTGGCCGAGTTCGGTGCCGTCGAACACCACGAGGTTGGTGTCGAGATCACCCTCTTCGACCCGGTGCAACGCGGCACGCACCACCCGCACGGGAGTCGCCGTGAGCCAGGACAGGATCCACATCAGGATGAAGCCGAATACCAAGGCGAAGAGCGCGAGGATCATCACCGCGACGGTGAACTGAGTGGGGGACACGTTCTGCAGCGAAAGCGTGATGATGGCGGCCAGCAGGATGCCGAGCACCGGCACACCCGACCCCAACGCCCATACGGTGAGCGTGCGGCCCATGATGCCCGGTGCGAACCGGCGCGGCGGAGGCCCGACCTGGAGTGCCTGCGCGGCGACCGGACGCAGTGCGAACTCGGTGAACAGATAGCAGCTCGCCGACACGACAATGCCCGGAAAGCTGATCCCGAGAAGGACTTTGGGTATGTAGTCGGTGTCCTGCAAGCCATATAAGACGGTGAGCACGACGGTTCCGCCGCCCCAAAGAACGAGCAGTACGCGCGTCAGCCTCCACGGGGCGAAGAAGGTGTTGCGCTGGTCCTTCGGGGAGGGCTCTCGCTCCTCGATCGCCCAGCGCACATTGTTGATGACGCGGTTGGTCGCCCAGATGACTCCGACGATGAACGCCAGTCCGATATAGGCAGGCGCGACCGCAAACGTGATCCACAGGACCTTCGAATCGAACACGTTGGGCACCGGGAAGGTGACGGTGACGACCAGAACCGCGACGGCGACCCCGATGAGGTTCGCGCTGAGGACGAACGTCGTGAGGATGATCTGGATGCGGATGCGGCGTTTGCGTTGGCTCTCGGAGACGCGGCCGAGGACCCACGATCCATACTCGGGAGTGGTGAGAAGCCGGCTGCTCTGACTGGTGACCTTCTCGAGCACCAGGCCGAGGCGCTGCGCGGCGCTCTTCTTCTCCGTCATCGTGCCCTCAGACTAATTTGCCGGACCGCCACCTAAGGTTGTTCGGGTGCGTCTCGTGATCGCCCAGTGCACCGTCGACTACGTCGGGCGCCTGACCGCTCATCTGCCATCGGCCCGTCGCCTGTTGCTCATCAAGGCCGACGGGTCGGTGAGTGTCCACGCCGATGACCGCGCGTACAAGCCACTGAACTGGATGAGTCCGCCGTGCTGGCTGACCGAGGAGCCCGACGGCCCCGCCCCGGTGTGGGTGGTCGAGAACAAGGCCGGGGAGCAGTTGCGCATCACGCTGGAGGACATCGAACACGACTCCAGTCACGAGCTCGGCGTCGACCCTGGACTGGTCAAGGACGGCGTCGAGGCGCACCTGCAGGAGCTGCTGGCCGAACACGTCGAGCTGCTCGGCACGGGATACACCCTCGTGCGCCGCGAGTATATGACCGCCATCGGGCCGGTCGATCTGCTGTGTCGCGACCAGAACGGCCGATCGGTGGCCGTCGAGATCAAACGGCGCGGCGAGATCGACGGCGTCGAACAACTCACCCGCTACCTCGAACTGCTCAATCGCGACACCCTGCTCGCACCCGTCGCCGGGGTCTTCGCCGCCCAGCAGATCAAGCCGCAGGCACGGACGCTGGCGACTGACCGCGGAATTCGTTGCGTGACTTTGGACTACGACCGGATGCGGGGCATGGACAGCGACGAGTTCCGGCTCTTCTGACCGCCTAGACTGGCGAGATGTCCCCGCGCCGCACACCGCCGCGCAGACAACGCTCCGTGCCGCCGTTGCCCGCCACTCGGCGGATCGAAACCGGTCCGGACGGCTTCGACTACGAGGTGCGGGCGATCCCGGCGGCGCGCGCGATCAAGAATTATCGCTGCCCGGGGTGTGACCACCAGATCCGCTCGGGCTCAGCGCATTTAGTGGTGTGGCCGGCCGGTCTCGGTGATCAGGCCGTCGACGATCGTCGACACTGGCACACACCGTGCTGGACGCACAGGGCCACGCGCGGACCGACGCGCAAGTGGTCTTAGCCTCCGTAGAGTGTCAACGTCAGGAATCTCGGCAGAACTGACTGATCAGTCGAGCAATTCCCGGCGGGAGTTGACGCTTCGCCCTCAGTGATCGGCGGCAGGCTCGACGAGTTCGACGAGGACGCCGCCGGCATCCTTGGGATGGATGAAGTTGATCCGGGAGTTCGCAGTGCCGCGGCGCGGTGCGTCGTAAAGCAGCCGCACGCCCTCGGCGCGGAGTCGCTCGGTGAGCGCGTCGATGTCGCTGACGCGATATGCAAGCTGCTGAAGGCCAGGGCCGCGCTTGTCGATGAACTTGGCGATCGTCGAGGTTTCATCCAGCGGCGACATCAACTGGATCTGTGCACTGCCGACCGGGGCGCCGCGCACTGAGAGCATCGCTTCGCGGACGCCCTGCTCCTCGTTGATCTCCTCGTGCAGGACGATCATCCCGAGGTGGTCGTGGTACCACTTGATGGCGACGTCGAGATCGGGGACCGCAATGCCGACATGGTCGAGTCCTGTCACCAACGCGCTCGCCAGAAGTGGACGGGCGTCAACCTGCTCGGTCATAACGCCACGGTAACGTCTACGGAAACGGTTTGCATATGCGTGATCGGTCACACCGGCGCAGAAGACGCCCTGGAGGCAGAAAATGACTACATCGGTAATTGTTGCTGGCGCCCGCACCCCGGTCGGCAAACTCATGGGTTCGCTGAAGGACTTCTCGGGCAGTGACCTGGGCGCCATCGCGATCGCGGGAGCGCTGGAAAAGGCCAAGGTCCCGGCGTCGGCCGTCGAGTACGTGATCATGGGGCAGGTCCTCACCGCCGGAGCCGGGCAAATGCCCGCCAGGCAGGCCGCGGTCGCCGCGGGCATCGGCTGGGACGTGCCGTCGCTGACGATCAACAAGATGTGCCTGTCCGGCATCGACGCCATCGCGCTGGCCGATCAGCTGATCCGGGCGGGCGAGTTCGACGTCGTGGTCGCGGGCGGCCAGGAGTCGATGACCAAGGCGCCGCACCTGCTGGTGGACAGTCGCGCCGGCTACAGGTACGGCGACGTCACGGTTGTCGACCACATGGCCTATGACGGTCTGCATGACGTGTTCACCGATCAGTCGATGGGCGCGCTGACCGAGCAGCGCAACGACGTCGACCAGTTCACGCGGGCCGAGCAGGACGAGTTCGCGGCACGTTCGCACCAAAAGGCCGCTGCGGCATGGAAAGACGGCGTCTTCGCCGACGAGGTGGTGCCGGTCACGATCCCGCAGGGCAAGGGAGACCCGCTCGAGTTCACCGAGGACGAGGGCATCCGCGCCGACACCACCGCGGAGTCGCTGGCCGGTCTCAAGCCGGCGTTCCGCAAGGACGGCACCATCACCGCCGGGTCGGCATCACAGATCTCCGACGGCGCTGCCGCGGTGGTCGTGATGAACAAGGAGAAGGCTCAGCAGATGGGGCTGACCTGGCTGGTCGAGATCGGCGCCCACGGCGTCGTCGCGGGCCCGGATTCCACCCTGCAGTCGCAGCCGGCCAACGCGATCAAGAAAGCCATTGCCCGCGAAGGTATTTCGGTCGATCAGTTGGACGTCATCGAAATCAATGAGGCGTTCGCCGCGGTCGGGGTCGCGTCGATGAAGGAGTTGGGTGTCGACCCGGACAAGGTCAATGTCAACGGCGGTGCGATCGCCATCGGGCATCCGATCGGCATGTCGGGCGCCCGGATCACCCTGCACGCCGCCCTTGAGCTGGCACGACGCGGTTCCGGCTATGCAGTCGCGGCGCTGTGTGGCGCCGGTGGACAGGGCGACGCTCTGGTGCTGCGGGCCGGCTAGGGCATCTACGACGTCGTGTAGTAATTCGTGCCGGATTCGGGCACAATGGCGGCCATGACAGGCGCGTTTGATCTTCGGTCCGTTGCTGGGTGGTTCCGACTCCTGGCTCTGCTCGAGGCCGTCAGCTGGGTTGGTTTGCTCGTCGGCATGTACTTCAAGTACCTCGCCAGCCCGCGAACAGAGGTCGGCGTCAAAGTGTTCGGGATGGCACACGGGCTGATCTTCATCGCATTCGTGGTGGTGGGCCTGCTCGCGGGCATCGCGTTCAAATGGGCGACGGGTACGTGGTTGCTGGCGTTGCTGGCGAGCTTCGTGCCGCTGTGCAGTGTGATTTTTCTCATATGGGCCGATCGCACCGGCAGGATGGGCGAAGTGGGGGGCGCCGCCGCCATGGCGCCACCGGGGCGGCACGTACCCGAAACGACGTGACAAACTTGTGACGTGACTCGTCCACGTCCTGTTGCGGCGTCCATGGCCGGTGCGATCGATCTGTCGGCGCTCAAGCAGCGAGCCCCTGCCGGTGAAGGCGATGCGGCCGGCCCGTCTGGGCCGTCCGGCGGTGTGGAGGTCACCGAGGCCAATCTGGAAGCCGAGGTACTGGTTCGCTCCAGCCAGGTTCCCGTCGTGGTCCTGCTGTGGTCACCGCGCAGCGACGCGAGCATCCAGTTGGGCGACATTCTTGCCGGCCTCGCGGCCAACGACGGCGGCAAGTGGTCGCTCGCGACGGTCAACGTCGACACCGTCCCCAGGGTGGCGCAGATGTTCGGTGTGCAGGCCATCCCGACCGTAGTGGCGTTGGGTGGGGGACAACCGTTGTCGAGCTTTCAGGGGATGCAGCCACCCGAGCAGTTGCGGGGGTGGATCGACTCGCTCTTGAACGCCACCGCAGGCAAGCTCGGCGGTGACGACGATGCCGAGGATCCCGAACAAGTGGATCCCGAACTCGCCCAGGCTCGCGCGCATCTGGATGCCGGTGACTTCGATGCCGCGCGCAGCGCGTACCAAGCGATCCTCGACGCCAACCCGAGTCACGTCGAGGCCAAGGGTGCGGTGCGGCAGATCGGCTTCCTCCAGCGTGCATCCGCGCACCGTCCCGACTCCGTCGCGACGGCCGACGCCGCGCCCGACGACATCGATGCCGCGTTCGCCGCCGCCGATGTCGACATTCTGCAGCAGAACATCGCGGCTGCCTTCGATCGGCTGATCGCGTTGGTCAAGCGAACCGCCGGCGACGACCGCACCTTGGTACGGACTCGGCTCATCGAGTTGTTCGATCTCTTCGATCCCACCGATCCCGAGGTCATCGCGGGTCGGCGCAAGCTGGCCAACGCGTTGTACTAACACGCCGAGATTTCGGGCGGTCGGCCTTCACGCTGAACAAGAGTCCGCCGAGTGTGGGGTTGTGTCACGCGAACCTGCGTCGTCGCGTGACACAACCCCACACTCGGCTCAATTTTCATCGTCACGGCGCGGCGCAGCCGCCCCTCTAGCTGCTCGCGCAACCTCAGGCCGGTTCGAACCACAACGCCGTCAGTGGCGGCAGCACCATGACCGCCGATGCCGGGCGGCCGTGCCACGGCTCGTCGGTCGCCTCGACCGCGCCGTAGTTGCCGATGCCCGACCCGTTGTAGACGTCGGCGTCGGAGTTGAGCACTTCCCGCCAGGTGCCGGTATGCGGCAGGCCCAGCCGGTAGCGGCCGCGCTCGGAACCCGAGAAGTTGAACACGCACGCCAGCATCGAACCGTCATCGCCGAACCGCATGAAGCTCAGCACGTTGTTGGCCGAGTCGTTGGCGTCGATCCACGAGTAGCCCTCGGGTTTGGTGTCCTGAGACCACAGGGCCCGCCTGCTGCGGTAGATGCCGTTCATGTCGTGGACGAACTTCTGCACGCCGGTGGAGAAGCTGTTCTCGTCCAGCTGATACCAGTCGACCCCGCGCTCCTCCGACCACTCGGCGCGCTGGCCGATCTCCTGACCCATGAACAGCAGTTGCTTGCCCGGATGGGCCCACTGATAGGCCAGCAGCCCGCGCAACCCCGCCGCCTTGGTGTGGTCGTTGCCCGGCATGCGACCCCACAGCGTGCCCTTGCCGTGCACGACCTCGTCGTGGCTGACGGGCAACACGAAGTTCTCGCTGAACGCGTACAACATCGAGAACGTGATCTCGTGATGGTGGTAGCTGCGATGAATCGGATCCCGCTTGATGAACTCCAATGTGTCATTCATCCAGCCCATGTTCCACTTCATCGAGAAGCCAAGGCCGCCAAGGTTCGTCGGACGGGTGACGCCCGGCCAGGACGTGGATTCCTCGGCGACGGTGACGATGCCCGGTGCCAGCTTGTGCACCGTGGCGTTCATCTCCTGCAGGAACTGCACGGCCTCGAGGTTCTCGCGGCCGCCGTAGACGTTCGGGGTCCAGCCGTCCTCGGGTCGCGAGTAGTCCAGGTAGAGCATCGATGCGACCGCGTCCACCCGCAGGCCGTCGATGTGATACTCCTGCAGCCAGTACAGCGCGTTGGCCACCAGGAAGTTGCGGACCTCGGCGCGGCCGAAGTCGAACACGTAAGTGCCCCAGTCGAGTTGTTCGCCGCGTCGCGGGTCGGAGTGTTCATACAGCGCGGTGCCGTCGAAGCGGCCGAGCGCCCAGGCGTCCTTCGGGAAGTGGGCGGGGACCCAGTCCATGATCACGCCGATGCCGGCCCGGTGAAGGGTGTCGACCACATGGCGGAACTCGTCGGGCGTGCCCAATCGCGACGTCGGGGCGTAGTACGACGTCACCTGGTAGCCCCACGAGCCGCCGAACGGATGCTCGGCGACCGGCATGAGTTCGACGTGCGTGAAGCCGTTGGACACCACGTATTCGGTGAGCTCGGTAGCCAATTCGCGATAGCTCAGACCCGGGCGCCACGACATCAGGTGCACCTCGAGCGTGCTCATCGGCTCGAACACGGGATTCTTCTGGGCGCGCTCGGTCATCCAATCCTGGTCTTCCCAGGTGTATTCGCTCTTGGTGACCTTCGACGCCGTCTGCGGCGGCACCTCCGTCGCGAACGCCATCGGGTCGGCGCGGTCGGCGACAGAGCCGTCGGCGCCGTGCACCCGGAACTTGTACAGCTCGCCGATCTCGAAGCCTGGCCAGAACAGCTCCCACACGCCCGTCGAACCGAGCACGCGAAGCTGGGCCTCATTGCCGTCCCAGTGGTTGAACTCGCCGATCAGGCTGACGCCGTTGGCATTCGGCGCCCAGACCGCGAACGACACTCCTTCGACAGCGCCGTCGGGTGTGTTGAACCGACGGGGATGGGCCCCCAGGATCTCCCACAGCCGCTCGTGGCGGCCTTCGGCGAAGAGGTGCAGGTCGATCTCACCGAGGGTCGGCAGGAACCGGTAGGCGTCGGCGACGGCGTGCACGTCCTGCCCGTCCGCTCCGGGATAGGCGACCTCGAGCCGGTAGTCCGCCAGGTTGGTGAACGGCAGCGCGACAGCGAACAGTCCGGCCTCGATGTGCTGGAACGCATACCGCTCACCGCCCACCAGGGCCACCACTTCGACCGCGTGGGGTCGGTAGGCGCGGACGACCGTGTGGTCGTCGTATTCGTGTGCACCGAGAACCGAGTGCGGATCGTGGTGTTCGCCGGCGAGCAGCCGGTTGAGGTCCGCTGTGTGCGGCCGCAGGTTCGGGCTTGTTCGTTGGTTGGTATGCGTCATCTCGTCACTCCCTACGCAGTAGGTTGAGTCGTTGGTCGGCCGGTACCTGGGGCATGTTCAGTACGTGCGCCACAGCGGTCGCCGGGTCGAGGCGAACGTAGTTGGCTTGTCCCCATTGATATTCGTTACCGGTGATCTCGTCGCGCACCCAGAAGCGGTCGTAGGGTTCCATCCCCAATGCGTGCATATCGAGCCAGAGCGTCGCCTCTTCGGGGCCGAACGGGTTGAGCGTCACCACCACCAGCACCTGATCGCCCGTCGCTGGGTCGAACTTGCTGAACGCCACGAGTGCGTCGTTGTCGGGGTGGTGGAATTTGATGGTGCGCAGCTGGTGCAGAGCCGGATGCACGCGGCGAATCTCGTTGAGTCTGGTCAAGAACGGCTCGAGCGATTCCCCGTCTGCCAGAGCCGCCTCGAAATCGCGTGGACGCAGCTCGTACTTCTCGGAATTGAGGTATTCCTCGCTGCCCTCGCGGACCGGACGGTGCTCGAACAGCTCATAGCCCGAATACACGCCCCACGCCGAGCTCATCGTGGCCGCCAGCACTGCGCGGATCGCGAACATGCCCGGGCCGCCGTGCTGCAGGCTCTCGTGAAGGATGTCCGGTGTGTTGACGAACAGGTTGGGGCGCGCATAGTCGGCATGTTCGGCGATCTGTTCGCCGAACTCGGTGAGCTCCCATTTCGCTACGCGCCACGTGAAATACGTGTAGGACTGCGTGAAGCCGAGTTTGGCGAGACCGTAGAGTCGCGCAGGCCGCGTGAATGCCTCCGACAGGAACAGCACATCGGGATCTTCGCCCTTGACCTTGCCGATCAGCCACGCCCAGAAATCGGGCGGCTTGGTGTGCGGGTTGTCGACCCGAAATATCTTGACCCCGTGGGAGATCCAGAACCGCACGACCCGTAGCACTTCTTCGTACAACCCCGCCGGGTCGTTGTCGAAGTTGATCGGATAGATGTCCTGATACTTCTTCGGGGGGTTCTCGGCGTAAGCGATGGTGCCGTCGGGCAGCACGGTGAACCACTCAGGATGATCCCTCGCCCACGGGTGATCGGGCGCGCACTGCAGCGCGAAGTCCAGCGCCACCTCCATGCCGTGATCGCGGGTGGCGGCGACGAACTCGTCGAAGTCCTCGATCGTGCCGAGCTTGGGGTGCACCGCGTCGTGGCCACCCTTGTCGCTGCCGATCGCCCACGGCGAGCCGACGTCGCCGGGCGCAGCGGCCACCGAGTTGTTGCGGCCCTTGCGATGTATCTTGCCGATCGGATGAATGGGTGGAAGGTAGACCACGTCGAAACCCATGGCGGCGATGCGAGGTAGCGCCTTGACGGCGGTCGCAAATGTTCCGTGGACCGGCTTGCCCTTCTTGTCCCACCCGCCGGTCGACCGCGGAAACAGTTCGTACCATCCGCTGAACCGGGCCAGCGGACGGTCCACCCACACGCCGTGTTGCTCTCCGCGCGTGACCAATTCGCGCAACGGATACTGCGTGAGCAACTCCGTCACCTCGCCCGACAGCGCGGCACCGGCACGGGTGAACGGGTCGCCGGGCTTTCGCAACAACTCCGCCGCCTCGATGATCGGGTCGCGCAGCTTGCGCGGTATGCCGGTCGAGGCCCGCTCGAGCAGTCGCGCACCGATCAACAGATCGTTGGACAGCTCGACCTCGCCCTGGCCCGCGTTCAGTTTGGCCGTGACCGACTTGCGCCAGGTCGCGATCGGATCGCCCCACGCGTCCACCCGGAACGTCCAGAGCCCGACGCTGTCGGGGGAGAACTGACCGTGGAACACGTCGGGCGTTCTGCCCGGCGACATGGGCAGATGCTGGGGTTTGGTGCGGGTCGACGGATTGACGACCCTCTCGATCGGCACCGGCTCCGGCGCCGCGGGCGCCGACCCGGGGGGCCCGTCGACGAGTTGTGGATACGCCGAGCCGTGATAGCGGACGACCAGTGTGGCCGCGACGGCGTCGTGGCCTTCGCGCCACACGGTCGCCTGCACCGGCACGATCTCGCCCACAACCGCCTTGGCCGGGAACTGTCCGCCCGACACGACGGGTGCGACGTCATCGATCCCGATCCGACCGACCACTTCCCACCACTCCTTTACGATGCGTCGTCTGAGCTCATCAATCGCCTCTTCGCGCCCTATACCCACCGTAGTGCGCTGCCCAATCAAACGGAGGTGAAGCGGTACGGGGACGGACCGTGCTTTCTGCTCTTCGCGCAGGCGCTCATCGCTGCGCCGCCGCGAAAACTCAGTAAGGTTGAGTCGCGTGATGGCCCGATGAAAGCTCTGAGAAGGTTCACCGTCCGCGCTCATCTCCCCGATCGCATGGCCGCACTCGAACGGCTGTCGATCAACCTGCGGTGGTCGTGGGACAAGCCCACCCAGGACCTGTTCGCGGAGATCGATCCGGAGCTCTGGAAGCAGGTCGGATGGGACCCGGTGGCGTTGCTGGGGCAGGTCAGCCCGAAACGGCTCGACGAGCTCTCGGTCGACGATTCGTTTCTTCGACGCCTTGATGAACTCGCCGCCGAACTGGACGACTACCTGGCCCGGCCGCTGTGGTACCAACAGCAGGTCGCCGACGGTGCCGAACTGCCGAACGGCATCGCGTACTTCTCGATGGAGTTCGGCGTCGCCGAGGTGCTGCCGAACTATTCCGGCGGCCTCGGCATTCTCGCCGGCGACCACCTGAAGGCGGCCTCGGACATGGGACTGCCGCTGATCGCTGTCGGCCTGCTGTACCGCTCGGGGTATTTCCGCCAGTCGTTGACGGCCGAGGGCTGGCAGCACGAAAGCTATCCCGCCCTGGACCCGCAGGGGCTTCCGCTTCGGCTGCTCACCGACGCCGAGGAAAACCCCGTGCTCGTCGAGCTGGCGATGCCGGAGGACAACCAGCTGCGGGCCCGCGTGTGGATCGCACAGGTGGGACGAATCCCGTTGTTGCTGTTGGATTCCGACATCCCGGAGAACGACCACGATCTGCGCAGTGTCACCGATCGGCTCTACGGCGGCGATCAGGAGCACCGGATCAAGCAGGAGATGCTGGCCGGTATCGGCGGCGTGCGCGCCATCCGGGCGTTCACCGACGTGGAGGGTCTGCACTCGCCCGAGGTGTTTCACATGAATGAGGGTCACGCGGGGTTCCTCGGGACCGAGCGCATCCGGGAGCTGATCGATGCCGGCCTGGACTTCGACACCGCACTGACCGTCGTGCGCTCGTCCACTGTGTTCACCACGCACACGCCCGTTCCCGCCGGGATCGACCGCTTCCCGGTCGAGATGGTGAGGCGGTACTTCGGCAGCCCGTCGGATAGTCCGTCGGGAGCCGACTCACGGCTGCTGTCGGGCGTGCCACTCGACCGCATCATCGCCTTCGGCGCCGAGGACGACCCGTCGAAGTTCAACATGGCACACATGGGTCTGCGGCTGGCGCAGCGGGCGAACGGCGTCTCCCTGCTGCACGGCAGGGTCAGCCGCGGCATGTTCAACGAACTCTGGCCGGGTTTCGACCCGGGCGAGGTTCCGATCGGCTCGATCACCAACGGCGTGCACGCACCGACATGGGCGGCTCCGCAGTGGCTGGAGCTGGGCCGCGAACTGATCGGCAGCGACGACCTCGGCGCCCTGCGCGAGCCCGCAGTGTGGGAGCGGTTGCATGAGGTCGACCCCGGCCACCTGTGGTGGATCCGCTCGCAACTGCGTGCACGACTGGTCGAAGACGTCCGCGCGCGGGTGCGGCGCTCGTGGCTTGAGCGCGGCGCGTCGGACGCCCAACTGGGTTGGATCGCAACGGCGTTCGATCCCGACGTGTTGACCATCGGGTTCGCCCGGCGGGTACCGACGTACAAACGGCTGACGCTGATGCTGCGCGACGCCGACCGGCTCGAGAAGCTGCTGCTCGACGCGGATCGGCCCATCCAGCTGATCGTCGCCGGTAAGTCGCATCCCGCCGACGACGGCGGCAAGGCGTTGATTCAGCAGGTGGTGAAGTTCGCCGACCGGGCCGAGGTTCGGCACCGCATCGCGTTCCTTCCCGACTACGACATGTCGATGGCGCGCCTCTTGTACTGGGGTTGTGACGTCTGGCTGAACAACCCGCTGCGGCCGCTGGAAGCGTGCGGCACGTCGGGGATGAAGAGCGCGTTGAACGGTGGGTTGAACCTGTCGATCCGCGACGGTTGGTGGGACGAGTGGTACGACGGCGAGAACGGCTGGGAGATACCGACCGCCGACGGACTCATCGACGAGACACGGCGCGATGATCTGGAGGCGGCCGCGTTGTACGACCTGCTCGAGCAGTCCGTAGCCCCGAAGTTCTATGACCGCGACGAGCGCGGCGTGCCGATGCGGTGGGTGGAGATGGTGCGTCACACGCTGATCGCACTCGGCCCGAAGGTGCTGGCCTCGCGCATGGTGCGTGACTACACCGAGAAGTACTACGCGCCCGCGGCCCAATCGCTGCGCAAGACGGTTGAACCCGGCGCTGCGGGCGAACCCTTCGGCGCGGCGCGCGAACTGGCCGCGTTCCGGCAGCGCGCCGCCGAGGCGTGGCCGAAGGTCCAGATCACCGACGTCGACAGCTACGGGCTTCCCGATACGCCGCTGCTGGGCTCCGAACTGACGTTGACCGCGACGGTCCATCTGGCCGACCTCACATGCGAAGAGGTGTCCGTGCAGGCGGTGCTCGGCCGCGTCGACGCCAGCGACGCGCTGGTGGATCCGGTGACCGTGCCGATGCAGCACACGGGGACCGCCGAGGGCGGCAAGGAGATCTTCACGACGACGGCGCCGCTGCCGGTGGCGGGGCCGGTGGGGTACACGGTGCGGGTGCTGCCCCATCACGCGCTGCTGGCCGGCGATAACGAACTCGGCCTCGTCACGCTCGCGTGACGGCCGCCCTCAGGGTTTCGATCGACGGTGGGCCGTATGCGTTGGCGGCCGGCCCCGACGGTGCGCTGTGGGTGACGCTCGTACACGGCGGTGCGATCGCGCGGGTGACGACGGACGGCCACGTCCGCGTCTTCCCGGTCGCCCCCGGGTGCCGGCCGTCGATCATCACCGCAGGCCCCGACGGTGCAATGTGGTTCACACGCAATGGCGACGACCGCATCGGCCGGATCAGTACGGCGGGGGAGTTGACCGCGTACGAGTTGGGACAGGGCAGCGCGCCGTACGGCATCACCGTCGGATCCGACGGTGCGCTGTGGTTCACCGCGATGACGACCGGCGAGGTCGGCAGGATTTCGGTCGACGGTGAGTTGTCCGGCTCGCAACCGGTCGGCGGTGCGCCGTCGATGATCGTCAGCGGACCCGACAACGCCTTGTGGTTCACCCTCAATCAGGACAACGCGATCGGCCGACTGTCATTGTCGGGCGAGTTCACCAAGCGCGAATTGCCTACTGCCGCAGCCGGTCCGGTGGGTATCGCCGCGACGCACGACGACGCCGTGTGGTTCACCGAGATTGTGGCCGAGCGTCTCGGCCGCATTCCGATGGACGAGGCGATCCAGGAGATCGACCTACCCGGCAAGCCGCACGCCGTCGTCGCCGATCCGTCCGACGGTGTGTGGGTGAGCCTGTGGGGTTCGAACCAGCTTGCGCGGGTCAGCGGCGACGGTGAGATCGTCACGATCGACCTCCCACCGGGCAGTGAGCCGCACGGCCTGGCGATCGGCCCGGACGGTACGCTCTGGGTTGCGTTGGAAGCCGGATTCGTGTTGCGTATGCCCGCCTAACGCAGTTGCGCGAGGGTTGGTGGGACGATCTTCTGGACACCTGTTCGGACCCTTACACCGCTCGGGGTAGGTTCCGAATCAGGGCGTCAAATACCGCGACGCATGGAAGGGCAAGCAGTGACGGTTCGGTATGTGCTGCGACGCGGCATCACGGTGTTGGCCATCGGCGGGTCGATCAGTTGCCTTGCGGTCGGACCCGCATACGCCCAGCCAGAACCGGAACCCGTCTCCGTCGATGCCCCCGCGCCGGAGGGTCCGCCGTTGCCGCCGGAGGCGGCGCCGTTGCCGCCCGACGGTGCACCACCGCCCCCGCCGGTCGACGATGGCCGCGTCGAGTCGACGCCTCCCGCCATGACGGAGACACCCGACGGCTGGCAGCTCACGCTGTCGGCGAAGGACGAGACGCAGGGTCCGATACCCCCGCTGACGACGGCACTGTCCTCGCGCGAGTATGTCGTCGGCGGGACGTACGTTGGCTCGCTGACGGGTCCCGACGAGGAGGAGCCCCCGGGCGGCACCCTCGAAGTCGGTTACGAGATCGGCTGCGGTATCGACATGAGTACGTCCAACGGTGTCTCACTGACGGGCACGATGGGCATCAACCCGTCGATCGGGCTCATCGGCACCGACATCATCTCGCCGTTACCCGAGGGCATCGTGCCCGGCTTGGGGAACAACTTCGGTGGCGGCATCACGGTCGGACTCAAGCCGGGCCTCGTCAACGTGGTCCCGGTGACGAAGAAGGAGTTCACCGGCGCGGACCCGTGGGTGATGATCAGCAGCTTCCGCGTCAAGATCGACGGCTGTGTGGGCGAGTCGTTCATCCGCTCTTACGCGTTCCTCACCAGGTCGACGGCGATGTCCGAGGCCGTGCTGGCCTGGTACGGCGTGACGAAGAAGATCTAGCAGATCTGGAAAATTCGAGTCATTCGAATCGCTTGAAGCACCGCTCCTGATCGCCGAGCACGCCGACGCGAAACGCGTCGATCCGTGAGAAGCCCGACGGCACCGACTCACCGTTGACGTCGCTGGCGGCCAGACCGTTAGTGAGAATCCCCGACACCGCCTCATCCACGTCACCCGCGGTCAGCGTGACGGTGTTCCCGCCGGGGCCGGTGCTTTGCCTCGACAGCTTCGCGGTGGCCACGCCGGTCAAACACGCGGTGCGCAGCGCGGCCTCGGCGTTGTCGAGCGTCACGCCGCCGTGCTCGTGTTGGAGGGCCTGCATGTACCGCGAGACCAACACGGAGTACGCGGTGTTGTCGCCGGCGGCCAGCCCGACGCTGTCCTCGGTATCCGCCTGGGCGCCCATCGCCTCGAGGTCGGGTAAGTCGACGGCGATCGTGTTGGTCGCCGGGCAGAAGGACACCGGCGGGCTCGGTCGCGCGTCGGGGCAGTCGGCGGCGTCGAAGCTCAGCTCGGGCGGGTTCTCCGGCGAGAACAACGTGTCCATCGCCGTGATGACGTCGGTCACGGACTTTTCGTTGATCTCCAACTCGCCGGTCTGGTCCTCGGGGAGCAGCACGGGCAGATCGCCGCGACGCTGGCCGATCTCCCTCATGTCGATCGACGCGCACGCCTGAACGCCATCGGTGAAACCGAATTGGAATGCTGAGAGACGTTCGAACGCCGATCCGTGTTCGTCCACCCCGACCTCCGGATCGTCTTCGTTCAACACCGGATCGCGGAACGCGATGACCGCTGCCAGCACGTTGTTCAGACCGTCACCGGTCGACAGTGCGAAGCGCGGCGAATTGTCTTCGGCGACCCACCGCATGTACGCGCCGGCCAGGCAGTCGGCCTGCTGCTCGGACACCAGCGTCGGCGTGTCCTGAACGACCATGCCGGCCTGGTACTGGACGGCGTGGCCGTACTCGTGGGCCAGCACCATCGTCACGCCCATGTCGCCGTGGGCTTCCTGCAGCGCAGGCAACAACTCACCACGGTCCCATCCGATGGTCTGGTCGTCGTGGCAGAAACCCGCGTTCACGATTCCGTACGTGCTGTCGCCGCAGAACCGGGTGTCGTCGAATCCGTTGGCGTCCCAGGAGATCACGTCCTCCACGGGCCGGAACTCGCCGTCGAACGACTCGCCGTACGCACCTTCCCAGAATTCTTCGATGTCGCTGATCCCCTGACGGCCCAGTTCGTCCATATCGCCGTCGTCGGTGCCCAGCACCACCCGGGTCGGTCCTGAGGGGTCGGATCGCAGACCCGTGGGCCCGTCGGTGGCGGGCATCCCCGCGACGCTGAAGGGGTCGTCGAACACCGAGACCGCTTTGCCCTGCAGGGTGGTGCTGCACGACGTGACGAGCAGCGCCGATGACACCGCGATCACGGCGCCCACCAGGTGTCGTCGCCTCATGGACGCTGCCTTTCACGGTCTGGTCGGCGGCCGGGCGGCGCGCACATGGAGTTCGCGGTCAGGATAGTGAAAGGAATCAGCCCACGCGCAAACGTTCGAGGGCCGCGCGGACCCGGACCGGGTCTGTGGTCGCCCAGAACGGGGGCAGCGACGCCCGCAGATAGCCGCTGTATCGGGCGGTGGCCATCCGGGAGTCAAGCACCGCGACGACGCCCTTGTCGTCGACGCGACGCAGCAGCCGGCCGGCACCCTGCGCCAGCAGTAGCGCCGCGTGGCTGGCGGCGACGGTCATGAAACCGTTGCCGCCGCGCGCGGCAACCGCACGCTGGCGCGCGGTGAGCAGCGGGTCGTCGGGCCGGGGGAACGGGATGCGATCGATGAGTACCAGCGACAGCGACGGGCCGGGGACGTCGACGCCCTGCCACAGCGACAGCGTCCCGAACAACGATGTCCGTTCGTCGGCGGCGAACCGCGTCACCAGCGCCGACGTGGTGTCTTCGCCCTGGCACAGGATCGGGGTGTCGAGGCGATCCCGCATGATCTCGGCGGCGGCCTTGGCCGCACGCATCGAGGAGAACAGTCCGAGCGTGCGGCCGCCCGCGGCGGTGATCAGCGCGGCGATCTCATCGAGCTGCTCGGCCGACCCGGTACCGTCGCGACCCGGCGGCGGGAGGTGGGCGGCGACGTAGAGGATGCCGGATTTCGCGTGCTCGAACGGTGAACCGACGTCGATGCCGCGCCAGCGCACCTTGTCGTCGTCACCGGCCAATCCCCACGCGGAAGCCATCGCGTCGAAGGTGCCGCCGATGGTCAGCGTGGCCGAGGTGAGCACGGCCGTCGACTGCTCGAACAGTCTGCCGCGCAACAAACCTGACACTGACAGCGGCGCCACCCGCAGCACCGCGCGCACGTTTCCTCTGTTGTCCTCGTGATCGAGCCAGACCACGTCGGTGCGATCGGGTATGGCGGGCACGAAGGAGTCCAGGATGCGCGACGCGGTGTCGCCGACGTCGGTCAGCGCCGTCACAGCCTCGGCGCGCGCCGAGGCCGCCTTCGGGTCACTGGCGCTGGTGTCGATCGCCGACCGCACGCGGTGGACGGCGTCACGCAGTGCAGTCAGGTAGGTGGCCAGTTCGTCGTCGAGCGTGTCGATGCGCCCGGGTGTGGCGTCGTGGATGACCGACGAGAGCGTCGCGGTCGCGGCCTCCAGTCGTTGTGAGAGTTCCTGGTCGACCAGCCGCGCAGCGCGGCGATGCGCGACGCCCATCGACGTCGCCGACAGTTCGGCGGTGGCCACGCCCGTCACCCGATCGACGAGTTCGTGCGCCTCGTCGACCACGAGCAGTTCGTGTTCGGGCAGCACGGCGGCGTCGGACACCGCGTCGATGGCCAGCAGCGCGTGGTTGGTGACGACCACATCGGCATGGCCGGCCTTGTCGCGGGCCTTCTCGGCGAAACAGTCGGTGCCGAAAGGACAGCGGGCCACGCCGATGCACTCCCGCGCCGACACGCTGACCTGCGACCACGACCGGTCCGGCACTCCGGGCGTCAGCTCGTCGCGATCACCTGAGTCGGTCTCCGAGGACCATGTGATGAGGCGCTGCACGTCGCGGCCGAGTGCTGACGCGGCCACCGGCTCGAACAGCTCCTCCTGTGACTGCTCGTCCGGCTCTGAGGCCGATCCGTTGTGAATCTTGTTGAGGCACAGATAGTTTCCCCGGCCCTTCAACAATGCGAACTCGGGGCTGCGTGGTAAGACATCGGCGAGCGATTCGGCCAGCCGCGGCAGGTCCCGATCGACGAGTTGACGCTGCAGGGCAATGGTCGCCGTCGATACGACGACGGGCTCGTCGGTTTCGACGGCCCTCGCGATCGCAGGCACCAGGTACGCCAGTGATTTTCCGGTCCCGGTGCCTGCCTGCACGGCGAGGTGTTCGCCGCTGTCGAAGGCATGCGCGACCGCCTCGGCCATCTCTATCTGGCCGTGGCGTTCTGAACCACCCAGCGCCGTGACCGCCCTGGCCAGCAGTTCGGTGACGTTCCCTGTCTCGCCCGTGGCTGCTCCTAAAGTCTCGCGGGGGAGATCATGCGGGTGGGGATCGCCGGTTCGCCGCGCGAAAGCTTGAGGCCGTCCCACGGCAAGCTGCCCAGCCCCTTCTTCACGCGATCCCGCGCGGCGTCGAGTCCGAGGCCGCCGACCGGTTCGCCCTCGCGGACCAGCGTGACCATCAGTGGCCGTTCGATCATGCCCGGCTGCACCGACGGATTACTGCCGAAGGGATGCACGACCTCCTCGACGATGGTGCCGGTGGACTTCGCGATGCGCAGCGCCTGCTTGCGGCCGCCGTGGGACTCCTTGTGGCTGCTGCGTTTCTCAACCGGTATCCCGTCCACCTCCACCAGCTTGTACACCATTGAAGCGGTCGGGGCGCCCGAGCCGGTGACCACTGACGTGCCCACGCCGAAGATGTCGACGGGCTCGGCGCGCAACTCGGCGATCGCGAACTCGTCGAGATCGCCGGACACCACGATGCGGGTTCGGGTCGCGCCCAGGCCGTCGAGTTGGTCGCGCACCTGTCGCGCGAGCACGCCGAGGTCACCGGAGTCGATCCGGACCGCGCCGAGTTCGGGTCCGGCCACCTCCACGGCGTTCGCGACGCCCGCGGTGATGTCGTAGGTGTCCACCAGCAGCGTCGTACCGACACCGAGCGCGTCGATCTGTGCCTTGAACGCCGCCTTCTCCCATTCCGATGTTCTTCGCCCGAGAGGCTCATCACCAGGACCGCCTGCCGTCGTGTGCAGCAGCGTGAAGGCATGCGCACTGGTGCCCAGCGCAGGCACCCCGTAGGTGCGTTGAGCTTCGAGGTTGGACGACCCGGTGAACCCTGCGATGTAGGCGGCGCGGGCAGCGGCGACGGCAGCCTGCTCGTGGGTGCGACGCGAGCCCATCTCGATCAACGGGCGGCCTTCTGCTGCGTGGGCCATCCGGGCGGCGGCCGACGCGATTGCCGTGTCGTGATTGAAGATCGACAGTGCAAGCGTCTCCAGGACGACGCATTCGCCGAATGTGCCGTGCACGGCCAGCACCGGGGAGCCGGGGAAGTACAGTTCGCCCTCGGCGTATCCGTCGACGTCGCCGCGGAATCGATAGTCGGCGAGGTAGGCCAGCGTCTCGCGGTCGCAGAAGTCCGACAGCGCCGACAGTATCGCGTCGTCGAACGTGAACTGCGCCAACGCTTCCACGAATCGAGCGGTTCCGGCGACCACGCCGTACCGGCGGCCTTCGGCCAGCCGTCGGGCGAACACCTCGAACGTCGTTCGACGGTGCGCGGTTCCGTCGCGGAGGGCGGCCGCGAGCATCGTCAACTCGTACTTGTCGGTGAGTAATGCCAGGGACATTCCCGCGGACATCGGGATCACACCGCAACCGTAGTAGTTCGAGGCCTCTTGTATGGCCGGGCTATCCTCATATACATGGTTACGCCGGCGAAGGCCCGACCGGGAACCCGAGAGGAACGGGACGTCGCCACCCTCGATGCGACGGACAGCCCCTGGGTCACCATCGTCTGGGACGACCCGGTCAACCTGATGACTTACGTGACGTACGTCCTCCAGAAGCTCTTCGGCTACCCCGAGCCGCACGCGACCAAACTCATGCTCCAGGTGCACAACGAGGGCAAGGCCGTGGTGTCGGCAGGCAGCCGAGAGTCGATGGAGGTCGACGTGTCCAAGCTCCACGCCGCCGGCTTGTGGGCGACCCTGCAGCAGGACCGCTGATCCGACGGTGCGTAAATGGAAACGGGTCGACACCGCCGACGGCCCGCGCTTTCGATCGGCTCTGGCCGCTCACGAGGCTTCGCTGCTTCAGAACCTCGCGACATCGATGGTCGGAATGCTGGACGATCGCGAATCATCCTCTCCCGCTGACGAACTCGAGGAGATAACCGGTATGCGTACCGGCCATTCGTCGCCACCGCAGGATGAGACGATGAAGCGACTGCTGCCTGACTTCTTCCGGCCGCAGACGGAGCACCCGGCTGGGTCCGGCACCGCCGAGAGTCTCAACGGCGCGCTGCGCAGCTTGCATGAGCCGGAGATCATCGAAGCGAAACGTGAAGCGGCCCAACAGTTGCTGGACACGTTGCCGAAGGACGGCGGGAAGTTCGAGCTCTCTGAGGACGATGCGCAGGCTTGGGCCGCTTCGGTCAACGACATGCGTCTTGCGCTCGGCACCATGCTCGGTGTCTCACAGGATGGACCCCAGGACCTGCCGCCCGACCATCCCATGGTGGGCCATCTGGATGTCTATCAGTGGCTGACGGTGCTTCAGGAGTATCTGGTGCTCGGAATCATGGGAAAGCCACAGTGATCAGCGCGTGCAGAAGTACGGGCCGACCATGAGTTCGATCACCGACGTTGCCGGGATTCTGGTCGGGCATCACCATCGGCTCGATCCGGACGCCACGGTCGGTTCGGGCTGGGCCACCGGCACGACCGTCGTGCTGACTCCGCCCGGCACCACGGGCTCGGTCGATGTCCGCGGCGGGGCGCCGGGGAGTCGTGAGACCGACCTGCTCGACCCGGCGAACAGCGTGCGCTACGTCGACGCCGTTGTGCTCACCGGGGGAAGCGCCTACGGGTTGGCGGCCGCCGACGGCGTCATGGGTTGGCTCGAACAACACGACCGCGGCGTGGCACTGGAAGGTGGCCTCGTCCCGATCGTGCCCAGCGCGGTGATCTTCGATCTGCCGGTCGGCGGCTGGCAATGCCGCCCGACCGCCGAGTTCGGCTTCGCCGCCGCCGAGGCGGCCGGCGTCGACGTCCCGGTCGGGACTGTCGGCGCCGGGGTGGGCGCGCGGGCAGGCGTGCTCAAGGGTGGCCTCGGCACCGCATCGATCATGCTGGAGGACATAGGGGTGACGGTCGGTGCGATCGTCGCGGTCAACTGCGCGGGTAACGTCGCTGATCCGGATACCGGGTTGCCGTGGCTGGCTTACCAAATCGCGGAATTCGGCCTGGCAGCGCCGCCGGCCGAGGAGATTGCGGCCTTCGCCGAGCGCGATGCCGAACTGTCGCCGCTGAACACCACGATCGCCGTCGTCGCCACCGACGCCGCACTGAGCAAGGCCGCCTGCAAGCGGGTGGCGATCGCTGCACAGGCCGCGTTGGCCCGAACGATGCGCCCCACTCACACCCCACTCGATGGCGATACAGTGTTTGCGCTGGCCACCGGCGCCATCGAAGTCGCCCCAGCGGCGGACACCCCGGCCGCGATGTCCCCGGAGCTCAAGCTGACCACCGCCGTCGGTGCTGCTGCGGCCGACTGCCTGGCACGTGCGGTGATGGTCGGCGTGCTGGCCGCGGAGTCGGTCGCCGGAATACCGACTTACCGTGACATGTTGCCCGGAGCGTTCGCGAACCTGAAAGGACAGTCCTGACGTGCTGGTGATCCGAGCCGACCTGATCGAGGCGATGGTCGCCCACGCGCGCGCCGATCATCCCGATGAGGCCTGCGGGGTGATCGCCGGGCCGGAGGGGTCGGACCGTCCCGAGCGGCTCATCGCGATGCTCAACGCGGAGCGCTCGCCGACCTTCTACCGGTTCGACTCGGGGGAGCAGTTGAAGGTGTGGCGTGCGATGGACGATGCCGACGAGGCGCCCGTGGTGATCTATCACTCCCACACCGCCACCGAGGCGTACCCCAGCCGCACCGACGTCTCCTACGCGGCCGAACCGGACGCCCACTACGTGCTGGTGTCGACGCGCGACCCCGACGAGCACGAGCTTCGCAGCTACCGCATCGTCGACGGCGTCGTCTCCGAGGAACCCGTCAAGATCGTCGAGCAGTATTAGAAACTTTGAAAGGAATCCTCGACCCATGCCTGTCACCGTGTCGATCCCGACCATCCTGCGCACCCACACCGGCGGCGAGAAGCGAGTCAGCGCAGCCGGCGAAACCCTGGGTGCGGTGATCAGCGACCTCGAGGGGAACTACTCGGGCATCTCCGACCGCCTGATGGAGAACGGCAAGTTGAACCGTTTCGTCAACATCTACGTCAACGATGAGGATGTGCGGTTCTCCGGTGGGCTGGACACCGCGATCTCCGACGGAGATTCGGTCACGATCCTGCCCGCCGTGGCAGGAGGCTGAGCTTGGCGCGTCACGACTCGCTACTCCAGGCGCTCGGCGACACGCCGCTCGTCGGACTGCAGCGGCTCTCACCCCGCTGGGACGGCGAGGACGGTGCACCGCATGTTCGGCTGTGGGCCAAGCTCGAGGACCGCAACCCCACCGGCTCCATCAAGGACCGGCCCGCGCTGCGGATGATCGAGGACGCCGAGCGGCAGGGCGTACTGCAGCCCGGCACCACGATTCTCGAACCGACGAGCGGCAACACCGGCATCTCGCTCGCGATGGCCGCGCTGCTCAAGGGCTATCAGATGATCTGTGTGATGCCGGAGAACACCTCCATCGAACGACGGCAGCTGCTCGAACTCTATGGCGCGCGCATCATCTACTCGCCCGCCGAGGGCGGCTCGAACACGGCGGTCGCCCACGCCAAAGAGCTTGCGCTGCAGAACCCTTCGTGGGTGATGCTGTACCAGTACGGCAACGAGTCGAACTCCCTGGCGCATTACGAGGGCACCGGTCCCGAACTGTTGGCCGACCTGCCGGAGATCACCCACTTCGTGGCGGGCCTGGGAACCACGGGCACGCTGATGGGCACCGGACGGTATCTGCGCGAGCACAAGCCCGACGTTCTCATCGTCGCCGCAGAACCCCGCTACGGCGAGGGCGTGTACGCGCTACGGAACATCGACGAGGGTTTCATCCCCGAGTTGTACGACCCCGAGGTGCTGACCACCCGCTTCTCCGTCGGCTCCTACGACGCGGTCAAGCGGACCCGCGAACTGGTTCAGGTGGAGGGCATCTTCGCCGGCATCTCCACCGGTGCGGTGCTGCACGCAGCGCTCGGAATGGCGTCCAAGGCGCTCAAGGCGTCCGAGCAGGCCGACATCGCGTTCGTCGTCGCCGACGCGGGGTGGAAGTATCTGTCGACCGGCGCCTACGCCGGTAGCCTCGATGATGCCGAAGACGCATTAGAGGGGCAGCTATGGGCTTGACAGGGACAGGGCGGCGAGAAGTGAAGGCGGATCGCCCATGACGCTGCCGACGCCGGAGCCGAAGAGCCGACCGGGGTGGTTGGTCGGCGGCGTGACGATCGTCAGCTTCGTCGTGCTGCTGTGGGTCATCGAACTGTGGGACTCGCTGACCAACCACCGCCTGGACAACAACGGAATCCGGCCCCTGGAGTCCGACGGGCTGTGGGGCATCGTCGTCGCGCCGCTGCTGCACTCGAACTGGGACCACCTGATCGCCAACACCGTTCCGGCGCTCGTGCTGGGTTTTCTGATGACACTCGCGGGGATGTCGCGGTTCATCTTCGCCACGGCCATCGTCTGGTTCCTCGGCGGCTTCGGCACGTGGTTGCTCGGCAATATCGGTGCGCACTGTCCGTATGTCGGCGTGCGTTGCGAGACCAACCACATCGGCGCGTCGGGCCTCATCTTCGGCTGGCTGGCTTTCCTGATCGTGTTCGGATTCTTCACCCGCAAGGTGTGGGAGATCGTGGTCGGCGTCATCGTGTTGTTGGTCTACGGCAGCGTCCTGCTCGGCGTGTTGCCCGGCACCCCCGGGGTCTCGTGGCAGGGCCACCTGTGCGGTGCGGTCGCCGGTGTCATCGCGGCGTATCTGCTTTCCGGACCGGAACGCAAGGCGCGGGAACGCCGCAAGGTCGCTGCGAAGAATCCGTACCTGACGTCGTGAGTTCGGCTATCGCGCCCGTCGGGATCTTCGACTCCGGCGTCGGCGGGCTGACGGTCGCGCGAGCGATCATCGACCAGCTGCCCGACGAGGACATCATCTACGTCGGTGACACCGCCAACGGTCCGTACGGTCCGTTGACCATTCCGGAGATCCGCGCGCACGCGTTGGCCATCGGTGACGACCTCGTGTTGCGCGGTGTCAAAGCTCTCGTGATCGCTTGCAACACGGCGTCGTCAGCGTGCCTGCGCGACGCCCGCGAGCGGTATGCGCCCGTACCCGTGATCGAGGTGATCCTGCCTGCGGTGCGTCGTGCGGTTGCCGCCACCCGCAACGGCCGCATCGGCGTCATCGGCACGGAGGCGACCATCGCGTCCGGCGCGTATCACGATGCGTTTGCGGCGGCACGCGACACCGAGGTGATCGGAGTGGCGTGCCCGCGGTTCGTCGACTTCGTCGAGCGAGGGGTGACCAGTGGCCGGCAGGTGCTCGGCCTCGCCGAGGGCTATCTGGAGCCGCTCCAGCGCGCCGAGGTCGACACGCTCGTCTTGGGATGCACGCATTACCCGATGCTGTCCGGGCTGATCCAACTCGCCATGGGCGATCAGGTGACGCTGGTGTCCAGCGCCGAGGAAACGGCAAAGGACTTGCTGCGGGTGCTCACCGAACTTGATTTGCTACACCCGCATCCGGACGATCCCGCCGCCGCAGTTCGGCGCCGATTCGAAGCCACCGGCGATCCTGAGGCGTTCACCACACTTGCGGCCCGATTCCTTGGTCCCACACTCGAGGGTGTCCGCCCTGTTCAGCGTCACGTTGAGGTCAAGAAATGATTTATGTCGCGCAAACCGGCGATGTTTTCGTCAAGCGGATAGTGGGCATGGCAAGCTGGTGGCTGTGCGAATCACCGTACTCGGTTGCTCCGGCAGTGTCGTCGGGCCTGATTCGCCAGCGTCCGGATACCTTGTCACCGCACCTGACACCCCGCCGTTAGTCCTCGATTTCGGTGGCGGCGTGCTGGGTGCCTTGCAGCGTCACGCGGACCCCAACTCCGTGTACGTGCTGCTGTCGCACCTGCACGCAGACCACTGTCTTGATCTGCCCGGCCTGTTCGTATGGCGCCGGTACCATCCGTCGCCCGCGCAGGAGCGCGGCGTGATGTACGGCCCCGCGAACACCTGGGCGCGGCTGGGTGCCGCGTCGTCGCCCGAGGGCGGGGAGATCGACGACTTCTCCGACGTCTTCGACATCCGCCACTGGGTCGATAACCGTGCCGTGCAGATCGGTGCGCTCAACATCGTGCCCCGCCTCGTCTGTCACCCCACCGAGTCCTACGGCATGCGGATCTCCGATGAGTCCGGAGCCACGTTGGTCTACAGCGGCGACACCGGATACTGCGATGCGCTGATCGACCTGGCGCGCGGTGCGGATGTGTTCCTCTGCGAGTCGTCGTGGACGGATTCACCGGAGCGTCCGCCGATGCTGCACCTGTCGGGGGCCGAGGCGGGACGGGCCGCGGCCAACGCAGGTGTGGGCGAACTGCTGCTGACGCACATTCCGCCGTGGACGTCGCGTGAAGACGTCATCAGCGAGGCGAAGGCCGAGTTCGACGGGCCCGTGCACGCGGTGGTGAGCGGCGAGACGTTCGACGTCGCTCGGTCCTGAGCGCTTTGCATTTCTCGCCCAAACGGACGTTTCGGCGGAAAAGTTCGAGAGGAAACCTGCAAAACGTCGATCTCGGCGAGGTCGGACTCACCCGCTAGGGTTGGCCCGTGTCCAGACGAGAAGACGGCCGGCTCGACGACGAGCTGCGACCGGTTCGCATCACCCGCGGCTTCACCACCCATCCCGCCGGGTCGGTGCTCGTGGAGTTTGGTCAGACCCGGGTCATGTGCGCGGCCAGCGTGACCGAGGGTGTGCCCCGCTGGCGTAAGGGTTCCGGCCAGGGCTGGCTCACCGCCGAGTACGCGATGCTGCCCGCCGCCACCCATGAGCGTTCCGACCGCGAGTCGGTCAAGGGCCGCGTCGGCGGGCGTACCCAGGAGATCAGCCGGCTGGTCGGGCGGTCGCTGCGCGCCTGTATCGACCTGGCGGCGCTGGGGGAGAACACCATCGCGATCGACTGCGACGTGCTGCAGGCCGACGGCGGCACCCGCACCGCGGCCATCACGGGTGCCTATGTGGCGCTGGCCGACGCCGTGACGTACTTGGCCGCCGGCGGCAAGCTGTCGGATCCGCGGCCGTTGTCGTGCGCGATCGCCGCGGTGAGCGTCGGCGTGGTCGACGGCCGCATCCGCGTCGACCTGCCCTACACCGAGGACTCCCGCGCCGAGGTCGACATGAACGTCGTCACCACCGACACCGGCACGCTGGTCGAGATCCAGGGCACCGGCGAAGGGGCGACGTTCCCGCGCTCGACGCTCGACAAGATGCTCGACGCCGCGATGGCCGCGTGCGAGCAGATCTTCGTCATCCAGCGCGAGGCGCTCGAATTGCCCTACCCCGGAGTGCTGCCCGAGTCGGCGGAGCCGGCGAAGAAGGCGTTCGGAAGCTGACCGATCTTAACAGGAGCCTCACCCTTTCGGGGCTTACCGCCCCGATGCCACTGCCAGGGCGTCGGGAGTTGCAGCTATCGAATCGCAAATCGTGGGAGGCTTGAGTGCCCAGGGCTGCAGTGGGAAAGGTGGTTTGTTCGCCTTTCGACACAGGCGGTTGTGACGCTCGTGGTGGCGTGTATTTCCGCCGCTTTTTCCGGATCTGATCGCTTGTAGCTGCTAGTATGCAAGCGTTGTTAGCAGCTTCACGGGGTAGGAGATAAGGATTGACCCGGAGTGATGTCGGGTACGGGAGCCGGCGAACGGCTCACGTCGATTACGTGATCGTTCGTAGGTGACAATTAATGCACGACGCCGAAGGGGTGAGGGTGCAGTTGTTTGGGATTGATTGTTGACCGATCTGCTGGTCGCCAGCCGCAACCGCAAGAAGCTGGCCGAACTGCACCGCGTGCTCGACGCCGCGGGCGTCTCGGGGTTGACGCTGTTGTCCTTGGAGGACGTCGAGCGGTTCGACGAGGCCCCGGAAACGGGTGCGACGTTCGAGGAGAACGCGTTGGCCAAGGCGCGCGATGCGTTCTCGGCGACCGGGCTGCCGTCGGTGGCCGACGACTCGGGTCTGCAGGTGGCGGCGTTGAACGGCATGCCGGGCGTGCTGTCGGCGCGATGGTCGGGGCGCCACGGCGAAGACTCGGCCAATACCGCGCTGCTGTTGGCGCAACTGGGGGATGTGCCCGACGAACGGCGGGGCGCGGCGTTCGTGTCGGCGTGCGCGCTGGTATCCGGTGCGGGGGAGGTCGTGGTGCGCGGTGAGTGGCCGGGAAGCATCGTGCGCGAACCGCGCGGGGACGGCGGATTCGGGTACGACCCCGTGTTCCTGCCGTCGGGGTCGACGCGCACGGCAGCGGAGCTCAGCCCCACCGAGAAGGACGCGGTATCGCATCGCGGCCGGGCGTTGGCGTTGTTGGTGCCGGCGCTGCGGGAGCTGGCCCACTGAAGCGATCTGCACTGCAAATTTTGTATAGGCGATCTAATCGGTAGCATCCCCGTGGTGCGCCGCCTCATTCTCCCGAACACCGGCGACGCTGGGCGCACCCGTCATCCCGCGGTCGTGGTTGCCGTGCTGGCAACGACGGGCATCTGCATGTCGTTGATGCAGACGCTCGTGATTCCGCTGATTCCCGAACTGCCGACGCTGCTGAACACGAACGCGTCCAACGCGTCGTGGGCGATCACTGCGACGCTGCTCGTCGCCGCCGTCGCTACCCCGGTCTTCGGCAGGCTCGGCGACATGTACGGCCCCAAGCCGATGCTGATCGCCTGCGCCATCGTCATGACCGTGGGCTCGCTGATCGCGGCGTCGACAAGCGCGTGGCTACCGGTCGTCATCGGCCGTGCTCTACAGGGTTTCGGTGTGCCCATCGTTCCGCTCGGAATCAGTGTGCTGCGGACATGCGTGCCGCCCCATCGCGTCGGTACCGCAATGGGTTTGATGAGCGCGTCGTTCGGCGTGGGTGGCGCGCTCGGGCTGCCGCTGGCCGCCATCATCGCCGACCACTTCGACTGGCACGCGGTGTTCTGGTTCGCGGCGATACTGGGCGCGGTATCCGGGGTTGTCTTCGCGGTGTTGGTGCCGCGGATTCCGTCGGCGTCGGAGGATCGGCTCGACCCGCTGGGCGCGCTGGGCCTCGCGGGCGGCCTGGTGACGCTACTGCTCGGCATATCCAAGGGCGGCAGCTGGGGGTGGACCAGCGCGACCACTCTGGGGATGTTCGCCGCATCGATCGCCATCTTCACGATGTTCGCGTGGTGGCAGTTGCGCACCGAGTCGCCGATCGTGGACCTGCGGACGACGGTCAAGCGGCCGGTGCTGATGACGAATGCCGCGTCAGTGGCGGTGGGCTTTGCGATGTTCGCTCTAGCACTGATCGGCCCGCAGATCCTCGAGCTACCCGTCACGACCGGTTACGGGCTCGGGCTGAGCATGTTGCACGCGGGTTTGTGGCTGGCCCCCGGCGGTCTGGCGATGATGGTGTCGTCGCCGATCGCGTCGAGGGTCGCCGCGGCCCGCGGACCGAAGTTCACGCTGTGTCTCGGCTGCGCGATCGTGGCAGCCGCGTATCTGGCGGGGTTGGTGCTACTCGGCAGTGCGTGGCAACTGTGCCTCTTGAACATCCTGATCAGTGTCGGGGTGGGGTTCGCCTACTCGTCGCTGCCCGCGCTCATCAATGCCGCGGTGCCGATGTCGGAAACGGCAGCGGCCAACGGCATCAATGCGCTTGCGCGAGCGCTCGGTACGTCGATATCGAGCGCCGTTGTCGGCGCCGTGCTGACAGGGTTGACGTTTTCGATTGCGGGCCAAGAGTTTCCGTCGCTAACGGCGTTTCGGATCGCCTTGGTGATCGCAGCCGGCATGGCGGCGGTCGCGGCCGTGCTTGCGGTGCTGATCCCAGTGGCCGATGCCGATGAGGATCTTGCGCCAGTGGAGGTGCCGGACGCGGCAATAAGCCGTAGCGGGTCCTGATCTCTAACTGACCGATCCGTCGACGAGGTAGCCGTCAATGAAGTCGTGCAGCGCGGGCGCGAGCGCGTCGACGCCGGAATCGTTGAGCTTCGCGAGCAAGATGATGCCCTGGTATTGCGCCAGAAGGGCGTGGGCGAGTCTGTCCGGGTCGGTGCCTTCGCGCAGCGCGCCGGCCGCGGCGGCGTCGTGGCATGCCGCAGCGAGGTGACGCTCCATGGCGGCGAGTTTGTCGGCGAGGTGCTTGCGTAGATCGTCGTCGGTGGTCGACAGTTCGGCGGCGAAGTTGCCGAAGGGGCAGCCGACCGCGCGCCCGAACTGTGCTTCCAGCGCGGTCTGAATGGCGCCGATCGCATCGGGGATGGAGTGAAGTTTCTGCGCAGGCGTAGCGGCGGGTGAGCCGGAGAGTCGCCTCGTGAAGACGTCGGCGTGCAGGTCGATGACGGCCTTGGCGAGTTCGGATTTCGATGAGAAGTAGTGGTAAAAGCTGCCTCTTCGCACGTCGGCGGCCTGGCACAACTCGTCGACGCCGACGGCCTGGTAGCTGCGCTCGAGAAACAGCCGTGCGGCCGTCGCGACGATCCGGTCGCGGGCGTCCGACGTACGGGGCATGGAGTGATCTTAGAAAATAGTTGACCGGTCGGTCAACTCGCGGATAGGTTGTGACGATGACTGCAGCCGAGGTCTTCCGGACGCCGGACGAACGATTTCAGAATCTCCCGGGCTACGACTTCGCGCCGAACTACGTCGACGTCGACGGTCTGCGGATGCACTACGTCGACGAGGGACCGCGCGGCGGCAGGCCGATCGTGTGCTTTCACGGTGAGCCGAGTTGGGCATACCTGTACCGCAAGATGATCGGCCCGTTGGTGGACGCGGGGCATCGGGTCGTCGTACCCGACTATGCGGGGTTCGGCCGCTCGGACAAGCCGACAGACCGGGGGTGGTACACCTACGACCGCCACACCGACCTGACGTCGCGGGTGCTGGGCGGCCTGGATCTCAGCGACTCGATCGTGGTCGTGCAGGACTGGGGCGGCGCGATCGGATTGCGCTGGGCGGTGGAGAACGCCGATCGCGTTGGCGCGCTTGCGATCCTCAACACCGGCCTGTTCAGCGGCCGCGTCTCCAAGGGATTCCTCGCCTGGCGGGACTTCGCCGAGAAGAACCCGGATCTGCCGGTCGGCTTCGTGATCCAGGGTGCGACGGCGACCGAACTTCCCGACGATGTCGTCGCCGCCTACGACGCGCCGTACCCGAATGCCGAGTCGAAGGCCGGTGCGGCGCAGTTCCCGCTTCTGGTGCCGATCTCGGAGGACGCGCCGGGTGCACGCGAGATGCGTGCGGTCGCCGACGAGCTGTCCCGGTGGCAGAAGCCGACGTTGGTCGCATTCTCCGATCAGGACCCGATCTTCCCGTATCCCAAAGCGGGACAGGCCTTCTGCGATCTGATCCCGACCGCGACGGAGCAGGTGAAGATCGAGGGCGCGTCACACTTCCTGCAGGAGGACCGCGGCGAGCGACTCGCCGAAGAGGTGCTCAAACACCTGACCTGAAAAGGCTCAGAGTGCGTACCGCTCAGTGATTTCCTGGGTCTGGACGTGCTCGACGATGATGCCGACCAACGGAATGGTGCCGGCGAGTAGCACACCGATCGTCTTGGGTATCGGCCAGCGCACCTTGACGGCGAGGTTGGCGGTGAACAGCAGATACGCGAAGTACACCCAGCCGTGGATGGGTGCGACGAGCCACAGGTAGGGCCAGTCGACCTTGACGATGTACTTCAACACCATCTCTGTGCACAGTGCGATGAGCCAGATACCCGTAATCCACGCCAGGACGCGGTAGCCCTTGAGCGCCTTGCGGATGGCCTCGACGGGGGTGCCGGTGGTCTCGGTCATGTCGTCGGTTGTTCCTTGTCTTTCTTGGCGAGGTCGGCGAGGTATGCGTTGTACTCGCGCAATGCGGGGTCATCGTCATTGGGTTGGTCTGCAGCCGTTGGCCGTTCGGGCAACAGGCCAGCGGGGATCTCGGTGTCGGCGTCGTTGCGCTTCGGCTCGGGCGGGGCTTCCTCGTAGCGCACGAACTTGTAGTAGGCGTAGACGACGAAGCCGGCGAACAGCGGCCACTGCAGGGCATAGCCAAGGTTCTGGAAGGTGCCCGATGCGGACTCGAAGCGGGTCCACTGCCACCAGGCCAGGGCCAGGCAACCGGCGGCGCCGGCGATCGCCAAGAGGACGAGCGCCGGTCTCCTACGCCGTGTAGTGGACACCTTCCAACGGTACCGCGAGGTGCTTGGGCCCGACGAATTCGTCGAGGCGGGCGGTAGCGGCCTTGCGGTAGATCGAGACGATGTACTTGGTCGACCGCGTCCAGGGGATGTCGAGCGCGTCGAGTGCCGGCTGTGAAGAGGCCGATAATGTCTTCCGACGGTTCGAGAAGTGATAGCGGATGCTCATGACGCCGCGATCGTTGGCGACAACGCGGCACCCGTCACTGTGGATGAGCCCAAGGACGAACTCTTCGGTCGCCTGGTCGACGAGCGCTTGCTGCCACGGTTCGAGGGCGATGCGACGGTCGTGCTTCTTGCCTGGGCCGTGTTGAGGAAACAGGCACGGCCAATGCTTGGAGTACATATAGACATCGGTGCAACCGTCAGATCGACGCAGCACCCCTGCGCGCTGCGTGGGCATCAAAATGTCGATCGCTTGACGACAGCGTTCGATTACTGCGGGATATTTCGCGTCAAGCGTGATCCGCAGACTTAAGGTTCGAGTACCGCGAGAGATGCAACCATCGCCCAGATACAGGCCGAGCAGGTAGCAGTACGGTGCTGGCGGAAGCGAGGCGAGGTCGTGTGCGATGCCGCAATCTGATGACACTGGTTTGTTGCGTGGGCGAACGCCAGGTCTGCATCGCAAATCCCGGACCGTCCTGCGTGGTATGCCCGTCAGTCGCGCAATGGCACAGTCATTCATGCCCGCCGCAACGAGACGTTGCACATTGTTGAATTCGTCTGCAGACCGCATCATCCCGCCCTCCGCCGGCTGCCCCCAACGTAGAAATCGCTACCGACAGACTTGATGCGCGAGCAGGTACGATGGCCACGCTGCGGGCGTGGCGCAACTGGCTGACGCGCCGGCTTTAGGTGCCGGTGTTCGAAAGAACGTGTGGGTTCGAGTCCCACCGCCCGCACTCTGTATGTCATCGAGTTCTGCACCAGGGCTGTGATTCAGCCCCCCGGCCCGACCGTGCGCGATGATAGGCAGATGGCCGAGCGTGATCGTGACGAATCCGGCCGGCCTCGAAGCACCCGGCCGCGCGACGCCCTAGGTCGACCGCTCCCGCCCGGCAGCGAAGGCATTCCTCGCATTCCAGATGATCTCGAGCTGACTCCGGCCGAAACCCTGGCCTATGCGCAGGATCTGCTGGACCGGGGCCTGGCGTTCAACGCGCACGAAGTGCTCGAGGCCGCATGGAAGAACGGCCCGGACGACGAGAAGGCGATGTGGCAGGCCTTGGCGCAGTTCGCGGTCGGGATCACCCACGTCCAGCGCGGCAATCTCAAGGGCGCGATCACCGTGCTTCGGCGCGCGTCGGGCGGTCTTGCCGGCGGCGAGGGGGCGGCACCGTACGCCGTCGACGTGGCGGGTCTGGTCGCCTATGCCGACGTGCTGATCAACGACCTTGCGGCCGGCGCCCCGATCACGCCGAATCGTCTACGACCTCGTCTGGTCGTTGACCGGCCCCGATAACGAACGATTTCAAGCCCGTTTCGCGAAGTACTTCTGCCCGCCGCTGGGAATCCGCCCGAAGCCGGCCTTCAGAACCGGCGCCAAAACCTTCAACGGCAGCGCGAACGCACCTTTCGGTTCGATCGCGACCGTCCACGTGAACAGCGTCTCGTTCCCGGCGGGCTCGACGAGGTAATGCTCGGCGAAGCGCTTGAACACTGGAAGCGCCGACTCGTACGCGTAGAACGAATGGCTGTGGCCCTCGTCCCACTGGAAGTACCGCTCCCGCATCGTTGACCCACCGGGCGCGGTGACCTCGCGGGTGGTGCCCACGCCGAACGGACGCGGCGACGTCCACGTGACGTCCTTGATCATCGGGCCCCATGCGGCCAGCGACTCGTCGGAAACGAGTGATTCCCACACCTTCTCGGGTGTTGCGGCGTAGCGCTTCTGATAGCGGAACACATGGGGCGCCGAGGCGAGGAAGTCGGCGTCGGCGGGTTCGAGAGAATGCCAGCGGGTCATGGCTGATCATCCTCGCACTCGCCGCGCTATCCCGTCTTTCGTACCGGGTATCCGTTGAGTTCGGCCAGCGACCGCAACTGCTTGAGCGCGAACCGGCGGGCCCGGCCGGATTCGGGGATCAGAATGCCCGCCCACACGCCTTCGGCGCCCGGTGTCATACAGGCGTCCTGCGCGCATCGCCATCGCAGTGGGCAGGCGCGGCACAGTGCCTTCGCGCCTTCGTCGGCAGTCGTCGTCCACCGGTCCGGATCCCGCGTACACGGGGCTGACTCGTCGACCACGGCCGGGTTCACGGACACATTCACATCGCGCAGCTGTGTGGTGGCTGCGGTTGATCGTCTGTGTTCGTGCACTGGGAGGGCCTTTCGTATCCATCGTCTTGGTCAACAATACGTTTGTATGGTAGACACAATACAGACGTATTGTCCTGCTGGCAGCGTGTTGCTGACAGTTTCATGCAACGATAGGAAATAGACGGCAACAATGTCAACTGTCCGACAGCTACTTCCGTATGATGTAGCTCACAACAGCGAGTGGCGCACTGCGGGGATGTCGGTGTGAGCACCGAGAACGCTGAACGATGACGTTGGTGTCGGAGCCCGGCCGGATCGGTGGCGACGATCTCAAGAAACTCGAGCGAATCCGCCTAGCGGCATTGAAGAGTTTCGCGACGGATGGCGCTGCGGCGACCTCACTTCGCTCCGTCGCTGCGGATGCGGGGGTGTCCCTCGGGCTCGTGCAACATCACTTCGCCACCAAAGCCGGGCTCATCCAGGCCGTCGATGACTATGTGATGAGCGTGGTGATCGAGATGGTTTCGCGACCGGTTTCGGCGCATCCGGAAGATTCGATCGCCGACATGGGCAGCAGGATCACCAACTTGCTCCTCGAGCACCCCGACGTCGTGGATTACTTCGGTCGTGCCCTCATCGACGGCAGCCCGCTTGGAACCACGATTTGGGACACGCTCGCCGCCTTCGGCACGGCGCGTTGGACCACGCGAAGGGAAACCGGCGAAGCGCGCGCAGACATCGATGTCACATGGGCCGCCCTCAACTCACTCGTGCTGGCGTTGGGCACTCTCATCCTGCGCGGCCACATCGAGCGACAGGTCCCGGGTGCCTTCACGCCCGCACAGCTCGATCGGTGGCAGGAGTCCGTCAACACGCTGCTGCGTGAAGGACTGTTTCCACACGGCAGTGACACCGGATCGTAGGCCCACGACCTCAAACCCTCTCGCCGCCAACCCTTTTGCGGTACGTGCTGGGCGTCTCCCCGCAGAACTGCGTGAAGGCGCGCGTGAACGAGCTGAGGCTCTCGAAGCCGACCGCGGTCGCCGTCTCCTGCACCGACTGGCCCGGCGCGGCGAGCAGAGCCATCGCCCGCAACATGCGAGCATGCAACAAATACGTCCGCCACGGCAGCCCGAGCGTGTCCTGGAACAGGCGCCGCAACGTGCGCTCGGACACCGACACCGCGCGGCTGACGTCATCCGCGGTGACGGAGTCCAGGTGTTCCTTCGTGAAGGCCATCGCCGCGGCCACAATTGGGTGATCGCTCGTGGGCAGGCTGAGCGGCGCCTCGTGGTCCAACGCCTCGGAGACCAGATTGGCCAGCGTGCGGAAGAAGCCGTCGGATTCCTCGTCGCCCTCGGGCCGGTCGATCGGCCACCGCAGCGCGTAGATCATCATTTCGCGGACCAACGGCGAGACGCCGAGGATGCGGGCACGATCTCCCGGGTCGGCGACGAGCGTGGGGGCGAACATCACCGCGACGGTCTTGACGTCCGGGTTCATCGTCGCCTGGTGTTCGAGACCGGCCGGGAGCCATGCCGCCTGATGCGGCGGCAGCAGGTAGTGCGCCGTGTCGGTTTCGACCTCGACGACGCCGCCGATCGCGTACTCGATCTGATGCACCTCGTGGGAATGCCAGCCGGTGATCAGCCCATCACCCTCATAGAGGTAGCTGCCGCCCAGTGCCCGTCCACCGCGGCGCAGCTCGATCACGCGCCGGGGCATTTTGGCCGATTCGGCTAAACCTCTGTCCGAAAGCGCAGAGACGGTCACACCGCTAGACGGTACTACTTGGATATGCAGACCGACGACCTGATCCTGGTGAGCATCGACGACCACGTCGTGGAACCGCCCGACATGTTCCTCAACCACGTCCCGGCCAAGTACAAGCCGGAGGCGCCCGTCGTCGTCACCGACGACAAGGGCGTCGACCAGTGGATGTACCAGGGCAGGCCGCAGGGCGTCAGCGGACTCAACGCCGTGGTGTCGTGGCCGGCCGAGGAGTGGGGGCGTGACCCCGCCGGCTTCGCCGAGATGCGCCCCGGTGTGTACGACGTCCACGAGCGTGTCCGGGACATGAACCGCAACGGCATCCTGGCCTCGATGTGCTTCCCCACGTTCACGGGGTTCTCCGCGCGACACCTCAACATGCACCGCGAAGAAGTGACGCTGGTGATGGTGTCGGCCTACAACGACTGGCACATCGACGAGTGGGCGGGTTCCTACCCGGATCGCTTCATCCCGATCGCGGTGCTGCCGACGTGGAACCCCGAGGCCATGTGCGCCGAGATCCGCCGGGTGGCGGCCAAGGGCTGCCGGGCCGTCACCATGCCGGAACTGCCTCACCTGGAAGGCCTTCCGAGCTATCACGACGAGGAGTACTGGGGCCCGGTCTTCCGGACGCTGTCCGAGGAGAACGTCGTGATGTGTCTTCACATCGGCACCGGGTTCGGCGCCATCAGCATGGCGCCCAACGCCCCCATCGACAATCTCATCATTCTGGCCACGCAGATCTCGGCGATGTGCGCCCAGGATCTGTTGTGGGGCCCGGCGATGCGCAACTACCCGGATCTGAAGTTCGCTTTCTCCGAGGGCGGGATCGGCTGGATCCCGTTCTATCTGGATCGCAGCGACCGGCACTACACCAACCAGAAGTGGCTTAGGCGCGACTTCGGCGACAAGCTGCCCAGTGACGTGTTCCGTGAGCACTCGTTGGCCTGCTACGTGACCGACAAGACGTCGCTGAAGCTGCGCCACGAGATCGGCATCGACATCATCGCCTGGGAGTGCGACTACCCGCACTCGGACTGCTTCTGGCCCGATGCGCCCGAACAGGTGCTGGCCGAACTCAACGCCGCGGGTGCCGACGACACCGACATCAACAAGATCACCTGGGAGAACTCCTGCCGGTTCTTCAGCTGGGATCCGTTCGCGCGCACGCCGAAGGAGCAGGCGACCGTCGGCGCGTTGCGCGCCAAGGGTGCCGACGTCGACGTGTCGATCCGGCCGCGCAAGGAGTGGGCACGGCTCTACGCCGAGAAGCAGCTGGCCAAGGCCTAGGTCCTATCTCCGGCGAGCAGACGCAAAAGCACTCAAATTATCGGCGTGTCGCGTACTTTTGCGTCTGCTCGCGCCCAACTGCCCGGCAGGAAACACGCCGACACCGCCGAGATCACTGACACCGCAATCAGGTAGGCGACGATCGAATTGCTCGTCTTGGTCGCCGTGTAGAGGGCCGTCGCGATGGTTGGCGCGAACGCCGACCCGAGCACCTGGGACAGCGTGTAGCCGATCGAGACGCCGCTGTAGCGGACGTCGGCATCGAACGCCAGGCTGAACAACGACCCCGTCACCCCTGCGGCCGGCGCCATCGCGAAGCCGAACACCAAGAGCAGGGCCGCGAGGAACAGCACCGGACTGCCGGTGTTGATCAACGCGAACGCCGGCGCAACCGAAAGACCCATGAGCACGACTCCGGCGAGAAAGACCGGTTTGCGGCCGTAGGTGTCCGACAGCGCGCCGAACACCGGATAGGTGACGACAGCGACCACGGCGGCGATGAAGACGCCGAAAAGGGCTTGTGTCCGGTCGATTCCGGCGACGGTGGTGCCGTATGACACCAGATATGCGACGCAGATGTAGGCGAACACCCCTTGCGACAGGTAAGCGCCCGCGACCAGAAGAATCTGCTTCCAGTGCTTTCGGAATGCCTCCGCTACCGGCACCCGCGCCACCGCCGACCGCTGTTGCAGCGCGGCGAAGTCCGGGCTCTCGGACAAGGACAGGCGGATCACCAAGCCGATGATGACCAGCACAGCGCTCGCGAGAAACGGAACACGCCACCCCCACGCCATGAACTGCTCATCGGGCAGTAGGGACACGGCATAGAACGCCAGCGTCGCCGTTGCCGTGCCCGCGGGAGCGCCCATCTGCGGGAACGCGCCGTACAACCCCTTGCGCTCCGCCGAGGCGTGTTCCACGGCCATGAGTGTGGCCCCGCCCCATTCGCCGCCGACGGCGAAGCCCTGCACAAGGCGCAAGAGCGTCAACAGGATTGGGGCGGCCAGACCGATGTGGGCATACGTGGGCAGCGCGCCCATCAGTACCGTCGCGCCGCCCATGACGAGCAGCGAGTAGACGAGCATGCGCTTGCGGCCGACGCGGTCGCCGAAATGGCCGAACACGATTCCACCGAGTGGCCTGGCCACGAAGCCGACACCGAACGTGGCGAACGACAACAACAATCCCGACGCAGGTGACACGTTGGGGAAGAACAGCTTCGGGAAGACCAGCGCAGCCGCGGTGCCATAGATGAGGAAGTCGTAGAACTCGACCGTGGTGCCGATGAAGCTGGCCATTGCCACCCGCAGGGGAGAGGTGGCCCGGGTCGTTGTCGACATGTAGTCGAGTGTGCGTCGGCGGCTCGCAGTCGCAGCAGCGTTGTCGGCAATCGATGTGCGCTATGTGCGCACTTCGTGCCGCAGTGGCTGCCCCGCGGTCTCGCGCATGGTCAACACGGTCGCAAGGGTGACGATCGCCGCCGCGATGACGTAGAAGGCGGGCGCGATCACATTGCCCGTGCGATCGACCAGCCACGTCGCCACATACGGTGCCGTGCCGCCGAACAGCGCGACGGACACGTTGTATCCGATCGAGTAGCCGCTGGACCGTACCTGCGTGGCGAACAGCTCGGCCCCGGCGGCCAGCGATGCCGACACGAAGACCGATTCGATCGCGGCCAGGCCGGCATGCGCGCCGAAGGCCGCGGCAAGTGAGCCGCTGTTGAGCAACAGGAACAGCGGGTAGGCGAACACCGCGAAACCGACTGCACCCGCGATGAGCAACGGTTTGCGGCCGATCCGGTCCGACAGCGCTCCGAGCGGCGGGATGAGGACCAACGCCACAAGGCTCGCGATGGTGATCGACACGAACGCGTTGGACTTGGTGAACTCGAGTGTCTTCGTGAAGTAGCTCGGTAGGAAGGTGAACACCACGTAGAAGCCCACATTGTGGATCACCACCAGTCCGGCGATCTGCAGGATGGGTCGCCACGACGTGGTGAGCGCTTTCTTCAATGGTGACTCGGCGACTTCACCTTCGTCGCGCAACCTCTCGAAATCCGGAGTGTCACCGAGACGCAACCGGATATAGAGGCCGACGACTCCCAACACACCCGCGATGAGGAACGGGATGCGCCACCCGTAGGAGTCCATCGCGCTCTCGGAGAGCAGGGTTTCCAGGCCGGTCACGGTCAGAGATCCCAGCAGGAAGCCGACGACCACAGACCACACCAGGAAGGAGACGACGAAGCCGCGGTGTTTGTCGGGTGCGTACTCGGCCAAAAAGCACGCGCCGCTGCCGTACTCGCCGCCTGCCGAAAAGCCTTGTACGCAACGAAGGAACAGCAGCAGAAGCGGTGCGAGAACGCCGATCGAGTCGTAACTGGGCACCAACCCGATGGCGAAGGTGGAGCCGGACATCAGCAGGATGACCAGTGCAAGCACCCGCTGGCGCCCGATGCGGTCACCGAGGGGTCCGAAGAAGAAGCCACCGAGCGGCCGCATGAAGAACGCCGCCGCGAAGACGGCGAACGTGCTGAGCAGAGCCGCGGTCTCGTCGCCCGAGGGAAAGAACTTGTCTGCGATGAAGGTGGCCAGGAAGCCGTAGATCGCGAAGTCGTACCACTCGACGGTGTTACCGATCGCGGCGCCGCGCACCGCTTTCCGGATCTCTTCGGGGCCGACGTGGCGCCGCTCTGGGGCGTCATGGATGGTCATGGCCCTCCTCCTGGCAATCGAAATCGATATGGCGTCGATCGGTGATGAACATGTGGCCCGGCGCGTGGAAGATCGCCAAGGATGGGCGTGCCTCGAGGGCGACGGCTTGCGGCGTCACTCCGCATGCCCAGAAGACCGGGACCTCGCCGGGACCGATCCGTACGCGGTCACCGAAATCAGGTGCGTCGAGGTCGGCGATGCCGAGCGCCTCGGGGTCCCCGACATGAACGGGAGCGCCGTGCATGGCCGGGAAGCGGGCGGAGACCTCCGCGACGTGTGGGATGGCCGAAGGCAGGAACGGTCGCATCGACACCACCAGCGGCCCCGTGAATGGTCCCGCGTCCACGCAGCGGCGACTCGTGAGGTACATCGGGACGTTGACGCCTTGCAGCTGGTGCGCAAGCGGCAGTCCGGCGGATGCCAACGCCCATTCGAACGTGAACGAGCATCCCAGCAGGAACGACACCAGGTCCGCGCGCCAGTAGCGCATGACATCCGTCGGCTCGTCAATGAGCCGGCCATCGCGGAACACCCGGTAGCGCGGCACATCGGTGCGCAGGTCGGCATCGGCCGCGAGTCTGGCCGGAAATGGCGATCCGGTGTCGGTGACCTCGAGCAGCGGGCACGGTTTCGGGTTGCGCACGCAGAACCGCATGAAGTCGAGCGCATGCTCCGCGGGCAGCACGACCAGGTTGGCCTGCGCGAAACCCGGTGCAAGACCGCTCGTCGGGTCGGCGTGCTCGCCGGTCCGAATGCGTGTCCGAGCAGCGACTGCGGTGTCCGCAGTGCGCAAAGTCATACACGTGCATTCCCGTTTGGAGCGCGTCCCTAACCTGCGGCCTGACCTGCGTGTACGGGTATTGAGAAGTCCGTCGGGGCGGAGCGGCCGCGCAGCACCTCCGAACCGTGGGCACTCCAGCGCCTGCGTTCGGCATCAGCCGCCTGCTCGAGCGCGGCGCCCGAACACAGCACCCGTCCGTCGAAGTCCTTGGCGCGGTCGGCGAGTCGGGCGGCCTCGTTGACCGCGTCGCCGACGACGGTGTACTCGTAGCGGTTCTGCGCGCCGATGTTGCCGGCGAACACCGGGCCCGCAGACACCCCGATGCCGAAATCCACTGGGAGTCTGCGTAGTTCGACACCCAGCGTGCGCGCGGTGGACAGTGCGGCCGCGGCGGGGTCGGTCGTGCGCAGCGGTGCGCCGAACACCGCCAGCGCTGCGTCGCCCTGGAACTTGTTGATCAGGCCGTCGTGCTGATCGACCTGGTCGACGACCATCCGAAAGAACTCGTTGAGCACCGCAGCGACCTCATGTGGTTCGTGGGTGGCCGCAAGCTGGGTCGAGCCGACGAGATCGATGAAGAGAATCGCGACATTGCGTTCGTCGCCCGACAACGAGTCGCCCGACAACGACTCGTCGTCGTCAACCGCACGACGCACCACTTCCTCACCGACGTGACGGCCGAACAGATCGCGCAGCTGTTCACGTTCGCGCAGTCCGGCGACCATCCGGTTGAATCCGCTTTGCAGTCGCCCGATTTCGGACCATTCGTACACGTCGAGCGTCCTGTCGATCTCGCCGCGCTCGACCTCGGCCATCGCATCGACCACCTCGCGCACCGGATCCGAGATCGAGAGGGACACCAGGATCATCGCCCGAAGCCCGAGCACGACGGCGACGAGGGCAAGCACCAGCAGGGCCAGTTCGATCTGTGTGGACTTCTGGATGATCCATCCGTTCGACCGCATGATCAGCAGCAAGGCGATGGCCACGCCGGGCAGGGCCGTGCACACCGTCCACATGAGCAGCAGCCGGGCCCGCACACCAGGGGCGGTGATCTCCGAGATCTGGCTGAAATCCCTTGTCACGCCGGCCAGCAGCGGGCGAAGTGTCCGCAGCGTGAAGAGAAAGCCGGTGCACACCGTCGCGATCGCGCCGAACAGGATCGCTGACAACATCACGACCTGAACCTCCGCGTCGGCGTTGAGGTTCAGCGGAATCATCACGGCGGCACCGAGGGCCCACGGCGCCGCGGTGATCACGGACTGCCGCCGCAGGATCTTCAGTGCCGACTGCCGCTCGGCGTCCGTGGGTTCCCGTATCCCGAGCCAGCGCATCGCGGGAGCGACGAGCAGGACGGCGCCCACTGCGACCGTCGCCGTCCCCACGACGACCACTGCCACCGCGGCCACGATGATTGCTGTGGTGACGCCGCCACGGCCGGTCAGCGATACGACGAGCGCGGAGACCTCGGCGGTCGTCAGCAGATAGGCGAACGTGAGCCCTGCGGCATACCGAACCAGCAGCCTGCGGGGCTTCACATGGCCGAAGGTATCAGTCGCTTGCCGGCAGCGGCTTGGCTTCCTTGAGGGACAGGGCGGTCGTGCCGACGGACAGCGTGCCCGCGCCGGCCTTGGTCACGAGCACCTCGGCGCCGGTCTCGTCGACGTAGCGCTTGCCCATCGCATTGCCCTCGGAGAACGCCGGATCGAGCGATAATTCGGAAGCCTTCGCTGGATCTTTCTGGCTGTCGAGAGGCACCATCGCCACCCCGCCTGCGCGGAGGTCGTCGAGGCTGTCGGCGCTGCGCACGACGATCACCTGCGTGTCGCACACCTGGCTCTGCAGGCGCGTGCCGTTCTTGATCATGTTCGGCTCCTTGCTAATTCGAGGCTGTCAACTCGGCGACCAGTTCGCGGCGCAGCACCTTGCCGGTCGCGTTCGTGGGTAGCTCGTCTCGGAATACCACGCGATCGGGCGTACGCGATCCACGCAGGTGTGCGCGAACGTGCTCACGCAGTTCTTCGGGGTCGGGGTTTGTACTGTCCGCGGGCACCACGACCGCGACGATGATCTGGCCCCATTGCGGATCCTCCGGGCCCACGACGACGCAGTCACGCACCGACGGATGTTCCACGAGGACGTCTTCGATCTCGGCAGGCGCGATGTTCTCTCCGCCGCGGATGATCGTGTCGTCGGAGCGGCCGCCGATGAACAGATACCCGTCCGCGTCGAGCATCGCGACGTCCTTGGTGGGGAACCAGCCCTCGGCGTCGAGTACCGACCCGATCTCGGAGTAGCGGCCGGAAACCTGCTCGCCGCGCACGAACAGCTCCCCGGTTTCGCCGGGCCCGAGGACGGTGCCGTCGTCGGCACGGATCTGTACCTCGATCCCGGGGACCGGCTGACCCACCGATCCCAACCGCCGACCGACCGATTCGTCGGACGAGGCGAGGGCCTCGCGGTGATCGTCGGGCCCGAGCACCGCGATCGTCGAGCTCGTCTCGGTCAGCCCGTAGGCGTTGACGAAACCGACCTCGGGCAGCAGTCCGAGTGCCTTGCGCACCAACGGAAGTGCGACCTTCGAGCCGCCGTAGGCAAGGGTCCGCAATGCGGGCAACCCGGCCGTCTGCGACTCCAGGGCCGTCACGATGCGATCCAGCATCGTCGGCACGACGGTAGCCGAGGTGACGCCTTCGTCACGGACCAGCCGGAGCCACTCGGCGGCGTCGAACTGCGGCAGGTACACCATCTTTCGGCCGGCATACAGATTCGACAGTGCCGCGCTCACGCCCGCGATGTGATACGGCGGCACACAGATCAGCGCGGCATCGCCGGGTTCGGCAGAGTCGAACTCGACCGTTCCGGTGATGTAGCTGGTCAAGTTGTTATGGGTCAGCTCAACGGCTTTGGGCCGCGACGTCGTGCCCGAGGTGAACAGCACGACGCCTACGTCCTCGGGGTCCGGGAACTCCGCAGCCGGCTCGGCCGTGCGCGCAGCCGCGATGAACTCCCTGGACTCGATGAGCTGCTTGCCTGCTCCGGCGACGACGTCAACGTATTCCGCATCGGCCACAACCAGCGGCTGCGGCAGGCGGTCGATCAGTTCGCGCAGGCCGTCACCGCTCAGGCGGTAGTTGAGGGGCGTGAACGCCACGCCTGCGCGCGCAGAGGAGAACAGCAACAGCGGCAGCATGGCCCCGCCCACGCCGACGTAAGCGACGTGGGAGGCACCCGTGGCTGCGATGACACCTGCACCGCCATCGGCGAGCGCGCTCAGTTCGTCTGTCGTCAGTCGCATCTCGCCGGACACCAACGCGGTCCGGTCCGGGTTTGTCGAGGCTGCCATCTCAAGCAGCAAAGAGATGCTCATGGTTTGTCGACGAAGATATCAAGGATGGGGTCGTCCCCACCGCCGTAGCCGGACAAGTCGGTGATGCCGGCCAAGGCCAGAGCCTCGACGTCGATGAAGCATTTCCCGTTGATTTCCGCGGCCGGGCGGGACAGGATCGCGACCGCCGCGTCGGCCATGATCTGCGGATCGCGGGACCGGGCCAGCGCCTCCTGGAAGCCGGGTGCGTTCGCGACCGCGGCGGTGGCGATGTACGTCTCTGGCCACAGGCATGCGAAGCCGATGCCCGCGTCGGCGTACTCGGCCGCCCAGCCCAGCGACAACAGCGTCATCCCGTACTTCGACAACGTGTAGGACGGATGAGCGCCCAGCCAGTACGGGTTCATGTTCATCGGCGGCGCCAGCGTGATGACGTGGGCATTCGCGGACTTGCGCAGGTGCGGCAGCGCCGCCTTGGTCAGCAGGAATGTGCCGCGGACGTTGATGTCCATCATCAGGTCGAACTTCTTGGCGGCCAGATCCTCGGTCGGTTCGGTCGCGATGGCGCTGGCGTTGTTGATCACGATGTCGACGCCGCCGAAGTGCTCGACCGCCGCGTCCACCGCACGCTGCACGTCATCTTCGGAGCGCACGTCGCCGACCACCGCGACGCCCCTCCCTCCCGCGGCCTCCACGTCGGCCACAGCGGTGTGCACGGTGCCGGGCAGCCTGGGGTGCGGTTCGGAGGTCTTGGCGAGCAGGACGACGTTTGCGCCCTGCTTTGCCGCGCCCAGCGCGATCGCCAACCCGATGCCGCGGCTGCCGCCTGACACGACAAGCGTGCGGTCGGTGAAGGTGGACATGGGCCTCCTCGTGTGCGCTGTCCCGGGATGCTACAGGAATGCAACAAAAGTGGTATTGGCATTCTCATTCTAGGCAAGTGCCATAATCGCTGTTTACTGGGCCTTCAGTCGCCGGATTGGGGCTGTCGCGGGTCCCGCTCACTGCACGTTTCCGGCGTGCGGTATTGGCATTCTCATTTTTTGCAAGTACGTTATCCATTGATGACCGAGCCTGTACAGACCCCCTCCGGCATCCCGCTCGAGCCCATCTACGGACCGGCTGACCGCAGCGGAGAGCCGCCGGCGCCGGGTACCTACCCGTTCACCCGCGGCAACTTCGCGAGCGGCTACCGCGGCAAGACCTGGACGTTCCGGCAGTATTCGGGCTTCGGCACGGCCGAGGAGTCCAACCAGCGCTACCGATACCTGCTCGATCAGGGCGGAACCGGACTGTCGGTCGCGCTGGATCTGCCGACCCAGTGCGGCTACGACTCCGACGACGAGGAGTACGGCGAAGAGGTCGGCCGGGTCGGAGTCGCGGTGGACACGCTGGCCGACGCCGAGATCCTGTTCGACGGCATCCCGCTGGACAAGATCAGCACCAGCTTCACGATCAACGGCACCGCCGCGATCCTGCTGGCCTTCTACGTGGCGGCCGCAGAGAAGAAGGGCGTGCCGCGCGAGAAGCTCACCGGCACCATCCAGAACGACATCCTCAAGGAGTACGCCTCGCGCGGCACCTGGATCTGGCCGCCGGAGCCGTCCCTGCGACTGATCGCCGACACCATCGAGTTCTGCGCGGGCGAGGTGCCGAGGTTCAACGCGATCTCGGTGGCAGGCGCGCACTTCCGCGACGCAGGCGCCAACGCGGTTCAGGAGATGGCGTTCACCCTCGCCGACGGCGTGACGTACTGCGACACCGTCGTCGAACGGGGCCGCATGACCATCGACCAGTTCGCACCGCAGATCTCCTTCTTCTTCTACACGCACGGCGACTTCTTCGAGGAGATCGCCAAGTACCGGGCAGGCCGCCGCCGGTGGGCCACGATCGTGCGCGAACGCTACGGCGCGTCCACGGACAAGGCGTCGATGTTCCGGTTCGGCTGTGTCGCGGGCGGGGCCTCGCTGTATGCGCCCCAGGCCCAGAACAACCTCGTCCGCGTGGCCTACGAGGCGATGGCCGCGGTGCTCGGCGGCGTGCAGTCGATGTTCACCGCCGCGTGGGATGAGCCGTTCGCGCTGCCCAGCGAGGAGTCCGCGACGCTGGCGCTGCGCACCCAGCAGATCCTGGCGTACGAGACCGGAGTCGCGAAGGTGGCCGACCCGCTGGGCGGGTCGTACTTCGTGGAGGCGCTGACCGACGCCACCGAAGAGAAGATCATCGAGATCATGGGTGACCTCGAAACGCACGGCGGCATGGTGCGCGCCATCGAGGACGGGTACCTGCAGGGTCTGATCGCCGATGAGGCGTTCAAGATCCACCAGGAGGTCGAATCGGGCGAGCGCCCGGTGGTCGGTGTCAACAAGTTCGTCGTCGACGAGCCGCCACCGGAGATCGCCACCTACGAACTCAACGCCGAGGGTCGCGACCTTCAACTCAAGCGGCTCGCCAAGGTCAAGGCCGAGCGCAGTGACGTCGCCGTGAAGGAAGCGCTCGCTGCGCTGACGCGCGCGGCAGAGGGGGACGACAACCTCATGCACAAGCTGATCGACTGCGCGAATGCCTATTGCACTGTGGGTGAGATGGTTTCGGCGCTCAAAGCGGTGTGGGGCGAGTTCCAGCAGCCGGTGGTGTTCTAGATGGCCCCCAGGGTTCTCGTCGCCAAACCCGGCCTCGACGGCCACGACCGCGGAGCCAAGATCGTCGCGCGCACGCTGCGCGATGCCGGTTTCGAGGTCATCTACACCGGCATCCGCAGGCGCATCGAGGACATCGTGTCCATCGCACTGCAGGAAGACGTTGCCCTGGTGGGGCTTTCGATTCTGTCCGGGGCACACGTCGCATTGACCACCCGCACCGTCGACGCGCTGCGCGAAGCCGATGCCGGTGACATCGCCGTCGTGGTGGGTGGCACGATCCCGGAATCGGACGTGCAAAAACTGCTCGACGCGGGCGCCGCGGCGGTGTTCCCCACCGGTACACCGTTGGAGACACTGGTGCGCGATGTCCGGGCGTTGACCGAGAAGGCCGCCGAATGAACCAGCGTTCGCCGAGCGTGCGTCGGCTGCGAAATTTCCGGGCATTTTTCGCCGTGGCCGCACGTTCGGCGGAGCACTCACGGAAGGCGGGGCAGTCATGAGACTGGGTGTCATGATCGGGGCCGAGCGCGGGGATATGGCGCGCAAGGTGTCCAAGCTGGTGGCCGACATCGAGTGGGCCGAAGCCGCCGGCATGGACACCGCCTGGATGCCGCAGGTGCCCAACGACTTCGACTGCCTGACCATGGTGGCATTGATGGCGGCCCACACGTCACGCATCGAGCTGGGCACCGCCGTCGTTCCGCTGCAGGCGCAGCATCCGATCGCGCTTGCCCGCCAGGCACTTTCGGTGCATGCGATGGCCGGGGGACGGCTGGCGCTCGGCGTCGGCCCGTCGCACCACTGGATCGTGCGCGACATGCTCGGCATCCCCTATGAGAAGCCCGCCGCATATACCCGCGACTATCTCGAAGTGCTCAACCCCGCGCTGGCAGGCCCGGGTGATGTCGACGTCGAGAACGACACCTTCACCGTGCACAACCCGACCGTCCTGGGTGCCGAGACACCGATGCCGGTGCTCGTGTCGGCCCTCGGGCCGGTGATGTTGCAGATCGCAGGCGAACTCGCCGATGGCACCGTGCTGTGGATGGCCGACGAGCGTGCGATCGGCGAGCACATCGCGCCGCGCATCACCAAGGCCGCCGACAACGCCGGCCGCCCGGCGCCACGAATCGTGGCGGGTATCCCGGTGTGTCTGTGCGCCAACTCCGAGATCGACGCCGCGAAGGAACGCGCCAACCGGATCCTGGCCGAGGCGGAGACGTCGCCCAACTACCAGCGACTGCTGGATCGCGGCGAAGCCCGCGACGTCGGCGATCTGACCGCGGCCGGTGACGAGGAGTCGATCCTCGCGCGGTTTCGCCAGTTCGCGGACGCCGGAGTGACCGACCTGTCGGTCCGCCTGCTGCCGATCGGCGATACCCGCGACGAACTGATCGCCTCCAAATACCGCACGCGCGAGGTGATTGCGGAGATCGCCAAGGCCGTGCGGTGACCGAACCCGGGCCGCCGGGCCCGCTGGCCGGCATCCGGATCCTCGAGGTCGGCGTCATGCTCGCGGGCCCGTACGCGACCATGCTGCTGGCCGACCTCGGCGCCGAGGTGATCAAGATCGAGCCGCCGGGTGGCGAGATCTCCCGCCAAGTCAGTGACAGCTACTTCGCGAGCCTGAACCGCAACAAGCAGAGTGTGTGCCTGGACCTGCGGTCCGAGGAGGGTCGTCGGCGCCTCGGTGAACTCGTCGCGGATTCGCATGCGCTGCTGGTCAACATGAAACCCTCCGCGATCAAGCGGCTCGGTCTCACCTACGACGCATTGCGACAGTTCAACGACCGCATCGTCTGCGTCGCGCTGACGGGGTTCGGATTGAACGGTGGCGACGATCCGGCGTTCGACTACGTCATTCAGGCGGCGACGGGCGTTGCGGCGATGACCGGCCATCCGGACGATCCGCCGACCCTGCCGGGTTACTCTTCGGCCGACAACTCCACCGGCTTGGCCGCGGCGCTCGGCCTGCTCGCGCAGATCGTCTCGGGGCGTGGGGGACAGGTGGACGTGTCGCTGCGCGACGTGATGCTCTCCCAGCTGAACTACCGCGCATCGGCGTATCTGAACGACGGCGCCGAGCCGCTTCGATACCCGTACGGCGCACACTCGTATTACGTTCCGGCGCAGCTATTCGCGACAGCCGACGGGTATCTTGCGCTGTTCATCACGCATGACGCCTTCTGGAAGTCGTTCGCCACCGAGGCCGGGATCGAGGGTTTTCTGACGATGGCCGAGCGCGCGGCACGGCGCGAGGAGGTGCTCGCCGTCGTCGCCTCCGCGCTCGCCTCCGACAGCGCAAAGGGGTGGGAAGCGCGATTGCGTCCGCTGGGGATTCCGGCCGCCGCGGTGCGCACACTGCCAGAAGCATTGGAGGCGACGCCCGAAGTCGTCGTCACCGCAGGGGATTTCCGGTTGGTCGGCAGCCCGATCCACGTCGACGGGTACGACCCCGAATACCGGCCGCCGCCGCGACTCGACGAACACGCCGAGGCTCCGTCGGCTCAGTCGTCGTAGCTGACGCTGATCGAATCGGTGTCCGGTACGGCTTGGCAGGTCAGTATGTACCCGTCCTCGACTTCGTCCTCGTCCAGCGCGTCGTTGATGCGCATGGTGGCCTTGCCCTCGACGAGTTTGCCCATGCAGGTGCCGCAGTTTCCCGCTTCACAGGAGAACGGCGGGGACAGACCGGCGCGCCGGGCGCTCTCGAGAAGCGTCTCGTTCGCCACCCGGGACACCGACACCTTTTTCCGATCGAGCACGATCGTCACTTGCCCGGCGTCGGCGGGTGAGTTCGGCACCGGTTCCGCCGTCATCAAGCCCCTCCTGGCACATCGATTCTGTGAATTAGAGAATATCATTCTCGATAAATGATACGCTATTCTCAATTGCATCGTGGAGGCCGACAGCGGCGAGTGAGGACAAGCTGTGAGTGAGGCGATCGCGCTCGCTTTCGAGGAGCGGGAGTACACGCTGTCTGAACTCGACGCCCTGACCAGTGGCATGGCGACCACTCTCGAGCATCGCGGTGTGCGGGCGGGTGACCGGGTCGCGCTCATGTCGTCCAATCGTCCCGAATTCGTCTTCGCGTTGCGTGCCATCTGGCTGCTGGGCGCGTCGGCGGTCCTGATCAGCCCGGCATGGAAGCGCGCAGAGGTCGAGCATGCACTCGCGCTGACCAAGCCTTCGCACGCCGTCGGCGACCATCCGGTGCTCGCCGAGTTGATGCCCATGCTGTCACTGGATGAAGCCGTCGCGCCGGGTAAGCGAGCCTTCGAAACGCCGCGCGCCGGAAGTCCGACGCCTTGTTCGTCTTCAGTTCCGGTACAACCGGCATGCCCAAGGCTGTGCGCCACACCCACGGCGCGTTCGCCGTCGCAGTGCGGCACTGGCGCGACGCGTTGCAACTGTCGTCTGCGGACCGCATGCAGATCATGACGCCGCCGTCGCACATCCTCGGACTTCTCAACATCGCGATGGCGATCGAGACGGGCGCCTGGATCCGGCTGCACCGCCGGTTCGACATCGACCAGATGCTGCGCCATATCGAGACCGACCGGATCACCGTCGAAATGGCCGTCGCGCCCATCGCTCTGGCGCTGGCCGCACATCCGGAGCTCGAAAAGTACGACCTGTCGTCGCTGCGGTATGTGATGTGGTGCGCGACCCCGGTCACCGAAAGCGTCGCCGAAACCGTGAGCGGCAGGGCGGGCGTGAACTGGGTGACCGCATACGGCGCCAGCGAACTGCCGGTGATCTCGTGCAATGACATCGAGGGCGCGCGTCTGGACACCGTGGGTCGTGCGGTGCCGGGTGTCAGCATCCGAGTGGTCTCGCTCGAAACCGGCCAGGCGGTGGGGCCGGGGGAGCTCGGCGAGATCCAGGTGCGATCGGACTCCGTGATGGCCGGCTATCTGCCGGATTCGGCTACAGCCGGAGCCTTTTCGGACGACTGGTACCGGACCGGCGACGTCGGGCACGTCGACGCCGAGGGCTGGCTGCGTATCACCGACCGCTCGAAAGAGATGATCAAGGTGCGTGGTTTTCAGGTCGCCCCCGCCGAGATCGAAGCCGTCCTGCACGGACATCCCTCGGTCGAGGACTGCGCCGTGTTCGGTGTCCCCGATGCCGGCAGACGGCGAGGCCGTGGTCGCCGCCGTCAAGATTGGGGCCCCCGCGCAGCCAGGGGTCAGCCCGTCGAAGCCCAGGAACTGATCGCTCTGGTCGCAGATTCCCTCGCGTCGTACAAGCGGCCGAGTCGCGTGGAGTTCGTGGCCGAAATACCGCGCCTGCCATCCGGAAAGGTGTTGCGTCGAGTGCTGAAGGAGCGTCTGTGGACGTCCGTCTGACAAGTGAACAGCAGCAGCTGCGGGACGCCGCAGCCAAGCTGGCCGACGATCTGGGGCCTGGTTCGGTCGCAGATCTCGATGATGAGGCTCGAATCGCCCGGCTGGAGAAGGCCGTTGACGCCACCGGTTTTCGCACACTGCGCTCCGACGGCGCGTCCGGTGTCGAGGTGGCCATCGTCGCCGAGGAGTTCGCGCGCGGCCTCGTCGACGTGCCGTTCCTGGGGCCGGTGATGGCCGACGATCTGCGACGGGCGCTCGGTCGCGAGCCGTCGCCTCCACCGGGGGAGCTCACGTCCGTCGACATGACGAGAAGCGCTGCCGGAGTGGTCGAGTCGCCGTCGGACCTCGGTGAGCTCTCCCCGGAGGACGCCGGGCGCTGGCGTGCGCTCGCGCTCGCGGTCACGTGCGCCGACCTGGTCGGAGCCGCCCGCGGCACCCATGCGCTGGCATGCGAGTACGCCAAGGTTCGCGAGCAGTACGGTTCGACCATCGGGTCGTATCAGGCGGTCGGGCACCTGTTGGCCGAGAGCCTCGCGCTCATCGAAGGCTCCATCAGCGTGTCCCGCCACGCCGCATGGGCGGTCGACGAGCTGCCCAGAAGCGGAGGCCATGGCGGCTGGGCGGGTGGCCAAGATCTATTGTGCGCGTGCGGCACTGACCGTCTGTGAAACGTCGATTCAGGTGCACGGCGGTATCGGCAACACGTGGGAATGTCTCGCGCACGTCTACCTGCGCCGGGTGCTGACGGCCACCGAACTGTGGCCCGTGAAGCTGGAGGAGCTGACCATTGGACTTTCGTGATTCGCCGGAGGAAGCCGCGTTCCGGGACAGGTTGCGCGGCTGGCTGACCGAGCAGAAGGGCAAGTTCCCGACGTCGGGCGACGAGTACTGGGCCGCCCAGGGCGCCTGGCATCAAGCGCTCTACCAGGAGGGCTTCTTCGGGACATCGTGGCCCAAGGAGTACGGCGGCCAGGATTTGCCGCCGGTCTACGACGTGATCGTCGACGAAGAGATCGCGAAGGCAGGCGCCCCGGCACGGCCGAGCCTCGGGTACCTCGTCGTCGCCTTCGGCCACCACGGCAGCGAGGAACTCCAGCAGCGGTTCCTGCCCGGCATGATCAACGGCAGCGAACGGTGGTGCCAAGGCTTTTCCGAGCCCGGCGCCGGCTCGGACCTCGCCTCGCTGACCACCACCGCCACCCGCGAGGGCGACGAATACGTGATCCACGGTCACAAGATCTGGACCAGCTACTCCGATGTCGCCGACTGGTGTCTGCTGTTGGCGCGCACCGACAAGGACGTGCCCAAGCACAAGGGCATCTCGGCATTCGTCGTCTCGATGCACCAGCCCGGTGTCGAGCAACGGCCGCTGAAGATGATCAGCGGCGTCACCAAGGAATTCGGCCAGGTGTCCTTCGACGGAGCCAGAGTGCCTGCCGAGAACATGGTGGGGGCACCGGGCGAAGGCTGGAAACTGGCCATGACGGTCGTCAGCCATGAACGGGAGCCGTCGACTCTCGGCTTCTCCGCCCGATACGGGAAGCTGGTGCGCCAGTTGGCATCCCGTGTCGATGGGACGACACCCGAAGAGCTGTCCTGGGCATGGGTGCAGACCGAGATGCTGCGGCTGCACGTGCGCAGGCGACTCTCCGAGCAGCTCGACGGCATCACCCACGGCCCGCAGGGCTCGCTCGACAAGCTGTTGATGACCTGGGTCGAGCAGTCCGTCGGTCACGCGGCGCTGGCCACCGTCGGGACCGGTGATCCCGAACTGTTCGGCGCCTACATGTACAGCCGCGCCCAGAGCGTCATGGGCGGCACCTCACAGATTCAGAAGAACATCATCGCTTCCCGCATATTGGGTTTGGGCGTGTGATGAGCGCTCGCGCGAAGAACGAAGGGATCTGAAATGTACGACATGCCAGCCGAAATCGATGTCAAGGCCGACGGTGCCCTGCGCATCATCACGCTCAACAGGCCCGATGAGCTCAATGCGGTCAACGACCCGCTACACGTCGGGCTGGCCAAGATCTGGGAAGCGCTCAACGAGGATGTCGACGCGCGGGCGGCGGTGATCACCGGCGCGGGCCGGGCATTTTCGGCCGGCGGCGACTTCAACTACCTCGACGAGCTTGCGCAACGACGAAGCCTTGCGCCAGAAGACGATCAAGCACGGCCGTGACCTCGTCATCGGCATGGTGCGATGCCGCATCCCGGTGATCGCCGCGGTCAACGGTCCGGCCGTCGGGCTGGGCTGCAGCCTGGCGGCGCTCTCGGACATCGTCTACATGGCCGAGACCGCGTTCTTCGCCGACCCGCACGTGTCGATCGGTCTGGTGGCCGCCGACGGCGGCCCGCTGGTCTGGGGTTCGCAGATCAGCCTGTTGCAGGCCAAGGAGTTCGCCTTGACGGGTGTGCGGATCAAGGCCCAGCGAGCGCTCGAACTCGGGTTGGCCAACCATGTCGTCGCCGACCCGCTGGCCGATGCGATCGCATGCGCAAAGAAAATCCTGGAGCTGCCTCAACAGGCCGTCGAGGCCACCAAGCGCCTGATGAACATCCAACTGGAGAAGTCGGTGATGGCGTCGCTGGACTACGCCAACCTCGCGGAGTACGTCTCCTTCGGGACCGCCGACTTCAACAAGATCGTCGACGGGCTGATCGCGAAGAACAAGTAGAGCTCCTCCGAAACCGCCGTCGCCGTCGCCAACCCGGTGCGTCGCGCGGTTCTTTTCACGTCGATTCAAACCCGTAACCTCTCGGCGCGTGGCCGCTAACGTCGAATCGTCGATGTTTGCAATCACTTTCGAGGGGACGGGTAGATGACCGCTGCAACGGATACCGCGCTGCAGGTCAGTCCGCTGTCCGGCTGGACCGGCGCACTGATCACCGGGGTGAACATATCCGCGCCGTTGGCCGATGAGGAACTGGCGGCGATCAGGGCCGCACTGCACGAGTGGAAGGTGGTTTTCTTCCGCGATCAGTCCCTTGACCACGCGGCGCAGATCGCCTTCGGGGCACAGTTCGGCGACGTGACTCCCGGGCACCCCTACGAGGGCGATTCGGCGCCGCCCGGCTTTCCGCAGATCCACACCGTCTCACCCGCCGCCTACGACCACCGTTACGGGACGAAGTACCGCAAGAAGCGAAGCCCGAACGGGCCGGGCTGGCACGCCGACGTCACCCCGTTGATCAATCCGCCGTCGCACTCCATCCTGCGTGCCGAAGCCGTGCCCGCCTACGGCGGCGACACGCAGTTCGTCAACGTGGCCGCTGTCTATCGGGGACTGTCGCCGTCCGTGCGCACGTTCATCGAGGAGCTTCGTGCCGAACACCGCTTCGGCGCAACCGTTTCCGCCGACCGCAGCTCGGAGAAGATCGGCGACCTGGTACGCAGCAATCCGCTGGCGTCGATCCACCCGGTCGTCCGGATACACCCAGAGACGAGCGAACCCGTGCTGTACGTCAACCCGGGCTTCACCCGGGAGATTGTCGACCTCTCGCCACGGGAGAGCCGTCACGTCCTCGACCTGCTGTTCGAGGAGATCAACCGGCCCGAGTACACGGTGCGGTTCAAGTGGGAGCCGGGCAGCGTCGCCTTCTGGGACAACCGGGCGGCGTTGCACCTCGCGCCGCAGGACTTCGAGCACGTCGACGGCGACCGGATATTGCACCGCATCACACTGGTCGGTGACGTTCCCGTCGGCCCCGACGGCCGCGAATCCGAGTCGTTGGCAGGCGAGTTCTTCGGGGCCGCCTGACATGGCGACGGTGCTCTCCCGTACCCGGGCGGACACTCGTATCGAGCCGCAACGCGACGCTCGTCGACCCGCGGGCGCTGGCGGGCAAGCGGCAACGCAAGCAGTTCGTCCCACGTGCGCTGCAGCGGCTCCTCGGTCCGGTGTTGCTCGTCGCGCTGTGGCAGTTGCTCTCCAGCACGGGCATTTTCAACGAGCGCACCGTTCCGCCGCCGAGCAGGGTGGTCGGCGCAGCGATTCACCTGATCGCCGACGGATCCCTGCAGGAGCACCTACTCACCAGCTTGTTGCGTGTCGGCTACGGAGCGGCGTTCGGGATTGCGCTGGGTTTGACACTGGCCCTGGTGTCAGGTCTGTCGCGGGTAGGGGAGAACTTCGTCGACGCGAACATGGAGGTGCTGCGTGCGGTACCGAACTTCGCCCTGGTGCCGCTGCTGATCGTCTGGTTCGGCATCAGCGAGGTCCCGAAGATCACCCTGATCACCCTTGCGGTGGCGGTGGCCATCTACATCAACACCTTCAGCGCCATCCGCAGCGTGGACGCCGGTCTGGTGGAAGCGGCCCGCTCCTTCGGCGTTGGTCGCGCCGAACTCATCTACCGGGTCATCCTGCCCGGATCGCTGCCGGGCTTCCTGGTGGGACTGCGACTGGCGCTCACCGCATCCTGGCTGTCGCTGATCTTCGCTGAGACCATCAACGCGAAGAAGGGGCTCGGCCGGATGATGACCGATGCCCGCGAGTACTTCCAGATCGACGTCGTCTTCGTGCTGATCGGTGTGTACGCGATCCTCGGGCTCACCTCGATTCTGATCGTCCGGTTCCTCGAAGCGCGACTGCTCACCTGGAGGAGGGCATATGACGGTGACTGAGGCGGCGACCGACACCGTCGTCATCGCCCGAGGGGTCCGAAAGGCGTTCGGAGATCCCCGCAACAAGCCGGTCATCGACGACCTCAATGTCGAGATCCGCAGCGGCGAGTTCGTCGCCCTGTTGGGCCGCAGTGGTTCGGGTAAGAGCACGTTCCTGCGGGCGCTCGGTGCGCTGGACGGCGACTTCGAGGGGTTCGTCCGGGTGCCGGAGCGCCGCGCCATCGTGTTCCAGGACCCCGGCTGCTGCCGTGGCAGCGCGTGCTGACCAACGTGACGGTCGGCCTGCCTGCGACGGCCGCGGTGCGGGAACAGGCGCGGGCCGCGTTGAGTGAGGTCAACTTGACCGACAAGGCCAAGGTGTGGCCCAGGACGTTGTCCGGGGGAGAGGCTCAGCGCGTCGCACTCGCGCGAGCGCTGGTACGCGAACCCGAACTGCTGCTGCTCGACGAACCCTTCGGTGCGCTCGACGCACTCACCCGCATCAAGATGCACGGGCTGCTACTGGCTTTGTGTCGCCGGCACAAGCCTGCCGTCCTTCTGGTCACGCACGACGTCGACGAAGCAATTCTCTTGGCGGACAGGGTGATCGTGCTGACCGACGGCAGCATCTCGCTCGACGTCGACGTCGAGGTTCCGAAGCCCAGAGCGCGCGATTCGCACGAGTTCGCGACGTTGCGACGCCGCCTGCTGGCCGAACTCGGTGTCACCGGAGAAATTCAGCTCTGACCCGTGCCTAGCGCACCCGACGAAGGATCTAGACATGACCCGTATCTCCCGCTTGCGGAAAACTGTTCTGCTGCTGTTCATTCCATTGCTTCTGGCATCGTGCGGACTCTCCGACGACGACCGCGACGCCGCGATCGACTCGGTACAGATCGCCGCCAAGACGGACGTGCCGCCTGGCACCAAGCTCGTCATCGCCGAACAGAACGGCACCCAGTCGCTGCCTTGGAACCTCGCCAACGCGGGCAAGGACGCTCCGTACGGCGTGGAGTTCGCCGACTTCAGCGGTGGGTCCGCCGTCATCGAGGCCTTGCGGTCGGGCGCCGCCGACGTCGGGTCCATCGGGGAGGCCCCGGTGCCTATCGCGGTCGACAGCGGCGTCACCGATCTGGTCACCATCGGGCTGCAGGCCAACCCCGGAACCAGCGGGGGCTATTTCCTGGTGGCCAAGCCGGACAGCGGCATCACGACGATCGAGCAGCTTCGGGGCAAGCGCGTGGCCTACCCGCCGGGCTCCGGTCGCCACATGGTCACCGCCGCGCTGCTCAAGCAGCACGGTCTCGATCTCAAAACCGACGTGCAGCCGGTGGAACTCGCTGGGGCCGAGGTGGTTCCGACGTTCGCCGCCGGGGCGGTCGACGCCGCGATCGTGCTCGGCAACCAGTACTACCAGCTGGGCGAGCCGCCCATCCTGGGCGATGGCAAGGGCATCAACACCGGCATTCAGACGCTGATCGTGCGGAAGGAGATCCTCGACGACCCGGCCAAGGCCGCAGCGATCGGTGACTACGTCGGGCGGGCGATCGCCGCCAACAACTGGAAGGACTCCCACGCCGACGAGTGGATCAACGAGTACTACGTCAAGCAGCAGGGCATCACCTTCGACCAGGGCAAGAAGCTGTACGAGGAGGACGGAGTCGCGTCCTACTACCCGATCGACCCTGCGTCCACAGCCCTGTTCCAGACCGTCGCCGACGGCCTCTACGGGACCGGCACGACGAAGACTCACGTCGACCTGAAGCCCTACGTCGACGGCCGCTACAACGACATCGTGTCAGCCCAGAACGACCTCGACGGTGTGACACCCAAGCCGATCAACATCTGACGACAGAGAGGACCCACGCATGACGACGACAGAGACACAGACACGGCAGGCAATCGACGTCCGGCCGCAGTCGGGCTGGACGGGGGCCGAGATTCACGGCGTGGATCTGACGAAGCCGTTGGCGCAGCGGGACGTTGCCGAGATCCGCGCGGCGTTGTTGAAGTGGAAGGTGGTGTTCTTCCGCGACCAGTTCATCGACCACGACGACCACCTGCGTCTCGCGTCGGCGTTCGGTGCGCCGACGCCTGCTCATCCGCTGTTCGATTCGATCCCCGATCCGAATTACCCCACGATCTACCCGATCTTCAGAGACAGGTTCAAGGCGCGCTACGGCACCAGTCGTGGCTTCGACAAGCCCAATTGGCACGCCGACGTGACTGCCGCGGTCAATCCGCCCGCGGCGTCGATCCTGCGGGCCGAGGTGATCCCGCCGCACGGTGGTGACACCCAGTGGTCCAACACCGTGGCCGCTTACGAAGGGCTGTCGGCGCCTGTCCGTCGGCTTGCCGAGGGGCTCCGCGCCGTCCACCGCTTCTCGCCGCCCGACGGAACGACCGCCACCGAAGACTATGAGCGACGGGTGAATCGACGGCCGCTGATCACCGAGCATCCCGTAGTCCGGGTGCACCCAGAGACGGGGGAGAAGGCGCTCTACGTCAATCCTGGCTTCACCACCCACATCGTGGGAATCTCCCCGCACGAGAGTCGCAGACTGCTCGGACTGTTCTACGACGAACTGGCCCGGCCGGAGTACACCGTGCGCTTCAAGTGGGAGCCCGGCAGCATCGCGTTCTGGGACAACCGCTCCACGGTGCACCTCGCGCCGAGCGACCTGACCACCGACCACGACCGCAGGCTGTACCGGGTGACGCTCGTCGGGGACGTCCCGCAGGGAGTCGACGGGCGGCCGTCGATCTCGTTGGACGGCGAGCCGTTCGAGGCCGCTAGGCGGTGAGTTCCTCGGAACGCTGGATCGTGCCGGTGATGCCGGATGCGTCCTGCTGGGCCAGCAGCACCGCGGCGTCGGCCATCGCCTCCGGCGGTTCGACCATCTCGGGCGGGATCTCCACGCCGCCACCGCCTGCCTGCCAACCCTCGGTGAGCACGACGCGCGACGGGCTCAGGCAGTTCACGGCGATGTTGTCCGGCTTGAGGTCTGCGGCCAAACCCAGATACAGCCGCTCCACCGCGGCCTTGGACACCCAGTAGGCGTTGGCTCCGTGCTCGATCATGCCGACGCCGGTCGTGGTGATCGCCACCAGCGAGCCACCGCCACGGGCCTTCACATGCGGGATGACGGCCTTGGTCACCAGGAACACGCCGGTGAGGTTGACATTCAGGCACAGTTGCCAGCGCTTGAGCGGCGTCGACTCGATCGGTCCGAGCCACAGCACACCCGCGTTGGCGATCAGGATGTCGATGCCGCCGAACTCCGAAACCGTTGCGGCTACCGCATTCTCGACGGACTCCTCGCTGGTGACATCGCACGACACCGGCATCGCCCGGCCGCCTGCCGACCTGATGCCGTCGGCCACCGAATGGATCGTTCCGGGCACCTTGCCCTGTTGTTCGGAGCGCGCCGCGACCGCGACGGCGGCGCCCTCGCGGGCCAGCGCGGTGGCGACGGTCGCGCCGATGCCGCGGCTGGCACCGGCGACGAAGGCCACCTTCCCCGCGAGTGCTCCGCTCTGCTCGGTCATTTCGGTGGGAAGCGCAGCGCTCCGTCGAGACGAATGATTTCGCCGTTCAGATAGTCGTTTTCGGCGATGCTCTGGGCGAGTTGGGCGTATTCCGTCGACCTGCCCATGCGCTTGGGGAACGGCACCTGCGGGCCCCAGTACTGCTCGAGCTGGTCGGCCGCCTTGCCGTACGCCGGGGTGTTGATCGTGCCGGGTGCAATGGTGACGACGCGAATGCCCAGCGGCGACAGGTCGCGAGCGGCGACGAGCGTCATGCCCAGCACTCCGCCCTTGGCGGCGGAGTAGGGGAGCTGGCCGATCTGTCCCTCGTATCCCGCGATCGACGCCGTGTTGATGATCACGCCGCGGCCGCCCTCCTCGAGAGGCTCCGACTTGGCGATCGCCGCGGCCGACAGCCGCATCACATTGAAGACCGCCGTCAGATAGAACTCGATCGTCTTCTTGAAGCCCTCGAGATCCAGCGGGGATCCGTCCTTGCCGATCAGCCGGCCGCCGGCGGCGGGACCGCCGTGAGTGTCGACCGAGATCCGCAGCGGTGCCAGCGACGCGGCTTCCGCGACCGCGGCGTTGACCGACTCCTCGGAGGTGGCGTCGGTCCGCACATACCGCACGCCGAGCTCGCTCTCCAGCTCCTTGCCCTTGTCGTCGGCAAGGTCGGCGACGACCACCTTGGCGCCCGCGCCGTGCAGACGCCGGACCGTGGCTTCGCCAAGGCCTCCTGCGCCTCCGACGACGATCGCCGAGCTACCTGCGATTTGCATATGGTTCCCTTTCTTGCAACTGGCACTCTCAAGCTAGGAGAATAGCATTCTCAGGATGGCTGAGACGCCGTAAACTTCTGCACCAATGACCATCGACGAGCTCATCGACGCGGCACGTAACGGATCCATCCGGGCGGCCGGCCGGTTGCTGAGCCTGGTCGAAAGTCCACGGCGTGGCGAGGTGCTCGACGCGCTCGGTGCGGCGCCTGCGCCGCGGGTCATCGGTGTGACAGGTCCGCCGGGCGCGGGCAAGTCGACGACGGTCGGGGCGCTGGTCGGCGCCTATCGCGAACGGGAGAAGCGAGTTGCCGTGCTCGCCGTCGACCCGTCGTCGCCCTACAGCGGGGGCGCGCTGCTCGGCGACCGGATTCGGATGGCCGCACATATCAACGACTCCGACGTGCTGATCAGGTCCGTGGCGACGCGTGGTCATCTGGGCGGGCTGGCCGCTGCGGTGCCCGCCGCGATCCGGCTGCTCGCGGCGTTGTCGTACGACCTGGTCGTGCTGGAGACTGTTGGTGTCGGGCAGTCCGAGATCGAGATCGCCGCCATCGCCGACCCGACGATCGTCCTCCTCAACCCCGGCGCGGGCGACGCGGTGCAGGCGGCCAAGGCGGGTCTGCTCGAAGTCGCCGACATCGTGGTCATCAACAAGGCGGATCGCGAGGGCGCGGATCAGACGGCGCGAGACCTGCGGGCCGAGACCAAGGCGCCGATCCTGAAACTCATTGCCGCAGAAGGGCAGGGCATCCCCGAGCTGGTCGAGGCCATCGAGGTGCATCACCGTGCCGACAGCCCGGAACGCCGCAAGGCCCGCGCACGCGCGCAGATCCTGTCGCTCGCGCAGACGCGATTACGCAGCCATCCCGATCTGGACCGCCTGGCGGGTTTGGTCGCCGACGATATTTCCGATCCCTACTCCGCGACCGAGCAGTTGTTCGCCGTCCCGGTCGACCCCTAGACCGATGGCAGGGACGTCAGCGGGGAATGGCAACGCGGTCACCGTGCCGTCGGTGTTGCGCAAGAGCGCGTCGTAACGGCGTCGCGCGATCAGCCACGAGTCGGCGTCGCGGATGTACTCGTCGTGGTACACGCCCGAGATGATGAGGTTGGTGCCTTCGGAGCGCTGACCGGTCTCCTGAACGAACCAACGGCCCCACGGCGCGATCGGGATTCCCCGCGTCAACGACGACCACGCCCGACAGCAGCCCCTGGAGAAAGACGTTCCATCCGTCGAGCATCGAGGTGAAGAACGCGACCATCGCCTCGCGGCCCTTGAAACGGCCCAACTCTGGAGCATGCCACTCGCCATCGGCGGTGAAAGTGCTTGCGACACCGGCCGGATCACGGCGCGATGCCGCATCGGCGTACCGGTGAACGAGACTACGGATCGCGTGCTCATCGGCGATGGTTTGATTCGTCATTCGGGGATTCCGAGCATGCGGCTGGTCATCTGCTTCAACTGCAGGCGCAGCGTTTCACCATCGACGTCGGCGAGCAGCGGGTGCATGACGGCCACGCTGATCGCACTGGACAGCATCGCCGCGTGGAGGCGCGCCTCGACACCGGCTTCCGTGCCGAGCAGGGCCGCATAGAGACGTTCGATGAACCGCTGAAACGGTTCGTACTCGGCCTGCAGGCGGATGATGACCGGATCGAACATCGGGACGTTGAAGGCGCCGCGGCGGTCGATGGCCTGCTCGACCATCCGGTCGAGCAGCACCGCACGCGCCCGCAAGGGGTGTCCCTCGGCCTCGGCGGCTTCGAGCACATCCTCGAGCTTGCTCATCTCTCGCTCCGTGATGGCGATGACGATCTCTTCCTTGGTCTTGAACTGGCGGTACACGGCCGCCTTCGTCACGCCCATCTCGTCGGCGATCATCTGCAACGACGTTCCGCTGACGCCGTGCTCGGCGATCAGCTTCAACGCCGCATCCAGTACGCGGGTCTGGGCGGCGGTGCGGGTGATCTCGCTGAACTTGAGGCCATCCTGTGTGGACGTCACAGCGACGAGGGTAGCCGAGCATTGACCATTTAGTAGCCGATCGGCTACCGTGCTGGTTGCCGATCGGCAACCGACGCTACGCATGAGATGGGCTCGACGATGAGACAACGTGATGGCGAGTTGATCCTTTTCTGGACATTGCCCGTAGTGGCGATCATCTGGGTATCCGCCTTCTTGCTGTTTCCCGGCTTCCTTCACCCGATGTCACCCACCATGTCCGCGGAGGAGGTCGCCGCCTTCTACCGCGACGAGACAGCGCGGATTCGCTACAGCATGATCCTGTTCAACTGGTTCGGCGTGGGTCTGATCCCCGTCGTGATCCTGCTGGCGATGCAGATACGCCGGATGGCTCACCGCACGCCGATCGTGTCCTACAGCCTGATCGCCTGCGCCGGCGGCCCGCCCACACTCTTTCTCATCGCGAACATGTTCTGGCTCCTCGGCGCCTTCCGCCCGGAACGCGCGCCGGAACTGACCCAGTTGTTGAACGATCTCGCGTGGATCACCTTCACCATTCTGGTTCCCTATCTGATCGCGCAATGCCTGCTGCTGGCGCTGGCGATCTACTGGGATGGGCAGGATCAACCCGTCTTCAAACCGTGGGTGGCACACTTCAATCTGCTGATCGCGGTCGCGCTCGCACCCGCCGCGTTCACCGCGCTGGCGTCCACCGGGCCGCTTGCCTGGGATGGTCTGTTGTCGTTCTGGGTCAAGAACATCGCGATCTTCGTATGGATCGTCGTCATGGGAGTCGTTCTCGGCCAGACGATTCGGCAGCAGCGAGCACAGGAACTGGTCGCCGCATGAGCGCGTCGACAACAGAGCCGTTGACGATGCCGGACCCGCCCGCCGGCTCACGGGTGAGCAGGCTCGTCTGGAACTTCCGTCACCATCCCAAACGCGAGTTGTGGTTCGCGTGGTGGGTGATGGTGATCTTCTACCAGCTCTACGGTGTGCTGTTCTTCTTCGTCACCCGCGTCCAGCCGCCGGCGAGCCCCGCATGGGATACCCCGATGGTCGTGCAGTGGTTCAGCGATCGCCACCTCGGCATTCTCGCCGGGTTCGGCGTCGTATTCCTCATCACCGGTATGTGCGCCCCGATGAACGCCCTCCTCGCGTATTCGATGCGGCGGATGTCCGTGAGCCGGCTCTTCGCGTACTCGTACTTGATCATCTATTCGCTCAGCGCCATTCCCGGCATGATGGTGATGGCGATCGCGATGACCGTTGGCGCGCTTCGGCCGGACCGTGACCCCGAGTTGATCCAGTGGCTCTTCGATTTCGCGTTCCTGTCGTTCAGCGGAACCATGGGAGTGTTCATGATCGGCTCCCTGGTGTGGATGGTGGCGATTCTGCTCGACAAGAACCGCGTGTTCCCGAAGTGGTTCGGTTATCTCAGCCTGTGCAACGCGCTGACCGAAGTCGTCGTCGCGCCGGCGTGGATCTTCCAGCGCGGCGCCTTCGCGTGGAACGGCGCGATAGCTTGGTGGATCAACATGGTCGTGTTCGTCACCTACACCGCCGTCTTCATCATGCTGCTGCGGAGGATGATCCAGCGCGAGGATTTCGGCACCGGACCACTACCCGACCTTCCGGGTAAAGGTGAAGCTGCACAACCGGACTCGGTGGAGGCGGTCCGATGACGAACCTCGCCGGCCCACGGCCGCAACTCGAGGAGAAGCCGACCAAGTTCGTGCCCGGGCAGCCGGACATGTGGATGTTCGTGCTCTTCGAGTCGCTTCTGTTCACGGGGTACTTCTCGGTCTACCTCGTCTCCCGCACCCAGAACGAGGAGCTCTACCTGCAGTCGCAGGCAGACCTGGATCTACGCATCGGGATCTTCAACACGATCGCCTTGCTACTGAGCTCGTGGGCGATCGCCCGATGTGTGCAGGCGTCCCGGACGGGCGCGTACCGGTCGGCATTGACCAACGCATTCTTGACGATTTTCTTCGGCGTCGTGTTCCTGGTTTCCAAGGTGCTCGAGTGGGTCAAGGAGATCCACATGGGGAACACGTTCACCAGCAACGAGTTCTTTCAACACTATTTCTTCCTGACCTCGATCCACTGCATACACGTGTTGATCGGCTTCGTCGTGCTGGGAGTTGTCGTCTACCAGTTGAAGAGCCCGGCCCGGCGCTCCCAACAGCTGGTCGAAACGGGCGCGACGTACTGGCACACCGTCGACTTCCTGTGGGTCCTGATCTTTGCATTGCTCTACGTCGTGAGGTGAACTGTGACCACCACTTTCAACAAGAGACTGCTGATCGTCTGGTTGATCCTGACGTCGATGACGCTCGCATACATCTGGATCGACCACACGGCCGATCAGAACGGGACGTTGAGAGCCAGCACTGTCGTCACCGTGAGCGCGATCGTGATCGCGCTCATCAAGGTGCGCATCATTTTCCGGGAGTTCATGGAGGTACGCCATGCCCCCGCACTGCTGTGTCGCCTCACCGATGCGTGGGTTGTTCTCATCGCCGTGTGCCTGTTGGGCAGCTATTTCGTCGGCTCATCGATCGCCGGCTGATTTCTACGGCGAGCAGACGGAAAGTGTCCGCTTTCTTCGGCGTGTCGGGTGAATTTGCGTCTGCTCGCGCGGACAAGTGCTCGCGCTAAGAAGCGCCCGGCTAGGAATGCGCTGAGACGGCCATGCCGACGCGGTAGCCGAATACCATTGCAGGGCCCAGGGTCCCGCCTGCTCCGCCGTAGGCCTTACCCGTCGCGCCCGCCATCGCATTCCCCGCGGCGAACAGCCCCGGAATCGCCGCACCGCTGACATGCAGCACCCGGCCGTCGCGGTCGGTGCGCGGCCCGCCCTTGGTGCCCATTGCGCCGATCGACACCGGGACGGCGTAGTACGGAGCGGTGTCGATGGGGCCGAGGGTCTTGCCCGCCGACGTCGCCGCCTTGTCGTCACCCCAGTATCCGTCGTAAGCGCTTGAGCCGCGGCCGAAGTCGGGGTCCTGCTCGTGGGCGACGTTGTCGTTCCACGCCGCAAGTGTGCGAGCCAGGCCGTCGGCGTCGATGCCCGTCTTCTCGCCCAGTTCGGCCAGATCGGCCGACGGCGAGAACCAGTCCGGCGCCTCTTCCTCCGGCAGCACCCCGAGGAACCCGTACCGCTTGAAATGCTGCGAGTCGAAGACGATCCAGGCGGGATCGTTCGCGTACCCGTTCTTCGGATCGAGGAAATGGAACGGGCCCGCCATCGAGTTGTATTCGCCGGCCTCGTTGAGGAACCGCTTGCCTGAGCGGTTGACGATGATGCTTCTGGGCCGGGTGCGTTCGAGTCGGACGCTTCGGCTGCGCGGCTGACCCTCGAAGGTGTCGCCGGGCAGTTGAACGATCGGCAC
>CAVTSZ010000016.1:0-185139 GCA_963737385.1 uncultured Actinomycetota bacterium
GGTGGGCCGCAGCGGCGTCGCCACCCAGGCGATCGCGGCCATCGACATCGCGTTGTGGGACCTCAAAGCCAAGCGTGCGAACCTACCGATGGCGAAATTGCTTGGTTCGCACCGCGACTCGGTCCAGTGCTACAACACCTCCGGCGGCTTCCTGCATACCCCTATCGAGGAGGTGCTGGAAAACTCCTCCGCGGCGTTGGCCAGCGGCATCGGCGGGATCAAGATCAAGGTCGGGCAGCCGGACTGGAAGACCGACATCGCGCGGCTGGAGAAGGTCCGTGAGCACCTCGGTGACGACGTGCCGCTGATGGTGGACGCCAACCAGCAGTGGGACCGCCCCACCGCGATGCGACTCGGCCGTATCTTCGAGCAGTTCAACCTGGTGTGGATCGAGGAACCGCTGGACGCCTATGACGCCGAGGGGCACGCGCACCTCGCCCGCAGCCTGGACACCGCCATCGCCACCGGGGAAATGCTGGCCAGCGTGGGCGAGCACCTGCGGTTGATCGAGGTCGACGCGGTCGACATCATCCAGCCTGACGCCCCGCGCATCGGTGGCTTCACCCAGTTCCTTCGGCTGGCCCCGATCGCGGAGCAGAAGAATCTGCAGCTCGCCCCGCACTTCGCGATGGAGATCCACCTGCATCTCGCGGCGACATACCCTCACGGGCGCGTGGGTGGAGCACTTCGACTGGCTCGACCCGCTTTTCAACGAACACCTCGAGATCCGCGACGGACGCATGCACCTGTCCGCGCGGCCGGGTCTCGGATTCACCCTCAGCGAGCAGGCACACGACGTGGACAGTGGCCACCGCTGAATTCGGTCGCTGACCGAGCAGCTGCGCCGTCCAGCGCGGCGGTCGTTGCAACGCAGACCAATTCACCCGAACTGATCAAGGAGCCTACCGTGGTTGCCAGAGCCGAACACCCACCGTTGCCGCTGCCACCCCGTGCGGTGGTTGCCGTGCTGCGAGCGCCCACCGCTAAGAACTTCGTCGCCGCATGCGAGGTACTTCGGGGGGCGGGCATCACCTGCTTCGAGTTCACCCTCACCACGGACGGCGCCCTCGAGGCCCTCGTTGAGACTCGCGCGGCGCTTCCCGATGCCGTCGTTGGATTGGGTACAGTCCGGACCGCTGAACATCTCGAGGCGGCCGCCCAGGTGGGTGCGGCATTCGCGGTCAGCCAGGTCTTCTTCCCGGAGTTGGTCGCCGCTGCAAACGCGCGCCAGATCCCTTATGTGCCGGGCACCCTGACACCCACCGAGGTGGTATCGGCGTGGAACACCGGTGTGCCGGCGGTCAAGGTGTCACCGATCGGGCCCGTCGGTGGTGTCACTTACCTTAACGGAGCTGCTCACGCCGATGCCGGACGTCGCGATCATGCCCACGGGCGGCGTGACACTCGAAGCGGCGCGCGACTACCTCGATGCCGGGGCAGTTGCCGTCGGAGTGAGCGGCGCACTATTCGAGGACGCCCTGCTCGGCGGTGATCTCGATGCGCTGAAACGTCGTGCCCAGCAATTGGTTTCGTCTGTGTGACGGTTGCGGACCAGCGAACATCAGAGCTGAATAAGGAAGGACAATTCATGAAGATCGGATTCATCGGCTTGGGAATCATGGGTAAGCCCATGGCCAAGAACCTGCTGGCCGCCGGCCACCAGCTAGTGGTCAGCTCACACAACGAGGCGACAGCCGCCGAACTGGCCGCCGTGGGGGCGGCCGTCGCTGACACCCCGAAGCAGATCGCCGAACAAGTGGACTTGGTCGTTACCATGCTGCCCAACTCGCCTGACGTGAGGACCGTCGCGCTCGGTCCCGACGGCATCATCGAAGGTGCGCATACCGGCCTGATCTTCGTCGACATGAGTTCCATTGCGCCCCTTGCGGCCAGGGACATCTCCGATGCACTTGCCGGCAAAGGCATTGCCATGCTCGATGCCCCGGTCAGCGGCGGCGAACCCAAAGCCATCGACGGCACCCTGTCGGTCATGGTCGGTGGGGACAAGGCGGTTTTCGACAACGCCAAGGATGTGCTCGGCGCGATGGCCGCCTCGGTGGTGTACGTCGGCGAAATCGGCGCAGGCAACATCGCGAAACTGGCCAATCAGGTCATCGTGGCCCTCAACATCGCCGCGGTTTCTGAGGCACTGGTGCTTGCCCAGAAGGCCGGAGTGTCCCCCGAGGCTGTATTCGCGGCGATCCGCGGCGGACTGGCGGGCAGCACCGTACTGGAAGCCAAAGCGCCAATGATGATGGACCACAACTTCAAACCGGGATTCCGGATCAAACTGCACGTGAAGGATCTTGTGAATGCGCTTGATACCTCTCATGGTGTTGGAGCGTCGCTGCCGTTGACCGCCTCCGTGCTGGAGATGCTCACTGCCCTCGACACCGCCGGACACGGCGGTGATGACCACAGCGGTTTAGTCCAGTTCTACGAGACACTGGCCCAGACCTCGGTCGAAACGAGCCGCGCATGAGAACGCCACGGATTGCCAAGTGCAGCGTGTATCCGGTCGCTGGCCACGACTCCATGGAGCTGAACCTCAGTGGTGCGCATGCCCCCTATTTCACGCGAAACATCCTGGTACTGGAAGACACTCAGGGAAACATCGTGTGGGGAAACCACCCTCCCTCGGGCCCCCCCCCCCCCCTCCCCCCCCCCCCCCCGCTAACCGATGCTCAACTGTCGACCTCGAGCCGGCGACGGGAGTTGGCGAGGTGGACGCGCATCGCGGCACGGGCGACGGCGGGATCACCGGCGAGGACGGCGATGGCGATGTTGTCGTGCTCCCGCCGGACCCGGTCGACGTGCCCGGCGTCGGTGAGCGAGTAGGAGGCACCCAGCCGCGTACGGGGAAGCATGATCATCATCGGACCGAGTGAGTCGAGCAGGTCCACATAGAAGCGGTTGTCACCGGCCGCCGCGACCGCGCGGTGGAACCGAAAATCGGCCTCGACGGCGTCTTCGGGCGGCGCTGCGACGAACGCATCCAACGCCGACTGGATCGCGGTGCGGCCGCCGGGTCAGCCGGGCCGCCGCGAGTGCTGCCGCCTCGGTCTCGATCCCGAGCCGGAAGTCGATCATGTCCAGCACATCCTGGTGGGTGCGGATCGCGGTGGATTCCACCGTGAACGACGTCGGTTCGGGCACGGTCAGCACGAATGAGCCACGGCCGTGGAAGGTTTCGACCAGACCCTCGGCGCGCAGGCGGGTCACCGCTTCGCGGACAACGGTGCGGGACACCCCGAACTCCTCGATGAGCTCGGCCTCCGAGGGCAGTTTGTGACCCGCAGGCAGGTCGCCCGCGAGAATCTTGTCCTTCAGCCCCGCGACCACCCGCGCGGCCAGCGTCGTGCGTCATCGCCCGAACTCGGCGGTCTCCTTGGTGAGTGCGCGCATCTGGTCGCTGAGCGTGAAACCGAGGCCGGGCCGATCGGGCAACCACATCTGGCCATCGTGAATGTCGATGCGCTCGTTGAACAGTGGGTTGAGCCACTCGAAGTGCTCGACCCACGGCTCGGTGGGATATGTGGCGGCCAGGTGCAGATGGATCTCCATCGCGTAGTGCGGGGCCAGTGCCAGGCCGGCGTGTGCGGCCAGTGTCGCGAAGCGCAGGAACGGGGTGATGCCGCCGATCCGTGGCGCGTCGGGTTGAACGATGCCGCGGTAGCCGGCGTCGAGGAGCGCCATGTGCTCCGGCACCGACGTGAGCATCTCACCGGTCGCGATCGGGGTGTCGAAGACGCGGCTGAGGTCCGCGTGGCCGACAGCGTCCCATGCGTCCAGCGGCTCCTCGATCCACACCAGGTCGTACGCCTCGAGCTCGCGGCACATCCGGCGGGCGCGCGCCCGGTCCCACTGTTGGTTGGCGTCGACCATCAGCGGCGTGTCGCCCAGATGCTCGCGTATCGCCGCCACCCGATCCAGATCCGTCTTCCAGTCCGGTTGCCCCACTTTGATTTTGATGCCGCCGATCCCGGACTCCAACGAGGCGGTGGCCTTCTCTTTGATCTCCTCGACGGATGCCTGCAGGAAGCCACCGGAGGTGTTGTAGACGCGGCAGGAGTCGCGGTGGGCGCCGATGAGCTTGGCCAACGGAAGCCCGGCCCGTCGCGCCTTGAGATCCCACAACGCGACGTCGAGAGCTGCGATCGCCTGGGTGGCCACTCCCGACCGGCCCACCGAAGCGCCTGCCCACAACAGCGACTGGTAGATGCGGTCGATGTCGGACGGGTCCGCGCCGATGGCGGTGTCGGCCACCTCGGCGAGGTGCGTGAACTGGGCCCGACCGCCCGCACGTTTCGAGTAGCTGAAGCCCATCCCCTGTAGGCCCTGTTCCGTGGTGATCTCGGCGAACAGGAGCACGGTCTCGGTCAGCGGCTTCTGCCGGCCGGTGAGCACCTTCGCGTCGCTGACCGGATTGGCCAGGGGCAGGACGACGTGAGAAAGCGTGATATGGCGAATGTGGTCTGACACGAGGCTCCCCAGAGATAGTCATATGATGAGTAGTCAACTCATCATACAAGTTGTTGAACGGATCACAACCCGTGTTGGCTCGTGGGTGAGCGGGAAGCCGAACGCGAGTATGTCCACAACACTTGACTCGCTGGGCCAGTGGTTCCTGACAAAAGGCCTGCACATCGCGCTGGTCCTAATCTTCGCGGTGATCGCGACGCGCCTCATCCGTCTGATCGCGGGCCGCATCAGCAGGCGCCTTGATCGCGGTGACGGGCACGACGCCGTTCTGCGCCCGGAAAGCGTCAAGCACCGGCGGGCCGTCGCATCGGTGATCTCCTCGGTGGCGATCGCCGTCCTCTACGTCATGGTGACCATCGACATCGCCAACCAACTGGGCCTGCCCATCGGGTCACTCGTGGCGCCCGCGGCCGTACTGGGTGCCGCGCTCGGTTTCGGCGCCCAGCGGATCGTCCAGGATCTGCTGAGCGGGTTCTTCCTCATCACCGAGAAGCAGTACGGCTTCGGCGACCTGGTCGCGCTGACAGTGACGGCAGGCGGCGAGGCGCGCGGCACCGTCGAGGACGTCACGTTGCGCGTCACGAAACTGCGTACCAGTGACGGCGAGGTGTTCACGGTGCCGAATGGTCAGATCGTCAAATCGCTGAACCTGTCCAAGGATTGGGCCCGCGCGGTCGTCGACGTCCCGGTGCCCACGTCAGCGGACATCAACCTCGTCAACGACGCGTTGCGCGAGGTGTCAGAGGTCGCCATGAAGGACGACGGGCTACCGGATCTGCTGCTCGACGAACCGCAGGTGATGGGCGTCGAGAGCATCGAGCGCGACACCGTCAACCTGCGGATGGTTGCAAGAACGTTGCCCGGCAAGCAGTTCGAGGTCGGCCGCCGACTGCGCGCGCTCATCGTGAAGTCATTGCGGCGCGCCGGCGTCGCGGATGCAGAGGCCGCGTCTAGTCGAACCGAATGATCTGCCGAACCGCTTTGCCGTCGGCGAGTTGGTCCATCCCGTGGTTGATGTCGTCGAGTCCGATCGTCGAGGACACCAGCGACTCGACCGGCAGTCGGCCCGCCCGCCACAGGCCGACGAAGTGCGGAATCTCGCGCGAGGGCACGGCCGAGCCGAGGTAGCTTCCGATCAACGACCGGCCCTCGGCCACAAAACCCAACGGCGACAAATTGATTCGAGCGTCCGGACGGGGTAGCCCGACGCAGACGGTCCGGCCGCCTGGGGCCGTCAGGTCGACGGCCGTCTCCACCGCCTGCGGATGGCCGACCGCCTCGATCACCACAGCGGCCTTGAGCCCGGCCTCGCGTGCCTCGTCCGGCGTGTACGCGTCGTGGGCGCCCATGGTTCGCGCCAGGTCGAGCTTCTCGGGCACTTGGTCGACACCGATGACACGGACGTCGTCGTGCGACAGCGCGGTGAGCACCGCCGCCATGCCGACGCCGCCGAGGCCGACGACGACCACGGTCTGGCCCGGCTGCGGACGGCCGGCGTTGATCACCGCGCCACCGCCGGTCAACACCGCGCACCCGAGAAGCGACGCGACCTCCGGTGGCACGTCGGCGGGCACGGGCACCACCGACCGCCGGTCGACGACCGCGTGGGTGGCGAAACCCGAGACGCCGAGGTGGTGGTGGACCGGATCGCCGTCGCGGGTGAGGCGTCGTCCACCGGTCATCAGCGTGCCCGCCGCGTTGGCTGCACTGCCGGGCTCGCAGGGGGTGAGCCCGTTCGTCGCACAGGCGTCGCAGTCGCCGCACCTGGGCAGAAACGTCATCACCAGCCGCTGTCCGACCGGTGCGTCGGCGACGCCGGGGCCGACCTCCTCGACCACACCGGCAGCTTCATGGCCGAGCAGCATCGGCAACGGTCGGACCCGGTTGCCGTCGACGACCGACAGGTCGGAGTGGCACACGCCCGCGGCCTCGATGCGCACGAGAAGTTCGCCGGCGCCGGGGGGCGCCAGGTCGAGATCGTGCACCGCCAGCGGCCTGGATTCGGCATATGGCCTCGGGAGACCGATCTGTTCGAGTACGGCGCCACGGATCCTCATGGCTCCAGACTGCCTTCACTGCGAGACTGCTGCCATGACCAGTAGCGAGCAATCGCTCACCAGCGGCGACTTTCCCGTGCACTGGCCGGTGTCGACGCGGTGGACGGACAACGACATGTTCGGTCACCTCAACAACGCGGTGTATTACGCACTGTTCGACACGGCGATCAACGGGTGGATCAACACCAACTGCGTGATCGAACCGCTGACCGTGCCGTGGCTTGGCGTCGTCGCCGAGTCGGGCTGCCGGTACCTCGCCGAACTGCGTTTCCCCGATCCGCTTTTCGTGGGTCTGGCGGTCACTCGGCTGGGCAACAGCAGCGTCACGTACCGGTTGGGGGTCTGGCAGGAGGACGGGCCCGTCGCGGCCGTCGGCCACTGGGTGCACGTATACGTCGACCGGGCCGGCCGCAGGCCTGTTCCCATACCGGAGGCGATCCGCTCCCTGCTCGAGACGGCGAGCGTCGGCTAGTCGATATGCTCGTGCGATGCCGGTTGTGAGCAAGACCGTCGAGGTCGCGGCCCCTGCCGAAGCGATCATGGGGATCGTCAGAGACTTCGAGTCTTATCCGCTGTGGAACCAGGAGATCAAGGGGTGCTGGGTGTTGGCGCGCTACGACGACGGCCGCCCCAGCCAGTTGCGTCTCGACGTGGTGGTCGCAGGCCAGTCGGGCATGTTCATCACCGCCGTGTACTACCCCGGCGAGAACCAGATCCATACGGTGCTTCAGCAGGGCGACCACTTCGACAAGCAGGAGCAGAAGTTCTCGGTCGTGCCGATCGGGGAGACGTCACTGCTGACGGTCGACCTGGACGTCGAGACCAAGCTGCCGATCCCGGCGCCGATGGTGAAGAAGGCGATCGGTGACACTCTGGATTACCTCGCCGACAACCTGAAGACCCGCGCCGAGGAACTGTCCGCAGGCTGACGTCACGTGCCGAGCGCACGCTTATTCGCGGGCCTACTCGGAGTTTGTGTACAACAACCGTGCGCTGGGCGCCCGGCGCTCAGCCCCACAACCCCGCTCCGTCGAGACGCGCGATCAGCCGCTGTGCGCCGTCGGCGAACTCACCCCCGGTCAGCCGCACCACCGTGTCCCGATCGCGCCGCCGAAGCGCCGCGATCAACTCCCGGTGGGTGGCCACCGCGGAAACGCCCCACTGCGGATCACCCGCGAAGATCTCCCCCGGCAGGTAGCGCGCGACATGTAAGAGGAACCACGCCAACTTGATACGGGCGGTGGTCCTGTTGAACGCCCGGTGGAACGCGAACTCAGCGGAGGCGATCTCGTCGGGCTCATGGCGCCCGACCGCCGCCGCCAGTGCCTCGTTGAGCCGGTCCAGGTCGTCGATCTCCGCCTCGGTAATCCGCTCGGCGGCCGTGGCCGCCAACTCCTTGGCGATCGTGGCCTGCAGCCAGAAGATGTCCTCGACGTCCCCGCGGCTCAGCGGTACGACGACATGACCGCGATGCGGTTCGAGTTGCACCATGCCCTCGCTGCGCAGGGTGCGCAGCGCTTCGCGCACCGGTGTGATGCTGACCCCAAGCTCGGCAGCGGTCTCGTCGAGGCGGATGAAGGTGCCGGGCCGCAACGTGCCCGCCATGATGCCGGTCCTCAGACGCGCGGCCACCTCGTCGGAAAGCTGTTCGCGTCGTACCGCACGCCGGGGCTGTGTCCGGGGTTTCGCGGGTGCGTTCACTGTGCTCTCCGGTGCGTCTGGCGTGGGGTTGTACCCGCGCCACCGAGGCCATAGTGTGACCGGGGCAACACCATGTTTGATCAAATATCAACACCGCGCAACCCAGGCAGTGGGCCCCCAGCCTGCGAGGGGAGGAGCACTCGCTGGTGACATCCCCTTCCATGCCGGGCGCATCCATGCCGGACCTGACCGCGCAGCCGTACCTGGCGCGCCGGCAGAACTGGACCAGCCAGCTGGCGCGGCACGCGCTGATGCAGCCCGACGCGACGGCGCTGCGCTTCCTCGGCCACACCACGACCTGGCGTGATCTCGACCGCCGGGTCGCCACCCTGGCCGGTGCGCTGAGCCGGCGCGGAGTCGGCTTCGGTGACCGGGTGTTGATCCTGATGCTCAACCGCACCGAGTTCATCGAGTCGTTTCTCGCGGTCAACAAGCTCGGCGCCATCGCCGTGCCGGTCAACTTCCGGATGACCCCGCCCGAGATCGCATTCCTGGTGAGCGATTGCCAGGCCGAGGTCGTCATCACCGAGTCGGTGCTCGCCAACGTCGCCACCGCGGTCCGGGACATCGACGCGATGCTGACCACAGTGATCGTCGCGGGTGGCGCGAACGATGGATCGCTCGACTACGACGACCTACTCGTCGAACAGGGAAGCCGGGCCCCGGTTGTCGATATCCCCGACGATTCGCCCGCGCTGATCATGTACACCTCGGGCACGACCGGCAGACCCAAGGGCGCGGTGCTCACCCACACCAACCTCGCGGGCCAAGCGCTGACGTTCCTGTTCACCAACGGCGCCGACCTCAACAACGACGTCGGGTTCATCGGCGTCCCGCTGTTCCACATCGCAGGCATCGGCAACATGATCATCGGTCTGCTGCTCGGCAGGCCGACGGTGGTCTACCCGTTGGGCGCCTTCGACCCCGGTGCACTGCTCGACGTCCTCGAGTCCGAAGGGGTCACCGGCATCTTCCTGGTGCCAGCGCAGTGGCAGGCGGTCGTCGCGGAGCAGCGCGCGCATCCACGCAACCTGAAGCTGCGGGTGTTGTCGTGGGGCGCGGCGCCGGCCTCGGATACGTTGCTGCGCAGCATGTCCGAGACATTCCCGGGCACGCAGATCCTCGCCGCCTTCGGCCAGACCGAGATGTCCCCGGTGACGTGCATGCTGCTGGGCGACGACGCGATCCGAAAACTGGGCTCGGTCGGCAAGGTGATTCCGACGGTGTCCGCGCGCGTCGTCGACGAGAACATGAACGACGTCGAGGTCGGCCAGGTCGGCGAAATCGTCTATCGCGCACCCACCCTGATGGCCGGCTACTGGAACAATCCGAAGGCCACCGCCGAAGCCTTCGAGGGGGGCTGGTTCCATTCCGGCGACCTCGTGCGCCAGGACGCGGAGGGCTACGTCTGGGTCGTGGACCGCAAGAAGGACATGATCATCTCCGGCGGCGAGAACATCTACTGCGCGGAAGTGGAGAACGTCCTTGCCGGACATCCCGCGATCGCCGAGGTGGCGGTGATCGGCCGCGCGGACGAGAAGTGGGGCGAGGTGCCGGTGGCCATCGTGGTCCCGGTGGCTCTTGGCGCCGTCTCACCGACCGGTCTCACCCCCGCCGATCTTGAGAAATTCCTGTCCGAACGACTCGCGAGATACAAGCATCCGAAGGCTCTGGAAATCGTCGACGCGCTCCCGCGCAACCCCGCTGGCAAAGTACTCAAAACGGAACTGCGGGAGCGTTTCGGCGCGGCAAAGCAGATTGACGCTGGCGAAAGTTCCACTCCGCCAACAGTTTCTGCTGGGGCACAGGACATTTAACGACAGGGGGCGAGTTTGCTAACGGTTACGTGCTCAATCCTAGGAATGCGGTGCACCACGACGATTGCATCGGGTACAGTCCTGTGGTCCGTCTTACTACCGACGAGTAGGGAGACGCTGGTCACAGACACCGGGTTGGGGCAAGGAGGGCGCGTGCGACAGGGGCTGCCGTTGCGCCACGACAGTCGAATCGTCGTGGGAGCGTGCCGGTGACGGCGTCGACCGACATCGTCGGTTACGTCCGGGACCAGATCAGGCCGGGGTTGACCGCCGTCGGCGGTTTCGTGCGCATGTGCGTCCTGACCGCCAAGGCTCTCTTCACGCCGCCGTTCCAATGGCGCGAGTTCATTCTTCAGAGCTGGTTCCTGATGCGGGTGGCGTTCCTGCCGACGGTTGCGGTGTCGATACCGCTGACCGTGCTCCTCATCTTCACGCTGAACATCCTGTTGACGGAGTTCGGCGCCGCCGACATTTCCGGGGCGGGGGCGGCGCTGGCCGCCGTCACCCAGTTGGGCCCTCTGGTCACCGTGCTCGTGGTCGCCGGCGCCGGGTCGACGGCCATCTGCGCCGACCTCGGTGCCCGCACCATCCGCGAGGAGATCGATGCGCTCGAGGTGCTCGGCATCGATCCGATCCAGCGCCTGGTGGTCCCGCGCGTCATCGCCTCGACGTTCGTGGCACTCCTACTCAACGGTGCCGTGATCACCATCGGCCTGGTCGGTGGCTTCATCTTCGGTGTGTACCTGCAGAACGTCTCCGCGGGCGCCTACGTCAACACCCTCACCCTCGTCACCGGGCTGCCCGAGGTGTTGATCTCGGTCGTCAAGGCCATGACGTTCGGCCTGATCGCCGGACTCGTCGGCTGCTACCGCGGCCTGACCGTCGCCGGCGGCGCCAAGGGCGTGGGGACCGCGGTCAACGAGACCCTGGTGTTGTGCGTGATCGCCCTGTTCGCGGTCAACGTGGTGCTGACCACGATCGGTGTGCGATTCGGAACGGGGAGCTGACGTGTCGACGACCCAGGTCCTGCGTTCTCGGTTCCCGCGGGCGTTCTCCCGCGGGTCGGACGTCGCCAGTGCCCCCGCCCGGTTCCTCGACAGCGTCGGGCACGTCGCCTGGTTCGTCGTCACCGCGATCGGCTCGATCGGCCACGCGCTGCGCTACTACCGCAAGGAGACACTGCGGCTGATCGCCGAGATCGGTATGGGCACCGGCGCGATGGCCGTCATCGGCGGCACCGTCGCGATCGTCGGCTTCGTGACGCTGTCCGGATCCTCGCTCGTGGCCATCCAGGGCTTCGCATCGCTGGGCAATATCGGGGTCGAGGCCTTCACCGGCTTCTTCGCCGCGCTGATCAACGTGCGCATCGCCGCCCCCGTCGTCGCGGGCCAGGCGCTGGCCGCCACGGTCGGCGCGGGCGCCACCGCCGAGCTCGGCGCCATGCGGATCAGCGAGGAGATCGACGCCCTCGAGGTGATGGGCATCAAGTCCATCTCATACCTGGTGTCCACCCGCATCATGGCCGGCTTCGTCGTCATCATCCCGCTCTACGCGATGGCGATCATCATGAGCTTCCTGTCGGCTCAGGTGACGACCACCTTGTTCTACGGCCAGTCGATCGGCACCTACGATCACTACTTCCGGACGTTCCTTCGCGCCGACGACGTCATGTGGTCGTTCGTGCAGGCGATCGTCATCTCGGTCATCGTGATGCTCAACCATTGCTACTACGGCTATTTCGCCAGCGGCGGTCCGGTCGGAGTCGGTGAGGCCGTGGGTCGGTCGATGCGCGCCTCGCTCGTCGCCATCGTCTGTGTGGTTCTGTTCGCCTCGTTGGCGCTCTACGGCGTCGACGCCGAACTTCAACCTGACGGTGTAGCGCCATGACCGCACCGCTCAATACGCCCCGCACCCCGCCCTACAAGCTGGCGGGCCTTGTGCTGACGCTGATCACGATCGCCGCCGTGGTGCTGGTGTACTTCCAGTTCCGCGGTGACTTTCTCGAGCGCGACCAGCTGACGATGATGTCGGCGCGAGCAGGTCTGTCGATGGACCCCGGCGCCAAGGTCACCTACAACGGTGTGGAGATCGGCCGGGTGGCCACCGTCAACGCGGTCGACGTCGGCGGCGAGCCGCAGGCCAAGATCATCCTCGACGTGGATCCCAAGTACATCAAGCTGATTCCGAAGAACGTCAACGCCGACGTCAGCGCGACGACGGTGTTCGGCAACAAGTACATCTCGTTCACCTCACCGAAAGACCCGTCACCGCAACGGATCACCACATCCGACGTGATCGACGTGACAAAGGTGACCACCGAGTTCAACACGTTGTTCGAGACGATCGTGGACATCTCGTCACAGGTGGACCCGATCAAGCTGAACCAGACGCTGGCCGCCACCGCCGAGGCACTGGACGGATTGGGTGACCGCTTCGGCGAATCGGTCGAGAACGGCAACGCGATCCTGGACGACCTCAATCCGCAGATGCCCCAGATCCGTAGGGACAACCAGTTGTTGGCCGACCTCGGCGAGGTCTACGCCGATGCGGCTCCGAATCTGTTCGACGGCCTGGAGAACGCGGTCACCACCGCCCGCACGCTCAACCAGCAGCAGGGCAACATCGACCAGGCGCTGATGGCCTCCGTCGGGTTCGGCAACACCGGCGGCGACATCTTCGAGCGCGGCGGTCCGTATCTGGTTCGCGGTGCGGAAGACCTCATCCGCCCCTCCGAGATCCTGGATGAGTACAGCCCGGCGCTGTTCTGCACGCTCCGCAATTTCCACGATGTCGAACCGAAGGTGGCGGCCTCGCTGGGCGGCAACGGCTACTCACTGCGCACACTGTCGGGCCTCATGGGCGCGGGCAACCCGTACGTCTACCCCGACAACCTGCCGCGCGTGAATGCCCGCGGCGGCCCCGAGGGCAAGCCCGGCTGCTGGCAGCCGATCACGCGCGACCTGTGGCCCGCGCCGTATCTCGTGATGGACACCGGTACGTCGACCGCCCCGTACAACCACTTCGAGTTGGGGCAGCCGATCCTGATCGAGTACGTCTGGGGACGCCAGGTTGGGGAGAACACGATCAACCCATGAAAATCACCGGTACCGCCATCAAGCTCGGCGCCTTCTCACTGGTGCTGTTGCTGTTCACCGCGATCATCATCGTGGTGTTCGGTCAGATGCGTTTCGACCGCACCACCGGGTACTCGGCGGTGTTCTCCAATGCCAGCGGCCTACGGGCCGGGCAGTTCGTTCGCGCGTCCGGTGTGGAGATCGGCAAGGTCTCCAAGGTCGAACTGATGAACAACGGATCGCAGGTCAGGGTCGACTTCAACGTGGACCGCTCGGTGCCGCTGTTCGAGGGCACCACCGCCTCGATCCGCTACCTGAACCTGATCGGCGACCGCTACATGGAGCTCAAGCGGGGCGACAACGACAGGAAGCTGGCCGGCGGCGGCACCATCCCCGTCGAGCACACCGAGCCGGCGCTGGACCTCGACGCGTTGATCGGCGGATTCCGTCCGGTGTTCCAGGCCCTTGATCCGGACAAGGTCAACACGATCGCCCAGTCGATCATCACGATCTTCCAGGGCCAGGGCGGCACCATCAACGACATCCTCGACCAGACGGCGTCACTGACGTCGGCGCTGGCCGACCGCGACCAGGCGATCGGTGAGGTGATCCGCAATCTCAACACCGTGCTCGACACCACGGTCAAGCACCAGCAGCAGTTCGACGAGACCGTGCAGGACTTCGAGCAGCTCATCACCGGCCTCAACAACCGGGCCGACCCGATCGCGACGTCGGTCGCCGGCATCAGTGACGCCGCCGGGACCATCGCCGATCTGCTGGCCGACAACCGCCCGCTGCTGCAGAGCACGGTCGGTCATCTCGAGGTCATCCAGCAGCCGCTGATAGATCAGAAGGACAAGCTCAACGACATCCTCGTCAGGCTGCCGACCGCCTTCAAGATCATCGGCCGGGCGGGCGGCATCTACGGCGACTTCTTCAACTTCTACTCCTGCGACATCTCGATCCGGATGAACGGGCTGCAGCCCGGCGGGCCGGTCCGCACGGTCAAACTGTTCACCCAGCCGTCGGGTAGGTGCACGCCGCAATGAGAACTCTGGAGGGATCGGACCGCGTCCGCAACGGGGTGATGGGCATCCTTGTGCATCCTGTCTCGTGATCGGCGTCGGGCAGAGCTTCGCCAGCGTGCCGATGCTGTTCGCGACGCCCACCTATTACGCGCAGTTCTCGGACACCGGTGGCCTCAACAACGGTGACAAGGTGCGCATCGCCGGCGTGGACGTCGGCCAGGTCCGAAGCATGGAGATCGACGGCGACAAGGTCGTGATCGGCTACTCGCTCGACGGGACCCAGATCGGGACCGACAGCCGGGCCGCCATCCGCACCGACACCATCCTCGGCCGCCGCAACATCGAAATCGAGCCCCGCGGTTCGACGGCGCTGAAGTCCAACGGGATCTTGCCGCTCGGCCAGACCACCACGCCGTACCAGATCTACGACGCGTTCTTCGATGTGACCGAGGCATCGTCGGGCTGGGATACGCAGACCGTGAAGCGGTCGCTGAACGTGTTGTCGGAGACCATCGACCAGACCTATCCGCACCTGAGCGCCGCACTCGACGGTGTGGCGCGGTTCTCCGAGACCGTCGGCAAGCGCGACGACCAGATCAAGCAACTGCTGGCCAACGCCAACCAGATCGCCGGCATCCTCGGCAACCGCAGCGAGCAGATCAACAAGCTCCTGGTCAACGCGCAGTCACTGCTGGGCGCCATCAACGAACGCCAGTACGCGGTCAGCGTGCTGTTGGAACGGGTGGGCTCCTTCTCCGAACAGCTGAAGGGCTTCATCGACGACAATCCGAACCTCAACCACGTGCTCGAGCAGTTGCGGATCGTCAGCGACATCCTGAGCGAACGCCGGTTCGACCTGATGGACACGCTCTCCACGGTCGCCAGCTTCGTGGCATCCCTCGGTGAGGCGGTGGCTTCGGGCCCGTACTTCAAGGTGATGTTGGTCAACCTGCTGCCGGGATCGATACTGCAGCCGTTCGTCGACGCCGCATTCAAGAAGCGGGGTATCGACCCCGAAAAATTCTGGGGCGACGCGGGTCTGCCCGCAGGGCGGTTCCCCGATCCGAACGGGGCACGCTTCCCCAACGGCGCTCCGGCGCCAGGCCCCGCGATCCTGGAAGGCACCCCCGAGCATCCCGGTCCCGGAATACTCAAGGGCTCGCCCTGCTCGTACACGCCACCGCCGGACGTTCTGCCGCGGCCCGGCGACCCGCTGCCGTGTGCCGACCTGACGGTGGGGCCGTTCGGCGATAACCCGTACGGCGCCAACTACGGTCGGCCCGACATCGTGACGTCGGACCCGAACGCGCACGGTCCCGGTTTCACGCCGGGTGTGCCGTCCGCGGCGATCCCGGGGCAGCTGCCGCCGGATATGCCCGGCGTGCCCGCGACTCTCCCGCCGGCTCCGCCGGGCGCACGCACCGTGCCCGTCGGCCCGCTGCCTCCGCAGCCGCCGGACTTCACGCCGGGCATCGCCCCGCTGCCCCCGGCCTTGACCGGGCCGCCGCCGCCGCCGGGACCGGGACCGGATGCGGGGCCGGCCGGCACGCCGCCATTGCCAGGGAACCCACCGTTCCTGCCCCCACTTTCGCAGGGACAGGGGTAACCGATGACAACGATCTTCAACATTCGAAACCTGAAGCTGCCGAACGTATCCCGCGCTGCGGTGATCATCGGCACGCTCGTCGTGATCCTCGGGCTGGTGGCCGCCTTCGTCGGGTGGAACCTGTACAAGAAGCTGACCACCAACACCGTCGTCGCGTACTTCTCGGACACGCTCGCGCTCTATCCCGGCGACAAGATCCAGATCATGGGCGTGAAGGTCGGCACGATCGAATCGATCGATCCCGCCGGCGACAGGATGAAGGTCACCTTCGACTACGAGAACAGATTCAAGGTGCCCGCCAACGCCACCGCGTCGATCCTGAACCCCAGCCTGGTGGCATCGCGCACTATCCAGCTGTCTCCGGCGTACACGGGCGGGCCGGTGATGGAGGACGGCGCGGTCATCCCGATCGACCGCACGCAGGTTCCGGTGGAGTACGACGAGTTGCGCGACTCGATCAGCCGCATCCTGACCGATCTCGGCCCGACGCCCGAACAGCCCAAGGGCCCGTTCGGCGACATCATCGAGTCGGCCGCCGACGGGTTCGCGGGTAAGGGCGAACAGCTCAACCGGACCCTGAACGGACTGTCCGAAGCGCTGTACACCCTCAACGAGGGCCGAGGCGACTTCTTCAGCGTGGTCAAGAGTCTCGCGCTGTTCGTCAACGCGCTGTACAAGAGCGATCAGCAGTTCGTCGCGCTGAACGACGACCTCGCGACGTTCACCAACGCGTTCGCCGATACCGACCGCGAGGTGGCCAACGCGCTGCAGGATCTCAATCAACTGCTGTCGACCACCCGCTCGTTCCTCGACGAGAACGCCGAGGTGCTGACCCACGACGTCAACAACCTGGCCGACACGACCAACGCGATCCTTCAACCCGATTCGAGGAACGGTTTGGAAACCGCCCTTCACGTGTTCCCCACGCTGGGCGCCAACCTGATGAACATCATCTCCCCGGTCACCGGTGGCGTCATGGGCATCCCGGTGGTCAACAACTTCGCGAACCCGATCCAGTTCGTGTGCAGTGCGATTCAGGCGGGCAGCCGCCTGGGTTACCAGGAGTCGGCCGAGATGTGCGCGCAGTACCTGGCGCCGATCCTCGACGCGATCAAGTTCAACTTCCCGCCGTTCGGCGTCAACCAGTTCAGCTCGGCGATGATGCTGCCCAAGCAGGTCGCCTACTCGGAGCCGAGGCTGCAGCCGCCGCCCGGCTACAAGGACACGACCGTGCCCGGTATCTGGTCACGTGACACCTTGTTCTCGCACGGCAACCACGAGCAGGGCTGGGTCACCGCACCCGGCATGCAGGGTGTCGAGGTGCAGCCGTTCACCCAGAACATGATGTTCCCGGAGTGCCTCGCCGAGTTGATGGGTGGACCCGATTGCGTCTATCCGGCCGCGCCGCCGACCTTCGGCGGCCCGCATCAGGCCGGACCGCCGAACGCATACAGCGAGAACACTCCGCTGCCGCCGCCGTGGTACCCGCAGCCGGGCCCGGTGCCGGGTCCCGCACCGGGCGTGATCCCGGGTGACCCGGGTAGCGCGGCGCTCACAGGTCCGTTGCCCGTACCCGGCCCGGGACCCGGTCCCGCCCCGGCGGCACCACCGGCACCGGTCGGACCGCCGCTACCAGCCGAGGCAGGTGGGTGATGAGACGCTTGCGCGAAGTGGGGGCAGCCGTGACGATGAGGCGCAGATGGAGTCGGTTCGCGCTACGCACCGTCGCACTCGCGGCAGTGGCGCTGATGCTGAGCTCGTGCGGTATGTGGCCGTGGCGCGGCATCTCCAACGTCGAGCTGCCGGGCGGTCCCGGCACCGGCTCGGAGCGGATGAGCATCTACGTGCAAATGCCGGATACGTTGGCGCTCAACGTCAACAGCCGTGTCCGGGTGGCCGATGTGTTCGTCGGGCGGGTCCGCGCGATCGAGTTGAAGAACTGGGTTGCGACGCTGACGCTCGATTTGGAACCCAATCTGGGCCTGCCTTCCAACGCACTGGCCCGGATCGGACAGACCAGCCTTCTGGGTAGCCAGCACGTGGAACTGGAGCCGCCGCCGGATCCGTCAGGGCAGTTGCGCAGCGGCGACACGATCCCGCTGAAGAACAGTTCGGCGTTCCCGAGCACGGAGCGGGTGCTGGCGAGCATCGCCACGATCCTGCGCGGCGGCGGGGTGCAGAACCTCGAGACGATCCAGACCGAGATCTTCAACGTGCTGAACGGGCGGGGCGACCAGATCCGCGAGTTCCTGAACAAGCTGGACACGTTCACCGACGAACTGAACCAGCAGACCCAGGACATCACCCGCGCCATCGATTCCACCAATCGGTTGCTTTCGATCGTGGCGCAGCGCAACGACACGTTGGATCAGGTGCTGACCGAATTCCCACCGCTGATCAAGCATTTCGACGAGACACGCGATCTGTTCGCCGATGCGGTGGAGGCGTTGGGCCGTGTCAGCGTCGCCGCCGACAACGCGTTGGCGCCCGCGAGCGACAACCTGAACACCAACCTGGCCGAACCTTCAGCGGCCGCTGAAGCAGTTGGGCCGGGCGTCGCCGTACGTCATCGGCGCACTCAAGCTGCTGCTCAGCGCGCCGTTCTCGATCGAGAACGTGCCGAAGGTCGTTCGCGGCGACTATCTCAACGCGTCGCTGATGGTCGACCTGACACTGTCGGCTCTCGACAACACGATCCTGTCGGGCACAGGTGTCTCGGGCATGCTGCGCGCACTCGAGCAGGCCTGGGGCCGCGACCCGGCGACGATGATCCCGGATGTCCGGTTCACGCCGAACCCGCACAATGCACCGGGCGGACCTCTGGTTGAAAGGGGTGAGTGAGCAGTGCTGACCAGGTTCATCAAGATCCAGCTGGTGCTGTTCACCATCCTGACGATCATCGCCCTGACGGTGTTGGGCTGGTACTACCTGCGGATTCCCAGCATCGCGGGAATCGGGCAGTACGAACTGCACGCCGACCTGCCGCGCTCCGGTGGTCTGTATGCGACCGCCAACGTCACCTACCGCGGCACCCAGATCGGCAAGGTCACCGAGGTCAAGCCCACCGAGAACGGTGCGCGGGCGACGATGAGCATCGACAACCGCTACAAGATCCCCGTCAGACGCGTCGGCGAATGTGCACTCGGTGTCGGCCATCGGTGAGCAGTATCTGGACCTGGTATCGACGGGTAACCCCGGTCAGTACCTCAGCCCGGGTTCCACCATCACGGACGGCACCGTTCCCAGTGAGGTCGGGCCTGCGCTGGACGCCGCCAACAACGGCCTGGCTGTGCTGCCCAAGGAGAAGATCGACTTGCTGCTCACCGAAACCTCGAACGCCGTAGGCGGTTTGGGGCCGGCGCTGCAACGGCTGGTCGACTCGACGGCGAACGTGGCGCAGGGTTTCAAGGACAACCTGCCTCAGGTCAACGACATCATCGCCAATGCGGCGCCGATCCTGGACAGCCAGGTTCAGTCCGGCGACAACATCGAGCAGTGGTCACGCAACCTGGACGTGATCGCCGCACAGACCGCTGAGCAGGACCCCGCGTTGCGCAGTGGGCTGGAGCAGGCCGCTCCGACGCTCGACCAGCTCAACACCGTGTTCAGCGGTGTGCGCGACTCGCTGCCCCAGACACTGGCCAATCTGGCGATCGTCATCGACATGCTCAAGCGCTACAACAAGGGTCTCGAACAGACCCTGGTGATCCTGCCGCAGGGCGCGGCGGCGAGCCAGGCGGGAACGCTGTTCGAGGACCTCGGCCAGCTGCCGTTGGCGCTGTCGATCAACCAGCCGCCGCCGTGCCTCACCGGCTTCCTGCCCGCTTCCGAGTGGCGCTCGCCGGCCGACACGAGCATGGCGCCGCTGCCGAAGGGCACCTACTGCAAGATCCCGAAGGACTACCAGGGCAACGTCGTTCGAGGCGCCCGCAACTACCCGTGCGTCGACGTTCCGGGTAAGCGCGCGGCCACCCCGATGGAGTGCCGTAGCCCGGAACCGTACATTCCGCTCGGTACCAACCCGTGGTACGGCGACCCGAATCAGATCCTGTCCTGCCCGGCGCCCGGTGCCCGTTGCGATCAGGGTGTGAACCCGGGGTTCGTCGTTCCGGCCCCGACGGTCAACAACGGGGTCAACCCGGCGCCGGCGGACCAGCTGCCTCCGCCGCAGTCCACAGCGCCGGTCAGTGACCCGCTCAGCCCGCCTGGCCAGGGCACTGTCAACTGCAGTGGACAACAACCCAACCCATGCATCTACACTCCGGCACCAGGGCCACCCGGCTCCACGGCGGTCTACAGCCCGTCCAGCGGTCAGGTAGTCGGACCTGACGGCGTCAGGTACAACGTCAGCAACTCGAGTAACCCAGGAGACGACGGATGGAAGGAGATGCTGGCTCCCGCCGGCTGAACCCCACCGATGCTGATGAGACGCCCGACGAGTCGTTAGCAGTATCCCAAGAACCCTCAGACCTGCAGACCCAAGAAGCCACCGCCGAGGATTTTCCGGAGCCGCAGCCAACCGACACCCGCCGTCCGTCGCGGCTCGGACGGGGCGCGGTTGCCGCCATCTGTGCCGCGTTGCTGGTGTTGGCCGGGGCGGGCGCCGTCGGTGGCTATCTGGCAATGAAGTCGAACCAGCAGAGCGAGGACAGCTCGCGGGCCGAGGCCGCCGCGCTGCAGGCCGCCAAGGACTGTGTGGCCGCCACGCATGCGCCCGACACCGCGGCGATGACCGCGGCGCAGTCGAAGATCATTGAATGCTCGACGGGTGATTTCGGCGCGCAGGCCAGCCTCTACGCCAGCATGGTCGCCGAGGCCTACCAGGCCGCCGATGTCACGGTGCAGGTCTCCGACATGCGCGCCGCGGTCGAACGGCACAACCCCGACGGATCGTTCGAGATCCTGGTCGCGGTGCGGGTGAAGATATCCAACGCGGAGACCGCCGATCAGGATGTGGGCTATCGGTTGCGCGTGAAGATGGAGCAGGCCGACGGCACCTACAAGGCCGCCAAGATGGAACAGGTCACGTCGTCGTGACAGCCGTACTCGACACCGCGGACGCGCCGGCCACCGAGGCGGCGCCCGAACTTCCGGTGGCGGCCTGGCCGAGGCGGGCGGGTGCCTTCGCCGTCGACGTTCTGGTGGGCACCGCGGTGGTCGCGACACTGGCGGTGTCGGCATGGGCCGCACCGTGGCTCGGCTCGCTGTGGTGGGTTTTCGTCGGCGCAGCGGCGCTCACGATCGTGGCGATGGCGGTCAACCGTCTGCTGCTGCCGACCATCACGGGTTGGAGCCTGGGCCGCGCGCTGTTCGGCATCGCGGTGCGGACGCGGGACGGTGCACCGGTCGGCATCCTGCGGCTGGTGGGGCGGGACCTGGTGCATCTGCTGGACACCGCGGCGCTGTTCATCGGCTGGCTGTGGCCGCTGTGGGATCGCCGCCACCGCACGTTTGCCGATCTGCTGCTCCGCACCGAGGTGCACGATGTCCAGCGGCCGCCGCGCGACGTCCGCCGACCGACGGCGATCGTCCTGGTCGTGGCGACCCTCATATGCGCACTGGCTGTCGGACTGAGCTATCTGGAGGTGTACCGGCCCGAGCGCGCGGTGAACACCGCGCGTCAGCAGATCGCCGAGCAAGGCCCCAAGATCGTCGAACAACTGCTCAGCTACAACAAGGAGTCACTGCAGCAGGACTTTTCGCGTGCCCAGTCGTTGACTACCGACGGCTACCGCGACCAGTTGATCGCGCAGCAGCAGGTCGTCCAGCAGTCGGGGGCTACCTCCAACGAGTACTTCGCGGTGAGCAGTGCGGTGCTGTCGGCCTCGGCGAACCAGGCGGCGATGTTGGTGGCGATGCAGGGCCAACGCGGAACCGATCCCAAGGATCTGAAGTTCATCACCGCGACACTGCGCGTGGAGTTCGAGAAGTCCGGTGACGGGCAGTGGAAGGTCGCCAACCTCATCGTGCTGAAGAGGCCGCTGATGAATGTGCCGGGTCAATGAGCCCGCGGCGCAAGATCGAGGCCGACGAGCCTGACTTCTTCGAGGTGAAACCGACCCCACCGCGACGCTGGGGGCTGCCGGTCCTCGCGGTGGTGGCGTCGGTGTTGATGGCTGCGGCGATCACGGCGGGCACGCTGATACTGATCAGCCACACAGGTGACAACCGGACCAGAGCCGAAGATGCCCAGGTGTTGGACTATGTGCAGTCGTTCATGACCACGTACACGACTCTGGACCCGTTCAACGCCAACGCATATGCCGACCGGATCCTGGCCGAGGGCACCGGAGATTTCGAGAACATGTTCAAGGAGAAGCAGAACGAGATCATGATCCAGGTCGCTCAGGCCGAGCCGACCACCGGCAGCGTGGTCGCGGCGGGTGTGCAGCGGTGGAGAGAGGACGGCAGCGCCGACGTCTTGGTCGCGACGAAGATCACCTCCAAGTCGCCCGACGGGAAGTCGACGATCGAGAGCGGAAACCGTTGGGTTGCAACGGCAATCAAGGAAGGACAGCAGTGGAAGATCAGCCAGCTGATCCAGGTGATCTGACCACCGACGCTGAATCGCCGGTTCGGACCCGCGAAGCGACCGAGGCGTCCGAAGAGTCCGACGCGGCTGAAGCCAAGGTGTCGCGGCGCAGGCATCGCATGCCGCTTCGCCGTGCTCTGGCGGCCGGCAGCGTCGAGGGTGCGGATGTGACGTCGCAAGCCACCGAGGTCCCTACGGACGTCACAGAGGAAGCCGTCGAGCAAGCACCAGCACCCCGACGTCGGTGGTTCTCGCTACGCCGCCGCCCGAAAACAACTGAGCCTGAAACGATTTCCGCGCCCGCCGAGGGTGTGCGATCCGAAGCGGCTGAACCGGCGCCGCGCACACCGGTCGGCAAGTCACGACGCAACACCAAGGAGTCGGAGTCCGTCGCGGAGCAGGCCGACGAGCCCGCCGAAGCCGCCGAAACCGTCGTGCCGGAGGAACCGGTTCAGGACGCCAAGGAGCCTGCCGAGGACGTCGTTCTGGTTCCTCACCGCCCCGCGGGCAAGCGACCGCTCATCGCCGCGACCGCCGCTGCGGTCCTCTTCGTCGCCGGCGCCGCCTTCGCGGGCGCAACCCTGCAGCCCTACCTGGCCAACCGCGCGGCCGTCGACACGAAGCTCGATGTCGCCCGCACGGCGGCCAGCGCGATCTCCACGCTGTGGACCTACACACCCGACAACATGGAGGCTCTGCCGGACCGCGCCGCAGGTTTCCTGGGCGGTGACTTCGCCGACGAGTACCGCAAGTACATCGACGCGATCGTCGCGCCCAACAAGCAGGCCCAGGTCACCAACACCACGCAGGTGATGGGCGCGGCGGTGGAGTCGCTGACTCCCACCGAGGCCACCGCGATCGTGTACACGAACTCGGTGGCGACGAGTCCGGTGACGAAGAACATCCCGTCGCTGCGCTACCTGTCGTACCGGTTGACGATGCAGCGCCACGACGCGAAGTGGTTGATCACCCGCATGTCGACCGTCACCTCTTTCGACCTCACACCTCAGTTGTAGACGGACCACCGCCGACCGGGCGAGGAGTGCGGCCATCTTCTGGTTCGGTGAGCGAGGAGTGCAGGACTAGTCTCGCCGTATGCCATCAGTTCTCGTCACCGGCGCGTCGCGGGGTATCGGTAAGTCGATCGTCGAGCACCTGGCCGTGCGCGGCTGGGACGTCATCGCCGGTGTTCGCAGTCAACAGGACGCCGATGCGGTCACCCAGCTGAATCCGCAGCGCGTGTCGTCGGTGCTGCTCGACGTCACCTCCGCCGACGACATCGCCGGTCTGGACGCAGCGTTACCGGACGAGCTGGACGCGGTCGTCAACAACGCGGGTGTCGCCGTCGGCGGTGCCATGGAGACACTCAGTCCCGACGAGTGGCGAAAGCAGCTGGAAATCAACGTGATCGGCCAGCTGGCCGTCACCCAGGCGGTGCTGCCCCGACTGCGGCGCTCGCGCGGCCGCATCGTGTTCATGTCCAGCGTCAACGGTCGCCTCTCCATGCCGCTGGTCGGTGCGTACTCGGCGAGCAAGTTCGCACTGGAAGCGGCCGCCGATGCGCTGCGAATGGAATTGAGCCCCTGGAAGATTCGTGTCATCGTCGTGGAGCCGGCACAGACGGATACCGATATGTGGCGGACGGCGGACAACATGGTCGCCGAGTTGGAGGCGGGACTCACCCCTGAGCACCGGACCCTGTATGCCAAGCACATCGCAGGCTTCAAGAAGATGATCGCGATGTCACAACGGATAGCCGTACCCCCACAGAAGGTGTCCGCCGTCGTCGAACAGGCGCTCACCGCTCGTCGACCGCGCGCCCGCTACGTCGTCGGGGTCGGCCCCAAGGCAATGGTGGCGGTGATGCCCGCCCTGCCGACGAAGCTCCGCGATCGTGCGCTGCGGCGGGTGTCCGGCCAGCCGTAGGATGCCGACGTTCGTCAAGCGCAACCGCGGCGCGCCCGCGGGATTCTTCGCCTGTGAGGCCGCAGGGCTGCAATGGCTTTCGGCCGCTGACGGCGGTGTGCCGTGCGCCGAGGTGCTCGGTTACGACGACACCAGTCTCACATTGGAGCAACTGGACACCATCGGGCCCGATCGCGCCGCCGCGCATGAGTTCGGCCGCCGGTTGGCTCGCACCCACGACGCGGGCGCCGACGCGTTCGGTGCCGCGCCCGCCGGATGGACCGGTGAGGGCTTCTTCGGGCCATTGCACCAGCCACTTCCGATGTCGTTGAGGGAATACGACCGATGGGGTGCGTTCTACGCCCGTGAGCGGCTGACGCCGATGGCGGCGCGCGCCGCGGGCAGACTGCGCGCCGCGACCCGTGAGGCCGTCGACGCGGTGATCGCACAATGCGAAGCGGCGCGCTTCGACGACGGCGATCCGCCTGCCCGCCTGCACGGTGATCTGTGGAGCGGGAACGTGATGTGGACACCGGACGGTGTCGTGCTCATCGACCCCGCGGCGCACGGCGGCCATCGCGAGACCGACTTGGCGATGCTGGCCCTGTTCGGCTGCCCGTCTCTCGACGCGGTGATCGAGGGCTACCAGGCTCACCGGATGTTGCGGGAGGGGTGGCGGGAGCGTGTCGGACTGCACCAGCTGTATCCGCTACTCGCACACGTCGCACTGTTCGGCGGCGGATACGAGCACCAGGTCGGCGTCGCTGCACACAGCGCTTTGACGACCTAGTTGAACGCCAGCCAGCTTGGCAGCGCGCGTTCACGGGAGTCGCACAACACCTGTCGGGTGTCGCAGTTCCCATCGGGCACACCAGCGCCCGACCACATGCCACCGGTGTCGCGGCGAAGCACGATCGCCGACGAGCCGCCGCCATCGAGCAGCACCGCCGTGTCGCTGCCGAGCCCACGGAACAGATCCTGAATCTGGTCCGGGGTGTAGCTGCCGCCCTGGAAGACGTACATCTCATCCTTGGCCTTCGCGTATGCGAGCGCGGTGCGGGCGGCGCTCGGGCCGCCGTCGTTGAGCTGGCCGGTGTCGCCCGGCGCCAACAGTCCGATGCCTGCGACCGCGACGAATCGGGCGCCCTTGTCGAGGAGGCCCTGGATCGCCGGCGACGCGGCGTCGTAGTCGTCCTCGCTCTTCGGCGGCACCACGTAGGGAGCGCCGCCGACCGGAAGGATCATGGTGGACAACGCTTTCCAGTGCTCGTTGCCGCCTGAGAGGCCCTGCTTGCCCGCATAGGCGAGGGTTCCGGTGACCGCGGCGTTGGTGCGGCCCTGGCCGCGGGTGTTGTCGACGTAGGCGCCCAGGGGTGAGCTGCAGCCCGTGGACTTCCACGAGCCGCCCTTCTGCCCGCGGACATCGAAGAAGTTGGCGTTGATCGCAATGGTCGGCTGGCCCAGTGCCTGCCACGCCTGCAGCGGCGCGAAGACCTCGGACGCCTGCCAGAGGCCCTCGCCGGTGCGCGCCCGCGGGTCACGTTCGCAGCGGGCCTGATATCCGTTGTGCGAGTCGACGAGTAGTCGCGGCGCCAGCCGTTGCGACGCCGACTTGATGATCATCAAGTGCCCGCCGCTGCCCATCTCGTACCAGCCGCCGCCGGCGTTGAGCATCGGCGCGGGATGCCCGCCGCCGAAGTTGTAGACGAGATACGACCCCTTGGTGTTGGCGATGGCGCCCGCGAGAAGGTCGCGGCCACTGGCGGCGTACGCGTGGGGGACCCCGGCTGTCGTCGACGGCGCAGCGCACAACATCAGCGCCGCGGCAGATGCCGCGAACCGCCGAACGATCGTGACCGGAGTCGACACAGTTGCCCCTTCGGAGACAGCCAGAACAAGACCACATTAACCTCACCAGCAACACTGTCAACTTTCGTAACAACTCCGTCACGATCGGGTTTCGCCCTGCGATCGCAGTTGTCGGCTATGTGCGCCGGGTGGCATGCGTTAGTTCGCCGTGAAGCGGGGTAACCGCACTCCATGCCCACTGTGTCGCGAACTTTTTCCGTCCGCCCGCCCCCTCGCCAAGTCGTCGACTATCTCAAGGACTTCGGCAACGCCGAGGAATGGGACCCGGGCACCCAGCGGTGCACCCGCATCGACAACGGCGCGATCGACCAAGGCGCGTCGTGGCATAACGTCTCGAAGATCTTCGGCGTCACAGCCGAATTGACCTACACCCTGGACGAGCTCAGCGACCGCAAATTGGTATTCGTCGGCAAGAACAAGTCGTCCACATCGGTCGACACCATCACCGTCGACGCCGCGGGCGCCGGGTCGGTCCTGACCTATCGCGCCGACCTCGAGATGAACGGGGCGGCGAAACTTCTCAACCCGGTCATGAAGGTGGTGTTCGAGAAGCTCGCGAACGACACCGAGAAGCAGATGACAACCACCCTCAACGGACTGTCGGCGAAGGAGAAGAAATGATCGGGACCATCCTCAGCGCGCTCATCGTCGGTCTGATCGTCGGCGCGCTCGCTCGGCTCATCATGCCGGGCAGACAGACCATCGGGGTGATCATGACGATCGTCCTCGGCGCCATCGGGTCGTTCGTCGGAACGTGGGTGACGTACCAGCTCGGGTATTCGAACTCCAACGGCGGCTGGGAGGTCATCCCGTTCCTGGTCGGCATCATCATCGCGATCGTGCTGATCGCGATCTATGTCGGCATCACCGGCCGCAAGAGCACTTCGGTTCGTTAACCGCCGGGCGGGATCAGCCGGTATACGGCACCGGCGTAGTCGTCGGTGATGTACACCGCGCCGTCCGGTCCCGTCACCGCCGCCACCGGGCGCCCCCACCGAGAGCCGTCCGCCGCCTGAAACCCGCCGACGAGTGTCTGCTTGTTACCGAGATGCCCGTCCTGCCAAGGAAAGAACGCCACCTCCGGCGCCTGCGGCGGCTCGCGATTCCACGATCCGTGCACGCCGACCAACGCTCCGTTGGCGTACGGCGCGCGCAGTTCACCCGAGGTGAAGCTCATGCCGAGCGGGGCGGCGTGACCGCCGAGACCCTGTTCTATCGGGGGCAGGGACGCGCAATCCAACTTGGCACCATCGGCGTTGGTCTGGACGTCGCGAATCAACGGCAGGTCGGCGGGCCCGCCGTCGGGATTGCAGTAGGGCCAACCCAGTTCGCGTCCCGGCGTCAACCGGGCCACCGACTCGGGCGGATGGTCGTTGACGTATTGCTGGTCGACCTGCCCGGTCGCGGGGTCGGCCACGTTGTCCCGGTTGTTGACCGCCGTCCACACCGACCCGTCCGGGGCGATCGCCAGTCCGGTGCCGTTGCGCACTCCCGTCGCGAACGGTTGCGCGGGCCCACCGTCGGGGGGCACTCGCATGATCGTCGCCCGTGGCGGCGTGGCGTCGCGGTCGTCGGCGGTGATGTTTCCCGTCGAGCCGATCGAGAAGTACACGGAGCGATCTGAGCCGACCGCGACGCTCTTGAGCGCGTGGGCGTACGCGCCACGCAATTCAGGGCTTTTGGCGTCGGGTAGACCGCCGGCGATCGTGCGCCGATTGGTCGCGCGCCCATTGGCGTAGTCGTAGGCATCGATCTGATCGCTTTCGGCGACGTACAGCGTCTTGCCCAGGAACGCCAACCCGTGCGGTTGGTCGAGTCCGTCGAGCAGCGTCGACTGGCGGGGTTGGTTGGACGTCGGTTCGAGCGACAACACCTGTCCGGCACTGGGTATCGATACCAGAAGACGATTGTCGGGCGTCCAGATGGCGAGTCGCGCCTTCGGGACACGGGCCCACACCGTGATCGTCCAGCCCTCGGGCACCAGCGCCTGGTGTGGTTGATCGAACGGGGCCTGCGCCAGGTCGGCACCCACCTCGACGGGGACCGCGACCAGTTTCGCGGCTGTGGCGCCTGTGGTCGTCGTGGTCGACGGGTTCGTCGTGGTCGACGATGGCCCTGGGGCGGGCGCCGGAGCCGTCGAGCACGCTGTGAGCAACGCCGCCCCGGCGATGCAGAATCCAATTCGATTACGCTGCAGCCAAACCCGCATGCATCTCCCAGACTAGAATCTCGGCGGCTTCGGTGGCGGTGACGCGCTGACCGCCCGACGCGGTGAACCGCACGGCATCGCCCTGGTGCAACGTGCCCGCACCTTCGAGGGTGACCTCACCGCGGGGCACGAACAGGTGCAGGTACGGCGCCGAGGGAAGTTCGATGCTGTCGCCGGCGTGCATGCGGGCACCGTGCAAGGCCGCGTACTTGTTGCGGATGGTGATCGCGGTCTGGTCGCTGTGGTCGGGCATGCCGGAGGCGATGGTCACCAGGCCGCCGCGCAGCAACTCGTCGTCGATCTCGAGTTGTTGGTAGCCGGGGTCGACACCGGATTCGTCGGGCACCACCCACATCTGCACGAAATGCACAGGCTCACTGTGTGATTGCTCGCCCGTCAGTGTCCAGGAGTCGTTCTTCTCGGAGTGCAGGATGCCATGCCCCGCCGACATGCGCTGGGCCAGGCCGGGATAGATGACGCCGGAATGCCCGGTGGAGTCCTGGTGCACCAGCGATCCCTGCAGCACCCAGGTGACGATCTCCATGTCGCGGTGCGGATGGGTGTCAAAGCCCGTGCCCGGCTTGACGATGTCGTCGTTGTTGACCAGTAGCAGGCCGTGATGGGTGTTGTCGGGATCGTAGTGACTGCCGAAGGAGAACGAATGCTTGGAGTCCAGCCAGTCGATGCGCGTCTTCGCGCGGTCGTCAGCGCGCCGGATGTCTAGCGTCATGGCAGTCATGGGCGATCCTCTCGCTCGGGCCCAGCCTAGGTGGGGGGCACTGGACACGACAACATAGATGATGTGTCATGTATTCCATGTGGTTGACCGACGAGCAGCAGCAGATCTGGCGCAGCTATCTGGAGATGGTGGACCGACTGCAGACGGCCATGCACCGCCAGCTGCAACAGGACTGCGAGCTGTCGCTGTCGGACTACGACGTGCTGGTCGCGCTGTCCGAGCGCGGGCCGCTGCGGATCAACGAACTCGGCGAGGCCCTGGCATGGGAACAGAGCCGATTGTCACACCAGCTGCGCCGAATGCGTGGGCGCGGCCTGATCGTGCGCAACGGCAGCGATGACGACAGGCGCGGTGCGACCGTCGAGCTCAGCGACAGCGGTCACACCGCCCTGGAACTGGCCGCACCAGGGCACGTGGAGCTGGTACGCAGCGCGATGTTCGACGGCATGTCCGCCGCGCAACTACACGCGTTCGGCGAAGTGGCTGCGACGGTCGCCGACCGGCTCGCTACCAGTCCGCCTCGTCGAACGTGATGACGCCGCGGATGTTGTTGCCGTCGAGCATGTCCTGGTAGCCCTGGTTGATGTCCTCGAGCCGATAGGTTTTCGTCACCATCTCGTCGATGTTGAGCAACCCTGCCCTGTACAGGCCGACCAGCTTGGGCGTCTCGACGTGCGAGCTGCCGCCGCCGAAGATGTTGCCCTTCAACGTCTTCTGCAACATCGTGAACAGGAACAGGTTGAGCTTGACGTCTGCGTCCATCATCGAGCCCATGCCCGTCACCACACAGGTGCCTGTCTTGGCGGTCAGGATCATCGCCTCTTCGATGTACTCGCCCTTCATGTCGCCGACCGCGATGATCGTCTTGTCGGCCATGATGCCGTGAGTCACGTCGATCATCGGCGCGATGGCCTCGGCCATCGACGGGTACACGTGCGTGGCGCCGAACTTGATCGCCTGGTCGCGCTTCCACTCGTTGGGGTCGATCGCGATGACGTTCTTGGCGCCGGAGATGACCGCGCCCTGCAAGGCGCTCATGCCGATCCCGCCGACGCCGACGATCGCCACCGTCTCGCCAGGTGCGACCTCGGCGACGTTGGTGGCCGACCCGAAGCCCGTGGGCACCGCGCAGCCCATGATCGCGGCGGTCTCGAACGGGATGTCGCGGTCGATCTTGACGACGGAGTCCTTATGCACGGTCATGTACGGGGCGAACGTGCCGAGCAGGTTCATCGGCGACACCTCGGTGGTCCCGGCGTGCACCCGCGAGGTGCCGTCGGCGATCGCCTTGCCGCCGAGCAGCAGCGCACCGCGGTCGCACAGCGACCGATAGCCCTTGAGGCACGGCGGGCACTCGCCGCAGGCGGGGATGAACGCGAGGATGACGTGGTCACCCTCTTCGATGCCTTTGACGCCGCGGCCGACCTTGGTGACGACGCCCGCACCCTCGTGCCCGCCCAGGGCCGGCAGGCCGATCGGGGTGGCGCCGGTGGTCAGGTGATAGTCCGAGTGGCACATACCCGCGGCATGCACGCGGATCTGCACCTCGTCGTCGACGGGGTCGCCGATCTCGATCTCATCGATGCGGAACGGCGAGTTCAGCTCCCACAGCAGAGCGCCCTTGGTCTTCATGACCAGTGATAATAGAACACGTTACAGAACACGTGTCAATTAAAGGCTCTACCTGGGCGAAAGGCGAACTAGTATGCATCGTCGAGCGTGGGGCCCTGATCCGCCGAAATAAGGTTCCGGTACGCATACCGGCCCATATGTGTACAACAATCCGTATCTCGACCGATGGTGTCGGTGCGCTCTGCCACGGTCTGATCATGGGCGGGATAGACGGGCCGTTTCTCGGCACGGAGGCACTGGCCGATGGACTTGTCACCAGGCGGGGGCTGAAGAGCGGATTCCGGCCGGTGTACCGAAACGCGTACATGCCGAAGAACCAACTGCTGACACCCGTCTCTCGCGCCAAGGCCGCCTGGCTCTGGGCAGGTCGCCAGGCCACACTGGGAGGACTCTCCGCCGCGGCAATGCACGGGTCCAAATGGATCGACGCGAAGGAACCCGCGGACCTGTTCCGGCTAGGCGACGCCGTTGAGGGCATCAACATCCACCGCGACAAGCTAGCCGTCGGGGAAACCTGCGTCGTCGACGGAATGCCGACCACAACACCCGCCAGGACGGCGTTCGATCTCGGGCGTCGAGACAGCCTCGAGCGCGCTGTCATCCGGCTGGACGCCTTGGCGAATTCGACGAATTTGGAGCGTCACGACGTCGAAATGCTGCTCGATCGGCACGCTGGTGTGCGCGGCATCGTTCAGTTGCGGCGTGCGGTCGAACTGATGGACGGCGGAGCGGAGTCACCGCAGGAGACTCGGACGCGACTGCTGCTGATGGCCGCAGGCTTCCCTCGCCCGCAGACCCAGATCGTGGTCTGTGACGAGTTCGGCTACTTCATCGGACGCGTGGACATGGGCTGGGCCGAGTGGAAAGTCGGCGTGGAATACGACGGCCCTCAACACTGGGCGACTCCTGCTGACCACGCTCGCACCATCGAGCGGATCGCAGATCTGGAAGCTCACGGCTGGATCATCATTCGCATCACTCGCGACATCCTGCGCTACCGGAGCGGTGCCTTCCTCGCTCGTGTGCGGGACGCGATGCTGACGGCCGGTTGGCCACACTGCGACCAGATCCGAATTGATACACAAATTTGGCTCGATCGCGTGGCATAAGTCTGATCTGGGCGAACTAGAGAGTGGCCGGCAGGCCGTATGCCTCGAACGACTCCATGTGAAACGCCACAACGTGGGAGATGCCGTCGGCGGTGACCGCTAGAACATGCATCTGGAAGGGCTCGTGCACACCCGTCTCGCGGTTGAGCATGTACATCGCCCCGGCGGGCTGCCCATTGGCGGTGGTGCGGATCAACCGCATGTCCCCCGGATTCTCGGCGGGGCAGTGCGTCTTCGACAGCAGCACGATGTTCTCCGGACCCTGGTACCAACCGTCGAACGGCGGCATCTCCCAGACGGCCTCGGCGGTGAACAACTCCACCAGCTTGTCCATGTCGTAGCTCTCGAACGCGGCGATGTAACGGTTCAGCAGGTCCTGAGCCTCCGGCGATTCCGGAGCCTGCAGTTGGTCGTCCTCGCTGGGGCCGACGGCATCGAGTTGCGCCCGTGCCCGCTGCAGCAGGCTGTTGACGGCCGCCGTCGACGAACCGATCGCGTCGGCCACCTCGGCGGCCTTCCACTGGAGCACCTCACGCAACACGAGCACCGCGCGTTGCCGGGCGGAGAGATGTTGCAGGGCCGCGACGAACGCGAGTCGCACCGACTCACGGGAGCCGACGATGGTGGACGGGTCCGTCGAATCGTCGGGCAGCGGCTCCAACCACGGCACCTCGTCGCGCGCGACGATGTCGTCGACGGGATCCGAACTCGGAGCGCCGAGGCCCGTCGGCAGCGGCCGCCGCTGACGACTGTCCAACGCCGTCAGGCACGTGTTGGTGGCGATCCGGTACAGCCAGGTGCGCACCGAAGATTTGCCCTGAAACCCTTTGTACGACTTCCACGCGCGCAGGTACGTTTCCTGCACCAGATCCTCGGCGTCGTGCAGCGACCCCGTCATCCGGTAGCAGTGTGCGAGCAATTCGCGGCGATAGCGCTGCGCATCCGCCAGGAAGGCATCCTCGGCGCCGCTGTCGTCGAGATGGTGGGCCAAGACCGTCACGCCGCCGAGCTTAATCAGTGCGGGTGACAACCGGCACCTACGAATTTCGGGCTGCCCGATAGTCTCCCTGGGTGGCCACTACCCGCAGCGAACGAAGCTTCGACGGCGTCGGCGGCGTGCGCATCGTCTACGACGTGTGGACCCCTGAGCAAGCACTGCGCGGGGTCGTGGTGCTCTGCCACGGATACGCCGAGCACGCGCGCCGATACGACCACGTCGCGCAGCGGTTCGGCGAGGCCGGGCTCATCACCTACGCGCTGGACCTGCGCGGCCACGGCCGGTCCGGTGGCAAACGGGTCTACCTCCGCGACATCTCCGAATACACCGGCGACTTCCACACCCTCGTCGGCATCGCCGCCGCCGAACACCCCGAACTGCCGCGCATCGTGCTCGGCCACAGCATGGGCGGCGGCGTCGTCTTCGCCTACGGCGTCGAGCACCCCGAGGACTACACCGCGATGGTGCTGTCCGGCCCCGCCGTCTACGCGCAGGACGCCGTCTCGTCGTTCATGATCACCGTCGCCAAGACCGTCGGCAGCATCCTTCCGGGTCTGCCCGTCGAGAACCTCCCGACAGAAGCGGTGTCCCGCGACCCCGAGGTGGTGGCGGCGTACATGGCGGATCCTCTGGTGCACCACGGCAAGCTGCCCGCAGGTATCGCCAAAGCGCTGCTCAACGTCGGCGAGACCATGCCTCAGTGTGCTGCGGCGTTGACCGCACCACTGCTGGTCGTGCACGGCGAGCAGGACAAGCTGATCCCCGTCGACGGCAGCCGCCACCTGATGGAGTGTGTGGCGTCGACCGACGCCCACCTCAAGGTTTACCCCGAGCTGTACCACGAGGTGTTCAACGAGCCCGAACGCGCGCTGGTGCTCGACGACGTCACCTCGTGGATCGAGGCCAAGCTTTGAAAGCCATTGCAGGCATCCTCCTTTCGCTCGCGCTGACGCTGGCGGCATGCGGATCGGATGAACAACCCCGCTGGGTCGAAGAGGACGTCAGTTTCACCGACTCGGCAGACGGGGCCGGCCTCACCATCCACGGCACCTACCGCCACGAACGCGACGCCGACGCGGGACCTGCGGCGCTGCTGATCTCAGAGAGCGGCAACACCGACCGCAACGGCGACAACGCGGTGGCGGGCCCGGTGGGCAACATGCGCCAGCTGGCCGAGTTGTTGTCGGACCAGCCAGACGGGAGAGGTGTCGCGAGCCTGCGCTACGACAAGATCGGAACCGGTAAGACGGGGCTCGGCCCGTTCGAAAAGCGCCCGACCGAGGTGGTCAGTTCGGTCTACACCTCCGGCGCGAAGGCCGCGGTGGGCTTTCTTGCCGGCCAGCCTGCCACCGACAAGGCCCGCATCTCCGTGTACGCCGTCGGCGAGGGCGCGATTCACGCGATGTCACTGGCCGCGAACACCGATGTGGGCGCCCCAAAGATCCACTCGCTGGGCCTCTTTCAGCCGTTGTCGGGCCGATATCTGGACATCATCACCGACCGGGTGCGGGAGAACGGCGACCCCGCCGCGCTGACGTCCTGGCTCGCCGCGGTCGACCAGGTCCGCGCCAAGGGCACCGTGCCCGAGAAGCTGCCCGAGGGGCTCGGCGCGATGCTGAATCCCGGCAACGTCAATGCGGTCATGGAAGCCGACAAGATCGACCCGCTGTCCCTGGCAGCCAGGGTGCCCACGGGTACCCCGGTGCTGCTGACGTGTTCGGATTCCGACGGCCAGGCCAGGTGCGACACCGTCAAGCCGCTCATCGGAGCGCTCGAGCACACCGCGCTGACCGTCGTCGAACTCAAGGGGGTCAACCACGTCCTGCGTGAGGACCCGAGCGACAACGTCGCGAACTATTCGAAGCAGGATCCACTTTCTCCACAACTCGTCAATGCGCTCGACGCGTTTGTCGGCAAGTAGTCCTAATCTGGCGCCATGACTTGCGAGCGAGAAGCGAAGTGGATCGCGCATGACTGACGACAGGATGTTGGCGCGCATCGCCGCTCTGCTGCGCCAGGCCGAGGGCACCGACAACTCGCACGAGGCCGACGCCTTCATGGCCGCGGCCCAGCGGCTGGCCACAGCGACGTCGATCGACCTCGCGGTCGCGCGCTCCCATGCGGACCAACCGCACCAAAGCCCAGACGCCGGTGCAGCGCACCATCACCATCGGCAATGCGGGCACGCGCGGGCTGCGCACCTATGTCCAGCTGTTCACGGTGATCGCACTCGCCAACGACGTGAAGTGTGACGTCGCGTCGAACTCGACGTTCGTCTTCGCCTACGGGTTCGCCGAGGACATCGACACCAGCCATGCGCTCTACGCCAGCCTGGTGATGCAGATGGTGAAGGCTTCGGAGGCCTACATCTCGTCGGGTTCACACCGGCCGACCCCGACGATCACCGCGCGCATCAACTTCCAGCTCGCCTTCGGCGCACGCGTCGGCCGACGCCTGTCCGAAGCCCGCGAAGACGCCCAGCGCGAGGCCACCCGCGGCCGTGATCGCCGGCCGGGCACCGCTATCGCCTTGCGGAACAAGGACATCGAGCTCAAGGACTTCTACCGGCATACCTCGGAGGCGCGGGGGACCTGGCGGGCGACCAGCGCGACGGCGGGGTACTCGTCGGCGGCGCGGCGTGCCGGGGATCGCGCGGGCAGACGAGCCCGGCTGGGTGGCGGCTCCGAGCTGGCCGGCGCGCGCTCGGCCTTGGAGAAGTGAGCGTCAGGGACACCCAGCGGTCGAAGGTCTACGCCGCAGAGGAGTTCGTCCGGACGCTGTTCGACCGGGCCGGCGAGCACGGCAACCGGGTCGTCGACTTCTTCGGCGCCCGGTTGACGCTGCCGCCGGAGGGCCGGTTCGCGTCCACGGAGGCCGTGCAGCGCTACGTCGACGACGTGCTCGACATGGCTGCGGTCCGTGAGCGATGGCCCGGTCGGGAACCGTTGGCCGTGCGCGCCCGGCGCGGGGTCACCGCGGCGCATTATGAACGTGCCGACGACGGCGCGGGTGTCGCCGTCCCCGACGGGCGCACCCGCTGGGCACTGCGTGAACTGGTGGTGCTGCACGAGATCGCCCACCACCTCTGTGACGTCGAGCCGCCGCATGGGCCGGAGTTCATCGCCACGTTTTGCGACCTCGCAGGCGTCGTGATGGGACCTGAGGTCGCGCATGTGCTGCGGGTCGTATACGCGAAAGAGGGTGTGCGATAGCGTGTCACGCGTGGCAGAGCCGGACCCGAAGGCACTCGACGAAATGTTCAACCGCGTGCTGCGCACCGAGGACGATGCGCTGACTGCGGCGCGGGAGGCAGCCGATGCCGCCGGGATGCCCGCCATCGAGGTGTCGGCGCAACACGGCAAGCTGCTGTATCTGCTCGCGACGGCGATGCGTGCCGGCCGCGTGCTGGAGATCGGCACCCTCGCCGGGTACAGCACCATCAACCTCGCGCGGGCAGTCGGACCCGGCGGCCGCGTCGTCACGCTCGAGTACGAACCCGACCATGCCGACGTGGCACGGGCGAGCCTGGCACGCGCCGGCGTCGAGGACCGCGTCGAGGTGATCGTCGGTGCCGCGTTGGACACCCTGCCGCGGCTGGCCCAGCGCGCCGAGACTTTCGATCTGATCTTCATCGACGCCGACAAGGAGAACAACGTCGCCTATGTCGAGTGGGCGATCAAACTTGGCCGTGCAGGCTCAATCATCGTGGTGGACAACATCGCCCGGTTCGGACGAGTGCTCGAACCGGCGGCCGACGACCATCAGGCCCGCGCCGTGCGCGACATGCTGGAGATGATGGGCGAGCACCCGCGGCTGGATACGGCGGCGATCCAGACGGTCGGCACCAAGGGGTGGGACGGCTTCGCGGTCGCGCTCGTCACGGAGTAGAACATCCTGCCGTCAGTAGTAGTCGTTATTCGGGCATGACACGTCGACGTAGACGGTGGTGAACGCTCCTGGTTCCGGGGGCGACGAGTCCGGATTGTTGATGTGCGACACCCAGCACACCGACAGGGGCTTGGTGTTGTAACCCGTCAACCAGTTGACGACGACGTTGTAGCTCTCGGCCTCCAGTTGATCGATGACCGACTGGGCGGACCCGTTGTAGTACAAGTGACACCACACAGCGCGCCTCTTCTCGTTCACGCCTAGGCACCGACGGGTACACAGCCGGAATGTGGACTGTACCGGCGCATCGATGCCGCGCCCGAGTCGGTGTGGCAGCGCCTCGTCGACCTCGACGCCTGGCCTCAGTGGGGGCTGACGGTGGCCCGTGCGGAGCTGACCGGCGCGGACGAGCTCAGCCTCGGAGCCCGTGGCACGGTGTGGACGCCGATCGGAGTCCCGCTGCCGTTCGAGATCACCGAATTCGTCCCGCTGCGCCGCTGGGCGTGGCGGGTGGCGGGAGTTGCGGCGACCGACACGGCGTCGACCCCGAGGGCGATGGTTGTCGACTCTGGATGAGTGCGCCGGTGTGGGCGCCCGCCTACCTGCCGGTCCTGGCCGTTGCCCTGCGGCGGATCGATTCCTACACTTCGAGCCCCCATGCGTAGCTCTCCTTGACCACTTCCAGGTGAGTCCAGCTCTCCAACGCCCGTACCCCGCGCAGAGCGCGCACGGTGTCGAGAAGTTCGACCAGCTGCCGCGCCGAGAACGCGCGGACGGTGACCAACACGTCGAACCGTCCAAGCGTGCGGGCCACGAAGATCACCGACGCCATCGCGGACAGTGCCGCGACCACGTCATGGTGATCACCCGCCAGCCTGATGCCGAACCCCATGGCGCTCTGGCGATCCTGGCCGGAATGGCGGACCACGGCACCCACCCGCACGACCTTCGATTCGATCAGCCGCACCACGCGCCGTCGAGCGCCCGCCGGCGACAGCCCCACGGCCGCCGCCAGATCGACGTAGGACGCGCGGCCGTCCTTCTGTAATTCGCCGAGCAGTGCGCGGTCAGTGGCATCAACGTTGGTCTCGACGTCGCCGACCGGGCCGATGACGTCGCGCATCACCTCGACATAGGTGAGTGTGTCGATGCCGGAGACACCGGGCAGGACGCGCAATTCGGACACCGCCGCGTCGATTCCTCGCGGAGAGGACAGACCGTATCTCGGCCACCAACCCGTACGGCCCGCTGGTCAGTGACAGGAACGGCACGTCGTCACGGCGGGCGAGTCGGGCCGCTACCGGCGCCGCGGGTCCGTGGACGACGACGCTGACGTGTGCGAGGGCGCCGACACCGAGCACCGCGGGGTGGACGGCTCCACGGATCACGACCTGTCCGGTGGAGATGAGGCGCTGCACCCGCGCCGCCGCCGCCGAACGTGACAATCCGACGGTTCGGGCGATCCCTCGGTGCGTCAGCCGACCATCGACTTCCAGCAGCTCGACGATCGCCTCATCGGTCTCATCCATCGCACTCCTGCCCATTCCGGCGAAATTGGTCCAAAGATTTTTCGGCCGGTCGCTGTTGGCATATCGATACGTGCTTGCCTGCTATAGGCCAATTATGCCCCGATTGACCGCCATCATACCGGCAGATCCTGATCAGAAACGTCGCTGTAACGACTGAACTGCTTGCAAGGCCTTCGACACGGTCTTAGCGTGATGCACACCACACCTCCGAGCGACAGGACCGCCATGGCCACGGACGCACCCAGCGCTCGCCGCCCCGCCCAAGATCACCGAAGTCGAGGCGCACGGCGTCGAACCGATCCCGGACGCCGAACGCACCGCCGGGCCCGCTGGACCTGTTCCGGCTTGTCTTCGGCGGCGCCAACACCATCGCGACCGTCGTGCTCGGCAGCTTCCCGATCATCTTCGGCCTGTCCTTCCGCGACGCACTGCTGGCCACTCTGCTGGGCGTGATCCTCGGCGCGGCGATCCTGGCGCCGATGGCGTTGTTCGGCCCGCGCAACGGCACCAACAACGCGGTCTCATCGTCGGCACACCTCGGTGTGCACGGTCGGGTCATCGGGTCGTTCCTGTCGCTGTTGACCGCGGTGGCGTTCTTCTCGATCTCGGTGTGGACGTCAGGTGACGTCCTGGTCGGCGGGCGAACCGCGCCATCGGCCTGCCGGACAACGATATGGCGGTCGGCGTGGCCTACGGCATCTTCGCGCTGCTGGTGCTGGTGGTCTGCATCTACGGCTTCCGGTTCATGCTGCTGGTCAACAAGATCGCCGTCGTCGCCGCCACGGTGCTGTTCCTGCTCGGCATCGTCGCCTTCGGCGGCACCTTCGACCCCGGATACGCGGGCATCTTCGGACCGGACGCCGACGCCGCCACCAACGCGCTGTACTGGCCGTCGTTCGTCGGCGCGGCGCTGATCGTGATGTCGAACCCGGTGAGTTTCGGTGCGTTCCTTGGTGATTGGGCGCGCTACATACCGCGCGACACGCCGGCATGGAAGTCGATGGTCGGCGGCGTTCCTGGCGCAGATCGCCACGCTGATGCCGTTCCTGTTCGGTCTGGTCACCGCGGCGGTGGTGGCGACCAACGCACCGCAGTTCATCGACGAGGGCAACTATGTCGGCGGTCTGCTGGCCGTGTCGCCCGGCTGGTACTTCATGCCGGTGTGCCTGATCGCCTGATCGGCGGCATGTCGACGGGCACCACCGCGCTGTACGGCACCGGCCTCGACTTCTCCAGCGTGTTCCCGCGTTTCAGCCGGGTGCAGGCGACGGTGTTCATCGGCGTGCTCGCGATCGCATTCATCTTCGTCGGCCGCTTCGCCTTCAACGTCGTGCAGAGCATCTCGACGTTCGCGGTGCTGATCGTCACGTGCACGGCGCCGTGGATGGTCGTGATGATGATCGGGTGGGTGGTGCGGCGCGGCTGGTACGACTCGGACGCACTGCAGGTGTTCAACCGCAGGCAGCGCGGCGGGCGGTACTGGTTCGACCACGGCTGGAACTGGCGTGGACTCGGAGCATGGCTGGTGTCCGCGGCGCTCTCGCATCTGCTTCGTCAACGTGCCCGACCAGTTCGTCGGCCCGCTGGGCAATCTGGCGAACGGCATCGACCTGTCGATCCCGGTCGGGCTCGGTCTCGCCGCCGTGCTCTACCCGGCGCTGCTGTTCGTCTTCCCCGAACCGGCCGACGCGTTCGGCCCCGACGGTCCGCGCTTGGTCCCGGCCGGACCGGCGGCCGACAACCCGATCACATCGGTCGACAAGCCCGAAATCATCCCAGCTGCAGAGGAAGTGACCGCATGATCGAGCGAGAAGCGGAGCGGGATCGCGCATCGGCTACGCCCGTAGGCCCGATCGATGCGTCGAAGACACCGAGGTTCGCAGGACCCGGCGTCCTTCGCCCGCCTGCCCCGACTCGACCAGGTACCGCGCGCCGACGTCGCCGTCGTCGGGGTGCCCTTCGACTCCGGGGTGTCCTACCGGCCGGGGGCGCGGTTCGGGCCGACGCACGTTCGCGAGGCGTCGCGGTTGCTGCGGCCCTACAACCCGGCACTCGAGGTGTCACCGTTCGAGATCGCCCAGGTCGCCGATGCCGGCGATATCGCGGTGAACCCCTTCAACATTCACGAGGCCATCGAGACGATCGAGGCCGCGGCCGTCGACCTCACCAGGGACGGCACCAGCCTCGTCACTATCGGCGGCGATCACACCATCGCGCTGCCGCTGTTACGCGCCGCCGCCGCCAAGCACGGACCCGTCGCACTGGTGCACTTCGACGCCCACCTCGATACCTGGGACACCTACTTCGGCGCCGAGTACACGCACGGCACACCGTTCCGGCGCGCCGTCGAGGAGGGCATCCTCGACACCGAGGCCCTGTCGCACGTCGGCACCCGCGGACCCCTTTACGGCAAGAAGGATCTCGAGGACGACCGTCGGTTCGGATTCGGCATCGTCACCTCGTCGGATGTCTACTACCAGGGCGTCGTCGAGGTCGTCGACAAACTGCGCCAACGCCTCGGCAATCGCCCGGTGTACGTGTCGATCGACATCGACGTGCTCGACCCCGCACATGCGCCAGGCACCGGGACCCCGGAGGCGGGCGGGATGACCAGCCGCGAGCTGCTGGAGATCCTGCGCGGATTCCGCGGACTCAACCTGATCGGCGCCGACGTGGTCGAGGTGTCGCCCGCCTACGACCACGCCGAGATCACCGGTGTCGCCGCCTCACACGTCGCCTACGACCTGGTCTCGCTGCTGGCGATGCGCCACGAGGAGCGCGCCGCGCAAATGAGCCGCAACGACCCAAGCGAGGGTAGCGACGGCAGAAACGGAGGCGATGTCGTCGTCGAAACCCTCGCTGCACTGGGGGTTTCGCACGTCTTCGGCATCCCCGGCCAGCATGCGCTCGGTCTGTTCGACGCGATCCGGCGCAGCGACCTGACGTTCGTCAGCTCGCGGGTGGAGAACAACTCCGCGTTTGGCGCCGACGGATATGCCAGGGCAACAGGCGAAGTCGGCGTGCTGTTCCTGTCGACCGGGCCAGGCGCGCTCACCGCACTCGGCGCACTGCAGGAGGCCTACGCGACGGGTGTGCCGCTGCTGGTCATCACCAGCCAGGTGCCGCGCGACGGCCTCGGATTGCGGCGAGGCATGCTGCACCAACTCGACGACCAACAGCGCAGCGCCGACAACGTCACCAAGAGCACTGCGGTCGTACGCCGCGCCGCCGAGATCCCCACCCTGCTGGCCGATGCGTGGGCGCTGGCCCAGTCCGCGCCCGCGGGGCCGACATGGGTGGAGATCCCCCAGGACGTGCTGCTCGAGGCGACCGACGTGCCGCCGGTGACCTCGGTGGTCGCCACCGTCACCGAGCGACCCCCGCGAGCCGAACTCGTCGAATCCGCTGCAGCACTGCTGAATTCCGCGCAACGCCGGTCATCCTGGCGGGCGGTGGTGTCCGCCGGTCGGCGGGCGGTCCCGAGGCGCTCGTTGGTCTCGCGGAACTGCTTGACGCTCCGGTGGTCTCGACCGTCGGTGGCAAGGGCGCCATCCCGTTCGACCACCCGCTGTCCGCGGCGTCGTGGATCGAGGACCGGCACACCACCGCGCTGCTGGAAAAGGCCGACGTTCTTCTGGCGGTAGGCACTGCGATGGGCGAGGTCACCAGCAACTACTTCACGTTCGCGCCGGAGGGCCGGCTGATCCACGTCGACGCCGAACCGCGCGTGCTGGAGGCGAACCATCCGGGGCTCGGCATCCACGCCGACGCCGCACTGGCGCTCACCGCCATCGCCAAGCAGGTGCGCCGACGCGATACCGCCGACGGACCCGGCATCGCGAGCGGGCTGCGACGGGCCGTGCAGGACCGCCTCGCCGGCCAGGACCTCGCGACCGAACTGGCCCTGATGACGGACCTGAGGGCCGCCGTTCCCACTGCCACGCAGACGTTCTGGGACATGACGATCGCCGGCTACTGGGCGTGGTCGGCGTGGGATCCCCGCGACGGGCAGTTTCACTCCGCCCAGGGCGCGGGTGGACTCGGCTACGCGTTTCCCGCCGCGATCGCCGCCGCGATCGGGTCCGGCGAGCGGACCTTCGCGGTCGCCGGTGACGGCGGTGCGATGTACTCGATCGCCGAACTGGCCACCGCACGGCAGCACAACGCCGAAGTGACGTGGCTGATCGTCGACGACGGCGGCTACGGCATCCTGCGCGAATACATGACCGACGCGTTCGGGGAGGCCACCGCCACCGAGCTGACCCGGCCCGATTTCGTCGCGCTCGCAGAGAGTTTCGGCATACCTGCGTATCCCGCGACACTCGAGAGCGTCGGAGAGATCGTCGCCGACACATTCGCCGACGACGGCCCGGCCGTCGTCGTCCTGCCAGCGTTCCTCAAGATGTTCGCCCCCACCCACCTCTAGGAGTCCACCATGGGCAAGCCACTCGACATCGCCATCATTGTTGTCTATCTCGCGGCGATGCTGGCGTTCGGATTCTGGGGCAAGACCAGAACCAAGGACTCAGCCGACTTCCTCGTTGCCGGACGAAGGCTCGGTCCGACGCTCTACACCGGCACCATGGCCGCGGTCGTGCTGGGCGGTGCCTCGACGGTCGGCGGCGTCGGCCTCGGCTACAAATGGGGCATCTCCGGCATGTGGCTGGTCGTCGCGATCGCTATCGGCCTGCTGGCGCTGAGCCTGTTCTTCGCCGGACGCATACAGCGGCTGAAGGTGTACACCGTGGCGCAGATGCTGAAGCTGCGCTACGGCATCGACGCCACGTCGGCATCCGGAATCGTCATGGCCGCATACACGTTGATGCTCTCGGTGACGTCGACGATCGCCTACGCGACCGTCTTCAACGTGTTGTTCGGCACCAATCGCACGGTGTCGGTGATCATCGGTGGGGTCATCGTGATGCTGTACTCGTCGATCGGCGGCATGTGGTCGATCACACTGACCGACATGGTTCAGTTCATTCTCAAGACGATCGGCATCTTCTTCCTGCTGCTGCCCTTCACGCTGCACAAGGCGGGCGGATTCGAGGGCATCCGCGAGCGCGCCGGTGACGCGGTGTTCGACTTCGGTGCCATCGGCATGCCGACGATCATCACGTTCTTCGTCGTGTACAGCTTCGGAATGCTTATCGGGCAGGACATCTGGCAGCGGGTGTTCACTGCGCGGTCGCCGGGCGTCGCCAAGTGGGGCGGCACCACGGCAGCGCTGTACTGCGTGCTCTATGGCGTCGCGGGCGCGGTGATCGGGATGGCGGCGTCGACGTTCCTGCCGGACGTGGAGGCCAAGGACGACGTGTACGCCCAGATCGCCGAGACGATTCTGCCGGTAGGCATCAGCGGCATCGTGCTTGCCGCCGCGGTCGCCGCGATGATGTCCACGGCGTCTGGTGCGTTGATCGCGACGGCGACGGTGGCAAAGACCGACGTGAAGCCGTTGCTGCTCAGGCTGATCGGGCGTTCAGAACCGGAAGAAACCGACGCCGAACGTGACGTGCACTCCGACCGACTCTACGTCGTCGCGCTGGGCATCGTGGTGATCGTCATCGCGGCTCTGCTCAACGATGTCGTGGCCGCGCTCACCATCGCCTACGACATCCTGGTCGGCGGTCTGCTGGTGGCGATCCTCGGCGGGTTCCTGTGGAAGCGCGCGACCGGAACCGGTGCGCTGTGGTCGATGGCGGTGGGCACCGTCGTCACGCTCGGCACCATGTTCATTGTCGGCGACGTGCTGGCCAACGAGCCGATCTACTACGGCCTGGGCGCCAGCCTCATCGTGTACGTGGTCGTCAGCCTGCTGACACCGCGCACACCCGCCGAAGTGCTCGAGGTGTGGGACGGACGACTCGCCGGTGAGGAGGAGAGCAAGCTCACGGTGACGTGACCCGCCGCTTGGTCGCCTAGCTGCAGACCGCGCCGCCGGCCGCGGAGCCCACCAGTTTGGTGTACTTGGCCAGCACGCCGGTGGTGTAGACCGGCGGCAACGGCTCGAAACCCTGCTTGCGCGAGTCGAATTCGGCCGGATCGACCAGTACGTCCAGCGTGCCCTTGCCGACGTCGAGGCGGATGCGGTCACCGTCGCGCAGGAACGCGATGGGCCCGCCGTCGACGGCCTCCGGCGCGACGTGCCCGACGCACAACCCCGTCGTGCCGCCGGAGAACCGGCCGTCGGTCATCAGCAGCACGTCCTTGCCGAGTCCCGCGCCCTTGATCGCCCCGGTGATCGCGAGCATCTCGCGCATGCCCGGGCCGCCCTTGGGCCCCTCGTAGCGGATGACGACGACGTCGCCGTTGGTGATCGTGCCGTCCTCAAGCGCGTCCAGGGCAGCGCGCTCGCGTTCGAAAACCCTTGCGGTGCCTTCGAACACGTCAGAGTCGAAACCGGCCGACTTCACCACCGCGCCCTCCGGCGCCAGCGAGCCGTGAAGAATGGTGATGCCGCCCGTCGGGTGGATCGGGTCACTCAGCGCGCGAAGTACCTTGCCGTCGGGATCGGGCGGGTTGATGTGGGCCAGGTTCTCGGCCATGGTCTGGCCCGTGACGGTCAGGCAATCGCCGTGCAGCAGACCGGCATCCAGCAACGCCTTCATGACCACGGGAACGCCGCCGATGCGGTCGACATCGAACATCACATGCTTGCCGAACGGTTTCACGTTCGCCAAGTGCGGCACCTTTTGTCCGACCCGCGTGAAGTCCTCCAACGTCAGCTTCACGTTGGCCTCGTAGGCGATGGCGAGCAGGTGCAACACCGCGTTGGTGGACCCGCCGAACGCCATCACCACCGCGATCGCGTTCTCGAACGCCTCCTTGGTCAGGATGTCGCGGGCGGTGATGCCACGCCGCAACAGGTCGACGACGGCTTGGCCGCTACGCCGGGCGTACCCGTCGCGGCGCCGGTCGGTGGCCGGCGGTGCTGCACTGCCCGGCAACGACATACCCATCGCCTCGGCCGCACTGGCCATCGTGTTCGCGGTGTACATGCCGCCGCAGGCGCCCTCGCCCGGACAGATGGCGCGCTCGATGATGTCGACGTCCTCGCGGGACATCAGCCCGCGCGCACATGCGCCGACGGCCTCGAACGCGTCGATGATCGTCACGTCCATCTCGGTGCCGTCGGTCAGCGTCGCCTTCCCCGGCAGGATCGACCCGGCGTAGAGGAACACGCTGGCCAGGTCCAGCCGCGCGGCGGCCATCAGCATGCCGGGCAGCGACTTGTCGCAGCCGGCCAGCAGCACCGAGCCGTCGAGCCGCTCGGCCATCATGACGGTCTCCACACTGTCGGCGATGACCTCACGTGACACCAGAGAGAAGTGCATGCCCTCGTGGCCCATCGAGATGCCGTCGGACACCGAGATGGTGCCGAACTCCATGGGGAAGCCGCCGGCGGCGTGCACGCCGTCCTTGACGGCCTTGGCCAGCCGGTCCAGCGACAGGTTGCACGGCGTGATCTCGTTCCACGACGACCCGACGCCGATCTGCGGCTTGGCGAAGTCGGCGTCTTCCATGCCTACCGCTCGCAGCATCCCGCGGGCAGCGGCTTTCTCGAGACCGTCGGTGACGTCGCGACTTCGTGGCTTAATGTCGGGCTCCGCCCGACGGTGGGCTTCAGCGTCCGGTGTCGAGGGCTGTGAGGGCATGAGGCTCAGTATGCCTCTGGCGTTTCACCCGGCCAAACCCCTATTAATACCCCGGAGGGGTATGCGGTACCGTGGAGGTCATGCCGTCCCGCATCACTCGTATCGTCGCCGTCCTTATCGCCCTCGTCGTCGCCGCCTGGTTCTGTCCTCGTGTAGCAGTTCCGAAAGCCACCACGACGCCGCAAAGACCGACGAGCCCGTCATCACCGGTCAGCCCGCCGGCTTCAACGCCGACGACCTTGCATTCGTCAAGAACATGATTCCGCACCACCAGCAGGCGATCGACCTGTCGGCCATGGTGCCGGAGCGCTCCACCAACCCCGAAGTCGTTGCCATGGCCGAGCAGATATCGGTCGCTCAGCAGCCCGAGATCAACGCCATGAGGGTTTTCCTCGTGCAGTGGAACGAGAACCCGCAGGACGACACTTCCCACGGCGGAGGCGGCGGCCACGCGCCGATGCAGGGCATGGTCGACGACGCCACGATGGCCAAACTGCCGACGCTGGAGGGTCAGGCGTTCGACACCCTGTGGTTGGAGTCGATGATCGGCCACCATCAAGGGGCGGTCGAAATGGCCAAGGCCGAGGTCGCCAATGGCGAGAACATCGACGTCAAGAGCATGGCGCAGACCATGATCGATACCCAGCAGACCGAGATCGGCCAGATGAAGCAGATGCTGGGAGGTGGCCCGAATGGCTGACGAGACTGCCACCCATGGCTATTCACCGCAGAAGGAGAACTACGCGAAACGGCTGCGCAGGATCGAGGGTCAGGTTCGCGGTATCGCGAAGATGATCGACGAGGACAAGTACTGCATCGACGTGCTCACCCAGATCAGCGCCGTCAACAGCGCTCTGCAGTCGGTGGCACTGGGTCTGCTCGACGAGCACCTCGGGCACTGCGTCACCCAGGCCGTCGCCGAGGGCGGCGGCGAGGCCGACGCCAAGCTGGCCGAGGCGTCGGCGGCCATCGCCCGGTTGGTGCGCTCCTAGTCGCCACCGCCCAATGGGCTGACACTGAACGCGAAGATCATTGCTTGCTGTAACCCGTCGGGCGCACGACCAGGATCACCCGGTCCGCCTTGTCGGGAGGCGGTTCGGTCAGGGGACCGCTGTAGCGGTCGTTGAGCTCCAGATAGAAGGCCCCAGTCGGATCGGGCACGATCTCCTCGACCACCCCGCGCACCTCCAGGTACCGGTACGGGTTCTCCGGGTCGATGATCGACATCGCCACGTTCGGGTTGGCGGCGACGTTGCGGTACTTCTGCCGCTTGGTGGTGTGGGTGAAGCGCAGAAGCTCGCCGTCCCAGGCGAACCACATCGGGGTTACCTGAGGATTTCCGTCCGGTCTGACCGTGGCCAGATGTCCGTACAACGGACGCTCCAACAGCGACTCGTATCCCTCCGGTATGGCGACCATCACGATCCCTCCTGTGGCTGGGTGGCGTTCGACTACGAGATCACAACCCGACGTGGTGCGATTCAGATTCCCGCCGGGCCTCTCGTGGGCCTTTGCAACGCAATCGTCAGTGACGTAACGTTCGACCGCTCGAGGCGATAAACACACCAGGTCAGCGCCGTCAGCTGCGCGGTGGTCGGGGTTTTGGCAGCACCCTGATGACGAAAGCAGCTCGGCGCGCTGTGCCACACTGGACGAAGTTGTGCGACTGGGAGGTCACGTATGCGGCAGCCGATGAGGAGGCGCCTGCTCACCGCGTTGATGGCGGCTGGGCTGGTCGGTGGGATGGTGCTGAGCAGCCCGTCCGCGATGGGTCAACCCGACGTTCCGCCGCCGCCTGCGCCGGTCGATCCGGCCGTCGCGCTCGCGCCGGCGCCGGTGGATCCGATGGCTCCGCCTCCGCCGCCGGCGGTCCCGTTCGGGGTCCCGCCGCCACCACCGGCGCCCGCCGATCCGATGGCTCCGGCTCTGGCTCCGCCGCCGTTCGCCGGGCTGCCCGGCTTCCCGGCCGCGCCGATGGCGATTCCCGAGGGCACGCCCGCAGGACAGAACCCGACGCCGTTCGTCGGAGAGCCGCCGTTCCTGCCGCCGTCGTTCAATCCGACCAACGGCGCGAAGGCTGGAGCGGCCAAGCCGATCTACATCAACTTCCAGCGGCCGATCGCCGATCGGCAGATGGCCCAGGACGCGGTCCACATCTCGTCCATCCCCCCGGTTCCCGGGAGGTTCTACTGGACCAGCGACACCCAGTTGCGCTGGCGGCCGCAGGACTTCTGGCCGACAGGCACCGTCGTCAACATCGACGCCGCAGGCACCAGGTCGAGTTTCACCGTGCCCGAGCAGTTGGTGGCCGGGATCAACAACGCGACTCACACGATGGAGATCAGGCGCAACGGGAAGCTGGAGAAGACCTTCCCGGTGTCGATGGGCAAGAAGGGCTACGAGACCAAGAACGGCACGTACTACGTGCTGGAGAAGTTCGCCGACATCGTGATGGACTCGTCTACGTACGGCGTGCCCGTCAATTCTGCCCAGGGTTACAAGCTCAAGGTTCAGGACGCCGTGCGCATCGATAACAGCGGCGCCTTCGTGCACAGCGCGCCGTGGTCGACGGGCGCCCAGGGCAACAGCAACGTCAGCCATGGGTGCATCAACCTCAGCCCCGCGAATGCGCAGTGGTTCTACGACAACTTCGGCAGTGGCGACCCCGTCGTCGTGACTAATTCCAGTGGCATGTACAACCAGCCCGACGGCGCGTCGGACTGGCAGATGTTCTAGCCGGACGCAGACGGCAAAAGCCCCCGAACACTGGGTGTTTCGGGGGCTTCTGCGTTATGGCGCTAGCTCCAGATCCGCACCCGTCGCTGCGGCTCGATGTACAGCGCGTCTGACTCGCCGACCTCGAACGCGTCGTAGAACGCGTCCATGTTCCGGATGACGCCGTTGCACCGGAACTCCGGCGGTGAGTGCGGGTCGATCGCGAGGCGCCGGATAGCCTCGGCTTCACGGGATTTCGTGCGCCACACCTGTGCCCAGCCGAAGAACACCCGCTGCTCCCCGGTGAGCCCGTCTATCACCGGCGCCTGGTTGCCGTTGCGCGACAGCTGGTAGGCCAGAAGGGCGATCGACAGGCCACCCAGATCGCCGATGTTCTCGCCGACGGTGAACGCGCCGTTGACGTGGTGGCCGTTACTGAGCTCGCGCGGCACGAAACCGTCGTACTGCTCGATCAGAGCCTTTGTCCGCGTACCGAATTCAGCACGGTCCGCGTCGGTCCACCAGTCCACCAGGTTGCCGTCGCCGTCGTACTTGGCGCCCTGGTCGTCGAACCCGTGCCCGATCTCGTGACCGATGACCGCTCCGATGCCGCCGTAGTTGGCTGCGTCGTCGGCCTCGGCATCGAAGAACGGGGGCTGCAGAATCGCTGCGGGAAAGACGATCTCGTTCATGCCGGGGTTGTAGTAGGCATTGACGGTCTGCGGCGTCATGAACCATTCGTCGCGGTCGACCGGGCCACCCAACTTGGCCAGTTCGCGGTCGGATTCGACGACGGAGCCGCGCAGATAGTTGCCGTAGAGGTCGTCCCGTTCGATCACGAGTGCCGAATAGTCGCGCCACTTCTTGGGATAGCCGATCTTCGGCGTGAACTTGTCGAGCTTGGCCAGAGCCTTCTCGCGCGTCTGCGGCGTCATCCACTCGAGCGAGTTGATGCTGACCCGGTAGGCCTCGCGCAGGTTGGCCACGAGCTCGTCCATCCGCGCCTTGGCCAGCGGCGGGAAATGCCGGTCGACGTACAGCTTTCCGACGGCGTCGCCCATCAGGCCCTCGACGATCGACACGGCACGCTTCCAGCGGTCACGAATCTGCTCGGTGCCTGAGAGCCTGCGCCCGTAGAACGCGAAGTCCTCGGCCACCAGGTCGTCGGTCAGCAGAAACGCGCGGGCCTTGATCAGCCGCCACCGCAGCCAGGACTTCCAGTCCTCGAATGCCCCGGCCGACCACGCCGCCGCGAACGCCGTCAGGTAATCAGGTTGGCGCACAACCAGTTCCGCGATGCTGTTCGGTGTGGCGCCGAGTGCGGCGACCCATCCGGCCCAGTCGAATCCGGGCGCTTCTTCGGGCAGGTCGGCGAACGTGCGCAGGTTGTAGGTGAGGTCGGCGTCGCGACGCTTGACGACGTCCCAGTGCGCGGCTGCAAGCTTGGTCTCGAGCGCGACGATCCTGGCCGCCGTCGTAGCGTGGTCGCCCGGACCGTAGACAAGGCCGAACATCGCCGCGATGTGCTCGGGATATGCGGCGAGGATCTCGGCATGCTGCTCATCACGGTAGTAGGACTCGTCGGGCAGTCCGAGCCCGGACTGGTTCAGGTGCACCAGGTAGCGGGTGGAGTCCTTGGAGTCGGTGTCGACGTAGATGCCCGCGCCACCGCCGATGCCGGTGCGCTGCAACGTCCCCAGTACCGCGGCCAGCGCCTCGGGGGTGTCCGCACCGTCGACGGTGGCCAGTTCGGCCAGCAGTGGCTGCACACCTCGTTCGGCCACCGTCTGCTCGTCCATGAAGCTGGCGTACAAATCGCCGATGCGCTGCTCGTCGGTGCCCGTCGCGGCACCGGACGCGGCGGCATCGTCGATCAGGTCGCGAACGTGCTCCTCGGCGCGGTCGTACAGCGAGCGGAACGCACCGTCGGTGGCGCGGTCGGCCGGCATCTCGTACTCGGTCAACCAGCGGCCGTTGACATGGCCGAACAGGTCGTCCTGCGGGCGGGCATCAGAGTCGACGTGGCTCAGGTCGATACCCGAGCGGATGGCTTCTATCGTCACCCCATCAGGGTGCCAGATGCCCGGCCGGTGCTCAGTTCCGGTCGCCGCACAGGTCTCCCCCTGCGCTACCGTCCGATCCGCTGAAGCCGGCCAGGTACCCTCACGCGCATGCCCGAGGACGAGCCAAAGCCGGACTACAGCGACGACGGGCCCGCCATCACCAGCTACGGCATCGGCTCCGCTGTACTCGGGGTGATCGCCATCGTGGCGATCGCGCTCGCCGCCCTGATCTGGACGCAGCACCGTCACGACGCCGACGAACTGCGCTACCGCACCCGCGCCATGCAGGCCGCCGCCGACTGGAGCAGCGTGCTGATAAACATGAACAAGGACACCGTCGACAGCAGCCTGGCGCAGCTTCATGACGGCACCGTCGGCCAGCTCAACGCCGACTTCGATGCCGCGGTGAAGCCGTACCGCGATCTGGTCCAGACGCTGCAGTCGCGCACCTCCGGCCAGGTCGACTCCGTGGCGGTGGAGTTCGTCCACCACGACCAGCCGGGCACACAGGGCCGACCTGGAGCACCGCAACCCGAGCTGACCGTGTTCGCATCGCGTACCGACACGGTGATGGTGGTGGCGACGTCGGTCAGCGAGAACGCCGGCGGCGACAAGCCGCGGACCGTGCGCTGGACTCTGCGGCTTGACGTCGCCGACGTCGGCGGCAAGCTGATGATCGCCCGGCTGGAGCCGGTCCGATGAAATATGCGTGGCGCATTCTGGCGTTCGACGTGGCACCGCCGCTGGCCGCGATCGCGGCGCTGGTGTACATCGGCATCTCTCTGGCGTGGCCGCTGTGGTGGGTGTCGGTCTGTTCGGTGCTGTGTCTGCTGATCGTCGAGGCCGTCGCGGTCAATGTTGTGCTGGCGCGCCGCGATTCAGTCACCGTCGGCACGGACGATGACGGGCCGGGACTTCGGCTGACGGTGGCCGCGGTTGCCACCGCGGCGCTGGCGGCGGCCGTGGTGGTCGGTTACCTGAACTGGTCCGTGCCCGACCGGGACCTGCGCGATGACACCGCGGAAGTGGTCGGCATCGCCAGCAGCATCTCAGAGGCCTCCGCGACATTCACCCCGCAAAGCCCCACCACGTCGGTCGACCGGGCGACGGCGATGATGTCACCCCAGAGCGCGGAAGCGTTCAAAAAGGAATTCGCTTCCGTGGCAAAGGATTTGGCGGGGCGAAACATCTCGGCTCAGGCCAGCACCATATCCGCCGGCGTCGAGGCGATCGGCCCGAACGCCGCCAGCGTCGCGGTGATACTCCGCGGGACACAGAACTCGCCCGGAAATCCGCCGGACACCGCGATACTCGCGTTGCGGGTGCAGCTGTCCAAGCAGGACGGTCGCTGGTTGGTCGACGACGTGTCGCCGATCCACTCCCGTTAGCCGAGCAGGCGGGCGTGGTCCACCTTCAAGCAGCGATCCATCACGACCTGCAGTCCGGCCGCAGCACCGTCGCGGGCGACCTGGTCATGCCACAGACCCTGTTGTAACCACAGCGTTTTCGCGCCGACCTCGATCGTGTCGCTGAGCACGGAGAGTAGATGCTCGCGACGGCGGAACACGTCGACCAGATCGGGCACCACGGGCAGATCCGCCAGGGAGGGGTAGACAGGTGTGCCGTCGATGTCGCTGATCGTCGGGTTGACCAGGTACAGCGCGTAGTCGCTGGCCGACTTCAGGTACTGCCAGACACCGTGACTTGGCCGCAGCGGATCGCTTGAAACGCCGACGATCGCCACGCTTCGGGTCTCCCGGAGAATGCGCTCGATGTCCACGTCAGTAGCTGAACGTGGTGGCGCCGTCGCCGATCCACTCCCAAAGCTGAACGGTCCCTCCGGGTTCGGCCCCGGTGATGAACGAGTCTGCGTCCAGTTGCTTGGACTTGATGCAGATCGGGCAGACCAGATACCGGCCGCCGGCCTTCTCGTAGCGGTCCATCAACTCGGTCAGCGGTGGGCAGCCGTCGCACGCCGTCCCAACGCCGACGCCGGGGACGACCAGGCGGACGGCCTCCTTGGTCAGGAACATCATCGTCGGCCTGCCGCTTTCGGCGGCGCCGACCGCGACGAGAAACGCCACGGTGACCTTCTCGGCGTCTTCGAGCCCGGTGGTGAGGCTGATCGCCGCCTTGTTGCTGCTGTTCATGTGGTCCTCCTCTTAGTTGCGGAATCGACCAGCAGGTCGACCAGTTCCTGCGGCCGGCTCAACGCCATCAAATGTCCTCCCGGCATCACCTCGACCTCAAGCCCGAGCCGTTCACGCACGACTCTGCGCTGAAACTCCAGCGGGAACAACCGGTCCTCGCTACCTGCGATCACACGGGTGGGAACATCCGGCCAGCCGGCCAGCGGCCACGGCCGGTCGAACGGGGTGTCGGACTGTCGTGGCTCGGACTGGCTGAACGCCTCGTCGCGCACCGCTGGGGGCACGTCGTGGAAGAAATCCTCCACGGGATCAAAGTCGGTGCGAGACAAGCCTATTTCTCGAAAGTACGCGATCCGCGCGGCCCCTTGCCCGGTGTTCTCCCACCATTGGCCGCCCGACTCACCGGTCGTCGGCACCATCGGGTTCACCAACACGATGAGGGCGGTCGGCACACGGGTCGCCACGATCGGCGCCGTGAACGCGCCCATCGACTGGCCGACCAGCACGAGCGGCCCCGGCACCTCGGCGACCGCGTCCGTCACGACGTCGGCGTACGTGAACAGATCGGCGGCGTCATCGTCGGCGGGTAAGTCGACCGGGATCACGGCGGCGCCGGTGGCCGTCAACAGCGGTGTGACGCGGTGCCAGAACCATGCGCTGCCACCCGCTCCGGGGATCAGCGCATAGGTAGTCGGCAAGAGTCAGGTCACTCTTTGTCGTCGCGTCGTGTGGACCGCATCTTCGAGAACCGGTCGGCGAGTTTGCGCATCCGGACCATCAGCGCCGCGGAGGGACTGGTCTCGCCGCTCAGGTACGCCGCGAAGTCGTTGTTCGGCACGCCGATACGCGATGCAAACTCCTGCTGGCCCAGACCGGACTTGTCGAGCAGCGCGTGGATATGGCGGGCGACTTCGGCGCGTTCGTTGGCTTCCAGGTGTTCGCGGGTGCGGTTGAGAACCTCGGCGAGCGCCTTCGACACACCGTACGGACGGGCGGACTGCAGGACTTCCTCGACCTGGCGGGCCGTCCGGCCGAACGGATCACGCTTGATTGCCGCGACGATGCGTTGCCATATCGTGAGGTCGTCGGTCTCGAGCGCGGCGCGAATCGCGGCCGTGGGCCAGAACTCGACGGGCCGGTCTTCGGACACAGGCCGACGCGGTGGGGCAGGACGCTGGGGGCCGGAGGCAGGCTCGCGGCGCCGGGTGTCCCGAACGTCGGGAGTCGCCGTCACCTCGCCTCCTCCAGCATCGCCACCGCCACCGACAGGCAGCGTTCCCTCACCTTGGCCCAATCGGCCTCCGCCTGCGCGTCCGACGTGCGTGTGTCGTGCTCGTCTGACGGCTGAGGGTCGGCCAGTCGGCGCACCAACTGCGTGGCCACCCATTGCTTCCTAGAATGTTGTCCACAGTAGTACCGGTCCATTCCCGCCAGCACCAATGCGGCGGTTCGAGTCTCCATCGACTCGACCAAATCGGCAAACTCGGCGTAATCCCGGGTGCTGTTTCGGCACATGATGAGGTAGCTCTTCAGCCGCAGGGTTTCGGCGCCCGTCGGGATCTGCAGGCGGTCACCGGTCGGCAGTTGGACGTTGGTGGTCTCCACCGGGCTGCTGCGTTCCATCGGCGCCCGCTCGAAGTTGGACGCCTCCTGCAGCGCCTCCAGTGCCACCGACAGTCGGCCCCGCCACATCGTCACCGGATGCACCGGCAGTTCGGCCAGCAGTGCCTTGCCGTTGGACTTGCCGTTGGTGGCGTTGCGGTGTGCGCCGTTCAACATGTCCGCGCTGCGCAGCTGCTCGGCGGGCAGACAACCGCTGAACGCCAAGGGATCGGCGACGGTGACAGCATGGGGCGCAAGGCTTTTCAGCTTGGCCGCCGACTTCACGACCATCCGCAGGTCCGACCCCGTCGGCCCGAGGGACGAGAGGTCGTCGGGGATGATGATCAGGTCGGGCATGTCGACCTTGGGCAGGGGCTTCTCGAAGTCGACCGACGGCAGGATGCGGTCCAGCCAGCGCGGGAGCCACCAGTTCCATTCGTCGAACATCGCCATCAAAGCGGGCACCAGCACCAGACGCACCACCGTGGCGTCGACCGCGATGGCCACCGCGCAGGCCACGCCGAGCTGGGCGACCAGGGGCATGCCGGCGAAGGCGAACCCGATGAACACCGCGATCATGATCAGCGCGGCGCTGGTGATCGTGCGGGCGCTGGTGCTCACCCCGTACGCCACCGCGTCCCGGGTGTTCTTCGTCTGCAGGAACCGCTCGCGGATGCGGGTAAGCAGGAAGATCTCGTAGTCCATCGACAGGCCGAACGTCATCGCCAGCACCAGCGGCGGAATCGTGCTGTCCAGCGACTCGATCTGTTTGAAGCCCAGGTCCTCGAGCCAGCCCCACTGGAAGACGGCGACCAGGCTGCCGTAGGCGGCCGCGACCGACAGCACGGTCATCAGGACGCCCTTGAACGCCAGGAACACCGACCGGATCGCGATCAGCAGCATCACGAACGCGATCAACGCGACGAACGCGAACACCAGCGGCTGCTTTGCCGACACCTGATCGTCGAAGTCCTTGATGAGTGCGGTCGGCCCGCCGACGTCGATGCGGGCACCCGCCAACCCTGGTGTCGACGGCAGTTGCGCGCGCATCCAGTCGACGGTTTCGCGGGCGCCCATGTCCTCGGGGTCCACCGACAGCACGGCGGACAGCAGGGCGTGGCGGTAGTCCTCACCGAACACCGGCGCCGCCACCGAAACCACGTTGGGCCCCTGCGCCATTCGCTGGCGCACCGAGTCCAGCAGCGGCTCCTTGGCGGGGGCCGACGCGGCATTGCCGTCGGGGAAGCTGACCAGCACCCGCACCGGGCCGAGCGCGCCGGGGCCGAGCGCCTGGGCCGCCGCGTTCACGCCGCCGCGGATCTCGTGGGTCGGTTCGAACTGACGCTGCATGCTGTTCCCGAGCACCATCGAGAACGCGGGCACCGCCAACGTGAGCAGCAGCACCGATGCTCCGAGCGCCGCCACCCACGGTCGCCGCATCACCCAGCCGGTCCAGCGCGTCCAGAACCGCGACTGCGTCGTCTCCGGCCGGCGCGACCAATGCAGATACGACGACCGTTTGGCCGCCGCCTTTCCGAACGTCGCGAGGACGGCGGGCGTCAGCGTCGTCGACGTCAGCACTGCCAGCGCGACGGCCAGGATCGCGCCGGTGGCCATCGACACCAACACCGGCGTCTGGATCAGGTAGATACCTGTCACCGAGGCGATCACTGTGACGCCGGAGAGCACCACGGCCAGACCGGAGGTGGCCATCGCGGCGTCGGCCGCCTGTTCGGCGTCGCGGCCGGCACGCAGTTCCTCACGGAAGCGCATGAGGATGAAGAGTGAGTAGTCGATGGCCAGTGCGATGCCGAACATCGACACCGTCGACGTAACGAACACCGACATCGTCGTGTACATCGACAACAGGTAGACCAGGCCCATCGTCACGACGACCGTGCAGATGCCGAGCACCAGTGGCATCGCGGCGGCCGCCAGCGACCCGAACACCGCGAGCAAGACAATCAGGACGATCGGAAGGTTCCACTGCTCGGCCTGGGCGATGTCGTGCTTGGTGGCCTGTGAGGCCGCCGCGCCGAGCGCGCCCTGGCCGATGACATAGAGCTTGACCCGGCCGTTGTCGATCTCGCCGGGGTCTTCGCCGTTGATCCCGACCTTCTGGCGGAGTTGCTTGGCGACGTCGACCGCGCCGGTGTTGTTGAAGTCGAGTTGCAGTGTGACGACGTAGGGGCGGTCGGGCTGCGGCGCCGGCTGCTGTGGATTGGGCACCAACTTGACGCTGGGCACCTCCGCCGCGGCGCGTTCCAGGAACGCGACCGCCATGTTCATGTCGTCATACGACGCATCGGCGCGGGGTGCGGCCACCAACGCCAGCGGCGATGCGCCCTGGTCGGGGAAGTTCTGCTCGAGCTCTCGCTGGACCCGCAGCGACTGCGACCCCTCGACCTCGAAACCACCGCCGGTGAGGTGACTGGATTGGTTGAGAGCGAGGTAGATCGACGGCACCAGGAGCAGCAGCCACACAGCGAACACCGCCCAGCGATATCTGCGCAGGGTGCTACTCAAGCGCATCATGAACTGCTGGATGGTGAACTCCCCGCTTTCTCCCCGGCGTTGCTAGCGTGAGCGTACAACAGCATGTGGTAAGGCAGGGTTGAAGAGGGAACGCGCGAGAATCCTGCCAGCAACGCCTTAAGCAGCTCTAATCTACTTTTTTGGTACCGCGCCAGACCTGGCTGACCGCTGTCGGGCCGCTGCCATTGACGTGTGTATTTGCTCGCTGAAATCAGTAAGCCGCGTGCTGCTGATGCCAAAATGTGCGGTGGCCGTTTCGGCCGATTTTGTCTCGCTCTTGTCGGAGGAGACCTGTTGCCGCCGGCGACCTGTCGGGTCGGTGCAAGCTGCCGCTGACGCTTACTCAGTTGACGGGGCCTGATGCAGGCGGCGCAGCAGGGCGGGGGTCTGCCGGCAGGTTTGCCAGCCGGCTTACCCGCCGCGCAGACGGTCAGCACGCCGGGGGCGTGTCGCCGGCGCAGTCGTCGGCGGCGTCGCCGGTTTCGCAAGGCGCCGGAGCGCTCCCCGGGCCCGCGATCGCAGGCTTGCCGTAGCCTCGGGCGATGCGACGCCTTCGCTGGTGGGGCTGCTGAGCTGCATTTTCCAACTTTCTTGGGACCGGTTAGTCGCAAGGCAAGAAAGTCAGTGCACATTCTGCTTAGCTTTTGATGCCGGTAACCGCCCATGGTTACGGCCTCTCCACTTTCGATGAAGGAGCTTGTCCATGTTGCTCTCGGCCCGTACTGCTCGACGTGCAGTAGCTGGCGCGGTCGGCACTGGCATGGTTGCCGGTGCGATGCTGTTCGGTGCGATGCCCTCGGCAATGGCGCAACCTGCCCCGCCTGCCCCGCCTGCGCCGCCTGCCCCGCCTGCCCCGACGAACTGCACCGCCGCCGATCTGGCCTTCGTCGCGGGCGGCGTTTCCTCGGCGACGTCTGGCTACCTGTTCGCGCACCCGGATGTGAACTGGTTCTTCACCAGTCTCGAAGGTCTGCCGCGCGACGAAGTCCGTGTCAGGGTGCAGGACTACCTGAATCAGAATCCTGTGGCGAAGGCCGAGCTGACCGGCATCCGCCAACCGTTGGTTGATCTGAAGAACCGCTGCGGCGACACCAACGGCGACGGCATCCCAGACAATTAAGCCTGCGTCCGGGTGGCAGTAGAGCCGTCCGCGGCGGAGGGCGCGGGTCGCACCGTTCTGATGGTCGACGACGACCCAGACGTCAGGACTTCCGTCGCGCGCGGATTGCGCCATTCGGGATTCGACGTTCGGGTCGCTGCGAGCGGTAAAGAGGCGCTGCGGCTTTTATCTACCGAATCGCACGACGCGTTGGTTCTGGACGTGCAAATGCCGGAACTCGACGGTGTCGCCGTCGTCACGGCGCTGCGCGCACTGGGAAACGAAATCCCGATTTGTGTTCTGTCTGCGCGGGATACGGTCAACGACCGCATCGCGGGGCTAGAGGCCGGCGCCGACGACTATCTGACCAAGCCCTTCGATTTGGGCGAATTGGTGGCGCGGCTGCACGCATTGCTGCGTCGCGCCGGACATTCGGATCAGCAGTCCGACACGATGACGGTCGGACCGTTGACCATTGACACTGCCCGACGGCTGGTTTTCGTCGGCGGTGAGCGGGTCGATCTGACCAAACGTGAATTCGACCTTCTGGCCGTGCTGGCCGAGAACGCCGGAGTGGTGCTGAGTCGCCAGCGGCTACTCGAACTGGTGTGGGGCTACGACTTCGACGTCGACACCAACGTCGCCGACGTCTTCATCTCCTACCTGCGGCGCAAGCTCGAACGCGATGGCCTGCCGCGCGTCATCCACACGGTTCGCGGGATCGGGTACGTGTTGCGAGACGAGCCGTGAGGGCGAGCCGAACGATTGAGCACAGAGGCGAGCTTGCGAGCCGAACGATTGAGCACAGTGGCGTGAGACTTCCGCGGTTTCTGCGATCCGCGTCGCTACGTACCAGGGTGGCTGTCGCGTCGGCGGCCGCCGCGGCCGCTGTGGTCGCCGCGTTCACGATCGCCACGTCGGTGGTGCTGGCGAACAACGATGCGGCGCAACTGGATCGGCGCCTCGACTCGATCATCGACGCGAGCATGTTTCCCGAACAACTGCAGGACCCGCGCCGCGGTGTGCTGACCACGGGACGCTCCCGGTCGACCGGCCAGGTGGTTTTTCAGCGCGGCTTCCAGTTGCCGGAGTTGCCACCTGGCACCGACACGGTGGAAGTGAACGGCGTGGAGTACCGCGTGCGCACCATCACTGTCGAGCAGGAAGGCGACGTGGTGATGTCGATCGGCATCCGCGCCGACAGCATCCTGCTGAGCCGCTCGAGGATTCCGTTGTATGCGGCGGCCGGTCTGCTCACGGTGCTGATCGCCGGCCTTCTGGGATGGATGCTGGCGGGCCCGGCGATACGGCCGCTGCGACGGCTGACCGAGCACACCAACCAGTTACGCAGGGGCAGTGAGCAGATGCCAACGGTGCGTGGTGTGCGCGAGGCCGAAGACCTCTCCGAGGCGATGTCGGGGATGCTGAGCCGGCTGGCCGCCGCGCAGAAGGCCACTACCAACTCGCTGCAGGCCGCCCGGGACTTCGCCGCCAACGCCGCCCACGAGTTGCGCACGCCCCTGACTGCGATGCGCGCCGATCTGGACACGCTGCGGATCCACGACCTGCCTGCCGAGGAGCGTGCCGAGGTCGTGCTGGACCTTTCGCGTGCGCAGCGCCGCGTGGAGGCGATCATCACCGCGCTCGGTCAACTGGCGTCGGGCCAACTTGCGCAGGCCGAAGACCGCGAACTCATCGACGTCACCGACATGCTGGACCGGGTCGCGCGGGAGAACATGCGCCTGAGCGACACGGTCGAGATCGTCGTGGAGGCGGCGGACGATCTGGGCACCATCTGGGGTTGGCCGGGCGGCCTGCGGCTGGCCGTCGACAACCTCGTCCGCAATGCGATCACCCACGGGCAGGCGACCCGAATCGTGTTGGAGGCGTGCCGGTCGGACGGCACGATCACCATCGTCGTGGACGACAACGGCCGCGGGCTCCCGGTCGAGGAGCACCAGGCGGTTCTCGGCCGTTTCTCGCGCGGTAGCACTTCCGCACCGGGCGGCTCGGGGCTCGGCCTCGCGCTGGTGGCTCAGCAGGCGGCGCTGCACCGGGGCGGCATCGAGCTGTCCGACGGCCCGCTGGGTGGGTTACGCGCAACGCTGACGGTGTCAGCCGCGAGTGAGAAGTCTTACCCCGCCGCGCCAGCCGAGTATGAGTAGGGCAGTCGAAAGCGACGCCACCACAATGAAACTCGGTGCGGTGCCGGCCGAGGTGAGCTTGCGAAGCAGCATTCCGATCACGATCGTGCACAACCACACCGTCACTCCGGTGGGGACGAGTTCGGCCGGCCGCTGCCAGCCCCGGGACAGCAGCCAGCCTGTGGCGGTGCCGACCAGGAACGGCCAGGCGGTCTCGGCGATACCGGAAACGGTGAGGCCTTCGGCGTGGCTGCGCCGCCCTATCGTGCAGAACACGATCACGCACACGACGTCGGTCGCCAGTGCGCTCAATGCGGGCCGCGTGCGCTCACTGCTATCGATCGGCATAGGTCATCACATCGAGAACCAGTGGGATGACATCTTTTTCATCGCGTGCAGGGAAACCCGGCTGTAAGGGGGCGGGCTCGCCGTTGAACAGCGGGTCCAGCGCGTCCTCACCGACGACCCGCGAGTCGAGTCGAATGACGAGAACACGAAGGGCAGCCCGTCAGACCGCAGTGGGTCAGGTGTACTCATCACGTGGAAGTGCAGGTGCGGCGCATCGGAGTTGCCGGTGTTGCCGACCGAGCCGATCACCTGTCCGGTGGTCAGTCGGTCGCCGGGCTTGACCTTGACGGCGCCGGTCTTGATGTGGGCGTACAGGGCGTAATTCCCGTTGCCGAGGTCCTGGACGATGTGATTGCCTGCGTACTCGTCGAGTTTCAGCCCTGTCGGCGTCCGTCCGGGTACCTGCTCCGGCAGACCGTCGACCGCTGCTACCACTGGCCCGTCGCTGACCGCGAGGATGTCGGCGCCGAAGTACGGGTAGCTCTCCACCTTCGCCTTATCGCCGGTGAACACGCGGCCCTCGCCGTCGAGTTGCACGTAATCGATCGCAAAGCGTTCAGCAGCCCACAGCTGACCGTTGATCGGATTCAGCGCCATCCGGTGTGCGGTCATGTCGCAACAGCTGTTGCCGGCCAACCATTTCGGTCCTGCCAACGGCGGCGAGATCACCGCGGGCTTGCGGGTCTGCACGGTGACGGGCGCGACGTTGACCGTCATCGTGGGAGGCAACAGGGGCGGCATCGGTTGCGCCAGAGAGACTCCGACGTTGTGCGTCAGCGCGGTGGGGACCCCGACGTCCTTGTCCAAGGCGACGTCGAGCCACACCGTCGCAGTCTGCGCCGGACCGATTTTCGTTGTGGGCGTGGGATTTCCGAGGATCCGCGTCCAGTAGGTGAGCCGGTCCCCATCGAGGTTCAGCAGGGCGACGTCGCGGTCGAGGACCGTCAGCGATGTCAGGGTGACGTCCTGGGACAGCACGTTGGTGAGTTCAAGCTCGTAGGCGAGGTGGGTCTTGCCGTCGGTGGCGGGAACCGGTATCGGTGCGGCGATGACGCCGGCCACTATCGGGGTCGCCACCGACGGTTCGGGCCCACGAATCGGGCCGGCGGTCGCCGATGACGATGTGGTGGAGGGCGGTTCGGTGGCCGGCGATTCCGTTGACGGTGAGCAGGCGGCGATGACGGTGACTGCGCTGAGAATCGCTACGGTTGTTCGGGTTCGCATCGGGCCTCGTCGTTCGTCGTGGCGTCGGGGTCGATGTCTTCCTCGGTGCGGAACATGAAGAAGAAGACCACCCAGCCGATCGCGGCGATGAAGATCCAGCTGATCAAACGGTAGATGAGCATCGCGGAAATCGCTGAGGCCAAGGTCATTCCGCTGGACACCAGCCCAGGCACCAGCACCGCCTCGACGACCAGCAGCCCGCCGGGCATCAACGGGATAGAGCCGACAGCACGCGCGGCGACATAGGCGACGACCAGGCCGAGTAGTGATGGTCGCCCCCCCGCGGCGTAGCAGGCGAACAACAGCGTCGCCACACCGGTGACGAGTGTCATCATCGACCACACGAACGCGACGCCCAACTGGCGGCGGGTCAAGTTCACCGACTCGAGCTGCGCGAGCGTTTCGCGCCACTTCTCCAGCCCGTTGTCCGACGGTTTTGCGCGCAGATAGTTGACCCACGACAGCACGCGGACCCCGACGCCGTCGAGCAGATCCGGACGCGACGCCACCGCCTGGGCGAGCACGATCAGCATGATGAATCCGGCGAGGGTGAAGATCAGCGAGAACGGATTGTGCTTCGCGCCGAGAAAGAAGGCGCTGCCCAGCCCGAGCAGGGTCAGGCTGATGATCTGAAGCGCACCCGACATGACCAGCTGCCACGACGCGATGATCGGAGTGGCGCCCCATATGCGTTGTTGGCGGTAGATGAACGTCGCGGAGAGCACCGGGCCGCCGGGCAGCGTGGTGCTCAGCGAGTTGCCTGCGTAGAAGGCCGCCTGAGACCGCCACTGGCGCACGGGCACGCCCGCCGAGCGCAGCAGCTTGCGCTGGATATCACCGAAGAAGTGCATCGAGGCCATCGCCGCACCCATCGCTGCCAGCACCCACCACCAGTTGGCGGAGTACAGGCTGTGCCAGGCCTTGGTGAGTTGGTCCCGCACCAATGTCAGCTCGACGGTGAGCACGACGACGGCGATGACCAGGAGCACCCATCGCAGCCACCAGTACTTGCTGCGCGCGGGCCTGTCCTGACCGCGGGTATCGCGCGCCGGCGCGTCGTGGGACACGACCTACAGGGTAGATCGTGTGCCAGTCGATTCCCGAGATCCACGGTGTCCGCGGGGCGGGCCGTTACGCTATCGGGATGGCCGCGGGTCTGTCCGACGCTGACCAGGCGGTGGCCCCGCTTGTTCGTAAGGCCGCGGCGTGGTCGTGGCGGCTGCTGGTCATCTTCGCCGCCGTCTTCGCGGTGCTCTGGGTGATCATGCGCCTCGAAGTGATCCTCGTGTCGGTGGCTCTGGCGACGATCGTGGCCGCTCTGCTGCTGCCCGCCGTGGACTTCCTCGACCGCCGCGGTGCGCCGCGCGGCCTCGCGGTGGCGCTGATGCTGCTCTCCGGCTTCGCGGTGGTGGGCGGGATCCTCGCCTTCGTCGTCAGCCAGTTCGTCGAGGGCGTGCCCGCGCTGGCCGAGCAGGTCGGCCACAGCATCGAAGGCCTGGGAAACTGGTTGGCCACCGGCCCACTTCGGGTCGGCGGGCAACAGATCGAGCAGGTCCGCGAGGGGGCCCTGGAGGCGCTGCGCAACAACCAGGAGAAGCTGACCAGCGGCGCGCTGTCGACGGCGGGCACCGTCACCGAGATCGTCACCGGCGCCTTTCTGGTGTTGTTCACGCTGATCTTCCTGCTGCACGGCGGGCGAAACATCTTCGGGTTCGTCACCAAGATCTTTCCCGAGGATGTGCAGGAGCGCGTCCGCGACGCCGGCAGGGCCGGCTTCCGCTCGCTGATCGGCTATGTGCGCGCGACGTTCCTGGTGGCGCTCGTCGACGCGGTGGGTATCGGCACCGGCCTGGCCATCATGGGCATTCCGCTGGCTCTTCCGTTGGCGTCGCTGGTCTTCCTCGGCGCCTTCATCCCGCTCGTCGGCGCGGTGATCGCCGGGTTCGTCGCGGTCGTGGTCGCGCTGATCGCCAAGGGCTGGATCTTCGCACTGATCACTCTCGGCCTGGTCATCGCCGTCCAGCAGCTGGAGGGCCATGTGCTGCAGCCGCTGGTGATGGGGCGTGCGGTGTCGATCCATCCGCTGGCCGTCGTGCTGGCGATCGCGGCGGGCGGCGTGACGGCAGGCATCGTCGGGGCGCTGCTCGCGGTGCCCGCGGTGGCGTTCCTCAACAGTGCGGTGCGGGTGCTGCTGGCCAGCGATCCCGTCGCCGAAGAAGCAGCACAGGAAGCCGACGAGGGACCGCTCGTCAGTTCCGAGTCCGACGATGTCTACGGCGCCGAGAAGGACTGATGCCGTGAGTCGCTTGTCGACACTTCTCTAGCGCCGGAGCTACAGTCGGCCCTCGCGGCGCAGCAGATCCTGGGCGCTCATACCGCCGCCCCGGCGTTTCGGTTTCTCGTCTTCCTCGCGGGCTTCGAGCTTCCCGGTGGCATCCGGATCCGGTGGCCGTCCCCTGCCAGCCGGTGGGGTTCCTCCCCTGCCTTCCGGCGGGGTCCCCAGGGCGGGAATCGCCGCCGTGGAATCGGCGTCTCCCCTGCCTTTCGGCGGGGTCCCCAGGGCGGGAATCGCCGTCGTAGGTTCGTTCCCGGGGCCCGGGCGGGGTTGCCGTGGTCGTTGTCCCCTGCCTTCCGGCGGGGTCCCCACAGGCATCGCGCGGGTGGATTCCGCGGACGGCCGTGCCCTGCCCTCGGACGGCTGCTTAGCCGGCGGCGGCGTCGGTTGAGCAGCAGGCGCTCCGGTGCCGCGCAATTCGCCTAGCCACGACTCGATTTCGCGATCCTCGCGCGGCGGTTGCGGCCGTGGGGCAGGCGGGGCGGCGGCTGCACGCGTTGCCGCGGCGGCGTTGTTCACTGCGTTGCGGACCGCGTTCTTGGCCGTCGAGAGCCGCGTCGTCTGCGGCTCGTCGGCAGTCGGGCGTGCGGTGGGGATACGCGTGGTTCCCGTGGTCGACGGCGCGTCCGTCCGCGGCGGTGTCGCGGCGCGTGTCGACGCGCCCGGGCGGGAGGCACCCTCGGCGGCGGGATGGGTCGGATCGTGTGGCGCGCGTGGCCGCGGCGCGACGGGCGCGCCCGCACCGACCAACGCCTCCTCCGGCGCGCGCACGGCGGGCCGTCTGCGTTCGTCGGGCAGTTCGGTCTCGCCCAGACCGAGACGCTCCTGGATGCGCTTCATCCACTTCGGCGCCCACCAGCAGTCGTCACCGAGCAGCTTCATGATCGCAGGCACCAGGAACATTCGGACGATGGTGGCGTCCAGCAGCAGCGCGATGAGCAGGCCGAACGCCAGATACTTCATCATCACGAGGTCGGAGAACACGAACGCGCCGGCGACGACCGCGAGGACCAGGGCGGCACCGGTGATCAGCCGCCCGGTGGTGGCGGTACCGATGCGGATCGCCTCGGCAGTGGACATGCCACGCTCACGGGCCTCCACCATGCGGGAGACCAGGAACACTTCGTAGTCGGTCGACAGACCCCAGATCACCGCGATGATCAGACCGATCATCGGCGCCATCAGTGGCTGCGGCGTGTAGTTCATCACCCCGGAGCCGTGACCCTCGACGAACATCCACGTCAACACGCCCATCGTCGAACCGAGCGTGAGCGCGCTCATCACCGCGGCCTTGATCGGCAACACCACCGAACCGAAGGCCAGGAACATCAGGATGGTCGTCGTGATGATCAGCAGGAGCACCATCATCGGCAGCCTGTCGAACAGGCTGTGGATACTGTCCTGCTCCAAAGCCGGTGTGCCACCGACGGAGATCGTCAGTCCGCGCGGCGGCGAGATCGAGCGCAGCTCGGCAACCTTGTTCGCGGCCTGATTGCGGTCGACGAGGCCGTTTTGGATGACGCGGACCGACGGGTCGGTCGAGTCGCCGCCCCGCGATTGCCACATCTTCGCGGTGTCGCCGTCGGGCTCGATGAAACCGGAGATGGTCAGGGCCTTGCTGCGGATCTCCGCGACCTGCTGGTCGGTCACCGGCTGGCCGTCCGTGTTCTGGATGACCAACGTCAGGGGTTCAGTGCGGAACACAGGGAAGGTCTTGTCGAAGTCCTCCTGCGCGACTCGGACCGGATTGTCCGGCGGCAGGTACTTCTCGCTGATGCCGCCGAGGGCCAGCTGCCCGAGCGGGATGACCAGAACGATCATGGCGATCGCAATGGGTGCGGCGAAGGCGACGGGCCGCTTCATCACGACGTTGACGAGCTTGCCCCAGAAGCCCTGTTCGACCTCTGCGCGGGTCTTGGTCTTCTGCGTCTTCTCCGCGAGCCAGTTCAGCCACCAGACGATCGGGGTGCGTGCGAGCGGGACGTACCTAGCGAGCGCCACACCGGCGACGACCACGGCCACGAAGATCACCACACCGATCAAGACCCAGTACGGCGCGCTCCCGATGACGTCAGCATCCTTCAGCGCGCTCACGCCGTACGCGAGCCCGGCCAGCAACGTGATGTAACCGACGGTCAGACCGATGAGCGCGAACTGCGCCCCCTGCTCGCCGGTCTCCTTGATGCGTTTGCGCGCGAGGTGCCCTAGCGCGATACCCACCGGCGGGACTAGCAGCCCCGTCGGGATCGAGGCCAGCGCGAACGTGTTCGTCCGCGGATTGTCGGGGTCGGACGCGATGGGGTCCGGCTGGGCGAACTTCAGCAGCCAGCTCACGCCGAGCGCGTCGACTCTGGGACCGAGAATGCCCAACGCGGCGGGTAATACGGTGATCGACAGAATCGCCGCGAGCATCACCGACGCGATGATCGCGTAGGTGATCGACTTCAGGAAGCCCTGCGGGAACAGCAGCAGCGGAACCGATGACGCCACCAGGATCACCGCGGAGAACATGATGGTGCGGCCCGACGTCATCACGGCGCGACGTACAGCCGCCTCGGTGCTGTAGCCCTCGGCCATCTCCTCGCGGAAGCGGCTCACCATAAACAGTCCGTAGTCGACGGCGATACCCAGGCCCATCAGCGTGACGACGGGCTGGGCGAAGAAGTGCACCGGCATGAATTCGGCGAAGAGGCGCATGATGCCGAGCGCGCCGGCGATGGTCAGGCCGCCGATGAGGCCCGGCAGTGCCGCTGCGATGACGCCACCGAAAACGAAGAACAGGACGACGCACACCAGCGGGATAGCAGCCACTTCGGCGCGCTTCTGGTCCTCGCCGATAGTGCCGGTGAGCTCGCTGGCGAGCGGGTTGAGGCCCGCCAGCTGGATATTGCCGTCGTTGATCTTCTGCAGGTCGGGCTCGATGGCCTGGTAGTTCTTCAGAATGGTGTCGTCATCGTCGCCCTTGAGCGGGACGCTGACGAACGTCTGCGACATGTCCGAGGTCTTCATCTGCTGGACGGTCGGATCCGTGCTGTTGGGGGCGCGAAGCCAGCCCACCCAGCCCACCATCCTGTCCTCGTTGTCGGCCACGAGTTGGTTGAGCTCGTCGGTGGTCTTCTTCATCCACTCGGGGTCGTCGACCTTCTTGCCGTCTGGCGGCGTCAGGATTGCGACGACGTGGCTCGTCCGGTCGCGTCCATAGGCTTTGTCGGCCGCGATCGACGCAGCCACCGATTGGCTGCCCTCGTCGTAGAAACCACTCTGGGTTACGTGTTCGCCGAGGCCGATTCCGTACACGCCGCCACCGACGCACAGCGCGACCATGACGCCGATGACGATGTACCGGAATCGGTACACCGTTCGACCCCACCAGGCGAACACGTGAGCTCCTAACTAAGTCTGTAGCGACCTGCGCAGTTCAGTTGTTGACGCGCGAGGTCAGTAGCGACGACAGCGGCCGGAACGGCTGCAGCCAAGCACCCTGCTCGGGCAGCGAATCAAGGCCGATTCGCGGTAGTGGCTCCCGGAAAACACCAGGTATGTCCTCCAGGTCGACGAACTCCAAGGTATCCGACGCTAGCGCCCAACTCGCATGTTCGCGAAATCCAAGCACCTGCACGGGTACGCCGTCGCGGGCGACTTCCTCCAACGGCTGCTTGAACGCCTGCCCGTCGGCGGACGCCACCAGCACGCCGGCCAATCCCTCGCTCCGGCGGAGCGCGATGTGGTTGAGCATGTCGATGTCGACATCGCTGTCTTCATCGATCTTCGGCTTGGCGAATACCGCGAAGCCAACGTTACGCAATGCCTCCACCCACGGTCGAACGACGTCGGCGCTACCAGGGGCGATGTTGGTGAAGACGGTCGCCTCGGGCTCCAGCGTGAGGTCCGGACACGCGGCCGACAACTCGGCCGTCCGGGACAGCAGCCATCGGCCCAGCGCATCGAAGCGAGGGCGGTGCGCGGCGGTGGGACGGCCGCCGAGGATCGAGCCCAGGCCCATGTCCAGATTGGGAGCGTCCCAGACCAGCAGCACCCGCCCGGTCGCATCGGGCGGGGCCACGTTGTCTTCCCTAGGAGGCGATACCTCTTCTATGTGCCGGATGTCGTCAGTGAGGCTCATGGTCAGATCCTCTGCTCTTCGCGCAAGCGCTCATCGCAATCTCTCCCAGAGCAGTTCGGCGACGGGGCTGCCCGCGTGCTGGGCTTTGTCCTCGTACTTCGTGACGGGTCGCTCGACAGACATGGGCAGGCTGTCGCCGGCGGTGACACGGCGCAACCGCGGCTCGGCGTCGCCCACCTCGGCGATGTGCTCGGCGTATCCCGAGTGGTCGGTCGCGGCGTGCAGCACTCCGCCGGTCCGCAGCCGGTCGGCGATCAGCGCCATGGTCGCGGGCTGCAGCAGCCGACGCTTGTGGTGGCGGGCCTTGGGCCACGGATCGGGAAAGAACACCCGCACCCCGGTCAGGGAGTCCGGGCCGAACATGTACTCGAGGACGTCGACGCCGTCGCCGCGGACCAGGCGGATATTGCGGACGCTTTCGCGGTCGATCCCGGAGAGCAGCTGAGCAAGCCCGCGGCGGTAGACCTCCACCGCGACCACGTCGATGTCGGGCTCGGCCATCGCCATCGCCAGCGTCGACGTCCCCGCTCCGCATCCGATTTCGAGCACGACCGGAGCCGATCGCCCGAACCACGCCTCGGTGTCCAGTAGCGGGGCGGGACCGCCGCCGTCGCGGGCGTGCATGCCGATCTCGGGCCACAGCCGTTCCCATGTGGCCTGCTGCGCACCGGACAGTGTGGTGCGACGGGTTCGGAAGCTGGTGACCCGGGGATGTAGATGCGACGCGGGTGGGGCCCCGACATCCCAGCTTCCCGAATGCATCCGTCCATGGTCGCTCATCAAGGCTCGAGTGCCTGCATCGTGGTAGAGATTGATACCCAACAGTTGCCTTCGGCTGGTAGGACGCGACCACGCGCCGTCTCTACCCCCAGACGGCCGCAACAACCGCTCGCGACATGCCCCGGGAGGTGCCACCATCGTGGGTGGGGGACGGTGCTATTTCGATGTGGCACTTGCTGAGGGAACAGGGAAGGCCGCGAGATCTTCGTCGATGTGTTGACGCAATTCGCTGAGTTGAACCGCAATCCGCGGTTGACGCCGATCATCCGGCGTGCCGGTGCACCACTGCGCGTTGCCGTGCGGGGTCGAAGCGGCGTCGGGTGCACGACGGTGTCCGCGGGGCTTGCCGGTGCCGGTGTCGCGGTGACGACGGATGCGACGGCCGCCGACGTGTCTGCCGTCGTGATCGCGGAGACGCTCAAGCCCGAAGACCGGTCGATCATCGGGCAATCGGGCAGGCCGACGGTCGTCATCCTGAACAAGGCCGATCTGGCCGGGTTCGGGGTGGGCGGACCGATGGCGGTGGCCCATCGCCGGGCCGCGGACATCCGTGCGGCGACGGGCTCGCCCACCGTTGCGATGGCCGGCCTGCTCGCGATCGCCGATCTGGACGACGAACTGATCGGCGCACTGCGGACGCTGGTCCGTGCGCCCGCCGATATGACCTCGACCGACGGGTTCGTGGCGTCCGATCATCCGCTGCCGCACGACGTGCGACGGCGCCTGCTCGACGCACTGGATCGCTTCGGCATCGCCTCGGCGGTGTTGGCCGTCGGTGACGGCGCCGATGCCGCCACAGTGCGGGCGCTACTCCGCCGACTCAGTCTCATCGACAGAGTTGTCGAGCATCTCGACGCCGCCGGAGCACCGGTGCGGTACCGCCGGGTGCGTGCAGCGGTCACCGAATTACGTGCGCTCGCAGTGCAATCGGGCAATCGTCAACTCGCCGAATTCCTGGTGGCCGACGACACGGCGGTCGCAGTCATGGCCGCCGCGGTCGACGTCGTCGAAGCCGAGGGCATGCACGTCGACCGAGGCGACGATCCGACTGCGCACCGCCGCCGCGCGGTGTACTGGCGGCGGTACGGCCAGGGTCCGGTCAACGCCCTTCACCGAAGCTGCTCTGCGGACATCTGCCGGGGCTCGCTGCGCCTGCTCGGACGGTGCCGGTGACCACAGACAGCACGGAGGCGAGGAGCGAGCAGAGCACGGATCCGATCGCTGAGGCCGACGCCGTGGTGACGGCGATCGAGCCCGGCCTGAGCGCTCCCGGCGTGCAGAGCCGCGATGTCGTGTTGGTGGCCGGCCCGTGGCTGGCAGGGACTACCAGCCTGATCGCTGCGCTGCGGGAGCGGTTACCCGAGCACACCTTCGTTGAGACCGACGAACTGAACGCCTCGGACGCGCCCGCCGCGGTGGTGTTCGCCGTGTCCGCGATCGCTCCGCTGACGGACTCCGACTGTGCGCTCATCGATGTGGCGACCAACTACACCGATCTCGTCGTCGGAGTCGTGTCGAAGATCGACGCGCACCGCAACTGGCGCGAGGTGCTGGCCGCCGACCGGGCGCTGTTGGCAGAACACGCGCCGAGGTATGAGCATGTGCAGTGGGTCGGCGCGGCGGCCGCGCCGGATCTGGGTGAGCCTCGGTTGGATGAGCTTGTCGGTCTGCTGCGGCAGCGGTTGTCGGACCCCGACGTCGAACGCCGAAATCGTTTGCGCGCGTGGGAAAGCTGCCTCGAGCGCATCATCGGCCGCCACCTTGCCGACGGCGCCGGGGCCGATCGCAGAGCCCGGGTCAGCGCACTGCTCGACAGACGCGACGACATCCTGCGCGGTCGGCGACTGTCGAAAACGGAACGCGGCATCGCCTTGCGCAGCCAGATCCAGCAGGCGCGTGTGCAACTCGGCCATTTCGCCCGCAACCGCTGCACGTCGGTGCGAAGCGAACTGGCCGAAGACGCTTCCCAGATGGCCCGCGGCAAGATCGGCACCTTCGAGGGCCACGTAAGGACCCGGGCCGGTGAGGTCGTCGACGAGGTGGAAGAAGGCATCGCCGGACACCTGGGCGATGTGGCGACCGAGTTGGAACTGCCCGCACCCCCGGCGGCTTCGCCGCCGCCCGCGCCGCAGCTTCCCGCGCCGCCGCTGAAGTCACGCCGGCTGGAAACGCAGTTGATGATGATCCTCGGCGCCGGTTTCGGGCTCGGCGTGGCGCTCGTCGTGACGCGGTTGCTCGCCGGACTTGCGCCCGGCCTGACCGCCGCTGGTCTGGTGGCAGGCGGAGTGGTGGGGCTGGCGTTGACAGTGTGGGTGGTGGGGATTCGCGGGCTGCTCCACGACCGGGCCGTGCTCGACCGCTGGGTCACCGACGTCACCAACGTGCTGCGGTCTGCCGTGGACGAACGGGTCGCCACCCGGGTTCTCGTCGCGGAGACGGCGCTGACCTCCGAGCTTGCTCTTCGCGACGAAGTCGACAGCACCAATTCCGCGGACCGGGTCGCCGAAATCGACTCCGAACTGCGTGAGCATGCGGTGGAGACGGCCAGAGCGGCGGCGGTCAGAGACCGTCGGCTACCGCCGCTGAAGCAAGCGTTGGCAGCCGTCCGGACGGAGTTGTACGGGCCGCAGCCCTCCGGCGAGAGAGATTGTTCGGACAATTCTGTTCCGCACAGCGACAAATCCGGGTCTGCGAATCGACCCTGACGAATGAACCGCTTAGCTGAATCGGTAAACCGCCCCGAACGGTTTTCTGAATCGTTCCTGTGAGTGATCGGACATACTCCCGATTTACCGCGGGTATCTCACCCGAGTTAACCTCTCTAGTACAGGGACGACCGGATGCGCTGCCTCTCTGACGGGCCGCGCTTCGGATGCCTGGGTCCTGGCAGAAAACGTATACAGGAGATTTTGATGACCGCAGCGACCATTCCAGGTCTGGACACCGCACCGACCAATCACAAGGGGCTGCTCGCCTGGGTCCAGGAGGTCGCCGAACTCACGCAGCCGGACCGCGTTGTGTTTGCCGACGGCTCCGACGAGGAGAACGCCAGGCTGTGCGAGCAACTCGAGGCAGCGGGCACCTTCAAGAAGCTCGACGACAAGAAGAAGCCGAACTCCTACCTGGCGCTGTCCGACCCATCCGACGTGGCACGCGTGGAATCGCGCACCTACATCTGTTCTGAGCGCGAAATCGACGCCGGTCCGACCAACAACTGGATGGACCCGACCGAGATGCGCGGCATCATGACCGATCTGTACCGCGGCAGCATGCGCGGGCGCACCATGTATGTGGTGCCGTTCTGCATGGGCCCACTCGGCGCCGACGATCCCAAGCTCGGTGTCGAGATCACTGACTCCGAGTACGTCGTGGTGTCCATGCGGACGATGACCCGGATGGGTAAGGCGGCGCTCGAGAAGATCGGCACCGACGGCTTCTTCGTCAAGGCCCTGCACTCGATCGGTGCGCCGCTGGAGTCCGGCCAGAAGGACGTCCCCTGGCCCTGCAATGACACCAAGTACATCAGCCACTTCCCCGAGACCCGCGAGATCTGGAGCTACGGATCGGGCTACGGCGGCAACGCGCTGCTCGGCAAGAAGTGCTACTCGCTGCGCATCGCGTCGGCGATGGCCCACGACGAGGGCTGGCTCGCCGAGCACATGCTGATCCTCAAGCTGATCTCGCCGGAGAACAAGTCGTACTACGTCGCCGCGGCGTTCCCGTCGGCGTGCGGCAAGACCAACCTCGCGATGCTGCAGCCGACGATCCCGGGCTGGCGCGCCGAGACCGTCGGCGACGACATCGCGTGGATGCGGTTCGGCAAGGACGGCCGGCTGTACGCGGTCAACCCCGAGTTCGGCTTCTTCGGTGTCGCGCCGGGCACCAACTGGAAGTCCAACCCGAACGCGATGAAGACCATCGAGGCCGGTAACACCGTCTTCACCAACGTCGCGCTGACCGACGACAACGACGTGTGGTGGGAGGGCCTGGAGGGCGAGCCCGACCACCTCATCGACTGGAAGGGCAACGACTGGGTCCTGCGCGAGACGGAAAGCAAGGCCGCCCATCCGAACTCGCGCTACTGCACGCCGATGTCGCAGTGCCCGACGCTGGCCCCGGAGTGGGACGACCCGCAGGGCGTGCCGATCTCGGCGATCCTGTTCGGTGGCCGCCGCAAGACCACGGTGCCGCTCGTGACCCAGGCCCGCGACTGGCAGCACGGCGTCTTCATCGGCGCCACGCTGGGTTCCGAGCAGACCGCGGCTGCCGAAGGCAAGGTCGGCACGGTCCGGCGTGACCCGATGGCGATGCTGCCGTTCCTCGGCTACAACGTCGGCGACTACTTCGCGCATTGGATCGACATCGGCAAGAACGCCGACGAGTCGAAGATGCCGAAGATCTTCTTCGTCAACTGGTTCCGCCGCGGCGACGACGGCCGCTTCCTGTGGCCGGGATTCGGCGAGAACAGCCGCGTGATGAAGTGGATCATCGAGCGCGTTGAGGGCAAGGCCAACGGCTCCACCACGCCGATTGGCATTGTGCCGTCGGCCGCTGACCTGGACCTCGACGGGCTCGACGTCGATGCTGCGGACGTGGACGCGGCGCTCGCCGTGAACGCCGCCGAGTGGCGCGAGGAACTCCCGCTGATCGAGGAGTGGTTCGAGTTCGTCGGTGAGAAGCTGCCGACCGGCATCAAGGACGAGTTCGACGCGCTGAAGCACCGCCTCGCCGAAGCGGAGTAGTCGCCTCCCTAGCGCGAGAAGACACAAAAGTGCCCTAAATCCACTGGATTAGGGCACTTTTGCGTCTGGTGGTCGGCGTCGGCGACTAGGTGTAAAAAGATAATAGGAGAGTTTTGAAGTCAGAAAAGGAGGTAGAAAGAAAGAGATAGATCAGAAGAATAGAGAGTGGTAACTGGTGTAGAGTAGTGAAAGAGAAGAAGAATGGATGGGGAAAGGAGATGGAAAAGGTGGAGAAGGAGTGGGTAAGTAAAAGGGTGATAAGGCGAAGAAGGTAAAGTGAGAAGGCAAGGTGATGAAGAGAGAGATCGTTTTTGGTGACGCGGCGGTAGCGGACTTTGCGATTGTGACGGCACAACCAGGCGATGGTCCGCTAAACATGGGTCGGTGTGAGAGATATACTTTGCGACAGTTCGGGTATAGTGATTATCTGAGGGCTGCCCGTTGAAGGGCATCATGGGGTAGCAGATTGAGGTTTCTGCCGCTGCCGCTAGTGGTGTACTGAGAGAGTAGAGAGAAAAAGAGGAAAGAAAAGAAGAAGGTGAAGTAGAAGGAAGAGATGATAGGGAGGGTAAAAGAAGAGGGGAAAGAAAAGGTAGAGGAAAGGTGATAGAAATAGAAGTAGTAGGTGGTGAAAAAAAGGAAGAAAGAAGGAAGAAATGGAGATGAATAGAAAAGATAGAAAAGAGAAGAATAAGAGAGGTGAGAGAGGAAATATATAATGAGGTATGAGGAATAGGCGAACAAGGACACGGACATCGTCTCACCGGTAAGCAGCTGCGCTGCTCTGCGGCGTCAAGGGTGTCGGGGACACTGGCCTTGGTTAGAGCGCAGTCGGTGATGATCCCGGTACTGGGTTAGAAAGCAAGGGAACGCGACGGCGGCGATATCGGTGCGTTGGAAGTCCTCGCCTTTGAAGAGGAGAGGCTGCCCGCTGATCTTGGCGAGGCCGTACGAGAAGCAGTCGCCGTAGCTCAGTCCCGCGCGATGCCGGCCCTTGCCGAACTTGCGGTATGCGGCGCGTGCGGCATCCGCCTGATCGGCGTGTACGGCAACTAGGTCGACACGCCGCGGGATGGAACCGCAGATCCAACTCGCGCCCGCTCGGGTTCACCGAAGCGGTTTTCTATCACGATCGCGGTCTCGAGATATGACGCCGTCGACATCAACCGGACGTGGTCGGCTTCGACCGCTGCCTCGAACCGCTCGGCCTCCGGCTCGTCGGTGAGCATCGCAACGAGCGCGGACGTGTCGATGACCATCAGGCAGGCAACCCACGCTCGTCGTAGCCAAGAATCTTCTCAGCGGGTCGGTCGTCGATCACCGGCAAAGCTGCGCACCGACGCCGAATCGCGGCGAGTTCTTCGCGCAATGGGTTCGCATGGGACCTCCCGGTCTCGCGAGCGAGCCGCTCGCGGAGCGCGACCACGACTGCGTCGGTCAGGGTCTCGCCGGTGCGCGCCGCGAGTTCTCGAGCAAGCCGGTCTGCCTCGGGGTGCTTGATACTCAGCGCCATGTCGAGATTATATACGAGTTGCTAGATTCTAGACCGCGTCTGACGCTCGATCACCCACCAGGCGGACACCAGGATGCTACCGAGATGCTACCCGAGTAGTATCGCCTTCGTGAAACTGAGTGTCAGTCTCTCCGCCGAAGATGTTGCCGTGCTGGACACATACGTAGAACAGGCCGGACTGCCGTCGCGCTCCGCGGGCCTTCAGCGTGCGATTCGCATGCTGCGCTATCCGACGCTCGAAGACGACTACGACGACGCATGGTCGGACTGGGCGACAGCCGGCGAGGCGGCAGCCTGGGAGGAGACCGTAGGCGACGGGCTCGGCAATGCTCCGCGGTGAGATCTGGCAGGTGGATCTCGATCCCGTGCGCGGTAGCGAAGCCGACAAGCAGCGGCCGGCTGTGGTCGTCAGTAATGACCGAGCTAATGCCACCGCCACACGTCTCGGGCGCGGCGTCGTCACGGTTGTGCCGGTGACGAGCAACATTGCGAAGGTCTATCCGTTTCAGGTCTTGTTGTCGGCCGCCGCCACTGGTCTCGCGGTCGATTCGAAGGCGCAGGCCGAACAAATCAGATCTGTTGCAGCCGAGCGGCTTCTGCAACGACTTGGCCGCGTCTCTCCCGTTGAACTTGCCCAACTCGACGAGGCACTAAGACTCCACCTCGAATTGTGGCCGTTGTAACCGATTACGCCGCCGACCAGTCGGCGATGGACCGCCTCGCCAAAGCCGGCTAAAGCAGGGCGCGCGCTCGGTCGATCTGTTCGAACGCGTACGCAACCCTTTCAGCGGTCGTCATGTGTTCGCCCTTGCGGGCGAAGGATTCGTAGCGCTCATCGCTGAGCACCTCACGCAGATGGGCCTCGGCGTCGTTGAGCTCAGGGACGGCCGCGGCTGCGTAAGGAGTTGGTGAATCCGCTTGTGATGGCGGCGGCTTCGTAATGTCCGAGTCGGTCGAACAACACGACAAGAACAGCGAGCGAGGTAGGCAGCAGATACACGCTGCCCGAGTCGTAGTAGTACCGGATCGACAGGATCAAATGCTCAAGCGCGTCGTTGGGCTCACCGTGGTTGGTCGCCAGTACAGACAGCGCTCCGGCAATGCTCGACTCGGTCATTCGGGAGCCGCTATCTTGTGCGATGGCCAGACCCCTGCGGAGAATTTCATAGGCATGGGCGGGATCTGCGTCGCGGTAGACGAAGCCGTACGCGAAATGCGCCCAAGCGGCCAGGTTCGCGCTTTCCGTCGCGTCCGCGGCGGCAATGAGCACGTCTGCGGCCGCCAGTGCCTCCTCTTCGGGGCCGGCGAACTTCAGTGCTAATGCTAGGCATCCCTGGGCGTGAACATAAGTGGCCGGACGGCGGGACAGTACGGTGCGGCACCACTCAACCCACCGCTCGGGCTCACCTATCGCCAGGGAGCTGCCACCTAGGGACGCTTCCACCTCCGCATGGACTTCGTCGAAGCTGCCGCTTGTGACAGCCGCTTGGCCTGCTGCGGCGTAAGCAACGGCATCTTCGACCCGTCCGCCGGCGATGTAGCACAGCGCGGCCGCAGCGTAGAGCTGGGCTAGCTTTCGATGCTGGACGGCGCGCGCGGGTTCGATGAGTTCCTCGGCCCACCCTATGGGTTCGTGCTGTTCGCCCCAGAAACCGACGAATGCCGCATAGTGGGCGATGGCCGTCGCGGTGTCCAGATCGCCGTGGTCGGCGGCCCAGCGGAACGCGGCGCGCAGGTTGGCCATCTCGGCCTTCACCCATAGGTACGCTTCGCGCTGCCGTGGGCCGTCCCACAGTGTGAAGATGTCGGTTTCGCGGTCTGCGAAGTAGCGCGCGTGTGTGTTGCGGGTGTCATCGGCGTCGCCCATAGCCACGAGTTGCTCTTGGGCGAACTCGCGGATGGTCTCCAGCATCGAGAATCGTGTCCGCTCGGATGTCCGGTTTGGAACCAGAAGTGACTTGCGCACAAGGGAGTCGAGCAGATCCAGCGTCGCGAATTCGTCGTCGGAGCCGGCGACCGCGCACACGGCTGGGAGGTCGAACCCGCCGGCGAACACCGAACACCTTGTCAGCAGACGCTTCTCGGCATCCTCCAGTAGGTCGTAGGACCATTGCACGGCGTGGCGCAGGGTTTGATGGCGCTCCAGACCGCGCCGCGATCCGACCAGCAACCGGAAGCGGTCATCGAGGTGATCGCGCACCTCGGTGACCGACATGGACAGGAGTCGGGATGCTGCCAACTCGATCGCCAGGGGGATGCCATCGAGCCGTTGGCAGATCTCCAATACAGCACTCTGTGGCGTCAGCGAGATGTCCCGCGCGATCGCTTGCGCGCGGTCGCAGAACAGCGAGACAGCAGAAGAATCGAGCCCGCTGTCTGTGTCCAGCGATGGCACTGCCCAGAGCTGTTCGTCTTCAACGCGGAGCCCTTCGCGGCTGGTGGCAACGATCTTCACCGTGTCCGAGCGTGCCAGGATCGCCTCGATGATCTCGGCGGCGGCGTCGAGTATGTGCTCGCAGTTGTCGAAGATCAGCAGCCGTGACCTGCCTTCCAGTGCTGCCGCGACGCTGTCGGCCATGTTCATGCCGGGTTGTTGAGTGATGCCCAGTACCGCCGCGACAGCGTCGGGCACCGCGGCAGGGTCTCCGACCGCGGCAAGCTCGATTACCCACACCCCGTCGCGGAAGTTGTCGGCCAGGCGCGCTCCGACCTCGAGCGCGAGCCGTGTTTTGCCGACCCCGCCAACACCGGTGAGCGTCACCAGCTGGTGCGCCTTGAGTAGCTCGTCCAACTCAGCGAGTTCGGTCTCGCGTCCGACAAAGGTGGTGTTTCGCGGCCGGAGATTTCCAGGCGCCGAATCCTCTGTCTTCAACGGGGGGAACTCGGCGCGCAGTCCTTCGGCTCGAACCTGGAAAACCTCGACCGGTTTCGCGATATCACGTAACCGCCGCGGCCCCAACGCAATCAGATCGATCCCGCTGATCAGCGCGGCCGTCGCGCCGTCGAGCAGGATCTGACCGCCGTGGCCGGCCGCCATCACTCGCGCGGTGCGGTTGAGCACCGCACCGAAGTAGTCGTCTCCGCGCAGTTCGGCCTCGCCGGTCGCGATGCCCATCCGCACCGGCAATTCCAGGCGCGCTGCGCGGCGATCGCGGCATCGACGGCGGCGCGTGGTGAGGCGAACACCGCGCACATCCCGTCGCCGGTGTAGTTGAACACCGTGCCGTCGTGCGCCGCGACCGTCTCACGCAAGCACCTGGTTGTGTGCCTCCAGCGCCACCCGCATCGCGTCCGCGTCCGCTTCCCAACGCCGCGTCGACCCTTCGATATCGGTGAACAGGAACGTGACGACGCCCGATGGCGCGGCGTTCATGGGAGCTCCGGCGTCAGCGCCCGGTCGATCTGCTCGAACGCATAGGCAGCCATCGCGGCGTTGGTCATGGACTCGCCTCTGCGAGCGAATGATTCGTAGACTTCGTCGCCGAGAATTTCCCGCAAGTGGGCGATAGTGGTGGTGATCTCCGGAAATGCCATGCGAGTCAACGGACTGTCAGCGAACTCGGCGATGGTGGCCGCGGATTCGAGGTGGCCGAGCCGATGCAACAGGCTGGCGAGGATGGCCAGCGGACTGCGCTGCGTCGCGATGTTGCCCGAATCTTGGTAGTTGCGCATCGCCAGCGTGAGGTGGTCGAACGCGGATTGCTGGGCGCCGTGATGCACCTCCAGCTCCGACAAAGTGACGGCGGTGTGCGATTCGTTGAACCGGTTGCCGCTCTCCTGAGCGATGTTCAGCGACCGCCGGAGGGCCGCCAGTGCGGTGGCCGGATCGACGTATCGGTCGACTAAGCCTTCGGCGAGGAGGGCTATCGAAAGCGAATGCGGGTTTTGGGTGGCTTCGGCTGCGCGACGACACCGCGCAATGCGGCCTTCGCCTCGTTCACGGCGCCACCGAGAGCCAGCGCCATGGCCAAGGATGCCCGGGAGTACCCATGGCTGTCGTCATCGTGTTGGAGTTGGAGGCGGCACGCATCGGCCCAGCGTTCCGGACGTCCGACGGCAATGTACGGGCTGCCGTGATATGCGCCATAGCCGAACGGAAAGCTGTCGAAATGGCTATTGCCGGTGAGGTTCTGAGCGCGCTCGCTGTACTGGATGGCGTCATCGATTCGTCCGAGCAGGTAGATCTGCGTCACCGTCACATATAGCGCCACCAGGCGGCGATGTTGAAGGGCCCGCGCAGGTTCGATGATCTCCTCGGCCCACGCCAGCGGCTCGTACTGTTCGACCAAAGTGCCGACAAATGCCGCATATGTTGCGATCGTCGCCGCGGTGTCGATGTCGTCATGGTCGGCGGCCCAGCGGAATGCGGCACGCAGATTGGCCAACTCGAGCGCGAACCAGCCGTAGGCCTCGCGCTGTCGCGGACTGTCCCAGAGGGCAAGTACGTCAGCCTCCCGTCCTGCGAAGTAGCGGGCATGCGCGGCGCGGGCGTTCGCCGCATCGCCGGTGGCTACGAGTTGTTCCTCGCCGAACTGGCGGATCGTCTCCAGCATCGAGAACCGGGTGCGTCCCGATGACCGGTCGGCGACCAGAAGCGACTTGCGAACCAGGGAATCGAGCAGATCCAGCGTGGCGAGGTCGTCGTCGGAGTCCGTCACTGCGCAGGCGCCTGCCAGGTCGAACCCGCCCGCGAACACCGAACATCTTGTAAGCAGGGCCTTTTCGGCGTCATCGAGCAGGTCATAGGACCACTGCACCGCGTGGCGCAGAGTTTGGTGGCGCTCCAGTCCGCGGCGTGCCCCCACCAGCAACCGGAACCGATCATCGAGCCGATCCCGAAGTTCGATGAGCCGTCATGGACTGCATGCGCGACGCGGCCAACTCGATCGCCAGCGGGATCCCGTCCAGGCGGCGGCAGATCTCCACGACCAATTCCTCGGTGCTGCGCCTGCCAATGAAATGCCCGGTGCCACAGCACCGGCGCGCTCGACGAACAACATGGGGGCAGCCGAATCGGCGCTGTTGCGCACCTCCAGCGACGGCACCGGCCAGAGTTGCTCGTCAGCCAGCCGCAGCCCCTCCCGACTGGTGGCCACGACCGTGACGGTGGCCGAGTGCTGCAGGATCGACCCGATCATGTCGGCGGCCGCGTCGAGGACGTGCTCGCAGTTGTCGAACACCAGTAGGCGCTTGCGACCCTCCAATGCCGCGGCCACGCTTTCGGCCACGCTCAATCCGGCCTGCTGCGCAATGCCGAGGACTGCGGCCACAGCCTCGGGCACCGCGGCGGGATCGCCCACGGCGGCCAGTTCGACCACCCACACCCCGTCGGGGAAGCTATCGGCCAACCGGGTCGCGACCTCCAGCGCGAGTCGGGTCTTGCCGACCCCGCCGACACCGATCAGCGTCACCAACCGATGTGCCTTCAGCGCCGTTTCCAGGTCGGCCAATTCTGCCTCTCGACCTATGAGGCTGGTGGTGGGCGGCGCAGGTTTCCCGGAGTGGTTTCCGTCTTCAGCGGCGGAAACTCGTTGCGCAGGCCGGGCGCTCGCACCTGGAACAAACTCGACCGGATTGGCGATATCGCGTAATCGCCTCGCTCCCAGATCGATCAGGTCGACGCCGCTGAGCAGCCCGGCGGTCGCTCCGTCGAGCAGGATCTGACCGCCGTGGCCGGCCGCCATCACTCGGGCGGCGCGGTTGAGCACCGCGCCGAAGTAGTCGCCCTCGCGCAGTTCGGCCTCGCCGGTCGCGATGCCCATCCGCACCGGCAATTCGAGCTCCCGCTGCGCGGCGACCGCGGCATCGACGGCAGCCCGCGGCGAACGCGAACACCGCACACACGCCGTCGCCGGTGTGCTTGAACAACCGGCCGTCATGTGACTCGATCGCATCTCGCAACAGCGCATCGTGGGCCGCGAGTGCCGACCGCATCGCGTCGGCGTCGGCCTCCCACCGCCGCGTCGACCCCTCGATGTCGGTGAAGAGGAAGGTCATGACTCCTGAGTGCGCTAGTTGACTCATTGGGAGGTGCCCGCCTGCAGGAGTTCGGCCCGAGCGAGGTCGATCTGGTCGAAGGCGTACGCGACGGCTTCGGAGTGGGACATCGCTTCGCCCACGCGAGCCAAGGAACTGTAGACCTCGTCGCCGAGTGCATCGCGGACGCGATTGACCGCGGCGCCGATTTCGGGCAGTGATGCGAGCGTGAAGGGGGTTGCGGCGAAACCGAATACGGTCGCGGCCGGCTCGGTCAGTCCGAGACGTTCGAACAAGGCCCCAAGAGACGCGAGCGGCAGTAGAAGGAACGCGAAGCTGCCGGAGTCGTGATGAATGCGGATCGCCACCGTCAAGAAGTCCAGGGCATCTATGGGGTCACCCTGTGTCACCGCAAGTCTCGACAAGCCGAGTGCGAAGTGCGCCTCGTATTGCCGGTTCCCGCTGTCCTGTGCGATCTTCAGGCCTCTGCGCAGGGTGCGGTACGCCTCATCCGGCCTCTCGTTGGTGTGTACGAAGCCGTATCCGAACAGAGCCATGCACGCCACATGGGGATTCTCGGACGCATCGGCGATTCGCAGCAGGTCGTCGGAGGTCGCCTTAGCTTCATCGGGATTGACGATCGACAAAAGCTGGGCGAGAAGCAACCTGGCGATACGGGGGATCGGCCCCCGGATCCCGCGCTAGAACATCGCGGCACCAATCGACACAGCGCTCGGGCTGACCGGCCAACAGGTAGCCGTTCATGAGGAATGCCTCGTACCCGAACGACACCGGGTCGAACCGGCCGCTCTCGATGGCCAGGCGCCGGGCTCGGCATAGCCGATGGCCTCCTCGATGCGACCGTTCAGGCAGCACTGGGCGGCCATAACGTACAGCTCAGGCAGTCGGCGGTATCCGAGGCTTCGGCGCGTTCGATGAGTTCGCCGGCCCACGTATTCGGTTCGTGCTGTTCGATCCAGAAACCAAGGGGCGTGGCATAAATGGCGATGGCGGCTGCGGCATCGAGATCATCGCGATCGGAAGCCCACCGAAATGCGGTGCGTAGGTTCGACAGCTCACTTGTCAGCCAGTGTACGCCTCACGTTGGCGGGGACTGTTCCAGAGCGCCATGACAGCGGTTTCCTTGCCGGCGAAAAATCGCGCGTGGGCGGTGCGCGACTCTTCGGCTTCGCCGTGGCCACGAGTTGTTCTTCGGCGAATTGTCGAATGGTCTCCAACATCGAAAACCTTGTCCGTCCGAAAGATTGACCGGTAGTCACGAGTGATTTGCGGACCAACGCATCGAGCAGATCCAGAGTCGCGAACTTGTCTCGGGTTTTCGCGACGGCCTGGGCGCCCTCGGCGTCGAATCCTCCCGCGAACACCGAGCACCTGTTCAGCGTCGCCTTTTCCTCGGCATCCAGAAGCTCGTATGACCACTGCACCGCATGGCGCAGCGTCTGGTGGCGCTCCAGTCCGCGCCGCGAGCCCACCAGAAGACGAAATCGGTCGTCGATGTGATCACGAATCTCGACCACAGTCATCGACAGCAAGCGCGAGGCGGCAAGCTCGATCGCAAGTGGAATGCCGTCGAGGCGACGGCAGATCTCGGCGACCACGTCGGAGGACTCGACCAACGAGGTGGACGGCGCCACGGCAGACGCGCGCTCGACGAACAACGACCGAGGCGCTGGACTGGACGTCCAAGGACGGCACGGGCCAGAGCTGTTCATCGGGCATGCGCAGACCCTCGCGGCTGGTGGCGAGGACAGTGACGGCCTTCGAGCGGGCGAAGATGGCTTCGATCATGTCCGCCGCTGCGTCCAGAACGTGCTCGCAATTGTCGAAGACAAGCAGACGCGCGCGTCCCTCCAGAGCGGCAGCGATGCTGTCGGTGAGGCTCATCCCCGGTTGTTGGGTGATGCCGAGTACCGCCGCAACTGCGTCCGGTACAACGGCGGGGTCGCCGATCGCAGCGAGCTCGATAACCCAGACCCCGTCCGAAAAAGCACTCGCCGACCGAGCGGCGAGCTCAAGCGCCAGCCGTGTCTTGCCGACGCCGCCGACGCCGGTGAGGGTCACCAGCTGATGCGCCTTCGGCACGGTCTCCAAGTCGGCCACTCCAGCCTCGCGGCCGACAAAGCTCGTGGGTCGTCGCCGGAGGTTCCCGGCGTTGGGACCGGCGTTCTGCAGCGGCGGGAAATCGCTCGACAGGCCGTCAGCGCAAACCTGGCAGATGTCGACGGGTTTCGCGATGTCACGTAGTCGCGTGGACCCAAGGCAATGAGGTCAACTCGGTCAGCAGCTCCGCTGTAGTGCCGTCGATCAGGATCTGGCCGCCGTGCCCGGCCGCCATCACCCGTGCGGCGCGGTTGAGTACGCGCCGAAGTAGTCGCCGTCGCGAAGTTCGGCCTCTCCGGTGGCCAGGCCCATGCGTACCGGGAGTTCGAGCTGCGCTGTGCGGCGACGGCCGCGTCCACCGCTGCACGCGGCGACGAGAACACCGCACAGACCCCGTCACCGGTGTGCTTGAACAACCAGCCGTCGTGTGCCTGGATCGCATCCCGTAACTGGGCATCGTGGGCCGCGAGCGCCGAGCGCATCGCGTCGGCGTCGGCTTCCCAGCGCCGGGTCGACCCCTCGATATCGGTGAACAAGAACGTGACAACCCCGTCGGCGCACCGGCGTTCATGGCGACTCGCCGGCGCTCAGTTGTGCGCGCGCAACTGGTCGATCTGCTCAAGTGCGTAGGTCGCCATGTCGCGTTGGTCATCGCCCTGCCGGTCCGGCCAAGTACTTCGTAGTGGTCATCGCCGAGTACGTCGCGCAGATTGGCCATGGTGTTGTGATTTCGGGATAGTACCGCGTGCGTCGGAGCCTCACGAAGCCGGTGATGGTCGCCGCAGATTCGTCGTGTCCGAGCCGACCAAGAAGGCGCCAGAACGACGAGGGGAGCCGAACATGTTTAAAAGTTGCCGGAGTCGTAATAGTTGCGGATCGACAGTTCAGGAACTCGAAAGCTTCAACCGGGCTCGGTGGATCACGGCGATCCTTGCCAGGCTGACCGCGAGAATCGTCTCGATCAGTCGGTTTCCGCATTCATGCGCGATGGCCAGACCCCGGCGAAGGACGTCGTATGCGGCGGCAGGGGCCGCATCACGATAGGCAAACCCGTATGCGAGCAGGGCTCCGCAGATGACGCCGGATTCGTGCTCGGCCGCGAGCGAAGAGCCCGTCGGAGAGCGACTCGCCTCGTCATGGGCTCCGGCCAGGCAAGTGCGAAGACGAGACTCGGCCCGGTGAATTCCTGGCCCCGCGCAGACCGCGCGATCAGAGTGCGGCACCACTCGACGCACCGGTCGGGACCTGTGAATACAAATAGCCGCCGTCAAGTGTGGCCTCTAACTCGGGCGGCACGTCGTCGTACCGTCCGCTTGCGATAGCGTCCCGGCCCGCCTCGGCAATACCTGAGGAAATCGGCCCGGCGACAGGGCACATGGCAGAGGGCCGCCATGACGTACAGCGCGGCCAGTCGCGGGTGGTCATTCGCCCGCGCGGGCTCGATGAGCTCCTCGGCCCACGCAACCGGCTCGTACTGCTGGACCCAGTAGCCAAGGAACGCTGCGAAAAAGGCGATTGCCGCGGCAGTGTCGAGGTCGCCACGGTCGGCGGCCCAACGAAATGCCTTCCTCAGATTGGCCAATTCGGTCCGAGCCATGCATGGGCGTCTCGCTGGTTCGCACTGTCCCACAACGCCATTACGGCAGGTTCGCGAGCGGCGAAGTATTGGGCGTGTGCGGTGCGGGCGGCTTCGGCGGCCCCAGTACGCACAAGTTGTTCTTCCGCGAACTGCCGGATGGTCTCCAGCATGGAGAATCGTGTCCGGGAGGATGTTGGGGAAGCCACGAAGAGTGATTTGCGAACGAGCGCGTCGAGTATGTCCAGGGTGGCGATTCGTCTCCCGAACTGCGCCACCGCGCATGCGGCAGCAAAGTCGAACCCACCGGCGAAAACGGAACAGCGATTCAACAGCGTTTCTCGGCAGCGTCGAGCAGGTCGTAGGACCACTGCACCGCGTGGCGCAGCGTTTGGTGGCGCTCCAGCCCGCGCCGTGAACCCACGAGCAGCCGGAATCGGTCATCGAGGCGGTCCCGTAGCTCGGTCGGCAGTCATCGACAACATGCGAGATGCTGCCAATTCGATCGCCAGCGGGATGCCGTCGAAGCGGCGGCAGATCTCGACGACAGTGTTGCGTCGCGCTCGTCAATGAGCGACAGACCAGGCGCGACAGCGCGGCGCGCTCGACGAACAGGCCGCTGCGGGCGAGGCGATAGTCAGCGAATTCCAGCGAGGGCACTGGCCGGAGTTGTTCATCGGGCAGCCGCAGCCCCTCGCGACTGGTGGCCAGGATTTTGACCGTCGATGAATGCGCGAGGATCGGCTTCAACACATCTGCGGTGGCATCGAGGACATGTTCGCAGTTGTCGAAGATCAGCAGGCGCGAGCGGCCTTCCAACGCAGCGGCCACGCTGTCGACCAGACTCAGGCCTGGTTGCTGAATGATTCCGAGTCGGCGGCCACGGCTCGGGCACCGCTGCCGGATCGCCAACGGCGCCAATTCGATGAGCCACACGCCATCTGGAAAGTCAGTCGACCGAGCGCGCAGATGCTTCGAACGCCAGCCGCGTCTTGCCCACGCCGCCGACGCCGGTCAGCGTCACCAGCGCTATGTGCTGAAGCGCGGTCTGCAGCTCAGGAGAGTTCGGCCTCGCGACCGACGAAGCTGGTGGTGCTGATGGTCGGAGATTGCCCGATATTGAATCAGGGCCTTCAGCGGTGGAAACTCGGTGCGCAGTCCATCGCGCCACGCACTTGGAAGACATCGACCGGTTTGGCGATATCGCGTACCGCCTCGGGCCTAGCGACATCAGGTCGACGTCGCTGAGCAGGCTCGCTGTGGTGCCGTCGAGCAAGATCTGTCCGCCATGGGCGGCTGACATCACGCGGGCGGTGCGGTTGAGAACGGTGCCGAAGTAGTCGTCGCCTCGTAACTCAGCCTCACCGGTCGCGATGCCCATCCGCACCGGCAACTCCAGCCCTGCTGGGCATCGACTGCTGCATCGACGGCCGAACGGGGTGAAGCGAACACAGCGCACATGCCGTCGCCGGTGTAGTCGAACACCTGCCCGTCGTGGCTCGCGACGGCCTCACGCAAGACCTTGTTGTGGGCTTCGAGCGCAACCCGCATGACGTCGGGGTCGGCCTCCCACCGGCGGGTCGACCCCTCGATGTCGGTGAACAGAAACGTGAGGACGCTCATGGCGACTTGTCCGCGCGTAAGAGATCAGCACGAGCGATATCGATCTGTTCGAACGCGTATGTCACCATAGCGACGTTGGTCATGGAATCGCCTGTGCTGTGGAATGATTAGTAGGCCTCATCGCCGAGAACTTTGCGCAGGTGCACGATCGTCGCTGGAGCTCGGGATATGTTGCTCGTGCAAAGGGGTGTGCGCCTGCGGCACTGAAGACTGCTGCAGGCTATAATATCCGAGCCGATCCATAACGTCGGCGAGGACTGCGAGCGCGCTGGGCAGAATGGAGAAGCTGCCGGAATCGTAGAAGCGACGGAGCGCCAAGGTCACATACTCGAGGGCATCCGTGTGCTGGCCTTGGCTGGCCGCAATCCGCGACAAATTGCCCGCATGGTAGGAGTCGAACTGCCGATTGCCGCTGTCTTGAGCGATCTTTTGACCCCGTCGGTGGGCGTCGTAGGCGGCGATTGGATTGGCGTTGCGTTGGGCGATGCCGTACGCGAGGAGCGCATAGCTGGCCGCGTGAGGATTGTCGGTAGCCTCGGCGGTGGCCGGTAATTTCGCCGAAGCTGCCAGCGCCTCGTCATCGGCGCCAATCGTGCTCAGCGCCAACGCAAGGCATGCGCAGGCGAACATATGAGGCCTGAATCGCGTGCGATCATGTTGCGGCTGACTTCAACGAATCGGTCTGGCCGACCCTGAGCTAAGTACACTCCACCGAGCCAGGCCTCGCCTTCGTAGGGGATCGGGTCGAACCGTCCGGTTTCGATGATGGTCAGGGCGGCATCGGCGTAGCTGACTGCGTCGTCAGTCCGGCCGGTCGCGTAGCACTGGGCGGCCATGTTGTAGAGCTGTGCAAGGCGCCGATGCTCGGCAGCCCGTGCGGGCGCTATCAGTTCTTCGGCCCAAGCGACCGACTCGTATTGTTCGACTCGCGTACCAAGGAACGCCGCGAAAATGGCGATCGCCATAGCGGCGTCGAGGTAGTCGTGGTCGGCCGCCCACCGGAACGCGACGCGCAGATTCGCCAGCTCGAGCGTGAACCAATCGTACGCTTCGCGTTGACGGGGACCGTCCCACATCGCGAGCACATCAGTTTCGCGGCCCGCGAAGTACCGCGCGTGCGCGTGCGCGCGTCCGGCTTCGCACGTTCTGCACGAGTTGTTCTTCGGCAAACTGGCGGATGGTCTCCAGCATCGAAAACCGGGTGCGCCCCGACGTTTGGTCAGCGACGAGCAAGGACTTGCGTACCAACGCATCGAGTAGATCCAAGGTGACAAACTTGTCACCGATATTCGCCACCGCCTGGGCACCAGCGACATCGAATCCGCCTGCAAAAACAGAGCTTCGAGTGAGCAGCGTCTTCTCATCGGCACCGAGCAAGTCAAAGGACCATTGTACGGCTGGACGCAACGTCTGGTGGCGCTCAAACCCTCGCCGCGAGCCCACTAGAAGACGGAATCGGTCATCAAGGTTTCACGTACCTCCGTGACGGTCATCGAAAGCAACCGCGAGGCGGCCAACTCGATAGCGAGTGGAATGCCATCGAGGCGGCGACAGATTTCGATGACAGCGTCGGCATCCTTAACTAGTGAGACGGAGGGGACGGCCGAAGCACGCTCGGCGAACAATGTCGCCGCACTCGAAAGGACATCGAGTGACGGGACGGGCCAGAGTTGTTCGTCGGCAAGCCGTAGTCCCTCTCGGCTGGTGGCGAGAATCTTCACCGTCGAAGAATGGTTCAAGATCGCCTCGATCATGTCGGCGGCGGCATTGAGCATGTGTTCGCAGTTGTCGAAGATCAGCAATCGCGAGCGGCCTTCCAATGCGGCGGCCACACTGTCGGCCAAGCTCATCCCGGCCTGCTGAGTAATGCCGAGTACCGGCGCCGTTGCGTCAGGCACCGCGGCCGGATCGCCGACTGCGGCCAATTCGATGACAAACACCCCGTCCGGGTAGTCGTGGGTTGCTCGCGCCGCTACCTCAAGCGCGAGCCGTGTCTTGCCGACTCCGCCGACACCGGTGAGGGTCACCAGGCGGTGTTCTTAGGGCCGTTGTCAATTCGGCGAGTTCCGATTCCCGTCCGACGAAGCTCGTGGTTGGGCGCTGAAGGTTGCCGGGCGTTGTATCGAGTGTCTTCAGAGGTGGAAAGTCGATGCGAAGATCTGGCGCTCGAACTTGATACATCGCAACAGATTTGGCGATGTCGCGTAGTCGCCGCGGGCCTAGGTCGAGAAGGTCGACGCCACTGACCAGGCTTGCCGTAGGGCCGTCAAGCAGGATCTGCCCCGTGGCCGGCGGCCATCACGCGCGCGGTGCGGTTGAGCACGGTGCCGAAGTAGTCGCCGCCACGTAGCTCGGCTTCGCCGGTCGCGATGCCTATGCGCACGGGCAATTCCAAGGCCTGCTGCGCATCGACCGCGGCGTCGACGGCGGATCGGGGGGAGGTGAACACCGCGCACATTCCGTCGCCGGTGTAGTTGAAGACCTGGCCGTCATGGGCCTCAACGGCGTCACGCAACAGTTGATTGTGGATCTCTAGCGCAGCCCGCATGGCATCCGGGTCGGCCTCCCACCGCCGAGTCGAACCCTCGATGTCGGTGAAGAGGAACGTAGAACGTCCGACGGTGGATTCACGGCGACTCACCAGCTTTGGTTGACAACTCGGCGCGCACTTGGTCGATCTGGTCTAGGGCATACTTCGCCATGGCTGTGTTGGTCATGGCAGCGCCGCGCCCCGCGAGGGAGGCATAAGTTTCTTCGCCGAGAGTTTGCCGCAGATGGGTGATCGCAATCTCGGTTTCGGGAAAATAGTTCGTCGCGAAAGACGTTGTGGCAAAACCACTGAGCGTAGCGGCGACTTCGTAGATGTTCGATGCGGTCAAAATAGTGGGCCAGCACCGCCATTGGCTGGGGCAGCAGAAAGTAGTTGCCGGAGTCGAGGTAACTGCGGATAGACATCGCAATGAAGTCGAGCATCTGCGTCGAGTCACCGTGTTTAGCTGCGAGCCGAGACAGGTTCGCCGTGTGGTACGTCTCGAGTAGTCGATTTCCGGTCTCACGCGCGATTTTTGCGCCTAGCCGGTGCGCTCAAACGCGCTGACCGGATCTGTGTCGAGCCTGACGTGCCCGTACGCAATGAGCGCCCAGCAGATGAGCGCAGGATTCTCCGTGACGCGGTCGGCGTGACGGAGCTCTTCTGAGGCCTCCATAGCCTCGTCATGGGCGCCGGTTATGGCCAATGTCATCGACAGGTGTACCCGAGTAAGATGTGCGGACCTGTGCTCTCCGATATCATGTTGCGGCACTGCGTAATCCAGCGGTCAGGCTCGCCTTTTATTACGTAGATAAGACCGAATTCGCTGGCGAGATCGAAAGGCACCTCGTCGAAACGTCCGCTGTCGACTGCCAGCAGAGCTGCCTCGCCGTAGCGGATCGCATCGTCAAATCGGGAGGCCGCGAAGCATCTGGCAGCCATCGCATACAGCTGGGCCAGTCGTGGATGTTGAATCTCGCGCGCCGGTTCAATGATTTCCTCGGCCCACGCGCCGGGCTCGAACTGTTCGACGAAGGAGCCGAGAAGCGAAGCGCACACCGCGATGGCTGAGGCGTCGTCGAGATCCTGGTGGTCGGCAGCCCATCGAAAGGCAGCTCGGAGATTCGCCAGTTCGAGCGTGAACCAGTCGTAGGACTCCTGTTGGCGACGGCTGTCCCAGAGCGCCAGCACATCGGGTTCCTGCCCGCGAAATGGCGGGCGTGCGCGGTGCGGAGCTCGTCGGCCTCGCCCGAAGCCACGAGTTGTTCTTCGGCGAATTGTCGGATGGTTTCGAGCATCGAGAATCGGGTCCGCACCGCCGACCGGTCGGCGACAAGAAGTGACTTGCGAACCAGAGCGTCGAGCAGGTCGAGGGTGGTGAACTCGTCGTCGGCGCCGGTGACGGCACACGCGCTGGCGAGGTCGAATCCACCTGCGAACACGGAGCAGCGGTTGAGAATCGCTTTCTCGTTGTCGTCGAGCAACTCGTACGACCATTGCACGGCGGCGCGAAGCGTCTGGTGGCGCTCGAGCCCGCGCCGCGAGCCGACCAGGAGACGGAAGCGGTCGTCGAGGTGGTCGCGCAGCTCGGTCACGGTCATCGACAGCAACCGGGAGGCGGCCAACTCGATCGCCAGCGGGATGCCATCGAGGCGGCGGCAGATCTCGACGACGGCGCCGGCGCTCGTCGTGGGCGCTCAAGGCGATCTCCGGCGCCACATGCAGAGCGCGTTCGACGAACAAGTCGCGCTCCGAAGCGCTCGAGTGCACATCGAGAGACGGAACAGGCCAGAGTCTTTCGTCGCGACCTGCAGACCTTCGCGGCTTGTCGCGAGTATCCTCAAGCGTCCGAGTGGGAAAGGATGGGGTCGATCATGTCGGCGACCGCGTCGAGAACATGCTCGCAGTTGTCGAAGACCAGCAGCCGGACCGGCTTTCCAACGCTGCGGCGACGCTGTCCGAGATACTCAGCCCGGGCTGCTGATTGATGCCGAGGACAGCAGCGACCGCTTCGGGCACAGCGGCCGGGTCTGCGACCGGAGCCAGTTCGATCACCCACACGCCGTCGGGAAAGTCCGGTACCAAGCGCGCTGCGACTTCCAGCGCCAGTCGCGTCTTGCCGACCCCGCCGACGCCGGTCAAGGTCACCAGCCGATGGCCCTTGAGAAGCGTCTCCAGCTCGGCGACTTCGGGTTCTCGGCCGACGAAGCTCGTCGTGGGCGGCCGGAGGTTGCCCGGTGTTGCGTCGAGCGTTTTCAGCGGCGGGAAATCGGTGCGCAGGCCGTCAGCTCGAACCTGGGATATCTCCACGGCTTTCGCGATGTCCCGCAGCCGCCGCTGTCCGAGTCCGATGAGGTCGACTGCGGTGACGAGTTCCGCCGTTGCACCGTCGAGCAGGATCTGGCCGCCGTGGCCGGCGGCCATCACGCGCGCGGCGCGATTGAGGACCGCGCCGAAGTAATCGTCCTCGCGCAACTCCGCCTCGCCCGTGGCGATACCCATCCGCACCGGCAACTCCAGCGCCCGCTGCGCGGCCACCGCGGCATCGACAGCGGACGCGGCGACGCGAACACCGCACAGACGCCGTCACCGGTGTGCTTGAACAGCCAGCCGTCATGGCTGTCAATGGCTTCACGCAAGACCGCGTCGTGCGCCGCTAGGGCGACCCGCATCGCATCGGGATCGGCCTCCCACCGCCGCGTCGAACCCTCGATATCGGTGAACAAGAACGTGACAACCCCCGAAGGGGCTATCCGCGTTCAATCCGCACCATCCGACGAGGTGAGATCCGCACGCGCCAACTCGATCTGCTCTAGTGCGTAGGCCGCCATCGCGGCGTTGCTCATCTCCGCACCGGTGCGGGCGAGGGCTTCGTAGGACTGGTCGCCGAGAACCTCGCGTAGATGGCTGATCGCCGTGTTGAGTACCGGGTATGCACGTCGGGTCATGGGCGTAACGGCTTTTCCAGTTACGGTTGCTGCCGGTTCACAGCGGCCGAGCTGGTCGAGAACCGCGGCCAGGATGGCCAGCGGACTGTCCATTAGGGAGAAACTGCCCGCGTCGTAGCGGGTTCGAATCGCCAGCGTCAGTTTGTCGAAAGCATCGAGGGGTTGGGCGCGATTGAAGGCAAGTAGAGCAAGGCTGAGCGCCGCGCTCGATTCGAGCTGGCGATTGCCGCTGTCCTGCGCGATTCTCATTCCACGGCTGAGTGCGTCATAGGCGGCCGCCGGATCGGTGTAGCGGCGCGCAATGCCGTATGCAAAGAACGCGAAACTGGTCCATAGCGGATTACCCGCGGCTTCCGCTGCGGCCGGTAGGCCTTCGGATTCTTCGATGGCTTCGGTAGTGCAGTCAGAGATCACCAGCGCCGAGACCAGCCCGCACCGCGCGTTAATATGCGGGCCGTTTCCTCTCGCGATCATATTGCGACACAATTCAGCCCATTGCTCGGGCTGGCCGGCCGCGGCGAGCGCGGCTCCAAGTGAGCATTCGATGTCGTAGGGGACCTCGTCGTAACGCCCGGATTCGATCGCTGATCGGGCGGCATCAACGAACTTTGATGCATCGCTGGCCCGCCCGGCGTAATAGCAGAGCGCGGCAATCACGTACAGCTGCGCCAGTCTACGGTGGTCTACTCGTTCCGCCCGTCCGATGAGCTCTTCGGCCCAGCCGAACGGTTCATGCTGTTCGACGCCGGTACCGAGCAATGCCGAGTAGAACGCGATGGTCGCGGCGCAGTCGAGATCACCGTCATCGGCGGCCCAGCGGAACGCGGCGCGCAGGTTCGCCAGCTCGGCACTGAACCACGTGTACGCCTCGCGTTGGCGTGGACTGTTCCAAAGCGCAAACACATCGGCTTCCCGATCGGCGAAGTAACGTGCGTGTGCCGTGCGCGCTTCATCAGCCGACCCGTCGAGTCCGAGCTGTGCCTCGGCGAACCGGCGGATGGTTTCCAGCATCGAGAACCGGGTGCGGCCCGCCGACGGGTCGGCCACCAGAAGTGATTTGCGCACAAGGGCATCCAGCAGATCCAGTGTCGCCAAGTCATCGTCGGAGCCGGCAACCGCGCAGGCGCCTCGCCAGGTCGAAACCACCGGCGAATACGGCGCAGCGATCAGCAGCGTCTTCTCGTCGGCGTCGAGCAGGTCGTAGGACCATTGCACCGCTGCCCGCAGTGTCTGATGACGCTCGAGTCCACGCCGCGATCCGACCAGCAGCCGGAACCGGTCATCGAGGCGATCGCGTACCTCGGTCGGCGGACATCGACTGCATGCGCGATGCGGCGAACTCGATCGCCAGCGGTATGCCATCGAGTCGGTGACAGATCTCGTGATTGCGTCGGCGTCGTCATCGAGAGAGACAGGCCGGCGCCACCGCAGAGGCACGCTCGACGAACAGCGTTGCCGCGCTTGAACGAACGTCGAGCGACGGCACAGGCCACAGTTGTTCCTCGGCCACACCCAGGCCCTCGCGGCTGGTCGCGATGACCTTCACAGTCGACGATGCGGCAAGGATCGCCTCGATCATGTCGGCGGCCGCGTCGAGAACGTGTTCGCAGTTGTCGAACACCAACAATCGGGTGCGGCCCTCGAGGGCCGCGCCACGCTGGCGGCCAGACTCGAACCCGGCTGTTGAATGATGCCGAGTACGGCGGCAACCGCTTCGGGCACCGCGGCGGGGTCGCTGACCGCGGCCAACTCGATCACCCACACCCCGTCGGGAAAGTCAGTGGCCGAGAGCGACGCGAGTTCCAGCGCCAGCCGTGTCTTGCCCACCCCGCCGACGCCGATCAACGTCACCAATCGATGGCCCTTGAGCGCGGTCTGCAGCTCGGCGAACTCGGACTCGCGCCCGACGAAGCTGGTGGCCGGCGGCCGAAGGTTTCCCGGCGTCGAGTCGAGCGTTTTCAGCGGCGGGAATTCAGTGGGCAGACCAGCGCGCGGACTGAAGGATCCGACCGCTTTAGCGATATCGCGCAGCCGGCGCTGGGCCCAGATCGACGAGGTCGACGCCGATGAGTAGTTCCGCCGTCGCTCCGTCGAGCAGGATCTGCCCGCCGTGGCCGGCCGACATCACCCGTGCGGCGCGATTGAGGACCGCGCCGAAGTAGTCGCTCGTCGCGCAAGTTCGGCCTCGCCGGTTGCGATAGCCCATCCGTACCGGCAACTCGAGCGCTGCGTTGCGCGGTGACCGCGGCATCGACGGCGTGACCGCGGCGACGCGAACACTGCGCAGACTCCGTCGCCGGTGTGCTTGAACAACCAGCCGGCATGCGTCTCGACGGCTTCGCGCAGCACGCCGTCGTGGGCTTCGAGCGCCGAGCGCATCGCGTCCGCGTCGGCTTCCCATCGCCGCGTCGACCCCTCGATATCGGTGAACAGAAAGGTGACGACACCCGAAGGCGCGGTGGTGTTCATTCGCGCACCTCGGACCCCCGATTCTTCGGAACCATAATCGTAGGACTGCGAAGGCGGCGACCAGGGTTTTCTGCCCTCTTGACACCTGTCAAGTTCATGGGTCGTAGAGTCGGCGCATGCAGATTCGCGAGCATGCCGAGGCCACCCCCGACAAGCCGGCCGTCATCATCCATCCCGCCGGAACCGTCGTGACGTTCAACGAGTTGGAGTCGCGCGCCAACCGGCTGGCCCACCACTTCCGGCAAGCCGGGTTGGTCGAAGGCGACACCGTCGCGGTGATCATGGAGAACAACGAGCATCTGCACGCGGTGATGTGGGCGGCCCGGCGCAGCGGTCTGTACTACACGGTGGTCAGCACCCACCTCACCCCGCCCGAGGTGGGCTACATCGTCGACAACAGCGGCGCCAAGGCCGTCATCGGATCACAGGCGATGCGCAAGGTCTGCGAGGGACTGGCAGAGCATCTGCCGAACGGGCTGCCCGATCTGTTGCTGATCGCCGACGACGATCTGGACGGCTGGCAGCGCTACCCCGAGTGTGTGGCAGACCAACCGGGCACTCCGATCGGCGACGAGATCGAGGGCGATCTGCTGCAGTACTCATCGGGAACCACAGGACGCCCCAAGGGGATTCGCCGCGAGCTCGCCCATGTCGCGCCTGCCCAAGCCCCGAACCTGGTGTCGGCGCTACTGATGGCCATCCAGATGAGCCCGGACTCCGTCTATCTGAGCCCCGCACCGCTGTACCACACCGCCCCGTGCCTGTGGACCATGAGCGCACAGGCGATGGGCGTGACGACCGTCGTGATGTCCAAGTTCGACCCCGAATCCGCGCTCGACGCGATCCAGAAGTACCGGGTGACCGGCGGCCAGTTCGTCCCGGCGATGTTCGTCCGGATGCTGAAACTGCCTGAGGATGTGCGTAAGTCGTATGACGTCTCCAGCCTGCACCGGATAGTGCACGCCGCCGCGCCCTGCCCGGTCGACATCAAGAAGCAGATGATCGACTGGTGGGGTCCGGTCGTCGACGAGTACTACTCATCGTCCGAAGGCGCGGGCATCACCTTCATCTCGGCGGAAGAGTGGCTGAAACGCCCTGGCTCCGTGGGTAAGCCGCTGCTCGGGGTTGCCCACATCCTCGACGAGGACGGCAACGACCTGCCGCCCGGCCAGGCGGGCCAGATCTATTTCGACTTGGGTGTCGTGCAGTTCGTCTACCACAAGGATCCCGAGAAGACCGCCGAGTCACGCGACAGGCACGGCTGGGTGACGGTCGGCGACGTGGGCTACCTCGACGACGACGGCTTCCTTTTCCTGACCGACCGCAAGCATCACATGATCATTTCCGGCGGCGTGAACATCTACCCGCAGGAAGCCGAGAACATGTTGATCACCCACCCCAAGGTGCTCGACGCCGCGGTGTTCGGTATTCCCGACGACGAGATGGGTCAGAGCGTCAAGGGAGTCGTGCAGACCGTCGATCCGGCCGACGCCACCGACGGGTTCGGCGAAGAACTGCTGGGTTGGCTTCGAGAGCGGTTGGCGCACTACAAGTGTCCGCGGTCTGTCTCGTTCGAAGCGCAGTTGCCGCGCACAGACACCGGCAAGCTGTACAAGCAGGAGCTGATCAAGAAGTACTCGTGACTAGCCAGCATGTAGTCGAACTCTGCTCCGGTGTGGTGATCGCGGTCGGATCACCCTCGGAAGATGCAGCTTTCACGCTGTGCGAAGAGGACAGCGACGACCAGCGAACAGTCACGGTCGCATCCGTCTCCGAGACGCTCGACGCGCTTCGACAGCGTTGTCATCGGTGGCCGCAGTCGGCGGCCGTGTGCGCCGACGTCCTTCGCGCCGTCGATGTCGAGGCTCCCGCGTTCGGCGGTGTCATCACCGAGTCGCTCGCCTACTCAACCCTGCAGTCCGGTCCGGAATTCGCGCGCTGGCTCGCCGAGCGCGGACCGGCGCGACCCGTCGACATCCCGGATCCGGTGCAGGCCGAGCGCGTCGACAACACCCTCTACGTCCGGTTCAACAGGCCGCAACGGCACAACGCGTTCTCGACGGACGCCCGCGCCGCACTGCTCGAAGCGCTCGAGGTGGCCCGCCTCGACCCGTCCGTGACCGACGTCGTGTTGTCGGGCAACGGCCCGTCGTTCTGCAGCGGCGGTGACCTCGCCGAGTTCGGCACGTTCGCCGATCCGGCCAGCGCCCATCTGGCCCGCACCCGGCACAGCCCCGCACTCGTGCTCGACGAACTGACCGCGCGACTGGGTCGGCGCTGCCGCGCCGAGGTGCACGGTCAGGTGCTGGGCAGCGGGCTGGAGATGGCCGCCTTCTGCGGAGTGGGTGCGGTCGCGGCCGGACGCCGTGTTCGGCCTGCCGGAGCTGAGCCTGGGACTGATCCCCGGCGCAGGCGGCACCGTGAGCATCACCCGCAGGATCGGCCGATGGCGCACCGCGTATCTGGTGCTGTCCGGCCAGACGATCGGCCCGCGAGACAGCACTGCGGTGGGGACTGATCGACGAAATCGCGTGATTGGGCGCGCTGTACGGACGCTCAGCGCGCAGGCGCGCCGAAATCGCTAACCCGAGCGGCGCAACGTCACACGGTAGGTGTACTGCTCGGGCAGGAAGTGGCTGACCGACAACTCGATGGGGCGGTCGCTGACATCGGAGTACAACCGGTCCACCCGCAGCATCGGATGACCGGGCTCGCATCCCACCGCATCCGCGACCGCATCGTCGGCCGCTGCCACCGTGATCGACTGTGCCGCTGCGGCGATCGGCTCGACAAGATGTGGCTCGAGAATGCCGATGACGGTCTGTGTCCCTACCGCGCCGTCCCTCAGTTCGGGTGACGACAGCACCGTATGAGCTACCGCGGGCACCAGGTGCACGGTGGTCATCACGAACGGCACACCCTCATGAAGCCGCCGGAACACGACCGAGTAGACGATGTCGTCGTCGAGTCGAAGCCGGCTGGCGGCGTCGAGATCCACCCGTCTGCGCAGGCCTGCGAGCACCTCCATCGTGGTGTCGTCGGACAGGCTCATCAGGTCCTCGATCGAGCCGAGTTGACGCAGGTACCGCCGCCCCGCCTCGCTGGCGTAGGTGCCACGCCCCGGCACCCGGTACACCACGCCTTCGGCCACCAGGTCCTGAAACGCGCGCCGCACGGTCTGCCGCGAAAGCCTATGTCGCTCCACCAGTTCGGACTCGGTGGGCAGCCGCGCGCCGTCGCTGTACCGGCCCGCCGCGATCTCGTCGCGCAGCAGTTCGCGCAGAGTCTGATACGCCGGCGCGGTTCTCGACTTCTGCGCGGTCCGCACCTAGACCCCGCCGCGGGCGACCAGCTGCGCCGCGATCACGTTGCGCTGAATCTCGTTGGTGCCCTCACCGACGATCATCAACGGCGCATCGCGGAAGTAGCGCTCGACATCGAACTCGGTGGAATAGCCGTAGCCGCCGTGGATCCGCACGGCGTTCAGCGCGATCTCCATCGCGACCTCGGATGCGAACAGCTTCGCCATCCCGGCTTCCATGTCGCAACGTTCGCCGCTGTCGTACCGCTCGGCGGCGTAGCGGGTGAGCTGGCGCGCGGCGGTCAGCTTGGTCGCCATATCGGCCAGATAGTTGCCGATGGACTGGTGCTTCCAGATCGGCTTGCCGAAGCTCTCGCGCTCCTGGGCGTACTTCAGCGCGTCCTCGAACGCCGCGGTAGCCACACCGAGTGCACGCGAAGCCACCTGAATACGGCCCGTCTCAAGGCCTTTCATCATCTGCCCGAAACCCCTGCCCGGCTCGCCACCGAGGATGGCCGTTGCAGGAACGCGGTAGTCGGCGAAGGTCAGCTCGCAGGACTCGACCCCCTTGTAGCCGAGCTTGGGCAGATCCCGCGACACCGTCAGCCCCGGCCCGTGCTCGGCGAGCACCACCGAGATGCCCTTGTGCTTGGGCGTCGCCGCCGGATCGGTTTTGCACAGCAGTGCGATCAGGCCGGACCGGCGTGCGTTACTGATCCACGTCTTGCTCCCGTTGATCACCAGATCGGAACCGTCGACCGCCGCGGTGGTCGTCATGTTCTGCAGATCCGAGCCCCCGCCGGGCTCGGTCAGCGCCATCGTCGCCCGCATCTCGCCGGTCGCCATCGGCGGCAGGTATCTCTGCTTCTGCTCCTCGGTGCCGAACAGGGTCAGCAGCTTGGCCACGACGGTGTGCCCGCCCATCGCACCGGCCAGGCTCATCCAGCCGCGGGACAGCTCCTGCGTCACCTCCACGTAGCACGGCATCGACACGGGGGAGCCGCCGTAGGACTCGGGGATCGCCAGGCCGTAGATGCCGATGCGCTTCATCTGCTCGATCCACGCCTCCGGGTAGGAGTTGGCGTGCTCCGTCTCGCGCACCGCGGGCTTGACGTCGCGGTCCACGAACGCCCGCACCGTCTCGACCAGCATGATCTCTTCGTCGTTCATATGTACGGCCATATTTGCACTTTGTGCGGCCTAATGCCAACATGGGCACCCGTGAGCGGGCCATATTTCGACGACCTCGAGGTCGGACAGGTCTTCGACGCCGCGCCGTCGATGACGCTGACGGCCGGTGCCGCGGCCGTCCATCAGTCGATCGTCGGCGACCGGTTACGTCTTGCTCTGGACGCTGAACTGGCGGCCGCAGTGACGGGCGCCCAGGGGCCGTTGGCACACCCCGCTCTGGTGTGCGACGTGGCGATCGGTCAGACGACGCTGGTGACGCAGCGGGTGAAAGCCAACCTGTTCTACCGCGGGCTGATGTTTCACCGCTTCCCGGTGATCGGTGACACCTTGTTCACCCGCACCGAAGTGGTTGGGCTCAAACAGAACTCAGTGAAACCGGGTCGGGCACCGACAGGCCTTGCGGCGCTGCGGATGACCACCGTCGACGACATCGGTCGACTGGTGCTCGACTTCTACCGCTGCGCGATGCTGCCGATGAGCGACGACACGTCCGACACCGGTCACGCCGATAACCTGTCGGCCATCGGCACCGACCAGGTTCCGGTCCCCGATCCCACCGCCGATTGGAACGCCGACGCGTACCGCGCCAAAGTTCCAGGAGCCCAATTCGATTCGGGAACCGCGGGCGCGGTGTTGCACAGCACCGCCGACGTCGTCAGCAGCGCACCCGAACTCGCCAGGTTGACGCTCAACATCGCTGCCACACACCATGATTGGCGTAGCGGCGGGAAGCGGCTGGTTTATGGCGGACACACCATCGGGTTGGCGCTGGCACAAGCCACCCGGCTACTGCCCAACCTCGTGACTGTGTTGGGGTGGCAGTCCTGTGACCACGTCGGTCCCGTGCACGAGGGCGACACCCTGTACAGCGAGCTGCACGTCGAGGGCGCGGTGCCGCTCCCCGACGGCCGCGGCGGTGTACTCAAGCTGCGGTCTCTGGTCTACGCGGTCGGCGAGCCTGACCAGCAGGTACTGGACTGGCGGTTTACTGCGCTGCAGTTCTGAGCACAATGATCTTGTGACGTCGTTGGTCGTCCCCGCTGCCGTGCTGTCACGGGTCCGGTGGTTAGCAGACGGATTTCGCGCGCTCACCGGCGCTGCTGTCGACGCGGAGGTGGTTCTCGCCGGCCGGGCGGGACTGCTCGGTCTCTCACCTGACGGCCGGGTCTCTGCAGGCGGGGCCACGCGCCTCCTTGAAAGCAGAGACGGCTGGTGCGCGCTCACGCTGTCGCGCCCCGACGACATCGACGCCGTTCCGGCGCTCATCGGAGCGGACGCCGTCGGCGACGATCCCTGGCCGGCGGTGCAGGGCTGGTTTGCCGCACACGCCTGTGCCGAAGTGACCGAACGCGCGCGGTTGCTCGGCCTTCCCGTAGCCGCGTTAGGCGAGACGCCTGCCGAACCACCGCGCGTCCACCCCCTCGGGGCGGCCACAATGCCCCGCAGCCCGTCCGGACTGCTGGTCGCCGACCTGTCGGCGATGTGGGCGGGCCCACTGTGCGGGCAGTTGTTGGCGAAGGCCGGCGCCATCGTCGTGAAGGTCGAAACCGCAGCCCGTCCGGACGGTGCACGAGCGGGCGCACCGGAGTTCTTCGACTGGATAAACGGCGGAAAGCTCTCGTATCTAGCCGATTTCGACGAGCCGTCCGGGGTACAGGCGCTGCTCGCCGCCGCTGACGTCGTGATCGAATCCTCGCGCCCCGCGGCGTTGACCCGCCGCGGTCTCGGACCGACCACCGTTGCTCCACGCGACGGCAGAGTCTGGCTGCGGATCACCGGTCACGGCACCGAGGGGGAGCGCGCCAACTGGGTGGCGTTCGGCGACGATGCCGCGGTGTCCGGTGGGCTGGTCTGCGGCGGCGACGAGATCCCGGGTTTCTGCGGTGACGCGATCGCCGACCCCTTGACGGGGCTTCATGCGGCAGTGGCGGTGGCGCAATCGTTGCGCAGCGGTGGCGGTGAGCTGATCGAGATGTCACTGTCGGCCGTTGCCGCCACCTACGCCGAATTGTCACGCACCGAGGAAGCCGTTTGCAATGCGATTCCGCAATCGTCCGCGCCGGCATCGGAGTTGGGCGCCGACAACGCGATCGTCGAGCAGCTGATCGCCGGGAAGCACTGTGCTCCATGCTGATTCAGCGTGCGCGTCTGCTTGACGGGGATGCCTGCGATATCCGTGTCGAGGAGCGGATCGTCGAGGTCGCGCCTCGGTTGACGCCGCAGCCCGGCGAGCACGTCTACGACGCCGCGGGCGGCACCGTCATCCCCGGTCTGCACGATCACCATGTCCACCTCCACTCCGCGGCGGCCGCGTTGACGTCGACCCGGGTGGGTCCGGCCGACGTGCAGACCCGTGCCGATCTGGCTCTCGCACTGGCGACCGCCGAGGTCGGCAGCGACGGGTGGATCCGAGCGGTGGGGTATCACGAGGCCGTCGCGGGGCCACTGGACCGCGCGGTGTTGGACGATCTGTCGCCGCCCGTGCCGGTTCGAATTCAACACCGCAGCGGTGTCCTGTGGACCCTGAACTCGGCCGGGCTGGCACAGATCGGGCTCGCCGACCACCCCGACGGCCGACTGCGCAGCGCGGACCGTACCTGGTCGGATACCCTGCAGCGCAACGAGACCGAGTTGACCGAGATCAGCAGGCGACTGAGTTCATACGGCGTCACGGGCGTCACCGACGCCACACCGGATATGGACGTCGCCGACGTCGTGAAACTGATGGAGGCCCATCGCCACGGCGGACTGCACCAGCGCGTGCACTGCCTTGCCCCCGGCAAACGGATTCTGCACGACACCGATCTCGACCTGGCCGGCCTCGCCGAATGGATCGCCCAGCGCCACGCCGACGGCGGACCCGTTGCGGTGCACTGTGTGACGGCCGCGCAACTGATCGTCACGCTGTCCGCGCTGCGGTCCGCGGGCACTCACCCGCAGGATCGCATCGAGCACGCCGCCGTGGTTCCCGACGACAGCGTTGCGGACATCGTCGGCGTTGGCATCACCGTGGTGACACAACCGAACTTCGTAGCCGAGCGCGGTGAGCAGTATCTCGACGACGTGCCCCCCGCCGAACATCACGAACTGTGGCGGGTGGCTTCCCTGTTGCGAGCCGCGGTGCCAGTAGCGCTGTCCACCGACATGCCCTTCGGCGACGACGACCCGTGGAAGGCGATGCGCGCCGCAGTGCGTCGCACCACTGGAAGGGGCACCGTCCTCGGTGCCGACGAATGCGTGTCGCCACGTGAGGCGTTGACCATGTTCTTCGGCGCCGCGGATGCGCCTGTCGCGCACCGTCGCATCGAGCCCGGCCAGCTCGGTGACCTGTGCATCCTCGCGGCGGCGCCCGCCGAGGTGCTGAGCGAACTCGACTCGAGCATGGTCAGGGCGACGATCGTGGCCGGGAATGTGGTCCACGGCGGCTAGCTTGGACGTGTGAAGGTCCGGGTGGCGGTCGCGACAGCGGTATTCGTGGTCATGGTCGTCGGGTCAGTCGGTTGTGACAGCACGCCGACCCAGGCCGGTGCGGCCTACGCGGAGCGGCTTCGGGCAGCCGTCTCCACCAATGCGGTCATGGCGCACCTTCGCCGGCTCCAGGACATCGCCTATCGGAACGGCGGCACCCGCCAGACCGGCACCCCCGGGTACTCCGCCAGCGTCGAGTACGTGGTGAAAGCACTGGAAGACAAGGGCTTTGATGTGCAGACCCCCGAGTTCAGCCTGGGCATCTTTCACGTCGACGCCGAGTCATTGACCGTCGATGGGGCCCCGGTGCCCGCGCAGGTCGTGGAGTACAGCGGCGCCACCTCGCCGGAGGGGGTCACCGGCCCGTTGGTTGCGGTCGCGTCGGGCGACTCTGCGGGCTGCGAACCCGCAGACTACGACGCCCTGCCGGTTGCGGACGCGGTGGTCCTGGTGGACCGCGGTGGCTGCTACCTCTCCGATAAGGCTGCCGCTGCGTCCGGACGCGGCGCGACCGGATTGATCATCGCCAACGACGTCGAGGAGAAGGCGTTCAGCGGGGCACTTCTGGAGGACGATCACGTCACGATTCCCGTGGCGAGTGTCAGCAAGACCGAAGGTGCGCGCCTTCGAACCCGAACGGGCAATGCGACTCTCGTCGTCGGCGCCCGCATCGAACATGTGCGCGCCAAGAACGTCGTCGCTCAGACCACCACCGGGTCGGCGCAGGATGTTGTGCTGGTGGGTGCGCACCTGGACAGCGTCCGGCTGGGGCCGGGCATCAACGACAACGGTTCGGGAGTCGCGGCCGTGTTGGAGACCGCACTGGCGATGGGGAGCGATCCGCCGGTTCGCAACGCGGTCCGGTTCGCATTCTTCGGAGGCGAGGAAGAGTGGTTGATCGGATCCGACGACTATGTGAAGTCGCTCGATGTGGAAGATCTGAAAGACGTTGCGCTCTACCTGAACTTCGACATGGTCGGCTCGCCTAACCCGGGCTACTTCACACTCGACGGCAATCTGTCGGGCCCGACCGACCCAGAATTCGCGCAGCTACCCGAGGGGTCTGCGGGGATCGAGCAGGCGTTCTCCGATTTTCTCGACGATGCCGGAATCCCAACGCAGGACCTGTTGGTCGACGGCCGCGGCGACTACAACGCTTTCGTCCGTGCGGGTATCCCCGCCGGCCAGTTGTTCACCGGCTCTGAGGCGGTCATGACTGCGGAGCAGGCCAAACTCTGGGGCGGGCGTGCCGACGAGCCGTTCGACCCCAACTACCACACCGCCGACGACATCCTGTCCAACGTGAACCGAGCTGCCCTCGACATCATGTTGCCCGCGATAGCTCACGTCATCGGCACTTACGCCGATGACGGGGAACGCCGCCGTGGCATCCCGATACGTGCGGACCGCGAACGGCGTGTGCTACGTGACTGAGCTCGGATCCGACTGGTACAGAGAGGGTTTAGCCAGTACCTCGAGCGACAGGCCCACAGTGGAGAACACTACTGCGATTCCGACCGGCAAGACCACGTAGAGCCCGAGAAGAACTTCGGCCGGGTTTCCCTGAAAAAGTGACGTGATGAGCTCACCGGCGGCCAACCACCAGACCCAGGTGCTCGCCGCGAGCAGGACTATCCCCCCGATGAGGCTGAATGCGCCGTATGCCGCCAACCAGGACGGTTGATCATCGTGTTTGATTCGGCGAAGCCTTCTTCCGAGTGCTTCGCGCGATCGTGGTGACAGGTCGGGCTCGTCCAGATAGTCCGAGAACGCGACGTGCCCGTCGACCTCCAGAATCGGCAATGTGTTCTCCGCGATGCCGACCAGTTGCAGGATCGCGATGCGCCAACAGACACCCATGATCAGAACCGATGCCGCGAAGCCCTGCGCGACGATGAGCAGCACGGCCGTTGTCGCCGCATCGACCGCCAAGCCCGCCATCGCGTTGACGATCCTGGCGCGGCGCGGCAGCGTGATGCCGTCCGAGGAGTCGACGTAGAAACACAATGCACCCCAATAGAAACCGCAGCCCGCCCGACGGGGCGTCCTACCGTAGTGGACCAGAGCGACGGCGTGTGCGAGCTCGTGCAGGCCGGCGAGGGCCAGGCCCAAGACCAAACCGACGGTCGCGTCGACCCAGGGATGCTCGGTCACCTGGGGACCCGCCGGACGGCCTGCGATGAATGCGAATATGCCCGCGATGATCACCGCGCCGATCGCGGCCCTGCCCACCCAGGACTGGATCACGGGCATCGTGATCCTGTGCACCGCGCGTGCAACGGGTGCGATGCCGGTGAACTCGACCCCGGAGCGGGTGAACACGACCCGTCGTGTGTGATCGGCGATGATATCTCGTTGTGGCGCAGCGGGATCGGCGATAATTTGCTCAGCCGCCAGGTCGTGCGCGAGTTCGTGGTCGGTGTCCGAACCGCCGAGGCTCAGCGCGAGCTCTTCGACATCGTTGGCCGCCCCGAGCAGTTCGGGCAGCATCGTGGCCCGCGTGTGTTCGACCAGAAGAGGCGAGCCGCTGGGCGCGCACACCACCAGGCCGCGTTGGCTCGCGCGCCATGTCACTCCCGTGTTGAACTGCATGGGATTCCGTTCTTCTCCTTTGGAGAGCGAAGCGTGCCCGGGCCTGCATGTGGAACGGCCCGGGCACGCGGCCCCGCCCCCGTTAATGTCGCTTGAACGGCATGCGCGTCAGCCGACGCTTCATCCGACGAGTCACGTGAATCACCTCCTTTCGATGGTGGTCACGGCATCCGGGTCAGCTGCGCTTGAACGGCATCCGGGTCAGCCGGCGCTTGATGCGACGAATCACTCGAATCACCCCCCTTCCGCTAGCCCCCCTATGGGCGAACCGGACCTTCACGGCCACGACTTGAACTTCCTTGGCGCGTGCAATTACGTGTGCACTAAGGGTCGCTGCAGCCGAGACGCGAGGAATCGGGTGATTCCCTATCGATTTTTCGGCTGCACCCCCTATGCCTTGAACTGGGTCTTATTTCCGCCTGCCGATTGACCAACCCTCTGTGAGGGCCTAGAGTCTGATTTGCAGAAATAATGTCTACAGTACGGAAGTTGGTCTCACCACCAGATAGGGAGGAAGCAGTGCGCATCAGACATCTCGGCATCGTGGTCCAGGACCTCGAAAAGACCGCGGAGTTCTACGAGAACGTGCTGGGGTTCACGCGGCTCGGAGATGCCCGCACCCCGGGCCACTATCCAGGCAAGGCGCTTGACCTCAGCGACGGCGAAGTGAATTACTCGCTGCTGCAGCCGAACCCGGACATCGAGCGCTCCGATTGGACGTATGGAGCGATGGGCCCGAACCACATCGGCGTGACCATTGAGGACACCGGGTCCGTGGTGACGGCGCTCAAGGAACGCGGCATCGAGGTCTACGGCGCCGAAGCGGCCGACCCGCCCCGGTTCTTCAAGTTCCGCGACCCAGACGGTGTCGAGGTCGACGTCGCCACGCCGGAGCGTGGCTGGAAGTTCTGAGGACCACGAAGCCCCGTCCGGGTTCGCCTGGGCGGGGTTTCGGCTGAGCCGTGGCACGCCTCACGGAACGTTCCTTACCGCCGCCGTGGCTCGTCGGCACGGTCACCGCCATCTTCCTACTGCAGGTCGCCGTGACCATGGCGCGCCCGGTGTCGACATACCGACTGTTGGCGCTCGGCGCCGACGGCACCACGCTGGGCCTGACCGCCGCGTGCTTCGCAGTGCCACCGATGCTGCTCGCGGTCAGCTTCGGACGGTGGACTGAGCGACACCACCCCGGGATCCTGCTCGCCGTCGGGCTGGGAATCTCGGCCGCTGCGGCTTTCGCTCTAGTCGTCGCGGAGGCGATCCCGGCCCTCGCGCTCGCCACGACGGCGCTTGGCATCGGGCACATGACAGCCACCATCGGCGGCCAGAGCATCATGGCGCAGGCGCAGAGTTCTCTGGCGCGCATCAGCAGGTTCGGGACGCTCACTACCGTCTCGGCTCTCGGACAGATCGTCGGCCCCGTGCTGGGCGGCGTGATCATCGGCCACACAGACGAGCCCAGCCTCGAGTCGACCTCCTCTGCACTGCTGGTCGCGGCTTGGGTTTTTGTCGGGGGACTACCCGCTGTCGTGCTCGCGTTGCGGACCCGGATGCAGGTGTCGACGGTGCGTACGGGGCGCGCAGAAAGTGTGTGGCGACTCCTCCGCCGGCCGGGCATGACGGCCGCGCTGATGACGAGCTTCTCGGCCAAGAGCGGTGTCGACCTGCTGCTGGTCTACCTTCCGCTGCTGGGTGCCGCCGTCGGCCTGACGTCCTCGCAGGTCGGCATCCTGCTGGGCATCAGCTCCAGCGGGGCATTGTTGGCGCGGGCCGCGACGGCGTGGTTCGTGCGCCGGATCCCGACACTGAAGCTCACCGTTATCGCCACGACGGTCGCCGCGACCTGTCTGCTCATCGTCGCGTTGAGCCACAACCTGGCGCCGATGATGATCGCGATGTCGGTTCTCGGTTTCGCGCTGGGCCTCTCGCAGACGACGACCATGGACTGGGTCGTCGACCTGGTCGACGACACCAGCCGCGGTTCGGCACTGGGACTCCGGGTGGCGACCAACCGTGTCGGACAGGCGTTCATCCTCGCGGCGGCCGGCGCAGCGTCACAGGTGTGGGGTGTCGAGGTGGCCTTCGCACTGCTCGCAGCCGTCATGTTCGCGACCGCCGGCGCCGGCCTCGTCAATGTCCGCCGCGGTGCTCAGTCCGCCTGAGCGCTCCCCGGCCCGATCGGGGTGCGTGCAATCGTCTCGCCCATCAACTGGCCGATTCGCGAGATCCGTTGTGCGCTCAGTCGACTCGTGGGAGCGGCCACGGCGATCGCGGCGGGACGACCGGCGAAGTCGCGGAACGCGATGGCCACCGAGCCCACGTCCTCCTCGGTTTCGCCTGAGTTGACCGCGTATCCGCGCTCCCTGGTCCGGGCGATCTCCTTCATCAGCTTGGACTGGGTCGTGACCGAATTCTCGGTTCGCGCGGGGAACGGTTCGGAAGAGGTGGGGTAGAGATCGGCCACCTGCTCGTCGGTCATCTGGGCCAGCAGGGCCTTGCCGAGCGATGTGCAGTGCGCGGGGGCCAGGGTCCCCGTCCGCGCCACCACACGCAACGCACGTTCGGACTCGACCCCGTCGACGTAACGGACCTGGGTTCCCTCGAGCACTCCGAGATGCACGGTCTCGCCGAGTTCAGCGGCCAACTCCTCCATCACCGGCCGCGCCTGCTCGCGCACATTGAGGGAACCGACGACGGCCAGTCCCACCTCGACCAGCGCCGGGCCGGCGATATATGCCCTGGTCACCGGTTCCTGCTGGACGAAGCCATGGTAGGCGAGCATGGCCAGCAGCCGGTGTGCCGTCGAGTGCGCGACCCCCAGGTACTTGCAGGCGTCGGTGAGCCGGACCCGCGGCTGCTCGCGAAACAGCAGTAACAGCAGCAGAGCGTTGTTCACCGAAGCAATGGGGTAGGCCGGGCCAGTATCGCTCTCCGGTCGCTCGTTCTGCATAGAAGAAGTTTATAGCCTGCCGCGCTGAGGTGCGCAGACCCGGCGCATCACACCGGCGGATCAAAGTGACTCTTGACACAACACACCCGAGCTTCTACCTTTTCTCTTACGCAGAACTAGTTTCCAGCCTCAAGACAATCAGCCAAAAGAGGGTCTGCATGGAACAGAGCATCGATCGACGCCCAGAGGTGATCGTCGAAGACGACACCGGTCCCGCGCCGGACAGCGCCACCGACTCGCGGCGCGAGGCCCGGCTGACGCGGCGGGTCCACGTCGTCCTCGGGCTGGTTGTCGCCGCGCTGGGTGCCTGGCTGCTGTACCGCAGTCGTACGGAACTGGCGTTCCGTGGTCCGAATGACGAGCCTGGCCCGGGTTACCTTCCCGTCCTGCTGACGCTCTGTCTGATCGGTCTGGGTCTCGCTCCTGTCGGCGGTCTGGCTGCTCGGTCCCAAGGCCAGAAGCGGCGAGGCGCCGACACTCTCGCTGCAACCCCGGCAGATGGCCCGCGCATTTCTGGTGTGGCTCGCCCTGGTTGTCTGCGCGTTGCTCATCGAGCCGCTGGGCTTTCTTCTGGCGGGTGAGGTCCTCGTTCTGCTCGTGATCGTCGTCATCGAGCGGATCCGGTCGATCCCGCTGATCATCACGCTGCTGCTGCTTCCGCTGGCCATGTATTTCCTGTTCGACATCTTGCTTGAGGTGCAACTCCCAGGAGGAACCCTGTGGTACTGATTCACTCGGAACGCTCGGGGGCTGAATTCGGCGGAGCGGGAGCCCGCCGGTGAACGCGATTGACGGCCTGCTTCAGGGATTGCAGGCCGCGATCACCCGACGAACCTGTTGTGGCTGATCATCGGCTGCCTGCTGGGCACGCTGGTTGGCATCCTTCCGGGCCTCGGGCCGCCTGCGACGATCTCGATCCTGCTGCCGTTGGCCACGGGCTTCGACCCGGCTACCGGTCTGATCATGATGGCCGGCATCTATTACGGCGCCAAGTACGGCGGTTCGACGACGTCGATCCTGCTCAACATCCCCGGTGAGTCCTCCTCGGTGGTGACTTGCCTCGACGGTTACGAGATGGCCAAGCAGGGGCGGGCGGGAAAGGCGCTGGGGATCGCGGCTATCGCGTCGTTCGTCGCGGGCACCATCGGTGTCGATCGGGCTGACGTTCCTGGCGCCGTTGGCGGCCGACGTCGCGGTGAACTTCGGGCCGCCGGAGTACTCCGCGCTGATGGTGTTCGCGCTGTTGCTGGTGATCATGTTGGCAGGCGACTCGATGCTCAAGGGCTTCATCTCGATGTTCATCGGTCTGTTCCTGGCGACCATCGGCACGGACCTGTTCTCGGGCGAGCAGCGTTTCACCGGCGACCAGATCGAGCTGGCGGGCGGCATCGAGTTCATCGCGCTGAGCGTCGGGATCTTCGCGATCGGCGAGGTGCTGGTGCAACATCGAGGACAAGACCGAGAAGCAAACTGTTCAAGGTGCCCAGCAAGATGCGTGAGCTGCTTCCGTCCCGTAAGGACATCAAGAAGTCGACGCCTGCGATGCTGCAGGGCGGCATCGTGGGCTTCCTGATCGGCGTTCTGCCGGGCGCGGGTTCGACGGTCGCGTCGTTCGTCTCCTACATCATCGCCAAGAAGACGTCCAAGCATCCGGAGGAGTTCGGCAAGGGGTCGATCGAGGGTGTGGCCGCCCCGGAGGCCGCCAACAACTCCGAGACCGGCGGCGCGATGGTTCCGCTGCTGACTATGGGCATCCCCGGATCCGGCACGGGCGCCGTGCTTCTCGGCGCGTTAGTGCTGTACGGCCTCAACCCCGGACCGCTGCTCTTCCACGAGCACGCCGACGTGGTGTGGCCGATCATCGCCAGCATGTACCTGGGCAACATCGCCCTGCTGGTGATGAATCTGCCGATGGTGCCGTTCTTCGCGAAGCTGCTGAACACGCCGTACAAGGTGCTCTACCCCGCGATTCTGCTGATCTCGGTGGTCGGCGTCTACAGCGTGAACTTCTCGACTGTTCGACGTCGGGCTGCTGGTGGTGTTCGGACTACTTGGCTACGTCATGCGCAAGCTCGACATCCCGCCCGCACCTTTGGTTTTGGCATTCGTGCTCGGGCCGATCGCGGAGAACTCCATCCGGCAGTCGCTGCTGCTCTCGGACAACAGCCCGATCATCTACCTCCAGCGGCCGATCTCGGCGACGCTCATCGGACTCGCGGTCGTGCTGCTTGTCGCCTTGACGTTCGGCCGTGACACGCAAGGTGCGTGAACAAGTCATCGAGGTCGACGCGTGAGCGACTCACCCTTCGAGCCCAACCCCCACCAGGAAGGAATCGGATCATGATCCGAATCAGGCAAACTACTCATCGCCACGGTCGCGGCCGTCGGATTGACGCGTCGCCGTCGCGCGCGGTGCGGCGGAGGCGGGGGAGGCGGCGGCAAGTCCGGCCCCGTGGAGGTCGTGACGCACAACGCCGTCGGCGGCGGCAGCGACGTGTTCACCCGCCAGATGATCAAGGTGATGTACGAGAACAAGATCATCGACACCAACTGGCCCGTGCGCAACGTGCCCGCCGGCGACTCGATCGGCGCGATGTCGTACATGGTCGAGCGAAAAGGCAACGCGGGCTTGATCGCTCAGGTGACACCGACCTGGCTGGCGACTCCGATGACCGTCGCGAACGCGCAGGTCAGCCTCGCGGACCTGACGCCGATCACGCTGGTCGCGACCGAACCGCAGGTGATCGTCACGAACGCCGACTCGCAGTTCAATTCGTTCACCGACTTCGTGGCTGCCGCCAAAGCAAAGCCCCGACACGCTCGTTCAGAGCGGCGGCTCCAGCACCGCAAACGACGCGTTGACCCGGCTGGTATTGCAGGACACTCTCGACGCGCGATGGAAGTTCCTCTCCTTCGAGGACACCGGATCCCGCATCACCGCCCTGATACGCGGCGACGCCAACATCATGCTCGGTAGCGCGTCCGATGTCGCCGAGCAGGTGAAGGCCGGGCAGCTCAAGGTGATCGCGGTGGTCGGAGACAAGCGTCTCGACGCCTTTCCCGATGTCAGCACGACCCAGGAGCAGGGCATCGACACGGCGAAGGTGCCGGTGCAGTTCCGCGCCGTGATGGGGGCGCCCGACATGCCTGAAGACGCGGTGCAGCGCTATCAGGACGACCTGTCGAAGATGGTCGAGACCGAGGACTGGAAGAACCTCATCAAAGAGGACGGCCTGGTGACGCAGAACCTGCAGGACGAGAAGTTCACCGCATATCTGAAGGAGCAGACGGACATCGTCGGTGGTCTGCTGCAGGGACTCGGCTTGAGGAAGGATCAGTGACCGAGATTGATCCGACATCGCAGTTGGCCAAGTTCGTTGCCGAGCACGACTGTGCGCAGATCCCCGAAACGGTGCTGCACGCCGCACGGCGCGCCTTGGTCGACCACGTCGGGGTGACGGTCGCCGGCTCCAGCGACGAGGCCGCCCGTCGTGCACGACGTGCGATCGGTACGACTGAGAGTAGCGGCGGCGCAACGGTCGTCGGCGCCAACGAGCGGGTTGCGCCACCGTTCGCCGCCTTTCTCAATGCGTTCGCCGCGCACGTGCTTGATCTCGACGACGTGTACAACCCGCCCGGAACGACTGTGCACGGCAGCTGCTCCGTGTGGCCGGCGATCCTTGCGGTGGCCGATGGCCGTCCCGTTACCGGCCGCGACGCACTGGCCAGCTTCGCCCTCGGGTTCGAGGTCGAGACGCGGGTCGGGCACGCCGCCGGCCAGACTCATTACGATGCCGGCTGGCACGTGACCGGCACCTCCGGCCATGTCGGTGCGGCCGCCGCGGCGGCGCGCACGATGGGCCTCGGCCACAAGCAGGTCGAGCATGCGATCGCCGCCGGTGCCACCCAGGCCGCGGGGTTGCGGATCATGGCGGGCAGCGACCTCAAGAGCATGCATCCCGGAAAGGCCGCCATGGACGGCGTGCTGGCGGCGACCCTCGTCGAGCAGGGCCTCACGGCCAGCCCGAAGGCACTCGAAGGTGACTTCGGCTATCTCGCCGTGATGAGTGACGAGCCCGCGCCGGACCGGATCAGCGCAGGGCTGGGCGAGACGTGGAACCTGACCGGCAACGGGTACAAGCTCTACCCGAGCGGATCGCTGACACACCCGATGATCGACGGAGTGATCGACCTGGTGACCGAAAACGAGCGTCGCACCAGGTGATGTCACGGTCATCGACATCCGAGTCGCGCCGCCCGCCGCGCGCTTCACCGACATGCCGAAACCGACCACCAGCATGCAGGCGAAGTTCAGCCTGCGACACTGCGCGGCCGCTGCGGTGATCTTCCGCCGGGTCGGCACCGACGAGCTGGCCGAGGAGGTGCTGGCGCGTCCGGACGTGGTCGAGCTCCGCGACCGGGTGAAGGTGGTCGCGGACTCGGCGCTGGGCAAGCAGGACGCCGACGTCGAACTCACGTTGGCGTCGGGGCGGACGCTGGCCATCGAGGTGCGCGGCAACCGCGGTACCCCGGCGGCGCCGCTCGACGACGACGAACTCGGACGCGAAGTTCCGCGAACTGGTCGAACCGGTGCTGGGGTCCGAACGCACCGAGCAGTTGCTCGCGACCTGCTGGCGGGTCGACGAGCTCCCCGATGTCTCGGTGCTGCTGAGCCAAACGGTCCCGGCGGCCGATGACTGACATCGCACTGGTCACCGGGGCCGGCAGCGGCCTGGGTGCGGTGATCGCCGAACGACCTTGCGCGCGAAGGGCTTGACGGTGGCCGTCAACACCCGGGCCCGCACGGAAGAGGCCGAGGCGGTGGTCGCGGCCATCCGCGCCGACGGCGGAAAGGCCTTCGCCGTCACCGCCGACGTCACCGACCCATCGGCGGTGCGCCGCATGTTCGAGGCCGTCGCCGCGCACGGCACGCTGCGGGTCCTCGTCAACAACGCGTCCTTCCGGCCCCGTCAACGGGTCCAGACGATCACCGAAGAGGACTGGCACCAGGTCCGGTCGGTCACCCTCGACGGGGCCTTCCGCTGCATCCGGCACGCGCTGCCCGCGCTCATACCGGGCGGGCGAATCGTCAACATCCTCGGCCGCAACGCTCTGGCAGGCGACCCCGAGCGGGTACACCTGTCGGCAGCCAAGCACGGCCTGCTCGGCCTCACCATCGCACTGGCTGCGGCCCTGCGCGACGACGGGGTGGCGGTCAACGCCGTGTCACCCGGTGTCGACAGCGACGGCCCCGAACTGGACCGCTGCCGTGCCGAGATCGCCTCTCAAGTAGCGCATCTGGCCTTCGTCAGACGCCGCGGAGACGACTGGAACCGTTGATCTGTGTCGAGTGTGACGGCTCCGTCGTCAGCGCTGCTCAGGCGTGGTGAGCTCGAGCAGCCCATCGACGTCGCCGGACTGCTGCAGTCCAAAGACGGCGTCGGCCAATCTCTTTGCCTGATCCACGCCGAGCACGTCGTCGGTGAGGCTGTGAAACTTCTCCCGCAACTCGTCATCGGTCAGGCGGTTGCCCGGCGTACCGCGCGCGTGATCGACCCACGTCTCCACGGTCGTTCCGTCGGCCGTCAGCGCGGTGGCACCGGCCTGCGTGTGCGGCACGGATTCGTCGGGCTGCACCTCGATACGCGCCATGAGCGCGCGGACGTCGGGCCGGCCGACGGCCTCGTCGGAGAACTGCGCCTCACTGGCCCGGCCCTCGAGCAACGCGATCGCACACGCGAACGTCACCGAGAACTTGCCTTCCAAACCGGTTCGTGGGTCGGTCTTTCCGGTCAGTTCGCGCACCAGGGGGTGCACCCGCAGCCGGATCGAGGTGATCTGATCGGCCGCCAACCCGCGCCGAACGGCGAGGTCGCGCACCGCGTCGATGGCCGGATGGATCACCACGCCGCACGCATAGGGCTTCACCCCGTTGTCGAAGATCTGCCAGCGGTCGCCGAGACCATCGACGAGGTCGGCGGGCGTGCTGGCCGACGACATCACCGTGAACATGCCGCGGCGGCCCTGCAGCGGATCAGGCGCACCGGTGAAGCCGCCGTCGGCGAGGAGGCCGGCCCACACCCCTGCGGTGGCCGCGTGGCCTGCGTGGAACGGCTTCGTCATGGTGCCGAACTGCTCGCGGTGACCAGAGGCCTGCGTCGCCGCGATGCTGAGGCAGTGGGTGGCAGGCACGCCGGCCAGGCCGAGCAGCCTGATCGCGACGGCCGCCGACGCGAGCGCCCCGGTGGTGCCGGTCATGTGCCATCCGGTGTCGTAGTGCTCGGGGTACAGCGCGTTGCTCACCCGGGCGGCCAACTCGTAGCCCAGGGCGTGCGCGGCCAGCAGCTCGACGCCCCGGCTGCCGCGCAGTTCGGCCAGCGCCGTGCCCGCGGCATACATTGGAGTGGTCGGGTGAAGGATCGTCGGCACGTGCGTGTCATCGAAATCCAATGCATGGCAGGAGATTCCGTTGACCAGTGCCGCGTCGGTGGCGCGCAGCCGGTGCCCCGTTCCCAACACCCTCGCCTGCTCATGCCCACCGAGCAGCAGGGCCTGTTCCCTGGCGATCCGTGCCGCGGGCTCCTCGGCGCCCGCGACCGCCAGACCGACATGGTCGAGCAGGCAACGGGTGCTTTCGTGCAGAACCTCGGCGGGTATGTCGGTCGCGTCGGTTCGTGTGACGAAGTCGAGCAGAGTGCGGGTTTCGACGGAAGTCCGGTCATCGTAGGTCAGAACGTCAGATCCCATGTAGTCTGTATAACAGAATTTCTTTCCTTCTGACAGACTGGAGTTGTGATTCGGTTGTCCGGTGAAAATCCAGTGAGCGCCGCACTCGCGGAGTTCGCGTCGACGGTGCGGACGGAGCACCTCCCCGCCGACGTCGTGCAGCAGGCGGTCCGCTGCCTCGTCGACTGGCTCGGATGCACCATCGCCGGGGCCGCCACCACGGAGTGCGCCAGGGTGCGGGACGGAATCCGCGCACTCGACCCCGATGGTTCACGCGCCGCCACAATCGTCGGCACGAAGCAGCGCACCACACCGGCCTATGCGGCGTTGGCCAACGGCATCGCCGCGCATGTGCTCGACTTCGACGACACGTTCAATCCGGACCGGACCACCATCCACGGCAGTGCACCGCTGTGGCCGGCCATCGCCGCGGCCAGTGCGCTGGTCGGTGTCTCCGGCAGGGCTGCCGTCGCCGCCTTCGTCGCGGGGTTCGAAGTGCAGACCCGGGTCGCGGTCGCGGCGGGGCCCGGCCACTACGACGCCGGCTGGCACGTGACCGGCACGGTGGGACACATCGGGGCGGCAGTCGCAACGGCGAATGTGCTCGGTTTGTCCGTCGACCAGACCCTGGCTGCGCTGGGATCCGGCGCGACCCAGTCGGCGGGCATGAAGGTCGTCTACGGCTCGATGGGCAAGTCCCTGCACGCGGGCAAGGCCGCGATGGACGGGCTCGTCTCGGGTTTCCTTGCGCGCGAGGGGTTCACGTCAAGCAGGGAACCCATTGAGGGGCACCGCGGGTTTTTGCATCTGTTCTCGCCAGATCCCGCCCCGCAGCGGGCACTCGAGGGCCTCGGCGAGGTCTGGTATCTGCCACGCGACGGCTTCAAACCCTATGCCTGCGGCTCGCTCACCCATCCGCCCGCTCAGGCTCTGCTCGAACTTCGGGCCGAACATGACCTCACCGCCGCCGACGTCGCATCCGTCGACGCCTACGTGCACGACTATGTGAAGACCACGACCGGCCTCGCCGAGCCGCGCACCGGGCTGGAGGGCAAGTTCAGCATCCACCACGTCCTCGCCGTTGCGCTCGTCGACGGCGAAGCGCTCCTCGACCAGTTCACCGACGCGCGGGTGGTCGATGCCGACGTCGTCGCGCTGCGCACGCGCGTCCGCGTCCATGTCGACCCCGAGCAGACCAAGGAGTCCGCCCGCGTCGTACTGAACCTGCGTGACGGACGGATGTTCGAGCGCAGCGTCGCGCACAACCTCGGCACCCCCGACAACCCGATGACCGATCAGCAACTCGAGCAGAAGTTCGCCGCATTGGCGTCTCCGGTGCTGGGCAAGGAGCGCGCCGATGAGCTCGCCGCCGTCTGCTGGAAATTCCTCGAGCTCGACGACGTTTGCGAACTGGTGGACCTGACCGTTCCGGCCTAGGCAGCCGAAGGGGCCAGCACGCGACGCAGCATTGCGCACTGGCTGTTGAAGAAGGCTTGCGACACTTCGGCTTTCGGGACGATCCCGTCGAAGCCGTGAAACGCGCCCTTGACCACTTCGACATCGCACGGGACGCCGGCCGCCTTCAAGCGTTCCGCGTACGCCAGGTCCTCGTCGTGGAACAGGTCGAATGTGCCGACGCCCATCCACGCGGGTGGCAGTCCGCTGAGATCCGTCCGTCGCGCGGGCACCGCGACCTCGGGGTCGGCATCGCCGAGGTAGGCCGACCATCCGAACTTGTTGTTCGAGTGGTTCCACAGACGCAGGCCGGGTTTGTCCATTCGACGGTGCACGGTGCGATCGTCGAGCATCGGGTACACCAACAGCTGCGCAGCAGGCGCCACCTCGCCGCGGTCGCGGGCGAGGAACGCCAGCGCGGCCGCCAGTCCGCCGCCCGCACTGGCACCACCGATCGCGACGCGGCCTGGGTCCACCGAAGGCAGGGCCGCCAACCAGGTCAACGCCGAGTAGCAATCCTCGACCGGAACGGGGTAGGGGTGTTCGGGCGCCAGCCGGTAGTCGACCGACGCAACAGTGACACCGAGGCGCTGCGCGTACCGGCGGCACAGCACGTCGTCCTGGCCCGGATGGCCGATGACATAGCCGCCACCGTGGATCCACAACAGCGCAGGTCCCGTACCCGTCGCGCCGGTCGGCCGGTACAACCGCACTCCGACGCCCGACGGCAGCGTCAGCGCCTCGACGTCCTTGGGAACGCGTCGCCACATCCGTCGTGTGACCAACCGGATGACCGGCAACGTCACCGGCGTCACCACCTGCTTGGGCGTGAGCCCCGCGATTTTGCGGAGATCGGGATGGAAGTTGGCGGTCCTAGGCACCTAACCAGTATGGATTACGTCAGCTTGGTCTCGAACGCGATCCGGTCCCCGCGGTAGAGCGCGGACCATCTCGGACGCGGTACGACACTCGGTCCCGCTGTGGCCGGGCAGAGTGCCGACTTGATCGGACTGCAGCCGTTGCCACTACCACAGTTTAACTACACCGACGTTTGCTGGCTGTCATGATTGGCACGTGTCAATCGGTGTGGTGAGCCGGTCGGTCGAGCTGCGCTCGATTGCCCAGCTCTTCTCGACGATCGGTGAGCAACCCTCGGCCTGCTGACGCTGTCGTTCGCCCAGGCCAACTCAGGCGATTATGAAGAGGCGCTGAGCAATTCGGCGGCCGCGGTCAAGTATGCCGAGGAGCTCGGTGTACCGGTGCTGACAAGTCAGGCGCTTGCCGACTGGCTGATACTGAGCGCTCTGTGCGGCCGCGGCTTCGACGAAGCCAGCCTGCTGCGCGCAGTCGATCTCGAGGACCCCGATGTCGACGTGCCGATACCGTTCCGCGGTCATTCCGCTGCCGCGCAGGTGCTTTCGTGGGCGGGCCGGCTCGACGAGGCGCATGAGCACATGCAGGTGTTGCGGCGTCGGTGTATCGACCGCGGCGCCGACAGCGATATGTTGTTCGTCGCGGTGTGGAGCGCGTTGATCAACGTCTGGCGTGGCAATTTCGCCGAAGGGGCGGAAACCGCCGACGACGCCATGGAGCGGGCCGAACAGATGGGCGGCGACCACGGCCTGGTCATCGCGCTCACGGTTCGGGGTCTGGTGGCGGCCTACACGGGCCGTGTGGAGGCCGCGCGCGCCGATGCGCGGGCAGCCATCGAAGCCGCCGAACGCTTCGGGGCACCGTCGCTCGCGGACTGGCCGATCATGACGCTCGGCTTCGTGAACGTGTCGCTGGGCGACTACGAGAGCGCGCTGGCTGATCTTCAACCCCTGGTGTCGTCGTTCGACCAGCTGTACTGCACGGAGATCATCAAGGCCGGTTTCGTCCCTGACGCAGTCGAGGCGCTTGTCGGCTTGGGTCGTATCGCCGAGGCCGAGCCGATGATCGAGGCACTGGAGCGCAACGGCAGGCGACTCGACCGGTCCTGGATGCTCGCGATCGCCGCGCGGTGCCGGGCCATGGCGCTCGCCTCGTCCGGTGACGTCGAGGCGGCCGAACGGGCGGCGAGGCAGGCCATGGTCGAACACGACCGCCTTTCGATGCCCTTCGAGCGCGCCCGTACCCAGCTGTTGCTGGGCCAGCTGCAGCGTCGGAAACGCCAGAAGCATTCCGCGGCAGCGACTCTCGGCGAGGCGCTGGTGGCGTTCGAGACGCTGGGATCGCGACTGTGGGCCGATCGCGCGCGCGCAGAACTAGCGCGAACCAACGTCACCCCCGCCGGGGCGAACGAGTTGACGCCGTCCGAGCAACGCGTTGCCGAGCTGGCGGCGTCGGGCATGACCAACCGGGACGTTGCGGCCACACTGTTCGTCAGCGCGAAGACGGTCGAGGCCAACCTCACCCAGATCTACCGGAAGCTCGGCATCCGCACCCGCGCTGAGTTGGGCCGATTGATGGGCGAACAGCGTTCGGGCATGAATTGATTCACCCGACAATCAGCGATCCTGAGGGTGGCTGTCGAGCCGATATGGCAACGCGGTTCCACCCTTGGACCACCGCTCGATTTAGCGCCCTGCGCGGATTGCACGCGACAGGCGGATCAGCTTCCGGATCATGAAAAGTGCCAGAAGCGTGTGTACAGGCGGATTCGCTTGTTGTGGAGCGCTATTCATGCCGGAGCCCCTGTGATTGGCGACACGAAGACGCCGAGGACTCGCGGCGTGCCACATCCGGGACCGCCGACGGCCGCGGTGCGCTCGCCCGACAGCGTCCCGTTGGGGTTCGGCGTCAAGGTGTAGGAGACGGTCGCGGGGAGCAGCTCACCTCCGCACGCCCACCGGAAAAGTTGGACGGATCGCCAATGTGTTCCCGTCCAGCGGAAGTCGAACGCTACACCCTGCGCAACCAGACTCGAGTGCGCGACGCAGGCGGAGTCTTCACATGTTGTTTCGAATGAGACCCTGCTGGCGAAAGGCAGGCTGGGGGCGGGCGCATCGTTATACGTCTGGCGGTCGAGAGCCCAGTTCAAGACGTACCCACCGTTCAAGGGCATAGGGCCGCCGGCTTGCGTGGGTCTGGGTGACATCACGGCACTCCCAACACCGGGCGTCGGGTTTGACGACGTGTACTCGACTGAATCCACTGTCGGCGCGTCGGCTGACGCGACCCCGGGAGAGATCCCCACCACGAACCCGATCCCAACGGCGGCCGTCAGCGCGCTGCCGCGGCCCCGGTAGTTGGCGTAACGCATAGTGATTCCCCTCGACGTGCCCGGCGTTGTGCGGCTGGGCCTTCTTCGCTGATGAACTCAGCGTCGTCGTGAGGGGGGCGGGGAGGAATCGGGCGATCCCCTAGTGACTTCGAAACCACCCCTATTGTGGACTGCGTCGGGCTGGACCTACTTCAGCAGGGGATCGCGGGGCAGCCCGAGGATACGTTCGGCGATGGTGTTGCGGGTGATCTCCGACGTGCCGCCCGCGATGGTCATCGCCCGGTTGCCGAGGTAGGCCTGCGTCAGCGTCGGAGTCTGACCGACGATGGCCGCCGAGCCGGCAAGCTCCAGGCCCAGCTCGGTCATGCGCTGGCCGGCCTCGGCCACCAGTAGCTTCGTGACGTTGCCCTCCGGCCCCGGCTCGGCGCCGGCGATCGCGCGGGTCACCCGGCGCAGATTGAGCAGTCGCAGTGTGTGCGCCTCCGCGATGACCTCACCCGCGCGGCGCAGGTAGTAGGCGACCGTTTCGGCGGGAGCGTTGTCGAGCAGCTTGATGAGATCGTCGGCGGTGAACCCGGTCGCGCCGCCCGAACCGCCGCCGATCGAGACGCGCTCGTTGCCGAGGGTCGCGCGTGCCACCAGCCAACCCTTGTTCACGTCGCCAACCACATCCTCGTCGGGAACGAAGACGTCGTCGAAGAACACCTCGTTGAAGTGCGCGTGCCCGGTCAGACCCTTCAGCGGATTGACCGTCACGCCAGGGCCTTTCATATCGATCGCCATCATCGTCACGCCGGCGTGTTTGGGGGCGTCGGGATCGGTGCGGACGGTCGCCAGGCCCCACTGGCACATGTGGGCAAGGCTGGTCCACACCTTCTGGCCGGTGACCCGCCACCCGCCGTCGACCTTCTTCGCAGCGGTGCGCACGGCTGCCGCATCCGAGCCCGCACCCGGCTCCGAGAACAGCTGGCACCACATCACCTCGCCGCGCAGGACGGGTTCGACCCAGCGCTCACGCTGGTCGTCGGTGCCGGCCTGGGAGATCGTGAGCGTCACCCAGCCGGTGATGCCCATGTCCGGTCGCTCGACGCCGCCGAATTCCTCCTCGATGACCAGTTGCTCGAGCACATCGGCGGCGCGGCCCCACGGCTTCGGCCAGTGCGGGACCAGGTAGCCGGAGTCGACGAGGAAGTCGCGCTGCTTGTCGGCCGGCAGGCCGCGCAACGTCGCGACGGCTTCGCGCGCCTGGTCGCGGTACTTCTCTGCTTCCTCCGGAAGAGTGAACGACGCGCCATGCGCCTGGCCGCTGCGCTGACCTTCGACGATGTCGAGCAGTGGATCGGCGGCTTCCTGCATCAGCGCCGAGAGCGTGCGGGCCCGGCGCAGGTACAGGTGGGCGTCATGCTCCCAGGTGAAGCCGATACCACCGTGCAGCTGAATGTTGTTCTGCGAGTTGAATATCTGGGTCCTGATGGCGTGCGACGCGGCAACCGCGGCGGCGAACCACGCACTGTCCAGATCATCGGCACGCGCCGCGTCCCAGGTCGCTGCGGTGGTCTCCTCTGCGTTGACGAGCATGTTCGCGGCGTGGTGCTTGACCGCCTGGAAGGTGCCGATGGTTCGGCCGAACTGCTCTCGCACCTTGGCGTACTCGACGGCCATTTCGAGGCTGGCCCAGCTGACGCCGACGGCCTCGGCAGACGCCAGGATCCGGAACACGGTCCGCGCCCGGCGGGCGGCGCCGCGCAGCACCCGGTCCTCGGCGACCGCCACACCGCGAAGTGCGACGGATCCGATGCTGCGGGTGGTGTCCAGCGACTTCAGCGCCGTGACCGTGACCTCCTCCGCGCCGGCGTCGACCACCACGACGTCCTCACCGGCGATGACGACCAGCAGGTCGGCGTCCGGCGCACCCAGGACGGCGGGACTCTCGCCGGTGACCACCAGATCGGAGCCGATCGTCACGCTGCCCGACACGGCCAACGCACCGACGGTGGAACCGTCGGCCAAACCCGGAAGCAATTGGGCGCGAAGGGAATCCGACGCGCAACGATCGATGACCACCGCCGCGGCGACGCTCGGCAGGAAGGGGCCGGGGCACAGTTCGTGCCCTTGGGCCTCCAGCACCACGGCCAGTTCGGACAGGCCGAAGCCCGAGCCGCCGTGCTCCTCAGCGACGGCCAGACCCGTCCATCCGAGCTCGGCCGCGGCCGACCAGATCTCGGCCGGATGAGAGGACCCCTCGTCGAGGGTCGCGCGGGCCGCGGCTCGACTGTTCACGCGGTTGAGCTGACCAAACACCGAGTCGGCCAGGTCGGTGTGTTCTTCGGTGATGGCAAGGGCTGACTTACTCACGGTGGAAGTCCTCATTCACGTTGATTTGCATTTGACGCCAGTCAAGTCACGCTATCCCGTTAGCCCAGCTCAGCGTCTATGTGATCCAGCTCACAATTAGTCAAATAACGCAATTGGTAGACATCTTCGGAATGTTGTCGTTTGGGAATCACGCGCGGGGGTACAGTCGCGCAATGCCCGAACGACCGGATACCCGGTACCCCGGACCGACCATGTGGACACGTGCTCGGTGGTTGCTGAAGGCCAGCCCGTCGGACTACATGCTGGCGATGAGCGTGGCGTCGGCATCCCTGCCGGTCATCGGGAAACACCTGGAGCCTCTCGGGGCGGCCACCGCGATGGGCGTCTGGGGATACCGGCACCTGCCCGACTTTCTGGGCGCGACGGCGAAATCGTGGTTTAGCCCCGGCAATGCCGAGCAAAGGCGCATCGAGCGCGACAGCACCCACGCCGTCACCGAGGCCGCGCTGCGCGGCGTCGTGAACGCCAAGGATCTCGAGATCGAGTGGCCGGCGCCCGAGAAGATGCCCCCACTGTGGAAAATGCGTGAGCACCGCCGCAGCGTCCACCGCACATCCGTGCAGTACGGCCCGCGTCCGTCCCAGTTGCTCGATGTGTGGCGCCGCGAGGATCTGCCTGCCGAACCCGCGCCCGTGCTGATTTTCGTGCCCGGAGGCGCCTGGGTGCATGGCAGCCGTCTGCTGCAGGGCTACGCGCTCATGTCGCACCTGGCCGAACTCGGCTGGGTGTGCCTGTCCATCGACTATCGGGTGGCGCCACACCACCCCTGGCCGTCACACATCACCGACGTCAAGACGGCGATCGCATGGGCGCGCGCCAACGTCGACAAGTTCGGTGGCGACCGCAACTTCGTCGTGATCGGCGGAACCTCCGCAGGCGGCCACCTGGCCGCACTCGCCGGCCTGACCGCCAACGACCCGGAGATGCAGGGTGAGCTGCCGGAGGGGTCGGACACGTCGGTGGATGCCGTCGTGGGCATCTACGGCCGGTATGACTTCGAAGATCGCTCGACGGTGGAGCGGGTGCGGTTCGTCGACTTCCTCGAGCGCGTGGTGGTCAAGCGAAAGATCGCCAAGCATCCCGACATCTTCCGCAACGCGTCGCCGATTCATCGCGTGCACGCCGATGCGCCGCCGTTCCTGGTCGTCCACGGCAGCGGCGACAGCGTCATCCCCGTCGCGCAGGCCCGCAGTTTCGTCGAGCGGCTGCGTGCCACCTCTGGTTCGGTGGTGAGCTACCTCGAACTGCCGGGTGCCGGTCACGCCTTCGACATGATCGACGGCGCCCGCACCGGCTCGGCGGCAACCGCAATCGGCTTGTTCCTCAAGCAGATTCACCGAAACCGGTCGCTGATCGGCGCCAAGAAGGTTATATAGGCACCTCCGGGTAGGAGGTAGCTTTTGAAGAGGCTGAGCGGGTGGGACGCTGTGCTGCTGTACAGCGAGACGCCGACCGTGCACATGCACACCCTCAAGCTCGCGGTGATCGACGTGTCCGAGCTGAAGGGCCGTCAATTCGGCATCGACGAGTTCCGTGAGGTCATCCGTGGTCGGCTCCATAAGCTCGAGCCGTTCTGCTATCAGCTTGTCGACATCCCGTTGAAGATGCACCACCCGATGTGGCGGGAGAACTGCGAGGTCGATCTCGAATACCACGTCCGTCCGTTCCGCGTCGACAGCCCCGGCGGTCGCCGTCAGCTCGACGAGGCGGTCGGCCGGATCGCCAGCACCCCGCTGGACCGCAGCAAGCCGCTGTGGGAGATGTACTTCATCGAGGGATTGGCCAACGGCCGCATCGCGGTGCTGGGCAAGATCCACCACGCGCTGGCCGACGGTGTCGCGTCGGCCAACCTGCTGGCCCGCGGGATGGACCTCCAGTCGGGCCCGGACGATCGCGACTCGTATGCGGCGGACCCGGCGCCCGGGCGCGCCGAACTGGTGCGCGCGGCGGTCGCCGACCACATGCGCCATATCGGCCGGTTGCCGGGGGTGGTGCGCTACACGGCGCAGGGCATCGGCCGGGTTCGCAAGAGTTCGAAGAAGCTGTCTGCCGAACTGACACGGCCGTTCACGCCGCCGCCGTCGTTCATGAACCACCGTGTCGACGCACAGCGCAAGTTCGCCACTGCCACGCTCGCCCTCGCGGACGTCAAGGAGACCGGCAAGCACCTCGGCGTCACCATCAACGACATGGTGCTCGCGATCTCTTCGGGGGCGCTGCGCAAGTTGTCACTCAAGTACGACGGACACGCCGATCATCCGCTATTGGCATCCGTCCCAGTCAGTTTCGACTTCTCGCGGGAACGCATCTCCGGCAACCGCTTCAGCGGCGTCATGATGGTCTTGCCCATCGAACTCGATGATCCGTTGGAGCGGGTGCAGGCCGTGCACGAGGCCGCGGTGGATGCGAAGGAGGCCCACCACCTACTGGGGCCCGAACTCGTCAGCAGGTGGTCGGCGTACTTCCCGCCCGCACCGGCAGAACGGCTGTTCCACTGGCTCGCTGACAAGGACGGCCAGAACAAGGTGCTCAACCTTCCGATCTCGAACGTGCCCGGTCCGCGGGAGCACGGCCGAGTCGGCGGTGCGCTCGTCACGGAGATCTACTCGGTCGGCCCGCTGACGACGGGCAGCGGTCTGAACATCACGGTGTGGAGCTACGTCGACCAACTCAATGTCTCGGTGCTCTCCGACGGCGCCACGCTGCTGGACGCGCACGAGCTGACCGATGCCATGATCGAGGCGTTCATCGAAATCCGGCGTGCCGCAGGACTTTCCGAGCAGCTGACGGTCATCGAATCCGCTATGGATTGACTGCCGACTCGGCCGTCGGCGCATTGGCGCCGCGCTTGGCGTGCACCCAGGACAGGAACTCCTCGACCGCCTGCGCCGCGTAGTGCGCGCGTGGCGACCCGTAGTAGAAGTCGAATGCGTGCTGTGCGTGCGGGATCTCCGCGTAGGCGACGGTGGATGTCGAAACGGCACGTAGGGCTTCGGCGAACTCGCGGCCCTCTCGCACCGGGATGATCGAATCGTCCTCGCCGTGGAGAATGAAAAACGGTGGCGCATCGGGGCGTAACCGCTTGATCGAAGACGCGTCGACGTAGGTCTGCCGGTTCTCGGCGAACGGCTTCTTGACGACGAACTTCTGCAGGAACGCGATGAACTCCTTGCGACCTGAACCCTCTGCGGACAGCCAGTCGTAGCGGCCGTAGATCGGGACCGCGGCCACGACCGAGGTGTCGGCGTCCTCGAATCCCGGCTGCCATTGCGGGTCGTTCGGCGTCAGCGCGGCCAGTGACGACAGGTGCCCGCCCGCCGAACCACCGGTGATCGCAACGAAATCGGGGTCGCCGCCGTACTCGGCGATGTTCTCCTTGATCCACGCCAGCGCGCGCTTGACATCCACGATGTGGTCCGGCCAGGTATGTCGGGGACTGACGCGGTAGTCGATCGACACGCACACCCAACCGCGATCGGCCATGTAGCTCAGCAGCGGATATCCCTGGGGCTTCCGCATGCCGATGGCCCAGGCGCCGCCGGGCACTTGCAGGAGCACCGGTGCCTTGCCGTCGCGGGGCAGGTCGGCGCGTCGCCAGATGTCGGCGAAGTTCACCTTGGGATGTGGGCCGTATTGCACGGTGCTGGTCTTTTCGACATACCGCCGACGGATCAACTCGTGGGGAAACACACCGACCCGGGTGCGACGGCGCCTCGCCGGTTGTGACCGGTTGGCGATCTGCTCGTAGTCGTCACCCAGGGCTTCGCGCAGCGGCTCCTCGAAATGCGGCTGCGACGAGGCGTTGCGGCGATGGATCAGCCACAGCAGAGCCCACGCCATCGCTGTGAGCAGCAGCGCGATTCGTCCACGTCCGCCGCGGAAGTCGCCACGCAGGCCGCGGCGCAGCGCGTCGAGCATCGAGACGCCCATGTACACCGGCGACATCTCCGACGTCGGCCAGCCGAACGCGAACACCGGAATGGTGATGTAGCCCTCGCGGGCGATGGGCTGCACGCCGTTGGCTGCGTTGACGAGTTCTGCGACCGCGCGCAGCAACGGGTAGCGACGTTTACTCATGAAAGACCGTGATAGCCGCAGGGCTGGCATTCAAAACCAATCAGCCCAGCACCGGAAGACGGCGTTCGCCGGCGAGTTCGTCCAGTGCCCGCTGCATCACGTGCCGCACGTGCGCGTCTATCTCGTCGATGTCGGGGTCCTCACCGAACTCGGCGGCGATGTCGATCGGCGGCAGTACCTTCATGACGATCTTGGCCGGCAGCGGAATGTTGGGCGGGACGACCAGACTCAGGCCGAACGGGAAGCCGAACGAGATCGGCACGATCTTCGCGCGTGCCAGGCGCGCGATCGGGCCAAGGCGCTTGGCCAGCCATGTCCCTCGCGAGAGGAAGATCTGCGTCTCCTGGCCGCCTATGCCGACCGCGGGCACGATCGGCACCCCGGCGTTCAACGCGGCTTTCACGTAGCCGGTGCGGCCGCCGAAATCGATCACGTTCTCCGTGAACGTCGGCCGGTACACGTCGTAGTCGCCGCCCGGGAACACGACGACGAGGCCGCCGGAGCGCAGCGCGGCGTCGGCGTTCTCATGATTGGCGCTGATGTAGCCGATCTTCTTGAAGAATTCTCCGGCGGGTCCGAGGCCGAGAATGTCGTGGCTCAGGGTGTACAGGGGACGGTCGTAACCGTGCTCTTCGTAGAAATCGGCGGCGAGGATCGGGACATCCATCGGCAGCATGCCACCGGAGTGGTTGCAGACCAGCAGCGCACCGCCGGGTGGGATGTTCTCCAGCCCTCGCACCTCCGACCGGAAGTACCGCTTGAGGAAGGGCCGCATAATTCCCATGACGCGCTCGGTCAGGCTCGGATCCCACTTGGTGAGCTCCGACGGTTCGATATCGGTCGACGTCACGGGCCCTCCTGGGCTCAGAAATTGGAACGTGTTCTAGTTTATCCCACATGGCGGCGACGCCCTAATGAACGGCATCAGGGTATCGCGGAATGCATCGGTGCCAGCCTGCTACGGCCGTTACGATCACCGGCGTGAGTGACAACAGCGAACAAGCGGTCCTGGTTGATCAGCGCGACCGGATCCTGATCATCACCATCAACCGGCCGCAGGCCAAGAACGCAGTGAATGCCGAGGTGAGCCGAGGACTGGCCGACGCGATGGACCGCCTCGACGACGAGGCCGGGCTGTCGGTCGGTGTGCTGACCGGGGCCGGGGGATCCTTCTGCGCGGGGATGGACCTCAAGGCCTTCGCGCGCGGCGAGAACGTCGTGGTCGAGGGCCGCGGTATGGGCTTCACCGCAGCGTCCGCCGGTCAAGCCGCTGATCGCGGCGGTTGAGGGTTTTTGCCTGGCGGGTGGCTGCGAACTCGCACTGGCCACCGATCTGATCGTGGCGTCGAAGGAGTCGGCGTTCGGCATCCCAGAAGTCAAGCGCGGCCTCGTAGCGGGCGGCGGCGGGCTGCTGCGGCTTCCTCAGCGCATCCCGTACGCCATCGCGATGGAACTCGCGTTGACCGGTGAGAACCTGCCGGCCGTGCGCGCGCAGGAACTCGGCCTTGTCAACGTGCTCGCCGAACCGGGTCAGGCGCTCGACGCCGCGATCGCGCTGGCAGAGAAGATCACCGCGAACGGGCCGCTGGCCGTCGCCGCGACGAAGCGCATCATCGTCGAGTCGCGAAGCTGGAGCCCCGAGGAGATGTGGGCCAAGCAGACCCAGATCTTGGCGCCGGTCTTCATGTCGAACGACGCCAAGGAGGGCGCGATCGCGTTCGCCGAGAAACGCCCGCCGAAGTGGACCGGCAGCTGACGGTTTCCGGCCACGCCGTCGTGGGCAACCGGTAGGGCATGGAACTGCCGCTGCCGGACTATGACCAACTGCCTCTCAACGAGGTGCGGCACCGCATCCGGGGACTCGAAGAAAGCCAGTTGCGCGCGCTGTTCGACCACGAAACCGAACACGGCAACAGGATCCCGGTGCTGGAGGTGCTGCACGCCCGCCTCAGAGAACTGACGCATGGCGCCGAGCCGTCACCCGGCGACCCGGCGAATGCGCCAGGTGCCGCCAGGACGCCGCACGGATCGTCGGTGCAGGAGTCGACGGCCGCTGAGCCCGGCACGCCGTTGCGGCACGGTGGCGCATCGCAGACGCCGTCGCGCGGGCGATCTTAGGGATCCGCGTCGGTCAGCTCGGCGATCCCGTTCGGTGATGTTGCGTCGCGCCGCTTCCTCCCACCGCGCGCGGCCCGCTGCGGTGTGGAAGATGGATCCGGCCAGTAACGACGTAAGCACTTATGCCCGAGCTGGTTTGAATACGTCGTCGGGGATCTCTGCGTAGTCTTGGCGCACAGTCGCCCTCAATCACCTTGTGAGTCTCCGACCAACGGGAACACGGTGACGCAAGCTGGTATGTCTCAACGTATCCCGAGTCCGGCTTCGGGGTCGAACTGTCGGTTGCGCTCATCACCGACCGACGCCCGCTGGAACCTGCGTGGCCGCAATCTGGCGATCCACCGCGCAGGCGACACGGAGCGGACGACATATGAGAGTCTCGAAGGTTCGTGTCGGAGATGGCGGGATATGCCAGACATCACTGACCAGCGGTGAAACGATGAGTGACGTGGGTGTTAGCCAGGATGGTGGCGGTGGACTGACCGCGCCGGGGCTGATCTGTGGTTCCTGCGGCGCGCATTCGGGTTCGACGGGCAAGTTCTGTAGTGAGTGCGGTGCGCGACTCACGCAGGCAACCCATTCGGCTGAGTACAAGCAGGTGACGGTGCTGTTCGCCGATGTGGTGCGGTCGATGGACATCGCGGCCACCGTGGATATGGAGCGGCTGCGCGAGATCATGACCGAAGTCGTCCAGCGGTCGGCGGCGGTGGCGCAGCGCTATGGCGGGACCGTGGAGTACACCGGCGACGGCGTGATGGCGATCTTCGGTGCCCCAATAGCCTTGGAGGACCACGCTTTTCGGGCATGTGTGGCCGCCCTGGCCATCCAGGACGAGATGAAGCAGTTGGCCACCGAGGTACAGCGCCGCGACGACGTGACGCTGCAGGTACGGGTAGGGCTGAACTCGGGCCGGGTGATCGCCGGTGACATCGGTTCTGGATCGCTGGGCTACGCCGCGACCGGCGAGACGGTCGGGTTTGCCCAGCGGATCGAATCGGTGGCGCCGGCGGGCGCGGTGATGGTTTCGGAGTCGACCGCGCGGCTGGTCGAGCACACCGTGCTGCTGGGCGAACCGCAGTGGGTGCACATCAAGGGGGCCGACGAACCGGTGCCCGCGCGCCGGCTGCTGGGGATCGGCCCGCGGGATGGCCTGGTCGGGCGCACGGAGGCGAGCCTGGTCGGTCGGGGCTGGGAGATCGCGGCCCTGGATGCCATGGTGGACCGCGCGATCGGTGGCCGCGGTGGTGTCGTGAACGTGGTCGGACCGCCGGGCATCGGCAAGAGCCGGGCAGCGCGGGAGACGGCGGCCTTGGCGGCCGGTCGCGGAGTCGAGGTGGTGTGGACCTTCTGCGAAGCCCACGCCCGTGACGTTCCCTTCCGTGTGGTGGCCCAGCTGCTGCGCGTGCGCACCGGCGTGGCCGCCCTCGACGGCGACGCCGCCCGCGCCCGGGTTCGGGAACAAGTGCCCAACGCCGACCCGCAGGATCTGCTGCTGCTCGATGATCTACTCGGCATCACCGACCCCGAGCACCGCTGCCCCAGATCGACCCGGATGCCCGTCGGCGACGGTTGACCGCGCTGGTGAACGCGACAACGCTGGCGCGCACCGACCCGGCGTTGTTCATCCTCGAGGATGCGCACTGGATCGATGCGGTCAGCGAGTCGATGATCGCCGACTTCCTCACCGTCATCCCGCACACCCCATCGATGGTGCTGGTCACCTCGCGTCCCGAATATGAGGGAGCGCTGACGCGGGTGCACGGCGCCCAGGCGATAGCGCTTGCCCCACTGGATGATTCGGATACCGCGGCACTGCTGGGTGAGCTGCTGGGTTCAGATCCCTCGGTCGGCGAGCTGGCGGCGATCATCGCCGACCGGGCCGCGGGGAACCCGTTTTTCACCGAAGAGATGGTGCGCGAGTTGGCCCAGCGTGGCGTGCTGACGGGTGAGCGCGGCGGCTATGTCTGTCGCGCCGATGTCGCCGAGGTCGCCGTGCCGGCCACGGTGCAGGCAGCCATCGAGGCCCGCATCGACCGGCTGGACACCCCAGCCAAGCAGACGTTGAACGCCGCGTCGGTGATCGGAGTCCGCTTCGACGCGGACCTGCTCGTCCGCGCTGGGCATCGATGCCGCGTTCGACGAGCTGCTCGACGCAGAGCTGATCGATCAGGTTCGGTTCATCCCAAGCGCCGAGTACGCCTTCCATCACCCGTTGATCCGCGCGGTGGCCTACGAATCGCAGCTGAAATCCGATCGCGCCCAGGTGCATCGGCGCCTGGCCGCCGCAATCCAACAGCGTGAGCCCGGGTCGGCCGACGAGAACGCGGCGCTGATCGCCGAACAGCTGGAGGCCGCCGGCGAGCTGCGCGAGGCGTATGGCTGGCACATGCGCGCCGCCGCGTGGTCGACCAACCGCGATCTCGTCGCGGCCCGGCTCAGCTGGGAGCGGGCACGCCGCATCGCCGACGCGCTGCCTGACCAAGACCCCGACCAATTGTCGATGCGTATCGCCCCACGGACCATGCTGTGCGCCACCGACTGGCAAGCCCGCGAGGTCCAGGACAGCCGGGGCCGCTTCGCGGAGCTGCGGGAGTTGTGCACTGCGGCCGGAGACAAGGTCTCGCTGGCTATCGGCATGACCGCGCTGGCCACCGACCTGCTCTACGCGGGGCGAACACGTGAGGGGGCGCGGCTGGCATCAGAACAGATGGCGCTGCTCGAGTCGATCGGCGATCCCACCCCGACCATGGGCTTGGCGGCCATCGCGTTCTGCAACTGGCTCGGCGGCGTTGAATTCGGCGAGATCTTGCGGTGGTCGCAGACCATCGTCGACATGGCGGCCGGTGACCCCGCCAAGGGCGCCGGCTTCGGAATGGGATCACCGCTGGCGATCGCGTTGGCATGGCGCGGCACCGCTCGGTGGTGGCTGGGCCGTCCGGGATGGCGCCAAGACCTCCACGACGCCGTCGCGATGGCCCGACGCAGCAACCCAGAAGCCCATTCCGGTGCCGTCGCCTGGACCTACGGTTTCGCGATGCATTACGGGGTGCTTCGGACCGATGACTCCGTGGTGCGCGCGAGCGAGGAGGCGCTGCAGAACGCCCAAAGGGCCAGCAGCGATCGCGCAGTGGGATTGGCCGCGTACACGTTGGGTGTTGGGCTGCTGAATCGGGACGCCGCGGCCGACCGTCACCGCGGGCTTGAATTGATGATGCAGGCCCGCGACATATGGCTGCGCAAGCGTGCCCTCTTCCTCATCCCGGTCACCGACGTGTGGGCCGCCCGGGAAACGGCCAGGCGCGGCGACCGCGACACTGCCATACCGGCGATGCGCCAAGCCGTCGACGAGCTGCGTCAGGCGGGAAACCTCTTCTATGGCGTGTGGGGTACCGGTGTTCTGGTGGAGACACTGGTGGAGCGTGGCGCCGAGGACGATCTGACCGAAGCTCAAGAGGCGATCGACCGGTTGGCGAACCTGGCGGCCGACGACGGTTCGGCGATGCTCGAGATCACGGTGCTGCGGCTGCGCGCGCTGTTGCCCCGAGCGCGAGGCGACGAGGTCGCGTACCCGGCCTTGGTGAGTCGCTACCGCGTGATGGCGGAATCGCTGGGCTTCGACGGACACATCGCGTGGGCCGAGGCGATGATCGCCGGCCGCCCGTAGTTCAATTGGCACCGCGGGCGTCGCCGCCAGATGAGTCGAAAAAAAAAAAAAAAAAAAAAAAAAAAAAGGAGAGAAAAAAAAAAAAAAAAAAAAAAAAAAAAAAAAGAAAAACACCGGGTGGGCAGCAGTGGTCCCGATGGTCGAGGTGACCGGGCCATTGCCGCGGTACGCAAAACCGCGCGGCTGCTCGGTCGCGCCGAGCGAATCGCGCACCACCGGCCGAGGCTTGGCCGGCTGACCGGCAGGCTTCGCCGGCTCAGGCGTGCGGCGCTAGCCGTCGCGACGGCCGCCGACGTCCTGATCGCTCTGACCGACAGGTTCGGCATCGACCTCACCGACCTCGGCGACGGCGTCGATGTCGAGGCGCGCGTCAGCGAGGTTCTGGACAGCTGACGACGACCTGCCACGGGTCGTCGGCGGTGAGCGCCATTCTGCCCAACCGCCGCGCGTAGTGCGTGGTGGTGCCGAATTCGTCGACCCAGCTGCGTGCCCGCATCGTGAACAGCCACAGCCGGTGCTCGACGGTCACACCGATCGCCCCGTGCAGTTGGTGCGCGATCGTGGTCACCGTCCCGACGGCGCGGCCGGTAGCCACCTTCGCCACCGTCACCGCGTAATCGGTTGCCGCGCTGTCGAAGCCGAAGTCGGTTGCGGCGGTGATGGCCAGCTCGGTCGCGGCGCGGGCACGTTCGATCTCGCCGGCCATCTCTGCCAGAGAGTGCTGCACCGCCTGGAACTTGGACAGCGGGCGGCCGAACTGGACTCGTTCGCTGGTGTGCGCCACCGTGAGGTCACGGGCGGCGTCCAGTGCGCCGATGATCTGAACGCACCGTGCCCACGCGCCGCGGCGATGGAATTCGTCGACGGCCTGACGGTCGAGCAGGCGCATGGCATCCGCGTCGACCTCGAATTCGAAGGTGCCGCGAGGCTCGCCCGCGAGATTGTGGGATACCGCGGCCCCCGGATCGGTGAGCACCCCGACATACAGGCCCTCGGTGGTCTTCGCGGCGAGCACCACGGCCGCCGAGTCCGCCCACGGCACATCGTGCGCGGTTCCGGTGAGGCTGCCGTCGCGCAGTTCGGCATCTGCGACCACGACGGTCAGCGGGCCACTATCGGGGACCGCCACACCGGCCTCGGATGCGAGCCACATTGCCAGCAGGTCGGTTTCGGCGATGGGCACCGCCGCCGCGTGTCCGGCCAGGCCCCTCAACACGATGGCCGCCTCTGCAGGCCCGGCATCCTCGGTGGCGGTCAACCGGCTCAGCCCGGTCTCCTCGAGATTTCGCCACAACTCCGCATCGAAGGTGTCGGGGAAACTGGGCCGGCCGAGTCTGGCCTCGAACGAGCGGACACCAAGATCGGCGACGAGTTGCTCCAGTTCGTTCACCGCACACCCAACCCTCGAGCCACCACGCCTCGCAACACCTCGTTGGTGCCGCCCCGCAGAGTGAAAAGCGGTGAGTGCAGTCGGGCGGTGGCCAGCAGCTCGGCAAGCCGTTCAGCTTCGGGTGTTCGACGGTCCAAGCGGTCCAACAGATCGGCGACCAACTCGACGGAGTCCTGTTCGAAGCGGGTGCCGAGATCCTTCACCAGCGCTGCCCGGGTCGCCGCGTCTTCGCCACCCGCAAGCGCGCGGGCCACCGAGATCGACAGCTGACGCAAGGAGATCATCCGAGCGACGAGTTCACCCACCGCGGCGGCGGTTCCGTCGTCGGTATCGTCCGGCAGTGCCCGGATGGCGGCGACGATCAAGGTGACCGTTGACAGGATGCGTTCGGGTCCGCTGCGCTCGAAGCCCAGCTCGGAGGTGACCTGCCGCCAGCCATCACCGATGCTGCCCAACACGTCGGCATCGGAGACGAACACGTCGTCGAACGTCACCTCGTTGAAGTGGTGTTCGCCACCCATCTGCACGATCGGATCGATGGTGATGCCCGGTGAGTCCAGCGATACGAAAAATTGGCTGAAACCGGCATGCCGATGCTCGGGATCGAGCGGGCTGGTGCGGGCAAGGACGACGATGCGCTGCGCCAGGTGGGCACCGCTGGTCCACACCTTGGTTCCGCTGAGGGACCAGCCGCCGTCGGCCCGAATCGCTCGCGACTTGACCGCAGCCAGGTCGGATCCCGCCTCGGGCTCACTCATGCCGATCGCGGCGTGCAACCGGCCCGCGGCGATGTCCGGCAGAAATTCCCGGCGCTGCTCGTCGCTGCCATACGACAACAATGAGGGGGCGAACTGACGATCGGCGAACCAGTGCGCGGCCACCGGCGCACCGTGTGCCAGCAGTTCCTCAGTCACCACGTACCGGTGCAGATGACCCAACCCGCGCCCGCCGTACTCGGTGGGGATGGTCAGGCCGACGAATCCCGCGTCGCCGAGCCGGGCCGAGAATTCGGCGTCCCACCTGGCCAACCAGGAGTCGACCGCCGGCTCCCAGCCGAACTCTTCGCGATCGGCGACGAGAAACTCCCGGATGGCCGTCCGAAGTTCGGCCAGCTCCGAGTCGTTGGCGCACAGCACATCGAACTGGGTCACTGGCCATGACACTAGTGACCCCGCCACCGCAGCAGGAATTGTCATGTCCTCCCCGCGGGTGGCCGACGCCACTCGATCACCGTGAGCGAGGGTTTCGAACTGTTCGTGAAGTGCGCCGGGTCTTGTCGGACCCGGATGCCACGGTGATCGTTGTGGAGCATCGTGACCGGTTGGCCCATGTCGGGGTGGACATCTGAAGGCGGCGCTGTCCAAAGAGCAGTGGGCAGACGAGATCTCGCCCGACAAGGGGTTCTCGAGTGGGACGGTCCGAACTGGAATGGATGATGAAAGCGCACGAAAGGTAAAGAGATGGCAACCGTCTACTACACGGCCTCCAGTCTGGACGGCTACATCGTCGACGAATCCGACAGCCTGGACTGGCTGACGTCGCGCGCGATCGACCCCGACGGCCCGTTCGGCTACGACGCGTTCAGCACATCCGTCGGCGCACTGGTCATGGGATCGGTGACGTACGAGTGGGTGGTGCGCAACCACCCCGGGGCGTGGATGTACGAGCAGCCGTCGTGGGTGCTGACCCACCGCCCGCACATCGTCGCCGAGGGCCACCCGGTGCATATCTTCGTCGGCAATGTGGCGGAGTTGCACCCGAAGCTGGTTGCCGAAGCGGCGGGCAAGGATGTGTGGGTCGTCGGCGGCGGCGACGTGGCCGCGCAATTCGTGACGGCGGGCCTGATCGACGAGATCATCGTGTCCTATGCACCGTGCTCACTGGGCGGCGGATCGAGGGTGCTGCCGATCCGCTCCGAATGGGCGCTGGTGGAGTCCGGGGTGAACCGCGATTTCGTCTGCGCGCGGTGGCGAAAGGCCTAGCGTTCAGCGTTTAGCGTTCGGCGCGCTCGATATGAGGCAGACCGTAGCGCTGTACGAATTCCCTTGACTTGATCAGGAACTCGAGCTGGGCTGCAACGTCGCGCAGAGGATCGACACTGCGGGTCGACCGGCACAACACCACGGCACCTTCCAGCGAGGCGATGCATGTGATGGCCAGGGAGGCGGCGTCGGTGTCGTCGAAACCGTCGGCGACGAACGCCCGCGTGAGCGCGTCCCGCCAGTGGCCGAAGATGCTGCCGGCGACGGTGGTCAGCTGGGGCTCTTCGTCGGCCGAGCCGATGGCCGCGGCGACAACCGGGCAGCCGGCGGCGAAGTCGCTCTCGACGAGCATTTCCTCCCAGAACAACACGAACTTCCTGACCAGATACATCCCGCCGTTGGTGGCGGCTTCGTCGATGACTTCGGTGATGGCCTCACCGGCGAATTGCAGCGCCTCGGTGAGGATCTGGTTCCTGCCGTCGGGGAAGTGGTGGTAAACCGAACCGCGCGGTGCGCCGCTGCGAGCCAGCACTTCGTCGATCGTCACCCCCGCGGCACCACGCTCTCGCAGCACCTCGGCGGCACTGATCAACATGTTGGTGCGGGTCGAGCCGCGCTTGGCGCGGGGCTTGGCGACGGCGGAAGACAGAACAAACCTCCAACGGGTGTGGTCAGGCGGCGCGCGTCTGCTGCAGCTGCGATCGACGCCCGCCGAAGCTGCGCGAACCGAACCGGAACATCGGCCGCCGGGTGTTTACCTCGTGGACGAATCGGCGGCCAGCGAAGTTGACCTCAACGATCCACATCGGGTGCCTCCCAATCTATGACGATCATCATAAAAGCGATAACACACGTGCGCAATAAAGTATTCCGCGTCACAGCCTAATCTGAGGTAAACACCTGGTGAACGAGCATGGATCCCTATTGCCATCAATCAATGGCAGTAACACCAATTATGGTTTATTGCATAATCAGGCCGTCAGGCGTTGACTCGACGCCATGACCGCAGTGCAGCCACTCACCTTGGAAACCGTGTCGTTGGAACGCGAGGGACACGTACTGATCATGGGTTTGAACAGGCCCGATAAACGAAACGCCTTCAACCTCGCCATGCTGGCGGACCTGTCGCGCGCCTACGCCCTGCTCGAGAACGACGACTCGTTGCGCGCCGGCGTGCTTCTCGCACACGGTGACCATTTCACGGCGGGCCTGGACCTGGTCGATGTCGGACCGAACATCGTCAACGGGGTGGTGCCGTTTCCCGAGGACGGCCGGGACCCGTGGCGGCTGGACGGCGAATGGACCAAGCCCATCGTGGCGGCCGCACACGGACGGTGTCTCACCCTCGGTATCGAGTTGCTCCTTGCGGCGGACATCAGGGTCGCGGCTGCCACGACTCGGTTCGCCCAAATCGAGGTGTTGCGCGGCATCTATCCATTCGGTGGCGCCACCGTCCGCTTTCCGAAACAGGCGGGATGGGGCAATGCGATGCGGTGGATATTGACGGGCGACGAGTTCGGCGCAGACGAGGCGCACCGCATCGGCCTCGTTCAGGAGCTCGCCTCCGACGCGTCTGCCGCACACGAGCGCGCGCTCCAGATCGCGCATACCATCGCCGACCGCGCCGCCCCGCTGGGAGTCAGGGCCACTCTGGCGTCGGCGCACCTGGCGGCGTCCCAGGGAGACGCCGCCGCAATCGAGCGGCTGCGGCCGGAGATGACGATGCTGTTTGCCAGCGCCGACGCCGCCGAAGGAGTGCAATCCTTCATCGAGCGTCGCGAAGCGCGGTTCCAGGGCCGCTGAGGCGGCTACGCTCGGGCCCATTCGGACGGTGGAGGGCGCTCGTCATGGGCCATTACAAGAGCAACGTGCGTGATCTTGAGTTCAACCTCTTCGAAGTGCTCGAACTGGAGAAGGTGTTGGCCGGCGGAGAGTTCGGCGACCTCGACGGCGAGTCTGTGCACCAGATGCTCGAAGAGGCGTCCCGCCTGGCGGAGGGGCCGACGGCAGAATCGTTCGCCGAATCCGACCGGCATCCACCGACCTTCGACCCGGCCACGCACGCCGTGACTCTGCCCGAGCCGTTCAAGAAGTCATTCCGCGCCTGGCACCAGGGCGAGTGGTTTCGCGTCGGCATGGCCGAGGACATCGGCGGGGTGCCCGCGCCGGCAATGGTCGAGTGGGCGATCAACGAGTTCGTCCTCGGAGCCCAGCCCGCCGCATTCATGTACTCGGCGGGCCCGAAGATGGCCGACATCCTCTACAGCATCGGCAACGAGCAACAAAAGCACTGGGCGTCGCTGATGATGGAGCGCGACTGGTCCGCGACGATGGTGCTCACCGAACCCGACGCCGGATCCGATGTCGGCGCCGGTCGGACCAAAGCGATCCCGCAACCCGACGGCACGTGGCACATCGACGGCGTCAAGCGGTTCATCACCAACGGCGACAGCGACCTGTCGGAGAACATCATGCACCTGGTGCTTGCCCGCCCCGAGGGTGCTGGCCCGGGTACCAAGGGGTTGAGCCTCTTCATGGTGCCGAAGTACCACTTCGAACCCGAGACCGGCGAACCCGGTGAGCGCAACGGGGTGTTCGTCACCGGTCTGGAACACAAAATGGGCCTGAAGGTTTCCGCGACATGCGAACTCACCTTCGGTCAGCACGGAACGCCCGCGGTCGGGTGGCTTGTCAACGACACCCACAACGGCATCGCCCAGATGTTCAAGGTGATCGAATATGCGCGAATGATGGTGGGCACCAAAGCAATCGCCACGCTTTCGACCGGCTACCTCAACGCGCTGGACTACGCGAAGACCCGAGTTCAGGGCGCCGACATGACACAGATGACCGACAAGAATGCGCCGCGCGTCACCATCGTCCACCACCCCGACGTGCGCCGCGCGCTGCTCGTGCAGAAGTCCTACACGGAGGGTCTGACGGGCGCTGTACCTCTACACGGCCGCCCATCAGGATGTCGCGGTCGCCAGTGTGGTCTCCGGAGCGGACGCCCAAATGGCCGGGCGGGTCAACGATCTCCTGCTGCCGATCGTGAAGGGCGTCGGCTCGGAGCGCGCCTATCAGTGCCTGACCGAATCACTGCAGACCTTCGGTGGTTCCGGGTTCCTGCAGGACTACCCGATCGAGCAGTACATCCGTGACGCGAAGATCGACTCTCTCTACGAGGGCACCACCGCGATTCAGGCGCAGGACTTCTTCTTCCGCAAGATCGCCCGTGACCAGGGCGCCGCGCTGACCCACGTGGTCGGACAGATTCAGCAATTCATCTCCAGCGCCGACGCCCGTCCGGAGTTGGCCGAAGCGCGCACGCTTTTGGCCGCCGCGCTGGCCGACCTGCAGGCGATGACCGCTGCGATGACCGGCTACCTGATCTCAGCTCAGGAGAATGCCCGCGAGCTGTACCGCCTCGGCCTGCAATCGGTGCCGTTCCTGCTCGCAGTGGGAGACCTGTTGATCGGATGGCTGCTGCTGCATCAGGCTGAGATAGCCGCCGCAGCGCTCGACGAGGATCCCACCGATGCCGACCGGGCGTTCTACACCGGAAAGATCGCTGCGGCAACGTTCTTCGTGAAGAACGTCCTGCCCCGGCTGGCCGCCGAACGAAAGATCATCGAGGTCGTCGACCTCTCGATCATGGATCTGCGCGAGGAAGCGTTCTGAACGCCGTCTGCTCGCGTCAGTCCTCAGGCGTGTAGCCGAAGGGCAGCAGCACGCTCTTGGGTTCGACGTACGCCTCGATGCCCTCGGGACCGTTCTCACGGCCGACACCGGAGTTCTTGTAGCCGCCGAACGGGGCGCAGGGATCGAACGCGTACATGTTGACCGCATAGGTGCCGGTGCGGATCTTCGAGGCGATCTCCATCGCCTTCTTGTTGTCGGTCGTCCACACGCTGCCCGCGAGTCCGTACACCGAGTCGTTGGCGATGCGCACGGCGTCTTCTTCGGTGTCATAGGGGATCACCGCGAGCACCGGACCGAAGATCTCCTCCTGCGCGATGGTCATCGAGTTGTCGACGTCGGCGAACACCGTCGGCTGCACGAACCAACCGCTGTCCAGACCCTCGGGCCGTCCGCCGCCGGTGACCAGACGGGCGCCTTCGTCCACGCCCTTCTTGATGTAGCCCTCGACGCGCTCACGCTGCTTCTCGGAGATCAGCGGGCCGATCGCGGCGTTCGGATCGTCGGGCAGCCCGACCGGCATCGCGGAGATGAAGTTCGAGAGCTTCTCGACGACTTCGTCGTACCGCGAGCGCGGTGCCAGGATTCGAGTCTGGGCGACGCACGCCTGTCCGCTGTTCATCACGCCCGAGAACCCGAGCATCGGAAGCGTGGAGTCCAGGTCGGCGTCCTCGAGAATGATCGCGGCGGACTTGCCGCCGAGTTCGAGAGTGCACGGCTTGAGCTTCTCGGCGGCGATCTTGGCGATCTCCTTGCCGACCGCGGAGCTGCCGGTGAACGTGAACTTGTCCAGCTCGGGGTTGGACGTCAGCGCGCGCCCGGTGTCGGGACCGCCGGGCACGATCGACAGCACGCCCTCGGGAAGACCCGCCTCGGCGAAGATCTCTGCCATCGCGAACACCGACAGCGGGGTCTCGGCGGCGGGCTTGAGCACCACCGTGCAGCCGGCCAGAAAGGCCGGGCTCAGCTTGTTGGCCGCCAGGAAGAACGGAACGTTCCACGCGGTGACCGCACCGACGACACCGATGGGCTCGCGCACGACCAGCGTCTGACCGTAGACGCCGTCGCGGATCTCTTTCCAGTGGAACTTGTCGGCCGCCCCGGCGTAGTACTGGAACGCCGACATCGCGGCGCCGTACTGCATCATGTCGACGATCGTCTGCGGTTGCCCGGTCTCGGCGGCGAGCAGGTACTTGAGCTCGTCGGCGCGCGCCTCCATGCCCTTGATGGCTGCGGCGAGAATTGCGGCGCGCTCCTGCGGCGACATGTGCGGCCACGGGCCCTCGTCGAAGGCCTTGCGCGCGGCCGCGCATGCGGCGTTGACGTCGGCCTCCACGGCCAGCGGCACCTTGCCCACCAGCTGGCCGGTCGCGGGTGAGTGCACCTCGATGACCTCAGAGGAGGCCGGCTCGGCCCACTTGCCGCCGATGAACAGCTTGTCCCACTCGGTCTTGAAAGCCACGGTCTGCGTCATGGCGCCACCCTACCCATCGAACGACAAAACGAGAACCTGTTTCAGTCATCAGCCGACGGAGGTCGCAAGACCAGCACCAGATTGCTCACCAGGAACTCTCTGAGCACCGGCACCCGCGTCATCCACCAGGCCCATCGCGGGTGGTAGCGGGGAAATGCGGTGAGCAGCGCGCCGGTGGTGGTCGCCCACTGCAGGCCGTCAGCGGCCGACACCGCGAACAATGACGAGCCGTAGTTGTTCTTCGGCGAATGGCCGTGCCTGCGGGTGTAGCGCCTGGCGGCCCGCTCCCCGCCGAGGTAGTGCCACAACCCGGTCTCATGGCCGCCGAACGGACCCAGCCACACCGTGTACGACAGGACCACCAGCCCGCCCGGTTTGGTGACGCGCAGCATCTCGCGACCCAGCCGCCACGGCTCCGACACATGTTCTGCGACGTTGGAAGACAAGCAGACGTCGACGCTGTCGTCGTCGAACGGCAAGGCGATCCCCGACGCTCGCACGTAGGTGGCCACGCCGTCGTTCTCCGCGGGCCCGGCGTGCATCTCGGCAGGGTCCGGTTCGACCCCGATGTAGGTGAAACCGGCGCTGGCGAAGGCTGCAGCGAAATAGCCCGGTCCGCCGCCGACGTCGAGAAGTGTGCGCCCGGCAGGCGCGGCGCGGTGCTCCGCGCGCCACAAGTCGGTGACCAACGCCGCGGTGTCCTCGGCGAGCGCACCGTAGAAACGGCCCGGGTCGGGCTGTTCGAAGCGGAACTCGCGCAGCAGCCGCAACGACCGGGACAGCGTCGCCCGGCGGGCGTACAGGTCGGTGACAGCCATCGGAACGAACAGTAGCCAGCGGTTAGGGTGGACGGGATGTCCGACCGAGGTGTTCGCTCCGTGCTGCTGCTGTGCTGGCGCGACACCGGTCACCCGCAAGGTGGCGGCAGCGAGACGTACCTGCAGCGCATCGGCGCGCAACTCGCCGCGTCGGGTGTCGAGGTGACTCTGCGGACTGCGCGCTATCCGGGCTCGGCGCGCCGCGAGATCGTCGACGGGTTGCGAGTGAGCCGCGGCGGTGGCTCCTACTCCATCTACATCTGGGCGGGGCTGTCGATGGTGCTCGCCCGCGTCGGACTCGGCCCGCTGCGCAAGGTCCGCCCCGACGTGGTGATCGACTCGCAGAACGGCATCCCGTTCCTGGCGCGACTGGCCTACGGTCGCCGCGTCGCCGTACTCGTGCACCACTGCCATCGCGAGCAGTGGCCGGTCGCCGGTCCGGTGATGGGTCGCTTCGGTTGGTTCGTGGAGTCCCGGCTGTCGCCGTGGCTGCACCGCCGCAATCAGTACGTCACGGTGTCGCTGCCGTCAGCGCGGGACCTGACAGCCCTCGGCGTGGACCCCGGCCGGATCGCCGTTGTGCGCAACGGCCTCGACCAGGCTCCCGCGGCCACCCTGACCATGCCGCGGTCGGCAACGCCGAGGGTCGCGGTGCTATCGCGCCTGGTGCCGCACAAGCAGATCGAGGACGCACTGCAGGCGATCGCCGAACTGCGCTCGCGCATCCCGGACGTGCACCTGGACGTCCTGGGCGGCGGCTGGTGGGAACGGCGCTTGGTCGAGCACGCCGAGTTACTCGGCATCTCCGACGCGGTGACGTTCCACGGACACGTCGACGACTACACCAAACATGAGGTCCTGCAGCGCAGTTGGGTCCATGTACTGCCCTCGCGGAAAGAGGGCTGGGCGTTGGCCGTGACCGAAGCCGGCCAGCACAGCGTGCCTACCATCGGTTACCGATCTTCGGGCGGACTGACCGACTCGATCATCGACGAAGTCACCGGACTCCTCGTCGATCACTTCGACGGCCTGGTCGACGGGATCGAGCGCCTGCTCTCCGATCGGGTCCTTCGTGAACAGCTGGGAGCCAAGGCGCAGGTCCGCAGCGGCGAATTCTCCTGGCGCCAAAGCGCCGCGGCGATGCGCACGGTTCTTGAAGCAGTGCATTCTCAGACCCGCATCAGCGGCGTCGTCTAGCCGCTGATCGCTAGAACGGTGGTGGGTCGGCGGCGTAGCGGGCCGCATTCGCGTTGCGTTCCCGTTGTATTCGGTAGGCGCGCTCTTGGGCGCGGGTGCGTTTTCGTTTGGGCATCTTCAGACCGCGGTTCTCACCTGGCGGTGGCTGATCGGGCAGTTGGAGTTCGCCGGTAGGTAGGGCCAATTGCGGAAACAGCATCGCCCCGAACGGTTCGGTGGTGTGCCTGCGGCCGCTGGGCGAGGTGAACACAATGGTGCCGTCGGGCTGCTGGATCACATTCCAACCACCGGGCCCGCCGTGAAATGTCTTCATCAAATGGTGAAACCTGCAGAAGCAGTCGTTGTTCGACGGGTGCGTCGGCCCAAATGGATACGGCACCGTGTGATCGATATCGGCCTGCCAGGCCGGCGTGTCGCAACCCATCCAGCGGCACGTCAGATCCCGGGAGCGCACGAACTCCGCCAGCGCGGTCGAGGGCCGGTACTGCGGCTCGGCCAGCGCGTCTTTGGGAACGACGATCGGCTTGAGTTGGGCGGTCTTGGCCACCTCGCGCACCATCGCCGGCGGGATCACCCCGACCCCGGGCACAAAGCCCGGTGTGGTCCCCTCGCCGTTGACGGTGGCCTCCTGGGCCACCACGTGAATCACGACATTCGATGTGGTGTCCGCGTTGGCGCCGGCCGGGCACTGCGCTGATTCGCACTGGCACGCCATCGTCGATTCCCCGGCCATCAGCGCGCTGATGGTATCGGCGCGGCGTTGCCGGGTGCTGCGGGGATCATCGCGACACACCGATGCCGCCAACCCGGCGAGCCTCGCGTTCAGCGCCGCCCCGTCGGTGGCGCGCACCGAACCATAGATCTCGGTCATCGCCATTTCGCGCCGGCCCCACCTCGAAATGGCGGTCGTCATCACATTCTTTGGCCACCCGCACCGCGTCGGGGTCGACGTCGAGGACCATCCAGTCCAGCAGCTGGGCCACCTTCTTATCCGACAACGCATTCCAGCCCGGCGCCTTGTACGCCACCATCTCATCAATCGCTGCCAGCGCCTGCTCATCGGTGATCAGCGCGGTGCGAAAGTCCACGATCCGGATCACCCGGAAATCCACCGCACCCGCGGCGAACACCTCACCCAATACGGGGAGCCGCTCGATCAGCGTCTGCCCATAGTCCATCCACGAGGACGCCCGCCCCCGGCTGATCCCCAACTCCGCGGCGATCTCAGCGGCCACCACATCCCAATAGTCCACACACCACTCCAGATAATCCTGGCCCGAAGCGGCTATTCGCTGCACAGTGAACCGACCCGCCGCCAACAGCTCACGCGCGAACGCCATCCGCTCACCACGCTGCCCATCGCGCATCACGTCGAGCAACTCGCCATCGGAGGCTGATTCGAACACGTTTCAATCCTCCTCTCACTGACCGACGAACGAACGTGCGCGACCCCCTACCTGTGGATGAATCTGCGCTTGGGGATAACTCGTGAGTTAGTCGCCAGCGCGGCGCAGCGTCGCAACCGCGCCGACCAGTCCGGCGAACAGCATCGCCAGCCAGGCGAGGTGCGCGGCCAGCACGATGCCGCGTCCGGGCGCCTGCGGATGGTCGCCGCCCACCCGGTAGAGGGTGAGGTACTCGTCGCGATAGGCCACCGGCAGCGCCAGAGCCGTTGTCTCACTGCTGGATTCGACGACTACCCAGCCGATGCCCGCCTCCGCCAGCTGATCGCGATCGGCGCCACTCAACAACATCTGCTGGACGGCGCGGGCGCGTACACCCTCACCGGGTACCGTTCGACCGCCGATCCTCAGGTCACCGGTCGACAGCACATCGGCTCTGACCCATCGCGGCAGAGGGTCGAGTACCGGTGCATCGCCTGCCCATTCGAAGCGCCGCATGCTGTCCATGGGAAGGACGGCGACCGGGCGCGGGTCGGCATTGATCATCGCAGCGGCCGTGGCCCATCCCGGCGGATACTCCACCGAGGTCACCTTGCCGCCCACTCCCCACGCCAGATCGGGCAGCGTGGCGACCAATGCCGCGCAGCAGATCAATGCCGTCGCCGCCGCCGGAAGTCGTTGCCGCAGTGCGACAACCGCGGCAGCGCCTGCGAGCGTGTAACCGGGAACCGCCAGCGCCACCCATTTCTGGCCATCGCGCAGCACACCGAGGCCGGGCAGCGCGCGAATCGTCGCCTCCAGCGCTGCCACACCGGGACCCGTCGCCATCGCCGCGGGCACCACCACCGCGACCGCAGCAAGACACAACAGTGGCACGGCCGCCGGACGGCGAATCGCCACCGGCAGCCCCAAAACCACGATGCCGAGCAGGACCACCGTCGCGATGACCGCGAAAAGCGTTGTCCGAGAGATCGGTACAGCGTCACCGTTCCAGATCCCACCGAGACCGGCCAGGCTCCCGAGCGTCCCCAGGCCGGGCTCAGCCCGCGCCGCGAACGCCTCGACCCCCTCGGCCTGTGAGGATGCCAACGACCTCGCGACGATCGCGGCCGACAGCCATGGCAGTGCCGCCACCAACGCGGCGCCCAGTGCCACCGCACCGCACCGCCATCGTGGCCATCCCGCGCCCGGTGCGAGCACGCATGCCACCGCGACGGTGGCGGCCAACATCAGCCCGGTCGGCGTCAACCCGGCAAGCGCGATCCAGAACACCAACGTGGCCGCCCCGGTCCAGCCGGGTTCGGGCTCGCGCAGCCGCAGCATCGCCGCGGCCACCCACGGCAGGCATCCGTAGCCGACGAGCAGGCTCCAGTGGCCCTGCAGAAGTCGTTCCGCGACATACGGGTTCCAGATCGCGAGCGTCGCCGCGACGCACTGGCCGGCCACCCCGGCCTCGGGCAGAACCGCCGTCACCAGCCGCGCCGCGCCCCACCCCGCGAGCCACAGCCCGGCCGTCAACAACAGCTTGACCACGACTCCGCCGTCGATCACCGTCGAGGCCAGCGCCACCGCGAAATCCTGGGGCAGCGCCCGCGGTGCGGCCTCCGACAGCCCGAGCGCCGCGTCGGACAGATACGAGCGCGGCGTCGACACCGCATCCCGGAGCAGCAGATAGCCCGGCGCGAACAGCGGCGCCGTCACCACCAGGGACAGCACCAACGCGTACGCCGGCGCCGCCAGCGATCGAGCCCTGGCGGTAGAGGTGATACGGGCGGTCAGACCGGTCTGTCCGGAGGCAGGTCGGTCGGTCTGGAGGCAGGCAGCTTCTCGGTTTTCGCCTCAGCACCCGGCACTTGTATCCCCTGGGTGTCGAAGAAGCTGTGATCTGCCTCGTCGAGTCCCGGATCGATGAGCGCCGACTCCGCGCGCAGGCTGAACGATCCCAGCAGCGCGCCGCCCACGAGCGTGACCAGCCCTATCGCGGTGAAGGTGATCGGCAGGATGCGCCCCCACAACCCGACCCGGTCCCGTTCGTCCCGCGCGCTGGCGACCTGGGACTCGACCGTCTCCTCGTTGAAGGCGAGCTTGTAGTCGACGAAGGTCACCTCGGGCTTGAGCGGCTCACGCGCGTAGAAGTGGTAGCCGTGCTCCTCTTTCTTGACGATCGTGCCCGACACCGGATCGACCCAGAACGTGCGCTGCGCGGCGTAATAACGGGTCATCGTGATCGGCTCGTCGGGCTCGCCGGGGACTCCCCACAATGCGGCCCGCGCAGTGACCTCGGCGTCCGCGTCGTCATCGAGCAGTGACGAGTACTTGACCGGTTCGACGAGCTTGCCGTCCGAGTCGTAGCCGACGTTCTGGCTGAACCGGTAGGCGGTCAACCCGTTGACGTCTTCCTCGCCGTCGTAGTTGGCGTCGAACGCCTTCTGGGCGATCGGATCGAAGACCGGGTAGGTCTTCTTCTCGGTGTCGAACGGGAAGCGGTAGGTCAGTCCGTCGTGCGGCAGCGCGATGTTGGTCGGCGGCTGGTCGTCGTCGATGCCCCGCGGCTTCTGCACGGCGCCGCCGGGATTGCTCTCGCTGGACACCGCCTCCGCCGTCTGGCGGTTGACGGTGACGGTGTCGACCAGCGCGAGCAACAGACCCTCGTCCTGCTGCTTGTCGGTACGGCGCAGCGTGCTGCCGACCTGAAGCGTCACGACGTCCGCGTTGGACGGCGACTCGACGGTGATCTGCTCCTGCAGAGCCAGCGGCACATTGCGGTCGACGACGAACTTCTCACCGTTGAGGGAGGCGGGATCGAAGGCCGTTCCGGTGCCGTCACTGATCAGTGTGGCGTCCAGGTTGAGCGGAACCTTCGCGATTTTGCCGTGGGTATAGGTGGACAGCAGCAGTGCCGCAATCAGCAGCGCAGCGCCCAGCCCCATGATCCCGCATGCCGCAATACGCAGCGCCACTGCGCGGTTCAAACCGTGCCTCCTTCACCTGCGGGAGCCCCGCAAACCCGTTCGACCCTAACAGCACAAGTTAAGGTCGTTGTTTACTCCGAGTGCATCCAGCCGTGGCCGCGTGAGTACCCGTATTCAGCGGCTTTCGCTCCGCCCGGCACACTTGTCGTCGTGACGGAAACCTCGGACGTCGGCGGGACGCGTGGTTTCCTGCCCGCCGTCGAGGGGATGCGGGCTTGCGCGGCGGTCGGCGTCGTTGTGACCCACGTCGCGTTCCAGACCGGCCATACCGGTGGGGTCACCGGCCGGCTGTTCGGCAGGTTCGACCTCGCGGTCGCGGTGTTCTTCGCGCTGTCGGGCTTCCTGCTGTGGCGCGGCCACGCCGCCGCCGCCCGGGGTCTGCGGCCCGTCCCGCCGACGGGGCACTACCTGCGGTCGCGGATCGTCCGCATCATGCCCGGCTACCTGGTCGCGGTCGTGGTCATCCTGTCGCTGCTGCCGGAGGCGAAGGCCGATCTGACGGTGTGGCTGGCCAACCTGTCGCTGACCCAGATCTACGTGCCGCTCACGCTGACCGCGGGCCTCACCCAGATGTGGAGCCTGTCGGTCGAAGTGGCCTTCTACCTGGCGCTGCCGCTGCTGGCGCTGCTCGCGCGACGCCTGCCGGTGCGCGCCCGGATACCGGTCATCGCGGCGGCGGCGGTGGCCAGCTTCGCCTGGGCTCTGATTGTCGCGGCGAGCCCGTTCTCCGCTCCCTTCGGCGTCAATCCGCTGAACTGGCCGCCCGCCTTCTTCTCGTGGTTCGCCGCCGGGATGCTGCTGGCCGAGTTGACGATGACGCCGATCGGGTGGCCGCACCGCCTGGCCCGCCGGCGGGTACTGATGGCGGGTATCGCGATCGTGGCGTTCCTTGTCGCGGCATCGCCGCTGGCGGGTCCGGAGGGACTGACCCCCGGCACCGTCAGCCAGTTCGTCGTGAAGACCGCGATGGGGGCAGTGGTCGCCGGGGCACTGATCGCCCCGCTCGTGCTGGACCGGCCCGACACCCCGCATCGCCTGTTGGGCAGCACGACGATGGTGACGCTGGGGCGATGGTCCTACGGCTTGTTCGTGTGGCACCTGGCGGCGCTGGCGATGGTCTTCCCGGTCATCGGCGAGTTCGCCTTCAACGGGCACATGCCGATCGTGCTGGTGCTGACGGTCGTGTTCGGGTTCGCGATCGCGGCGGTCAGCTACGCGTTGGTGGAGTCGCCGTGCCGAGGCGCCCTGCGGCGCTGGGAGAGACGGAACGATCCTGCGCCCCTTGATAGTTCGGTCACCGACGAGCCCGAGCCTGCCGTCGCGCGATGACCTCGTCGCGCACCGCCGAGCGGCGGGCCTTTCCGGCGTCGTCGCGCAGCGGAGTATCGCTGAACTCCACCGTGCGGGGCAGCTTGTGGCCGGCGACGCGGTCGGTCAGGAACGCGATCACCGCGGCCTCGTCGAGCCCGTCGGCCTGCACGATGGCGTGCGGCACCTGACCCAGGTCATCATGAGGTACGCCGACCACCAAGCAGGACAACACATCCGGGTGTGCAGACAGTGCCGACTCGATCTCGGCGGGGTAGACGTTTCGGCCTCCGACAGTGAACATGTCCACGCGGCGGTCGTTGAGATAGAGGAAGCCGTCCTCGTCGAAGTACCCCAGATCGCCCAGCGAGTCCCAGCCGTCACGCTGCTTCGCGGTAGCGCCGATGTACCGGTATGTCGGCGCGCTTCCCGGGGACGGACGCATGTAGATCTCGCCGCTGACACCGGGTGGACATTCGTTCCCGTCGTCGTCGAGCACCTTCATTTCGCCCGCGACCACGACACCGACCGACCCGGGATGGGTCAGCCACTGTTCGCCATTGATGAACGTCAGCGCCTGTAATTCGGTGCCGCCGTACAGTTCCCAGACCGCCTCCGGGCCGAGGATGTCTATCCACGCCCGTTTGATCGCAGGCGGGCATGGTGCGGCCAGGTGCCAGAACCGGCGGATCGTGGACAGGTCGTAGGCATCGGGGTCGGCGCGGTACACGGGCAGCAGTCGCTGCATGATCGTGGGCACGGTCGCCAGATAGGTCACCCGGTGTTCGGTGACCAACCGCAGGAATTCGTGTGGTTCGAACCGCGGCATCAGCACCAGATGATGTCCCTGGACCAGGCCGATCGCGAACGTGCCGAACCCGGTGTTATGGCTGAGCGGCACCGAGAGCAGATTGACGTCACCCTCCTGTGCACCGAGCGGATATCCCGCGGCCGCGGGGAACCGACTGTCGCCGCCTGCCTCGATCAGCTTGGGCCTGCCGGTGCTGCCGCCCGATGCCATCGACTTCCACACCGGCGACACCGCCTCGGGCAACGGGGCGTCGGAAACCTCGCGTCCGGGTGTGAAACCGCCTGCCACACTGACTGTTACGCCGTTGGGGTCGTCGCGGCCGACCAACAGGGCCGGCGGCCGCAGCTGCAGCAGTGCCGCCAGCTCGGCGTCGGGGAGCCTGGCGGACAACGGCTGCGGCACGGCGCCGAGCTTCCAGGCCGCCAACACCGCCTGCACCCATCCGATCGAGTTGGGCATGACGATGGTGACGTAATCACCTTGCCCGACACCGAGTTCGGCGTACGCCCGGGCGAGTCGATTGGTCGATGCGTCGAGCTCACCCCGGGTCATCGTCCGGCCCTCACACGTGACCGCGGGCGCATCGGGGTCCGCTTCGGCGAGGTGAGAGAACTGCGTGGGGATCGGCGGGACGTCGCCCATCAGTAACCGCCCCCGGTCTCGAAGATCCTGCGCGGGTTGTCGACGAGCATCGTGGTCAGTTGTTCGTCGGTGACGCCACGCGCCTTCAGCGCCGGGATGACGTCGTTGTGAATGTGCAGGTAGTGCCAATTCGGCAGCACGACGGGAAGCGTCTCCTCCGGCAGTGCGTCGAAATAGCAGGAGGCGTCGTGGGAGAGCACCATCTTGTCGGCATGGCCGCGCTCGCACATGCGGACCACGGTGTCGACGCGGTCCTCGAACGGGAGGTACACATCGACGCCGAACCGGTCCATCCCGATGTAGGAGCCGTTGCCGACGAGTTCCTCGAGATACGCCAGATCGGTGGTGTCGCCCGAGTGGCCGATCACCACGCGGGACAGGTCGACGCCTTCCTCGGCGAAGATCCGCTGCTGCTCGATGCCGCGCCGGGTGCCCGCGTGGGTATGCGTCGAGATCGGCACTCCGGTGCGGCGGTGCGCCTGTGCGACGGCACGCAATACCCGCTCCACACCCGCGGTCACGCCCGGTTCGTCGGTCGCACACTTCAGGATCGCGGCCTTGATCCCGGTGTCGGCGATGCCCTCCTCGATGTCGCGGACGAACATGTCCGCCATGATCTCGGGGCCGCCCAGCGGTGCGCCGGGTCCGAGGTAGTGGAAGTACATCGGCACGTCGTTGTAGGTGTACAAGCCGGTGGCGACGACGATGTTCAGGTCGGTCTGCGCCGCTATCTGGGCGATCCGGGGGATGTAGCGACCGAGACCGAGAACCGTGAGGTCGACGATGGTGTCGACGCCGCGGGACTTGAGTTCGTTCAACCGGGCGATCGCATCGGCCACGCGCCGGGACTCGTCGCCCCACGCCTCGGGGTAGTTCTGCAGGATCTCGGTGGTCATGATGAAGACGTGTTCATGCATGAGCGTGACGCCCAGGTCGCCGGTGTCGATCTCGCCTCGAGCGGTATTCAGTTGCGGCACCTAGCCGATGCTAAGGCTCGGTCTTCCCGCGACGGTGAAACGGCTGCGATTGTCTTCCACGACCGACGCCGCCAGCATCGCCACCGAGATGAGGGCGAGCAACTGGACCCCTGCCGAGTGCCCGACGTATCCACCGACCGACCGCCACGGGTTCTGGCTGAGCACGGCGCCCGCGAGGATGAGCCCACCCGCGGTCGTGGTGACCGTGACCGCCTCACACAGCCTTTCGCGGTTGCGCAGCAGATACCGCACGCCCAGGGCGATGCCGAACACGACGATTCCCGCGACCCCCGAGATCGACCGCGCCGACCGCGAGCACCGCGACACTGGCCGACACGCGCCCCGGCGCCCACACGCGCGCGGGCGTGTCCGACTCAACGCGTCGGCGCACCGGCACGAACGCCAGCAGCGCGAGCAGTGGCAGCAGGGCAAGGCCGCCGATCAGCCCGGCGCGGTAGAGCGCGTTCGACGCGAAGGCGAGTGTGACGGGTCCTTCCGTGCCCGGCGGCAGCACCCAGCCCTGCTGCCAGCCGTTGACCGTGACTGGTGTCAGCCGCATGCCGTCTGCGCGGTGTGCGACCCAGCCGGGGTTGATGCTCTCGGCGACGACCAACACCCGCGACGTCTCCGACGCGGGCACGCTCACCTCGCGGTCGGCATTGCTCCAGGTTCCGGTCTGCGCGGGAACCGTTGCCGCGGGGCGTATTCGACCCGCCAGCGGGCCGGCAAGCTGAACGCCGTCGGCGATGAACGCCGCACCGGGGCTGATCAGCAACTCCTGTTGCCCGGCCGGCAGCATGATCGGCCCCTCCTGACACGGCCGGGCGGGTACTGGATCACCGTCGAGCAGCGCGCCGACCGTCGTGCTGATCGAGGTCTGGACGAACTGTCCGGCCACACCGATGATCGGGCCACGGCCACAAGGCAGTTCGATGCTGCGGGCGCGGTTGCGCGCGGCATCGGCTGCGGCGATCGGGGCGCCGCGTGCGTCGAGTGCCGTCACCTCGGCAAGGCCGGGTGGCTTCAGCTGGTCGAACCCGAGCGCTGTGCGGTCGATGATGTCGTCCCAGTCCAGGATGGACACCTTCACCGTGTCCGTGATGCGGGGTTTGAGGTCGAGGGTCTGGGCCCCGCCGTCGCCGGTCAGCCGGCGCACCTGTGGGCCGTCGCCGAGATCCACGGCTACGAGCGTCGGATGTGCAGGCAGTTCCGACGAACTCGGCATCACCTGCACGGCGGCCACCTCGCGGCGGACGGGCAGTTTCAATGTCAGGTTGGGCGCCGCCTTGTGCTGCACGACGCCCTGCGGCGCGGTCCACGCCGTATCCGGGTCGCCGTCGGCGGCGGCGTACGCCGAACCCAGAATGTCGATCGGGTCCGCGTCACCGGTTGCCCGCGCACTGCCCGGAGCGCTGACCAGGTCTGCCAGGTTGGGGCCCTGACGCGCGCGCACCCACACGGTGGGTATCACCGCCGTCGGTTCCGGCACCGTCAGCGTCCGGCTCAGGTTCACCGGTTCCTCGGGGGACAACGCCATCGCCGCCGCGCACCGAATCCCCCCGGGGCTCTGCGCGCAGCCCGATCTGCCGAGCAGTTCAGAGCCCAGATCCCATTGCGCGACAGCGGAATCCGGCGGTGGTCCGGGCACCGACACGGTGTGGCGCAGGCTGACGGGGTGGGCGAAGCCGTTGGCGTCGTACTGGGTGACGGCGAAGTCGGTGATGCCGAACTGCACACCCGGGGATCCGTCATCGGTGGCCACGGCGGTGATCCGGACCCACGGCGATTCCCCGTACGGCAGGGCCGCGGTGAGCGGCTTACCCGCCTCGTCGAAGCGCAGCGTGCTGGTCCCGTTGACGGTCGACACCTCGATGCGTCGGACCTGCGCGCCGACGGCGGTCGCGCTCGGGGTGACAGTGATGGTGGCGTTGGTGACGGGGTGGTCGAAGTCGACCTGCAGCCACTGGCCGATCGCCGACTGCAACGCGCTGGACACCCAGCTCGTCGACGAGTCGCCGTCGATCGCGGCGGCCGGCCCGCTCGCGGGTGCGACGTTGGGCAGCGCGGTCGAGTCCGACGCCGAACTCGACACCGACACACGTGCGCCCGACCACTGCCCGTAGACGGTGTCGGCGCCGGGAGTCGGATAGTCCATCACGCGGTTGAAGGTGTGCCGCGTGTCGTCGGGCGTTCGGATCGCCGACGAGTGGTCGTCGACGCGGCCGTAGTCGGTTTCGCGGGCCAGCGGGGTGTCGGTCACGGTGACCACGGGAACGGGCAGCCCGGCCTCCTGCGCATCTGCGGTGAGCAGCATCGGAGGAAGCGGTGGCTGCCCGAGCAGTCGACGTCTCTCGTCGAGCCGCAGCAGCACCTCGGGTGCGCCGTCGACGCGGGCCATCACATCGGTGTCGACCAGGTACGGCGCCACCGGCGTCGAAGAAGGCGCATTGACCCGGTAGATCTCCACGGCCGGGTAGCGGGGCCGCAGACCGCTGTCGGTGATGAATCCCGCCAGCGTGCCCGGGCCGACGGGATCGCCGAACTGCGCGACCTTCTCCAGGCCCGGCGAACCGTCGATGGCGCGGTGTACCAGGACCGGTCGCGCCGACCGCGACGTCTCCGGATCCAGGTCGTTGCGCACCACGATATACGAGATCCCTTGCCGGACAAGGGTATCGGCCAGTCCAGCGGACGGACGCCCGGCGGCGAACAGGCGCTGCACGGAATCGAGGGCACGGATGGTCTTCGGCGGGGTCAGCGGAATCGAGTCCCGTACACCCCAGGCGCTGTCACCGAGCACCTGCAGTGGTTCGTCGTGGCTGCTGCCCCACACCTGGGTGGCGAACGGGGCGCCCGGCGCGACCAGGACACGGCCACCCTGGTTGTGTTCGTCGAGCCAGTCGGCGGTGTCGTGCCAGTACTGCGGGATCGCGTCGAATGCGCCCGGCGGAGTGAGTCGGCCTGTCCACGCCAGCGAGGTGGCCGCGGTCAGCGCTACCAGCACGACGATGCCGACCGCCACCCGCTTGTCGCGTTCGGGATGAACGAACGCATTCCTCCACACATCGCGCGGTGCGCTCCCCGGCAACGGGATGCGGCTCAACAGATGCGCCAGACCCAGCGCGATCGGCAGTCGCAGCAGCGGTTCGAGTTTGTGTATGTTTCGCAGCGGCGTGCCCGCCGCGTCGAGGAACGCCTGAACCTCATGGGCCACAGGAGATCCCAGGCCTCCGGAATATCCGACGGCCAGTACGGCGACACCGACGAGCAGGATGGTGACGAGCCGTCCGCGAGCAGGCATCGACCGCATCGCCAGGCCCGCCAGGCCTGCGGCCGCCACCAGTGTGGTCGCGAGCACGGCGACCGATCCCGTCACCAGTGAGGCGCCCGCAGTGGCGTTCGGCGCCACGAACGGTGTCCACACGTCGGTCCCGCGCAGCATCTCGGTCAATGACATCCACTGCGTGGTCACGCCGGAGGATTCGATGTAGTCCAGGAACGGCGGACTGACCCGGCCGAGCAGCACGAGCGCGACCACCCACCACAGCACCGCGAGCACGATGCAGGCCGCCCACCATCCCGTGAAGCGCCACCACAACCGGTTGGGCCGGTGACACGCCAGCCAGATAGCCGCCGCGAGGCAGGCGGACAGTGTCGCGACGGCATTGACGGCGCCCATCAGCGCGATCGCCACCGCCGACCGTGCGGCAAGGACCCGGACCGAACCTGTGTTTGTTCCCACCCCTGGGGTCCCGCCCGAACTTCGCAGCGCGTGAATCACCGGCAGCAGCACCCAGGGCGCCAGCATCATCGGAAGCGTCTCCGACGAGATTGCGCCGAGTGTGGTCAGCACACGCGGGGACAGCGCGAACGCGACGGCGGCGATGACGCGGGAGGTGGGACTGCCGATGCCCCGGCCATCATTCAAGGCTTCGGCGACCCGCAGCAGGCCCCAGAACCCGACCACCAGCAGCAGCGCCCACCACAGCCGCTGGGTCACCCAGTCGGGAAGTCCGAGCCCGTCGCCGGCGAGAAAGAAGGCGCCGTGCGGGAACAGGTAGCCGTAGGCCTGGTTCTGCGCCTGGCCGAACGGCAACTCGCTGTTCCACAGGTTGAAGGCGCGCGTCAGGAACCGCAGCGGGTTGGCGGTGAGATCGAGTTTGGTGTCGGGCGAGATCTGACCGGGTGACTGGGCGAACGTCAGGAGCAGCGCCGCCGCGGCGACGACCCACAGCCAGCGCCGAGAGACCGGCGCGGTGGCGTTAACTTCGGCGGGCAGGAGCTGAACGACTCGGGATCAGGTCCGGTCGCCGTACTCGACCCTGTTGAGCACCGACGACGCCGGATCGCCCGCCTGCAGCGGGGGCTTGTTGTCCTGCTGCACCATCAGCGTCACACCGAATACGGCGGCCGCGCCCAGCAGCAGGCCGACAACAATGCTGGCCGCGGCGGGCACGAGAAACCGATCCATCCGGCCAAAGTAGCAGAAGTTATTCGACGTGCCCGCCGCTGAGCGCAGCGAGCGAAGCTGGCTGGACGACCACGGGATCGGATCGCGGTTCGGTTCCGACTAGTGTCGGGGCCCATGGCTTCAATAGGTTCGGGGACCCGCGCCCTGTGTGCCGTCGTGGCGCTGTCCGCACTCGTCTCCGCGTGCTCGTCCGCCGCAGATCAGCCGGCCGCCTCGCCCGCCATGGCCGGCAGTGCGGCACAGGGGGTGCCCGCGATGGTTCCCCCGCCTGCATGCGGTGATGGGCCGACGCTGCTCGCGAACATCTCCACCCGCGACAAACTGGCGCAGCTGTTGATGGTCGGCGTCAACGACGCCGCCGACGCCCGGTCCGTCGTCGACACACACCATGTCGGCGGCATCATGGTCGGCAGCTGGACCGACCTGTCGATGGTGTCCGACGGATCGCTGATCGACATCGCCAATGCGGCGGCCCCGCTGCCGCTGGCCGTGAGCGTCGACGAGGAGGGCGGCCGGGTGTCGCGGCTGTCCACGGTGATCGGCATCCAGCCGTCGGCGAGGGAGCTGGCCCAGACCAAGACTCCCGAGCAGGTGTACGAGATCGCGCTGCAGCGTGGTCAGGCGATGCGCAGCCGGGGGTTCACGATGGACTTCGCGCCCGTGGTCGACGTCACCGACGCTCCGGACGACACCGTGATCGGCGACCGGTCATTCGGCTCCGACCCGGCTGTGGTCACCGACTATGCAGGCGCCTACGCCCGCGGGCTGCGTGAGGCGGGCCTGCTGCCGGTGCTCAAGCACTTCCCCGGCCACGGGCACGGCTCGGGCGATTCGCATACCGGCGCCGTCACCACACCGCCGGTCGCCGACCTGCAGAACTCCGACCTGGTGCCGTATCGCGCGCTCGCCGCGCAACCGCCGGTCGGCGTCATGGTCGGCCACATGCAGGTGCCCGGCCTCACCGGAAGCGATCCGGCGAGCCTCAGCCCGAACGCCTACGCGCTGCTGCGCTCCGGAGCCTATGGCGGCCCGCCGTTCAACGGCCCCGTGTTCACCGACGACCTGTCGTCGATGCAGGCCATCTCGGATCGCTTCGGCGTCGCCGATGCGGCCCTGCGGGGACTGCAGGCCGGTGCCGACACCGCGTTGTGGGTGACCACTGACGAGGTCCCTGCCGTACTGGACCGGCTGGAGAAGGCGGTGGCGGCGGGCGAGTTGGCGATGCCTCAGGTCGACGCGTCAGTGTTGCGGATGGCCGCCGTCAAGGGGCCCAATCCCCGGTGCGGTGGTTGAGCAGGAGTCACGCTACCGACGCTTATCGGCCACTCATTGCTTACTCTTGAGTAATGGCAGGTGGGACGAAGCGGTTGCCGCGCGCGGTGCGCGAGCAGCAGATGCTCGATGCCGCCGTGCAGATCTTCTCCGTGAACGGCTATCACGAGACCTCGATGGACGCGATCGCGGCCGAAGCCCAGATCTCCAAGCCGATGCTCTATCTGTACTACGGCTCCAAGGAGGAGCTGTTCGGTGCGTGCCTGGACCGTGAGCTGTCCCGGTTCGTCGAGGACGTGCGCGCCAAGATCGACTTCAAGCAGAGCCCGAAAGACCTGTTGCGCAACGCTGTTCTGGCGTTCCTGACCTACATCGACACCAACCGGGCGTCGTGGATGGTGCTGTACAACCAGGCCACCAGTTCCCAGGCGTTTGCGCACACCGTCCGCGAGGGTCGTGAGCGGATCATCGACCTCGTGGGGCGACTCTTGCAGTCCGGCACGCGCAATCCGGGGCCGGAAACCGACTTCGACATGATGGCCGTCGCGCTGGTCGGTGCGGGCGAGGCCGTGGCGACCAGGGTGAGCACCGGCGACGCCGACGTGGACGAGGCCGCCGAACTGATGATCAACCTGTTCTGGCGAGGCTTGAAGGGCAAGCCGTCCGAGAAGGACGCGCCGGTGGTGGCGTCGAACCGGCTTTCGGGTTAGAGCGCGTCCACGGAACCCATCAGGTGCGGATCGCCCTTCGTCGCGTGGCGCAGCGTGAGCTCCCACCCGCCGGAGTTGCGCTCGACGTACAGCGCGGCGCGCGCAGGCAGCACCACTGGCTTGGCGAAGCGAACCGAGTACTTGACCGCCTCGGGAAGCTGGCCCTCGATATTGGCCAGAACGGCTGCGGCAGTGAACATTCCGTGTGCGATCACCGATGGGAAGCCGAACAGCTTGGCCGCGATCGCGTTGGTGTGAATCGGATTGTGGTCCCCGCCGACCGATGCGTAGTGGCGGATCTGGCCTCCCGTGATGCGCAGTACCGCGTTCGGCGGTCCCAGCTTCGGTGCCTTCTGGGGCGGCGCCTTCGGTTCGTCGGACAGGCTGGTCTTCTGCTGGTGCAGGAACGTCGTCACCTGATGCCAGGCCGTCTCGTTGCCGACATTGACGTCGGTGACGATGTCGACGAGCAGCCCGCGCCGGTGCTCACGCAGGTTCTCGGCATGCGTACGCACCGAGACCGTGTCCGTCACCAGGATCGGGCGGTACTGGGTGATGTGGTTTTCGATGTGCACCGAACCCATTGCCGCAAAAGGGAAATCGAACCCGGTGACCAAGGACATCACCGTCGGGAAGGTCAATGCGAAGGGATAGGTCAGCGGCACCGCGTCGCCGAACCGCAAGCCGGTCACGGCCGCGTAGGCCGCGACGTTGGCGCTGTCGATGGACAGGTCGTCGACGGTCAATGTGCGATCCGGCAAGGTTTCGCCGCGCGGCACGAACGGCAGCGCCCCCGCCGCCGCACGAACCAAGTTCATCAACCCGGACGGCTGCGTCATGGTGGTCACCCTAGGCGCCCAGCATCGCCTGGCCGCACACCCTGATGGTGTTGCCGGTGACGGCATTGGACGCGGGGCTGGCGAAATAGGCGATGGCCTCGGCGACGTCGACGGGCTGACCGCCCTGGTACAACGAGTTGAGCCTGCGGCCCACCTCACGCGTCGCCAGCGGGATGGCCTCGGTCATCTTGGTCTCGATGAAGCCGGGTGCGACGGCGTTGACGGTGATGCCCTTGTCTGTGTACGAATCCGCCAGTGCGTCGGTCAGCCCGATCATCCCGGCTTTGGTGGCCGCGTAGTTCGTCTGCCCCCGGTTGCCTGCGATGCCGGCCATCGAGGACAACCCGACCACCCTGCCGCCCTCGCCGATGGTTCCATTGCCCACCAGGCCTTCGGTAAGGCGAAGCGGGGCAAGGAGATTGACGGCGACCACGGCGTCCCAGCGGGATTCGTCCATGTTGGCCAGCAGCTTGTCGCGCGTGATGCCCGCATTGTTGACGAGGATGTCGAGGCTCGAGCCGTGGTAGTGCTCGCGCATGTGCTCGGAGATCCGGTCCACGGCGTCGTCGGCCGTGACGTCGAGCGTCAGCGCCGTCGCACCGACCTTCGCGGCGGTCTGCCCCAGCGCCTCGTTGGAACCCTCGACGTCGACGACGACCAGGCTCGCGCCGTCACGCGCGAACACCTCGGCGATGGTCGCACCGATGCCGCGCGCCGCGCCGGTGACCAATGCGATCTTGCCGTCGAGCGGCCGGTCCCAGTCCGCGGGCGGAGCCGAGTCGTTCGCGCCGACCTCGAACACCTGCCCGTCGACGTACGCGGACTTCCCGGACAGCAGGAACCGCAGTGTCGACTCGATTCCGGTCGCCGCGGGTTTGGCGTCGGCCGCCAGGTACACCAGGTTCACGGTGGCGCCGCGCCGCATCTCCTTGCCGAGCGAGCGGGTGAAACCCTCGAGCGCGCGCTGCGCGATCCGTTCGCCGACGCTGCCCGTCTGCTCCGGGACGGTGCCGATGACGACGATCCGTCCCGACGCCCCGAGGTTGCGCAGCAGCGGCGTGAAGAACTTGTACAGCCCCTTCAGTCCTGCGGGTTCGGTGATGCCGGTGGCGTCGTACACCAGGCCGCCGAACGAGTCGGCCCAGCGGCCGCCGAGATTGTTGGACACCACGTCGTAGTCCTCGGCGAGCGCGGTACGCAAGGGCTCCACGACGCGGCCGTCGCCGCCGATCAGCAGGGTGCCTGCCAGCGGCGGATCACCTGCGCGGTACCGACGCAGGGTCTCGGGCGCGGGGATGCCGAGCTGCTTGGCGAGGAACGATCCGGGCGCCGAGTGGACGATTTGCGAGTACAGATCGGTAGCCATGATGACGAACTTACTCCAGAGTAAGAAGGGTGGGTACTATGGGTCTCATGGCTAGTGATACCCGCCGACGCGCCGCCATTCTCGGCGGCAACCGAATTCCCTTCGCCCGGTCCGATGGGGCGTACGCGAACGCCTCCAACCAGGACATGTTCACCGCTGCGCTCGGCGGGCTGATCGACCGGTACAACCTGTCGGGCGAGAAGCTCGGTGCGGTGATCGGTGGCGCGGTCCTCAAGCACAGCCGCGACTTCAACCTGATGCGCGAATGCGTGCTGGGCAGCTCGCTGTCGCCGTACACGCCCGCGTTCGACATCCAGCAGGCCTGCGGGACGGGTCTGCAGGCCACCATCGCCGCCGCAGACGGAATCGCGGGCGGCCGCTACGAGGTGGCCGCCGCGGGCGGGGTGGACACCGCCTCGGATGCACCCATCGCGTTCGGCGACGATCTGCGCCGCGTCCTGCTCGGGCTCCGGCGCTCGAAGTCCAACGTCGACCGTCTCAAGCTGGTCGGCAAGCTGCCCGCGTCGCTGGGCGTGGAGATCCCGGTCAACAGCGAGCCGCGCACCGGCCTGTCGATGGGTGAGCACGCCGCGATCACCGCCAAGAAAATGGGCATCAAGCGCGTCGATCAGGACGAGCTGGCCGCGGCCAGTCACCGGAACATGTCCGCCGCCTACGACCGCGGATTCTTCGACGACCTCGTCACCGGATTCCTCGGCCTCTACCGCGACAACAATCTGCGGGCCGATTCGTCGGCGGAGAAGCTGGCCAACCTCAAGCCGGTGTTCGGCGCGAAGGCCGGCGACGCGACGATGACGGCGGGCAACTCGACGCCGCTGACCGACGGCGCGTCGGTGGCGCTGCTGGCGACCGACGAGTGGGCGGCCGCGCATTCGATCGAGCCGCTGGCGTACTTCGTCGACGGCGAGACCGCGGCCGTGGACTACGTCAACGGCGACGACGGCCTGCTGATGGCGCCCACCTACGCGGTGCCGCGGCTGCTGGCCCGAAACGGCTTGAGCCTGCAGGACTTCGACTACTACGAGATCCACGAGGCGTTCGCCTCGGTCGTCCTCGCCACGCTGGCGGCATGGGATTCCGAGGAGTACTGCAAGGAGCGGCTCGGTTTGGACAAGGCACTGGGCCGCATCGATAGATCCAAGCTCAATGTCAACGGTTCGTCGCTCGCCGCGGGCCACCCGTTCGCCGCGACCGGCGCGCGGATCGTCGCGCAGTTGGCCAAACAACTGAGCGAGAAGAAGAAGGAGACCGGTGGTCCCGCGCGCGGTTTGATCTCGATCTGCGCGGCGGGCGGCCAGGGCGTCGCAGCGATCCTCGAGGCCTGAGAAGAAGTTTCCGCGGGCGTGTAACGGCGCCGCGGGGTCGGTCGATACACCGGATAGCTCCGTGTTGGCGTCTGACCCCCCGACCCGACGTCAGCACGGGGCACTTAATTCTGAGTTCCTACCCGCTCGAGTGTGGGGTTGTGTCACGCCGTATGGCCCGCAAGCGTGCGGGTAACCCACGTTCGGCGAATGTGTGAGCCCCGCTAGCTCGGCGGCGGATCCTTCTTGGCCTTGATGGGACCGGCGGTCGGCGGCGGTGTGAACAGACTTCCGCCGACGCTGCCGCGCGCGGTCTGCACCGCGACCAATCCCCACGTCCCCAACAGCGCGAGGTACGCCACGGCGGCGGCCACCTTGAATGCGGGCAGCCCGGTGTGGTTCGCCAGTTGCGTGGTGCCGGTGACGAACGTCCCCACCGGGAACGTCAGGCTCCACCACGTCAGCGCGAACGGCATCCCGCGCCGCAGGGTGCGGACCGTGAGTTCGGTGGCCAGCACGATCCACAACAACGCGAAGCCCCAGACGGGCACCCCGAACACGACCGCGAAGATGTTCATGCCGCTGGCCAGTTCCGGCGGGACGGCCAACGCCGCATTCGCGCCAAGCAGGCCTGCGGCCGTGATGCCCTGGCCGAGCGGGCCGAGCACGATCCACAGTGTGGGCACCCGCGTGGTGCCCGACGTGCCGTACAGCGCGAGCCTGCTCCAGATCATCGAGATGATGATCAGCGCCGCGACGAGTGACAGGCCGAACATCGCGTAGCAGCCGTAGAGCATCGTGGCGCGGCCCGTGCCGGGAGCCATGTGGGGGATCAGCAGGGCACCCGATGCGGCGGAGACCATCGGCGGCACCACCGGCATCAGCCAGCCGCCGAACGCGGCGTCGGGTTCCACGTTGAGTTGTGTGAACATCAGGAACGGGATGGTCGCCGCGGTGAACAGCCCGCCGATCGTGCCCGTCGTCCACAGCACCCACGCCAGGTCGACGGCGATCCGCTCACCGATCAGATCCTTGCCCGTCAGCAGCGCACCCGACCCGATGGTCAGCAGCGCCATCGGCGCGGCACCGTAGAAGTGGGTCATCTGTGGGTTGTGCACGTGACCGCGCGCGACCGTGGGATGGCGGGCCCACTGAATCGTCACTGCGAGGACGAGCAGCATGAGCAGCACCGAGGCGACCACCCACACCACCCGCGAGAACACGTGCAGTCCCGGTACGTGCACCGGCAGCGTGACCCCGGCCGTGGCGACGATGCCGGTGCCCATCACCGACGCGAACCAGTTGGGGCCGAAGTGCTGCAGCCGGGCGAGTTCGGTCGTCATCGCCAAGTATCTTCACACCCGCGTGCTTCGATGGGGAGCATGCAGATCAGCCTCTCCATCGTCGGACTGAACGCGGGCGGCCCGTCACCGGTCGACGCTCTGGTGAACAACCTCGCCAAGCTGCGCGACGAGGGCTTCCGCAGGGTCTGGATGGCCCAGCTTCCCTACGACGCCGACCTGCCGATCGCGCTCGGCGTCGCCCTTCGTGAGGTCGACGGCATCGAGGTGGGATCGGCTGTCATTCCGATCCAGGTGCAGCACCCGATGCAGCTGGCCCAGCGCGCACTCACGCTCACCCTCATCGGCGGCGGCCGGTTCTCACTCGGCATCGGCATGAGCCACCGCTTGGTCACCGAGGGGGTGTGGGGCATCTCCTGGGACCGGGCGGTGCGCCAGATGCGGGAGTACCTCGACGGCCTGCAACCGCTGCTGGCCGGGCAGCCCGCGGATGCGACCGGTGAGTTCTGGACGACGCGCGGGTCGCTGCAGATTCCCGGCGCGCCGACACCGGACGTCTACCTCGCCGCGCTGGGTCCGCAGATGCTGCGGCTTGCGGGGCGGCGTACGGCCGGGACACTGACCTGGATGACCGGGCCCAAGACCCTGGCCGAACACGTCGTGCCGACGCTGCGGGGAGCGGCCGCGGAGGCGGGGCGGCCGGAGTCGGCGGTGCGGGTGGCCGCATCGCTGCCGGTGAGCGTGACCGACGACGTCGAGGGCGCGCGCAGGCAGGCCGCAGAGGAGTTCGCGATCTACGGATCGCTGCCGTCATACCGCGCGATGCTGGACCGCGAAGGCTACGCCGGGCCGGAGGACGCGGCGATCATCGGTGACGAGCAGACGGTGTCGCAGCGCCTCGACGAACTGAGCGCCGCGGGTGTCGACGAGTTCACCGCCGCGGTCTTCGACGCGTCGCCGGAGGTGCGTGCGCGCACCAGGGCGCTGCTGCGGACGAAGGACTCCTGACGCCCAAAATCGCCTCTGGTGTGAGGGCGGTCACAGGCGTACAGTCGATCGCACGACGGGTTCGGGAGAGACCAGTCCGAAGTGCCGGCAAAGGTTGAAAGCCGGACGCGCGAGGAAATGAGACGCACCTAGTGTCCTCCCGAACCCGCCCTTTTTTGTGTATAGGGTGTAGCGACCGCTGTTGTGACGCAACACCTTTCAATCACCGACGTCGGCGTCGTGAATGATGTGCCCGTGGCCATGTCGAAGTCGGAAGCACGCCTCGTCGCAGCGACGGCGGCCTCCGGAGTCGACGCCCTCTGACACGCAAAACGCCCCCGGATCCGCCAAGAGTCCGGGGGCGTTTTTGGTTCGAAGCGGCAAAGGCTAGAAGGCCGCCTCGTCCAGTTCCATCACATCGTTGTCGAGGTTCTCGACGATTCCGCGGGTGCTGGTCAGCTGCGGCAGGAAGTTCTTCGCGAAGAACGACGCCACCGCGATCTTGCCCTCGTAGAAGGCGCGGTCGTCACCGTTGGCGCCCTTGTCCAGCGCGTCGACGGCCACCGCGGCGTGCTCCTGCAGCAGCCAGCCGATGACGAGATCGCCGACGCTCATCAGGAAGCGCACCGAGCCCAGGCCGACCTTGTACAGCTCGGCCGGATTCTCCTGAGCCGCCATCAGATAGCCGGTCAGCGATGCGGCCATGCCCTGGACGTCTTCCAGCGCGGTCGCGAGCAGTGCCCGCTCGGCCTTCAGTCGGCCGTTGCCGGACTCGCTCTTGACGAACTGCTCGACCTGGCCCGCCACGTACGACAGCGCCACACCCTTGTCGCGGACGATCTTGCGGAAGAAGAAGTCCTGCGCCTGGATGGCCGTGGTGCCCTCGTAGAGCGAGTCGATCTTCGCGTCACGGATGTACTGCTCGATCGGGTAGTCCTGCAGGAAGCCGGAACCACCGAAGGTCTGCAGGCTCTCGGTGAGCTTGGCGTACGCCTGCTCGGAGCCGACACCCTTCACGATCGGCAGCAGCAGATCGTTGACCTTGACCGCCAGGTCGGGGTCTACGTCGTGCAGTGCCTTGGCGACAGGAGCGTCCTGGAACGTCGCGGTGTACAGGTACAGCGCGCGCAGACCCTCGGCGTAGGCCTTCTGGGTCATCAGCGACCGACGCACGTCCGGGTGATGCGTGATGGTCACGCGCGGCGCGGTCTTGTCGGTCATCTGGGTCATGTCGGCACCCTGCACGCGGTCCTTGGCGTACTCGAGCGCGTTGAGGTAGCCGGTCGACAGTGTCGCGATCGCCTTGGTGCCCACCATCATTCGAGCCTGCTCGATGACGTCGAACATCTGCGCAATACCGTCGTGCACCTCGCCGACAAGCCAGCCGACGGCGGGAATGCCGTGCTGGCCCAGCGAGAGCTCGCAGGTGGCAGAGACCTTGAGGCCCATCTTGTGCTCGACGTTGGTGACGAACACACCGTTGCGCTCACCGGGCTCGCCGGTCTCGGGATCGAAGTGGAACTTCGGCACGAAGAACAGCGACAACCCCTTGGTGCCCGGGCCGGCGCCCTCGGGGCGGGCCAGCACCAGATGCATGATGTTCTCGAACAGGTCGTCGGAGTCGCCCGAGGTGATGAAGCGCTTGACGCCGTCGATGTGCCAGGTGCCGTCGGCCTGCTGCACGGCCTTGGTGCGGCCGGCGCCGACGTCGGAGCCCGCGTCGGGCTCGGTCAGCACCATGGTGGCGCCCCAACCGCGCTCGGCGGCCAGCACGGCCCACTTCTTCTGCTCGTCGGTGCCGTTCTTGTAGAAGATCTCGGCCATGCCCGAGCCCATCGCGTACATGTACGCCGCCGGGTTCGCGCCCAGGATGTGCTCGATCAGGGCCCACTGCAGCGAGCGGGGCATCGGCATGCCGCCGAGTTCCTCGGCGCAGGCCGACCTTGTCCCAGCCGCCGTCGAACAGGACCCGCATCGACTTCTTGAACGACTCGGGCAGTGTCACGGTGTGCGTCTTGGGATCGAACACCGGAGGATTGCGATCCGCGTCGGCGAACGATTCGGCGATCGGGCCCGCGGCCAGTCGCGCCATCTCGCCGAGCATCTCGCGGGCGGTGTCGACGTCGATATCGGTGTAGTCGCCGGTACCGAGAACCTTGTCGAGCCCGAAGACCTCGAACAGGTTGAATTCCTGGTCACGGACATTGCTCTTGTAGTGGCTCACTGTTCCTCCTCGATGAGACGGCCACATGCGGTTGGGTACTTTTGACTAAGTTACCCACCAGTAACTGGCCCGAACTATACCGCTCAGTAACTTCAACACAAAGCGCACGCGAGCAATTTCCAGAACCTAAGTAACCCGGTGGTTGGTCGGGGCGCCAAATGCGCAGTTGACACGTGTCTGGAGGGCCCTTCCAGGCCGCTGTGAGAATCGTCACGGAGCCCGACCGATAGGGTGTTCGCGTGCTTCGTGTCGCGGTCTGGGGAACAGGGAATATGGGGGCTACTGCAATCCGGAGCGCGGTCGCGTTTCCCGGGCTGCAACTGGCCGGCGTCATCACGTCCTCGCAGGACAAGGACGGAAAGGACGCGGCGACGTTTGCGGGGCTGGACGAGCCGACGGGCGTCACCGCCACGACGGACGTCGACGCAGCGCTGGTGGACTGCGACGCGGTGGCCTACATGGCGTCCGGGGACACCCGGCCCGACGAGGCGATCAACGACATCGAGCGCTGTCTGCGCGCAGGCGCCCATGTGGTGACGCCGTCGCTGTACTCGCTTTACGACCCGCGTTCCGCACCGCCGGAATGGGTTGAGCGCCTCACGCAGGCCGCCGAGGGGGGCGGCGCCACGCTCCTCGTCAGCGGCGTCGATCCCGGCTGGGGTAACGATGCGCTGGCGGTGATCGCCGCCGGGTTGTGCACCCGGATCCGGTCCATCCACTGCCAGGAGATCTTCGACTACTCGACGTATGACCAGCCGCACGCGGTGAAGGTGCTCTGTGGATTCGGCGGGTCGATGGACGACATGCCGATGATGCTGTTGCCGTCCATCCCGACGATGGTGTGGGGAGGCAATATCCGTCTCATCGGTCGCGGGCTCGGCATGGAGATCGACGAGATCACCGAGGTCCTCGAGCGGCTGCCGCTCGAGGAGACGGTCGACACCGTCATGGGCCAGTTCGAGAAGGGCACGCAGGGCGCCTTCTGGCTGAAGGTGATCGGGAAGTCGGGCGGGCGGGAGCGGATCGTCATCGACCACATCACTCGCATCCACTCGTCGTGCGCGCCGGATTGGCCGTATCCCGACGAAGGCGTCGGCGACCATCGCGTGATCGTCCACGGCGATCCAGAGCTGACCATCGTCAGCCGTGCCGACGTCCCCGGCGGGACCCGCGCCGACGGCGGCAACACGACCGCCGCCAACCGCCTACTCGGCGCGCTCGAGTGGTTGTCGACTCAGAAGCCGGGCATCTACGACGGACTCGACGTACCTCTACGGGTGGCGCTTCCCGCCGAGGTGGAGACTCAACGCTGGGCCGATTGACCTCGACGTGGACGGCGATCAGTCTGGGGACTGGTGCTCTGCCACGGACTCCGCCTGTGTCGCGCGCAGATCCGTACCGAGCGTGTCGATTCGGTCATCCCCGGTTTCGGACTCCGCGACGGGTTGCGCCTCCCCCGGCGGCAATTCCACATCGGGCAGCTGATCCACGAGATACTCGGCGAGCCCTCCGATGGTCGGATAGTCGAAAACCGCGGTCGCGTTGATCGTGAACGCGCCGCCGAACTGACTGTGCAACCGGTTGCGGAGTTCGATCGCCATCAGTGAATCCGTACCCAGGTCCAGGAACCGACTGGTCGCCGCGGGTGGTTGCGCGAGCCGTAGGAAGTTCTGCACTTCGCGCTGAAGGAATTCGGTGACGAAGCCGGCGCGCTGCGGCACCGGTATTTCCTGCAACTGCCGGAGCAACTCACTGTCGCCGACCACCTCTCCGGCGGCGCTTGGCAACACGAGGTCGAGGATCGGTGGACGCGAACTGCCCAGCACCTTCGCGGCCCGCTGCCAGTTGGCCTTGATGACGGTCGCCTGGCCGGTTCCGTTGGCGACGACCTCGGCGAGGGCGCCCAGAGCTGCCGAGGGTTGCAGCGGAACCAGGCCCTGCGCACCGATATTGGCGCTCGCGGCCTCCGAAGAGGCCATGCCGCCCTGGGCCCAGGGGCCGAAGTTGATACCCGTGGCGGGCAGGCCTTGCGCCCTTCTTTGCGCGACCAGGCCGTCGAGGAACGCATTGGCAGTCGCGTAGTTGGCCTGGCCGGGTGAACCGAACAAGCTGGACACCGAGGAGGACACGATGAAGAAGTCCAGATCATCGTCTCTTGTCAAACGGTCCAAGTGGCAGGCGCCGAACGCTTTGGGCGCCAATGCCGTTCGGAATCTCTCCAGGCTCTGCTGCGACAGCAGCGCATCGTCGAGCACGCCCGCGAAATGCGCCACTCCGGCGAGCGGCGGCAACTCCGCGCGGATCCGGTCCAGCAGCCTCGTAACCTCGGACTCGTCGCCGACATCGGCTGCGAAGACGTGGACGCGGCACTTGTAGCGCTCGCCGATCTCCTCGATTGCCTGTTGTGCATCCGCGTCGGGCGCGCGCCGGCTGGTCAACACGATGTCACCGGCACCGAGGTGGGCCAGATACGACGCCGTGTGCAGACCGATCGCACCGAGTCCACCCGTGATCAGGTAGCTGCGATCGGCACGGGGTGTGAGCGGATTCGGTATCTGGCACACGATCTTCCCGATGTGCCGTGCCTGCTGCATCCGGCGGAACGCGGCCCGTCGCCTCGGTCAGGGGGTAGATCTCGGCGGGCAGTGGCGTCCATTCACCCTTGGCCAAGCCCTCCGACACCTCGGTCAGCAAGCCGCGAATGCGCTCGGGCTCCTGGATGGTCACCGTATCGAGAGCCACGATCTCGTAGGCGATGTCGGGACGGGCCGCAGCCATCTGCTCCGGCGTCCAGATGTCGCGCTTGGCGATCTCGGCGAAGCGGCCGTTCTGGGCGGTGGCCCGCACGGTCGCGTCGAGGAACCCCTCGTTGGTCAGGCTGTTGAGCACCACGTCGACTCCGGCACCGTCGGTGTCGGCCAGGATCTGGTCGGCGAAATCCGTTGTGCGCGAGTCGTAAACGTACTCCACACCAAGCTTGCGCAGCGTCGATCGTTTGAAGGTGCTGGCCGTGGCGAAGACCGTGGCACCGCACTGCTGTGCCATCTGGATCGCCGCCAGGCCGACACCACCGCTGGCGGCGTGGACGAGCACGCGGTCACCGGGCTTGAGCTGCGCCCAGTCGAACGCGAGCCGGACCGTCAGTGCCGCCGCGGGGATGGTGGCCGCCTCGACCGCACTCACCCCGTCGGGAATCGGTGCCAGCAACTGGGCCGGCACATTGAACCGGCTGGCGAACGCACCCTGCATGAAGCCGTAGACGCGCTGGCCAACCTCGAGTCCTGTTGTGCCGCTACCCAACTGTGTGACGACGCCGGCGAAGTCGCCACCGATCGGTCCGGGGTCGCCCGGGTAGAGGCCGAGGACATTGAGTACGTCCCGGAAGTTGAGGCCCGCGGCCTCCACCCGGACCTGCACGTAGCCCTCGCCTGGCGGCGGCACGTCCGCCGCGGTCAGCCGCAGGTTGTCGATCGCGCCGCGTTCGGTGGGGGCCAGGACGTAGTCGGTCGAGCGCGGCACCGTGAGATGCCCGCTGCGCGCCCATGGCAACAACCGTGAGGCCAGCAGCTTTCCTTGTCGCAATGCGAGCTGAGGTTCCTCGAGGGGTTGGGTCGGTGTGGCCAGCAGGTTGGCCAGTGCGTGCACGGCCTCCTGTGATCCGTCACAATCGACCAGTTTGCAGCGCAGCGCCGGTTCCTCGTTGATCGTGGTGCGACCGAATCCCCACAGCGCCGCCTGCACTGGATCGACCGGCTCGCCGGATTCGCATGCCACGGCCCGCTCGGTGATGATCCAGAGTCCGTTCGGAAGTTTCACGCTGCCGTTTTGTGAGCCGCGTTGCACGGTGTGCACAGCGCTGAGCAGGTTGGCGATCTCGGTCTCGATCCGCGCTGCGACATCGGCGCTCGACTCTTCTGTGCCCGGCCCCATGCTGCGCCAGACGACGCCGGAGAACGGCAGACCGCGCTCGTGAGCCTGTGCCAACAGCTGTCCCAGGGGCTCCGGATCGATGGCCCGGTCGAACGGGATGCAGCCAGGCAGCGTGGCCGCCAGTTCGTCGAATCCGGCAACCAGCCAGGTGCCGTTCGAGTTCCCGGCGCCATCGAGATCACCGCTCGATGCCGGCGGCGCCACTTCGTGCCACCCGAGGGTGTAGAGCAGCCGGGTGGTATCGCCGCCGAGGCCGCGCAGCAACGCCTCACGGGGTGCGCGTTTGACAGTGAACTCGCGAATCCCTCCGAGCTGGCGGCCATCCCGGTCGACGAAATCGAGGTCGAAGACCTGGGTTTCGCTGTCGAGCGCGCTGGTGTGCCACTTCGCGCGGCAATAGAACCGCCGAGGCATCTTCTCCTTCAGCGTCACCTGCCCGTACCGCAATGGCAGGAACAGGTCGTTCACGCCCTGTTCGGCGGCGAGAAGTGCCGGGAACGCCGGGAAGGCGACGCCGGTGCACAGGTCCATCAGTACCGGGTGCATGGGCTCGGTTCCCAGCTGTTCGGCGAGTTCTTCGCCGACGACGATGTCGCCGATCGCCTCACCCTCACCGAGCCACAGCGACTTCAGGGAACCGGACCACGTCGGCCCCCACGCCAGCTCCATGTCAGCGAAGGTCTCGAACAACTCCTGCGGACGCATGCGGTTCAGCCGCTCGATTGCTTCGTCGACCGGATCCGTCTGCTCGGACACCGGCTCGTCAGTGATGTCGGAGACGCCGGTGACCACAGTGCCTTCCGCGTTCAACGACCAGTCGGCACCGCGTTCACCGTACGGGCGGCTGTGCACCTTGAAAGTCGAACCGGTGCCGTCATCGAGCGGATGCAACGTGAGCTGCACCTCGCGAGAAGCCTTCTCGGGCAGAATGATCGGCTCGTAGAAGAAGACGTCCTTCACCCGTGCCGGTGGACCGACTGCGGCCAATGCCATCGCTGCGTACGTCGCCCCGGGGACGACCACGGTGCCATAGATGACGTGGTCGGACAGCCACGGCTGCGATTTGACGGACAACCTGCTGGTGTAGACGGAGTCGCCAGAGGCGAGATCCTTTGCGCTACCCAGGATCCCAGATGTCGTGGGACCGTCCACGGTGATGCCGGACGTCTTGGGCCAGAAGCGACGGCGCTGGAACGGATAGGTCGGCAATTCGAGTCTGCGACGCGGTTGGCGATGCAGCGCAGCGAAATTAGGCCGGTGGCCGCCGACGTAGGCCGCGGCCAGCGCGTCGGCGATCTGGCGCCGGTCGCCAACGCCCTTGCGCAGCGAGACGATCGCCCGCGGCGCGGCCAGGTGCTCCGGCCAGACTTGCACCGCAGCCCCGGTCAGCACCGGTTGCGGACCGATCTCCATCAGTACCGAGCATCCCAGCGCCGCTACGGTGCGCACACTTTCGGCGAATTGCACCGGCTGGCGAGAATGCCGCCGCCAGTAACTGGCGTCGAGCGGGGTTTGGGCCGTGAGCACGGCGCCGGTGCGGTTGCAGACCAGCGGCAACGTCGGGACGGCGAACTGTAACTGCGCTGCGTAGGACTCGAATTCATCGAGCACCGGGTCCAGCAGTTCCGAGTGGAAGGCGTGACTGGTCTGCAGCCAGGTGCAGCGGATGCCGTCCTCACCGAATCTGTCGACTATCTGCTCCAGATCCTCACCCGGACCTGAGAGCACGGTGTTGGGGCCGTTGTAGGCGCCGACCGACACTCGCGGGAACTCACCGGCGATCTCCTCGACGTGCTTGGCGTCGGTGAACACCGCCACCATTCGCCCACCTTCGGGCAGGCTGCCGAACAGCCGGCCGCGCTCGGCCATCAGCCGGGCGCCGTCCTCGAGGCTGAAAACTCCGGCCACACATGCCGCGGCGTACTGGCCCACGCTGTGCCCCAGCACCACGTCGGGCTCGATGCCCCACGACTGCCACAGCCGCGCCAGGCCCATCTCGACGGCGAAGAGGGCCGGCTGCGCGAACGACGTGTGCCGCAACATCTCTCCGGTATCGCGGTCGGCGGCGAAGAGCACCTCCAGCAACGGACGCGGCAGCATGCCGTCGACCGCGTCCGCGCAACGTGTCACGGTTTCGGCGAAAACCGGTTCAGCGTCGAACAACTCACGAGACATCCCCGGATACTGGCTGCCCTGTCCGGTGAACAACCACGCCGTCGTCGGGTGGTGCGTGTGCTCGCCACGTACGACACCGGGTCGCAGGCGGTTCTCGGCCAGTTCGGTAAGGCCATCGCGCGCACCCTGCGACCGATTCCACGACCAGCGCGGCCCGATGGTCGAAATGCGAACGGCCTGTCCCGGCGGTGAGACATACGTCGGCGAGGTCGACATCGGGGTGGGCGGCCAACCAGGACTCATAGCGCTGGGCCAACGCCACCAGTGCTTCCGGTGACCGTGCGGACAGCGCAAGCACATTGACAGGCTGGTCGTGGGTGCCCGGCTCCAAGGACTCTGAAGCCACCGCGTCTTCCGAGCCTGCCGGGTCCTCGTCGGCGGTCGCCGGTTGTGGCGGCGCCTCCTCGATCAGCACGTGCGCGTTCGTGCCGGTGAACCCGAAGGAACTCACGCCGGCGCGCCGCGGCCTGCCGTTGGCCTGCCACGGAATCGCCTTGTCCACGACCCGCACCGGCAGCGAGTCCCACGGGATGTGCGGCGACGGGTTGTCGAAGTGCAGGCTCTGCGGCAGCACTTCGTGTTGCAGCGACAACACGACTTTGATCAGACCTGCTGCCCCAGATGCCGACTCGAGGTGACCGATGTTGCTCTTCACCGATCCCATCAGCAACGGTCGGTCCGCGTCACGCGAGGCACCGTAGGCGGCTGCGGCCGCCTGCACCTCGATCGGATCACCCAGCGGGGTGCCCGTCCCGTGCGCCTCGAGGTAGTCGACATCCCCGCCTGTCAGACCGGCGCGAGCCAGCGCCGCCCCGATGAGCCGTTGCTGTGCGCCACCATTGGGCACCGTCAAACCACTGGATGCGCCGTCCTGGTTGACCGCGCTGCTGGAAATGACCGCGCAGACCCGATCGCCATCGCGCACCGCGTCGCTCAGCCTCTTGAGCACGAGGATTCCGCAGCCTTCACTGCGCACGTAGCCGTCGGCGGAGGCGTCGAACGTCTTGCATCGCCCGACTGGCGAAAGCATCCTGGCGCGGGAGGCGGCGATGACCGTCACCGGACTCAGCAAGACGTTCACACCGCCGGCCAACGCCATGTCGCAGTCACCGGAGTGCAATGCCTGGCAGGCCTGATGGACGGCCACCAACGCCGAGCTGCATGCGGTATCGACCGCCACCGCCGGTCCTTCGAGTCCCAGCGCGAAGGCAACCCGACCGGAAATGGCGTTGAGCGCGTTGCCGGTGATGAAGTAGGGCTCGATCTTGTCGATCGACTCGGAGGACAGCAGATGCGCATACTCGTTGGCGCCCACCCCCGCGAAGATGCCGGTTCGGCTGCCGCGCAACGCCGCTGGCGAGTACCCGGCGCGTTCCAGACCCTCCCATGCCGTTTCGAGCATCAGCCGCTGCTGCGGCTCGATCCAGACCGCCTCGCGCGGGGAGATGCCGAAGAACTCGGGATCGAATCCGTCGATTCCGTCGAGGAATCCGCCGAAGCGCGTGTACGTCTTGCCCGGAGTGTCTGGATCCGGGTCGTAGAACTCGTCGATGTCGAATCGGTCCTCCGGGACTTCCCGGATCGCGTCGACACCGCCGGACAGCACCTCCCAGAACGCTTCCGGGTCGGGCGCGCCGGGGAAACGGCATGACACCGCGACGATCGCGATCGGTTCGTCCGTGCGCGTCGTCACCGCTGATGCCAGCTGCAGCGCTGATTTGCCGGACGCCTGCTCGCTGAGCCCGAGCACCTCGCCGAGCAGGTAGTCGGCCGCGTCGGACACCCGGGGGTGATCCATCGCCAGGGTGATCGGTATCTCCGTGCCCACAGCCTGTTCAAGGTGGCGCCGCAGTTCGACGGCCATCAGCGAATCCATGCCGAGGTCGAAGAACCCCGCGTCCTCGCGGACCTCCGCGACGTCGACACGCGTCACCTCTGCCACCGTGTTGCGCAGGAAATCTGTCAGAAGCTTCTTGCGCTGCTGCACTGGAGCATTGGTGAGTCGTTCGACCAGTTGGGTCTTTCCGGAAAGGGTTGCAGGCGCCACCACTGTCGTCGGCTGGGCGGGCACCTCGCGCTCCAACTCCGCCAGGAATGCCCGCCTGCCCGCTTGCTGGTAGAGGGGCAGGAAGCGGGCCCAGTCGATCCGGGCGACAACCCCTTGTGCCGGGCCCTGCGCACCAGAGGCCGCCACAACATCGGCAAGACCCGCCAGGGCATCGGCAGGTGACAATGTCCGGACCCCGCGCTTATCCAGACGCGCACGAGACTCCGCGTCAGCCATTCCCGCCGACCAGGGACCGAAATTGACGCTGATCCCGGCGATGCCCTGCTCGCGCAGGCGCCAGGCCATTCCGTCGAGGAAGGCGTTGGCCGCGCCGTAGGCGGTCTGACCGAATCCGCCCCATACCGACGCGATCGACGAGGTGCTGATGAAGAAATCCAGCTTCAGATCAGTGGCTGCTTCGCTCAAATGCCAAGCACCCCAGACCTTACCGGCGAAGACGCGATCGACTTCGGCGTCGTCCAGATTGCTCAGCGGAGTGGTACCGATCTCGCCCGCAGCATGGACGATGCCGGCCAACGGCGGTAGCTCGGCCGCCACGGTGGCCAACAGGCGTGCGACGTCGTGCGCATCGGCGACGTCGGCAGCGAAGACTCGGACTTCGCAGCCATGCTGTTCGCCCAGTGCGTCGATGCGCTGTTGCGCAGCGTCGCTTGGCGCGCCTCGGCTCGTCAGCACCAAATGCTTGGCGCCGTGCGAGGCCAGGTATCCAGCGATTTCCAGTCCTATCGACCCCAACCCGCCGGTCACCAAATACGTTGCGTCATCGTGCAGTTGCAGCGGTGTGCCGCTCGGCGACGCAGCCCGCCGAACCAGCCGGGGAACGTAGACCGCTTGATCGCGCAGCGCGATCTGGTCTTCCCTGACGGGGGAGTCGCTGCGGCGCCGTGATCCGGCTGATGAACCGAGACCATTCGTCGGCTCCGTTTTCCCTGCCTTGTGACAGGTCGACCAGTCCGCCCCACACGTGCGGAAGCTCCAGCGCTACGGCGCGACCGAATCCCCAGAGGCAACTCTGATCCGGTGACACGGTGTCCGCATCGGTGACTCGTTGCGCGCCGCGGGTCACCACCCAGATGGGGCTGCGTAGTTCCAGCGGTACTCGCGGCGCGAAAGAGCCGCCGAGTTCCGCCCAGGATGCGGTGTTGCATCCGCAACAGTGACCGCATCGACGGTGCGGTTTCTGAGTCGAGGGCCGCGACATTCACGATGCGTAGCGTCGAATCGTCTTCGGCCGCAGCGCGCAACGTGTTTGCAAGCTCTTCTTCATCCTCGTCGGACACCGGTAGTCCGAGGATGCGGTGCCGGTGACCACGTGTGGTCAGCACGTCAGACCAAGGGGTGGACCGCATCGGGGTCATCGCCGATAAGGATCCACGCGGATCCCTCGCCGGCCTCCGCACCGGAGATCGGCGCGCTGGATTCCTCCCAACGGAACTCGTAGCGGTCGTCTGCGACGGACTGGGCCGTACGTTGTTGGTTATGTTGTGCTGCAAGCTTAGTGAGCACATCCAGGGTTTGACGGTCGCCGTTCGCACCGTCGAGAAGGACCGCGAGTTCTTCGATCCGGCCGTCCTCGAGCAGGCGGACGGCCTCGGTACGAGGGCCACGTGCGTGCTGTTGTTGGTCGGGGCGCTCCCACCGATTGTCGCTGAACCAGTACTGGCGATGCTCGAACGGATAGGTGGGCAGATCGAGCTTTTCGCGCGTGCGCCTGCCGGAATGCGGCGAACTGGGGTACGTGGCCCAAGACGTACGCGTCGGCAACGGCTTCGATGATCTGTCGGTGGTCGGCGGTAGTTCGGCGCAGAGACGCGATCGCCCGCGGCACGGTGGCGGGGTCAGGCCATGCCCGCAGGGCTGCGGCCGTCAGCACTGGTTGTGGGCCGATCTCGAGCAACACTTTGCAACTCAGATCAGCCAGCGTGCGTACGCTCTTGGCGAATTCGACCGGTTGGCGCGCGTGTCGGCGCCAATAGGCGCCATCGAGTTTCACGCTCCTGCCGAGTGTGTCGCCGGTGCGGTTGTCAATCAAAATCCGTTGTGGCGTACTGAAATTGAACCGATTCGCATACGACTCGAATTCGTCGAGGATCGGGTCCAGCAGCGCCGAGTGGAACGCGTGGCTGGTGTCCAGCCAGTCACACCGGACACCGTCGGCCGTCAGCCCAGACACCGCCTTCTCCAGATCCTGCGCGGGTCCGGACAATACGGTGTTAGCACCGTTGTAGGCGGCGACCGACAGACTCGGGAACTCGTCGGTCAGGCTCTCGACTCGCTCGGCGGCGGTGAACACCGCGACCATCCGGCCACCCGCAGGCAAACTGCCGAAGAGGCGACCGCGTTCGGCCATCAGCAGTGCGCCGTCCTCGAGACTGAACACTCCCGCGACGCAGGCCGCCGAATACTGACCGACGCTGTGGCCCAGCACCACGTCGGGTTCGAAACCCCACGACTGCCAAAGGCGAGCCAGGCCCATCTCCACCGCGAACAAGGCGGGCTGCGCATAGGAGGTCTGCCGGAGCGTCTTCTCGCCGTCCGGGTTGTCCACATCGAAAATCACGTCCAGTAAGGGCTTTTCGAGGACGTCGGCGACCACTTCCGCGCAACGGTTCAATGTCTCGGCGAACACCGGCTCGGTGTCGAACAACTCCCGGGCCATGCCGGGGTACTGGCTGCCTTGGCCGGTGAACAACCACGCCGTCTTCGGTGTGTCATGGGTTTCTCCGCGCACCACACCGGCCACCGGGCGGTCGTCTGCGAGCGCGCCGAGAAGCTCGACGGCGGATTCTCTCGAATCGACCACCAACGCGGCCCGGTGCTCCAGGTGTGCTCGCCCCGCCCCGGCGGTGAAGGACAGGTCCGCCAAGGCCGCTTCCGGGTGCGCGCTAAGCCAGCTGCGGTACTGATCGGCGACGTGCGACCAGGGCGGCGGGCGTCCGCGCCGAGAGTGGAACAATGCTGAACCGCGGAGCCGCCCCGGCGGCGACATCCAACCGCGGAGCCGCCCCGGCGGCGCATCGGCCGCGGCTCGGCTGCCGCAGCGGTCGGTGCCGCCTGTCGGGAGCTTCCTCGAGGATGACGTGAGCGTTTGTCCCGGCGAACCCAAATGAGCTGACTCCCGCAATGCGCGGCCGAGCATTGCGCTCCCAGGGGATGGTCTCCTTCACCACCTCCACTGCAAGTCGGTCCCAGGGAATGTGCGGCGACGGGTTCTCGAAGTGGAGGTGCTTCGGCAGGGTCTCGTGCTCTAGCGACAGGATGACCTTGACGACGCCCGCGATCCCCGCGGCTGCTTCCAGATGCCCGATGTTCGTCTTCGCCGAGCCGATCAACAGCGGCCGGCTCGGCTCGCGTCCGGCGCCGTACGCCGCACCTGCGGCCTGGGCCTCGATCGGGTCGCCCAGCGAGGTCCCGGTGCCGTGTGCTTCCAGGTATCCGACGTCGCTGGGTTCGAGATCGGCACGGTTCAGCGCATCGGCGATAACCCGTTGCTGGGCAAGGCCGTTCGGCACGGTCAAGCCACCCGACGCGCCGTCCTGATTGATCGCGCTGCCGCGGATCACGGCCCGAATCCGGTCACCGTCGCGAATCGCGTCCTCGAGCCGCTTGATGACGATGACACCGCAACCCTCGCCACGCACATAGCCGTCCGCGGCCGCGTCGAATGTCTTGCACCGGCCGTCGGGCGCGAGCATGTGCGCGCTGGAGAACGTGATCATGGTCGCCGGTGTGAGCAGGACGTTCGCACCGCCGGCCAGCGCAAGGTCGCATTCGCCCAAGCGCAGCGCCTGGCACGCCTGATGGATGGCCACCAGCGATGAACTGCACGCCGTGTCGACGGCGACCGCGGGACCCTGCAGCCCCAACCGAAAGCTGATCCGTCCCGCTGCTGCGGCATTCGACGTCCCGATGGCCATGTAGGCCTCGATCTCGGGGTACGTCAGCACACCGGATGCCATTCCCAGGTAGTCGTGGGTGGCCAAACCGACGAACACACCGGTGTTGGTGCCGGCCAAAGCCGACGGCGCGGTCCCAGAATGCTCCACCGCCCGCCACGCGGTCTCCAGCAAAAGTCGATGCTGCGGGTCCAACAACCTGGCCTCGCGCGTCGACATACCGAAGAACGGCGCGTCGAACCCCGTCACGTCATCGACGAAACCCGCACGACGGGTCACGACCTTGCCGGGCACACCGGGTTCCGGGTCGAAGAATTCGTCGACATCCCAGCGGTCCTCGGGCACCTCCGATATCGCGTCGCGACCCTCGCGCAGCAGGTCCCAGAACTCATCTGCATCCGTGGCACCAGGAAAACGCGCCGCATAGCCGACGATGGCAAAACGACGGGCCGGCTCGCTCGGACCTTCGACGGATTCCATGTGGCTGTCCTCCCGAACGTCGCCCAGGATCAAGCGTCGACGGTCACTATTGCATGTTTGACATGGCGCATGCGCGCGGCGTCGCTGTCCAGGGCGGGCCTGCGCCGGGGCGGTGGCAGTCGATCCGAGGGTATGTTGATCCCCGCCAGGAGTGATGCTGGAACGGAGTCGGCAGATCGGACAGAACTTGGGAGGGCCAAACCTTGCGCATCGGGAAGATCACGGTTGGCGCACTTGATGAATGGTCGTTGAATCCAGGCTCGGTCACCTCGTGGCATCCGACGCGCCGCGGCTGCCGAAAAGGCCCGACAAGCGCCCGTCAGCTCGGTGCCGATCAGCTACATGCAGGGCCAACATCTTCGTAACTACAGCGAACGGACAGCCGCGGGACTGAACTTTTCCCGGCAGATCATCGCCAGCTGTGAAGCGGCCGGCCAGTGTGACATTTCTGCCATGGATCACGCCCTTAACGCATACCTACGACGGCACGACACGTTCCGCAGTTGGTTCGAACAGACCGGTGATGGAGATTTCATACGGCATGCCATCAACGATCCGGCTGACATTGAATTCGTGCCGATAAATCACGGCAACATGACGGTCGACGAGATACACGCTCATGTTGTGGGCATACCGAATCCGTTGGAGTGGGGCTGCTTCACTTTCGGGATAATCCAGAACGAGAGCCACTTCACTTTCTTTGCCGCCATGGACCATGTCCACGGGGACGCGACGTTGATCGGCACAACAATGTTGGAAGCCAACGCAATGTATTCGGCGTTGAGCGGAGGCGGTGAGGCCCTCACGCTTCCCGATGCCGGTAGCTTTGACGATTTCTGTATCCGCGAGCGCGAGTACACGTCAGCGTTGACCGTGGATTCGCCGGGCGTACGCGCGTGGATTGACTTCGCCGAGAACAATGGCGATGGCTTAACCGAATTCCCGCTTCCGCTGGGTAACCCGGACGAGTCGACACGCAGTGTGATGAGCTCTGAAGTGCTGATGGACGCGGCACAGACGGAACGCTTCGAATCGGCCTGCACGGCGTCCGGCGCGCGCTTCGTCGGCGGCGTGTTTGCCTGTCTCGGCCTGGTGGAGCACGAGTTCACCGGTGCTCTCACGTATTACGGGCTCACGCCGAGGGATTCCCGCACCGCCGGCGACAATTTCATGACGCAGGGTTGGTTTACCGGCTTGATCCCGATCACCGTCCCGATAGCGGCGACCTCTTTCAGCGATGCCGCATGGGCAGCGCAGGCTTCTTTCGATTCGGGTCTGGACATGGCGAGAGTGCCGTATTACCGCGTATTGGAGTTGGCGCCGTGGTTGAACTGGCCACGGCCGAACTTTCCGGTGTCGAATTTCTTGCACGGTGGCGCTGCTCCGCTCAACGCCATCCTCGCGGCAGCCGATCTGGGCCTCGCGAACAATATCGGAGTCTATCCCGACGGCCGGTTTTCATATCAATTGACGATTTACATATTCCGGTACGGGGAGGGCACGGTCATGGCGATCATGCATCCCGACAACCCGGTTGCCACGAAATCAGTTACCCGCTACATGGAGGCGATGAAGCTCGGTGTCCGTCCTCGTCGCTGACAGCGGGGACTGGGGACGCGTCGCGTAGCGTGGAGCAAACCGCAGGCTATGAACATCCCGCGGCTGTGCCGCTACTGCAGAGCTTGCGGGTGGGGGTGAAAGCGATATGCGACGGCTAGCCGATCTCGTGGTGCGGTGGCCCTGGGCGGTGATCGGGGTCTGGGTCGCGATGTTTGTCGCCCTGCCGCTGACGTTCCCATCCCTCGGCGAGATGGCCGAGAAGCACCCGCTCGTCATCTTGCCCAGCGATGCGCCGTCGAGTGTCACCGCCACAAAGATGGCAGAGGCGTTTGAAGAACCAGGTTCGGACAATCTTCTCGTCGTTGCCTTCATCAACGAAACCGGGCTCAAGCCCGCCGACGAGGTCGCCTACCGCAAGCTCGTGGACGCGCTGCGCGACGACGTCACCGATGTCGTGTCGGTGCAGGATTTCGTCAGCACGCCACAACTGCGACAGTTCCTGACCAGCGAGGACAAGACGACCTGGGTATTGCCGGTGAGCCTCGAGGGTGAGTTGGGCACACCGCGGGCCTATGAGTCTTTCAACCGCGTCGCCGACATCGTCAAACACAACGTGCCCACGAACGATGTCGCCGCCGGTGGTCCACTCACTGTGTACGTCACCGGTCCCGCGGCCACCGTCGCGGACCTCACCGTCGCGGGTCAACAGGATCGCCTGCCCATCGAGATCGCGATCGCCGTCCTGGTCCTCCTGGTGCTGTTGCTGGTGTATCGCAGCGCGGTCACGATGCTGCTGCCGTTGGTGACGATCGGATCGTCGCTGGTCATCGCACAGTCAGTGGCGGCTGGCTACTCCCAACTGACCGGCGCGGGCGTCTCGAATCAGTCCGTCATCTTTCTGAGCGCGATCATGGCCGGCGCCGGCACGGATTACGCCGTCTTTCTCATCAGCCGCTATCACGACTATCTGCGGTCGGGTGCTGACTTCGATCAGGCGGTCAGGGCGGCGATGATCTCGATCGGGAAGGTCATCACCGCATCTGCCACCACCGTGGGCATCACATTTCTCGTCATGAGCTTCGCCCAAATGGGAGTGTTCAGAACGGTCGGAGTGTCGTCGGCGATCGGCATTGGCGTTGCATATCTGGCCGGAGTGACTCTGCTGCCGGCAATACTGGTGCTCGCCGGGCCGCGCGGCTGGGTCAAGCCGCGGCGCGAACTGACTGCCCGGTTCTGGAGACGTTCCGGCATCCGCATCGTGCGCCGGCCGGTGCCACATCTGGTCGCCAGCGTGCTCGTCCTGGTAATTCTGGCCAGCTGCGCAGGCTTCGCGCGCTTCAACTATGACGATCGCAAAGTCGTGTCGGCATCGGCATCGAGTTCGATCGGGTACGCCGCGCTGGAACGCCATTTCCCCATCAGTCAGTCCATTCCTCAATACATCCTCGTCCAGTCACCACGTGACCTGCGCTCACCGCAGGCCCTCGCGGACTTGGAGCAGATGGCTTCGCGCATCGCCCAATTGCCGGACGTTTCTCTGGTCAGCGGTATCACCAGACCGCTGGGAGAGGTGCCGCCGGAGTTCCGGGCCACGTTCCAGGCGGGCATCGTCGGCGACCGGCTGGCCACCGGTTCCGCCCAGATCGGTGAGCGCACCGGCGACCTCAACAAACTGGAAGCCGGGGCCGACACGCTGGCCGACACCCTCAGCGACGTGCGCGCACAGGTCAACACGTACGCGCCCAGTATCCAAAGTCTGATCGACGCGTTCTCGTCGGTGCAGAACCCAATACGGCGGGGACAAGCTGGTGCGGGATGTCGAGACCGCTGCCAAGCTCGTCAACAGCATCAACAAGCTCGGCATCGAAATGGGCGTGAACTTCGCGGCGGTCAAGGACTTGTTCGCCTGGATAGGCCCCGTCCTGGCGGCGCTTCAGGGCAACGCGGTCTGCGACGCCAATCCCTCGTGCAGGGACACCCGCGTCCAGTTCGAGCGGTTGGTCGCCGCGCGCAACGACGGAAGCGTCGACCAGATCAATCAGCTGGCCGGACAACTGCAGGGAGTCCAGGACCGGCAGACCCTCACCGCGACGGTGAATCAACTGAACAGTGTGCTCGCCACGTTAACGAAGTCGGTGTCTGCCATGGGTCTGGACCGACCCGGGGGCCTCCAGTCGGGTCTGACCGACCTGCGGCAAGGCGCCAACCGCCTGGCCGACGGAAGCCGGCAAGTGGCCGGCGGAGTTGACGAACTGGTCGAGCAGGTCAAAGTGATTGCTGACGGACTCAACGAGGCATCGGCGTTTCTGTTGACGATGCGACACGACGCGGCGGGCTCGACAATGGCGGGGTTCAACATTCCGGCCCAAGTGCTGAATGCCGTGGAATTCCAGAAAGCCGCCGAGGCGTTCATCTCGCCGGACGGCCACTCGGTGCGGTATCTGGTTCAAACCAAACTCAACCCGTTCAGTTCCGAGGCGATGGATCAGGTCAACACGATCAGTGACATCGCCCGAGGCGCCCAGCCCAACACCACACTCTCCGACGCCTCGATTTCGATGGGCGGATTCCCCGCTGCACTCCGGGACACGCGCGACTATTACGAGCGCGACATCCGATTCATCATCGTCGCGACCCTCATCGTCGTCCTGTTGACCATGATCGTGCTGCTCCGTTCGATCGTCGCACCCATCTATCTCGTCGGTTCGGTGGTGCTTTCCTACTTCGCGGCAATCGGCATCGGCGTGCTGACGTTCCAATTCATCCTCGACCAGCAATTGCATTGGAGCGTGCCCCCGTTGGCCTTCGTGGTCCTGGTCGCGGTGGGCGCCGACTACAACATGCTCTTCGTGTCGCGAATGCGCGACGAGTCTCCGCACAGCATCCGGTACGGCATCATTCGCACCCTGAGTTCGACGGGCGGTGTGATCACCGCGGCGGGGCTGATCTTCGCCGCCTCGATGGGCGGTCTCCTGTTCTCCAGTATCGGCATCGTGATTCAAGGAGGTTTCGTGATCGGTGTGGGGATCCTGCTGGACACGTTCGTGGTACGCACTATCACGGTGCCCGCTATCGCTGCACTGGTCGGGCGGGCGAACTGGTGGCCTTCACGAGTGGGCGCGGGGCAGTCAGTGTCGCGTTCACCAGCCGCGCGGGTATAGCAGCGGTGGGAGTTAGCGCGCACACGTGATGTATGTGAAACTACGAAACGGAGCGGATCGGGGTCAGGGTGCTTTCTAACGACTCCCGAGACTGCGGGTCTCCGAGCCGACGGATCCGACGAACTATTACGGACGTGCATTGACGCCGACAACGCCTACGCCCCACTCATCAATTCTCTCGATGTTGCACGGACGTGCCAGCCTGCGTCCTGGCGAGGTGGCATTCACGTTCACCGATTACCTCCAGGACTCGGCGGGCGTTCGCGAGAGTCTCACGTGGTCGCAGCTATCACGACGAACCATGAACGTGGCACGTGAGCTCAGCGTTCATGGGTCGGTCGGTGACAGGGCGGTGATCCTGGCCCCGCAGGGTCTGGATTACATCCTTGCTTTTCTGGGATCCATGCAGGCCGGGCTCGTCGCGGTTCCGCTCCCGTTGCCGCATCGTGGCTCGAGTCATGACCGGGTGGGTGCGGTCTTTGCGGATACGAAGCCCTCGGTGGTTCTCACGACGTCCGCGGTCGCGGAAGATGTCGGCGACTACGTCGATCAGTCGTGTATGGACACTGCGCCAACGATCATCGAGATCGACTCGTTGAAACTGGACGCCGAGGACGGGCCCAGCTTTTCGACAGCCGATTTTCCCAGCACGGCGTATTTGCAGTACAGCTCGGGTTCGACCCGGCTGCCAACCGGGGTCATGATCTCGCACCGCAACCTTCAGGTGAATTTCGAGCAGCTGATGCGCAGCTTGTTCGCGGGTGCGAATGTCAGATCCTCATCCGATCTCACGATCGTGTCGTGGTTGCCCTTCTACCACGACATGGGTTTGGTGCTGGGCGTCTGCGCACCCATCCTGGGCGGCTATTCCGCCGAGCTGACGAGTCCGGTCGCGTTCTTGGAAAGGCCGGCCAGGTGGATGCGGGCCCTGGCTGAGAATCCCCATGCTTTTTCGGGGGCGCCCAACTTCGCCTTTGACCTGGCCGCCCGCAAAACCAACGACAGTGACCTCGCCGGGCTCGATCTCGGTGGGGTGCGGGGCATCATCAACGGCGCCGAACGTGTCGACCCGGCGACTTTGGAACGCTTCGCAGATCGGTTTGCGCACTTCAATTTCCGGGACCACATGCTGCGCCCGTCATACGGCCTGGCGGAGGCGACAGTCTTCGTGACAAGTGGCACCTGGAGTGAGTCGGCGGGTGATTCGTCGGGGGCTGTTTGTTTCGATGTGGATGAGTTGTCCGCGGGCCGCGCTCAGCGGTGTTCGTCCGGAGCCGGCTCTGCGCTGGTGAAATACGAACTGCCGAAGTCACCCGTGGTGCAGATCGTCGACGTCAACACACACCGGGAATGCACGCAGGACGTCGTCGGCGAGATCTGGGTGCACGGCGACAATGTCGCGGCCGGCTACTGGAGCAGGCCACCAAAGGAGCAGCGGTGCTTCGGCGCAACACTTGTCGACCCTTCGGCTGGCACGCCGGACGGGCCGTGGCTGCGAACCGGCGATTTGGGCTTCATCTCCGAGGGCGAGTTGTTCGTCGTCGGCCGCATCAAGGATCTCCTGATCATCCGCGGGCGCAATCACCATCCCGAGGACATCGAGGCGACGGTCCAAGAGATCACGCGCGGCCGGGTCGCGGCGATATCGGTTCCGGCGAACACTACCGAGAATCTGGTCACTGTCATCGAACTCAAGAAGCGCACTGATCACCACCCTGATTCAGATGGGGACGCGATGCGCTGGCTCACCGAGGTCAAGAGCGATGTCACCTCCGCGATATCCAATGCGCACGGTGTGAATGTGAGGGATCTCGTTCTGGTACCTCCGGGGTCGATTCCGACGACGACGAGCGGCAAGATCCGGCGCGCCGCCTGCGTCGAGCAGTACCGGCAGGACCAATTCAGCCGGTTGGACGCCTGAGCCGGGCCGGATAGGCGGAGTAAAGTCTGATTCACATACAGACGCGTGGTCGAGGGACGGGGATGGGAATGCGGAGACAGTTCGCATCGGTCACCGCGCTGGTAACCCTAGGTGCCGCAGGGTGTTTCGGCCTCGGGATCGCGACAGCGGACGACACACCGGTTACGCCGACTCCCGGCATTCCGGCCGACGGGCCGCCCCCGCTGGGGACGCCGGGCAAGGGATACGCCCTGGGCGGCGCCCACGTTATGGGCATTCCCTACGACGAATACATCATGCGAACGGGCGCGGACTGGTTTCCCGGACTGGACCGGCAGATCGTCGACTATCCCGCAGGTCAGGTTCAGGGTCACACGCTCGAACGACTGTTCCCGGGCATCGGCCGGCTGGACGACTCTTTTCCAGGCCTGGGCGTCGACGGCCCCAGCGTCGGCGAGTCGGTCGACATCGGAACGCCCAACGTCATAGGTGCGATCCGTGAGGGCGGTCCCGGCACCACGATCGGCCTGTCCGAGGGCGCGATGGTGCTCGACGACGTGCAGGCGCGGCTTGCCTACGATCCGGCCGCCCCGCCGCCGGATCAGTTGAGCTTCGCAACGTACGGCAACCCGGTTGCCCGGCACGCCTTCGGTGAGAGTTTTCTGACCCAGATGTTTCCGGTCGGCAGCGTCGTTCCCTCGCTCGACTACCGCATCCCGGCTCCGGTGGAGAGCCAGTACGACACCTACCAATTCGTCTCCGCCTACGACAGCATCGCCGACTGGCCCGACCGACCGGACAACTGGATGTCCGTGGCCAATGCGATCGTGGGCCTCGCGACCGGTCACACCGCGGTCGCGTTCACCAAACCGGGTATGGTGCCGCCGCAGAACATCAGGACGACCGTCAATTCCAGGGGTGCCAAGACGACGACGTACATGATTCCCGAGGAGCACCTTCCGCTGGTCATGCCCTTCAAGTACCTCGGGGTACCCAAAGAGACGCTGATGCAGCTCGATGGGGTGCTGAAACCCTTCGTGGATGCGGGGTATTCGCGCAACGACGATCCACTGACCGCTCCGATCACGGTGGATCCGGTGAACGGCTATGACCCCGCGGCCGTCACCGCACCGGCCACGCAGGCCGCGTTCGGCGGCGCCGCCGATCCGGTGTCGCAGCTCCTCGCCGGCCTGCAGTACGTGCTGAACAATCCGCCGAAGCCATAACAGCCGC
>CAVTSZ010000017.1:0-32927 GCA_963737385.1 uncultured Actinomycetota bacterium
CCCTCTGACCAGCGCAGATCTCCGATCGTGCAACGCTCGTGCAACTACGGCATCCGGCGTGGCTCCAAAGCCGATAGGAGCCACCAGGACCACAACCCACGAGGACAACGCGACCATCTGGCGCGACTCACGTCCTAACCTTCTGTCGGGCCCGCCACTGCGCCCCTGTGGCGGGCCGACTGATGTTTCGGATTCGTCGAACTTGATCAGCCGCCCAACCGTGTTCATATGAGGAAGGCAAGTTCTATACGCCGGACTTGCCCTCCAGGTCGGCCCCGCCACCCCGTTGTGCGGGGGCCGACCGCCATCGGTAATGGGGTTTAGCGCGGCGCGCATCGGGAATGTGCTCCCCACGGGTGGCCGGCAGTCCCGCAAGGGAGTGCGGAGCGTCTGGCGGCGTGTAGGACTGCCGGCCCACCCCGCCGCGCGGAACTCTCACCGGTCAGACGGTGACCGACAGCCATACGCCGAGCTGTCGGCCACCTCAGCAACGGAACGAATAGGGGTATTCGCGCCGCGCTACCACGGCGACTACCCAATCTGGGCATCGACAATCATCACCGGAACACTCCGCCCGCAAATGGGACACACCACCAAGCCATCCCTAGCTGGGTGGTCGGGGCCGAACTGTGTCACGGCGTGACACAGTTCGCGTGGGATCTGCATCTGACGAATCGAGCGTGGCTGACTCCGGTAGTTGTTCATCTGCGACTGACGGGCGGGGCGAGGCGGGCGACCCCGCGGAGGATCCACGGTGTGCGCTTGGCCATCACCTCCACGGCGCGGTCTGACCGGCGCATCGTGGTCCGAGCGCCGGGGGTGGGCGTCGTCGCCAGTTCGGCCTCGGCCGATCCCGCCCGAGGGCCGTGGCGATCGACCGCGAGAAGCTGCCAGCTGCCGGGAACACCACGCAACTCGACGTTGCCGCGGTCCTGGAAACCGGTGCCCGAGCCGACGACCAGGTCGCGCACGGTGCGCGAGACGAGGATGTCGCCGGCGCTCGCTTCGCCGAGGATGCGCGCGGTGATATGGACGGCGATCCCGCCGATGTCGTTATCGAGCAGTTCGCACTCGCCGGTGTGGATGCCGGCGCGGATCTCGATGCCCAGCGTTTCAGCATCTGCGCGAAACGCCTCGGCGCAGCGGATGGCCTGCGTCGGGCCGTCAAACGTCATGAGATGCCCATCGCCGGTGCTCTTGACCACCGTGCCGCCGAATCCTTGCGTGAGTTCGGCGGTGATCTCACCAAAGCGATGGAGTATGGCCCGCCACCGCTGATCACCCGTCGCGGCGGCATGTTGCGTCGACGCGACGATGTCGGTGAACAACACGGTACGCAGGGCGCGATGTGTCGGCGCCGGTGCAGCACGGCTGCCGGTGAGGAACTCCTCGATCTCGGTCAGGATCTTGTCGGGCTGGGTTAAGAAGGGTGCGTGGTCCACACCCTCGACCTCCAGGTACCGCGCGCCGGGAATGTGGTCGGCGAGGTACCGGCCGCCCTGCACCGGAGCCGCGTGGTCCTCGCGGGCATGGATGACCAGGGTCGGCGCGGTGAGCGTCGGCAGGATCGGCCGCACGTCGAGCCGAAACGCCGTTTCGAATGATGCCCGCGCCATTCCCGGGCTCGCGCTCATCCGCTCACACATCGCGAGCTGGCGTATCGACCGGACCGACGGCACGCTGATGCTGGCTGCCGCACCGCTGCCCCACTGAGAGCGCACGGCGCGGCCACCTTTCTGGAAGCGGGCGAGCTGCTCAATCGACGGCGTGTAGTCCTCACCCAGCTCGGCAAGGAAGCGTGCCCGGAGCTCAGCCGGGTCGCGATCCATGTCGTCCCACCCCGCGAAACCCCAATACGCGACCGTGCCGGCGAGGATCAGCGCCTGCGTTCGCGCCGGCCGTGTTGCGGCGAACATCATGGCGGCCGGTCCACCGTCACTCAGACCGGCGACGACGGCCTGTCCGAAGCCGACCGCATCCATGACAGCCTCGATCTCGGCCGCTCGATCCTCCAGCGTCCGAACTTTTGGCGCCGGGTCCGACAGCCCGACCCCGGCCTTGTCGAACAGGGCAACGCGACAGAACGTGGCGAGCTGCTCGACGAACGCTTTGAATTGGGGGAGGGTCCAGGCCAGCTCGATGTGGCTGACGAACGGCCCGACGATGACCAACTCGACCGGCCCGTCGCCGAACACCTGATACGCCAGGCTGAGATCGCCGCACGGTGCGTACGACGTTTCCGGCACGGCATTGACCATACGGATCCCGGACGTGTGGATACCGACATTGGCGCAGTCGCGTGCATGCGCATGATTTGTTCTTTCGCAGCCCGATAACGCAGCTGCTGCAGATCAGACTTCGCAGCTTGAGGTACTCACGCTGGGGTTCGAGGTCAGATAGTCGCTTGCCCAGCGCCGCTGATGACATCCATGTCAATCATGCCGCTGTGTCGGAGCCACGCCCAGTGCGATCGAGGCGCCGACGAGGGCGGGATGGATTTATTGGTGAACCGCCACGATGGGCTCGTCGGGGTAGTTTTCGTGGTGTGTTTGGCGTGCGTCGTCTTCGCTGCCGGCGTAGATCGTCCGCGCAACGTGTTCGCCCTCTCCGCCCTCGCTGATGACGATGAAAACGTCGTGCATCTCACGGTCGTCGACCTGTGACCAGCACTTCTCAACCCCGGCGGCGACGAAGCCTTTCGCGCGCCTGGCGTCCAGCGAGACCACGGGTGCGAGAAAGTCGGGAGTCACCTGAGGGGTGCCATCGGTGGTGATCTTCTGGCCCGTCATCAGCCGACGCTGCCCGGTGTACCGATTGGAACCTGCACACCCACCCAGTTGCACGGCGTCCAGGTCCGCCACGCGATCAGCGCGCACTGCTGCTCGGGACTGAGCGGCGGCGCACACGGCGGCGTCCCGGGCCCTCCACACACGGCAGGGTCGGCCGACGCGGCACCCACACCCAGGCAACCGCCAACGCTGATCGAGGCCGCGACGGCCCCCATCATCAGTAACCGTTTCAACATGTCAAGCCCTGCCTTCTGTCGTACAGATGCCTGCAACAGTAGGAAATGAACGGCAATGCTGTCAACAATCTAGTAACAATTTCTGAGTGATCCGCCTCACAACACCGATGGCGCGACTGGCGGAGCACGAACTTCAGCATGTTGCGACCACGTTGTTCCCAGCGGTTTGTCGGACGGGGCCATCGGAGTGCTGTCAGACTGAAGCCCACCAGCGGAAACGGGGACGGCGATGGCGACGGTGTACGTGGTTACGGCGGGCAGCGGCGACAGCTACCGCATCGAACGGGTCTACTCCGACGGTGAGCAGGCCTACAAATTCGCGCAGGATTACAACGGCATCGCGCCGGTGGACCCGGTGCAGGTCGAGGAATGGCAGGCGGGGGACCCGCCGGCGGCCTACGACGGCCCCTACTGGCGCGCGGAGTGGTGGGCAAGGATGCCGGTGGCCAAGCGGCGCGGGGAGATGCGGCATACCGACGAGGGTGACCGGTTCGACGACTTCGCCGTCCGCCAGGAATGGTGGACCGGCGACGCGCTGCCCGAGGCCACGGTGGTGCGCCGGGAACTGGCCGGGGTGCCCAAGATCGAGGTGGTCGGGCGATCCAAGGAGAAGGTGGAGGAGATCTTCTGGGAAGCGGTCACCCAGGCCAGGGCCGAGTTGGCCGGAGTACCCAGGAAGTAGCTTCCACTATCTGTGCAGCAAGTGGAACAAAATGGGCATGGCAGTTCGACTTTGCCGCCCTGATGCGTCATGATGCCTGTATGGATCGACGCGCCCTGGAACAACTCGGCCACCACGTCGTGAGTCGTCGCGTGGCATTGGGCTATCGCAACCGCACCGATTTGGCCAGCAGCCTGCAGTTCACCGTACGCACCCTGGCCGACATCGAGCACGGCGTGCGCAAGGCCAGCGCGGGGACCTACGCCATCTTGGAGAACAAGCTGGCCTGGGCGCCCGGAAGCATCGACACCATCCTCGCCGGCGGGGAACCCAGGGAAACCGTGCCCACACTGCGCCGTAGCAACACCACTGCCCCGGCCCAGGGATACGCACTGCGCCCGACCAACCCCAACGCGCTGTCGCAGGTGTCGACCGAGGAGTTGCTGCTGGAGCTACGGCGCCGCATCATCGCCCCCCGCGACGAACGCGACAACACATGGGACGACGGGGTCGGCCTGGACCCGCATGGCGACTGGCCCGAGCAGGGCTAGCTGCCAGCACCTGACCGATCCCCTGCCCGACCCTGCGCCCGTCACTGCGGGCTTCCAAGGAATTACCAAGTGCTCCCGTTGAGGCTTCTTGAAGTAGAACGCCCAACGGAAGGAGTACACAATGCCCACTTCACGACCCAACTTACGGCCGGTGCGCGACGTTGCCCTCCCGTCGCTGCAGTTCCGCACCATCCACGGCCATCGCCGGGCCTTCCGTATCGCCGGGTCAGGGCCCGCCCTGCTGCTGATTCACGGTGTCGGTGACAACTCGGCGACGTGGAGCACCGTGCACGCCAAGCTTGCGCAACGGTTTACGGTCATTGCACCGGACCTGCTGGGTCACGGTGAGTCCGACAAACCGCGCGCCGATTACTCGCTTGCGGCCTTCGCGAACGGCATGCGCGATCTGCTCGCCGTGCTCGATATCGATCGTGTCACGCTCGTGGGTCATTCACTCGGTGGCGGTATCGCCGCGCAATTTGCCTACCAGTACCCACATATGGTCGAACGCCTCGTGTTGGTGAGCAGCGGCGGCGTGACGAAGGACGTGACCCCAGCGCTGCGATTGGCAGCGCTGCCGATGGGCGCCGAGGCGCTGGCCGCGCTGCGCCTCCCGGGCGCCGTACCCGCAATGAAGCTCGCCGGCCGCGCCGCCAAGACGTTCCTGGGTTCGACCAAGCACGGACGCGATCTGTCGAGTGGTATTGATCTGCTCGCCAGGTTGGCGGACCCGGCCGCATTGTCAGCGTTCTCGCGCACAGTGCGGGCGGTGGTGGACGGACGCGGGCAGTTCGTCACCATGCTCGATCGCAGCTATCTCATGCCGGGCGTCCCGATTCAGATCATCTGGGGCGAAGACGACATGGTGATTCCGGTGAGCCACGCTCGGATGGCCCACGAGGCGATGCCCGACTCACAACTGGAGATCTTCGAAAACTCCGGACACATGCCGTTTCACGACCATCCCGACCGCTTCGTCGAGATCATCGAGAGGTTCATCGACGCGACGACACCGGCCGAACACAACCAAGACCTTCTGGGCTCACTCATGCGGAACGGCGACGGACAGGACACGACGCCGGTCGAAGCCGAGTCGCTCGGCGCTTAACCGCCAAAGCATGTCGAGCGCACGCTTCTTGACGCGTGCTCTCGAGGTTTGTGTACATCAAGCGTGCGCTCGGTGTCATCCGTCACCGATACGCACCAAAACGTCCGCCACCGCTGCAGTTTGAGACAGGAACGGCGAATGATGACCCGGGAGTTCGACGACATCGGCGCCGATGACGCTTCCCATCCGCTTCGACCAGTCGGGGTTGACGACGCGATCCTCACTGCACACCACGGAGGTACATCTCACTGAAGGATGTTCGGTCAGCGAGCACGGCGCCGTCCACGGGTATCCCGACTGGGGTCGAAGATGATCGATGGCCGCGCGAACGGTGACGTCGTCGCAGTCGGCATAGAACACCTTCCGGGCGAAATCGAAGTCGACCCACACAGTTCGCAATTGCTCATCGGGCTCACTCACCCCTCGGAGCCATCCTTCGGCGAATTCCGAACCAACCATGTCGGGCTGAGCCTGCCATTGATCGACCAGGCTCATTCCGGGCTCTGGAATCGCAGCACACAGATACACCAAATGCCTCACCGGGCGCCGGGCCGGGACCAGCGCCCCGGTGGCACCCGCCAACGAGTGAGCTACGACCACCACGTTGTCGTCACACCCGCGAAGAGCGGTGCAAACCACATCTGCGTAGGTATCAAAGTCCGCGGACCCGTCGTCACTCGGCAGCTCAGGGGCGACGACGTCATGTCCCGCCTGCCGCAGAAGGGGCGCCAAGCGTTCCCAGCACCATGCGCCATGCCACGCGCCATGGACCAACGCAAAAGTCGTCACGCGCAAATGGTAGGGGCGAAAACCCTTTAGTGATTGCGATTGGCGGCCAATTCAAATCGGGGATTCGGCCGCCGAGAAGGGCGGGTGATGAGTTTCGCCGGCCATGTCGGTCTGTCCTTCGACACCAATCCTCGACCAAGGAGATCAGCATGACCGTCACCTCTCATCACGCAGACCCCGCAGGTATATCGACGAAGGCTCCGGCGACTCGCCGGAACCACAGGATCGGCGTCGCCATCAGCGCGCTCGTCGGGGCGTTCCTGGTGTTCGATGCCTTTGGCAAGCTCTCGGGCGTGCAGCAGGTCAAGGACGGCACACAGGCACTCGGATTCCCGGTCGGCCAGGCGCTGGTGATGGGCATCGTGCTGGCTGTCTGCGTGTTGGTCTTTGTCATTCCGCGCACGACAGTCCTAGGGGCGCTTGGTATCACGGCCTACCTCGGCGGCGCGGTGACCGCGAACATGCGAGTGGAAGCGCCGCTGTTCACTCATATCCTGTTCGCGGTGTACCTCGGCGTGCTGATGTGGGTCGGACTCGCCCTGCGTCGTCCGCAGCTGCTGACGATCGTCGGACTAAAGCGCTGAAAGCCTTCGCGCGCAGGAGTTCACCGCAGTCGCAGTACCCTTTGAGCGGCCGCGCCGCAAATCCACATACTGCAGCGTTCCTAGACAGGCAGGGTTGTGCCGGTCTCGCGCTCGGCGAACTCCCAGAGCTTTCTCGCGTCCTCGTAGTCACAGGCGTTGGCGCCGCGGCCGCTCAGCGTGGGGCCACCCTTCAGCCCGAACCTGGAGTCGATACCCACGTAGCTGCCCGGCGGGATCGGTTCGGTGATGCAGTACAGCGTGGGCGCGGCGCCCGCATCGATGTCGTTCGCGAGCACGCCGGCCACTCCCTTGACCACCGAGTGAAACGCCGACATGAGCACTTTGTCGGAGACGTTGGACACGTTTGACGCCACCCAGCCCGGATGGGTCAGGAACGTGGTGACCGGCGAACCTGCCTCGCGCAGCCGGCGGTCCAGCTCGAGCCCCCACAGCATCACGGCCAGCTTCGAGCGGCCGTAGGCCGGGAACGCCGACCACTTGCGCGACCGAAGATGAGGGTCGTCGAACGCGATCGATGATGTCTTGTGGGCGTTGGACCCGACATTGATGATCTTCGAGCGCACGCGATCGAAGAGCAGGTTGGTCAGTGCGAACGGACCGAGGAAGTTCGTGCCCATCGTGATCTCGAAGCCGTCGACGGTGTCACTTCGATTCTGGACGACCGCTCCCGCGTTGTTGATCAGGATGTCCACGTCGCCCTCGAACAGCTCGGGAAACGCGCGAACCGACGACTGGTCGGCCAGGTCGAGTTTGACGACGGCCGTGTCACCGCCGATCTCGGCGGCGCGTTGCGCACCCAGGTCCAGGTTGCGTACCGCCAGGATCACGTGCGCACCCGCGCGTGCGAGCGCCCGCGCCGTCGCCAGGCCCACACCGTTGGTCGCACCCGTGACGATGATGCGCTTGCCGCTCAAATCGCCGAGTCGGCTCGGCGTCCACTGTGTCGTCACGATCTGAGATTAGCCAGGCCGCCTCCGAGCGGAATCGTTGACATGACAGATCCGGGCTGGTTGTCTACGCCCGATGAGCGACAGCGCCCGCGAGATCGAGAACCTGGTGTACGAGTACGCCGAACGCCTCGATGCCGGTGATCTCGACGGGGTCGCCGCACTGTTCGCCCATGGCCGGATCTGCGGTATCGAGGACGGGCCGCCAGAGACTGTGTTCACAGGCGTGGCCGGGGTGCGGCAGATGTATGAGATGGCGACGCGCCTCTACGAGGACGGCACGCCGAAGACCAAACACCTCACCACCAACGTCCGACTGCACGTGGACGAGGCCACCGGCGCCGCGCACGGCAGCGCGTACTACTGCGTCACCCAGGCGACACCGGACCTGCCGCTACAGGTCATCGTGACCGGCCACTACCGCGACACCTTCCACCGCATCGACGGCACCTGGTGGTTCGACACCCGCATCATGTTCGTCGACCAGGTCGGCGACACCAGCCACCACCTGAAGTTCTGACCCTGTGGGCGATCCCTTCGACGCGACTGGAATCGCGACGGCCGCGCAAGAGAAGGAGCGCCTTGCCGATTGGGGTCCGCTGCCGTTCATCGAGCCGCTGGGCGTGCTGGCCGACAGCTACGCCTCGGCAGACCTGAACGACATCGGTGTGCACATCCTGCGCTCGGGTCTCGTGCACAGCCTCAGGATGCGGCTGCGTGCCCAGGAGTGGATCCGCGTGCACCCGGAGATCACCCGGGAAGTCATCGTCGCGCCGATCGTGGTGGTCGGCATGATGCGCAGCGGAACCACCCTGCTGCAGCGACTTCTGGCCGCGGACAACCGGTTTCACTGTGCGTACGGGTGGGAGGTGGTCGAGGTCGCTCCCAAGCTCGGCTACGACTGGTCCACCCGAGAGGATCCGCGGATCGCCGTCAGCGAGAAGCGCGAGGCGACGTCCCGCGAGCTCGCCCCGGAATTGTTCTCCATCCACCCGATGTATGCACGCGAGCCCGAAGAGGAGATCGTCTTCCTGTCCGATGCGTTCTTGTCGCACGTGCCCGAGTCGGGCGCGCATGTGCCGCGATACCGGGCCTGGATCGATGGGCAGGACTTCGCGCCGGCGTATGCCTATCTGCATAGGATGTTGCAGTTCCTGCAGTGGCAGAAGCGACGGCGGGGCGTTGCCGCGAGTCGGTGGGTGCTCAAATCCCCTGCACACCTTGGATATCTGGACACACTGCGCACTCACTTCCCCGACCTGCACGTCGTGCACATGCACCGCGACCCCAGGGAGACGATTCCCTCCGGCGCCAGCCTGAACGCGACACTGCACGCGATGCACGCCGATAACGTGGACAGAGACCGCGTCGGCGCGGAGTGGCTGCAACGTATGGGCTGGACCAACGACCGTGCGATGGCCGCCCGCGCTGGATGGAGCGACGAGGCGGCGCGATGCACCGACGTCGAGTTCGCCGACGCGGTAGCCGATCCCATCGCTCAGGTGGCCCGTGTCTACGACTCCATCGGCCTGGCGATGACGGACCAGGCTGAAGCAGCGATGCGCCAGTGGCTGGTCGAGCGTCCACGCGAACCTGCACGCCCGCCGTATTCGGCTGAGGATTTCGGGCTGACCGGCGGACAGATCGACGAACGGTTTGCGGCCTACAACTCTCGTTTCCGCACAGGAGCAACCCCCTCGAGGAGGATGTGATGTCCGATTTCACAGGCGACCCGGTAGCGACGGCGTCGCAACACGAACAGGAACTCGCCGCACTCGAACTCATCGGCCACCCCACGGTCAAGGCGGCCTACCGCAGCGTCGCTGAGAAGTGGCTCGGGCGTGCGAAGGCGTCCGACGCGATGCGCGAGCGGTTCGACGACGCGTTCGCCGAGGTGATGTTTTCGGCTGCAGTGTGGTCGTCCAACCAGGACAAGCTGCGGCCGAAGGTCAGCTGCATCACCCGGATCGGCCACCCGGTAGCGGGTCGCCCCATCCCCGGATCGCGTTGGGGCATCGACAATCCCGACAGCGTCTACCGCGTGATACCGATCTCGGGCGACGAACGGTATGAGATCCACGGTCGCGTCGGCGCCCACCGTATGACGGAGAACTACTTCACGCTGTGGGACGCGAACATGGGCACCGTGGCGGTTCTCAACGGCCGCACGATGGAGGTCGACAGCGACGGCTCGTTCACCATCACGGTCGATTCGGACCCCGCCAACGGCCGGCCCAACCACGTGCAGACAACACCGGAAGCACACGAGTTCTACATCCGTGACGTGCTGCTCAACTGGGACCGCGACGACCCGAACCACCTGACGGTGCAACGACTCGGTGCGGATCCGACGACAGCGCCGCGCACCCTCGACGAACAGGCCGACGCCACCGCCGCGATGATGGCGCACTTCGCCGACTTCACCGGCAAGCTCAGCCACGGCGTGTACAAGATGGCGCCCAACAACTTCAACCTCGCGTGGTCGGCCGATCGGGTCGGCGCCATGCGCAACCAGGTGTACGTGATGGGCCGGTTCGGGTTGAACCCCGGCGAGGCGTTCGTCGTCGACGTGGGCGACGGTGGGGCCGAATACTTCACCGTCCCGCTGAGCAATATCTGGGGCACCACACTGGACATCGTCGATCGCACCGGAAGCCTCAACAAGGCGCAGTCGGTGCCGAATGAGGATGGCTCCTACACCTACGTCATCTCCCCCACCGATCCCGGCGTGGCGAATTGGATCGACTCCGACGGTCTCAACGAAGGCATCCTGACCCTGCGCATGGCCGAGTTCGGCGAGGAGGGGCCCAAGCAGGATCTGGGCGCCCGCGGGCGGGTCGTGAGCCTTGACGGCCTCGACAGGGAGGTGCCCACACTCCGCCGGGTCTCCGCCCAGGAGCGCGCGGCCGAACTGGCCGATCGCCGAGCGTCTTACCTGCGCCGACTGCCCGAAGGGACGAACTGACATGGGCCGCTGGTTGATCACCGGATGCTCGACCGGGATCGGGCGGGAAATCGCCCGGGCCGCACTGGAAGCAGGGCACTCCGTGGTGGTCACGGCACGTCGCACCGAGACGGTGGCCGACTTCGCCGACGATTTCGGTGACCGCGCGGTCCTCGTTGCACTCGACGTCACCGACAAGGACCAGATCGCCTCGGCGGTGAGCGCCGCCGACGACGCGTTCGGCGGGATCGACGTCCTGGTCAACAACGCGGGCAATGGATATCTGTCCGCCATCGAGGAGGGCGAGGACGACAAGGTTCGTAAGCTGTTCGACACCAACTACTTCGGTGTCGTCGACACGATCAAGGCGGTCCTCCCCCAGATGCGCCTGCGCCAGTCCGGGCACATCGTGAACATCTCGTCGATGACGGGTCTGGTCGCCAACCCGCCCAACGCCTACTACTCGTCGACGAAGTTCGCGCTCGAGGCGCTGACCGAAGCGTTGGCGCAGGAGGTCAAACCGCTGGGTGTCAAGGTGACCGCCATCGAACCGGGTGCCTTCCGTACCGACTGGGCCGCGCGCTCGATGTGGGAATCCTCCACCCCCATAGGCGATTACGATGAGAACGTCGGTGCCCGCAAGACGATGATCAAGGAGTTCGCCAATCACCTGCCCGGCGATCCGCGCAAGGTGGCCGAGGCGGTGCTGATGGTGACAACCCTCGATGAACCACCGCTGAGGCTGCTCCTCGGCCGGGATGTGCTCAAAGCGGTGCGCGACAAGCTCGCTGCGTTCTCCGCCTCGATCGATGAGTGGGAAGCCGTCACCAAGGACGTCAACTTCCCGAAGGAGTGATGATGGGCAGCCTCGACGGCCGGGTCGCGTTCATCACCGGCGCCGCACGCGGTATGGGCCGTGCGCATGCAGTCAAGCTGGCCGGCGAGGGCGCGGACATCATCGCTCTCGATGTCTGCGCCGGGTTCGACTTCACCGACTATCCAGGTGCGACGGTCGAAGATCTGGACGAAACGGTGAAGCTGGTCGAGGGCCACGGCCGCCGAATCCTGGCACGCCAGACAGATGTGCGTGATGCCGAAGCCGTGGACGCCGTTGTCGCCGAAGGCCTTCGGGAGTTCGGCCGTCTCGACATCGTCATCGCGAACGCAGGCGTGATCCGGGTGACCGACAGCGATGAACGCCGCCGGGATTTTCGGGAGATCATCGAGGTGAACCTCATCGGTGCGTGGAACACCGTCGATGCCGCGATCCCGGCACTCGTCGGCGGCGGCCGCGGCGGATCGATCGTGCTGACGAGTTCCACGCAAGGTCTCAAGGCATCGAACACCGATCGAGCGGGACTGCAGGCCTACGCCGCGTCCAAGCGCGCCCTGGTAGCCCTGATGCAGGGCTGGGCGACACAGCTTGCTCCGCATTCGATCCGGGTCAACACCATCCACCCCAGCGGCGTCGCCACCGACATGATCCTCAACGACGCCACGATGGCGCTGGCCGCGGACAACGACCCTTGGCTATTGGCTCAACAGAACGCGTTGCCAATCGCCCTGCTGCAGCCCGAAGAGATCGCTGCAGCGGTGGCCTGGCTCGTCTCCGACGCGGCGAAATTCATCACGGGCACATCGTGGCCGCTCGATGCGGGGTTCACGCTGCGGAATTAACGCTCGCCTACCTGAACCACTTCCCGGGGTTATCCCAGTGTCCGGGCGGCGGCACAAACGGTAGCTGCGCGATGTGCCCAGGCGACGGTACAAAGTGGCCTGGCGGCGGAATATCACACCAACCCCACCAGCACCAATCGCGAGCTTGCGCTTCACCTGCGCCAAAACCTAACGATCCGATGCCGAGCACGCCGGCGACACCGATACCTGCTGCAAACTTCTTCAGTGCTTTTCTCTTCATCGTGTATTCCTATCGGTGACTTGCCCTGCCGCTACCGACGGCGACGGCTTGCCGTTCTGCGACAACGCGGCAAGGCGCACAAGACTTCCCGATAGATCTCCACTCGTCCCCGTTATCCACTGCGTTGCGCTCAATACGAGTCCGCCAACCGCATCCACTCGTAGGGCGGTTGCTGGGGCCAACCCGCCGGCGAGTCCTCCCACGTCTCCTGGCGCCCGTACGGGGTGGTGTCGAGGAGGTCGAACACCACCATGAAAGGCTCCTCGCCGCGGTGGAAGGTTTGCCAGGTGTGAAAGACGCGATCGCCGTCACGCAGGAAGACGCTGACCGAGTGGCGTTCGGCCCCGTCGAGCGTTGCGCCGAAGTCCTCGTTGAACGTCGAGTTCGCCGAAGACACCCACGGCAACTTCCAGCCCATCCGCTCGCGAAACGCCAACAGCTTGGGCAGCGCAGCGCGTGAAACAAGCACGAACGACGTATCTTTCGCGTGCAGGTGCGACAGCGGTCCGATGTGGTCAGCCATCAGCGAGCAGCCGTCGCACCCCTGTGTCCAGTCCGGGGCGAACATGAAGTGTTGAACGATCAGCTGACGACGCCCCTCGAACAAGTCAATCAGCAAAGCCGGTCCGTTCTCAGAGTCGAATGTGTACGAGTCGGTGATCTCGACCATCGGAAGGCGTCGACGCGCCGCGGCAACCGAATCCTTCAGCCGCATCAATTCCTTTTCCCGGCTCAGCAATTCGGCGCGCGCTTTCTCCCATTCGGGACGCGACACGATTGGTGGCATCGGTGAGGCGGTCGTTGTCATGACACCACCCTGCCACGGCCGGGCTGATACGTTCGGTGTGTGCACCACAAGTTCGAATTCGACTTCGTGACAACAGCATCGCCCGATCAGGTCGTCGAGTTGATGACCGACTTCTCCCCTGACCGGCCGCACCGCTGGCCGGCGTCATCGGTCAAGGCGTTCGAGGTTTATCACGTCGGCGAGACCGAAGCCGACATCCGCGAGGGCCAGGACTTTCCGAAGCTGTGGGCCAAATGGCACTACGACTGGTCGAAGGCCGATTCCGTGACACTGACGATCGTCGAGGCGGACGCAATGGCGGCAGGAGGCTTCATGACGTTGACCGCGACCCCCACGGCCGAGGGCGGCAGCGCCGTGCACGGAGTCTGGGAGCAGACCTCCAAGAACCTTGCCGGCCTGATCGGAGTTGCGACGATGCGTGTTATCGGACCGCGGTTCCTGTCGTCCTATTACAAGAAGGTCTACGACAGGCTGGCCGCGGTCAACTGAAGTCCTTGACCACCTCGGCGACCCGCCGCAGCTGATCGATGTTCGAACTCGTCGGGATCAGATGGACCTCATCGGTGCCGATGGCTTGGAACCGGCGCAACACCTCGACCAACTCGTCGTCGGTGCCTGCCCAACCCGTCGTCGGCGCGATCGCGTCGACGTACTCGACAGGGATCCAGTTCATGTAGCGACGCAGGTGGTCGTGGACTTGCTCCCGTGGGCCCGCGCCGTCTCCGATCGCGAACCAGAACGACGTCGCCAGGTGTGGCTTGGGCTTGTCCGCCGATGCCCATGCCGACCGCGCGACGTCGAACAGCTCGTTCTCCTTGTCGACGTCCAAATCCAGGGTCATGCCCGCCAACCCGTCGGCCCACGCCGCCGCACTCCGCACGGTCTTGGGCCCAAGCGTGCCGACCAGCAGTTGCGGGCCGCCGGCCTGCAGCGGAGGCGGACCGACCGGAACGACGGACTCAGTGACCTTCTCGCCCGCCCAGACCCGCCTCATCACCGCGACGCTTTCGGCCATGCCGCGCATCGTCTGGGTCGCGGGATCCGCGCCCACGGCGTGGTAATCCTCGTGCCTGCCGCCCACGCCCAGACCGACCGTCAGCCGGCCACCGCTGAGCATGTCCCCGGTGGCCAGCGCTTTGGCCAACATGACGGGGTCGTGCAGCTGTGGAACCACCACCGTCGTCACCAACCGCACTCGATCCGTCCACGCCGCCAACGCGCCCATCAGCGTCACGGATTCCGGGTTGCCGAACGCGATGCGCTCACCCCAGCACAGCGACGAGAACGGTCCTTCGTCGATCACGCGAGCCCATGCCTTGAGCGTCGCCGCATCCAAGTCGGGCTCCATCACCGGCATCGTCATCCCGATCTGCACGACGGCGATTCTGGCACGGCGCGCAGCCGAACATCAGCCCTTGACGCACACCACCTGCTTGAGCTTCGTGACCACCTCGACGAGATCGGACTGGTCTGCGATCACGGTGTCGATGTCCTTGTAGGCGCCCGGAATCTCGTCGACCACACCGCCGTCCTTGCGGCACTCGACCCCGGTCGTCTGATCGGCGAGGTCCTGTTCGGTGAACGTCTTGCGCGCCCTGGTCCGCGACATCCGCCGGCCCGCGCCGTGCGACGCGGACTCGAAGGAATCCGGGTTGCCGAGCCCGCGCACGATGTAGGAGCAGGTGCCCATCGACCCGGGGATGATTCCCAGCTCCCCGAGACCGGCTCGGATGGCGCCCTTTCGGGTTACCAGCACGTCTTCGCCGAAGTGCCTCTCCTCGGCGACGTAGTTGTGGTGACAGGAGATCGGCGCCTCGAACCCGATGTCGCCGAACTCGGCACGCAGCACATCGCACACCAGCCGCAGCATCACCGTGCGGTTGCGGCGCGCGTAATCCTGCGCCCAGTACAGGTCATGACGGTAGGCCGCCATCTCCTGTGTACCGGCGAGGAATACCGCGAGGTCCGGGTCGGGCAGCTCGGCGTTGTGGGCGAGGCCACGCGCCACCGAGATGTGGTGTTGGGCAAGCTGGTTGCCGATGCCACGCGATCCCGAATGCAGCATCACCCACACGTGGTCGTCGCTGTCCAGACAAACCTCCACGAAGTGGTTGCCGCCGCCGAGTGTGCCCATCTGGCGCAATGCCTTGTCGGCGCGCGCCTTCACCACCGGCGTGAGGTCGTCGAACATCTTCCAGAACGAGGTCCAGTCGTTCGCGTCATCGTCGGTGAACGCCGGTTCTCGGTGCTGGGCGAACCCGACGGGAACCACCGCTTCCAGACGTGTCCGGAGCCGACGCAGCGAGTCGGGCAGGTCGTTCGCCGTGAGCGACGTGCGCACGGCGGCCATGCCGCACCCGATGTCCACGCCGACGGCTGCCGGGGACACGGCGTCACGAAGCGCGATCACCGACCCGACCGTGGCGCCCTTGCCGAAGTGCACGTCCGGCATCACTGCGACGTGCTTGACGACCCACGGCAGCGCAGCGATGTTCTGCAGTTGCTGCATGGCGGACGGTTCGACCTCCTGCGGTCGCGTCCACATGCGAATGTCCACGTTCTGACCGCGGACAACAGTTGCTGCCATCACTACAAACTAGGCAGCGTACGGGCGTCTCCGCAAAGGGTTTTGGGCGCTGCTGGCACGATGGACCCATGCCGATCAACACCACGTCCATCGCGCACATCCGGCTCACCGTCACCGACATCGAGCGGTCGCGGCGGTTCTACGAGGATGTGTTCGGCTGGCCGATCACCCTCGAGGTGTCCGAGGACGCCGACGACGCAACGCGTGAACGACTCTGGTTCCTGTTCGGCGGTGTCATCTACCGGGCGGGCGATTCGGGCATCGGGCTGCGTCCAGGGGCATCCGACACGTTCGACGAGGACCGCACCGGCCTCGACCACCTCGCGTTTCGTGTCGAAGGAAAGGCCGAATTGGACGCTGCAGCAGAGCATCTCGACGGCCTCGGCATCGACCACGAGCCGATCAAGGACATCGGGATGATGTACATCCTGGAGTTTCGCGACCCGGACAACATCGCGCTGGAACTCGTCGCCCCGAAGTAACCGCAGTCAACGCGTGAGACGGACGACCGAGCTGTAGCTGTTATTGCCGGGATTGCGCGGGTCGGGTTGCGGTAGCCACGCCAGGGGCCGCATCCACCGCGGTAGTCGACCGAACCTGCGCGCGGCCGCAAACACCGATTCCATTTCGATGGGCTTCCATCCGAGGTCTTCGAAATAGGCGAGGCCATTGAGCGGCGCGAATTTGAACGGTGCGCTGTCCATCATTCCGCGGGATTTCTTGTTCATCCGCTTCTGCAGTCCGGGCCCGCCGAAGTCGAACATCCACCACGCGACCTCGGGACGGGTGAATGATCTCGACAAGGCCCGCACGTCGCTTTCGTCCAGGTACATCAGCAGACCCTCGGTCAGCACAAGGGCTTTGGTGGCACCGGCGAGTTCGGCGTCCAGGAATGAATCGCGGGCCCCCTGATCGGCGAGGTCGACCGCACGCGTCGTCAGTCGGCACCGCGGTGTCTCGCCCGCGAGCAACTGCTCTTTTTCAGCAAGCAGGCCTGGCAGATCTGCCTCGATCCACCGCAATTCCGGAGGCAGTTCCAACCGGTACGGCCGGGTGTCCAGACCCGCGGCCAGGTTCAGGATCCGGTCGCATCCGTCGTCGATCGCATCCATGATGACGTCGTCGATGACCTTGGTACGCGCCACCAGCCACCAACCGTCGCGAATCGCCCGGGGCGCCGCGGCGACGATGGCACGGCCGCGGTCGCCGGCAAGCCGGTCGGCTAGCGGGTCAGAGAACAGCGCATCGGGCCGCGCGGACTCGGTCGCCCGATAGGTCGCCACCCAACGCGCGGTGTCAGAGACGTTCGAGATGAGGGGGTCAGACGCGGGCACTCAGCGAGTCTCGCACGCACCGCGGACAAGCCGCCCGAACGTTCCTTAACGCTCGAAAAATCGCCAAAATTTCGAGCGGTAAGGAACGTTCGGCAGCCACCTAGGTGAGCGACTGCATGATCTCGGCGACAGATCCCGGCCCGGCCTTGCGGAACCCGATACCCGCCCACACGTTGACGGCGTCCGGCGAGCCCGCACGCACCGATGCCGCCCGCAGCGGGCTGGTCAGGTAGTGAACCTCGGGGTATCCGAACGGGGCTTCGTCCTCGTGGTCGTCGATGAAGCGGTTGCGCAACCCTCGCGCGTATCGACCGGAAAAGGCCTTGGTGACAGCGGTTTCGGTGAATCGGGGGTCCTGCAGTGCAGCCCGGTGCACCGGGCTGCTACCGGCTTCGTCGGCGAGCAGGAACGCCGTTCCCAGCTGCGCCGCGACAGCACCGGCGCGCAGGACACGTTGGACGTCGTCGGCCGTCATGAGGCCGCCCGCGGCCACGACCGGCAGCCCGAGACCGCACACCGCGGCCAGCAGTTCCTCGAGCGGCTGGGCCGACGGTTGGGCCGTCGGGTCGAACGTGCCGCGATGCCCGCCGGCCGACGGCCCCTGCGCCGCCAGCACGTCGACGCCACGCGCGACCGCCTGGCGCGCCTCCGCGAGCGTCGTCACGGTGCCCACGGTCGTGATACCCGCTTGACGTAGCCGCGTGCATTCGTCGTCGCTGGGCAGGCCGAAGGTGAATGACGCCACTTCCGGCCGCAGGTCGAGCAGCACGTCGATCTTGGCCGCCCAGTCATCGTCGTCGAATCGAGGCTCGCCGAGTGCGGCGCCGTAGCGTCCGGCGGCGGGTGCGAGTGCCGCGGCATAGCGTTCGATCGCGTCGGCCGTGGCCGCAGAGGGCTGCGGCACAAAGAGATTGGCGCCCAGCGGGCCGGATGCCAGGCGGCGCGCCGCGCCAAGACGTTCCGCGAACACCTGCGCCGTCAGATAGCCTGCCGGGACGAAGCCCAGGCCGCCTGCGGTTGACCCGGCCGCCGCGAGTTCAGGTGTCGACGGCCCGCCGGCCATCGGCGCGACGATGACCGGGTGCTCGAGATCCTTGAGGTCGAACAACATCAGCGCACCGCCTTGGCGAAGAGCAGGCAGTCCTGCGGTTCGGCGCTGATGTTCGGCAGAATCGCATATCGCGCCAGGCGGCCTTCGAAGGTGAGCCCGTTGCGTTCCAGCAGCCGCGCCGACGCCGTGTTGTCGACGAAGCAGTACGCCGAGACGCGATACACGGTGGGATCGCGTCGAGCCTTGTCGAGCACCAGTTGCACCGCCTCCGACATCAGGCCCTGCCCCCACCACTGACGGCCGATGTAGTAGCCGAAGTCGATGATGTGCGACTGCGGCCGCCGCCAACCGATGGCTCCGATCACGCCTGTCCCTTCCCGCAGGTCGATCAACCAGGTGGTTTCCCCGCCGACGTTGAACAGTTCGGTGATGACGCGCCGGGTCTCGCCGACGTCGGGGTGCACGTTCCACGACATGTAGCGCGACACCTCGGGGTCGGACGCGATGCGCTCGAACAGTCGTTCGGCGTCGTCAAGGGTGGGTGCCCGCAGCGTCACCCGTGGGCCGCTGAGAACCTCGACTTCGGTCATACCTATATGGTGCAACGTTGCCGTCCCGGCGCTGGCGGTGGTTGACTGGATCGACATGGCAATCACGTTCAACCACACCATCGTCGCGTCGCGGGACCGTGAAGAATCGGCAAACTTCTTCACCGAACTCTTCGGGTTGCCGAGCGCCAAGGAGTTCGGCCCGTTCCTCGCCGTCGCTCTCAACCACGGCGCCAGCCTCGACTACGCACAGGTCGGCCCCGACGAGGACATCCACCCCCAGCACTATGCGTTCCTGGTCTCCGAGGACGAGTTCACCGACATCTATGGACGTATCCAGGCCAGGGGCCTGCCGCACTGGGCCGATCCGAGGGGCGCCAGGTCCGGTGAGATCAACCGCAACGACGGCGGCCGCGGCGTGTACTTCCAGGATCCGGCCGGACACTACCTCGAGATCATCACCCGGCCCTACGGATCCGGCGCGGACTGACCCGCGACGCGAGCAGTTCGACACCGTCACCGCGCAGCGCAGGCAGCATTCGCGGCCGGTTGCCCAGAACGGACACCAGTTCGGCGCCGCGGCCCTCGACGAGTGGCCCCCTGTCTCCGTGTGCCCAGTCGACGTCGGTGGCGCGCAGCCGCAGTCCTCGGCTGTTGCGGAACGCGGGCACGAAAGGATTGGGCAGCGCGACTTGGGTGTTGAGTACTGCCACCACCGCATCGCGGGCAATGTTCGGCTCACGGTCGATCGCGAACACGATGTCGAGTTCGTGGGTGACGTGATCGCCGAGCAGTAGCCGCGGCGGGAAGACACGCCCCAACCCGCGCGGCCGGTACACCAACCGCGCGAACTCGTCGAGCAATTCGGCGGGACTTCGATCGGCGGCCAGCGAGCATGCCATCGCCGTGTTGGCGCGGTCGAAAGAGCCGCCGTGGCGGAGTATCTCGCCCGCGGTGACGCCGGGGCCCGAACGGTATCCGATGACGAGATGCGCGAGCACGTCGTGGTTGGACCACGCGTCGCACAGGCTGGGTCGCGTCCACTCGTCGTCGCTCAGGCCCGCGGCCAGCGCTCGGAACCGTTCGTCGTTGCTGCGCAGCAGGTCACGTACGGACATCGAGATGCTCCTGCAGGAAGACGGTCTGGTCGGCGATCACCCGGCTGACGAGCGGCGGATGGTAGATGGCGAAATGGTCCGAGTCGTAATGGCGGGCCACGCCGCGAGGTGCGCGACGTGCGACCAGTGCGGCGTATTCGGGATCCATCAGGTTCTCGCGGTCGCACACGCACACCAGCAGCGGGGCCTTGACCCTGCGGGCGTGCCGGAGCGCCGATGTCGTCACCATGGTCACGGCGTCTGCGGCGGCGATCCGGTTGTCGAACCGGCCGCCGGTCGGGACGGTGGAGTTCCAGCCGGCCTCGGCACCCTCGACCGTGACCATCGCGAAACCTCCAGGCGGCCCCACGATGGGTACGTAGCGGCGGCCGCGCCGCGTCGCTAGGCGCACGACGTCCTCGGTGATCGCGGGCGCGAGGCGCAGCGCCGCGAACACGCCGAGCCGGCGGGCGGCACCGGGCCCGTGCACGATCGGACATTGCACGACCGCAACCGCCACATCGTCGCGCGCAGCCGCGACCCGCACGACGTTCATGCCACCGAGGCTGGTGCCCCAGAGCCCGATCCGGGCGCCGTCGATGTCCCGGTGGCCGGCCAGGTGCACGATTGCCGCAACGATGTCCTGACATTGGTTGCGCGTCGAGATATGTTGCCGTGGTTGGCCGTCGGATGCCCCGGTGTTCCGGTAGTCGAAGGCGAGGGTGGCGATGCCCGCCGCGGCGAAGTGTTGTTCGTACTGGGCCAACATCATGTCGTGCGTCGCACCCAGTCCGTGTGCCAGCACGACCGCCGGGTGTGGGCCGGCGCCTTCGGGCAGCGTCAACCACGCCGCGCACCTGGTGCCACCGGAATCGAAGTCCACGCGTCCGGTAGGAATCGTCACAGGCATCGCCCGCCTCCTAGGATAAGTACGCTGTACGTATAGCTACACTGCTTCACGTACGGCGTACTTGTCAAGGGGTGATGAGCCGCTTGCACGTAGTGCAAAGGGGGTCAGAAAATTGCGCGCACGGTTCACCACCGATGAGATCGCCGCCGCGGCGTTGAGCATCGTCGACGAGGCCGGGGTGGGCGCGTTGAGCATGCGCGCGCTGGCCGCGGCGCTGGGCACCGGACCGATGACGGTGTACAACTACGTGCCCGATAAGGAAGGGCTGGAGGAACTCGTCGTCGCCGCCGTCGTCGCCGAGGTGGCGGTACCCGAGGCGACCGGGAACTGGATCGCCGACGTGTTCGCGGTGGCCGAGGCGATGTGGCTGGGCATCCGCGCCCATCCCGCCGCCATCCCGTTGGTGCTGACGCGACGCACTTCATCGGCCACCGGTTTCGCCGTGGCCGACGCGCTGATCGCCGCGCTCGGACGAGGGGGCCTCACGGACTCCGACCGCCTCGCCGCATTCCACGCGGTCTTCGCGTTCGTCGTCGGCGCGGCGCAGGCCGAGCTCGCGGGACCGTTCACACGCGGCCGCGATGCGGGCGACGACCGCGGCCCGCATCGGCGCGGCCGCAGGTGCGGCGCATCCGAATGTCGAGGCGCTGTCGCACGTCGCGAAAAAGGTGTCGGTGGAAGAGGACTTCGCGCAGGGCCTGCGGATGCTGCTCGACGGGATCGCCGCGCGCGGCACGAAGCGGCGGCGGCGCTAATCGGAGTGGCCGCGCACCTCTTCCTGTGCGCGATATTTGTCGGCGAGCTTGCCGACGTGCTTGGGCAGGGCGCCTGCGGCGACCTCGGCGAGGCTGGTCTCTTCGAGAACCGATCGCATGCTGGCGCGCAATGCCCGCCACACATCGGTCAGCGACGCCGTCGGTCCGGAGTACGGCAGGTCGCCCAGACCGATGTCGCGCACGCTTGCCAGCGGGCCGTCGATGCATCGCAGCACATCGGCGATGCTGATCTCGGCCGCGGGCCGGGCCAGCGCGTATCCACCGTCGCGGCCACGGTGGCTGCGGACCAGACGGTCGGTACGCAGGTCGGAGAGGATGTCGACGAGGAACTGCGGCGGAATGCCCTGCGCCTTGGCCAGATCGTCGGTTTTGACGATGGCGCCCTCCTCGGCGGTGGCGAGCTGAACCATCGCCCGAACGGCGTACTCAGCTTTGGCCGACATGCGCATCTTGCGAATTCTGCCATCCGGCCTTAGCAGAGCCCGTCAGGTCGCGGTCGCCGTGGCGATCAGCGCCGGCGTCGCGAATCGCACAGATCCGTCGCTCGTGACGAACGACTGTAGGCGTTCGGCAGCCGCACACCGCAGCTTCGCGAACTGGTCGTCGTCGATGTGGTCTGCGAGCGTCCAGCCCCGGATCTCGGTGTGCAACCAGTCTTCAAGCGACGCGAAGCGGGCCTGACCCTCGTGGCGCTTTACCGCCACGTCGGGGAATGCCCTGCGCAACAGTTCACCTAGTTCATCGGGCACGCCCAGACAGAATGGCGCCCTCAGCGCGTCTGCGGCCCACTCGCCGAGTTCGTCGGCGAGTAGTTCGACCATCGCCATATACCCGGGAGATTCCTCGACGGCCGCCCACGTCGCGACCGCCACCCGACCGCCAACCCGGAGCACGCGCCGCATCTCTGCGACGGCACCGGTCCGATCTTCGAAGAACATCAGTGCGAACTGGCATGTGACACAGTCTATTTCGGCACTGCCGACCGGTAGCTGTTCGGCCACACCGCGCCGGACATCCACACCCGGCGCCAGTCGTTCGGCGACCGCCAGCATGCCTTCGTTGGGATCCACGGCAATGACAGACCCGCTCGCCCCCACACGTCGCAGGGCAGCACGCGCAACCGCGCCGGTACCGGTACCGACGTCGAGAACCCGCTCACCATCGACGGCATGCACCGCATCGAGCATCGGTGTGACCCATTGGCCGAACAGCGCCGGCACGAAGAACTTCTCGTACACCTCGGCGGCAGGCGTCGAGACCTGACCGGTAGAGGCATCGGTTGATCGATTCGTCTTCATGGCGTGATTCTGCGCCCGTGAGATCGACTGGGAAAGATCGATTTTAGAACTTCACCGGCGGAACCGACGGTGAGAGGATGTGGGGCGTGGGCACGTACCGCCAGTACTGTCCGATAGCCCGTGCGTCGGAGATTCTCGCCGAACGGTGGAATCCGCTGATCGTTCGCAACCTGATGTTCGGCGCCGATACGTTCTCGGCGATCGCCAGAGGCGTGCCGACGATGTCGCGCTCGATGCTCATCAAGCGACTCGATGAGCTTGAACGTGCGGGCGTCATCGTATCCACACCGAAAGCCGAAGGCCGCGGCCACAGCTATCGGCTGTCTGAGGCCGGTAACGACCTGGCTGGCATCATCGCCGGCCTGGCGGCGTGGGGCGAACGCTGGCTTGAAGTGACGACCGAGCACTCCGACCCCGGTTTCGCGCTGTGGGCGTGGTGCCAGCTCCAGATGGATCGATCGGCGCTGCCCGCGGGCCGCGTGGTCGTCGCGTTGACATTCCCCGACGAGCGTCCGACCAACCGGCGGTACTGGATCTTGATCGACGACGGCGATGCCGAACTCTGCTACAGCGATCCCGGCGGTCAGCCCGACCTTGTGGTTGAGGCAGCTTCACGGGCCTTTGTCGACTGGCACCGCGGCGCACGAAGCTGGCAAGACGTATTGCGGTCGGGCGAGGTCAAGATGACCGGCCCCGCTTGGCTGCGCCGATCCTTCCCGGCGTGGAACGCACATCAGTTCACCTAATGGGCGGTCACGGCGAGCACCGCGTCGGCAAGCTCGGGACGACACACCACCAGGTCAGGTAGCCGCGGGTCGCGCCGGTTGTAGATCAGCGGCGAACCGTCGATGCGCGACGTGTGCAGCCCGGCGGCACGGGCCACCGCGACGGGTGCGGCGGAATCCCATTCGTACTGTCCGCCGGCATGGACGTAGACGTCGGAGAGTCCCTGCACCACCGAGGCGACTTTGGCACCCGCCGAGCCCATTTCGACCAGCACACCGTCCAGCGCGGCACGCACGTCCAGCGCGACCGCGGGAGGCCGGCTACGCGAGACCACGATGCGCGGCTTCGCCGGAGCGGCAGGCGGCGCGTCGACGACCGGTGTCGAGAGCGTGATCCCTTGCGCAGGAAGGGCTACCGCGCCCGCGACGAGCTCCCCCGACTGCCACAGCGCGACATGGACCGCCCAGTCGTCGCGTCCCAGTTCGGAGAACTCCCGGGTGCCGTCGAGCGGGTCGATGATCCACACCCGCTCGGCGGACAGCCGGACGGGGCTGTCGGCACCCTCCTCGGACAACACCGCGTCACCCGGGCGCTCGGCGGCAAGCGCCTCCATCAGGAAGTCGTGGGAGCGCTTGTCCCCCGCCGCTTTCCGCTCGTCCTGGCTCGCCTCGGCTAGCTCGCTGCGCACCGCGAGCAGTAGCTTGCCCGCCTCGGTCGCCAACCGCGCGGCGACGTCGTGATCGCTCATTGCTTGCTTTCGAGCAGCTCGATCACCCTGTCGGCGAGTTCATCCGGCGCTCGCTCCGGCGTCAGCCGCAGGTCGGGTTTCTTGGGCCGTTGATACGGACTGTCGATCCCGGTGAAGTGAGTGATCTCGCCGGCGCGTGCCTTCGCGTACAACCCCTTTGGGTCGCGTCGCTCGCAGTCATCGAGTGGCGTATCGCAGAAGATCTCGAAGAAGTCCAGCCCCGCTTCGGTGGTCACCTGGCGTGCCAGCGCGCGGTGCTCCTCCAGCGGGCTGATGGCAGGCACCAGCACGACCTGGCCGGAGTCGGCGAGGATCGCCGCGATGTGAGCCAGCCGACGCTGATTCTCGGCCCGATCGGCCATCGAGAACCCGAGGTCCGCGTTGAGCCCGTGTCGAAGATTGTCGCCATCGAGAACGTAGGCGGGGACGCCCTTTTCGATCAACTTCTGCTCGACGAGCATCGCCACCGAGGACTTTCCGGACCCGGACAACCCGGTGAACCACACGGTCCTGCCCTTGGACAACCGGTCCTCGGACTTGCACAGCGATTCGTGCCGCACCGTGTTGGGACTCGCCGTGCGTGCGGTGACGTAGGGCAGGATCATGCCCGCGGCGACGGTGCCGTTGGTGTTCGGGTCGATCAGGATGAACGAGCCCGTCGCCGAATTACGACTGTACTCGTCGAGCAGTAGCGGTACCTGTGTGCGTAGCGAGATGCGGCCCAGCTCATTGAGTTTCAGCGCGGTGGCGCTCTTGTCGCGGTGCAGTGTGTTGACGTCGAGCCGGTAGTCCAGCGCCGTGACCTTGACCCGCGTGCTGCGGGTCGTGTGTTTGATGATGTAGTCGCGGCCGGGTTCGAGCGAGGCTTCGTCGGCCATCCAGCACACCGTGGCGTCGAAGTCCTGCGCGACCCTCGGCTGGTTGTTCGGCCGGGCGATGAGGTCGCCGCGCGAGATATCGATGTCGTCGGCAAGGCTGACCGACACCGCCATCGGCGGGAAGGCTTCCTGCACAGGCCCGCCCGGTCCCTCGATCGCGGTGATGCGGCTCGTCTTCCCGGTGGGCAGGACAACGACCTCGTCGCCGGGGCGCATCACGCCGCTGGCAACGGTGCCTGCATAGCTGCGGTGGTCGGCGTGGTCGTGCGTCTGCGGCCGGATCACGTATTGCACCGGGAACCGCACGTCGACGAGGTTGCGGTCGCCGGCGATGTAGACATCCTCGAGATGCGACAGTAGCGACGGCCCGTCGTACCACGGCGTGACGTTCGACTTGTTGACGACGTTGTCTCCGTTGAGCGCAGACAGCGGAATCGTCGTCACATCGTGGATATCGAGGCGTGCCGCGAACTCATGGAAGTCGTCGCGGATCTTCTCGTAACGCTCCTGATCCCAGTCGACGAGGTCCATCTTGTTGACCGCCAGCACGATGTGCCGGATGCCGAGCAGCGACGCCAGGAACGCGTGCCTGCGCGACTGCTCGAGCAGCCCGTGCCGCGCGTCGACCAACACGATCGCCAGTTGCGCGGTCGACGTGCCCGTCACCATGTTGCGGGTGTATTGGATGTGGCCGGGAGTGTCGGCGATGATGAATTTCCGCTTGGCGGTGGCGAAGTAGCGGTACGCGACGTCGATGGTGATGCCCTGCTCGCGCTCGGCACGCAGGCCGTCGGTCACCAGAGCCAGGTCGGTGTAATCGTGACCGCGTTCCTTGGACGTGCGCTCAACGGCCGCCAGCTGATCCTCCATGACGGCCTTGGAGTCATACAGCAGCCGGCCGATGAGTGTCGACTTTCCATCGTCGACCGAACCCGCGGTCGCGATGCGCAGCAGTGTCGCCATCAGAAGTAGCCCTCTCGCTTACGGTCTTCCATGCCGGCCTCGGAGATCCGGTCGTCGGCGCGGGTGGCACCGCGTTCTGTCAGGCGCGAGACCGCGGTCTCGGCGATCACCTCGGACACCGTTCCCGCAAGGGATTCCACACAGCCGGTGCAGGTGACGTCACCGACGGTGCGGAACCGCACGGTCTTCTCGACGATCTCTTCGTCCTTGCGCGGCTGCAGGTACTTGTGCACGGCCAGCAACATCCCGTCGCGCTCGAACACCTGGCGCTGATGCGCGTAGTAGATCGACGGCAGCTTGATCTTCTCGGCGCCGATGTAGGACCAGATGTCGAACTCGGTCCAGTTCGACAGCGGGAAGACGCGGATGTGCTCGCCCTTGTGATGGCGGCCGTTGTACAGGTTCCACAACTCGGGGCGCTGCGCCTTGGGGTCCCACTGGCCGAACTCGTCGCGGAAGCTGAACACCCGCTCCTTGGCGCGGGCCTTCTCCTCGTCGCGGCGGGCACCACCGAACGCGGCGTCGAACTTGTTCTCCCGAATGGCACGCAGCAGCGTGAAGGTCTGCATGGGGTTGCGCGACGGGATGGTCTCGACGACCCGTCCGGCGTCGATGTCGTCCTGCACCTTGGCGACCACCAGGCGTACCCCGGACGCTGCGACCAGGTCGTCGCGCGCCTGCAGCACTTCCTCGAAATTGTGTCCGGTATCGACGTGCATCACGGGAAACGGCAGCCGACCGGGCTTGAACGCCTTGATCGCCAGATGCAGCATGACGATGGAGTCCTTGCCACCGGAGAACAACAGCACCGGCTTCTCGAACTCCGCGGCGACCTCACGAATGATGTGGATGGCCTCGGCCTCCAGCGAGCGCAGGTGGCTCAGCTCGTAACGGCCCGCATTGAGTTGCTGGGTCTCGGTCATCATTTCCTCGTAAAGTTGGTAGAAATTACCAGATTTATCTGCATAACCTGATATGAAACCAGGGTTGGCCTGCTATGTCAAAGTCCCGTTCTGTGGCGAGCAGACGCAAAAGTGCGTGTCGCGGTGGCGTGTCGCGCACTTCTCCGTCTGCTCGCGGAGAACGGTGACTACCCCGGAGGTAATTGATACGCTGCGCGCCCTCGCGCACACTGCACCGATATGTCGACCTCTTCCCCACCGCGGACCGGCGCGGACGTCATGGCGCAGTTCATCCCGCAGTCCCCGTTCGTCGCGAAGCTCGGCATCGTCGCCGAGGTCCTCGACGGCGACGAGGTGCGGCTGCGGCTGCCCTGGGACGAGTCCAACGTCACCGTCCGCGACATGGTGCACGGCGGCGCCATCGCGGCGCTCGCCGACGTCGCCGTGATGGCCGCCGCATGGTCGGGCGCGCAGGTGCCCGACTCGCTGCGGGGTGTGACCACGTCGATGTCGATGCAGTTTCTCGCGCCGGCGCGCGCGACCGACCTCATCGCGATCGGCCGGGTACTGCGCCGCGGCAAGTCGTTGGTGAACTGCGACGTCGACGTGGTGACCGCCGACGGAGACGCAGTCGCGAAGGCGATCGCGACCTACAAAGTGGGCTGAGGAGCGCGCTGAGTCGCGTCAGCCGTTCGGTGTGATGACGGCGCGTCCCGCAATCTTGCCGTCGTGCAATAGGTGGTAAGCCTCAGAAGCGCTGTCGAGCGGGAAATGCTCGACCAACATCTTTATCTTTCCGGTCTGAGCCAGCTCGATGACCTCGATCAGTTCTGGGATCGATCCCCAGAACGGCGACGCGACTGAGCATTCCTTCGCCGGGCTGTTGAAGCTCACCGGCAGGGCTGCGTCGCCGAGTCCGACGATGGTGAGATGCCCAAGCACCCGTGATACCTGTGCCGCCATGGTGAGTGTCGGGTCCACGCCGACGAAGTCGAGTACGAGTTCGGCGCCCTGACCGCGGGTCATGTCCGTTATCCGTTTGACCGCATCATCGCCTGAAATCAACGCCTCGTCGACGCCCATCTCGGTGGCGATCTTCAGCTTGTCGGCCGAAGTATCCACGGCGACAACGGTTGTCGCAGAGCAGACTGCCTTGAGCACCTGGATCGCCATCTGACCGAGCCCGCCGGCGCCGATTACCACCGCCGTCGAACCTGGCCCCAGCAGGTGCACCGAGCGCTTCACAGCGTGATAGCTCGTCAGGCCCGCATCGGTGAGTGGCGCCGCCTCACGCGGGTCGAGACCGCCAAGCGGAATCAAGTAGCGCGTCGACGGGACGAGCAGATATTCGGCCATGCCGCCGTCGGTGCCACCAAGCCCTCCCGGGCTCGGCTTTCCCGGCGTCTGGCAGTAGTTCTCCATGCCTTGGCGACAATTCATGCACAGCCCGCAACCCCATGGGCCGTAGACGATGACGGCATCGCCTGGCCCGAAACCCGTTGCACCGGACCCCATCTTCTCGACCCAGCCCGCGTTCTCGTGACCGAGTGTGAAGGGCAGCGGGAAGTCCATTGCGCCCGCGGGCGCCTCCAACAGATGCAGATCCGAATGGCAGGCACCCGCGCCGCCGACCTTCACGAGCACCTCCCCCGGCCCCGGCTCCGGTACCGGCACGTCCCGAAGTTCCCCCGGCTGTTGCCATTCGACGAACTGGAAGGCCTTCACTCTCAGTCGACGATCCTGTCGAATTCAACCTCGAGGTGCAGCGGACCTCGGAACACCTGGTTCACCCGATAGGGCGGCGGGTCGACGACCAGCCGCGGGTTCTCGACGCGCCGCAGGAACGTCTCCAATGCGATGTTGACCTCGAGGCGTGCCAGTGGACCGCCGACGCAACTGTGTACTCCGCGGCCCCAACCCACGTGTTGGTTGTCCGGGCGCTGGATGTCGAACTTCTCGGGGTCGGGGAATCGCTTGGGATCGCGATTGGCAGCGCCGTACACCAGGTGCACCGCTGACCCGGTGGGGATGACGGTCCCTCCGACCTCGATGTCGGCGGTCACGCTGCGGCTGGGGAAGAACTGGACGGCCGACTGCAGCCGCAGCACTTCCTCGATCGCCCTGGGAACCAGTTCCGGTTTCCCGCTGAGCAACTCGATTGACTCGGGATTGCGCAGCAGCATCAACACGCAGTGCGCGATGGTGTTGACCGTCGAGTCATGACCGGCGATGAGCAGCAGCATCGCGTTGGCCGCAGCTTCCCTCGGCGTCATCGGCCCGTCGGGGCCGTCCTTGTCGTTCACCAGCTTGGACAGCACATTGTCCTGCGGTTCCGTCAGGAACCCCTGGATCAGGTCGGCCATGTACGCGGTCAACGCCGCGCTGCTCTCCGTGCCCTTCTGCTTGCGGGCCTGGCCTTCTTCAGTGGCGGCGTCCGGGCCCATATCCGCCCCGGCCATGAAGTCGAAGATCCAGCCGTGGAAGGTGGGTTCGTCCTTCAACGGGACACCGAGAATCTGGCAGATCACCGCCACCGGCACCGGATAGGCGTACTGATCGACGACGTCGAAGGTGTTGCCGCCCTTGGCCTTGATCTTGTTCAAGTTGTCGTCGCACAGCGTCTGGATGTCAGCTGCCATGTTCGGTATCACATTCGGTGAATGCGGCGGCGCGAAGTGCCGCATTACCTGCCTGCGTTGCTTGTCGTGCTTGGCCGGATCGGAGACGATCAGGCTCGGTTCCCGGCCGTAGGCTTGCATGTGCTCAGCGCCGGCGTCCGGCGCATCGGCCGCAGACTGGGCCGAGATGGGACTCTTCGAAATGTCGGAGCTGACGTGGGGGTCGTGCGCGAGCTGTAGCAGCTCGCGGTATCCGGTGACGGCGTAGACCTTGTCGGCCACCTGAACCACGGGCGTCTTGCGGAGTTCATCGAAGAACCGGTACGGATCGTGCCGATTCTCATACTTCATCGCCTCGGTCCAGGCGGTTTCTGCGGTGGTCACGGTGACTCCGTTCTAGCGGGCTTTGGGACGGTACTCGGCGCCCCGCGACGTCGGATCATGGCCGGTGAGAACAACATCCGGGATCCCCGTCGGCTCGCGCGGGTCGGGGAAGCGCGCCGACATCGGCTCCGCGTCAGCGGGCTCGTCATATCCCGGTGGTGGGGGCGGGAAGGGCGCCGAGCGTTCGATCATCGCGCCGTAGTACTCCAGCCATTTGCCATGGTTGAAGGTGATGGCCCCGACGATGCGGCCGTTCTTGCCAAAGGCAGCGGCGAAGCGAAGGTCCTCGACCGAGCCCTGGGTGAACACGATCTCATCGCCGAACGAGCACACGCCGACGCCCTTGATGTTCACGCCGAATTGGCCTGACCAGAATTGCGGCAGCGGCAGGTGGGGGCGGCGATTGGTTCCGAGATTGACCATGTTGTGGGCCGCGGTCCTGGCGCCGAGTACCGCGGCATCCACATGCTCGATCGCCATGAACTGGTACTCGTAGAGCACATGTGGTGCCCGCGCGATGTCGCCGGCCACAAAGATGTTGTCGGTCACCACGCCGTTGATGTCGAACGCGCGGCAGCCCGCATCGCAGGCCACCCCCCAGAACCCGGCGGCAAGCTGGGCGCCTTCGAGCCATTCGATGTTTCGGATCGACCCCAGCGACGCCACCACCACGTCGACGTCCAGCGTGGTCCCGTCGGAGAGCTTGGCGCGCCGGACATGTCCGTCGGTGTCGCCCTCGAGTGACTCGACGGCGACACCGGTCCGTAGGTCGACTCCGGCATCACGCTGCATCTTGGCGGCGATATCGCCGATGACTCCGCCGAGCGCGCCGACCAGCGGCGCGCTCGATCGCTCCGCAACCGTCACGTCCAGTTCGAGATCGCGACAAACGGAAGCCATTTCCGAGCCGATGAAGCCGGCCCCGACGATCAGCACCCGCTTCGGCCCGGCTTTCAGCGCCGCCTGCAACTCGGCCGCGTCATCGCTGGTGCGCAGCGTGAACAGGCCCTTCAGCTTGGCCTCTTCCGGGTTGAACCACTGCCGGGACCGGACGCCGGTCGCGATCAGCAATCGGTCGAAGGGCACCTTGTCACCGTTGGCCAGCAACACTTCCCGGTTGTCACGATCCAGACCGGTCGCCGCGACGCCCAAGCGCCAGTCCGCGTCGACTGCGCGCAACCGTGGCAGCTTGGTGTTACCCGCCGGCACCCATCCCTTGAGCACCTGCTTGGACAGCGGCGGACGATCGTACGGCTCGTGAACCTCGTCGCCAATGATGGTCAGCGAGCCGGTGAACCCCTCGTCGCGCAACGCCTCCGCGGCACGCAGCCCTGCCAGCGAGGCACCGACAATGACGATCCGACCCTCCGCGTTGAAGGTCCTGGCGAGGTTTTCGAGCAGCGGCTGCGTGGTCACTTCGTCGTCCGGTCGGACGGCGGATCCATCTCGGCGATGATCGCCTGCACAGGGCAGGAGGCCACGGCCCGCGCGACCTGCTGACGTTGCGAGTCGTCGGGATTCGGGTCGTATGCCAGCGCCTCCTCACCCTGCAACTGAAGGACTTCCGGCGCCAGCGGGACGCATTGCGCGTAGCCCAGGCATCGATTCAAGTCCACGACAATTCGCATGGTTCCGGCTCCTTCTCAACCGGCGCTGAGGGCTGGTCAGCGCCGCTCCCGAAATCGCCCGGGAAGGGTGATGACAGTACCGCTTACGCACCAGTAAAAGCCGCTGTTTGGGCGTAGCCGTACGGCTTGTCCTGCTGATGTTTTCGCCCTGGTCAGGTCGGCGAGTTCGCGTGCTGAAAACCCCGTACGCGTCAGCCTCGTCTTCGGCGCGGATGACGTAAACCACGGCGTGATCAGCGCCAGATGGGTGAAGGCGTGAGGAAGTTTCCCAGGTGCCGACCGGTGCGCGGTTCGATTTCCTCCTGGAGACCACCTGGCAGACCCACACCGGCTGGATGATCGTCCGCGACACGCTGGGGAATCGGGCCGGGCACGCACAACCACTCCACCGAACCGCTCGACGAGATCAGGTAGGTGTTCTCGCAGTCGGAGAGGAACGCGTAGTCGGCGATCGGCGGAAAGGGGTTGCGCAAGCCGCTCGCCGCGTATGGCACCGGAGCGGTTTCATTGAGCTGCACGGCGGCACCGCTGTCGTCGGCGGGTGTCGTGTCCCGCAGAACCATCTCGAACATCATCTACGCCCTACCCCGTCGCGCGCAGGCGTCTACGCGGCACCGATGAGCCTGCCAGCCGACGCCATCCGGGATCCGGGCCTAGAGAACGACCTCGTTGAGCCTTCCCGTGGCGACGTCGAAAACAAAGCCGCGCAGCGATTCGTGCTGTGTGACAAAGGGGCTGGCCTCGATGCGGCGGAGCGACTGGCGGACGTCCTCTTCGAGATCGGGAAAGGCCTCGGCCGCCCAGACGGGCTTGATGCCGGTGTCTTCCTGAATGGACCGTTTGAAGTCGTCGTCGGTGAAGGTCAGCATCCCGCAGTCGGTGTGGTGGATCAGGATGATTTCTTTCGTGCCGAGCAACCGTTGGCTGATGGCCAACGAGCGGATCTCGTCGTCGGTGACCACGCCGCCCGCGTTGCGGATGACGTGGGCCTCCCCGTCGCCGAGTCCGAGGATCCGGTAGACGTCGAGCCGCGCATCCATGCACGCCACCACGGCGACATGCTTGCTTGGGGGCAGCGGCAACGGTCCCGTGAAGCCGCTCGCGTACGCCTCGTTGTTCTTCA
>CAVTSZ010000018.1:0-15878 GCA_963737385.1 uncultured Actinomycetota bacterium
AAAGTATGGCCGCGCGTCGTACTACCGATCCGGCGATGACCCGTGCCGCGGTGTCGGCGATCGCGGGCTGGTTGCGCGACGAGGGCAGGCCCGAGCCTGCGCGCGCCGAACTCGCCGAGGCGGTGCGGCTGACCGCCCGCACGCTGGCCGCGATCGCGCCGGGATCCAGCGTCGAGGTCCGCGTCGCACCGTTCGTTGCTGTGCAATGCATTTCAGGGCCGGCGCATCGGCGCGGCAATCCGCCCAACGTGGTGGAGACCGACCCGCGGACCTGGCTGTTGCTGGCGACCGGCTTGCTGGATGTGGCCGATGCCGCGGCGAGTGGGGCGCTGCAGCTATCGGGCGCGCGAGCCGGCGAGATCGCGTCGTGGCTGCCGCTGGTGACGTTGCCGAACTGATCCTGTGGGAGACGAGGATGGCCTTCGTCGAACCTGGGTCGACAACCAAGGCCCGCGCCTGACAGGTTCAACCCGTTCGTGCCAGGACCGGGTCGGGTCGGCCGATCCGGTCTAGGCGTTGCGCGCGTCGGGCGAGTCGTCGTTTGGTGTCGACGTTGTCGAGCGCGGCCAGTTCCTCTTGGAGTACGGCGCCAACGCGTGCGCAGAATCGCTGCGGTTCATCGGCGGCGTCGGGCAATTCGGGGAATGACACGATCGGCGATTCCGTGTGCCAGCAGGTCTGCCGATCGCACTCCTTGTCTGGCCGCCATCGTCGCAGCGTGGCTGGTGTCGTGGTACAGGATCGCGCTGGCGCCTTCGAGGGGAAGCGGGGGATAAGCGATCCGTGTTGTGCGGCCAGGATCCGGTCGGCGGCAACGAGTGCGAGTGCACCGCCGCCGGTGCCCTGCCCGAGAAGCACCGAGGCGGTCGGCACTTCGAGCGCGAGCATGTCGGCGATGCACCGAGCGATCTCGCCGGCCAGGTCCGCGGTTCTTCGGCTTCCCGGGACAGCGCGGCGCCCGCGGTGTCGATCACGGTGACCAGGGGCAGGTCCAGGTCGGCGGCCAGCCGCATGCCGCGGCGGGCCTGTCGGAGCGCGGCGGGGCCGAGGGGTGCCTCGGGAGTTTGGCTGTGCCGGTCCTGTCCGAGCAACACGCACGCGGTGTCCCCGAACCGTGCTAGCGCCAGGAGGAGTCCGGGGTCGGTCTCGCCCTGGCCCGTTCCGTTGAGCGTCAACACGTCCAGTGGCGGCGTGGTGAAGCAGCTCGCGAACGCCGGGGCGGTCCGGGCGCCGAGAGGCCGTCACCGACTGCCACGCGTCCTACGTCAGGTGACGGCGTGTTCACCGGCCTCGGCAGGGTCCGTTGTGTGTGGCGAGCAGGTGATGATGGTCAGCGCGCGGTCCACCATGTCGCCTAGTTCGTGCAGCGGAATGACTGCGTCGATGAGTCCGCAGGCATAGAGGTTTTCCGAGGTCTGCACACCCGTGGGAAACGGGTTGCCGTAGAGTGCCTCGTAAACGCGAGGGCCGAGAAAACCGATCAACGCGCCCGGTTCGGCGAACGTCACATGTCCGAGCGATCCCCACGACGCGAAAACTCCACCGGTCGTCGGGTCGCGTAGATAGACGATATAGGGCAGATGGGCGGCCTTATGGGCGATGATCGCTGAGGTGATCTTGACCATCTGCAGGAACGCGGTGCCCTCCTGCATCCGGGTGCCGCCGGATGTCGGTAGTGCGACCAGGGGCAGTTGCTCAGCGGTGGCCCGTCGAATGCGCAGTCAGCCGGTCGCCCGCCGCCAGCCGATCGAACCGCCGAGAAAAGCGAAGTCGCACAAGAGATTGCGACTGCGGCCGCGGATGGTCGCGACGCCGGTGATGACCGATTCGTCGAGTCCCGTTTTGCCGGCGCCGGCCAGTTCTTCCGCATAGGGAGCGGCCGTCACGAGTGTCGGCAGGTGCATCCCATACTGCTCGAAGCGGGGTCGGCGAGCGGCGCAATCAAATTGTGGGCGCCGAGCCTGTCATCGCCGTTCCGTCAGCCAGGTCGCGGACGAGCTCATCGTCCCCGCCGAGCACGGGTGGAGCGGGATGCCGGAGACGGGTGAGTTCGGTACCCTCGCGTCGAAGAACCGAAGCGGAGGACCAGGCAACGTGACGGTCCCCAGGGTGGCGTGGTCCACGTCGACGAGCAGACCCTGAGACTGCGTCTGTTCCCACTCGTACACCTCACATTGCGAATTTGCCCTGCCGGAACCCCGATTCGGTCGAGTTGCGTTCGAGAAGGTCGACGGTGCAGTAGGGCGCGAACGCGACCTGACCATCGCGATCACCTGCTTCTGGTTGGCGACCCGTTGGGGGTTCGTAGCTAATTCCGGGGGTGTCGGGGTCGATGCCGAAGCCCTCGCAGAACCGGTGCCAGAGCCCCTCGCTGCCGACGGAGATCTGAACGGCGCCGTCGGCGGTGGCAAAAAACCCGTAGGGGCAGATCGACGGATGGTGGTTGCCGTGGCTTCGCCCACCTGGCCCGCGACCGTCCATTTCGTGCCCTGAAAAGCGTGCACTCCCACGACACTGGCGAGCAGCGAGGTCCGCACGACTTGGCCACGTCCGGTCCTTTCCCGTTCCCGCAGCGCCGCCAGCACCCCGAACGCGCCGTACATACCCGCGAGGAGGTCCGCGATCGGAACACCGACGCGTTGAAGTCGGTCCGGGCCGGAACCGGTGAAGGACATCAGTCCGGCTTCGCCCTGGGCGATCTGGTCGTAACCGGCGCGTCCGCCCTCGGGGCCGTCGTGGCCAAAGCCGCTGATGGACAACACCACCAACCGCGGATTGATCTCGGCCAGGCGCTTCGGTGAAAACCAAGCCGGTCAAGGACACCGGTGCGGAAGTTCTCCATCAGGACGTCGGCCCGCCCGATCAGTGCTTCAAGAGGGCCCCGCCGACCTCATCCTTCAGATCGATCGTAATGGACCTCTTGTTCCGATTCGCGGACAGGAAGTAGGTCGACTCAGGCTCGGCGTCCAGGCTCGATGAAGGGCGGCCCCCATCCACGGGTGTCGTCGCCGCCTTCGGGGTTCTCCACTTTGATGACGTCGGCTCCGAGGTCGCCGAGCATCATCGCGGCGTGTGGTCCGGCCAGGGCCCGAGTCAGGTCGACGACCACGGGCCCTGAGAGGGTCCGGTTCTACCTGTCTGCCAGCGACACTGTCTTCGACGAGGGAAGTGCTGATAAGCGGAGCGCCTTCGGCGTAGTGCCCCAGTGCACTAGTGGACTAGCCAATTCAATAGAGTGATCTCGGGATGTCAATGGTACCGATACCAAAAGCCTGGTCGAAGCAGCTGCGATGGACGGGCCAACAGCCACCCGCGGACAAGCCGCCGCTGACTAGCTGGTTATTCACAGCCAGCCGGGGACCACGAGGATCGCCCAGGCCACGAGCGGCCCGATCGCCACCACCAGCGCGCTGTACTTGAGGATCTGCTTGTAGAAGCGGTCGCGGTCGATGGCCTTCGGTGCATTGGCGAGCACCAGCGCGCCGTTGGTCGAGAACGGGCTGACGTCGACGATCGTCGAGGAAATGGCCAGCGCCACAATCACTCCGACCGCACCGACCTCGCCGGCGAGCAGGAAGGGGACCGCGAGCGGGATCGTCGCACCAAGGATCGCCGTGGAGGAGGCGAAGGCCGAGACGATGCCCCGATGTAGCAGAGCAGCAATGCGACGAGCAGCGGCATCCCGAGTGCTCGCGACGGCGTTGCCGACGTAATCGACGGTGCCCGGCTTCCTGCAGGACGCCGACGAAGGTCAGCACGCCGCCGATGAGCAGCACCGTCGACCAGCTGATCTGGGCGATCGCGCCCTTCTGCGCCTTCGGGGACAGCAGGGCCAGCACCACCGCGACCGTCATCGAGACGAAGCCGACGTCGAGGTCGAGGACGAGCGAGAACAGCGCGAGCGCGCCAAGGCCCACGAGGGTCGCGATCTGCTCGAAGGTGACGGACCGCGTGTCGGGTTTCGTTTCCGGTCGGTTCGGTCGGGTCGCGCGACCTTGGTCGCCGTCGCGCCCCTGCCTCGGCGCTGCGGTGCGCCGGCTACGCCCGCCGACGTCGAGCCGATCGTCGGTCGTCGGGTGGTCGGGGTCATGGTCGTCGACGTGTCGGCCGATCAGTGTCCTTCCGCCGAGGAAGACGAACAGCAGCACGCCGATCGCCGCGTTGAAGAAGAGGCTGCCGAGGAACAACGCCAGGGGGCTGTCGACGAGGCCGGCCTTGGCGGTGATGGAGTTGACGGTGACGCCGTAGATGCTGATCGGGGAGAAGCCACCGGCCTGCGCGCCGTGAATCACCATCATGCCCATCAGCAGCGCGTTGATCTTGTACCGCGCGGCGAAGCCGAGCGCGATCGGCGCGATGATCGCGACGGCCGCGGGCCCGAGCGCCCCGATCGCGGTGAGGACTCCGGTGATGCCGAACATCACCCACGGGATGAGGGCGACCCGGCCCCGACGAGGCGAACGGCCCCCGGACCATGAGGTCGACGGTGCCGTTGTTCTGCGCGATGGCGAACAGGTACGTGACACCGACCAGGGTCAGGAACAGTCGGCGGGGAATCCGCCGATGATGTCGTCGGTGCTCATACCCACCCAGACGGTGCCGACGACGAAGGCGGCGACGAAGCCCAGTGCGCCCATGTTCACCGGCAGCACGCGTCGCGGCGACGAACATGACGACGAGCGCGATGATCGGGATCAGTTCGGTCGACATCGGAGTCTCCGGATTCTGGTAGCGGGGCACTCGAGCGGTATGCGCCTGACACTGACCTAGTGGCACATTGGCCTAGCCAATTCTGGACTGGGTGACGTCGCTCACTGTCAACCCTGGGTGTGACGTTCGTTACCGCAATGGGCGGGATACCCTGTGAGAGGCCCATTGGAACGGAGAGTGGGTGGCTCAGTGGTTGACCAACTGCGCCCAGTGATACGGCCTCGTCTGTACGAGATCATCGTCGAACAGCTCTGCGCGCACATCGCCGACAACAAGATGCCCCCGGCGACCGGCTTCCGCCGGAACGGGAACTCGCCGCCAAGCTCGGCGTGAGCCGAGCCTCCCTCAGCCAGGCGCTGGTCGCCCTCGAGGTCCAGGGGGTGTTGTCCGTGCGGCACGGTGACGGTGCGGTGCTCCTGCGTCGTCCCGCCGAGGACGGCGCGGTCAGGGCGCTGAGGGAACATGCCGACCGCCTCCCCGACATCATCGAGGCCCGTGAAGCACTCGAGGTGAAGATCGCCGGACTGGCCGCCGAGCGTCGCACCGAAGACGAGATGGCCGCGATCGATGCCGCGATCGAGACGATGGAAGCCGAAGTCGAGGCGGGTGACCGCGGCGTCGTCGGCGACGAGCAGTTCCACCAGGCACTGACCACCGCCGCCCATTCGGCGTTGCTCGCCAGGCTGATGCACGCGATCGCCGGGCTGATCCGTGAGACGCGCATCGAATCGCTCTCGCAACCCGACCGGCCGCGCGCCTCGCTGGAGGGGCACCGCCGCATCGCGGAGGCCGTCCGCCGGCGGGATTCCGTCGAGGCCGCACGCGCGATGGCCGCGCACATCCAACTGGTCTCCGATGTCGCGCTGCTGCGCGAGAGCGGTTATGGCTGCTCGAGAGCGGTTGATGGTGGCCTCGAGGGCCGATCGCCGAAATGAACGGCGGACGCGGGTGTTGTATTCGCGCGACACCACCGATGTGTTCCGTGATTAACCCGTGATGACCGTAGACTGAACGCGTCTACCCACCCCGCCCTGGGAGCAGCCCTATCGTGACCGGCCAGCAGACCGACTCGATCGATTCTCTTCGCGCAAGCGGCTCATCGCCAGACGAACCACGCGAAGAGTGTGGCGTGTTCGGTGTCTGGGCGCCGGGTGAAGAAGTTGCCAAACTCACCTACTACGGCCTGTACGCGCTGCAGCACCGCGGCCAGGAAGCGGCGGGTATCGCCGTCGCCGACGGCTCTCAGGTGCTGGTGTTCAAGGACCTTGGCCTGGTCAGTCAGGTGTTCGATGAGCAGACACTGGCCGCGATGGAGGGCCACGTCGCCATCGGGCACTGCCGCTACTCCACCGCGGCTCCACCACCTGGGAAAACGCCCAGCCGGTGTTCCGCAACACCTCGGCCGGTACCGGCGTCGCACTCGGTCACAACGGCAATCTGGTCAACGCCACCGATCTGGCCACCCGTGCACGCGAGGCGGGGCTGCTCGGTACCCGCGGCGCGCCCGCGGCCACCACGGATTCCGACATCCTGGGCGCACTGCTCGCCCACGGTGCCGCCGACGCCACCCTGGAACAGGCCGCGCTCGAACTGCTGCCGACCGTGCGCGGCGCGTTCTGTCTGACCTTCATGGACGAGAACACCCTCTATGCGGCCCGCGACCCCTACGGCGTGCGGCCGTTGTCGTTGGGGCGCCTGGACCGCGGCTGGGTCGTGGCATCGGAGACGGCGGCGCTGGACATCGTCGGCGCCTCATTCGTCCGCGACATCGAGCCCGGCGAGCTGCTGGCCATCGACGCCGACGGGGTGCGCTCGACCCGGTTCGCCAACCCCCAGCCGAAGGGCTGCGTCTTCGAGTACGTCTATCTGGCCCGGCCGGACAGCACCATTGCGGGCCGTTCGGTGCACGGCGCCCGCGTCGACATCGGTCGCCGGTTGGCCAGGGAACAGGCTGTCGAGGCCGACCTGGTGATCGGTGTGCCGGAATCGGGCACACCCGCGGCGGTCGGCTACGCGCAGGAGTCCGGTATCCCGTACGGGCAGGGCCTGATGAAGAACGCCTACGTCGGGCGCACGTTCATCCAGCCGTCGCAGACGATTCGGCAACTCGGCATTCGCCTCAAGCTCAACCCGCTCAAGGAAGTGATCCGCGGTAAGCGGCTGATCGTCGTCGACGACTCCATCGTGCGCGGCAACACCCAGCGGGCGCTCATTCGGATGCTGCGTGAGGCCGGCGCGGTCGAGGTGCACGTGCGGATCGCGTCGCCGCCCGTGAAATGGCCGTGCTTCTATGGCATCGACTTCGCCACGCCCGCCGAGCTGATCGCCAACGCCAAGAGCATGGAGGCCGACGAGGACGAGATGCTCGACGCCGTGCGTCACGCCATCGGCGCCGACACGCTCGGGTACATCTCGCAGCGGGGCATGATCGCCGCCACCGAACAGCCGGCGTCGCGACTGTGTTCGGCGTGCTTCGACGGCAACTATCCGATCGAGCTGCCGGGCGAAACGGCGTTGGGCAAGAACGTCATTGAGCAGATGCTGACCACCGCCGCCCGCACCGGCATCCCGTTGCAGGCCGACAACGACAACGTTTCGGCGCTGCGCAGGCCCTAGTTCGGCGTCGTTCGTCCGACGTGCGCCCAGCGCGGATCGCTCGGTAACGGGCCGCGCCGCAACGCATTTGCGACCGCGTCCCGGTATTTGATCAGACCTTCCGGTGGCTGCGGAACGATGGTGTCGATGTCGTGCTCGTTCATCACCGCATCGACTTCCAGCGATTCGATCAACGGCCGGGCGAGGCCCGTGGGCATCGGTGTGACGAGTCCGATCCACAGGCTCGCGATCGTCGGCGTCAGGAATGGAATCGCGATGATGAGCCGCCGCCGCAGGCCTGCCACTTGTGCATAGACCTGCATCGCGTCGCCGTACTCGAGCACGTCCGGCCCGCCGATGTCCCAGGTGCGCGACGTAGGAACGCTGGCTGTGGCGGCGCCGGCCAGATAGTGCAGGACGTCATCGATCGCGATCGGCTGGATCTTGTTGTGCACCCACTTCGGGGTGGTCATCGCGGGCAACCGGTTGGTGATGTGCCGCATCATGTCGAACGACGCAGAGCCCGAACCGACCACGATCCCGGCCTGCAGGACGACGGTCTCGATGCCGGACGCGATAAGGACATCGCCGACCGCGGTCCGTGACCGCAGGTGCGGCGACAGCTTGACTCCCGGTGGGTGCAGCCCACCCAGATACACCAGCCGCTTCACGCCCGAGCCTTGGGCCGCGGCGGCGACATTGCGGGCCGAACTCGCTTCTTCCTTGACGAAGTCGGAGGAGGTGCCCATCGAGTGCACCAGGTAGTAGCCGACGTCGACCCCGTCGAACGCCGTGCTCAGCGATTGGGGGTCGCTGAGGTCGCCTCGCACGACCTCGACGTGATCGCGCCACGGCGCGTCGGCGAGTTTCTCAGGGTTTCGGGCCAGCGCACGCACGGTGTGCCCGCGTTTCAGCAGTTCGGGTACCAGGCGGCCGCCGACGTAGCCGGTGGCTCCCGTCACCAGGCAGCGGACCTCATTGGCGGACACCCAGGCTCTATCGCCGTTTTACTGGTCAGGCAAACCCACATCCGGGATCGGGTGCGTCGACCGACAGGGGAGTCCCCGCGGGCTTGATGTACAGCACCCACATCTTCAGCGGTACGGGTTCGAGGTTGCGGCCGATGTGCACGTGGTCTCCTCCGCTGGCCTCGGTGATGGGAGCGCCGGGCGGATAGATGCCGTCGACGGTGCAGTTCGCCGCGTCGTGGGTGAGCGTCCCATCGCGGATGACGCCGGACACCCGGCCATCGTGATAGTGCCAGCCCGTGCTGCCGCCCGGGGCGATGGTGATCTCCCGCGTGATGTAGTCGACGCCGTCGACCGCGGCCTGCGAGATGGTGACGGCCCCGACCCCCGTCGACGTGGTTGCGGCCGCGGTCGGCGCCCACATCAGGGCGGCCGCGGAAGCCACCAGAACGGCAGGCATTCTGCGTGCACACCAGCTTGTCATGGCCGGTCACGTTGTCACACCTGGCGGCGGTTGCGCGGTGACACGACGCGAATGGACGTGAGGAATGCGGTTCCCGCGCCGCCGTCTTCACCGGTAGCCTTGGTCGCGATGACCGAACGCGCCGAACCTGTCGGCATCTCCTATGCGTCGGCCGGGGTCGACATCGAAGCCGGTGACCGCGCCGTCGAACTCCTGAAACCGCTGGCCAACAAGGCCACCAGGCCCGAAGTTCGTGGCGGGCTCGGTGGATTCGCCGGGCTGTTCGCACTGCGCAGCTATCGGGAACCGGTGCTGGCGTCGTCGACCGACGGCGTGGGCACCAAGCTCGCGGTCGCCCAGGCGATGGACAAGCACGACACCGTCGGCATCGACCTCGTCGCGATGGTTGTAGATGACCTCGTGGTGTGCGGCGCCGAACCGCTGTTCCTGCAGGACTACATCGCCGTGGGTCGCACGGTGCCTGAGCGCATCTCCGAACTGGTGGCGGGCATCGCCAACGGGTGTGTGATGGCCGGCTGCGCGCTGTTGGGCGGGGAGACCGCCGAGCACCCCGGCCTGATGGCACCCGATCACTACGACATCTCGGCCACCGGGGTCGGCGTCGTCGAGGCCGACGACGTACTGGGCCCGGACCGGGTCAAGCCCGGCGACGTGCTGATCGGGATGTCGTCGACCGGTCTGCACTCCAACGGGTACTCCCTGGCCCGCAAGGTTCTGCTGGAGATCGACCGGATGAACCTCGCCGGGCATGTCGAGGAGTTCGGCCGCACACTCGGCGAGGAGCTGCTTGAGCCGACCCGCATCTACGCCAAGGACTGCCTGGCGTTGATCGCCGAAACCCAGGTCCGCACCTTCTGCCACGTCACTGGTGGCGGGCTCGCGGGCAACCTCGAACGCGTCATCCCGCACGGTCTGGTGGCCGAAATCGACCGCGGCACATGGACTCCCGCGCCGGTGTTCGCGATGATCGCGCAGCGCGGCCGCGTCGAGCGTGCCGAGATGGAGAAGACGTTCAACATCGGTGTCGGCATGGTCGCCATCGTCGCGCCGGAGGACACCGATCGCGCGCTGGCAGTGCTGACCGCTCGCCATTTGAACTGCTGGACCCTGGGCGCAATCACCAAGGGCGGTAAGGACAGCCCACGAGCCAAGCTTGTGGGCCAGCACCCGCGCTTCTAGGGGTTAACGGCGCCAGTCGTCGTCGTCGGCCATGTCGTCGTCGGCCAACCTGTCGGCGCCGTTGAGCTCGTCAGCGCCCGCCAGTTCGCGCTGAAGCCGCTCGAAATCGGTCTGCGGTGAGCTGTATTTGAGCTCACGAGCAACCTTGGTCTGCTTTGCCTTTGCCCGGCCGCGGCCCATTGGGGGTACCCCCTCGCGCAATAACGGAGCGGCCCAAACATCAGGCGGCTCCGATCTGAGTGTCATTTATCGTCCTGCCGACACTTTACCGTGCCTCGCTGCGGCGTGCTGGTAGGCCCGTCGCGTTAACGCGTGCCGCCGCGCAGCTGTTCCACGGCCAGCCGTCCAGCACCGGCTACGTCCGGTGGCGGCATTGATTCGGCGTCGATCACGGCGGCCACCTGTGATTCGCCGCCGGTCGTCAATTCCGTGTCGACGGGAAGTCCCCGCTTCAGCAGTGCCAGGGCGATCGGGCCCTCGTCGACGTGGTCGACCACGGTGCCGAGCCGGCCGACAGTGCGTCCACCGGCCAGTACGGGGTCGCCGGTCGCGGGCCGATCCGCGGAGCCGTCGAGGTGCAGCAACACCAGCATGCGGGGCGGTTTGCCCAGGTTATGGACGCGCGCGACGGTCTCCTGACCGCGGTAGCAGCCCTTGTCCAGATGAACGGCCGTAGCGATCCAGCCGACTTCGTGCGGAATCGTCCGCTCGTCGGTGTCGACCCCGAGCCTGGGCCGCAGGGCGGTGACCCGGTGCGCCTCGTAAGCCCACACGCCCGCGTTGCGCACCCCGGCGGCCACGAGTCGGTCGCGCCACGCGGCGACCTGGTTGCGGGGAACCACCAGGTCGATTTCGATTCCCGGGCCCGGGATGCGGCGCAGGAATCCACCGTCGGGCAGCGCCACCGCGGTCCCGACCGCCGGGAACGACTCCACACCCAGCGCTGCGAGCACAGGCGGGTCGACGAGGCGGGGGCCGAGCAGCGACAGGACGCCGAGATCGGCGGGTTCGACCACCACGTCGGACCAGAACACCATCTTGCGCAGATACGCCGTGAGCGGCTCGCCGCGCGACGGTTCGGTGTCGAGATAGGTGACACCGTCGAGCTGCGTCTGCATCCAGTGATCTTCCACACGGCCCTGGCCGTCGAGGCTGAGATTCTGGGTGACGACGCCGTCGGGGAGGTCGCTGACGTGCTGGGTGGAGATGCTGTGCAGCCATGGATTGCGGTCGCCGCCGGTCAGGGCGATCACGACACGGTGTGAACGATCCACGACCACGGCGCCGTCGGCGGCGGCCCGCTGTTCTCCGAGCGGATCGCCGTAGTGCCAGACGGCACCGGCATCGGGCCCGGTGTCGGGGGCGGGTACAGCGGACATACGTCAACTCTACGGACACCGCTCTTCGCTGAGCGCTCCTCGACGGCGCTACGCTTCTTGGCCATGGCACCTACGGGCAGCAGCGCGAAGGCAGTCGTGGTCACGCTCGACGGCGAACTCCGCGACCCGCAGGCCCCGCTGTTGTATGCCGACGACCTGGCCGCCGTCCGAGGCGACGGAATCTTCGAGACGCTTCTGGTCCGCGGTGGCCGGCCGTGCCTGCTCGAAGCCCACCTGGGCCGGCTCGCCCAGTCGGCGAAGATGATGGACCTTCCCGCACCGGACTTGCCGCGATGGCGCGCGGCGGTCGAGGTGGCAGTCGCGCGGTGGTTGTCCGACGGCGGCGGCGAGGGTGTGCTTCGGCTGGTGTACAGCCGCGGGCGCGAGAGCGGTTCACCGCCGACGGCGTTCGCGACCATCGGCGCGGTGCCCGCGCGGGTGGCCGACGCGCGCAGCACCGGGGTGGCCGCCATGACGTTGGCCCGCGGGCTGTCGGCCGAGGGCACCACCGAGATGCCGTGGCTGCTGGCGGGCGCCAAGACCCTGTCCTATGCGGTGAACATGGCCGCACTACGGCACGCCGAGCGGCACGGGGCGGGCGATGTGATCTTCGTCGGCTCCGACGGTCTGATCCTGGAGGGGCCGCGCTCGACGGTGGTGATCGCCACCGAACTCGACGGCGCGCCCGCACTGTTGACTCCGCCGCCGTGGTACCCGATCCTGCGTGGCACCACCCAGCGCGCATTGTTCGAGACGGCGCGCAACAAGGGGTATGACTGCGATTACCGGGCGCTGCGGCCCACCGATTTGTTTGCAGCGCAAGGGGTTTGGCTTGTTTCGAGCATCACGCTGGCCGCCCGGGTGCACACGCTGGACGGAAAGGTGCTGCAGCCGGCGTCGTCCCCCGCAAGCGGGAGGTACCCCCAGGCAGATTTTTCCGCACTCGTCGACGCCGCGATCGTGAGCGATCGCTGAACGCTGAACTGACGAAAATCGGTTGTCGCCTTCTTTATGCGCGGGTAGCGTCGCGCGTACACAGGGAAGGAGGTGGTCCGACAAATTGATTGACTTATGGACATGTGAGGTGGCTGCGAGCTAGCAGCGCAGGGAATGAGCTGAATGCTCTTCGCGCAAGCGCCCGCGCGCTGGCGAATTCCCCGCAGTCACCCGGCCCCCGAGCCCTTCGGTTTTGTCCAACCAGAAACACACGGCTCGGGGGCCGACCCATATCTGAAGGCCGGTCATTCCACGGAAGACCGAGAGCAAATGACACACAAATTGATGCATTCTGTGCTGGCGCCTCGTCTCTCGGTGCGCGATGATGCGGCACATGGGCAAGATGCCTGATGGGGTGAATCTGACCGAGGGCGCGCGCGCTGGGGTGCATCCGCAGACGGCGTGAAGGATGTTGCCGGTGCCAGCGGTGGGGGTGAATCAGCGCACGGTGTTGGTGAATCCCGATCTTGGAGACACCGTGGTGGGTGGTGTCGGTGTGTATGTGTGGGTGTCATGTCATGACCAGAAAGCCGATCTGGATCGGCAGGTGGCCCGGCTGAGGGCGTGGGGGCTGATGGGGGCGGCCGGGTGGTGCATGTGGAGGCCGAAGTCGGGTCGGGCATGAACGGGGCGCGCGAAGGTGCGCCGGCTGTTGGCGGACCCGAAAGTCACGGTGGTGGTCGTTGAACACCGAGATCGTTGTGGCGCGGGTGAACACCGAGTTGGTGGAGTCGGGGCTCTGGGCACATGGTCGGCGACGGTGGTGGGCGACGCCGGTGAAGTCGACGACGATCTGGTGGGTGACGTGGTCGACGTGTTGACCTCGTTGTAGGCACGGCTGTACGGGCGCCCCTCCGCGTCGCAACCGGGCACTGAAAAGCCGTGGGTTACGCGCAGCGCGATGTCGGGCCTCGGGCGGTTGTCAGTGGTCGGGGCAATGATGGCGGCCATGGATGAGCTTCGGGGAAGGCTCCCGACATGAGTGGCGTGCGAGTCGTCGCCAGTGCGGCGTTGTCGAGCACTTTCGACAGGCGCTACGTCGTCGTCGACGAGGCGACCGGCGAGATTGTGGATGACGCTCAGGGATACGGGTACAAGAGTGCGCAGAACGCGCACCGGGCACACGCCTACAAGTCGATGGCGCCGGAGAAGAAACGCCAACGAGACGCCGCCAAACGACAGGTCCAACGCTGGTGTGCTCAGCACCCAGAATTCATGCAGCACGTCGAGCAATCGATGTTCTATGCGATCAAAGACGGCCACAACGTTACCGAGGCCCACGTGCGGGTGATCCTGGCCGAACACGGCTTGGAGCTGCCGTTCTCGGTCAAAGACCTGATGCGGCATTGGAACTGGTGATACAGCGTGGGGAAGCAGTTGCGGCGCATCGGTGAGCCGGTGGTCGCTGCCGCGCCGGCCGGTGTTCGGGTTCGCACCCGGCTGCACCTGAGCGAGGATGAAGCCGCGGCGCTGGGCGCGCTCGGCCAGTACCTGGGTTCGGTGTATCGCCGCGAGCTGGCGCACCGGATCTCAATGGGCCGCTTGGACCGGAAGGCGCACGCGCTGTGGCGGGCCGAGCGTAAGCGCGCGGTGACCGCAGTGGCGTCGTCGCGGTGGGCCGGCGCGATCACCCGCGCGTGCGAGGACCAGTACCAGCTCGGCATGCGAGCCCTGAGCGCCCAGGTCGCCGATTTGCGGGCCGCGATTGCGGTACTGGAACGCCGGTGCGGGTTGCGTCCTGGTGAAACATCGGCTCCAGCCCAGGATGGGCAGGGTGGTCCGCGGCGAGGGTCCCGGCGGTCGGTGCGCGGGTATGCCAGTGCCGCGCAGCGGTTCTCCAAAACGCGAAGGCTGGCCACCCTGCGGGCTCGGTTGGCGGCCGCAGAAGCGGAGTTGGATGCCGGGGGGCCGTCGATAACCATGGGCGGTAATCGTTTGTGGCGCACCCGCCACAACCTCGCCGCCGCCGAGATAACTGAGCAGCAGTGGCGGGGCCGGTGGGACGCGGCCCGGATGTTTTTGACCGCGGACGGGGAATCGGGCAAGGCCGGCGGTAATGAAACGATCCGGGTCGACGCCCACGGCCAGTTGCGGATCAAAGTCCCTGTCGCGTCGGCCGACCGGTTCGGCACGCATCTGCTGATTGCCGCACCTGTGGTGTTCAACCACCGCAGCGATGAGTGGGGCCAGCGGGTGCGTGATCGGCGGGCGGTGCGCTACGACATCATCTTCGACCCCCAGCGTGGCCGCTGGTATCTGGACGCGTCCTGGACAATCACCCCGGCTCGGATCGGTGAGCTCGACGAACTGCGCGACGGCCACGTACTTGGTGTGGATCTCAACGCTGACCACCTAGCTGCATGTGTCCTGGACTCTTCGGGTAATCCGGTCGGGGCGCCGGTCACCATCGGCCTCGACACCGCAGGTTTACCTGCCAGGCGCCGCGATGGGCGGGTCCGGGCCGCGATCACCACGTTGCTCGACCTGGCCGTCGCCCACAATTGCACCGCGGTCGTGATGGAGAACCTCGATTTTGCTGATGCTCGTTGCACCGGCCGTGAAACATTGGGCCGCGGCCGCCGCGGCAAACGGCTACGGCGCACCGTCGCCGGGATCCCCACCGCCAAGTTCAGGTCCCGGCTCACCTCGATGGCGTCGCACCGCAGTATCGCGGTCATCGGCGTGGACCCCGCCTACACCAGCATGTGGGGGCGCCAGCACTGGCGCACACCCCTGCAACAACAGACTTCCGACCCGGCCACTGTGACCGCCCATCACGGTGCGGCGGCCGCGATCGGCAGACGTGGACTCGGCGTGCCGATCAGGCGTCGGCCGGCAGGACCCCGCACCCAACAGCGGATGCGTGCGGGCACTCCACCGGCCAGACCTGACCAGCCACCGGGCACCACACGACGGTGCCGTAGTTCTGGCTCACCGCCGCGCCCACCACCACGACGAGGCACGCCGGTCCACCAGAGAACACCCACCGTCAGCGGCCAACACCGTTCGGGCCGCACAGGACTCACTCCTGAACACTAATCAGGAACGGTTCGAAAGCGCCCTCGCCTATGCGGTCGCGGGGCATCTGGGATATGTCCGCGAGGAGGTGCGGTGGGTCCGGGTTCCGTTCAACGGCGCATTGGAGACCGGCCCAAAGACCTTCGATGCCAACCTTTCTCAGTTCTCGATCACTGATCAACGCAAGGCGGCGGTGGACTTCTCCTCGCCGTACTTCGACGTCACCCAGGTCGTCGTCACGACGAACACGTCGCCGGCGTCTCGGGTGCGCAGCATCGGTGACCTGAAGAATGTCCGGCTCGGGGTGCAGGTCGGCATGACCAGCCACACCGCGGCCATCGCGATCGAGCCCGACGTTCCGGTCGAGGTGTACAACACCAACGCCGACGCCAAATTCGCAATGGGTAACGGCGAGATCGACGCGTTGGTCGCCGACCTGCCGACGGCGTTCGCCGTTGCCGGCGAACTGCGCGGCGGGGTGATCGTCGGTCAGCTGCCTGCCCACGGGGAGGCCGTCGAGCAGTTCGGGATCGTGCTGGACAAGGACAG
>CAVTSZ010000019.1:0-25147 GCA_963737385.1 uncultured Actinomycetota bacterium
GAGATGCCGCATAGCCGACGCCCGCTAACGTGGCGCCATCGCCAACGCCGACGTCATCGTCGTGGGAGCGGGTCTGGCGGGCCTGGTCGCCGCACGCGAACTCGTCGAACGCGGGCGTCGGGTCCTCATCGTCGACCAGGAGAACGCCGGCAACATCGGCGGCCAGGCGTTCTGGTCGTTCGGCGGGCTGTTCTTCGTCGACAGCCCCGAACAGCGCCGGCTCGGCATCCGCGGCAGCCACGAGTTGGCGCTGCAGGACGGGCTGGGCGCCGCCGGTTTCGACCGGCCCGAGGACCACTGGCCGCGGCAGTGGGCACACGCCTATGTGGATTTCGCGGCGGGGGAGAAGCGCAGCTGGCTGCGAGAGCGCGGTCTGCAGACGTTCGCACTGGTCGGGTGGGCCGAGCGCGGCGGCTATGACGCACGCGGACATGGCAACTCGGTGCCACGGTTCCACATCACCTGGGGTACCGGTCCCGCGATCGTGGACATCTTCGCGCGTCGGCTACGCGACCCGTCGAAGGCGCGGTTTGCACACCGTCATCGGGTGGACGAACTCCTCGTCGAGGACGGCGCGGTGGTCGGGGTGCGAGGGGCGGTGCTGGAACCGTCGAAGACCGCACGTGGTGTGACATCGTCACGAAACACCTTCGGCGACTTCGAGTTCCGCGCCCAGGCGGTCATCGTCGCCAGTGGGGGGATCGGTGGTAATCACGATCTGGTCCGTCAGAACTGGCCCAACCGGATGGGCCGGGTGCCGGATCAGCTGTTGAGCGGGGTGCCCGCCCACGTCGACGGCCGCATGATCGGCATCACCGAGGGCGCCGGCGCACGTGTCATCAACAGCGACAGGATGTGGCACTACACCGAGGGGATCACCAACTACGACCCGATCTGGCCCATGCATGGCATCCGCATCCTGCCGGGTCCTTCCTCACTGTGGCTGGACGCCACCGGCAAGCGGTTACCGCCGCCGTTGTACCCCGGCTTCGACACCCTGGGCACGCTGGAGTACATCGCCCAAACCGGCCAGGACTACACATGGTTCGTGCTGAACGCCCGGATCATCGAAAAGGAGTTCGGCCTGTCCGGGCAGGAGCAGAACCTCGATCTGACCGGCCGCAGCGTGCGCCAGTTGCTGTCGCGCGTCAAGCCCGGGGCTCCGCCACCGGTGCAGGCATTCGTCGACAAGGGCGTCGACTTCGTGACGGCGGATTCGTTGCGGGAGCTGGTATCCAAGATGAACGCAGTGCCCGACGTGCAGCCGCTCGACTACGTCGTGGTGGAGGCCGAGGTGACCGTCCGCGACCGTGAAGTGGCCAACAAGTTCACCAAAGACAGCCAGATAACCGCGATCCGCGGTGCGCGCGCGTTCCTGTCCGACCGGATCAGCCGTGTCGTCGCTCCGCACCGGCTCACCGACCCGAAGGCGGGCCCGCTCATCGCGGTCAAGTTGCACATCCTCACCCGGAAGTCGTTGGGCGGCTTGGAAACCGATCTCGATGCACGGGTGCTCAAGGGCGACGGCAGCGTGTTCGGTGGGCTGTACGCCGCGGGTGAGGCCGCCGGATTCGGAGGTGGCGGCGTGCACGGCTACCGCTCACTGGAGGGCACGTTCCTCGGCGGCTGTGTGTTCTCCGGCCGGGCGGCGGGCCGGGCCGCCGCCCGCGACGTCGGCTGACTCGCGCTTAGAAGTCCGTGCCGTTCTCCGGTTCGAGTACCTGGAAATCGGCGTCCGTCATCTCGGAGAGCCTGCCGTAGAAGATGCCCCGGGCGCTGGGGTCGATGATCGCCTGATGGATGGGCACCGCGTGCGTCGGCGCCACCGCCCGCAGATAGTCCACCGCCTCGGAGATCTTCATCCACGGCGCGGCGGCGGGCGTCGCGAGTACCTCGACCGGTTCGCCGGGTGTGAACAGGGCGTCACCGGGGTGCATGAGCCTCGCCGCGTGCGACGTGTCGCCGACGAGATACGAAATGTTGTCTATCACAGGGATTTCGGGATGGATCACCGCGTGCTTGCCGCCGACGCCGCGCACGGTGAGGTGACCGATGCTGAATTCGTCGCCGACATTGACCGCGCGCCACGGACCGCCGAGTTGTTCGGCCGTCTGCGGATCGGCGTAGAGCGCTGCCTGCGGGTTGGCGTCGACGAGTGCGGGCAGCCGCTCGGTGTCGGCGTGGTCGGGGTGCTGATGGGTGATCAGGATGGCCGACAGGCCGGTGATGCCCTCGAATCCGTGCGAGAACGTGCCGGGGTCGAACAAAATCGTCGTTTCGCTCGACGAATCGTCGCGGAAGTTTGCGAGAAGGCACGAATGGCCGAAATGCGTCAGTTGCATGCCTATATTGTCCCGCAGGGATACCCCAGGGGGACTTCAGACGTGCGATTGATTTTGGCGGTAGTCCTCGCGACCTGCGGGTTGGTCATCGGGCCGAGCGTGACGGCCGGCGCCGTTCCCGGCGTGTGCCCGCCCATCTGCGACGCCATCCCCGATTCGGCGTGGATCGCGCCGACCGCCATCCCGCTGTATCCGGTGTATCGCTGGCCGGGCCTGGCCGGGCTGGCGGTCACCGCTCACGCGCCGCAGTTCACATTCGAGGAGGTCTGTGCCACACCGACGACGCTCGGCGATGCCCGCGACTATGCCGTGGCCGCCGAGGCGACGGTCATCAATCCGGCGGGCCACTGGCAGCTGCAGGTGCAGATCATGCACTGGCGCGGCGATACGGCGCAGGGCGGCCCGACGGCGTCGGGGATCCTCGAGACGGCACGGACTCAACTCCGTGACTGCCAGGTCAGCGCGCCGCTGGCCTCGCCGTCCATCACCACCGCCGATCCCCAGCGGCTGGCGGCCGTGATCAGCGTGGCCGGACAGCAGGTGTTGCACCAGTACCTGCTCGCCGACCCGGCCAGTAGCACCGTCGTGGGCCTGGCCATGTGGTCGACGCTGCCGCCGCTGCTGCCCTGGCCCGCCGTGGCGGACGCGCAGGTCCTCGACGCGATGGCGGCGCCGTTGTGCGGTGCGTATCTCGGATCGTGCCGCTGAAGCGGTCCGGACGAACGCGCAGGTACAGTGATCGCCGTGGCAAGGGTGGTGGTGCATGTGATGCCCAAGGCCGAGATCCTCGACCCTCAGGGGCAGGCGATCGTCGGTGCACTGGGGCGTCTCGGCTTCGGTGGTATCTCAGATGTGCGGCAAGGCAAGCGGTTTGAGCTCGAAGTCGATGACAGCATCGATGACGACACCCTCGCCGAGATCGCCGAGTCGCTGCTGGCGAACACCGTCATCGAAGACTGGTCGGTGCGCAGGGAGCCGTCGTGACGGCCCGGGTCGGCGTGATCACCTTTCCCGGCACGCTCGACGACGTGGACGCCGCGCGGGCGGTGCGGGCGGCAGGCGCCGAATCCGTCAGCCTCTGGCACGCCGACGCCGACCTCAAGCGGGTGGACGCCGTCGTGGTGCCCGGGGGCTTCTCGTACGGCGATTACCTGCGGACCGGGGCGATCGCGAAATTCGCGCCGGTGATGGGCGAGGTCATCCGCGCCGCCGCCCAGGGCCTACCGGTGTTGGGCATCTGCAACGGGTTTCAGATCCTGTGCGAGGCGGGGCTTCTGCCGGGTGCGTTGACCCGTAACGCCGGTCTGCATTTCGTCTGCCGCGATCTCTGGCTCGAGGTGGTGTCGAACTCCACGGCGTGGACGTCGCGCTACGACATGGGCGCCGACCTGCTGGTGCCGCTGAAGTCGGGTGAGGGCCGGTACGTGGCCAGCGAGAAGGTGCTCGACAAGCTCGAGGGTGAGGGCCGCGTGGTGTTCCGCTACCGCGACAACCCGAACGGGTCGATGCGGGACATCGCGGGCATCTCGTCGGCCAACGGACGGGTCGTCGGCCTGATGCCGCACCCCGAGCACGCGACCGAGGCGCTGACGGGCCCCTCCGACGACGGACTCGGCCTGTTCTACTCCGCGCTGGATCTGGTGCTCGCCGCTTAGCTCTTCCCGCGAGCGTGCGTGTCTGCGCAAGACACGCCGCTCGGGATCGGCAGTTTGCGCACACTCGGTGGCCAGCGGCCGCCCGAAAATGGTGCGCTGAGGCTCCTGGGATCGCAGTTAGGCTCGAGACCGTGCTCGTCAACCCCGAACTCTTGCGTGCGTTCGCAGCCCAGGTGGATACGGTGTCCGCCGCGATCCATAATGCGGACGTCGGGCACAAGGCGACGACGGCGGCCGACGGGCTTCCGGCGTCCACCACGCAGTGGGCCATGCGTCTCGTCGGCGAGCACATTGCGCAGCAGGCCAACGACATCGCCACGAATATCACCAAGATGGGCGGTGCGGTGCGTGGCGCCGGCGACAAATACGAGGTGGAAGACAACGCCCTCGCAGGCGCGTTCGACAGGTTGTTCTAGCCGGTGCTGCCCTCACGCTCACGCCTGCAAAGCTGGAATCCCGATTCACTCGGGCCCGCAGCATCGGCGCTCAGCGACGCGGGACTTGCGGTGTACACCGCGGTGCGCAATCTCGATGAGGGCTGTGACCGGATGCCCGAGGCACGTGCATGGGACGGACCCGCGCACAAGGCCGCGACGGAGATGTTTCGCCGTTTTTGACCGGGTCCCAGTCCGAGTCCTGTGAGCCGCGTTCGACATCGTCGATGGCGGTGCGGCTGACGGTGAACGGCACCCGCAACCTCACCAGCGGCTTGCTCTCCCGCAGATGCGCCAACACACCCTCGCCCGGCGGGGACACGTCGGCAAGGTGGCCGGTGCTGATCGCCGCGGTCACCGGGCCGCCGGGCTCGCTGACGTCGACGACCCGCCGCCCGGCGATATGCCGCTTGAAGGTGCGCGTCGCCTCCGTTTCGATCTCTTCCCAGGCTTCTTCGGTGATCGGGGCCAGATCGCGGTACAGGTTGTTCATTGACGGATTCCTTTCAGGCTGCCGATGCCGAGTGATCCATCTCGGAATGCGGGGACGACGGTGACCGTCGGGGGCTCCTTCTCGGGGGCCGAATCCGGCAGTGGCGGTGGGTCATTGAGGAAGTCGACGATCGGTGTGAAGAACTTTCCACCGGTGACGGCGGTGGAGAAGTCGAGGATGCGGTCGGTGTTGCCCGGTGGATCGCCGACGAACATGTTGCGCAGCATCCGCTCGGTGACCTCGGCGGTGCGCGAATACCCGATGAAATAGGTGCCGAACTCACCCTTGCCGATCTCGCCGAACGGCATGTTGTGCCGGACGATCTTCAGCTCGTTGCCGTCGTCGTCCTCGATCACGTTCAGCGCGATGTGCGCATCGGCCGGTTTCTGGTCGTCGTCGAGCTCGATGTCCTCCAACTTGGTCCGCCCGATCACCAACTCCTGCTCGGTCACCGACAGCGAGTTCCAGGAGTTCATGTCGTGCACATACTTCTGCACGTGCACATAGCAGCCGCCCGCGAAATCTGGGTCCTCGTCGCCGATTTCGGTGGCCGACACCGCCAGTGGTCCGTCCGGGTTCTCGGTGCCGTCGACGAAACCGAGGAGGTCGCGGTTGTCGAAGAACCGGAATCCGTGCACCTCGTCGACGACCGTGACGGCTGCCAGCGCCGTGACGATCCGGCCCGCCAACTCGAAGCACATGTCCATCGACAGCGCCCTGATGTGGAACAGCAGATCCCCCGGCGTCGACGGCGCGTCGTGACGCGGGCCGCTCAGCTCGATGAACGGTGTCAGCTCCGCAGGCCGGGGACCCGAGAAAAGCCTGTCCCAGGCCTCCGATCCGATCGAGGTCACCGCCGACAGGTGCTTGTCCGTGTCGCGGAAGCCGACCGCGCGCACCAACCCGGAGATGTCGGGCAGCGCGTCGTGAACCGTCTGCTCGCCACCTTCGTCGATCGTCAGAACGAGGAAGATGGCTGCAGGTGTCAGCGGCGCCAGAACCGGTTGCGGCAGAGGATCGGGCACCGTCTGACCCTAAGTCAAGATCGTCGGCGATGATGATGAACCATGTCAGCAAGTCCGCAGGGTCTGAGTGAGTTCATCGACGCGTCGCCGTCACCGTTCCACGTCTGCGCGACCGTTGCCGACCGGCTGCGTGCCGCGGGGTTCCGGGAACTGTCGGAAGGTGACGGCTGGCCGACTGAGGGACAGTTCTTCACCGTGCGCGCGGGCTCGCTGGTCGCCTGGAAGACCGCCGAGGCCGGTCGACCGTTTCGCATCGTCGGCGGCCACACCGACAGCCCGAACCTGCGCGTCAAACAGCACCCCGACCGGTTCGTGTCGGGCTGGCAGGTGGTGGCGCTGCAGCCCTACGGCGGGGCGTGGCTGAACTCGTGGCTGGACCGCGACCTCGGGATCAGTGGCCGGCTGTCCGTGCGGACCGGGGCCACCATCGATCACCGACTCATCCGCATCGACGAGCCGATCCTGCGCGTGCCGCAGCTGGCAATTCATCTGGCCGAGGACCGCAAAGCGGTAACGCTGGATCCGCAGCGCCACGTCAACGCCGTGTGGGGCGTCGGCACCGGAGCGCGTTCGTTCCTCGGCTTCGTGGCCGAGCGGGCCGGGGTCGACGTCGTCGATGTGCTGGGCGCGGACCTGATGACCCACGACCTCGCCCCGTCGACACTCGCGGGTGCCGGACACGAGCTGCTCAGTGCGCCGCGGCTGGACAACCAGGCGACCTGCTACGCCGGGCTGGAGGGATTCCTGGCGGCCGAGCCGCGCGGGCATACACCGGTGCTGGCGCTGTTCGACCACGAGGAGGTCGGTTCGCAGTCCGACCACGGCGCGCAGTCAGAGCTGCTGCTCACCGTGCTGGAGCGCATCACGTTGGCCGCGGGGGGCGGCCGCGAGGAGTTCCTGCGCCGGCTGCCGGGTTCGATGGTGGCGTCCGGCGACATGGCGCACGCCACGCACCCGAACTATCCGGAGCGCCACGAACCCGGCCACCTCATCGAGGTCAACGCCGGACCGGTGCTCAAGGTGCAGCCGAACCTGCGTTACGCCACCGACGGGCGCACCGCCGCGGCGTTCGCGCTGGCGTGCGCGCAGGCCGGCGTCCCGCTTCAGCGCTACGAGCACCGGGCCGATCTGCCCTGCGGGTCCACGATCGGGCCGATGACCTCGGCGCGCACCGGCATCCCGACGGTCGACGTCGGCGCGGCCCAGCTGGCCATGCATTCGGCGCGCGAAGTGATGGGCGCCGACGATGTCGCGGCCTACTCGGCGGCGCTCGGCGCATTCCTGTCGCCGACCTGATCGCCGTTAGATCGCGTCGGCCTCGACCTGGTCGTAGCGGATGACGTTCTCCACGACAATGCCGTCACGGGTGCGGACGCGGTCGAGTCCGCGGATCGCGAACGGACCGTCCGGCCCGGTGCCATGCCCGACGTAGTGCAGGAACACGAGCTGCTCGCCGGCCTTCGCACCGTCGACGGTCGCGCTGTCGACGAGTTCCAGGCGCAGATCGGGAACGGCTGCCAAGAGCTCGGTGATCTTGCCGACGTATGCGTCGCGTCCGCGCACCGGCCGCGGATCGCCCTGCCAGTAGCCGACGATGTCGTCGGCCAGGATGTCGCCGATAGGGGACGCGGTGGGCGCGGCCCAGAAGGCCGCCCACATGTCGGCGCTGAATCTCGGTTGGGTCTGGGTGTGAGTCATGCACCCAGCGTGCGTTGCCCCTGTGCGTCGTTCAATTACCCGTGAAGTAATCGCGCGGCGTTTTGTCACCGGCCTGATCTAGGGTCAGCGCCATGGCGCTCAAAGCAGAGAACATCACCTTCGACAGCACTGACCCCGAACGACTCGCCGACTGGTGGGCCCGCGCTCTGGATGGGCAGGTAAACCCCATCGCACCACCGTTTTTCGTCATCCGTCACCCGTGCCGAGGGGCCAGGGCTGGCGTTTCAGAAGGTCGACGACCCGACGCCCGGCAAGAACCGTCTGCACATCGACTTCGCCGCCACTGACGTGGAGGCGGAGGTCAAGCGGCTGGTGGAGCTCGGCGCCAGCGAGACCGGCAGGGGCAGCTTCGGCGATTTCGAATGGGTCGTGCTCGCCGACCCCGACGGCAACGCGTTCTGCGTGGCCCCGCCGGCTGAGTGCGGCTACCGCGCCCCGAGTGCGTCGCGGTGCCCAGGACGTGGCCCAAACTAGACTGGCGCCCGTGACGTCGGAGCTAACGCATGTCCTGGACACCGTCGACCACGCCACCTCCACTCCCGACCAACCTCAGCCGCACCGCGAACTCGGCCTCAAGGACGACGAGTACCAGCGGATCCGCGAGATCCTCGGCCGCAGGCCCACCGACGCCGAACTGGCGATGTACTCGGTGATGTGGAGCGAGCACTGCTCCTACAAGTCCTCGAAGGTGCACCTGCGCTACTTCGGCGAGACCACCACCGAGGCGATGCGCGCGGGGATGCTGGCGGGCATCGGTGAGAACGCCGGCGTGGTGGACATCGGCGACGGATGGGCGGCCACCTTCAAGGTGGAGTCCCACAACCACCCGTCGTACATCGAGCCGTATCAGGGCGCGGCCACCGGTGTCGGCGGCATCGTGCGCGACATCATGGCCATGGGCGCGCGCCCGGTGGCGGTGATGGACCAGTTGCGGTTCGGTGCGGCCGACGCATCCGACACCCGACGGGTCGTCGACGGTGTCGTGCGCGGCATCGGCGGGTACGGCAACTCGCTCGGCTTGCCGAACATCGGGGGTGAAACCGTGTTCGACGCCTCCTATGCGGGCAACCCGTTGGTGAACGCGCTGTGCGTCGGGGTGCTGCGCAAGGAGGATCTGCACCTCGCGTTCGCGTCGGGCACCGGCAACAAGATCATCCTGTTCGGTGCGCGCACCGGACTCGACGGCATCGGTGGCGTGTCGGTGCTGGCGTCGGACACCTTCGGTGGCGACGAGAGCGGTGCTCCCGGGCGTAAGAAGCTGCCCTCGGTGCAGGTGGGCGACCCGTTCATGGAGAAGGTGCTCATCGAGTGCTGCCTCGAGCTGTATGCCGAGAATCTCGTCATCGGCATCCAGGATCTCGGTGGTGCCGGGTTGTCCTGCGCCACATCCGAACTCGCGTCGGCCGGCGACGGTGGCATGCGGATCGAGCTGGACACCGTACCGCTGCGTGCGGCGAACATGTTGCCTGCGGAGATCCTGTCCAGCGAGTCGCAGGAGCGCATGTGCGCTGTCGTCGCGCCGGACAACGTGGACGCGTTCATGGCGGTGTGCCGCAAGTGGGAGGTGCTGGCCACTGTCATCGGTGAGGTCACCGACGGGGACCGGCTCGTGATCACCTGGCACGGTGAGACCGTCGTCGACGTGCCACCGCGCACCGTCGCGCACGAGGGTCCGGTGTACGAACGGCCGGTGCAGCGCCCCGAGAGCCAGGACGCGCTGAACGCCGACACATCCGCGAAACTGCCCCGGCCCTCGACCGGTGACGAACTGCGCGCGACTCTGCTTGCGCTGCTGGGCAGTCCGCACCTGTGCAGCCGTGCGTTCATCACCGAGCAGTACGACCGTTACGTCCGCGGCAACACCGTGCTGGCCGAGAACGCCGACGGCGGAGTGCTGCGCGTCGACGAGACGACCGGCCGCGGCATCGCGATCTCGACCGACGCGTCGGGCCGGTACACCGCTCTCGACCCGTACACGGGTGCGCAACTCGCGTTGGCCGAGGCGTACCGCAACGTCGCGGTCACCGGCGCCGACGCCGGTCGCGGTCACCAACTGCCTGAACTTCGGTTCGCCCGAAGATCCCGGCGTCATGTGGCAGTTCAGCCAGGCCGTCCGCGGTCTCGCCGACGGTTGTGCGGCACTTGGCATTCCGGTCACCGGCGGCAACGTCAGCTTCTACAACCAGACCGGGTACGACGCCGATCCTGCCGACCCCGGTCGTCGGTGTGCTCGGCGTCATCGACGACGTGAAGCGCCGCATCCCGACCGGGCTCGGCACCGAACCCGGCGAGACGCTGATTCTTCTCGGAGACACCCGCGACGAGTTCGACGGCTCGATCTGGGCGCAGGTCACCGGCGACCACCTGGGCGGGCTGCCTCCCAAGGTGGACCTGGAACGGGAGAAGTTGCTCGCGGAGGTGTTGTCGGCCGCATCCCGGGACGGTCTGGTCTCGGCTGCCCACGATCTGTCGGAGGGCGGGCTCATGCAGGCCGTCGTCGAAGCCGCGTTGACCGGCGAAACCGGTTGCCGCATCATCGTTCCCGAAGCATCTGATCCTTTTGTCACGCTGTTCTCGGAGTCGACAGGGCGCGTCCTGGTGGCGGTGCCGCGAACCGAGGAGAGCCGGTTCACATCCATGTGTGAAGCTCGCGGGCTGCCCGCCGCCCGCATCGGTGTCGTCGACCGAGGACCGCAGGGGGGCGAGGCTGCCGTCGAGGTGCAGGGCTTGTTCACGGTCAGCCTGGAGGACCTGCGCAGCACGTCGGAGGGCGTGCTTCCCGGGTTGTTCGGGTGAGTGCGCAGACCCGCCAACGACACCCGCTGTATGTCTGGGCATGGAGCCTGATCCGGCTCGACTTCGTCGGCATCGCGTTCGGTGCGCTGTTCTTCTGCTTGTCGCTGACGCCGTCACTTCTGCCGAGGGACTGGCTCTTTCAGGGGCTCATCGGTGGCGTGAATGCCGCCATCGGCTACGGCATCGGCGTGTTCGCTTGGAGGCTGTTCCGTCGCTTCGTGATACGCAGGCGCACCTGGTGGCCACCGTCGAAGCGGGTGCAGTACGTGATCAAGGCTGCAACGGTGGTGCTGGCGATGGCGGCGTCCGTGCTGATGTTGATCCCGGCCGCCGCGTGGCAGCGCCAGGTCTCGGCGGTGGTCGGCATCGAAGGCCCCACCACGCTCGGATACCTGCGGACACTGTTCATCGCGGTGCTCGTCGGCGGCGCGTGCGTGGGCGCCACGCGGGTCCTGATCGACGTGATCAAGACGATGGCGCGGTACTTCATCCGGCGCTGGCGATTACACGACGAGGTGGCGCTGTTCATCGGCACCGCGATCGTCGTGGTGCTGGCGATCACGCTCATCAACGGCGTCCTGGTCCGTGGCTTCCTCGCCGGGGCCAACCGGGTGTTCCAGCCCCAGAACTTCACCACTCGGCCAGGGATCGTCCAGCCGCTGGAGCCCGAACGATCCGGCAGCCCAACGTCTTTCGCGGCCTGGGACTCGCTGGGATACCAGGGCCGCAACTTCGTCGCGGCCGGTCCGCACGCCGACGAGCTGACCCGCCTCAACGGCAGGCCCGCCAGGGAGCCCATCCGGGCCTACGTCGGCCTGCAGACCGCCGACACCGACGAACAGCGGATGGCGGTGCTGCTCAGTGAGCTCGAGCGCACCGGGGCGTTCGAGCGCAAGCTGCTGGTGATCATCCCGACCACCGGCACCGGCTGGATCAACCCGGTCGCGGCACGGTCGCTGGAAATGATGTACAACGGCGACACCGCACTGGTCGGCTCGCAGTATTCGTATCTGCCGAGCTGGATTTCGTTCCTCGGCGACCAGCAGAAGTCCATGGAATCCGGCCGGATGATGATCAACGCGATCCACGAACGGTGGGAGAAGCTGCCGCCGGATCGGCGACCGAAGCTGGTGCTCTACGGCGAAAGCCTCGGTTCGATGGCAGGCCAGGGTGCGTTCGCGTGGTTGCCCGACATCGCGGAGATGGGCTTCTCGTCTGTGCTGTGGGTGGGCCCGCCGAACGCGAGCCCCCTGTGGAGCGCCATCACCGAGCGCCGCGACCCCGGCACCCCGGAGGTCAGGCCGCGCTACGACAACGGACGAACGGTCCGGTTCTCGGAGGCCACCAACACCCGCGACATCGCCGCTGACGGCGCCGCTCCATGGGAGGGCACGCGCGTGCTGTTCATGCAGCACCCGTCCGATCCGGTCGTGTGGTGGTCGGAGGACCTGTTGTTCAGCCGGCCCGACTGGTTGAGGGAACAGCCGGGCCGCGACCGCACGGCGTCGATGCGGTGGTACCCGATCGTCACGTTCTGGCAGGTCGCCGCCGACATGACCAACGCCGGTTCCGTGCCGCCTGGGCACGGCCACAATTACGGCGACTATGTGCTCGATGGCTGGGCCGCCGTCGCGCCACCCGACGGTTGGACGCCCGACGACACCCAGCGGATCCGCCTCGCGCTGGAGAAGACGGAATCGAACGACGGTCCCGAATACTAGTGCGCATCAACCAACGCCGAACGTTCCGTACCGGTCGAGAATTCGAGATCTCGCGCGGTAAGGAACGTTCGGCGGCCGTACAGGCGCTCGGCCTGGCGGCCGCGCTCGTCGCGTGGAGTCTGGTGGCACCGCGTCTGCCGGCACGGTGGCATCCAGTCCCGCACGCGGTCGTCGGCGCCGCGCTGGCCGCCCTCACCCGCGCCCCGTTGGGATTGCGGTGCCCCCAGGCGTGGTCGGGCGTACGGTTCGGCCTTGCCGCCGCCGCTCCGGTCGCGCTGGGTGTCGCGGTCGCCACGGGGTTGCCGCAGGTGCGGAACGAGATGGCCGAACGCGACCTGCCCGGCGGCCCGCTCCGTTGGCTCCTGCTCGGTATCCCGCTCGGCACCGTCTGGTCGGAGGAGACCGCCTATCGCGCTGCGCTGGGAACCGTTGCCGGCGAGGCCTTCGGACCGACAGCCGGCCGACTCCTCCAGTCGGCGGCGTTCGGGTTGTCCCACATCGCCGACGCACGCAGCACCGGCGAGCCCGTCGTGCCCACGGTGCTCGTCACCGGGCTGGCGGGCTGGGTGTTCGGCTGGCTCTACGAGCGCTCGGGCAGTCTCATCGCCCCGATGCTGGCGCACCTGGCCGTCAACGAGGCGGGAGCCGTGGCCGCACTGGCAGTGCAGAACACCCGTGCACGTGCGATTTCTCTGTGATAGTGGGCTATGGCCATCACCCGCGTTGGCGCCCTGGCTGCGGCGGTCGGCATCCTCGCCGGAACGGCCCTCGCAGTGTGCGCGTCGCCGATCGCCGTGGCGACGCCCGTGGCCGACGGCCTGTATCGCTTGAACTTCCCCGGAACAGAAGCAGCTGACTTCGATTACCCGGAGCCGCGCGGCCCGTACTCATGGCTGTTGGCGATCCGCTCGGCCTGCCCGCCCAGCGGCTGCGTCGCGACAGCGACGAACGTCGGCGACTCATCGACGACGTATGTCTTCCGCGAGAACGGGGGACGGTACATCGCCAGCCAACCTCAAGGTTTCGCGTGCGAGGGCAAGAAGACCGCAGGCATCTCCACCATGTCGTTCACCGCGTCGGGCGGATCGCTGTCCGGCGATCTCGTCGAGTCGGCATCGCCGTGTCAGCCGATCTCGCGATCCTTCACCGCAGTACGCGAGGGCGACCTGCCGTCGGGTGTCACTGTTGCCGACCCCAATTCGGTCTGAGGTTTCCCGCAGCGCATAGGGTCTGGCCATGGTCAGCGCTGACAGATCCGCTTCGCGAACATTTGTCGTCACCGGTGCGGCGTCAGGCATCGGCCTGGCCACCGCGCGGCGACTGCTGGCCGAGGGCGGCACCGTCGTCGGCACGGACCTGACCGCCCCGAGCGAGGACCTCGGCCCGCGATTCGAGTTCATCGCCGCCGACGTCACCGACGAAGCCGCGGTCGCCGAGGTGTTCGCCGTGGTTCCCGGCCGGGTCGACGGCGTCGTCCACTCCGCGGGCGTAGCGGGCGGCGGCCCGGTCCACCTGCTCGACAGGACCGAGTGGGAGCGGGTCATCGCCATCAACCTCACCGGCACGTTTCTGGTGGCCAAGGCGGCACTGGCCACGATGATCGCGCAGCCCAGGGTGGACGGCGAGCGCGGTTCGATCGTGACGCTGGCCAGCATCGAGGGGCTCGAAGGCACTGCCGGTGGCAGCGCCTACAACGCGTCCAAGGGCGGCGTCGTGCTGCTCACCAAGAACATCGCGCTGGACTACGGCCCCAGCGGCATCCGGGCCAACGCCATCTGCCCCGGCTTCATCGACACACCGATGCTGCACAGCGTCATGGGCTTCGAGGGGATGGAAGGCCCATTGCGGTCCATCACCGAGGAACACGCTCTCGGCCGTCGGGGGCGGCCGGACGAGATCGCCGCGATGGCAGCGTTCCTGGTGTCAACCGATGCGTCGTTCGTCACCGGTCAGGCGATCGCGGTCGACGGCGGCTACACCGCGGGCCGCGATCACGGGGTCATCAAGCTGTTCGGTCTTCCCGACTGACCCGCTCGGAACTCGCCGCCCACGCCGCGGCGGCGACAACGATGACGGCGGCGATCGCTACGGGCCACCACCCTACGTCCGCCCCTGTCAAGAAGACGACCACTGCGACCACGATCCCCATCAGAGCGAACACTGCCCACGCTGTGGTGCTGGAATCGTCCAAACGTGAATTCGCCTGAGCGGCAGCGACATATACGATCAGCAACAGGATGCCTGCGACGCCCCAGAGTTTCGCCGCGGCGTCACCCCAGCCGCCGGCCATCGCCATAGCCAGCACCCCCATCGCAATCGCGGTGACGGCCAACGGCATCGGGCTGTCGGAGGCCGGCGTCCGGATGACGCGGGTCGCGCCCCACACCAACACCAGCAGGGCGGCGACCGCCTGCGCCACCGTGGCGCCGAACAGCCACAGGCCACCGGATTCGCTGAACATCTGGGTTGCGATCTGAAAGAGATCGACTGCGTCGTAGCGGAATTCGCCGGTGGCGCCCATGTTGGTGGCCACCCAGGCCACCGCGGCGCACAGCGCGACAAGCGCCATCGCGACCCCGAGTGGCCGGGCCACCGAACTCAGCCTGGCGTTGACGGTCGTCGGGATCTCGAAGACCGCGAATGCGATCGCCAGCGAAATCAGAAGTGCCGCAGGGCCCCATTCGGCCGGCGCGGGGGTCGCGCCGAGTTCGATGGTCGGTGTGACGGGCGCCGTGCCCGACGCCACCTTTGCGATCACTGCGAGGCCGACGTAGAAGAACACCAGCAGGCCGATCGCCGCCAGCACGGTCGCCACCGGGGCCAGAAGCCGCGTCGGCAGCGCACCCACCAGGACGGCCGCCACCGCGACGGCGGCGACGGACACTGCGGGCCCCGACCAGTCGGGAACCATCATGTTCGGGCCGCTCATCCAGGGCAGCGCCATCGCGGCGATGCTCTTGGCGGTGTAGGCGCCGATCAGCACGTACGCGACGTACTGAATGATCCTGACGGCCCCTGCGGGCGCCGCGCCAGGCACCGATGCGATGAGGTCGGCCGTCATTCGCGCCTGCGGTGCGTGCGCGTGCAGGCGGTGCAGCGTCCAGATCACCGCGACCGAGAACAGGGCGAACAAGAGCGCGCCGGACCCGTTGAAAACGTGGCCGACGATCACCGCCAACGACAGCCCCGCCGCCTGCCACGTCGGTAGGGCGGCAACAACGCCGAAGTCCCCGCCGGCCTCCGTCGGGCCGGCCACCATCTTCTTCGGCATGACAAGCAGTGTGCAGTGTTTTCGGGCTACACGTCCCGGATATCAGCGACCAACTGGTGCGGTTCGGTGTCCTGGTCGTCGATGCCGAAGCTGATGATGCGCCGTGGTGTGACGCGAATGATGGCGGTGTCCAAGTGATCACCGGCCGCACCACGCGACGGCGCGATCTCCGCTTGCTCGGCGGTGCCGCGCACCTCGAGGCAGCGCACCCGCCACGGATCGCGCGAAGCGATGTCGTCGACGACGAACGCGACCTTGTCGTTGTGGGCGATGTTGCGGTACTTCTGGCTCTTCGACATCTGGTAGCCCGCAATGTCGATCGTTTTCAGTTCTTCGTTGTAGGTGAATCCGACCGGGCTGTTCTGCGGTGTGCCGTTGCGCTGGACGGTGGCGAGCCTGCCGAGGTCGGCACCGCGCAGGTATTCGATTTCGTGCGGTTTGAACGTCATACCGCCAACGTAGAACCTCAACAAAAGTTGATGTCAACGCTCACGGGTTGATCGTCAGCTCGCCGATCTGGCGGCCCCACACGTATTCGATGAACATCGGCTGGCCGAATTCGATGTGGTTGTAGGGCGCGATGCTGGCGCCGGTGTCCATCACCAGATACGGCGCGGGCCACAACTCGCGGGAGACCTTCTGCCAGCAGCCGGGACGACCCTCGGGACCGCCACTGGCGTTCACCCGCGGCAGGTTGTCGGGATAGATGTACGGGTTCCCCGCGCCGGCGAACGTGCCCGACGACGTCGCCAGCGAGTAGCCGTTTCCACCGATCGTCTTGGCGACTCGCTCCTGGATCTCGGCGAAGTTCCGGAACGTGCAGAAGAGTTGCGGGCTGTAGTAGTCGAACAGCTTGGAGGTGGTCAGCAGATCAGCCGCAGCGCGGACGAAATACGGTCCGCCGCGGTCGAAACTGTCGGCCGCGGAGTCGGCGAAGCCGAGCGCGCCCATCAACGCCGCGTCGATGTCGGCCCGGTGCTCGTTGAATGTGCGCGCGGTGGTCACCGCGTTCTCCACGCCCTCCCACAGATCCGGTGACGCGTCCGCGTACACGTCGACCAGATCCGCCACCAGTCCGGTGTCTTCGCGGATCTGCGGCATCCGCGCGTTGAGGTCGTCGATGATGGTGTTGCCGTTCGTCAGCGACTCGCCGAACCGATCGCCCAGACCCGTCAGGGCCTCGGCCGTGGCGGTCAGCGTCCGGTTCAGCTTGATCGGGTCGACCTGTTCGGCGAGCGCCATCACGGTCTCGAACAAGGTGTTGAACTCCGTGCTCACCGATGATTCGTCGATCACGTGGCTGCTCGAAATCCGTTCCGCTGTCGGATCATCCGGTGAACTGAACGACACGTACTTGTTGCCGAACACGGTGGTGGCCTGGATCTCGGCGACCACATTGGCCGGAATGAACTCGATGTAGTCGGGGTCGACGTCGAGGGACAGTCGGGCCTTCGTGATGCCGTCCACGTCGACCGTGCCGATGCGGCCGACCCGGCCGATCTCCACACCGTTGTACGTCACCTTCGCGCCCGGCTCGACGACCAGTCCGGCGCGCGACGACAGCAGGGTCAGCTCGGTCTTGTCGGTGAAGTCGCCCCGGAACTGCATGTAGATCAGCCCCGCCACGATTGCGGTGATGACCACGAGCACCGCCCCAGCCGCTCGGTACGGCGGATTATGGCGGTCGACAAACACTTTGAGAGGCTAAAGTATGGCCGCGCGTCGCACTGCCGATCCGGCGATGACCCGTGCCGCAGTGTCGGCGATCGCGGACTGGTTGCGCGACGAGAGCAGCCCCGAGCCTGCGCGCGCCGAACTCGCCGAGGCGGTGCGGCTGACCGCCCGCACACTGGCCGCGATCGCGCCGGGATCCAGCGTCGAGGTCCGCGTCGCACCGTTTGTTGCTGTGCAATGCATTTCAGGACCCGCGCATCGGCGAGGCAATCCGCCCAACGTGGTGGAGACCGACCCAAGGACCTGGCTTCTGCTCGCGACCGGCTTGCTGGATGTGGCGGGCGCGACAGCGAGCGGTGCGCTGCAGCTGTCGGGCGGGCGTGCCGGCGAGGTCGCGTCGTGGCTTCCGTTGGTCACCTTGGACAGTTAACTTCGCCACATGCCCGCGGATTCCCCACGACAAGGTCTGACAGCGCTGCGGGGCCGCCGTGACCTGGATCCTCACCGAGGATCGCATCGCGTTGACCGATGGCGAGGAGCTGGTCGGATGCACCGCGATCTGCACCGCGAGCTGCGCAAAGTCCGTCGCGGGAGCGGCGCTGCCCGACCGCCGCGACCGGCGATCGGTATGGGAGTCGCGGTATTGGCCGCGGGGGGTGATCGGTGCGAAATGAGCGGGCGGACGCGGGTGTTGTTTAGCGCGACACCACCGATGTGTTCCGTGATTAACCCGTGATGACCGTAGACTGAACGCGTCTACCCACCCCGCCCTGGGAGCAGCCCTATCGTGACCGGCCAGCAGACCGACTCGATCGATTCTCTTCGCGCAAGCGGCTCATCGCCAGACGAACCACGCGAAGAGTGTGGCGTGTTCGGTGTCTGGGCGCCGGGTGAAGAAGTTGCCAAACTCACCTACTACGGCCTGTACGCGCTGCAGCACCGCGGCCAGGAAGCGGCGGGTATCGCCGTCGCCGACGGCTCTCAGGTGCTGGTGTTCAAGGACCTTGGCCTGGTCAGTCAGGTGTTCGATGAGCAGACACTGGCCGCGATGGAGGGCCACGTCGCCATCGGGCACTGCCGCTACTCCACCGCAGGCTCCACCACCTGGGAAAACGCCCAGCCGGTGTTCCGCAACACCTCGGCCGGTACCGGCGTCGCACTCGGTCACAACGGCAATCTGGTCAACGCCACCGATCTGGCCACCCGTGCACGCGAGGCGGGGCTGCTCGGTACCCGCGGCGCGCCCGCGGCCACCACGGATTCCGACATCCTGGGCGCACTGCTGGCCCACGGTGCCGCCGACGCCACCCTGGAACAGGCCGCGCTCGAACTGCTGCCGACCGTGCGCGGCGCGTTCTGTCTGACCTTCATGGACGAGAACACCCTCTATGCGGCCCGCGACCCCTACGGCGTGCGGCCGTTGTCGTTGGGGCGCCTGGACCGCGGCTGGGTCGTGGCATCGGAGACGGCGGCGCTGGACATCGTCGGCGCCTCGTTCGTCCGCGACATCGAGCCCGGCGAGCTGCTGGCCATCGACGCCGACGGGGTGCGCTCGACCCGGTTCGCCAACCCCCAGCCGAAGGGCTGCGTCTTCGAGTACGTCTATCTGGCCCGGCCGGACAGCACCATTGCGGGCCGTTCGGTGCACGGCGCCCGCGTCGACATCGGTCGCCGGTTGGCCAGGGAACAGGCTGTCGAGGCCGACCTGGTGATCGGTGTGCCGGAATCGGGCACACCCGCGGCGGTCGGCTACGCGCAGGAGTCCGGTATCCCGTACGGGCAGGGCCTGATGAAGAACGCCTACGTCGGGCGCACGTTCATCCAGCCGTCGCAGACGATTCGGCAACTCGGCATTCGCCTCAAGCTGAACCCGCTCAAGGAAGTGATCCGCGGCAAGCGGCTGATCGTCGTCGACGACTCCATCGTGCGCGGCAACACCCAGCGGGCGCTCATTCGGATGCTGCGCGAGGCCGGCGCGGTCGAGGTGCACGTGCGGATCGCGTCGCCGCCCGTGAAATGGCCGTGCTTCTACGGCATCGACTTCGCCACGCCCGCCGAGCTGATCGCCAACGCCAAGAGCATGGAGGCCGACGAGGACGAGATGCTCGACGCCGTGCGTCACGCCATCGGCGCCGACACGCTCGGGTACATCTCGCAGCGGGGCATGATCGCCGCCACCGAACAGCCGGCGTCGCGACTGTGTTCGGCGTGCTTCGACGGCAACTATCCGATCGAGCTGCCGGGCGAAACGGCGTTGGGCAAGAACGTCATTGAGCAGATGCTGACCACCGCCGCCCGCACCGGCATCCCGTTGCAGGCCGACAACGACAACGTTTCGGCGCTGCGCAGGCCCTAGTTCGGCGTCGTTCGTCCGACGTGCGCCCAGCGCGGATCGCTCGGTAACGGGCCGCGCCGCAACGCATTTGCGACCGCGTCCCGGTATTTGATCAGACCTTCCGGTGGCTGCGGAACGATGGTGTCGATGTCGTGCTCGTTCATCACCGCATCGACTTCCAGCGATTCGATCAACGGCCGGGCGAGGCCCGTGGGCATCGGTGTGACGAGTCCGATCCACAGGCTCGCGATCGTCGGCGTCAGGAATGGAATCGCGATGATGAGCCGCCGCCGCAGGCCTGCCACTTGTGCATAGACCTGCATCGCGTCGCCGTACTCGAGCACGTCCGGCCCGCCGATGTCCCAGGTGCGCGACGTAGGAACGCTGGCTGTGGCGGCGCCGGCCAGATAGTGCAGGACGTCATCGATCGCGATCGGCTGGATCTTGTTGTGCACCCACTTCGGGGTGGTCATCGCGGGCAACCGGTTGGTGATGTGCCGCATCATGTCGAACGACGCAGAGCCCGAACCGACCACGATCCCGGCCTGCAGGACGACGGTCTCGATGCCGGACGCGATAAGGACATCGCCGACCGCGGTCCGTGACCGCAGGTGCGGCGACAGCTTGACTCCCGGTGGGTGCAGCCCACCCAGATACACCAGCCGCTTCACGCCCGAGCCTTGGGCCGCGGCGGCGACATTGCGGGCCGAACTGGCTTCTTCCTTGACGAAGTCGGAGGAGGTGCCCATCGAGTGCACCAGGTAGTAGCCGACGTCGACCCCGTCGAACGCCGTGCTCAGCGATTGGGGGTCGCCGAGGTCGCCTCGCACGACCTCGACGTGATCGCGCCACGGCGCGTCGGCGAGTTTGTCAGGGTTTCGGGCCAGCGCACGCACGGTGTGCCCGCGTTTCAGCAGCTCGGGTACCAGCCGGCCGCCGACGTAGCCGGTGGCTCCCGTCACCAGGCAGCGGACCTCATTGGCGGACACCCAGGCTCTATCGCCGTTTTAGGGGTCAGGCAAACCCACATCCGGGATCGGGTGCGTCGACCGACAGGGGAGTCCCCGCGGGCTTGATGTACAGCACCCACATCTTCAGCGGTACGGGTTCGAGGTTGCGGCCGATGTGCACGTGGTCTCCTCCGCTGGCCTCGGTGATGGGAGCGCCGGGCGGATAGATGCCGTCGACGGTGCAGTTCGCCGCGTCGTGGGTGAGCGTGCCCTCGCGGATGACGCCGTACACCCGGCCGTCGTGATAGTGCCAGCCGGTGCTGCCGCCGGGGGCGATGGTGATCTCCCGCGTGATGTAGTCGACGCCGTCGACCGTGGCCTGCGAGATGGTGACGGCCTCGACCCCCGTCGACGTGGTTGCGGCCGCGGTCGGCGACCCCATCAGGGCGGCCGCGGAAGCCACCAGAACGGCAGGCATTCTGCGTGCACACCAGCGAACTCTTGTCATGGCCGGTCACGTTGTCACACCTGGCGGCGGTTGCGCGGCGACACGACGCGAATGGACGTGAGGAATGCGGTTACCGCGCCGCCGTCTTCACCGGTAGCCTTGGTCGCGATGACCGAACGCGCCGAACCTGTCGGCATCTCCTATGCGTCGGCCGGGGTCGACATCGAAGCCGGTGACCGCGCCGTCGAACTCCTGAAACCGCTGGCCAACAAGGCCACCAGACCCGAGGTTCGTGGCGGGCTGGGTGGATTCGCCGGGCTGTTCGCACTGCGCAGCTATCGGGAACCGGTGCTGGCGTCGTCGACCGACGGCGTGGGCACCAAGCTCGCGGTCGCCCAGGCGATGGACAAGCACGACACCGTCGGCATCGACCTCGTCGCGATGGTTGTAGACGACCTCGTGGTGTGCGGCGCCGAACCGCTGTTCCTGCAGGACTACATCGCCGTGGGTCGCACGGTGCCTGAGCGCATCTCCGAACTGGTGGCGGGCATCGCCAACGGGTGTGTGATGGCCGGCTGCGCGCTGTTGGGCGGGGAGACCGCCGAGCACCCCGGCCTGATGGCACCCGATCACTACGACATCTCGGCCACCGGGGTCGGCGTCGTCGAGGCCGACGACGTACTGGGCCCGGACCGGGTCAAGCCCGGCGACGTGCTGATCGGGATGTCGTCGACCGGTCTGCACTCCAACGGGTACTCCCTGGCCCGCAAGGTTCTGCTGGAGATCGACCGGATGAACCTCGCCGGGCATGTCGAGGAGTTCGGCCGCACACTCGGCGAGGAGCTGCTTGAGCCGACCCGCATCTACGCCAAGGACTGCCTGGCGTTGATCGCCGAAACCCAGGTCCGCACCTTCTGCCACGTCACCGGTGGCGGGCTCGCGGGCAACCTCGAACGCGTCATCCCACACGGTCTGGTGGCCGAAATCGACCGCGGCACATGGACTCCCGCGCCGGTGTTCGCGATGATCGCGCAGCGCGGCCGCGTCGAGCGTGCCGAGATGGAGAAGACGTTCAACATCGGTGTCGGCATGGTCGCCATCGTCGCGCCGGAGGACACCGATCGCGCGCTGGCAGTGCTGACCGCTCGCCATTTGAACTGCTGGACCCTGGGCGCAATCACCAAGGGCGGTAAGGACAGCCCACGAGCCAAGCTTGTGGGCCAGCACCCGCGCTTCTAGGGGTTAACGGCGCCAGTCGTCGTCGTCGGCCATGTCGTCGTCGGCCAACCTGTCGGCGCCGTTGAGCTCATCAGCGCCCGCCAGTTCGCGCTGAAGCCGCTCGAAATCGGTCTGCGGTGAGCTGTATTTGAGCTCACGAGCAACCTTGGTCTGCTTTGCCTTTGCCCGGCCGCGGCCCATTGGGGGTACCCCCTCGCGCAATAACGGAGCGGCCCAAACATCAGGCGGCTCCGATCTGAGTGTCATTTATCGTCCTGCCGACACTTTACCGTGCCTCGCTGCGGTGTGCTGGTAGGCCCGTCCCGTTAACGCGTGCCGCCGCGCAGCTGTTCCACGGCCAGCCGTCCAGCACCGGCTACGTCCGGTGGCGGCATTGAATCGGCGTCGATCACGGCGGCCACCTGTGATTCGCCGCCGGTCGTCAATTCCGTGTCGACGGGAAGTCCCCGCTTCAGCAGTGCCAGGGCGATCGGGCCCTCGTCGACGTGGTCGACCACGGTGCCGAGCCGGCCGACAGTGCGTCCACCGGCCAGTACGGGGTCGCCGGTCGCGGGCCGATCCGCGGAGCCGTCGAGGTGCAGCAACACCAGCATGCGGGGCGGTTTGCCCAGGTTATGGACGCGCGCGACGGTCTCCTGACCGCGGTAGCAGCCCTTGTCCAGATGAACGGCCGTAGCGATCCAGCCGACTTCGTGCGGAATCGTCCGCTCGTCGGTGTCGACCCCGAGCCTGGGCCGCAGGGCGGTGACCCGGTGCGCCTCGTAAGCCCACACGCCCGCGTTGCGCACCCCGGCGGCCACGAGTCGGTCGCGCCACGCGGCGACCTGGTCGCGGGGAACCACCAGGTCGATTTCGATTCCCGGGCCCGGCATGCGGCGCAGGAATCCACCGTCGGGCAGCGCCACCGCGGTCCCGACCGCCGGGAACGACTCCACACCCAGCGCTGCGAGCACAGGCGGGTCGACGAGGCGGGGGCCGAGCAGCGACAGGACGCCGAGATCGGCGGGTTCGACCACCACGTCGGACCAGAACACCATCTTGCGCAGATACGCCGTGAGCGGCTCGCCGCGCGACGGTTCGGTGTCGAGATAGGTGACACCGTCGAGCTGCGTCTGCATCCAGTGATCTTCCACACGGCCCTGGCCGTCGAGGCTGAGATTCTGGGTGACGACGCCGTCGGGGAGGTCGCTGACGTGCTGGGTGGAGATGCTGTGCAGCCATGGATTGCGGTCGCCGCCGGTCAGGGCGATCACGACACGGTGTGAACGATCCACGACCACGGCGCCGTCGGCGGCGGCCCGCTGTTCTCCGAGCGGATCGCCGTAGTGCCAGACGGCACCGGCATCGGGCCCGGTGTCGGGGGCGGGTACAGCGGACATACGTCAACTCTACGGACACCGCTCTTCGCTGAGCGCTCCTCGACGGCGCTACGCTTCTTGGCCATGGCACCTACGGGCAGCAGCGAGAAGGCAGTCGTGGTCACGCTCGACGGCGAACTCCACGACCCGCAGGCCCCGCTGCTGTATGCCGACGACCTGGCCGCCGTCCGAGGCGACGGCATCTTCGAGACGCTTCTGGTCCGCGGCGGCCGGCCGTGCCTGCTCGAAGCCCACCTGGGCCGGCTCGCCCAGTCGGCGAAGATGATGGACCTTCCCGCACCGGACTTACCGCGATGGCGCGCGGCGGTCGAGGTGGCCGTCGCGCGGTGGTTGTCCGACGGCGGCGGCGAGGGTGTGCTTCGGCTGGTGTACAGCCGCGGGCGCGAGAGCGGTTCACCGCCGACGGCGTTCGCGACCATCGGCGCGGTGCCCGCGCGGGTGGCCGACGCGCGCAGCACCGGGGTGGCCGCCATGACGTTGGCCCGCGGGCTGTCGGCCGAGGGCACCACCGAGATGCCGTGGCTGCTGGCGGGCGCCAAGACCCTGTCCTATGCGGTGAACATGGCCGCACTACGGCACGCCGAGCGGCACGGGGCGGGCGATGTGATCTTCGTCGGCTCCGACGGTCTGATCCTGGAGGGGCCGCGCTCGACGGTGGTGATCGCCACCGAACTCGACGGCGCGCCCGCACTGTTGACTCCGCCGCCGTGGTACCCGATCCTGCGTGGCACCACCCAGCGGGCATTGTTCGAGATGGCGCGCAACAAGGGGTATGACTGCGATTACCGGGCGCTGCGGCCCGCCGATTTGTTTGCAGCGCAAGGGGTTTGGCTTGTTTCGAGCATCACGCTGGCCGCCCGGGTGCACACGCTGGACGGAAAGGTGCTGCAGCCGGCGTCGTCTCGCAGCGGGGGCCCGGAGATTCGCCGCACTCGTCGACGCCGCGATCGTGAGCGATCGCTGAACGCTGAACTGACGAAAATCGGTTGTCGCCTTCTTTGTGCGCGGGTAGCGTCGCGCGTACACAGGGAAGGAGGTGGTCCGACAAATTGATTGACTTATGGACATGTGAGGTGGCTGCGAGCTAGCAGCGCAGGGAATGAGCTGAATGCTCTTCGCGCAAGCGCCCGCGCGCTGGCGAATTCCCCGCAGTCACCCGGCCCCCGAGCCTTTCGGTTTTGTCCAACCAGAAACACACGGCTCGGGGGCCGACCCATATCTGAAGGCCGGTCATTCCACGGAAGACCGAGAGCAAATGACACCCAAATTGCTGCATTCTGTGCTGGCGCCTTGTCTGTCAGTGCGCGATGATGCGGCGCATGGGCGAAACGTGGATTCTTGCGGCATTGCTGGCGGTGACCACGGTTGGCGTCGGCACCGCGTGTGCTCCGATCGCCGAGAACACGGCAAGCGCTTCCCGGAACTGCACGAAGGAGTCGTTGTCGACGCTTTATCCCGGAATCTTCACGGTTGGCACCGATCATCCGGCGTATCCCCCCTGGTACATGGGCGACGACCCGACCAACGGCGAGGGGTTCGAAAGCGCCCTCGCCTATGCGGTCGCGGGGCATCTGGGATATGCCCGCGAGGAGGTGCGGTGGGTCCGGGTTCCGTTCAACGGCGCATTGGAGACCGGCCCAAAGACCTTCGATGCCAACCTTTCTCA
>CAVTSZ010000020.1:0-161158 GCA_963737385.1 uncultured Actinomycetota bacterium
TCGGGCGGGCGCGAACAGGAGTCGGTCGGCGTTGGGGTGTCGTGGCTCAAAAACAGATAACACTTCGTCGCCACTGCTGATCCTTGCTCTTGTGGCGTGCCGCGAAGCGGTCTTACAGCGTGAGACAAAACTGCAGGCCCGTCAAATAACCGCTGAGAAAGTATGTGTATCTGTCCTGGTAAGTGGGACGATGACGGTGTGATCGACCCGGTCGAGCCGGGCGTTGAAACCAATGTGCGCCCACTTCGCGATACTCTGTCCCAACTACGCCTGCGCGAACTGCTCATGGAGGTCCAGGACCGCGTTGAGCAGATTGTCGAAGGTCGCGACCGACTGGACGGCCTGCTCGACGCGATGCTGGTGGTCACCTCCGGACTCGAACTCGACGAAACTCTTCGCACGATCGTGCACACCGCCATCGAATTGGTCGACGCCCGCTACGGAGCGGTGGGCGTACGCGGCCAGGACCACGAGCTAATCGAGTTCATTTACGAGGGCATCGACGAGCAGATGCACGAGAAGATCGGGCATCTCCCCGAGGGCCTCGGAGTGCTCGGTGTCCTGATCGACGACCCCAAACTCATTCGGCTCGACAACATCTCCCACCATCCAGCTTCGGTCGGCTTTCCGCCGAACCATCCACCCATGCGGACGTTCCTTGGCGTGCCTGTTCGCATCCGGGACGAGGTCTTCGGCAACCTGTACCTGACGGAGAAGGCGGGTGGGCAGCCGTTCAGCGAGGACGACGAGGTCTTGGTCCAGGCCCTGGCCGCGGCGGCGGGCATCGCGATCGACAATGCCCGGCTCTATGAGGCGTCTAAGACGCGGCAGTCCTGGATCGAGGCCACTCGTGACATCGGTACCGAGCTGCTCGCCGGTACCGATCCGGCTCGGGTGTTCCGGTTGGTCGCCGACGAATCTCTGGCTCTCAGCAGTGCCGATATGACGTTGGTGGCGGTGCCCGCTGACGCTGAGCTGCCTGCCACCGAGACCACCGAACTCGTCATCGCCGCGACGGCGGGCATTGACGAGCCGATGGACGTGCGTGTGATCCCCGTCGAAGGGACCATCATCGGTGAGGCTTTCGTTAAGCGTCTGCCTGGGCGTTTCGACAGCCTCACGCTTATGCCCGGCGACGCGATGGTCACGGGCCCGGCGCTGGTTTTGCCGTTGCGGGCGACCGACGACGTCGCCGGCGTTCTGGTGGCTCTGCGGCCCGCCGGTGCTCCACCGTTCAGCTCCGACCAACTCGACATTATGTCCGCCTTCGCCGACCAGGCGGCCTTGGCTTGGCAACTGGCCCGCGCACAGCGCCAGATGCGTGAGCTGAGCATCTTGACGGACCGGGACCGCATCGCTCGTGATCTGCATGATCACGTGATCCAACGCCTGTTCGCGGTCGGGCTCGCGCTGCAGGGGACGATCCCGCGTGCGCGCTCTGCCGAAGTGCAGCAACGACTTACGAGCTGCGTCGATGATCTGCAAGAGGTCATTCAGGAGATCCGCACTGCAATCTTCGACCTGCACGGCGCTTCGTCGGGAGTCACGCGCTTGCGTCAGCGCCTTGGCGAGGCCGTCGCACAGTTCGCCACGTCGGAGGTCCGCACCACGGTGCAGTACGTGGGTCCCCTTTCCGTCGTCGATGCCACTCTGGCCGACCATGCCGAGGCGGTGGTCCGCGAAGCGGTGAGCAACGCCGTCCGTCACGCCGACGCAACGTCGCTCACCGTCACCGTCACGGTCGCCGACGACCTGTGCATCGAGGTAGTCGACGACGGCCATGGCATACCGGAAGACGTCACCGGAAGCGGCCTGACGAACCTTCACCAACGTGCTGCCGATGTGAGTGGAACGTTCACTGTTGAGGCGATGGCGGACCGCGGCACCAAGCTGCGGTGGTGTGCGCCGTTGCCCTGACGCGGCATTGCGGCGCCAAGACGTTCGTTGTGGCAGGACGTTCGTTGTGGCGTGCGGCCCGAACCTACAGATGATCCACGATAATTGCGGCCCCCTATGACGTGGACCAAGTTGACGCCAGGCGTCGCGCAGTTTCGGGGTTGCGAACGGAACTGGCTACGTGGCGACGTGCTGGCCGGGCTCACGCTGGCCGCGTGTCTGATCCCTCAGGTGACGGCGTATGCGACGCTGGCCGGTTTGCCACCAATCGCCGGATTGTGGGCGAAGTTGCACCGTTGCTGATCTACGCCCTGGTCGGATCGTCGCGCCACCTGTCTGTCGGTCCCGAGTCGACCACTGCACTGATGGTCGTCGCGGTGTGCTCGGCTTCGTGCCAGGGGTGGCGTCCTACCGCCGTTGAGGCGTTCCGGCGCCGGTGACCGTCCTCGGCATCAGCCTGTGAGCGAGGTGACGGCCAGCGCACCCACGCACAGCACCGGTTCAGCAACCGATCTCACCGTGAGTGTCCGCGAGCCGGCAACAGTCGAGACAGTCAACGCCGCGTTCGCAGCCGCCGCCGGTGAGCTCAACGGCTTCCTCTCCTACACCGAGGATCCGATCGTTTCGTCGGACATCGTGACCGACCCATCGTCATGCATCTTTGACTCTGGACTCACCAAGGTGACTGGTGACCTTGTGAAGATCGTCGGCTGGTACGACAACGAGTGGGGCTACTCCCACCGCCTCGCCGACCTGACAAGCCTTGTGGCATCTACCCTCTGACCGTCCACGGCGAAGTACGAGCGCGAACTGACCGTTGTGGCTGTGGTGACGGACGCCTCGCGTCAAACGGCACGAAGTTCGACGTCTGCGGCGAACTGGCCGGCTCCGAGCGCAGTGCCGCCGTGAATAGCGTCACCGATCGGCCCGCGTCGATTGCGCTGACAATCAACTCCTTTCATGGTGCGCCCCCACAAATGCTCGCGCGTCCGGCAGGCTTCCGGGGACCATTGGCCCTATAAGAGCGCGGTCGTCGTGGCGCATTCTGGCGGTAACAGTCTGACGAAATCAATTGCGAAGGAGCACGATCATGGCAGATAGCACGGAGACGCGGGCCGCCGTAGAAACACCGACGGAGTACTGCCGCACTTGTGGTCATGCGAAAGAGACTCACAACCTGAGTTTTCGGGGCGACCCGAAAGAAGCTCACAAACTCTACGGTGAACACGAGTACGTGTGTCAGCACATGACCGGCGCAAGATCGGCCGAACACTGCATCTGCGTGGGGTGGAGCAGCTGGTTCTGATCTGTCCGCCCGGGATGCAACCGTCGGCGACGACAGGCCGCAGGCCGTGGCAGAACGTAACCGCGATCTTCAGAAAGCGCCGCAGGACAGCGGAATCGAGTCCACCACCGGCACGACCAATACGTGACCTTTGACATTCGTCGCGGGCACCGGATTCGTTGGGTCGCGGCGAAATTGCATGGCTCGGTCGACGGCATGAAGGCCCGCGACGTTTCGGCCGGCGCTGAACGTGTACCGGTGCGTTGGGTCTGTGGCATCGCGCTTTTAACCGCACGTCCATCTCGGAAGCGTCCGTTCGCACTCTGCCAGCGCTGATGCGTCGCGCACCGAAGCATATTGCCAGACCTCCGAGGTCCCGCCGTCGCCGAAGCGGCATCTCATGACGTCGCAGTGGTCGCACTCGACAACGAGAGGGTACGCGGGTCTTAGGGTCGACGCTCCGATGACCTTGGTCTCTATTGCGCGGCCGTGCCCCCCAGTGACCATTGAAGGCATCACCCGTGAGATCGAAGGAGCCGCCATGGGACCGGTCGCCGACAGAAGCAATGCAGAACTCGAGGAATTGGCCTGGAAGTTCTTGGGCTCAGAATTCACCCAGGATATCTACGCCGACTGGCCGCTTGATCGGCGACTCGATGCCTACCTCCGGCACCATCGATTGGGCGGGATGGTCAACGACGGCGCCGCCTACAACGGCCTCTTGGATTGCGTAATGACCAACATCGGTGCGGCCGTTCGCGGCCGAATCCTCAACCACGGGGCTGACGTAGGACCAACACAATTGGACCCTGAGATGACGCAGACGGTTCCTGGACATGACGTTATTCGGAAGGCGGTCGCGCTGGCGTGTCGGGCGCCGTCACTGCACAACACTCAGCCATGGCGCTGGACCTTCGACGGTGCGGGGCTTGACCTGTTCGCCGACCGAAAACGGGCAGTCCTGTCCAGCGACAGTACGGGGCGCGAAGTCCTCCTCAGCTGCGGAGCGGTTCTCGACCATCTTCGGGTCGCAATGGCCGCCGCCGGGTGGGACACGACCGTTGAGCGGTTTCCGGATTCCCATGATCCCGATCATGTTGCAACTCTAAAATTTGCACCGGCGTCTGGCGTAACTAACGCGCAACGTGAGCGAGCGGACGCCATCCTTGAGCGTCACACCGACCGACTGCCCTTCGACACGCCGCCAGAGTGGCCATCGATCGAAGCGCGACTGCGTCTTGCGGTCATCCCTTACCATGTTATGACTGACATCGTCCTCGACCGTTACCGCCCCGTCCTTGCGGAGGCCTCTCGTCTCACCGAGCAGCTACGAAGCTTTGACCCGTCCTATCAGTCCGAATTAGATTGGTGGACATCACCGTTCGCGTTGGACCAGGGTGTTCCGCAGACCTCGCTCGTATCCGACTCGGAGGCCAGCCGAATCGATATCGCTCGAACCTTTCCACCGGCCAGTCCGACGCAGCGCCGTTCCCAAATTAGTGCTGACCGCTCCAGGATCATCGTGCTTTCCACGTCACACGAAGATGCGCGCTGTGACGTATTGCGTTGCGGCGAAGCGTTGTCCGCCGTGTTGTTGGAGTGCACCCTCGCGGGTCTGGCGACGTGCACATTGACACACATGACGGAGGTTGCGCCGAGTCGCGACATCATCCGACAGCTCATGGGTCAATCCGGCTCGCCGCAGCTTCTGATCAGAATTGGCATTGCGCCGTCCGATCAAGTGCCCGCCACACCGCGCCGTCCTCTCACCGAGGTGCTCGAATTTCGCCAGTAGTGTTGCCGCGGTGTTGACGCGCGCTACTTTGTATTCGTATCTGGGGTCTAAAGTGCCTGCGCTATGTGCCTTGAGCCTCTGATGCAAAACGGGTGGCTGCGCGAGGGTGATGTTCTGAACAAATCGCTACTTGCCAAGCAGCAGACGATGCACAAGTCAGCAGTCATTGCTCATGGAACCGCTGATCCGAGCACGGAGGGTCCGTCGCGTCAGATCGTGAAAATGGTTCCAATGCAACGACTTAAGTGGATTCTACTCATTGTGATAATTTCGCGCGCCAGCGCTTCACGGCGATGGCTTCACCCTGAGGATGTCTACCGACGGCGCGTCGGCGACGGTGGCGATGGTGCTGGCGGAGACCCAAGCCATCCCATCTGGTGTTCTCAGCGAATTCTCAGGCTGGTCAAATCACGCATGTTGTGCGTGCCAACTGTGGCGCCCGCGCATATCGAGCATTGCTGCAGCGCGCTGCAACAAGTGCAAGCCATTAATAACCGTGTGCATAGCACTAGTAAGCGAGTTGCTGGCGACCGCAATACTTGCGGTTGAAATACAGTTTCTCGGGGTTATCAGCAAATAAATCATTTGCCAACTTTCTTCGCGACTGTAGTTTGCTGCCTGCGCTGGCTTTGTTTCGATTTCACAAGCTTTTCAACCGCGCTTCGTGTCGGGCGCGACGGCGGATTGCCTACAGGAAGTCGTCACTACTTCACTTGATGTAAACCGACACGCCGCATTCGCAATTTCACCATCCCTAGCTGCATGTTCCCGACTCCACCGTGCCTGTCTGCCACGTCCCCAGCGAGCCACCGTTTGGGGGATCGCTCGTCGCGTTTGGGCGGCGACCCGGGCTCGACTTCTGCCGCATCCGGCGAGTCTTTGAGTTCATTGGCAACGAAAATTTGTCGTTGGCGAAAAAATAAGCTGCAAAACAGTCCGCAAAATGATTGACAAGCCGTTCAGCAAAACCATAAGTTTGAAGTCGTCCTTTCGCCATGAGGACATAAACAAGACCTGCCTTTCCCGGACAGGCCTCTACCGAGGGGGTCCGAATCGTGTCCAAACAACGCAAAACGGCGTCGGCAATGTCGGTTTGTCAATACTTAGCGGCCGGAGTCACTGGGACGGCGATGGTCGGACTCGGCGTCCTGCTCACAGTTCCTCCGGACAAGCCGGCGCCGACTACCGCGGAGGTAAAGCTGGCAACCACCGAGGCCGAATGCGTACCGGATACTCCGGGCTGCGACTCCGCAGCGCTGGGCGCGTCCCTCGGCGTAGACAGCTTCGCAACCCCCGGGACCACCGCGATCTTTTTCGGCGCCATCGGTTCGGGTGGTTGGCTGATCGGCGACGGCCTCTCTGCGGCCGCCGATTGCGAGGGGGCCGCCTGCAACGGCGGCAACGGCGGGCTCTTTGGCGGCTCCGGCGGCGACGGCGCCAACGGCGGCACCGGCGGCAACGCCGGTTTCTTCTGGGGTAGCGGCGGCGATGGCGGCAGGGGCCTGGATGCCGTCTATGACGAAACCACCGGCGAGCTCATCGACGCGGCGACCGCCGGCGGCGACGGCGGCAGGGCCAGTTTCCTCTTCGGTAACGGCGGTCCCGGCGGCGATGGCGGCAACGACTTTAGCGTAACTGGTGATATCTGACGCCAGCGGCCGCAGACGGCGGTAACGGCGGCAGTGGCGGTTTGCTCTGGGGCGACGGCGGCACCGGCGGCTTCGGCGGCATTGCAGTCACCGACCTGGGCAGCGCCTTCGGCGGCTCCGGCGGCTCCGGTGGCGACTCCGGCCTCCTCCTCGGTAACGGCGGTAACGCCGGCGGGGGTGGCCAGGCCGAATCCTACGACGAAGACGACACGACGATCGCCGTCGGCGGTAACGGCGGTGGCGGTGGCGATGGCGCCTTGTCATCGGCGACGGCGGCACCGGCGGCTTCGGCGCCTACGCAGTATCACCCTTCGGGACGGCCACCGGCGGCAACGGCGGCCTCGGCGGAGACGCGACCGTCGGCGACGGCGGCGACGGCGGCGACGGCGGCTGGGGCTACACCGAAGAGGGCACCGCCCAGGGCGGCACTGGCGGTAACGGCGGTAACACAGTCTCGGCCTCGGCCTCGGCCACGGCGGCGACGGCGGCGTCGGCGGCAGTGGTGTCGTGGACCTCAACGGGACCGGTAACGCCACTGGCGGCACGGGCGGCAATGGCGGTGCCAGCGGCGTCTTCAGTGACGGCGGCACTGGTGGCGCCGGCGGCGAGGCCTTCAGCAGTGCCGGCGACGGGACTGATATCCCAGACGGAGAAGGGACCGGAGAATTCAAGGCGGCACCGGCGGCGACGGCGGCAACGGCGGACTCCTCGGTAACGGCGGCACCGGCGGCGCTGGCGGCAATGCGACAACGAATGGCGACTGGAACAGCCACATCCACGGGCGGCACCGGCGGCACCGGCGGCGGGGGCGGAATCCTCGGTGGCGGCGGCACCGGCGGCCCTGGCGGCGATGCCACCACCGACGGGGGGACGACAACCTCCCCGGGCGGCAGTGGCGGGGATCCCGACGGCGGCACCGGCGGCACCGGCGGCACCGGCGGCTCCTCCCCCGATGCCCCTAGGCGTCGAAGCTGACGTTTAACGCTCGTTGAGAAAGCGGTGCGGGGGCCGACTGTCAGGCAGTCGGCCCCCGTTTCGCCTGCACGGCGACGGCTGCGCTACACGGCGGGCCGGTCGCTGGCCGGCATCGGCGATGCCGCCGACTACGCCCGCAGTGACTGCGTATCGATCACGAAGCGGTAGCGCACGTCGCTCGCCAACATCCGCTCGTAGGCGTTGTTGATGTAATCCGGTGCGATGACCTCGATTTCGGGACGCACGTCATGCTCGGCGCAGAAGTCGAGCATCTCCTGCGTTTCGGCGATGCCACCGATCAACGAGCCGGCCAGGCGGCGCCGTCCGAAGATGAGTGCGGGCGCCGGAACCGTCATGGGCTGGTCGGGCATGCCCAGCTCGACCAGAGTGCCGTCGAGCTTCAGCAGGCCGAGATAGTCGCTCAGGTCCAGGGTCGCGGAAACGGTGTTGAGGATGAGATCGAACGAACTGGCGAGCTTCTCGAACGTCTCCGGGTCTGAGGTCGCGTAATACTCGTCGGCGCCCAGCCGAAGGCCGTCCTCCATCTTCTTCAGCGATTGGCTCAGCACCGTCACCGTCGCGCCCATCGCGTGCGCCAGCTTGACCCCCATGTGGCCCAGTCCGCCCAGGCCGACGACCGCCACCCGTGTGCCCGGGCCCGCATTCCAGTGGCGCAGAGGCGAATACAGCGTGATGCCCGCGCACAGCAGCGGTGCCGCAGCGTCCAACGGCAGACTGTCGGGGATGCGCAATACGTAGTTCTCGTCGACGACGATCGCGCCGCTGTAGCCGCCCTGGGTCGGCTGGCCGTCGCGGCCCACGCCGTTATAGGTGCCGACCATTCCCGGATTGGTGCAGTACTGCTCCTCGCCCGCCCGGCACTGGGCGCACTCGCGACAGGAATCCACGAAGCAGCCCACGCCGACGCGATCGCCCACCTGGTACTTGGTGACCTCCGAACCGACCGCGGTGACGATGCCTGCGATCTCGTGCCCGGGCACCATCGGGTACTCGACCGCGCCCCACTCGCCCCTGACGGTGTGGAGGTCGGAATGACAGATGCCCGCGAAGTGGATGTCGAACGCGACATCGTGCGGTCCGACCTCGCGGCGGGTGATGGTGGTCTCGGTCAGCGGTGCGGTCGCCGACGTGGCGGCATATGCGGAAACAGGGTGGTCATGACGGCCTTCTACCTCGGGTAATCACAAACGGAAAGCGCCGCGACAGTGCGGTCTACCTAGGGCCAACGGCGAAGGAGGCCATCGTCATTCCTCCGCCAGGCTGTGAACTTGCTCCTAAAGCCCCGGTGCGCGGAAGGCGCCGTTGAACGACAGGCGCTCGTAGCTCGCCGCGCCGGCGGCCGTGTACGGGTCGCGGTCGACGATGTCCTGCGCCTCCTCGGCGCTGATATCGCCGGTGAGAAGGATGGCGCCGGATTCGTCCTCCAAGCGTCCCGCCAGCAGGATGCGGTTGGCGGCGACCTCGCCCTTCAGCCATTCCAGATGGGCGGGCCGGGTCTGGTTGACGACATCGGGCGGTTGCAGATACGTCGATTTCAAGACGTGGAACATCTGCGCCAGGCTAGTTGATCGGGGCGTTGAGCCACTGCAGGTCGGTCAGTATGCCGCGGGCGGCGACGATGCCTTCGCCGGTCTGCCACACCTCGTTGTTGACGGCGAAGACCCGGTTGTCGCGGTTGGCGGACAGCTTCCTCCAGGCGTCGCTTTCGAGCACAGTCGGCGCACGGTCCTTGGCGGCAGGGGAGTCGAACGAGATGTAGACGATGTCGCCGTCGGCCGCCGAGAAATCAGGCGAGTTTCCCAAATCAGTGTCGGTGATGCCGATCTCGATGTACGGCTTGTCGGTAAACCGTTGTGCCGCAGGACGATCGGCTCCAACAGCGGCCAGGACGCTGCCCGGGAAATTGTCGGGGCCGTACACCCGCATGGTGGTGTCGGTGAACTGCACGACCGAGGCCTGGAAATGGGTGGCGTCGTTGTCGGTGCCGATCTTGTCGGCGGCGCGCTCGAAGCCGTCGATCATTCCGTTCGCCGCGTCGAGGCGTCCGGTCGCCGCGCCGACCGTGCGCATGTTGTCCTGCCAGGCAGCGCCCGGCGGGCCCGTGAACACCGTCGGCGCGATGGACGAGAGCTGGCCGAACTTCTCGGGCGTCAGGGCTTCGGAGCCCAGGATCAGATCGGGGGTGGCGGCCTCGATGCCTTCGATGTCGGGCGCGCTGCGGGTGCCCACGCCCGGCACGTCGTGGATGACCTTGCCCATATACGACGGTTGGCGCTCCGATCCGTCGGGCATCGCGGCGGCCACCACCCGCGACTGCAGGCCCAGCGCGCAGAGCATGTCGAGCTGGTCGCCGGAAAGCACCACGATGCGCTGCGGGTCCTCCCGCACCTCGGTTTCGCCTGCGGCATGGCGGACCGGACGGTCCGGCGGCCCTGGGTCGACGGGCGTGGGTTCGGGTGCGCAGGATTCGTCTGGCCTGCGCTCATTGCCGAGCACGCCCGCACTGGCGATCTTCGTGGTGCTGGTGACGACGGATTGCCGGCCCGGGGCGGGCGGTTCGTCTCCGCCCAGTGATCCGCAGCCGCTGACCACGGTGATGGCCAGCGCCGCCGTGATCGCCGCCGACGACGCCAGCAGGCCCGCGCGCGGTCCGCTGATCAGCACGTCGCCGACGGTAACATCCGGGCAGCTCCAGGCCGGTCAGCCGGCGTCGCGATCCATTTACGACGGTTTGTAGGACCACCACGACTTCCGGGTGCGGTGAGAGATAGGATTCGTACACGAAGACCCGCCGGGATGTCCCGACTGGATGTTTGGAGGATCTGTTGGTAGCCGAAGCGCCCCCAATCGGAGAACTCGAGGCTCGCCGTCCGTTCCCGGCCCGGCTCGGCCCCAAGGGCAGCCTGGTCTACAAGCTGGTGACGACCACCGATCACAAACTGATCGGCATCATGTACTGCGTCGCCTGCTTCATCTTCTTCTTCATCGGCGGGCTGATGGCGCTGTTCATGCGCACCGAGCTGGCGATGCCCGGGTTGCAGTTCCTGTCCAACGAGCAGTTCAACCAGCTGTTCACCATGCACGGCACGGTGATGCTGCTCTTTTACGCGACCCCGATCGTGTTCGGGTTCGCCAACCTGGTGCTGCCGCTGCAGATCGGCGCGCCCGACGTGGCCTTCCCGCGGTTGAATGCGTTCTCCTTCTGGCTGTTCCTGTTCGGTGCGACGATCGCGCTCGCAGGCTTCATCACCCCCGGTGGCGCCGCCGACTTCGGCTGGACCGCGTACTCGCCGCTGACCGACGCGATCCACACACCCGGCGTTGGCGGCAATCTGTGGATCATGGGCCTGGGCGTCGGTGGTCTGGGCACCATCCTCGGTGGCGTCAACATGATCACCACGGTGGTCTGCATGCGCGCGCCGGGCATGACCATGTTCCGGATGCCGATCTTCACCTGGAACATCCTGGTGACGTCGATCCTGGTGCTACTGGCCTTCCCGCTGCTGACCGCCGCCCTGTTCGGGCTGGCCGCCGATCGCCTGCTGGGCGCGCACATTTACGACCCGGCAAACGGCGGTGTGTTGTTGTGGCAGCACCTGTTCTGGTTCTTCGGCCACCCCGAGGTGTACATCATCGCGCTGCCGTTCTTCGGCATCGTGAGCGAGATCTTCCCCGTGTTCAGTCGCAAGCCGATCTTCGGCTACACCACGCTGATCTACGCGACGCTGTCGATCGCCGCGCTGTCGGTGGCGGTGTGGGCGCACCACATGTACGCCACCGGTGCGGTACTGCTGCCGTTCTTCAGCTTCATGACCTTCCTGATCGCGGTGCCGACGGGCATCAAGTTCTTCAACTGGATAGGCACGATGTGGAAGGGCCAGTTGACCTTCGAGACGCCGATGCTCTTCTCGGTGGGCTTCCTGGTCACCTTCCTGCTCGGCGGTCTCTCCGGTGTGCTGCTGGCCAGCCCGCCCATCGACTTCCACGTCACCGACTCGTATTTCGTTGTGGCGCACTTCCACTACGTGCTGTTCGGCACGATCGTGTTCGCGACGTACGCCGGAATCTACTTCTGGTTCCCGAAGATGACGGGCCGACTGCTCGACGAGCGCCTCGGCAAGCTGCACTTCTGGTTGACGTTCATCGGGTTCCACACCACGTTCCTTGTGCAGCACTGGGTCGGTGACGAAGGCATGCCACGCCGCTACGCGGATTACCTGCCGTCCGACGGCTTCACCACGCTCAACGTCATCTCCACGATCGGCGCGTTCATCCTGGGCGTGTCGACGATTCCGTTCGCGTGGAACGTGTTCAAGAGCTGGCGCTACGGCGAGCCCGTCACGGTGGACGATCCCTGGGGTTACGGCAACTCGCTGGAATGGGCGACCAGTTGCCCGCCGCCACGGCACAACTTCACCGAGCTGCCCCGTATCCGTTCGGAGCGGCCGGCGTTCGAGCTGCACTATCCGCACATGGTGGATCGAATGCGCGCCGAGGCCCACGTCGGCCGCGCACACGGCCCGGACGACGGTGACGTGACACGCCTTGAGGGCGAGAACGTCCGCACCTGACGGATCCGCAGGACTACCGGGGGTGAGCATGCCGAAGGTGTCGGTGTTGATCACCGTCACCGGACCCGATCAACCGGGTGTGACGTCGGCGCTTTTCGAGGTGCTGTCACGACACAAGGTGGAGCTGGCCAACGTCGAGCAGGTCGTCATTCGCGGCCGACTGACGTTGGGTGTGCTGGTCGCGGGTCCGGACGAAGTCGCCGGTGGAGCCGAGCTGCGCGAGGAGGTGCAGTCGGCGATCCGCGGCTTCGGTCTGGACGTCACGATCGAGCGCAGCGACGACCTGCCCGTGCTGCGGGAGCCGTCGACCCACACGATCGTCGTGCTGGGCCGTCCGATCAGTGCCGAGGCGTTCGGTGTGGTGGCCCGGGAAGTAGCCGCGCTGGGCGTCAACATCGACTTCATCCGTGGGGTCTCCGACTATCCGGTGACCGGACTGGAGCTGCGGGTCTCGGTGCCACAGGGCAGTGCCTACGCGCAACTGCAGGCCGCGATGGCGCGGGTCGCCGTCGCCGAGGGCGTCGACATCGCACTCGAGGACTACAGCCTGTCGCGACGGGCCAAGCGGCTCATCGTCTTTGACGTCGACTCCACGCTGATCCAGGGTGAGGTCATCGAGATGCTCGCCCACCGGGTCGGCGCACACGCCGCGGTCGCCGAGATCACCGAGGCGGCCATGCGCGGGGAACTCGATTTCGCGGAGTCGTTGAACCGGCGGGTCGCGACGCTGGCCGGACTGCCCGCTGAGGTGCTCGCCGAGGTCGGCGAACAGATCGAGCTGACGCCCGGTGCGCGGACGACGCTGCGGACGTTGCGGCGCTTGGGTTTTCACTGCGGCATCGTCTCCGGCGGCTTCCGGCAGGTGATCGATCCGCTGGCCCACGAGTTGGAGATGGATTTCGTCGCGGCCAACGAGCTGGAGATCGTCGACGGGAAGCTGACCGGTCGGGTGGTCGGGCAGATCATCGACCGGCCCGGAAAAGCCAAGGCGCTGCGCGACTTCGCGCAACAGGCCGGGGTGCCGATGGAGCAGACGGTGGCCGTCGGCGACGGCGCCAACGACATCGACATGCTCACCGCGGCGGGTCTGGGTGTGGCGTTCAACGCCAAGCCGGCGCTGCGGGAGGTCGCCGACGCGTCGATCAGCCACCCGTACCTGGACACCGTGTTGTTCATCCTGGGCATCACCCGCGGGGAGATCGAGGCCGCCGACGCGCGCGACGGCGTGATGCGCCGCGTCGACATCCCCGACGAGGGACTTTTTCTCCGCGAGCAGACCGCAAAATCGCCACTTTTCGCGGCGTGTCGTGTGCAGACTTTACGGTCTGGCTCGCGCAGGCTTAGACGACGACGGCGGTCGGCTCCGGCGCCGCCGACCCGGTGATGCTGTGCCACGCGCGGGCCAGCAGTTCGATCGCCTCGGTGAGCTGCTCCTCGGGCAGCGCGTAGGGCACACGCACGAAGCGTTCCAGGGTGCCGTCCACGCCGAACCGCGGACCGGGGGGCAGGTCGAGGCCCAGGCGCGACGCGGCGGCCGACAACGCGGTGCTCATCGGTGCGGGCAGTCGCACCCACATCGACATGCCGCCGGCGCCGGTGCCTGGTTGCCAGTCGGGCAGTTGACGACTCAACAGCGACTGCAGCAGAGCCCGACGTGTCCGCAGGATCTCGCGACGCTCGGGCAGTATCTCGTCGCGCCGACCGAGAAGCCTTGCGGCGGCGAATTGTTCGAGGACCGGGGTGCCCATGTCGATGGCCGGCCGCAGCGCGGCGATGGTCGCGATCGTCGCGCGTTCGCCCCGGATCCAGCCGACCCGCAGACCACCCCAGAACGACTTCGACATCGACCCGACCGTCAGTACCAGGTCTCGGCGCGTGGCCATCTCGGCGGCCAACGGCGCCGGCATCGGCTCGTCCAGCCACATGTCCAGAATCGTCTCGTCGATGATCGTGCGAGTGCGCGTCTCAGCGATGATGCGCGCCAGGCGTTTTCGGTCGGCGGTGGGCATGGTCAGCCCCGTGGGGTTCTGATTGTCGGGGATGAAGTACGCGAGGTTCGGCGCCAGTTGGTGGACGGCGGCCTGCACGGCGTCGAGTTCCCAACCGGCCTCGGTCATGGCCACCGGCACCGGACGCGCCCCGGCTGTGGTGATGGCCGACAGCGCGCCGTGATACGTCGGCTGCTCGACCAGAACACGGTCGCCGGGTTGCACGTACGTCGTGAGGATCAGACCGATCGCATGTAGCGCGCCCGTGGTCACCAAGACCTCGTCGGGTTCGGTGGGAAGGCCACGCTCGCAATATCTTTCGGCGATCGCCTGCCGCAACGCCGCCACCCCGACGAGTTCATGGCCGGGCTCGCGCAGGTAGGGCGTCACATCGTGGGTCGCGTCGGCGAACGCCTCCATCACCGCACTCGCCGGGGCGGCCAGTGCGGCGGCGGCCAGGCTCACCGTCGGCGGCACGGGCTCGGCACGGACAGCGGGCGCAACGGGCAGGGCGGTGGTGCTGCGCGCACCGCGGCGGGCATTCAGATAGCCGTCCTCGCCCAGTTGCGCGTAGGCGGCGGTGACGGTGGTGCGTGACACGCGCAGCGCGTCGGCGAGCGTCCGCTCGCTGGGCAGCCGCGCGCCCACCGGGACGCGTCCGTCGACGATCAGCAGCCGGATCGCGTCGGCCAACCCCTGATACGCCGGGCCACTTCGACTGGACGTGCGCCAGTTGCCCAGTTCACGGACCAAGAGGTGTACATCGAGCGCGCGCACCGCCATTTCGATCGTCATTTGCAAGCCAGTATGTGCTAACTGGCTATTGAATAGCAAGCCAGTTGCTCCGATTATCGGGTCATGAGCACGAATTGGATATCAAAGCTGGGCAAAGGACTGGCAAGTGCCTTCAGCTGGCAGGTGCCGGTGGGCTGCGTCGACTTCGCCGACCGCGACGCCGAGCGCATGGCCCGCGAGGTGGAGTTGATCCGGATGCGCTTCCCGCATCACTCGTGAGGCGTCCAATGCGAGGCGCCCTACGCGGCGCGGCGCTGCTGGTCGGACTTACCGGCTACGGCTTCTCGATGGCGATGATGGTGCGCGCCGGGCTGGGCCTGGACCCGTGGGACGTGTTCCATCAGGGCCTGGCCATGCACACCGGAATGACGATCGGCGTCGCCTCCGCGGTGGTCGGCGTGGCCGTGCTACTGGCCTGGATTCCGCTGCGGAACCGGCCGGGCATCGGGACCATCGCCAATGTCGTCGTCATCGCGGTCACCGTCGATGCGGGCCTGTTGGTGTTGTCGACGCCGGCGTCGATGCCGGTACGCGTCGCGATGATGGTCGGCGCGGTGGTGCTCAACGCATTCGCCACCGTGCTCTACGTCGGCGCCGGCCTGGGCCCCGGTCCGCGCGACGGGTTGATGACGGGTCTCGTTGTGCGCACCGGACTCTCGGTGCGATTGGTCCGCACAGGGATCGAGGCGACCGTGCTGGCCGTCGGGTGGTTGCTCGGCGGAACCGTCGGCGTCGGCACCGTGCTGTACGCGTTCGGGATCGGCCCGCTGGTTCAGTTCTTCGTACGCATCACACCCGACAGGTTGCTGGCTGTCAGCGGCTGGGCATCAGTCGCGCAAGCCAGCGATTTGGGCGCGCAAACCGACGCCAGGCGCACGCGAGCGCGCCGAAATCGCATCACTACGATGGGTGGGTGCCAGTCGCCGAAGGAGAAGCAGCCGACCCCGACCTGCTGATCGATTTCGCCAGGGTGTCGTTGCGGCGCGGTGGTCAGGTGCTGGTCGGACCCGTCACGTGGTCGGTCGAACTCGACGAACGCTGGGTGGTGATCGGCCCCAACGGCGCAGGCAAGACATCGCTGCTGCGTATCGCCGCCGCGATGGAGCATCCGTCCTCGGGCACGGCGTTGGTGCTGGGCGAACGGCTTGGCAGGGTCGACATGTCCGAACTGCGCTCCCGCGTCGGACTGAGCAGTTCGGCGCTCTCCCAAGCTGTGCCCGACGGCGAGGTGGTCCGCGACCTCGTCGTCTCTGCCGGGTACTCGGTGATGGGCCGCTGGCGCGAGAAGTACGAAGACGTCGACTACGAGCAGGCGATCGACATGCTGGAGAGCGTCGGCGCCGAGCATCTTGCCGAGCGCGTCTACGGGACGCTGTCCGAGGGGGAGCGCAAGCGGGTACTCATCGCGCGGTCGATGATGACCGACCCCGAACTGCTGTTGCTCGACGAGCCCGCAGCCGGTCTGGATCTCGGCGGCCGCGAGGATCTGCTTGCGCGGCTCGAGGATCTGGCTCTGGACCCGGATTCCCCCGCAATGGTGTTGGTCACCCACCACGTCGAGGAGATCCCGCGCGGCTTCTCGCACGGCCTGATCCTGTCCGAGGGCAAGGTCGTCGACGCCGGCCTGCTGCCCGATGTGCTGACCTCCGAGAACCTGTCCAAGGCGTTCGGACAGTCGATCGTCCTCGGTGTCTCCGAGGGCCGCTACTTCGCGCGTCGGGCCAGGAGCCGGGCTGCGCACAGGAGGCGAGCATGAGCATTCCGGAGGGTAGGAGCGAAGCCGACTGGGGATCTAACCCCAGACCCATTGACCCCGAGACCCGCCGCGACGGTGATGCTGATCCGCGACACCGCGGCGGGCATCAGGGTCTTCCTGATGCGGCGGCACTCCGCGATGGAGTTCGTCGCGGGGGTGATGGTGTTCCCCGGCGGCGGCGTCGACGACCGCGACCGCAATGCCGACATCGCCTGGTTCGGGCCCGAACCCGCATGGTGGGCAGAACGATTCGGTGTCGAGCCCGAACTGGCCGAGGCATTGGTGTGCGCGGCGGCCCGAGAGACGTTCGAGGAGTCCGGCGTGCTGTTCGCAGGACCTGTCGGCGACCCGGACGGCATCGTCGATGACGCGTCGGTCTACCGCGAGGCGCGCGCGGCGTTGGCGGACAACTCGCTGTCATTCGCGGAGTTCCTGCGTCGCGAGAATCTCGTGCTGCGCGCGGATCTGCTTCGGCCATGGGCGAATTGGGTGACCCCGAAGGAGGAGCGCACCCGCCGCTACGACACCTACTTCCTCGTGGGTGCGCTTCCGGAGGGCCAGCGGGCCGACGGCGACAACACCGAAACCGATCAGGCGGGCTGGATTACCCCGCAGGAGGCGCTCGACGACTTCGGCAAAGGCCGCACATTCCTGCTGCCGCCCACCTGGACCCAGCTCGACTCGTTGAACGGCAGGACCGTCGCGGAAGTGCTTGCCGTCGACCGCAAGATCGTTGCCGTCGAGCCGCACCTGAACGCCGACACCGACACCGGCAACTGGGAGATCGAGTTCTTCAACAGCGACAAGTACAACGCCGCGCGCAACCGTCGCGCCCCTCAGGGCTACAGCCGAGACACACCGCGGGCATGAACGAGTTCGTGTCCGTCCACACCAGCGACGAGCACCCCGGCATCGCGACGCTGCTGCTGTCGCGGCCGCCGACCAACGCGCTGACCCGTCAGGTGTACCGCGAGCTCGTCGGCGCCGCAGCGGACGTCGGGGGGCGCGACGACGTCCACGCGGTGATCGTCTTCGGCGGCCACGAGATCTTCTCCGCCGGCGACGACGTGCCGGAACTGCGCACCCTCAGCGGCGACGAGGCGGCGACGGCCTCGCAGGTCTGCCGGACCGCTGTCGACGCGCTCGCGGCGATCCCCAAGCCCACCGTCGCCGCCCTCACGGGGTACGCGTTGGGCGGTGGGCTGAACCTGTCGCTGGCCGCCGACTGGCGAGTGGCCGGCGACAATGTCAGGTTCGGGGTGACGGAGATCCTGGCCGGCCTGGTGCCCGCGGGCGGCACGGCGCGACTGGCCCGCGCCGTCGGCCTCAGCAAGGCCAAGGACATGGTGTTCAGCGGCCGTTTCATCGACGCCAAGGAGGCGCTGGCGCTCGGCCTGATCGACGAGATGGTCGCACCCGACGGGGTCTACGACGCGGCGCTGGCCTGGGCGCAACGATTCGTGGAGTATCCGCCGCAGGTACTGGCTGCGGCCAAGGCCACCTTCGGCGTTTAGGCTGCCCTGTTATGAGTTCTGAGGAAACCGACACTGTCGCTGATGTCGCCGACTCCGCGGCTCCGGTCCCAAACCCCCACGCGACTGAGGAACAGGTAGAGGCGGCGCGCCACGACTCCAAGCTCGCCCAGGTGCTGTACCACGACTGGGAGGCCGAGTCGTACGACGACAAGTGGTCGATCTCCTACGACAAGCGCTGCGTCGACTACGCGCGCGATCTGTTCGACGCCACGGTGCCCGAGGAGGAGCTGCGCAACCTGCCCTACGACCGGGCGCTCGAGCTCGGCTGCGGCAGCGGGTTCTTTCTGCTCAACCTCGTCCAGGCCGGGGTTGCCCGGCGCGGCTCGGTGACCGACCTGTCGCCCGGCATGGTCAAGGTGGCGACACGCAACGGCGCAGAACCTGGGCCTCGAGATCGACGGCCGGGTCGCCGATGCCGAGGGCATCCCGTACGACGACGACTCGTTCGACCTCGTCGTCGGCCACGCCGTGCTGCACCACATTCCCGATGTCGAGTTGTCGCTGCGGGAGGTCGTGCGGGTGCTCAAGCCCGGCGGACGGTTCGTGTTCGCAGGTGAGCCGAGCAACGCGGGTGAGAACTACGCGCGCCCGTTGTCGACGCTGACGTGGCGGGCGGTGACGAATGTGACGAGGCTGCCGGGGCTGTCGGGCTGGCGCCGCCCGCAGGCCGAACTCGACGAGTCCTCGCGCGCGGCGGCATTGGAGGCCATCGTCGACTTGCACACCTTCGCTCCCGGCGACTTGGAGCGCATGGCACGCAGTGCCGGCGCCGTCGATGTCTCGACTACCACAACCGAGTTCACCGCAGCGATGCTCGGCTGGCCACTGCGCACCCTGGAGGCCGCGGTGCCGCCCGGCCGGTTGGGTTGGGGCTACGCGAAGTTCGCCTTCAACAGCTGGATCACGCTGAGCTGGGTCGACGACAACGTTTGGCGCCGCGTGGTTCCCAAGAGCTGGTTCTACAACGTGATGGTGACCGGGGTTAAGCCGTCGTAGGTTTTCGACTCGACGACGTCGCGTATCTGCGCAGCGACGCGGGTAGGCAGGCGCTGCACGACGTCGCCGACCTGAGTCTGACGGCGGCCACATTGGTCGCCGACGTGGCCTCGGCGCGTAAGCGTTTCGGCGAGCGGTCCGCCGTTCTGGTGGAGACGACCATGTTGCGGCGCAAAGCCGCAGCCAAGTTCGACGATCCCGCGGACTGGTTGTTCACCGACGAGGCCCTCCAACAGGCGACCGCCGAACCGGTCGCCGCCCATCGCGCACGACGCCTGACCGGCGCGACGGTGCACGACGCCACCTGCTCGATCGGCACCGAGCTTGCGGCATTTCGGAACTCGGCCGCGTCTCTCGTCGGCAGCGACGTCGATCCGGTCCGGCTGGCCATGGCACGGCACAACGTCGCGGATGTCGACCTGTGCCGCGCCGACGCACTGCGACCCGTCACCCGAGACGCAATCGTGCTGCTCGACCCCGCGCGCCGCAGTGGCGGGCGGCGTCGCTTCGATCCACGGGACTACACGCCCCCACTCGACGCGCTGCTCGACGTGTACGGTGCACGAGACATCGCCGTAAAGTGCGCGCCGGGAATCGATTTCGAGGCGGTATCCCGGTTGGGGTTCGCCGGTGAGATCGAGGTGACGTCAATGGCCGGCAGTGTGCGCGAGGCGTGTCTGTGGTCGGCGGGGCTGGCCGCTCCGGGCGTCACCCGCCGAGCCACGATGCTCGACGCCGGAGAGGAGATCACGGACGCCGAACCCGATGACTGCGCGGTGGCGCCGGCCGGCCGATGGATCGTCGATCCCGACGGCGCGGTTGTTCGTGCGGGTCTGGTGCGCCACTACGCGGCGCGGCACGGCCTGTGGCAACTCGACCCCGAAATCGCCTATCTGTCCGGCGACCGACTGCCGGACGGGGTGCGCGGTTTCGAGGTGCTCGAGGTGCTTGGCTACAGCGAACGACGGCTGCGCCAGGCGCTTTCGGCTCGCGGCGTAGGCGCGGCCGAGATCCTGGTCCGCGGTGTGGACGTCGACCCTGACGCGTTGCGACTGCGGCTGCGGCTGCGCGGTTCGCACCACGTTTCGGTCGTCATCACCCGGCTCGGCGCCGGGGCCGCAAGTCGGGCAACGGCATTCATCTGCCGTCCGTCACGTTGACGGTTTTCGCTCCTTGCGTACACCCGGTTTTTCTGCTCCGCGCGTGCCCCGTGAAACGACACGTACCCTGGCAGTGACGCGCCGGCGGCGGAGCCGGCGCCTACTGCGAGGACGTCCGACGATGCGCATTCTCAGGTTGGCGGCCGCTCTGTTGGCGGCGTGTGTCCTCGCCGGTTCGACCGGCGCTGCGGTGGCGGTGGCGCAGCCCGGCTGCCCCGATCTGCAAGGCGTCGTCGGACACGACCAGATCTGCCGGGTGCACGTTGCGAACCCGACGTACACCCTCGACTTGAGTTTTCCCAACGACTATCCCGACCAGCAGTCGTTGGTCGCCTACCTGACCCAGGCGCGCGACGGCTTCGTCAACGTCGCCGAGGAGCCCGACGCCTACAACCCGCCGTACGAGTTGGATGCCGAAGGAACCGGCTACCGCTCGGGTTCGGGCACTCCAGGCGGTGGCACGCGCAGCGTGGTGTTCACGATGTGGCAGAACCTCGGTGGCACGCATCCGCAGACCTACTACCAGGCGTTCAACTGGAACGTCGCCAAGAATGCGCCGATCACCTTCGACACGTTGTTCAAGCCGGGCACCAAGCCGCTCGACGTGATCTACCGCGAGGTCAACCGGTACCTGGAGAAGGATCAGGGACTGATCGACCCGCTCCCGCAGACCGAGGGGCTCGACCCGACCAACTACCAGAACTTCGCGCTGACCGATGACTCGCTGATCTTCTTCTTCAGCCAGGGCGGGATGTTCGCGGAGTCGGCAGGTCCGGTGCAGGCGACGGTGCCGCGTGCCGCGGTCGCACCGATGCTGGCGCTCTAACCCGGCGCGAACCCGTACACCCGGCCCTCGCTGGTGGCCGTGACGACGCGGCGATCATGGCCGACGGAGACGCCAACCGGCCAGCCACTCGCATTGGGCAGTGGATAGGTGTTCACCGTGCGGCCGTCGGCCGGATCGATCACCAGCAGGGCCTGACCGTTCTCTCCGTCGCGCGCCACGGTGTACGCCACGTCAGCACCCGATTGGCTCGAGGTCGTCAAGGGGGCGACGTCATCGCGCCTCCACTCCACCTCGCCGCGGTCACCGCCGTCCTTGATGCCGACCAGCTTCGCGTCAGGGCCACCGCCGGCCACGATCAGCCCGTCGGGTGACACCGACGGCGGTGTCTGCGCCAGATAGTCCAGCGGGACCGACCATTTGGGCTTGCCGTCGGCGGTGTTGATCGCCCACAGGCGTTCGTCTCGCCCGTTGACGTACGCGGTCGATCCGTCAGCCGACAGCACGGGGCTGGCCAGCGGTCCACCGCCGACGGCGTCGCTGGTCCATTCGCGGGTCAGTACCGGGGGCTGGCCCGGGCGGTAGCGCAGCCCGACCAGGATGGGCTCATCGGCGTCCGGCTCCCACAGACCGAGTACGACGATTCCGGTCTGCTCGGAGAACGCCGGTGCCGCGGCCACCGGGCAGCGCGCGCGGGCGGGCCTGCAGTCGGCGAGTCCGCGCTCGGAATCCGTCGGGTCGACGCCGGTCACCAGATCCAGCGGAGAGCCGTCGACGACTCCCCTGTGGGCGTCGAACACCAGCACCTGGCCCAGGTGTGTCACCACCAGGAGTTGGTTCGGTGCCAGGATCCTCGGCGTCGTCGGCATCCCGATCACCGGTTGACGCCAGCGGATCCACTGCGTCAACGGGAACGAGATCATGGTGCCGGGCTGGCCGATGTAAAGGTTGTCGAACCCGTCGAAGAGGGGACTGGACGTATCGCCGCCCTGCACCAGTCGGGTGCACCAGCGTTGGCGGGCCCGGTTGTCGGCCTCCCACACCATCAGCGAGCAGCCCGCGGGCGTCTGCGCGTTGACGGCCAGATAGCTGCCGGAGCCCAGCGCGACCGCGGCGGCCAGGTCGCCCTTGACCGACCGCACCCACTCCAGCCGCAGCGTGTCGGCGCCGGCGGCCGGTTCGTAGCTGCTGTTGCGGGCGTCGCCGTACTGGGCAGGCCAGCCGGACGCCGCCTGCGCGTCGACCCAGGAGGCAGTGTTCCCGCAACCCGCCAGCACGGCTGTGATCAGCGCTGTTGACGCCAGCACGATCGATCGCCGGATCACTGCGCCCTTTCTGGTCTGTTCATCAAGCCCACGTGAGGGTAACCGTTCGGCGCCTCGAGGCTCGCGTAGGCTTTCCGGCCATGACGACGATGTGGGGCGCGCCGCTGCACAAGCGGTGGCGGGGTTCGCGCCTGCGTGACCCGCGCCAGGCCCAGTTCCTCACAATGGCCTCGCTGAAGTGGGTGATCGCCAATCGCGCCTACACCCCGTGGTATCTCGTGCGTTATTGGCGGCTGCTGAAGTTCAAGCTCACCAACCCGCACATCATCACCCGCGGCATGGTGTTCCTCGGCAAGGGTGTCGAGATCCAGGCGACCCCCGAGCTGTCCACGATGGAGATCGGTCGCTGGGTCCACATCGGTGACAAGAACACGATCCGCTGTCACGAGGGGTCGCTGCGGTTCGGCGACAAGGTCGTCCTCGGCAGGGACAACGTCATCAACACCTACCTCGACATCGAACTGGGTGACTCGGTGCTGATGGCCGACTGGGTCTACCTGTGCGACTTCGACCACCGGATGGACGACATCAACGTGCCCATCAAGGACCAGGGCATCCTCAAGGGCCCAGTGCGGATCGGACCCGACACCTGGATCGCGACCAAGGTGACGATCCTTCGCAACACGACGGTCGGGCGTGGCTGCGTGCTCGGATCGCATGCCGTGGTCAAGGGCGAGATCCCGGACTTCTCCATCGCCGTCGGCGCGCCGGCGAAGGTGGTCAAGAACCGCAAGCTGTCGTGGGAGACGTCGGCCGCCCAGCGCGCCGAACTCGCCGCCGCACTGGCCGATATCGAGCGCAAGAAGGCGTCCCGCTAGCTGCTACTGCCGCGTGGGCCCACACGTCAGTAGGGGACGTGCGCGTCTGCAGGCCGACACGCCGCGATCTGTGTGTGTTTTGCGCACCCTCGCGGCCGTGAAGGGCCGCCACACGGCCGCGGTAGTGACACGATGTGGGCGTGTCTGGCGCGTGCGGATCATGTGACGCAGAGCTGACCGCAACGGCCAAGTTCTGCAGCGAGTGCGGCGCGCCCGTCAGTAGTTCGGCTGCCGAGTACAAGCAGGTGACCGTGCTCTTCGCTGATGTGGTGCGTTCAATGGATCTCGCCGCCGCAGTCGGCGCGGAGCGGCTACACGAAATCATGACCGACTTGTTCAACTGGTCGTCGGGTGTGGTGAAGCGCTACAGCGGGACGGTCGACAAGTTCACTGGCGACGGCATCATGGCGGTGTTCGGGGCGCCAGCCGCACTGGAAGACCACGCATTGCGCGCATGCTTGGCCGCGCTGGAGATTCAGCAGAAAGTCGGCCAGCTCGCGATAGAGGTGAAGGACCGCGATGGCTTGTCATTGCAATTGCGGGTTGGGTTGAACTCTGGGGAAGTCATCGCCGGTGAAATCGGTTCGGGACCCGGTGGTTACACGTCCGTCGGGGAACAGGTCGGGATGGCTCAGCGGATGGAGTCGGTCGCACCGCCGGGCGGGGTGATGCTGAGCGAGTCGACCGCACGGCTGGTCGCTCACACTGCGGTGCTCGGTGAGGCAGAGAGCGTGCTCATCAAGGGTTCGGAATCTCCGGTGGTGGCCCGCCGCTTGCTCGCGACCGCGAATGATGGTGGGCGGTCTCGTCGGCAATTGGCGACACTGATGGGCCGCGAATGGGAGTTGAACACGATAGCCGGACTACTCGACCAGTCGATCGACGGTAACGGTCGGGTAGTGGGGCTGGTGGGTCCGCCGGGCATCGGAAAGAGTCGCATGATCGGCGAAGTCACCGCGTTGGCGGCGGAAAACGGTGTGGAGGTCGTAACCACCTATTGCGAGTCGCATACCAAGGATGTGCCTTTTCACGTGGGAGCACGCCTGTTACGCAATCTCTTTGCGATCAGCAACCTAGCGCCGGATGCCGCGCGGGCGAAGGTCCGTCGCGTCATGCAGGACGCCGAGTCTGAAGACCTGCTCCTGCTCGAGGACCTCCTAGGTCTCCGTGCGCCCGACACCCCACCGCCGGAAATCGATCCAGATGCCCGCAGGCGGCGTCTGGCCGCGATGCTGAACTCAGCGGCGGTCGCTCGAACGACACCCGCCGTTTTCGCCGTCGAGGACGTGCATTGGATCGACGAGGTGAGCGAAACGCTGATCGCCGAGCTGAGTGCGGTTGTGCCGCAGACACGGTCGCTGATGATTGTCACGTACCGACCGGAGTATCGGGGCGCGCTTGACCGACTGCCCAGCTCGCATCGCATCGCCCTTGCCCCGCTGAGTGAATCGGATTCCACGGCGCTGACTGCCGAGCTCTTGGGTTCCGATCCGTCGGTGGCGATGCTGGCCGCGAAGGTGACTGATCGGGCCGCCGGCAATCCATTCTTCGTCGAGGAGATCATTCGCGACCTGGCCGAGCGGGACGACATTCATGGGATTCCCGGCGGGTATGTCTGCGAGAAGGATTCGGCTGACGTGCGTGTACCGGCATCCTTACGGGCGGCCATCGCGGCCCGCGTCGACCGATTAGAGGCGTCGGCCAAGCAAGCGTTGAATGCGGCGGCCGTCATCGGCCTGCGGTTTGACATCGGCCTGCTTCGCTCCCTGCTCGACACCGTCGACGTCGGAGACCTGATCGATGCGGAACTGATCGACCAGGTTACGTTCACATCGTGTCCCGAATATGCGTTCCGCCACCCGCTGATTCGAGCGGTGGCCTACGAGTCGCAGCTCAAATCGGATCGCTTCGGGCTGCACCGTCGCCTAGCGGAAGTCATCGAACAACGGGACCCTGCGTCGCCCGACGAGAACGCAGCGCTGATCGCCGAGCATCTCGAGGCGGCAGGCGATCTCAGCGCGGCATACGACTGGCACATGCGCGCTGCCGAATTGTTGGACCCCCGCGATGCCCGGGCCGCTCGAACGAGTTGGCAGCGCGCGCGACAAGTCGCTGACCGCCTCCCGCCGGACGACCCCGACCAAATGTCGAGAAGAATCGCACCTCGCGTACGGCTGTGTTCGAGCGCTTGGCGGATATGGGGGGACCTTTCCGACGCCGCGTTCGACGAGCTCGACGAGCTATGCACGAAGACTGGCGATGTGGTTTCGAAGGCCATCGGGCTCAGTGGGCTGCTGGTCGTTCTTGTGTTCCGGGATAGATTCGCCGATGCAGCGCTCGCCGCTTCGGATCTCGAAAGGCTCGTCGAGTCGATTGGTGATCCGTCACTGTTGGCCTTGTTGGGCGGCGCGGCCAACGGGAAGTTGCAAGGCGGTGACGCACGAGACGGACTGCGTATGTGCGAAATCCTCGTCGAGATGTCAGAGGAAGAGTTGACAAAGGATTATTTCGGAATCGGCTCGCTGCACGCTGTGTCGTTGGCCATGCGCGCTTCCTGTCGGTACGTCCTTGGAATCCCCGGCTGGAGGGATGAATTCGACGAAGCAATTTCCATGGCTCACGCGATAGACCCGACCGCATACGCGGCGAGCGTCATGTTCAAATATGTCTTTGCCGTCCAGAATGGCGCCCTGCTGCCAGACGCGGCAGCTCACCGGGCCACCGCCGAAGCGCTGGCGCTTGCCGGTCAAGCAAGCGACGACTTCGCGTTCGAGGCAGCTCAGTTGACGCGTGGTCTGGTACTCGCGCGCAGCGGAGCCCCGCAGAGCGCCGAGGGCTACGAACTATTGAACGAGGTGAGAAAAGCAAAGTTGCGGCGACAGCCGTCGGTCAAAGCCGTGCGATTCGTGGACACCGAGTTCGCAAGAGAGAAGGCCAGGTTGGGCGATCTTGACGGTGCCGTTGAACTGGCACGCGCGAGCACCGACTTCCTGGTCGACGCCGGCGACATGACCTCACTCGGGCCGGCATTCACTGTTCTGGTGGAATCGCTGCTTCAGCGCGGCACTCATTCCGACCTAAGCGAGGCATCGGCTGCTATCGACAGATTAGCCGCGGTGCCGACCGACCCCGGATTCGTCTTGCACGAGTTGCCGCTGTTGCGACTGCGGGCGCTGCTCGCGCGGGCCCACGGTGACGAGGCCGGCTACCGTGGCTTTGCGGACAAGTACCGCACCATGGCCAATGACCTTGGGTTCGAAGGGCACATGGCGATCGCAGCCGCGATGTGATCTACCTGTCCGGGAGCGCGTGTTCGACGATGGTCCGCCGGCGGTGTGGCTCGCGTTCACCGCGTTTGGCGGCGAGGTAAACCTGCGCGGTTTCCTCCGCGACCGTCTGCCAGTCGAAATCTGCGGTGAGCCGTTCGCGCGCGGCGACGGCCATGCGCTGGGCGGCGTCGGGGTCGTCGAGGACGACGCGGACAGCAGCGGCCAGGCCGGCGATGTCGCGCGGCGGGAAGGACATGCCGGTCTTTCCGTTGATGACCGCTTCACCCAGTCCGCCGACGTTGGAGGTCACCAGCGGGATACCCGTCGCCGCCGCCTCCAGGGCCACGATGCCGAACGGCTCGTAGTGGCTGGGCAGAACGGCGGCGTCGGCGGCGTGGAGCAAGCTGACAAGCTCGTCGTGATCGAGATGGCCGACGAACTCCGTGGCCTTGAGCACCTTGCGCTTTCGGGCCTCTTCGACGAGCCACTGCAGCTGGGTGCCCTCCCCGGCGATCGTCAGCGTGGTCCCGGGATGGGTGCGCCTGATGCGGGGTAAAGCCGCGATGGCATCGTGAATGCCCTTCTCGTACTCCAGGCGGCCCAGATACACCAGGCGCGCCGGGCCAGTGCGGGGGCGCCGCGTCGCGAACGGCCATCGCGCGGCGTCGATTCCGTTGCGGATCACCCGCGTCTCGGCCAGTCCGGGTCCGAACAACTCGGTGATCTCGTCGCTCATCGATGCCGAACACGTGATGAGCGAATCGGATTCGTGCACCAGCCACGACTCGACGGCGTGCACCTGCCGGCTGATCGGACCGGATACCCAACCTGAATGGCGGCCGGCCTCGGTGGCGTGAATCGTGGAAATCAGATGGCACATCGAAGTGTTCGGCGAGCGCGATCGCGGGATGCGCGACCAGCCAGTCGTGGGCGTGTACGACGTCGGGACGCCAAGGCCGGTTGCCGCCGCCCTTGATCGCGAGGCCGGCGCGGACCATCGAATGCCCCATCGCCAACGTCCATGCCATCATGTCGCTGCCGAAGTCGAACTCGTGCGGATCCTGCGCCGCGGCGACAACCCTTACCCCCTCGGCGATTTCGTCCGTCGATGGGTGGCTGCGCGGGTCGGTGCCGCTGGGCCGACGGCTGAGCACCACGACTTCGTGGCCGGCGTGCGCCAGCGCTGTGGCCAGGTGATGCACGTGGCGACCAAGCCCGCCGATCACCACCGGCGGGTACTCCCACGACACCATCAGGACTTTCACGGTCGCTCACTCCTGCGCGAGCGACCCCGAAATGCACACGCTTTATGGCGTGTCGACGTACAGACACGGTCACTCGCGGAGAAGTGGTGAGTCATCGCGGCAGGCGCCTTGCGTCGAGCGACCCGAACAATCCGTCGGCGCGGTTCCAGCCGTCGGCGAGGCGCTGGGCATGGTCGTGACGACCCGACGCCATCGCGCCGGCGATCTCGCGGGTGGCGTGTGCGTGCAGATGTGCGCGGTAGCGCGCGTAGTCAGCGGCCGAATCCTTGCTGACCATGAACGGCCAGTCGCTGGACACCGTCAACAGAGTCTCGCGCAAAATCTGGTCTGCGACGAAGTTTCGCGGCCGGCGCGGTGTCCGTCTCACCGAGCGCCTTGTCCACCGTCGTCAGCGCGGTGTCGACGACTTCGCTGTTCAACTGGACCAGGTCGGCGACCATCTCGCCGGCCCACACCTGCCAGTCCTTGCCGGAACCCCAAGAACTGGGCGGCAATTCGACGGGTGAGCCGACAAAGCCGTCGGCGATCGCATCGGAGAGCGTGCCGACCCGCACCCCGGCCTCGGGCAGCGCGCGCAGCACGCGTTCCAGCCAAACCGGGCCCTCGTACCACCAGTGGCCGAACAGTTCGGTGTCGAAGGCCGCGATCACGTGTGCGGGCCTGCCGATTCGTCCGCTCTCGTCGATCAGTCGCTGGCGCACCAGTCCGACGAAATCGGCGACATGCGCATCGACAGCGTTGTCCGCGCGCTGCGGGTCATAGGGCGCCTTCGCGTCCGAGGGCACGTTGCGGCCGGTGACGCGGGCCGGCTTCAGTCCGGTCGAGTGGTCGTAGGTGTGGAAATCGCGGTATGCGGCATGCCCGGGGTAGCCGGACTTCGGTGACCACACCCGGTAACTGACCTGCAGGTCGCGACCGAACGCGACGACGTCCGACGACGCGACCGGCCGGCCCAGTGCGGTGTCGCCGTGCAGTGACGGTCCGTCCACCATGAAATGGCCGACACCCGCTGCGGCGTAATCGGTTTCCATACCCGGCGCGTACGCGCATTCCGGCGCCCAGATACCCGCAGGCGTATGCGCGAACCGCTGCTGGGCGTCGGCCAGCCCCTCGCGCAGAGCGAACTCGCGCAGTCGCGGATTCAGCAGCGGCTGAAACGGATGCGACAGCGGGCCGCCGAGCAGTTCGATGGTGTCGGCGTCGATCAGGTCGCGCAGCAGCGGACTGGCGCCGTGCGCCCACAGCGTCGCGAAGTCGTCGAGCGCCTGCTCGGCTTCTGCGTGCTCGCGAATACCGAACTCCCGCAACGGCGCTCGATGTGTCGTCGCCTCCAGGGCGCGCAGGCCCCAGTTGGCCAGCCAGTGGTGCATGCCCGACAGGCAGTACGGGTCGTCGAGCTGTGCGGTGACCACCGGTGTCATGCCCAGCGTCAACAAGTGGTGACGGTCCTCGGAGGCGAGCGTGCGAAGGACACGCATCAGCGGTACGTAGGCCGCCGACCACGACTGGTAGAGCCATTCCTCGCCGACGGGCCAGCGTCCGTGATGGGCGAGCCACGGCAGATGCGTGTGCAGGACGAGGGTGAACAGCCCGGGTACGGGCTCCGCGCTTGTCACGGGCGCACCGCGACGGCGACCAGGTCCAGGCTTCGGTCAATGTCTCTATCGGCGGCGTCGGTGAGGTCGAAATCGTCCGTCGTCACCGATGCGACGTCGTCGAGCAGCTCAGTGGGCCATGGTGCGTCGGCCAACGCCCGCGTGATCTGGGCGTCGATGATCGATCCGCCGTGACGCTCGTCGAGTTCGACCAGTCGCGCGCCGTGAAACACGCCGAGCATCGTCTCCACCGAAAAGCCCGCAGTAGCGAGAAGTTCGGTCAACTCCGCGGCGTTCAGTTCCCGGGTGTGGAATGGGTTGATCGGGGTGTCGCGGCCGGGGGAGAAGGTGATCCGGTTGGGCGTCGACATCAACAGCACTCCGCCCGGCCGAAGCACCCGCAAGCACTCGTCGACGAATTGGCCCTGGTCCCAGAGGTGTTCGATCACCTGGAAGTTGACGACAACATCGACGGTGCAGTCGGCAAGCGGCAGCTCAGCCAGATTCCCGTGATGCATCTCCACGCGCGGGTACCGGGCACGGACATGGGCGACCGCCGACTCGTCGTAGTCCAGCCCGATGACACGGCGTGCCACGTCGGCGATCAGATCGGCGCCGTACCCCTCGCCGCAGCCTGCCTCGAGCACATCGCGACCCGCGCAGCGGTCCGCCAGCCGCTCATAGACGACCTCATGGCGGCGGAACCAGTAGTTCTCCTCCGCCAGGCCGGGAACCGTGCGTTCGCCGGTCAGGGGCAGGTCCGGACCGCCGGTAACGAATGCGCTCATTGCAAGGCAGGCTAACGTGAATCGGCTCACAGGCGAACGGTTCACCGCCTACGTGCTGCTAGAACGCAAACTTCGACCAGCTATGGTGTTCCTGCGAACCACCAAAAGTTACCGGCGAGTAACATAATGGTGATTGCTTGAGACGTGGTATTGCGGGCCGGTCAACGGCCCCTTCGAGGAGGACGAACCAGACTCATGACGAACATCGTGGTCCTGATCAAACAGGTCCCTGACACGTGGTCGGAGCGCAAGCTGTCCGACGGTGACTACACCCTCGACCGTGAGGCCGCCGACGCCGTGCTCGACGAGATCAACGAGCGCGCCGTCGAGGAAGCGCTGCTGATCAAGGAGAAGGAAGCCGCCAACGGCGCCGAGAGCACTGTGACAGTGCTCACAGCCGGACCCCAGCGCGCTACCGAGGCCATCCGCAAGGCCCTGTCGATGGGCGCCGACAAGGCGGTGCACCTGCTCGACGACGGCATGCACGGCTCCGACGTCGTCCAGACCGGCTGGGCGCTGGCGCGGGCGCTGGGCACCATCGAGGGCACCGAACTGGTGATCGCGGGCAACGAGGCCACCGACGGTGTCGGCGGCGCGGTTCCGGCGGTCATCGCCGAGTACCTCGGCCTGCCTCAGCTGACCCACCTGCGCAAGGTGTCGGTCGAGGGCGGCAAGGTCACGGGCGAACGCGAGACCGACGACGGCGTGTTCACCATCGAGGCGTCGCTGCCCGCAGTGGTCAGCGTCAACGAGAAGATCAACGAGCCTCGCTTCCCGTCCTTCAAGGGCATCATGGCCGCCAAGAAGAAGGAAGTGACGACGCTGACGCTGGCTGAGATCGGCGTCGAGGGCGACGAGGTCGGCGTCGCCAACGCCGGTTCCAAGGTGTTGTCGTCGACCCCGAAGCCGCCGAAGACCGCGGGCGAGAAGGTCACCGACGAGGGCGAAGGCGGCACCAAGATCGCCGAGTACCTGGTTGCCCAGAAGATCATCTAGTCGCCGCTTTTTCCCAAAACACCGAAAGACACTGAAGACACATGGCTGAAGTACTTGTGCTCGTTGAGCACGCAGATGGTGCGGTGAAGAAGATCACCGCCGAACTGATCACCGCCGCCCGTGCACTGGGCGAGCCCTCCGCCGTCGTGGTGGGCAAGTCCGGCACCGCGGCAGCGCTGACCGACGCGCTGAAGGAGGCCGGCGCCGCCAAGATCTACGTCGCCGAGTCCGACGACGCCGACAACTACCTGATCACCCCCTTCGTGGACGTACTGGCCTCGCTGGCCGAGTCGGCCACCCCGGCGGGTGTGCTGTTGGCGGCTTCCGCCGATGGCAAGGAGATCGCCGGCCGACTGGCCGCGCGCATCGGCTCCGGCCTGCTGGTCGACGTCGTGGAGGTCAAGGAAGGCGCAGTGGGCGTTCACAGCATCTTCGGTGGCGCGTTCACCGTGGAGGCCCAGGTCCCCGGTGACACCCCGGTGATCACGGTTCGCCCGGGCGCCATCGAGGCCGAGCCGTCCGCCGGGGCGGGTGAGGTGGCCAACGTCGAGGTGCCGGCGCAAGCCGAGAATGCGACGAAGATCACCAAGCGGGAGCCCGCAGTGGCCGGCGACCGCCCGGAGCTCACCGAGGCCAGCGTCGTCGTCTCCGGCGGCCGTGGTGTCGGCAGCGCCGAGAACTTCAACGTGGTGGAGGAATTGGCCGACTCGCTCGGCGCCGCGGTCGGTGCGTCACGCGCCGCCGTCGACTCCGGCTACTACCCGGGCCAGTTCCAGGTGGGCCAGACCGGCAAGACCGTGTCGCCGCAGCTGTACATCGCGCTGGGCATCTCCGGGGCGATCCAGCACCGCGCAGGCATGCAGACGTCCAAGACCATCATCGCGGTGAACAAGGACGAAGAGGCGCCGATCTTCGAGATCGCCGACCTCGGCATCGTCGGCGACCTGTTCAAGGTCGCGCCGCAGCTGACCGAGAAGGTCAAGGCACGCAAGGGATAACTCTCCCGTCGAGAAGACGCAAAGGCCCCCGCACGCGTGGCGTGTCGGGGGTTTTTGCGTCTTCTCGCGACGTTCATGGACGCGTCACGTGTGCGATGCCAATTAGAGACCCGGTTCCGAGACCGTGCAGTCATGAGGACTGCTTCTGTACTCATCGCCCCCGACGACACCGATGCAGCCGGGACTTCATCCTCGATGCCGCGCCACACGCTGCTGCTGTCCACCGACTCTGCGCTCATCGAGGCTGCGCAGCGCCTTCGTCATGACGTGTTCACCTCCGAGCCCGGATTCGCGCTGACCGGCGCGACCGACGGTCGGGATGCCGACCGCTTCGACGAGTACTGCGATCATCTGCTGGTCCGCGAGGACAACTCCGGCGAGCTCGTCGGCTGCTACCGGATGCTCCCGCCACCCGGTGCCATCGCCGCAGGGGGCCTCTACACGGCAACCGAATTCGACGTCCGGGGCCTGGACTCGCTGCGGCCCTCCCTCGTGGAGATGGGCCGTGCGGTGGTGCGCGAGGGTCACCGCAACGGCAGCGTGGTGCTGCTGATGTGGGCGGGGATCCTGGCCTATCTCGACCGCTGCGGCTACGACTACGTGACCGGCTGCGTGTCGGTGCCCGTCGCCGGTGCCGACGGGGACGCGCCGGGCAGCCAGATCCGCGGCATTCGCGACTTCGTCCGTCGCCGACACCCCGCCCCCGCGGAGTACACCGTGTATCCGTACCGGCCGGTGACGGTCGACGGTAAACGGCTCGATGACATCGATCCGCCCGGCAGGGTGGCCGTACCGCCGCTGATGCGGGGCTATCTGAGGCTGGGCGCCCAGGTGTGCGGTGACCCCGCCCACGATCCCGACTTCGGCGTGGGCGACTTCCCGGCCCTGCTGGACAAACGGCGGGCAGACACCCGGTATCTGCGGCGGCTGAGGTCGGTCGGCGCGGCGGCTGCGATGGCCGACGGGATGGCATCGTGACCGCCGAGCGGCCCTGGGTGCCGAAGGCGTCCTGTGACTCCAGTTGCGTCACCGCGACGGAAGCGCCTGCCGGTCAGCGCGTGGTCGTCGCGTGGCGCATCGCGATACGCGCCACCTTCGCGGTGCTGTTGTTGTCGGCGACGCCGCTGTTGGCCATTCCCGTTCCGGGGCGCGCTCACGTGCAGCGGGGCTACTGCCGAATGATGCTTCGTTGCCTGGGCGTGCGAATCACCGTGTCCGGCGGGCCGATTCGCAATCTTCAGGGTGTCCTCGTGGTCAGCGGGCATGTCTCCTGGGTGGACATCTTCGCGATCGGTTCCGTCATGCCGGGACGATTCGTCGCCAAATCCGAGATGATCAACTGGCCGGGTCTGGGCTTGTTGGCACGCCTGATGAAGGTCATCCCGATCGAGCGGGACAACCTGCGGATGCTGCCCGACGTGGTGGGCACGATCGCGGGCCGGCTGCGCGCCGGCCAGACGGTGGTCGCCTTCCCCGAGGGCACCACCTGGTGCGGCCTCGCGTACGGCCAGTTCCGGCCCGCGATGTTCCAGGCTGCCGTCGATGCGGGCAGGCCGGTCCAGCCGCTGCGGCTGAGCTATCACCACCGCGACGGCAGGCCGTCGACCGTCGCCGCGTACGTCGGCGAAGACACGCTGCTCGCGTCCATCCGACGGCTTATCACCGCACAACGCACCGTGGTGCGCGTGCAGGTCGAGTCGCTGCAGCTGCCGGGCACCAGCCGCCGCGACCTGGCGGCCCGCTGCGAATCGGCGGTACGGGGCGACCTGTCGCTCCGGGGACACAGTCACGCATTGGCGGCCTGACCACGGGATCGGGGCCGCCCGGACCCGGCGGCTATCCTGAATTGGTTATGACCTCCGAGACTGGGCCAGAGGCTCTTCGCGCAAGCGGCTCATCGCCGGTCTACCTCGATCACGCCGCCACCACCCCGATGCATCCTGCTGCTATCGAGGCGATGACGGCTGTGTTGGCGACCGTCGGCAACGCGTCGTCGCTGCACGGCACCGGGCGCACGGCCCGTCGCCGGATGGAGGAGGCGCGCGAGACGCTGGCCAAGCTGTTGGGTGCGCGGCCGTCCGAGGTGATCTTCACCGCGGGCGGCACCGAGAGCGACAACCTCGCCGTCAAGGGCATCTACTGGGCACGCCGCGATGGTGACCCACGGCGTCGACGCATCCTCACGACACCCGTCGAGCACCACGCGGTGCTCGACGCCGTTGAGTGGCTGGTCGAACACGAAGGCGCCGACGTGACGTGGCTGCCCGTCGAAGCCGACGGATCTGTTCTGCCGTCCGCACTCCGGGAAGCGTTGCGGGACCACAACGATGTCGCCCTGGTGACCGTCATGTGGGCCAACAACGAGGTCGGAACGATCATGCCCATCGCAGAATTGGCGGCCATCGCAGCCGAATTCGACGTTCCGATGCACAGCGACGCGGTGCAGGCGGTCGGCCAGATACCGGTCGACTTCACCGCGAGCGGACTGTCGGCGATGAGCATCACCGCGCACAAGTTCGGCGGACCGACCGGTGTCGGCGCACTGCTGCTACGCCGCGACACCGCGTGTGTGCCGTTGCTGCACGGCGGCGGTCAGGAACGCGATGTCCGTTCGGGCACACCGGATGTCGCCGGCGCCGTCGCGATGGCCGCCGCGGCGAAGGTCGCGGTGGAGAATTTGGAGGCCAACAGCGCCCGTGTGACCGAGCTCCGTGACCGCCTGGTCGAGGGCGTGCTGGCCGGCATCGACGATGTTCGCCTCAACGGGGCAACCGGCGGCGGCCGACTGCCCGGCAACAGCCACTTCACCTTCCGCGGCTGCGAGGGTGACTCGCTGTTGATGCTGATGGACGCCAAGGGTGTCGAATGCTCGACGGGTTCTGCGTGCACCGCCGGCGTGGCGCAGCCCTCGCATGTGCTGATCGCGATGGGCGCCGATCCGGCCAGTGCTCGCGGCTCCCTGCGGTTGTCGTTGGGACACACCAGCACCGAGGCCGATGTAGAGGCAGCGCTGGAGGTCCTGCCTGCCGCGGTCGAGCGGGCGCGACAGGCGGCACTCGCCAGTTCGGGAGCTGTGGACTTCCGATGAGCGCTTGCGCGAAGTGCAGACGATGATGCGGGTGCTCGTGGCAATGAGCGGTGGCGTGGATTCGTCGGTTGCGGCCGCCCGGATGGTCGACGCCGGTCACGACGTGGTCGGAGTACACCTCGCTCTCTCGTCGGCACCCGGCACGCTGCGCACCGGATCGCGGGGCTGCTGCTCCAAGGAGGATGCCGGTGACGCCCGGCGAGTCGCCGACGTGCTCGACATTCCCTTCTACGTCTGGGATTTCGCCGACCGATTCTCCGAAGACGTGGTCGACGATTTCGTCTCCGCCTATGCCCGCGGAGAGACGCCGAACCCGTGCGTGCGGTGCAACGAGCGAATCAAGTTCTCCGCGTTGGCAGCTCGCGCGCTGGCCCTCGGATTCGACGCCGTGGCAACCGGCCATTACGCGCGGTTGTCCGGCGGACGGCTACGGCGCGCTGTCGATGCAGACAAGGACCAGTCGTACGTTCTGGCGGTGCTTACCGCCGAGCAGTTGCGCCATGCGGTGTTCCCCGTGGGCGACACACCCAAGCCGCAGATCCGGGAGGAGGCAGCGCGCAGGGGGCTGGCCGTCGCCGAAAAGCCGGACAGCCACGACATCTGCTTCATCCCGTCGGGTGACACGCGCGCGTTCCTCGGTGCCCGGATCGGCGTCCGCCGCGGAACGGTCGTCGACGCAGGCGGAACGGTGCTCGCCGAGCACGAGGGCGTGCACGGGTTCACGGTCGGTCAGCGCAAGGGGCTGGGCATCGCCGGGCCGGGGCCCGACGGGCGGGCCCGCTATGTCACGGGCATCGATGCCGACACCGGCACGGTGCACGTCGGGAACGCCGCGGATCTCGACGTGTGGATGCTGACCGGCGAACGGCCGGTGTTCACCTCAGGGCTTGCGCCCACCGGACCGGTGGAATGCCAGGTGCAGGTGCGCGCACACGGCGGCATCGGCGAGGGCATCGCTGAACTGCGCGACGGACGCCTGGTCGTTGACCTGCGCGCCCCGATTCGCGGGGTGGCGTCGGGCCAGACGATGGTCCTATACCGTCCCGATCCGGACGGTGACGAGGTGCTGGGCAGCGCGACGATCACGCGCTGATTGCCCGGCGCTCACTCCGGCACATTCGCGAGGATGTTCGTCATCACGATGTCGGGAACCGAGTCGGAGAACCGGCAGAACGTGACCTCGATCAGCACCACCGATTTCAGCCGGTAGTCGCGACCGCAGTCGCCGGGCCGCGTCTTCAACGTGTCGGCGGTGGCCGTCCATTGGCCCACGAGCATCGATCCCGAAGTGGTTGAGCTACAGCCGTCGACAAGTGCGACCAGATCGTCGAAGACGGCGCGGGCCGCGCCGGGGTCGCGATAGGCCGCAGCCGCCTCCGATATGAGGCCACCGTCGGGGGGATTCTGGAATGTGGTCTTGTGGAACTCCTCGACGTCAGTTCCGAACGTCTGAGTCTCTGCGAAGAGCCATTGGCATTGCGGGGGAGCACTTTCGACGAGTGGCTCGATGTCGACGGGAATCTTGCCGTCCATGCTGGGGATGATCGAGAGGTCCTCGCCCGCCCCGGTGATCGCACGCATCTGCGACTGGTCGAGCATGATCTTCTCGACGTCGATCGGCGACAACGAATCGTCGTCCATACCGGGTGCCGCCCGCATCGCCGCGCCGCTGACCGTCTGAGTGCACCCCGCAGCCAGGACTGCCGCCGCACACCAGAGGGCCAGTGGTCTGGCCGCTACGGGCATGGCATTTCCTCCCAACCCTTCGCGATCGAGACTAACCCCACCGAATACTGTTCAACGAGTGAGTATTTTCGCCGCCGCCACCGGCATCGGATCATGGCCGGGTACCTCGCCGCGCGAGGCCGCCGAGGTGGTCGTCGGCGAACTGCACACCCTGCCGCACCTCGTGGAGCTGCCGGCCCGGGGTGTCGGCGCCGACATGGTCGGCCGGACCGGTGCGCTGCTGGTCGACATCGGGATCGACACGGTGCCCCGTGGCTACCGGATCGCCCCGGGCCGCAGCGGTGTGGTGCGGCGGGCCGCCAGCCTGCTGAACGAGGATCTCGACGCGCTCGAGGAGGCGTGGGAGAAGGCCGGTCTGCGCGGTGGGACGCGGACGGTAAAGGTCCAGTCGTCGGGGCCGATCACGCTGGCCGCCCAGTTGGAACTGCCCGGCGGGCACCGCGCGATCACGGACGCGGGTGCAGTGCGCGATCTGACCGCCTCGCTCGCGGAGGGCATGGCGACACACCGGGCAGAGGTCGCCAGTCGGCTGGACACGACGGTGGTGGTGCAGTTCGACGAACCGCTGTTGCCCGCCGCCCTACTGGGCCGCCTGACCGGAGTGACGAGCCTGACCCCCGTGCATCCGGTGGACGAGCCCGTGGCCATCGGACTGCTCGACGACTGCGCCGCCACTGTCGGTGCCGAGGTGGTGTTGCACAGTTGCGCCTCTGCCTTGCCGTGGAAGATGCTGCAGCGCAGCTCCGTTCATGCCGTGTCGCTCGACGCATCCACCCTCGAAGCCGCCGATCTCGACGGCATCGGCGAATTTGTCGAAAGCGGACGCACGGTGCTACTCGGCGTCGTTCCGTCCACCGCACCCCTAGCGCGCCCGTCGTTCGACGAAGTCGCCAAGGCGGCGGCCGCCGTCACCGACCGGCTCGGGTTTGCGCGCTCGGTGCTGCGCGAGCGGATCGGCATCACCCCGGCCTGCGGGCTGGCGGCCGCCACCCCGGAATGGGCGCGCATCGCGATCGAGCTGGCGCAGAAGGCCGCCGATGCCTTCGCCGAGGATCCCGAAGGGATCTGACGCGTCGAAATCGAGTACCCGCTTACTCAGTCCAGCCGGTTTCTCCGGGCTGACACTCAACCGATGAGTCTTTGGGCGGGTGGTCCGCGATGAGCGCCGAGGGTGTCGTCCTCGTGCACGGCGGGTGTCACACGTCGTTGTGTTGGAGTGCGGTCGTGCCGTATCTGACGATGCCCGTCGTGGCCGTCGATCTGCCAGGCCGTGGTCGCCGGCCGGCGGATCTGGCCATGGTGACGGTCGAGGATTGTGTCCAGGCGGTCATCGACTCCGCCGACGAGGCCGGGTTCGATCGGTTTGTCCTCGTGGGGCATTCGCTCGGCGGAGTCACCGTCACCGAGATCGCGTGGCGGCATCCGCAGCGCGTCGCGAAGCTGATCTATGTCGGAGCGCTCGTGCCTGCGCCAGGTGCGAACGCGTCCTCCGTCACCGTCGGGGTCGACCTTCCGCCAGGGCAATTCGCGGTCGAGGACGAGGATCTCGCGCGGTCGCTGTTCGGCAATGACCTGAGCGATGAGCAGTGGGCGGTGCACTGGCATTCGATGGTGCCCGACGCCGCGAACATCATGAACGCGCAACTTGGCGGCTATCCGACCGGCGTGCCCATCACCTACGTCAGCATGTCCGACGACGTTCCCGTACCGCCCGCGGTCGCCGAACAGATGATCGCCAATCTCGGCACCGGGGTCGAGCACCGGGTGTTGTCGGCAGGCCACTCGGTCATGATGTCGAAACCCCTGGAACTCGCGACGATCATCAACGAGGTGGCCGGCTCCAACCGATGAGACGCAACCAATAGGTTGCGTATATCTTCGGCGGCCGCTACGTTGATAAGCAACCAGGAGGTTGCACATGAATCCAGATCGGATCGAGAAGGAAGTTCTGTTGAAGGCGCCGCTGGACCGGGTGTGGCGGGCCATCAGCGACGCCGACGAGTTCGGCCGGTGGTTCGGAGTGCGTTTCGACGGGCCGTTCGTGCCCGGTGCGTCACTCACCGGGGTCATCACTCCTACGGCGGTCGACGACGTTGTCGCCAAGGCTCAGGAGCCGTACGCCGGCAAGGCGGACACGTGGCAGATCGTCGCGGTGGAGCCGCAACGGCGGCTGGCGTTCCGCTGGCACCCGTACGGGGTCGAAGGCGGCATCGACTACTCGAAGGAACCGACCACGCTGGTGGAGTTCACGCTCGAAGACACCGCCGGCGGGGTGCTGCTGCGTATCGTCGAATCGGGGTTCGAGGCCATCCCCGCGGAGCGTCGGCAGTCGGCGTTCGAGAGCAACAACGAGGGCTGGTCGGCCCAGACAGAGCTGGTCCGCAAGTACCTCGCGCTCAGCGAGAAGGCGTGAGCACGCCCGCCGTCGCCAGGGCACCGCTGTTCGACGCGCTGGGCGACCCGAATCGTCTGCGCATCATCACCCGGCTGTGCGACGGCGGACCCTGTTCAACCACAGAGGTGACGACGGTGGTGTCGGTCAGCCGGCAGGCAGCGACCAAACACCTTTTGCTGTTGGAAGCGGTGGGACTGGTGAGCAGTCAGCGACATGGCAGGGAACGCATCTGGCGCGTGGAGCCCAAGCCGCTGACCGAGGCCAGCGAATATCTCACCGCGTTGTCGCAACGGTGGGATATGGCGATTGACCGGTTGCGCGCCTACGTCGAGGAGGAATGAGCCGCTCAGCGACGATCTTCGCGCGTTTGTCGCACCGGTGATTCAAGCACGGCCGTGGCGTGCAACAATACATAAGCGACTACGTCAATATCCCTTTGCCACCCGCAGGAGAGAACACTGTGCCCCGGTTGAACCCCCGCCTGGCAGCAGGTGTCGGTGTCCTGACGGCATTTCTGCTGCTAGGCGGCCCCGCTGCGGCAGCAATCGCATATCCCGGCGGGGGGTATTCCGATCGGGGCCACAGTTCGGACGGCGGCGACGGTCACGGCAACTATCGCGGCGGTGGCGACGGCGATCGCCACGGGAGCGACCACCGCAATGGTCGCGGCGACGGCAATGACCGGGACTACCACCGCGGCGACGGCAATGACTGGGGCTACGACCGCGAGGGATGGCAGCGCGACGACGGCAATGACTGGGGCTACGACCGCGAGGGATGGCAGCGCGACGATGACGACCGCGCTGGTGACAGCGACGTCAGTCGCAGCAGCGCCGACAGCGGCAATACCGTCGCCGCCGGCGGCAGCAACGACAGTCCGACGGCCCGGGTCGGGTCGGGTCGCGAGGACGTCGCCCAGTTGGCGCCGACAACCTCTTCCGCCGGATCTGGCTCGACCGCCAGATCTGGCTCGACCGGCTTGGCTCGAGATCTGGCTCGACCGGCGGCTCCGACCCGGCCCGTGGCTCAGGTTTGACCGGTGGCGCCGGCTTGTTCGGCGGGTCAGGTTCGACCAGCGGAGCCGGCCCTGAAACCCCCGGCGCCCCGGGCGCCGGATCCAGTTCGCCCCGCGTGACGGTGGGTAACGGTCGTTCGCCGAGCATTCAGAGCGTTGATCCGGCACCAAGTTGGCAGGCGCCCGCCTTCCAACCGGCGCTTACGTCTGCTCCGCCGCCTCCACCACCACCACCACTCCCTGCGGCCGCTCCGCCGTCGCCGTCGTGGGTCGAACGGTTCTCGACGCGCCCGGGTTTCACGCAGCAACTGGGGGGCGCATCGGCGTCCGAATGGTCTGGTGTGCTGTGGGGGATCGCGGGGCTGCTCCTGATCCCGGCCGGCGGCGCCGCTCTCGGATACCGGCAGGCGCGCGCGGCACATGCCGCTGAGCGGCTAGCAGTTTCCTGAACTGCTGCGCAAGTCCTTGCGCAGGATCTTGCCTGACGCCGACTTCGGCACCGCCTCGATGAACTCCACCTGCCGGACCTTCTTGTACGGCGCGACCTGACCGGCGACGAAGTCCATCACCTCGTCCGCGCTCAGTTCGGAGTCGGACTGCTTGACTACGAAAGCCTTCGGCACCTCTTCGCCTTCGGCATCGGCGACGCCGATCACCGCCGCGTCGGCGATCGCCGGATGGCTCAGCAGCAGCGCCTCCAGTTCAGCCGGCGGCACCTGGTAGCCCTTGTACTTGATCAGCTCCTTGAGCCGGTCGACGATGTACACGCAGCCGTTGGCGTCGACCTGGGCGAGGTCGCCGGTGTGCAACCAGCCGTCGTCGTCGATGGTCTCTGCGGTGGCCTTCTCGTTGTTCAGATAGCCCGCCATCACGTTGGGTCCCTTGAACCACAGCTCACCGGTCTCGCTGAGACCCTCTGTGGGAACATCGATTTCGTCACCGCTCTCAGGGTTGATGATCTTCGACGCGGCGTTGGACACCGTCCACCCGACAGAGCTCAACGGTGCGGACGCATTCATCTCGTGCGCGCCGGCGTCGAACGGGGTGATGTGGCTGACGGGGCTCAGCTCGCTCATCCCGTAGCCCTGTACGACGCGGCACCCCAACCGTTGCGCGACGGCCTGCCCGAGTTCGGCGTCCAGCGGGGCGGCGCCCGACATGACGACGTTCAGGGACGCCAGGTCGTAGTCGTCGATCAGCGGATGCTTGGCCAGCGCCACGGCGACCGGCGGAGCGATGAACGCGATCGTGCACTTGTGGTTCTGGATATTGGCGAGAAAATCGCCGAGATCGAAGTTCGGCATGATGACCAGCCGTGCCCGGGCATGCAGCGCGGCGTTGAGCAACACCGTCATTCCGTAGATGTGGAAGAACGGCAGCACCGCGAGGATGACGTCGTCGGCGACCATCCCGTGCAGCGGTCGGATCTGCGCGACGTTGGCCACCAGGTTGCGGTGCGTCAACATGACGCCCTTGGGGTTGCCCGTCGTTCCGGAGCTGTACGGCAACACCGCCAGATGGGACGACGGGGCGAAGCTGACGTCCGGTGCCGGCAGGCCCGGGCCCATCAGGTCGGCGGCGTTGGGATAACCGCTGACGTCATGGCCGTCGCCGTCGAGCACGACGAGGTCGCTGTCGGCCATCCCCACCGCCGCGGCCGCTTCCTTCGCCTGTGCCATCAGCGGTTCGACCGTCACCAGCATCTTTGCGTTGGAATCGGTCAGCTGCTTGGCGATGTCTTTGGCCGTGAACAGTGCGTTGATGGTGGTGGCAGTCGCGCCTGAGCGCAGGATCCCGTGGAAAGCGACCGCGAATCCCGAACTGTTCGGCGAAAGCAGGCCCACGACATCACCGACACCGATGCCACGTCCGGTCAGCGCGCCGGCGAACGCGTCGATGCGGTCGATCATTTCGCGGTAGGTGGTCTCCCTGTCTGACTTCGCGTCGACCAGCGCGACGCGGTCGAGGTCGGCGTCATCGATGCGATCGAAGAGGAAGTCGTAGACGCTGGCGGATGGGATGTCGACTTCGGGGAAGGGACTCGCGAAGCTCATGGCCCTGATCGAACCATGGCCCGGTGGTCGCGGGTCAAGCTCCATCGAGCAGCTTGATGAGCTTCTTGGGCGCGATCAGCCGAAATGACGCGTCGACCAGTTCGGTCACCTCGTCCCAATCGATCTTCTTCTTGGCAGCGAGGTCCAGCCCGAGCCAGCCCGACGGGCCCAGGTAGGCGGGGAAGAAGAACCGGCGATCCTGTTCGAGGGCCCGACGGTCGCTCTCGTCGACCTTGACGATGATCGAGTGCGGGTACTGGACGTAATCGGCACCCTTCGTCTCGGGTTTGACGCTGCCGCCGTACATCACGAACATTTTCGTGACGAAGAACGAGGGCCTGCCGTGCGAAACCTTCTCGAACGCCTCGGGGAATCCGAGCGCGATCTTTCGCACCTGCGCCAGCACGGGGTCGTCGTCACGGAACATGATCGGGTGCGGCATGGAGCCAGGGTATCCGGCGGGGAGGAGGTGTCCCCGGCCTCGGCTAGCCTGCGAGGGTGAGCTCGAAGGCGACCCCGGATCCAAAGACCACGCTGGCTGAGCAGGCCGAGGACGCGCCCGACGCAGACCTGCGCCGGCGCTGGCAAGAGTTGGCCGACGAAGTGCGCGAGCATCAGTTCCGGTACTACGTCCGCGATGCGCCGACCATCTCCGACGGGGACTTCGACGAGCTGCTGCGCGAACTGCAGGCGCTCGAGGACGAGCACCAGGAGCTGCGCACCCCCGATTCTCCGACACAACTCGTCGGCGGCGCGGGATTCGCCACCGACTTCACCTCAGCCGACCACCTCGAGCGGATGCTGTCCCTCGACAACGTGTTCACGCCGGATGAGCTTGCGGCGTGGGCCGGGCGTATCAAAGGCGAGATTGGCGACGACGCGCACTACCTGTGCGAACTCAAGATCGACGGGGTCGCTCTGGCGCTGGTGTATCGCGACGGACGGCTGGAACGGGCGGCCACCCGTGGTGACGGCCGCACCGGCGAGGACGTCACGCTGAACGCGCGTACCATCGACGACATCCCCGAAAAGCTCACCGGCACCAAGGAATTCCCGGTTCCGAAGTTGCTCGAGGTACGCGGTGAGGTGTTCTTCCGTGTCGCAGACTTCGAGGAACTCAACGCGGGGCTCGTCGCGGAGGGCAAGCCGCCGTTCGCCAATCCCCGCAACAGCGCCGCCGGTTCACTGCGCCAGAAGAATCCGGCCGTCACCGCGCGCCGCAGGCTGCGGATGATCTGCCATGGCCTCGGAAAGGCCGAAGGCTTCAGCCCGAAATCGCTGCACGACGCCTACCGCGCGCTCAAGGCATGGGGCCTGCCGGTGTCAGATCACATCGCTCAGGTGAAGGGCATGGACGCGGTCACCGAACGCATTGCCTACTGGGGCGAGCACCGCCACGACGTCGAACACGAAATCGACGGTGTGGTAGTCAAAGTCGACGAGGTGGCGCTGCAGCGGCGGCTCGGTTCGACCTCGCGCGCACCGCGCTGGGCGATCGCCTACAAGTACCCGCCGGAGGAGGCGACCACCAAGCTGCTCGACATCAAAGTCAACGTGGGGCGCACCGGCCGGGTCACGCCGTTCGCGTTCATGGAACCCGTCAAGGTCGCAGGCTCCACCGTCAGCCAGGCGACGCTGCACAACGCCTCGGAGGTGAAACGCAAGGGCGTGCTGATCGGCGACACCGTCGTCATCCGCAAGGCCGGCGATGTGATTCCCGAGGTGCTCGGTCCCGTCGTGGACCTGCGCGACGGCTCGGAACGCGAATTCGAGATGCCCACAACGTGTCCCGAGTGCGGCACGACGCTCGCGCCGGCCAAGGAAGGCGATGCTGACATCCGCTGTCCGAACCAGCGGTCGTGTCCGGCGCAGTTGCGGGAGCGGGTGTTTCACGTCGCCGGGCGTGGCGCCTTCGACATCGAGGGCCTGGGCTACGAGGCAGCGGTCGCGCTGTTGCAGGCAGGTGTCATCACCGACGAGGGCGACCTCTTCACGATCGGCAGCCCCGACCTGTTGCGCACCGACCTGTTCAAGACCAAGGATGGCAACCTGTCGGCCAACGGCAAGCGGCTACTCGTGAACCTGCACGAAGCGAAGGCGAAACCGTTGTGGCGGGTGCTGGTTGCCATGTCCATCCGTCACGTCGGCCCGACGGCCGCCCGCGCGCTGGCCACCGAGTACGGCAGTCTGGAAGCGATCATGGCCGCGTCGGAAGAGGAGCTGTCGGTCGTCGAGGGCGTCGGCCCGACGATCGCGGCCGCCGTCACCGAGTGGTTCACCGTGGACTGGCACCGCGCGATCGTCGACAAGTGGCGCACGGCCGGTGTGCGGATGGCCGACGAACGTGACACCAGCATCGAGCGAACACTCGAGGGAATGTCGATCGTCGTCACCGGATCGCTGACCGGATACTCTCGCGACGACGCGAAGGAGGCCATCGTCGCGCGCGGCGGCAAGGCCGCCAGTTCGGTGTCGAAGAAGACGGCCTACGTCGTAGCGGGCGATTCACCAGGCTCGAAGTTCGACAAGGCGGTCGAACTCGGCGTGCCGGTTCTCGACGAGGACGGCTTCACTCGGCTGCTGGAGAACGGACCCGACAGCGTTTAGGCCGAGGACGTTGCCTGAGACGGAACCAGCCGGCGAAGCAGAGGCCGCACGGCGATGAGGCAGAGCACCACCGTGGCAAGCATCGCGAGAGCGGGCCACGGCCCGAATAGGGCCCGCTGGTTTATCCATACGGCCGCGATCGCAGCTGCGCCAACCGCGAGGATCACGAGCGTCACGTCCACTCGCCGCCGATACGCCTTCGCCGTGACCGGTGGACGCGCCGATATGGCGATGGCCGCAATGTCGTCCGGCCCATGTCGAACCACCGCGGGATCGAGCTCGACCTGGACGATGGTCTCGATGCCGGGCTGGCGCAATAGTTCTCGGGCGGCGAGACCTTCACCGCTGCCCAGGATCAGCGCAGAATCGTCGCGACGATGCCGGCCAGATATCCCAGCCGCGCCACCTCCGAGGGCCGGAACAGCGGACCGCCGGGCCGGCCGAGCACTATCGCGGTACCAGGGTCGCCGAGCGGGGCGGCGGCCAGCGTCGTGTTCATGTCACGCCACAGTTGAGGCACCCATTCGGCCTCGCCGTCCAGCGCTTCGGCATCGTCGAGCGGCAGCCACGGCGTCTCGGCGGCCTGGGTCTCGGGGGCTCCGTGGCTGCCGACGATGCGCTCGGGCCCCGGTTCGGCCAGCCGGATCACGGTGCACCATCCGACGCGCAGCACCCGAGGCGCCTCGTCGGCGAGTACCTGGAGTTTCTTCAGCTTCCCGTCGGCCGCGGCGATGTGGTCGATGAGCTCGAGCTCGCGGTGCGCCTCGAGCAGGCCGGTGTGCGGGCGGATGGAGTCGACGTAGACGCCGTTGAGCTGCTCGGCGGCGGTGATGAGCATGTCGGGCATCGCACCCGCGGGCAGGTCGACCACAAGATCGTCGACCGCGTATCCAGTGCCGCGTTCCACCACGTCGAGGGACAGGATGTCAGCTCCCACCGAGCCGAGCGCCACGGCCAATGAGCCCAGGCTGCCCGGTCGGTCCTCCAGTTCGACCCGCAGCAGATACGTAGGCACGCGCAACACTGTTTCACAACGCCTGAGGCTGAGCATTTCCGGCGATGAGCGCTTGCGTGAAGTGGGCGCACCCCTGCCCGAAGGGCAGGGGGACGGACGGCAGCGTCGGGCGGCGTCGAGGTGGTGATTAGGCTTTCGAGTCGTGTCGCAGATCTCCAGAGATGAGGTTGTCCACCTGGCTCGACTGGCGCGCCTCGCGCTGTCCGACGAGGAACTGGACAGCTACGTCGGCCAGCTCGACGCCATCCTCGGCCACGTCAGCCAGATCCAGGAAGTGGACGCCACCGGCGTCGACCCGACCGGCAACCCCCTCAAGGACGTCAACGTATTCCGCCCCGACGACGTCGAGCCGTGCCTGACCCAGGAGGAAGCCCTGGCCGAGGCGCCGAAGGCGGTCGACGGCCGGTTTGCCGTCCCGCGGATTCTGGGGGAGGCCGAATGAGCAACGACGAGCTGATCCGGCTGGACGCCGCGACGCTGGGCGCGAAGATCGCGGCCAAGGAGGTGTCGTCGACGGAGGCGACGCGTGCCTGCCTGGATCAGATCGCCGCCACCGACGGCTCATATCACGCGTTCCTGCACGTCGCGGACGAGAAAGCGCTGGCCGAGGCGGCGCGTGTGGATGCTTTGGTATCCGCCGGAGAGACCCTGCCGTCGCCGCTGGCCGGTGTGCCGCTGGCGCTCAAGGACGTGTTCACCACCACCGACATGCCGACCACGTGCGGGTCGAAGATCCTCGAAGGATGGACGTCGCCGTACGACGCGACCGTCACCGCGCGGCTGAGGGCGGCGGGCATCCCGATCCTGGGCAAGACGAATATGGACGAGTTCGCGATGGGCTCCTCGACGGAGAACTCGGCGTACGGCCCGACCCGCAATCCATGGAACACCGAGCGCGTGCCCGGTGGTTCGGGTGGCGGCAGCGCGGCTGCTCTGGCCGCATTTCAGGCGCCGCTGGCCATCGGTTCCGACACCGGCGGGTCGATTCGCCAGCCCGCTGCGCTGACCGCGACGGTTGGTGTGAAGCCGACGTACGGCACGGTGTCGCGCTACGGGCTGATCGCGTGCGCCTCGTCGCTGGACCAGGGCGGGCCGTGTGCGCGCACGGTCCTCGACACCGCGCTGCTGCATCAGGTGATCGCGGGGCATGACCCGAAGGACTCCACATCGGTGGATGCCGCGGTGCCGGACGTGGTCGCAGCCGCGCGGGCCGGTGCGGCTGGTGATCTGAAGGGCGTGCGGATCGGCGTCGTGAAGCAGTTGCGCGGCGACGGCTACCAGGACGGTGTGCTGGCCTCGTTCAACTCGGCCGTCGATCAGTTGACGGCGCTCGGCGCGGAGGTCAGCGAGGTCGACTGCCCGCACTTCGACTATTCACTGGCGTCGTACTACCTGATCCTGCCGTCGGAGGTGTCGTCGAACCTCGCGCGCTTCGACGCGATGCGCTACGGATTGCGCGTCGGGGATGACGGCACGCACAGCGCCGAGGAAGTGATGGCGTTGACCCGCGCCGCGGGCTTTGGTCCAGAAGTCAAGCGCCGCATCATGATCGGCACCTACGCGTTGTCGGCGGGCTACTACGACGCCTACTACAACCAGGCGCAGAAGGTGCGCACGCTCATCGCGCGCGATCTCGACGAGGCCTACAAGAAGGTCGACGTGCTGATCTCGCCTGCAACCCCGACAACCGCGTTCCCGTTGGGGGAGAAGGTCGACGATCCGCTGGCGATGTACCTGTTCGACCTGTGCACGCTGCCGCTGAACCTGGCCGGCCATTGCGGGATGTCGGTGCCGTCAGGGCTGTCACCCGACGACAACCTGCCCGTCGGACTGCAGATCATGGCGCCCGCACTGGCCGACGACCGGCTCTACCGGGTGGGTGCCGCTTATGAAGTTGCGCGAGGTCCGCTGCCAACGGCGCTCTAACAGGGGAGGATGGCCACATGCGCATCGGAATTCTCACAGGCGGGGGTGACTGTCCCGGCCTGAACGCGGTGATCCGTGCGATCGTCCGCACCTGCGACGTGCGGTACGGCTCGAAGGTCGTTGGCTTCCTCGATGGCTGGCGTGGGCTCCTGGAGGATCGACGTATTCAGCTGGCCAACGACGACCGCAACGACCGGCTGCTGGCCAAGGGCGGCACGATGCTCGGCACCGCCCGGGTGCACCCCGACAAGCTGCGCGCCGGGCTCGACCAGATCAAGCAGACACTCGACGACAACGGCATCGACGTGCTCATCCCGATCGGTGGAGAGGGCACGCTGACCGCCGCGCATTGGTTGTCCGAGGAGAACGTCCCGGTCGTAGGCGTGCCCAAGACGATCGACAACGACATCGACTGCACCGACGTGACATTCGGCCACGACACCGCTCTCGGCGTCGCGACCGACGCGATTGACCGGCTGCACAGCACGGCCGAGTCGCACCAACGGGTGATGCTGGTGGAGGTGATGGGCCGTCATGCCGGGTGGATCGCCTTGAACGCCGGGCTTGCGTCGGGCTCCCACATGACGCTGATCCCCGAGCAGCCGTTCGACGTCGAGGAAGTGTGCCGGCTGATCAAGCAGCGCTTCGTGCGCGGCGACGCTCACTTCATCTGTGTGGTGGCCGAAGGCGCCAAACCCGCCGAGGGCTCGATGCCGATGCGCGAGGGCGGCATGGACGAGTTCGGGCATGAGAAGTTCACCGGCGTCGCTCAACAGCTGGCCGTCGAAGTGGAGAAGCGGATCAGCAAGGAAGTCCGGGTCACCGTGCTCGGACACGTCCAGCGCGGTGGGACCCCCACGCCGTATGACCGGATCCTCGCCACCCGCTTCGGCGTGAACGCCGCCGACGCCGCGCACGCCGGCGAGTACGGGATGATGGTGTCGCTGCGCGGCCAGGAGATCGGCCGCGTCCCACTCGCCGACGCGGTGCGGCAACTGAAGCTGGTGCCGCAGAGCCGTTACGACGACGCCGCGGAATTCTTTGGCTGAGGTTTCGCGCGCCGGGCTCTCCTTCGGGAGCTGGGCCCACGCGAAGCTGGGGAACGCAAGAGTGCGCGTCGCCGCGGCGGGTCGGGTCACTTTGCGTCTCACTCGAAAATGGGACAAACAGCCAAGTCGGCCTTCACGCTGAACAAGAGCCCGCCGAGTGTGGGGTTGTGTCACGCGAACCGCGTCGTCGCGTGACACAACCCCACACTCGGCTCAATTTTCATCGTCCACGGCGCGGCGAAGCCGCCCCTACAGCTGCTCGCGGGAACAAGGTGACCCACTACGATCGGAAAGCATGACTGTCGCCGCTTCCGAACTGCTGGACTACGAGGACGTCATCGCGCGCTACGAACCCGTGATGGGTATGGAAGTCCACGTTGAGCTCTCGACTGCCACCAAGATGTTCTGCGGGTGTGCCAACGAGTTCGGCGGCGAGCCCAACACGCAGGTGTGCCCGGTGTGCCTGGGCCTGCCCGGATCCTTGCCGGTGCTCAACCAGTCCGCGGTCGAGTCGGCCATTCGGATCGGCCTGGCGCTCAACTGCGACATCGCACCGTGGGGCCGGTTCGCCAGGAAGAACTACTTTTACCCTGACCAGCCAAAGAACTACCAGATCAGCCAGTACGACGAGCCGATCGCCGTCAATGGCTATCTCGACGTGCCACTCGAGGACGGCATGACCTGGCGCATCGAGATCGAACGCGCGCACATGGAGGAGGACACCGGCAAGCTCACGCATCTCGGCAGCGACACCGGCCGCATCGAGGGCGCGACCACGTCGCTGATCGACTACAACCGGGCGGGTGTTCCGCTGATCGAGATCGTCACCAGGCCCATCGAGGACACCGGCGACCGGGCACCGGAGATCGCCAGGGCGTATGTGACCGCACTGCGGGATCTGTTGCGTGCCTTGGGAGTTTCCGACGTCCGCATGGATCAGGGCTCGATGCGTTGCGACGCCAACCTGTCGCTGAAGCTCAAGGGTGCGACGGAGTTCGGCACGCGCACCGAGACCAAGAACGTGAACTCGCTCAAGAGCGTCGAAGTCGCTGTGCGCTACGAGATGCGCCGCCAGGCAGCGATTCTGGAGGCGGGCGGCACGATCACACAGGAGACCCGGCACTTCCACGAGGACGGTTACACCACGGCGGGCCGCAGCAAGGAGACCGCACAGGACTACCGGTACTTCCCGGAGCCCGACCTCGAACCGGTGGCGCCGAGCGCGGAACTCGTCGAACGGCTGCGCGGCACCATTCCCGAGCTACCGTGGTTGACCCGTCAGCGGATTCAACACGACTGGGGAATCTCCGACGAGGTCATGCGCGACCTGATCAACAACGGTGCGATCGACCTGGTGACCGCCACGGTCAAGCACGGCGCATCCAGCGAGTCCGCGCGCGCGTGGTGGGGAAACTTCCTGGTGCAGAAGGCCAATGAGGCCGGTGTGGCCGTGTCCGATCTCCCGATCACCCCGGCGCAGGTTGCCGCGGTACTAAAGCTCGTCGACGAGGGCAAGCTGTCGAACAAGCTCGCTCGTCAGGTCGTCGAGGGTGTGCTGGCCGGGGAAGGCGAGCCGGAACAGGTGATGACTGACCGCGGGCTGGCCGTCGTGCGCGATGACTCGTTGATCCAGGCGGCCGTCGACGAAGCCCTGGCCGCCAACCCCGATGTCGCGGAGAAGATTCGCGGCGGAAAGGTGCAGGCCGCGGGAGCGATCGTCGGTGCGGTGATGAAGGCGACCAAGGGCCAGGCCGACGCAGCGCGCGTACGCGAACTGGTGCTCGCCGCTTGCAGCTAGGTCGGTTATTCAACTCGACCACACGCGTCACCCCCGATCGTCGGGCACATCGGTGGCTGCCCGTTCCTGTCGATCATCGTTGTCGCCATCGTCGGGTTACGTCTCGCGGAAATCTAAGTCAGAAGCGTTTGCCGAACGTTCCTTACCAGTCGAAATTTTGGCGAAATGTCGACTGGTACGGAACGTTCGGCGCTGGCTATGAACGAATTACGTGTTGTCCGCGTTAGTGCGGGGGAACCCGCCGCCCTGCGGGAAGAGTGGGAAGACGACGTCGTCGAGCTGCTCGGCGTCGCCGGCCGTCTTGTTGATCGTCGCGCCCCACACGTTGCCGTCGGGCGATACCTGCATCGCCCAGGCATGCCCGTGCAGGTCCTGGCGCACCACTTCAGGATCACCGGTGACAGCGCCGGTGTCGGGGGCAAGGCGGACGGCGACGGACTGCTTGGTGTTCACGAGATTCACCAGCACGGTGCCGTCGAGGGCCGCGCATCCGGCGACGCCCGGGCGATCGGGCCACGTCCACACCGTCGTCACCTTGGAATCCTTGGTGATCCGCTGAAGTCGGTCGCCGCTCGGTGTGCGATCGGTGATGTACAGCGACTCATCGGACGGGTCGATACACATTCCGCCGCCCGCGCCCAAGCCGGACAGCGCTGTGGTGGTCGGAGCCTGGTCCACCGTCGTCGGCTGCTCGATGCGCAGGACCTTGCCTGCCAGCGAACGGGAGTCGGCCGCCTGCGCGGGGTCGCCCGCGTCTCCGGTCTGCACCAACAGCGTGGTCGGGCTGGTGAAGATAAGCGCACCCGTGTTGCCGGTCCCACCCTTCGGGATGCCGGTCAGGATCGGCTTGGGAATGTCGTCGTCGGCGATGCGGATGACCCGGTTGTCGGTCGGGGTGCTGACATAGGCGTACATCAGCCGGTCCTGCACGTACGTCGGCGACAACACGATGTCCATCAGGCCGCCGTCGTCGCTGCCGTCGACGGGCAGGACCGTCTTGACCTTGGGTTCGGCCCGCACCGATACCTCTTTCACCGCGCCGGTCGTCCGTTCGGCCACCAGTGCCGACTGGCTGTCGGGCAGCATGATCAGCCCGCTGGTGCTCTCCAGGCAGCCCTGCATGACACCGGGGGCGGGGCATTCCTTGGGGAACGGTTTGGGCGGTAGCGGTGGTGGGGGTGGGGGCGTCGACGACGGCCCGGGCGTCAACTCCGGTTCCGTGGTGAACGGCTGCGACTGCGTGTCGTCGAATCGTGCGCAGCCGGACCCCACGAGCAACGCCGCGCACACCACGGCGAGCACACCCCGCATCGGCCGGCGCAGTCCCATGCGAGCCAGGTTACGGATTGTTCGGTGGTGCGCGCCACGCACCTATGGCGGCTCGGTCTGTTGAGGACCCGGCGAATAGGCCGCCGAAAGCGCCGCGCCAATCCTCGATTCACAGGTGACTAGCACTTACCCTGGCAGTCGTGACCAGTCATCCCCATGACCCACGCACCTGGCAGCGGCCCGACGACGCGTCCGGGCGTCCCGCGTCGGCAAGCCTGGTCGACACCGACGACGATCTTCCGTCCGCGGACTATGCGGGCGATTTCGAGACCACCGCCATCCCGCCGTACGACTCCGGTCGGTCGGCAACCGTCACACCCGGCCTCGAGCTGCTCAACGACCCCGAACCCTTGCCGTATGTCCAGCCGAGCAGCCGAGATGCCGTCGGCTCGTATGGATCGGACCCGGCGGAGATCGGGCCGGATGTCGACACACTGACCACCGGCACGGACCGTCGGGGCACCCAGGATCTCGGTCTCCTCATCCTGCGGCTCGGGGTGGGTGCGATCCTCATCGCGCACGGGCTGCAGAAGGCGTTCGGTTTGTGGGGCGGCCCAGGCCTGAACGGGTGGGAAGACTCACTGTCGACGATGGGCTTCAAGTACGCCGACATCCTGACCTACGTCGCCACGGGCGGTCAGATCGCTGCCGGTGTCCTCCTGGTGCTGGGCTTGTTCACGCCGGTGGCGGCCGCCGGCGCGCTGGCGTACCTGGTGACAGGTCTGCTGGCGGAGGCGATGGCCGCCCACGAAGACGCCAGGCTGGCGTCTTTCCTCACCGACGGTCATGAATACAAGGTCTTCCTGGCGTGCGCCGTGGCGGCGATCGTCCTGACCGGTCCCGGCCGGTACGGATTCGATGCCGGTCGCGGCTGGGCCAGGCGTCCGTTCGTCGGCTCGTTCATCGCGCTGGTGCTCGGAATCGGCGCGGGTGTCGCGGCGTGGGTGCTCCTCAACGGCGGCAACCCGCTGGCGTAGTCCACTAGCCGTACGGGTTGGGCACCCGCCCCCCGCTGACCTCGGTGAGCAGGGGCAGTGTTGCGAACGTCACCGCCGGAAGCCGCAGTTCCCGGCCGTCCTTGAGATGCGCGGACGCCCAGGAGGACCTGCCGAATCGCAGGCCGTCGATGTCGTCCCAGCCGACAGTCTCGCTGCCGACCAACGAACGCGCGATCACCGTCTCGCTGTCGGCGACTGTCCGGCATCTGATGACCGTTGCCGACAGCATGACCGGAATGACGAGCAGCAGCGCGACCCAGGCTGGGCCGGCGAGCACCAGTGCAAGCATCCCCAGCGCGAGAAATCCGACCGCGAAATGCGCCATCGGCGAGATCCGGATGACGACAGGCGTCTGATCGGCGTCCGCACTCACACTCACATCTTCGCACCGGCCGGAATTTGACCACCCCGGCGGCGCCGGGAATTTGACCACCCCGGCGGCGCCGGGAATTTGACCTGTGACCAGTGCGGAGGCTACCGTCGACTGTTATGCAGGCCCTGGGAATGCTCGTAGTAATTGGGAAGCGCGTTGATGCCGCGCTAGCCCGAACCCGGGCATAGCCACCCGCATCAACGCGCGACCCTCGTACAGCAGCCCAGCTGACGGGGGTTTTTTCTTGCCCCACCACCGATTTGAGATCGTAGAAACAACCGGAACACGGACTGAAGGACTAAGAGGATTATCGTGAGCGCACCCACCACGCGACGACCCGAGCAGTCGGAGACCGCGCCGAACGGGGGAGATCCCGCGCCCGCCGCGGGTAAGCCCGGTTCGGTTCAGTCCAAACGCATTGCGCCGCATCAGCTCACCGGCGCGCAGGCAGTTATCCGCTCGCTGGAGGAACTCGACGTCGACGTCATCTTCGGCATCCCCGGCGGAGCCGTGTTGCCGGTCTACGACCCGCTTTTCGACTCGCAGAAGCTGCGCCACGTGCTGGTGCGCCACGAGCAGGGCGCGGGACATGCCGCCAGCGGATACGCACACGCCACCGGCAAGGTCGGAGTGTGTATGGCGACTTCGGGTCCGGGGGCGACGAACCTGGTCACGCCGCTGGCCGACGCCTACATGGATTCGATCCCGGTGGTGGCGGTGACGGGCCAGGTCGGCCGTGCACTGATCGGCACCGACGCCTTCCAGGAAGCCGACATCTCCGGCATCACCATGCCGATCACCAAGCACAACTTCCTCGTCCGCGACGGCGACGACATCGCGCGGGTGATGGCCGAGGCCTTCCACATCGCGTCGTCCGGCAGGCCGGGTCCGGTCCTCGTCGACATCCCGAAGGACGTGCTGCAGGGCCAGTGCACGTTCAGCTGGCCGCCGCAGATCGACCTGCCCGGCTACAAGCCGAACACCAAGCCGCACAACCGGCAGGTCCGCGAGGCCGCCAAGCTGATCGCCGCGGCCCGCAAGCCGGTGCTCTACGTCGGCGGCGGCGTGATCCGAGGCGACGCCACCGAGCAGCTGATGGACCTGGCCGAGCTGACCGGCATCCCCGTCGTCACCACGCTGATGGCCCGCGGCGCGTTCCCGGACAGCCATCCGCAGAACATGGGCATGCCCGGGCATGCACGGCACGGTGGCCGCGGTGGCCGCGCTGCAGCGCAGCGATCTGCTGATCGCGCTGGGCACGCGATTCGACGACCGGGTGACGGGCAAGCTGGATTCCTTCGCGCCGGAAGCCAAGGTCATCCACGCCGACATCGACCCGGCCGAGATCGGCAAGAACCGCAACGCCGACGTGCCGATCGTCGGTGACGTCAAGGCCGTGATCGCCGATCTGATCGAGGCGCTGCGGCGCGACAGCACGATCGACTCGATCAAGATCGACAACTGGTGGGAGTACCTGCGCGGGGTGCAGTCGACCTACCCGCTGAGCTACGGACCGCAGAGCGACGGCAGCCTGTCGCCCGGAGTACGTCATCGAGACGCTCGGCAAGATGGCGGGTTCCGACGCTGTCTACGTCGCCGGGAGTGGGCCAGCACCAGATGTGGGCCGCGCAGTTCATCAAGTACGAGAACCGCGAAGACCTGGTTGAACTCAGGCGGTCTCGGGCACCATGGGCTTCGCGGTCCCGGCCGCGATGGGCGCCAAGTTCGGCCGCCCCGAGGCCGAGGTGTGGGCCATCGACGGCGACGGCTGCTTCCAGATGACCAACCAGGAGCTGGCCACCTGTGCCGTCGAGGGCGCGCCGATCAAGGTCGCCATCATCAACAACGGCAACCTGGGCATGGTGCGGCAGTGGCAGACGCTGTTCTACGAAGAGCGGTACAGCCAAACCGATCTGGCCACGCACTCGCATCGCATCCCGGACTTCGTCAAGCTTGCCGAGGCCCTGGGCTGCGTCGGATTGCGTTGCGAGCGCGCCGAAGACGTCGAGGCCGTCATCAAGCAGGCCCGCGAGATCAACGACCGTCCGGTGGTGATCGACTTCATCGTCGGCGCCGACGCCCAGGTGTGGCCGATGGTGGCCGCGGGCACCAGCAATGACGAAATCCAGGCCGCACAGGGCATCCGCCCGCTGTTCGACGATCCGGAAGAAGGGCACGCGTGATGTACCGTCAACACCCATACGTTGTCGGTGCTCGTCGAGGACAAGCCCGGCGTGCTGGCGCGTGTCGCGTCGCTGTTCTCGCGGCGCGGCTTCAACATTCAGTCGCTGGCGGTCGGCGCGACCGAGCAGAAGGACATGTCCCGGATGACCATCGTGGTCAGCGTGGAGGACTCACCGCTCGAGCAGATCACCAAGCAGCTCAACAAGCTGGTGAACGTGATCAAGATCGTCGAGCAGGACGACGAGAACTCGGTCGCCCGTGAGCTGGCGCTGATCAAGGTGCGGGCCGACGCGACCACCCGCAGTCAGGTCATCGAGGCGGTGAACCTGTTCCGTGCCAAGGTCGTTGATGTGTCTACGGAATCGTTGACCGTCGAGGCGACCGGCACCCCGGAGAAGCTCGAGGCACTGCTGCGAGTGTTGGAGCCGTACGGAATCCGAGAGCTCGTGCAGTCCGGTGTGGTGTCGCTGTCGCGCGGTCCGCGCGGTATCGGCACCGTCAAGTAACCCCGAAATCAGACAGAAGAGTCAAAAGAGAAGGAAAGTCACGAATGCCAGTTGAGATGTTCTACGACGACGACGCGGACCTGTCAATCATCCAGGGCCGCAAGGTCGGCGTCATCGGCTACGGCAGCCAGGGCCACGCCCACTCGCTCAGCCTGCGCGACTCCGGCGTGCAGGTGAAGGTCGGCCTCAAAGACGGATCGAAGTCCCGCGCGAAGGTCACCGAGCAGGGGCTCGACGTCGACACACCGGCCGAGGTGGCCAAGTGGGCCGACGTCATCATGCTGCTGGCGCCCGACACCGCCCAGGCTGAGATCTTCAAGAACGACATCGAGCCCAATCTGCAGGACGGCAACGCGCTGTTCTTCGGTCACGGCCTCAACATCCATTTCGACCTGATCAAGCCGCCGGCCAACGTCACCATCGGCATGGTGGCCCCGAAGGGGCCCGGTCACCTGGTGCGCCGTCAGTTCGTCGACGGCAAGGGTGTGCCGTGTCTGATCGCGGTCGACCAGGATCCCAAGGACGAAGGCCAGGCGCTCGCGCTGTCCTATGCCAAGGGCATCGGCGGCACCCGCGCCGGCGTCATCAAGACCACGTTCAAGGACGAGACCGAGACCGATCTCTTCGGCGAGCAGGCCGTGTTGTGTGGTGGCACTGAGGAACTCGTGAAGACCGGCTTCGACGTGATGGTCGAGGCCGGCTACGAGCCCGAGTTGGCGTACTTCGAGGTGCTGCACGAACTCAAGCTCATCGTCGACCTGATGTACGAGGGCGGCATCGCGCGGATGAACTACTCGGTGTCCGACACCGCGGAGTTCGGCGGCTACCTGTCCGGGCCGCGGGTGATCGACGCCGACACCAAGGGTCGGATGAAGCAGATCCTCGCCGAGATCCAGGACGGCAGCTTCGTCAAGAAGCTCGTCGCGAACATGGAGGGCGGCAACAAGGAACTCGAGCGGCTACGCAAGGAGAACGCCGAGCATCCGATCGAGGTGACCGGCAAGAAGCTGCGCGACCTGATGAGCTGGGTCGACCGGCCGCTGACGGATACGGCCTGACCGCGAGTTGTGTGCAGTTGGTTGCGCTCAACGCCATGCGCTCAACGCCACAAACTGCACACAAGCGCTATGAAGTGAGGCGATCGGCGACTGTGACGACGCGCTTGGCCAGGTGGTCGAGCGCGTTGTTCGTCGCGTCGTCGAACGCGTCGATGTTGTCGTGCGTGGCGAGCAGGCCCACGCCGTAGGGATTTCCGTCCACGAACTTCAGGTCATCGGTGTATCCCGGCGGCACGATGATCCCGCCGAAGTGCATCAGTGAGACGTAGAGGTTCAGCAGCGTGGTCTCCTGGCCACCGTGCGGGGATTCCGATGACGTGAATGCCGCGTACACCTTGTCGGCGAGCATTCCCTGCGCCCACAGTTTGCCGAGGGAGTCGATGAAGATGCGGAACTGGGCGGAGGGCGAACCGAATCGCGTGGGCGAGCCGAAGATGACAGCATCCGCCCAGATGATGTCGTCCCCGGTCGCGGCGGGCAGATCCCTCGTCGCCTCGTAATTGGCCGCCCACGCGGAATTCTGTGCGAATGACTCCGGATCGCGGGTCTCGGCGACATGGCGGATGCGCACCTCGGCACCTGCTGCCTCGGCCGCGGCGCCCACGCGCTTGGCCATCGCCGTCCCGTGCCCGGTCGCGGAGTAGTAGATGACGGAAAGCTTCGACATGGCGCCAGCTTAGGACTGGGATGGCTTGAGATTCGTCCAGGGAAAGTCGATCCAGAGGTCGGTGCGGCGCCAAACGTATTCGCAGTCGACCTCCGACTGCGGCTTCTGATAGACGACGGCGCACCGGACCTCGGCAACGTGCTCGGCGCAGAAGTCGCGGACGAACCGCAGAGTCGCTCCGGTGTCGGCCACGTCATCGGCGATCAGCACACGTGCACCGCCGAGATCGGCAACGTTCGGCAGCGGAGGCAGCATCACCGGCGCATCCAGACGCTGGTCCACGCCGGTGTAGTACTCCACGTTCATCATGTGCACGTTCTTGACGTCGAGCGCGTAGCCGAGTGCGCCGGCGATGAACAACCCGCCCCGCGCGATCGCGAGGATCAGATCGGGCGCGAAGCCGTCCGTGCGGACCGAGGCCGCGAGTTGGCGTGTGGCGGCACCGAACTCGTCCCACGACAGTTCTTCCCGATCCGCCATTGGCAAACCGTAATCGGTTGGGGGCATTTTGTCGGGATGAGCGAAGTCGGCGCCTACGGACGGCGTTCGTGGCCTGCTTTGCCGTGGGTACGGCGCCGCTCCTTGATATCCGCCTCGAACACGTGGCGCGCACCCTGCTGCAGTTCGTCACGCACCTGCCGCTCGTGGTCGCGGAACACCGACCAGTAACTGTCATCGAACTCCTCGACAACCTGGAACGTCCAGCGTCCGTACAGAACATTGCGGCCGACGATTTCCTTCTCGAGCCGGTCGGCCACCGCTTCGTGGCCGGCTTCGCGCAGTTTGTCGCACGCCTCACCGAGCAGAAAATCGGCATGACCCATCAACTGATGGAACGAGTACAACTGGCCCCGCGCGCGCTCCACGTATTCCAAGGCCTCGGACACGGCGCCGACGGCCTCGACCGTCGCATCGTCGATACTTTCCGGGCGCCGGCTCTTGTCCCCTTCGGGCTCGGTCACGGTAGACGAATACCCGATATGCGAAGCGGGACACCCGCCTGCGAAAAATTTGCATCGATTTTGCGTTGAATGCCAAGTTCGCTCGCGCAACGTCCTATCCTTACCGAGTTGAACACATCCAAGACAGATAAGAACGACGCCGACGAGCCGCTGTACACCGTCCGCGTCGTGGCCGAGCGCGTCGGCGTGCCGACCGCGACGCTGCGCAGCTGGAACCAGCGTTACGGCGTGGGTCCGCCGGAGCACAGCCCGGGCCGGCACCGTCTGTACAGCAAGAACGACATCGCGGTCATGCGACGGATGCACGAATTGATCGTTGACGGCGCAAGCCCGCGCAGTGCGGCGCGGACCGCGATCGATTCCGTGAGACCGGCACGCGGAGACACTGCTGCACTGCTCGTCGCGGCCTTCGACTTCGACGTGTTCACCGCCGGCCTACTGCTCGACCGCCACCTGCGTCACTTCGGTGTCCTCGACACGTGGGATCAGCTCGTCCGACCCGCGTTCGCCACCATCGAGCAGAGGCAGGCGGCGGACGAAGGCTGCATCGACGTGGAACACGCGCTGTCCTGGACGGTGTCGCGGTCTCTACAACGGTTTCCCATCGCAGCACCCGACGCGAGCGAGCCGATCATTCTCGCCTGCGCTCCGCGCGAAGCGCATTCTCTATCCCTGGAAGCTCTGCGTGCGGCATTGGTGGAGCGGGGACGCGGCGCGCTGATGCTCGGTCCCGACGTCCCGCGGAAAGCACTCATCGACGCGGTCGAACGACAGGGTCGCTCGGTGGCGACGCTGTTGTGGTCGCACACGGGGGACACCGCCGACATTCGCACGGTCAATGCGCTCGCGAAACACGCATCGGTGAGAATCGCCGGACCCGGCTGGAATGAGGTGATCGAGAAGCTCGAGGTACCGCGGCTCGACAGCCTCGGGGCCGCGATAGACCACTTCACGCCCATTGGCCAGTAACACCGGGAACTATTTGCACGGGTCGTGTCCCCAGTTCATCAAGGAGAAGCGCCACGCGGACTGGCTGATGTCGCCCGACGGACGCTGGGCCAAGTGGCGGTGTGCGAAGCCGATCACCTTGCGCATGTGGCTGTAGTCGTCGTCTGTCAGTTCCGACTTCTTGAACCGGAGTAAGCTCACGATCCGCCTGCCACTGGCGTGCCCCGTGGACTCACCGCCGGATTTCTGCCCGACGGCTTTGGATTCGTCTGTGTCGAGCCACTTTTCGAGTTCCGCCGCCGTCATGTTGACGGTGTCGCGAAACTCCTTCCAGGTGGCGTCGTCGGCCATCGCGCCTACTTTGCCCGCTTCAGTGCGTCGGGCTTGTGCACCGCATCGCGTCCGCTCTTGTCGCTGACCACCCGATATTGGGGGTCCTCCTCAGATGCGCGCACCTTTCGGCCGGCGGCGCTCGTGTCGGTGGTGATCTTTCCTTCGACCGTCCCGGTGACGGTGGTGCCATGGCTCTGCCACTGCACCTTGTCGCCCTTCTTAAGATTCCTCGTCATACGTCGGGAATACCCGGGCCAATAGATGCAAAACCGATTCAACTATGGCGCGAGGCTCGGCATCTTCTTGATGCCGAATTCGCGGCGCAGCACGGTACGCGCGGCGTAGAAACCCGCCATGCCGTGTACCCCGCCACCCGGTGGAGTCGCCGACGAGCACAGGTAGACCTTGGGGATCGGCGTCGTCCACGGGTTCAGTCGCGGCGTCGGCCCGGCCATAGCGTGCAGCAGGGTGTTGCCGCCGACACCGATGTCGCCGCCGACGAGATTGGCGTTGTGGTCGGCCAATCGCGATGCCGGCACCGAACGCGCCGCGACCACGATGTCACGGAAACCGGGTGCGAAACGCTCGAAAACCTTTGTCACAGTTTCGGCTTGGTCGAGTGTCGAACCCTGCGGCACGTGTGCATACGTCCATAGCGGTCGGCGCCCCTGCGCGTCGACGCGACTCGGGTCGGCCAGGTGGGGCAGGGCGGCCAGCACCATCGGCCACTCGGCGTGCCGGCCCGCGGCGATCTCCCGTTCGGCGTGCGCCATGTGCTCCCGGCCCCCGCCCATGTGCAGCGTCGGAGCGTCGGCGGCCCGCGGATCCGTCCACGGGATCTCATCGGACAGCACGAAATCCACCTTGGCCACACCCGGGCCGAAGCGATAGCGCTGCAACGACTTTGCGTACCGGGCGGGGACCTGGTCGCGGTAGATACTTAACAACGCAGGGGGAGCCGTGTCGAAAAGCGCCACGCCGCCGGGCGGTTCGGTGATCTCCTCGCCCGACGTGATGGTGCCGCCGTGCGTGTGCAGGTCGGCGATCAGCGCGTCCGGGATGGCCTGACTTCCGCCGACCGGGATCGGCCAGCCCACCGTGTGCGCAAGCGTGGCCAGCATCAGTCCGGCGCCTGATGACACCAGCGACGGCATCTGCGAAATCGTATGTGCGGCAACACCGGTGAATAAGGCGCGAGCGTCTGCTCCGGCGAGGGCGCGCCACGCCGGGGTGCCTTGTTCGATGAGTCGCCGCGCCACCAGTGCCGCGGCGATCGGATCCGGCGGAATCGACCTCTTGTCCCCGAGTAGCAGCTTCAGCACGCCGTCGAGACGTGCGGTGAGTGGGCCGAGCAGGCGCCGCCACGAATCGCCGTGGAGCAGTTCCGCGCACGTGCGGTCGAGATCGTGATAGCCGACCGCCGTCGGCCTGCCTGGCAGCGGGTTGGCATAGGAGACGGCGGGCACCTTCAAGCTCACACCCCGGGCGGGCAGATCGAACGCCGCGAGGAACGGCGACGCCAGCGCCAGGGGATGCACGGCAGAACAGACGTCGTGGGAGACGCCGGAGAACTCCGGGTCGGCGAGGGTCCGCGCGCCGCCCCCCAAGGTCGGCTGGGCCTCGAATACCTGCACCGACAGACCGGCACGGGCACAGATGACAGCCGCGGCCAGGCCGTTGGGTCCGCTGCCGACGACGGTGACGTCCACGCCCGCCATTCTCCCGCCCGCCACCCGGTCATTACAGCCCATTAGTCTGGCCGGGTGAGCCTGCCCGTTGTATTGATCGCCGACAAACTGGCTGAGTCGACCGTGGCCGCGCTGGGTAACCAGGTGGAGGTGCGTTGGGTCGACGGTCCCGACCGAGAGAAGTTGCTCGCCGCGGTGTCCGAGGCCGACGCGCTGCTGGTGCGCTCGGCAACCACGGTGGACGCCGAGGTCCTCGCCGCGGCGCCCAAGCTGAAGATCGTCGCCCGCGCGGGCGTAGGCCTGGACAACGTCGACGTCGATGCCGCTACCGCACGCGGCGTCCTGGTGGTCAACGCGCCGACCTCCAACATCCACAGCGCGGCCGAGCATGCGCTGGCTCTCCTGCTTTCGGCGGCGCGGCAGATTCCCGCCGCCGATGCGACACTGCGCGAGCACACGTGGAAGCGCTCCGCGTTCTCCGGTACCGAGATCTTCGGCAAGACCGTCGGAGTGGTCGGCCTCGGCCGCATCGGGCAGTTGGTGGCCCAGCGGTTGGCCGCCTTCGGTACCCACGTCGTGGCCTACGACCCGTACGTGTCGGCGGCCCGTGCCGCCCAGCTGGGCATCGAATTGCTCACCCTCGACGATCTGTTGGCCCGCGCCGACTTCATCTCGGTGCACCTGCCCAAAACCAGAGAGACGGCGGGGCTGATCGGCAAGGAGGCGCTGGCCAAGACCAAGCCGGGGGTCATCATCGTCAATGCGGCGCGCGGCGGCCTGATCGACGAGGCGGCGCTCGCGGACGCCATCGCCGACGGCCATGTGCGCGGCGCGGGCCTCGACGTGTTCTCCACCGAACCGTGCACCGACAGCCCGCTGTTCGAGTTGCCCCAGGTGGTGGTGACGCCGCACCTCGGCGCGTCCACAGCCGAGGCGCAGGACCGGGCGGGCACCGATGTCGCCGAGAGCGTGAAACTCGCGCTGGCCGGGGAGTTCGTGCCCGACGCGGTGAACGTCGGCGGAGGGGTCGTCGGCGAGGAGGTCGCGCCGTGGCTGGATCTGGTCCGCAAGCTGGGGCTGTTGGTCGGTGTGCTGTCCACCGAACTTCCTGTGTCGCTGTCGGTCCAGGTCCGCGGCGAGTTGGCCTCCGAAGATGTTGGGGTACTGCGTCTTTCAGCGCTGCGGGGGTTGTTCAGCGCGGTCATCGAAGACCCGGTGACATTCGTGAACGCGCCGGCACTGGCCGCCGAACGTGGTGTCGAGGCCGACATCAGCACCGCCACCGAAAGCCCGAACCACCGCAGTGTCGTCGACGTCCGTGCGGTCTACGCCGACGGTTCGGTCGCCAACGTCTCCGGCGCGCTGTCGGGTCCGCAACTGGTGGAGAAGATCGTCCAGATCAACGGCCGCAACTTCGATCTGCGCGCCGAGGGTGTGTACCTGATCGTCAACTACATCGACCAGCCGGGCACGCTGGGCAAGATCGGCACCCTCCTGGGCACCGCCGACATCAACATTCACGCCGCCCAACTCAGCGAGGACGCGGAGGGGCCGGGCGCGACCATCCTGCTACGCATCGACCGCGATGTTCCCGAGGACGTGCGGGCCGCGATCACTGCTGCCGTCGACGCCAAACTGTTGGAAGTGGTGGATCTGTCGTGAAACTGGCGGTCATCGCTGGTGACGGCATCGGTCCGGAGGTGGTCGGCGAGGCCGTCAAAGTGCTCGACGCCGTGGTGCCCGGCGTAGAGAAGACGAGCTACGACCTGGGAGCGCGGCGATACCACGCCAGCGGCGAGGTGCTGCCCGATTCCGTGCTCGACGAACTGCGCGCACACGACGCGATCCTGCTCGGCGCGATCGGCGATCCTTCGGTGCCCAGCGGCGTGCTGGAACGCGGTCTGCTGCTGAGGATCCGGTTCGAGCTCGACCATCACATCAATCTGAGACCAGCCCGGCTTTATCCGGGGGTGAGCAGTCCGCTCGCCGGAAACCCCGACATCGATTTCGTCGTCGTCCGCGAAGGCACCGAGGGGCCGTACACGGGAACTGGTGGCGCGATCCGGGTGGGCACACCGCACGAGATCGCCACCGAGGTCAGCGTGAACACGGCGTTCGGTGTGCGGCGGGTCGTGCACGATGCGTTCGGCCGGGCCGCGCAGCGCCGCAAGCAGCTGACTCTGGTTCACAAGAACAACGTCCTGACCTATGCGGGCGCGCTGTGGTGGCGCACGGTGCAGGAGGTCGGCACCGAGTATCCCGACGTCGAGATCGCCTACCAGCATGTGGACTCCGCGACCATCCACCTCGTCACGGACCCGGGCCGGTTCGACGTGATCGTCACCGACAACCTGTTCGGCGACATCGTCACCGACCTGGCTGCCGCGGTATGTGGCGGCATCGGTTTGGCGGCCAGCGGCAATATCGATGCCACACGCGCCAATCCGTCGATGTTCGAACCCGTGCACGGCAGCGCACCCGACATCGCTGGGCAGGGGATCGCCGATCCCACCGCGGCGATCATGTCGGTAGCGCTATTGCTGACCAATGCGGGTGAGCTCGCTGCGGCTGCCCGGGTCGACAAGGCCGTCGAGCAGCATCTGGCCACCCGGGGCGACGCGAAGCGGTCCACCACCGAGATCGGCGATCGGATCGCGGCCAACCTCTAGTAAGCCTCAATCTGAGGTTCGACGGGAACGACGGGTATCGCGACTAGCGGTAGCACTGCGCTCACGGCGAACGCCACGGGATAGCCGACCACGCCGATCAACCCGCCGAAGAGCGGAGCGGCGGCCGCGGCGGCCAGGTGCTGGCTGGTGTTCTGTGCGCCCAACGCACGTCCACTCCAGAACGGGCCCGCAATCTCGGCGATGGCCGTGAACGCCAACCCGTTGTCGGACACCGTGATTACCGAGGCGATGACCATCATCGTCACGCTGGCCGGCGAATTGAGCCAGTCCGTCACGGCCAACAGTCCCATCGACACCGCAGCCGCCAGTGCAATGGTGCGGATCGGCTTCAGCCGCGTGCCTGCCAGATCCGACCAGCGCCCGGCGGCGATTCGGCCTGCGGCGCCCAACACTTGGGCCACTGTGATGATGGCGCCGGCCGACGCCGCCGACCACCCGCGGTCGGTCATCAGCCACGTCAGCGCGAATGTCCACAACACGGCCTGGGGCACGACGAGAAGCACGGAGACGGCGTGGATCCGCGTCAAAACCGTCGACGCCCGGTACGGATTGGCCAGGTGCTCGGCCGGCGCTTCGGAACGTGGGGGTCGCGGCGGGTCGATCACGGCCACGGCGCACACGACCGCGGATGCCGCGCACACGACCGCGGGAAACAACAGTGCGGCGGCGACGCCGTGGCTTTCGGCCAACCGCGGAATCACCAAGGCGCCCAGACCAACTCCCAGCGGGGTAGCGGTTTGGCGGATGCCCATGACCAATCCGCGTTGGTTGGGCGGGAACCAGCCGACCACCAACCGGCCGCTGGCCGAATTGCTGCTTGCGGCCGCCATTCCACCGAGCAGAAGGAACGCGCCGACCGCCACCAAGGAGTCGACCGACGCGGCCGCGAACGCGGCTGCGGATATGAGAACCGAGCCGAGGGTCAACACAATCCGTTCGCCGACCCGGTCGACGACGTAACCCCATGCGATGAGCGTGAGCACCAGTCCGAAGCTCGGCATCGACGACAGCAGACCCGCCGCCGCGAGGTCGAGTCCGCGTTCGGTGTGCAGGGTCGGAATGAGGAACGCCGCACCGTTGATGAACACGTTGGCGCTAGTCGTGGCGGTCAATGCGACGACGAGCATCGACCAGCGTCGTGCAGTGCTGATCGATTCGGCGGTCATCGCCCCATGGTGGCATAGCCATCTCACATATCTGAATAAATATCTCAATATATGAGACGCCGTCGACGCGGGAGCGGCCGCAGCCCCGATGATCGCGGCCACTAGGCTGAGACGATGCGCCTTGGTCGAATCGCCAGCCCCGATGGAGTCGCCTTCGTCAGCATCGAGGGCCCGCCGGACGACCCGGACCAGGTGGTGGCAAAAGAAATCGCCGAGCACCCGTTTGGGGCACCGACCTTCACGGGCAGGCAGTGGCCGCTGGCCGACGTGCGATTGCTGGCGCCGATCCTGGCCAGCAAGGTGGTGTGCATCGGCAAGAACTACGCGGCTCACGTCGAGGAGATGGGTGGAGGTGACTTTCCCGACCCAGTCATGTTCATCAAGCCCAACACCGCGATCGTCGGCCCCAATGTCCCCATTCAGCTGCCGGCCGACGCCAACCCGGTGCACTTCGAGGGCGAACTCGCGGTCGTCATCGGCAGGCCGTGCAAGGACGTCCCCGCCGCCCGCGCCGCGGAGAACATCCTGGGCTACACGATCGCCAACGACGTATCGGCGCGCGACCAGCAGCGCAAGGACGGCCAGTGGACCCGCGCCAAGGGACACGACACGTTCTGTCCGATCGGGCCGTGGATCGTCACCGATCTCGATCCGGCCGATGTCGAGCTGCGCACCGAGGTCAACGGCGAAACCAAACAACGCAGCCAGACGTCGCTGATGATTCATGACGTCGGTGCGATCGTGGAATGGATCTCCGCGGTGATGACGCTGCTGCCCGGCGACCTCATCCTCACCGGCACACCTGAGGGAGTCGGACCGATAGAGGACGGCGACACCGTCAACATCAGCATCGAGGGTATCGGAACATTATCCAATCCGGTTGTCCGCAAAGGGAAATCATGACGACCACGGATCCGGGCAGCCGCGCCGACATACGAGTGCGGTTCTGCCCGTCGCCGACGGGCACCCCGCACGTCGGGCTCATCCGAACGGCGCTGTTCAATTGGGCCTACGCCCGTCATATGCGCGGATCGTTCGTGTTCCGACTGGAGGACACCGACGCCGAGCGTGACAGCGAAGAGAGCTATCTCGCACTGCTGGACGCGCTGAGCTGGCTGGGGCTCAACTACGACGAGGGTCCCGATATCGGTGGCCCGTACGCGCCGTACCGGCAATCGGAGCGCGGTGAGATCTACCGTGACGTGCTGCGGCGCCTGCAGGAGGCGGGGGAGGCCTACGAGGCGTTCTCGACGGCGCAGGAAGTCGAAGCCCGCCATGTCGCCGCGGGCCGAAACCCCAAGCTGGGCTTCGACAACTTCGACCGCGACCTCACCGATGCGCAGCGCGCCGCATTCGTCGATCAGGGCCGCAAGTCCGTGCTCCGGCTGCGGATGCCCGACGAGGACATCAGCTGGCGCGATCTGGTCCGCGGGGAGACCACCTTCGCGGCGGGCGTGGTTCCGGATTTCGCGCTGACCCGTGCCAGTGGAGATCCGTTGTACACCTTGGTCAATCCGGTCGACGACGCATTGATGAGGATCACGCACGTGCTACGTGGAGAGGATCTTCTGCCGTCCACGCCGCGCCAGATCGCGTTGTACAAGGCGTTGATTCGGATCGGTGTCGCCGAATGGGTGCCCGAGTTCGCCCACCTGCCAAGCGTTCTCGGGGACGGCAACAAGAAGTTGTCGAAGCGCGATCCGCAGTCGAACCTGTTCCTACACCGCGATCGCGGCTTCATCCCCGAAGGCTTGCTGAACTACCTGGCGCTGCTGGGATGGGGTATCGCCGACGACCGCGACGTCTTCAGCCTCGACGAGATGGTCGCCGCGTTCGACGTCGTGGACGTGAACTCCAATCCCGCCCGGTTCGACCAGAAGAAGGCCGACGCGCTCAACGCAGAACACCTCCGGTTGCTCAGCGAGGAGGACTTCATCGCGCGACTGGCGGCCTACTTCGCCGCCCACAACCACGAGACGGGCCTGGACGACGCGCAGTTCGCGGAGGCGGCGCGACTCGTGCAGACCCGAATCGTTGTGCTCGGCGACGCGTGGGGTCTGCTGAAATTCCTCAACGACGCCGAGTTCGCGCTCGACGAGAAGTCCGCGGCCAAAGAATTGAGAGCCGAAGCAGTGCCGGTCCTGGACGCCGCGCTCGGAGCGCTCGAAGACGTCGCAGAGTGGACCACCGAACAGATCGAAACGGCCCTGAAGGACTCGTTGTTGGAGAAGCTGGAGCTCAAGCCGCGCAAAGCGTTCGGCCCGATCCGGGTCGCGGCCACCGGTGCGACGGTCAGCCCGCCGCTGTTCGAGTCGCTGGAACTGCTCGGTCGTGACCGCAGTCTGCGCCGGTTGCGAGCGGGCCGGGACCATGCCGCCGCCGACGCGGCCGAGGCGTGAGAAAGCGGTCGCGAATCTTTGGTAGTCTGCACGTCGGCCCGATACAACACCCGGCAGGATCTGCGCGCCGCGTGAGGGGTCGAAAAGGGGTCTGTGACCTGGGGTTACAGGCTGCCAATGGGGTATGGTGTAATTGGCAACACAGCGGTTTCTGGTACCGCCATTCTAGGTTCGAGTCCTGGTACCCCAGCCACTTCGGTGATTATGTCGGCATTCCCTCCTGGGCTATGCTGGCGGTCCGGAAATGTTCTAGCCCCCGTCGTCTAGCGGCCTAGGACGCCGCCCTCTCACGGCGGTAGCGTGGGTTCGAATCCCATCGGGGGTACCAATGTGACGTCGTCTGACGTCCCCACATCTTTTCTATGAGCTCGACGCCGTGCTGTTCTACTCTTCTCTTCTCCGGCGGCGGAATTCGCGGTTGGTTCGCGCCCTCAGAATTTTCGGCGCGTGACGGGTCGGCAGGCTCGGTAGTTGTCGTGTCGTCCTGTGTGGTCGTCGACGTATTCGATTCGGTGACCTCGTCCTCGGCCTCGTCCTCGGAACCGGTTGTTTCGTCCTGGGAACCCGTCGTCTCGCTGGTCTCGTCTTCGGTGCCAGTGCTCTCGTCTTCGGTTCCGGACGCTTCGGTTGTCTCGTCGGACTCTATGGTCTCGGTCGACTCGTCGTCGAGGCCTTGGGTTTCAATCTCTGCGTCCGTGAACTCGGCTTGCGGCACGTCATCGTCGGTCTCGGTCGAATCGCCCGCCGTCAGCGCGAAGGACGCGTTGTCGGCAGACGGTTCATCCGAGAGCTGGGTGTCTGTCCGCAGCAAGCGCAACGTCCCGTCCTCTGGAGTCGTACCGTCGTCGGGCCCTATCCGGTCGATGACCGCTCCGACCGTGTCGACAATGCCGGAGATCACTGCGACGGACGCTTGGGCAAGGCCACTGACGACGCGCACGCTCAAGTCAATCAACCCGCGAATTACCGAACAGTGACATCGACAGCGGCTTTGAACAGGTCGTAGCCGGCGTTGATCACGCGCACCGTCGCGTCGACGAACGCGCGGGCCACCGCAATGGCAGCATCGATGATCGGGCGATCCGGGCCCTGCTCGGGCGCTTCGACAAGACCCCCGGCGTACTGCGCGATGATGTACGCGGCCTCCTTCGGTGTCCAGTCGGTCTTGAAGACGCCGAAGTTGTATTGCGCGTTCGGGTCGCCGGTCAGGAAGTCGCGGGTCGTATAGGTGTACACGGGCCCTTCGGGTCTTTCGGCGCCGTTGACGGTCGGCCAGAAACTCAGCAAGTCCTCGATGAATTCGGCTTGGTATGCCTCGTCGACCACCCTTCCGTCGATGTTCGTCGTCGGTATGCCGTACTCGCTGATCCAGACCTTCAGCTCTTCGTCGCCATTGAGGTCCATTAGCGCCCGCATCTCGCGGTAGTACCTCAGCGCTCCGCGCAAGGGGATGCCGCTTTGCGAGAAGGGAAGGTCGAGATGGTAGGGGTGGTACGAGATCGCGTCGAAGTACTCCTTTGCGCCGTTGTCATACATCGTGGCGAGGAAGTCTCGCGGGTTGATCGAGACCGGACCGGCTGTGTAGGACGAGATGAGAACGCCGCCGACGACAGTGGCGTCTGGATCCGCCGCCTTGATGGCGGGGTAGGCAGCTTGCAGCATCCGCGTGTAAAACACGGGGTCGACCGGGTTCTGAAAGAAGATCACGTTGGCACGGGGAGCGGTTGAACGTAGACCCAGGGGACGCCGATGCGAATGGTGTTCACACCCATCGCCTGCAGGGCATCGAGCGTCTTCTCGATGTCCTCCGGCGACCGCCAGTACAACTCGGAGTCAGCGCTGCCGATCGTCGTCGGCGCCTCGACAATACTTGCGGTTTCAATAAAATCGAGGGTCAACGGTTTTCGCGGTTCGGACACCTGTTGTTCGGTGACAGTGCAAATCAAGGCCGCGGATACGGTGACGATCAACACGCGGAGACCGACTAGGCGAGCCCTGGTTAAGAAGGCCGGCATGGCGACCTCCAATGCCGCGAATCTCGGACCAAACCGGCCTGGTGCAGCAAATTGAAGACAGCGTGATAGTTGCGAACGCGTGGGAATTTCAGGAGTTCGTACAGGGCCGATTCAGAGTCGACGCGTAAGCGCGTCCGCAGCGGCTAAAAGGTCTGCGGCCCAGCGCGCACCGGGCCTGCGGCCCATTCGGTCGATCGGGCCGGACACCGACACCGCAGCGATCACCGCGCCACGGCCGTCGCGCACCGGCGCCGAGACGCTCGCCACTCCGGGCTCGCGCTCGGCGGCACTCTGCGCCCAGCCCCGTTTGCGTACTTCTGCCAGCGTCCGATCGGTGAACTTCGCCGTGGGCAACACCGCCTGTTGCGTGGCGGCGTCGGCGTACGCCAGCAGCACCTTGGCACCTGAGCCGGCCGTCATCGGCAGTCTCGCGCCGACCGGCACCGTATCGCGAAGCCCGGCAGGCGGTTCCAGGGCCGCTACGCAGATGCGCGCCGTGCCTTCGCGACGGTAGAGCTGGACGCTCTCGCCGGTGATCTCCCGCAGCCGCGGCAGCACGATTGCGCCCGCGGCCAGCAGCGGATCGTTGATCTGCCCTGCCAATTCGGTCAGCGCGGGGCCGAGCCGCCATCGGCCGTCTTCGTTACGGATCAACAGCCGGTGGACTTCCAGGCCCGCGGCAAGCCGGTGTGCGGTGGCCCGTGGCAGGCCGGTGCGCTCGCAAAGGTCGGCGAGCCCACACGGCGAGTCCGCCACCGCATGCAGCACGCCCACCGCTTTGTCCAGCACGCCGATGCCGCTATCCTGTCTCACAGGGAGATACTAGCGTCCCAGAATGTGAGAAAGTCAAGATGGTTACCGAAGTAAAGCCGCGCACGCTGGCAGAAAAGGTGTGGGACGACCACGTCGTGTCCCTGGGATCCGGCGAGGGCGCCGCGCGTGGGCCCGACCTCATCTACATCGACCTGCACCTGGTGCATGAGGTGACCAGCCCGCAGGCTTTCGACGGTCTCCGACTCAACGGCCGTCCGGTCCGCAGGCCCGATCTCACCATCGCCACCGAGGACCACAACGTGCCGACGGTCGACATCGACAAGCCGATTGCCGACCCGGTCTCGCGTACTCAGGTCGAGACGCTGCGACGCAATTGTGAAGAGTTCGGCATCCGACTGCATCCGATGGGTGACGCCGAACAAGGCATCGTGCACATCATCGGACCGCAGTTGGGACTGACCCAACCCGGCATGACGGTGGTGTGCGGCGACAGCCATACCTCTACGCATGGTGCGTTCGGTGCGCTGGCGATGGGCATCGGCACATCGGAGGTCGAGCATGTGCTCGCGACGCAGACGCTTCCGCTGCAGCCGTTCAAAACGATGGCGGTCAACGTCGACGGCCAACTGCCCGCCGGGGTGAGTGCCAAGGACATCATCCTCGCGGTGATCGCAAAGATCGGTACCGGCGGGGGACAGGGATACGTCATCGAATACCGCGGCAGCGTCATCGAATCGCTGTCGATGGAAGGTCGCATGACGATCTGCAACATGAGTATCGAGGCCGGGGCGCGCGCGGGCATGGTCGCGCCCGACGAGACGACCTTCGAGTACCTGCATGGCCGTCCGCACGCGCCGCGGGGTGCCGACTGGGATGCCGCGGTGGCGGCGTGGAGCGAACTGCGTACAGACGAGGGCGCCGAGTTCGACGCCGAGGTCTACATCGACGCCTCGACGTTGAGCCCGTTCGTCACGTGGGGAACCAACCCGGGGCAGGGCGTGCCGCTGTCGGCTTCGGTGCCCGATCCCGAATTGATGTTCGATGACGGGGAGCGCCAATCTGCCGAAAAAGCGTTGGCGTACATGGATCTTCGCCCCGGAACGGCGATGCGTGACATCACCGTCGACACCGTCTTCGTCGGCTCGTGCACGAATGGGCGCATCGAGGATCTGCGGGTGGTCGCCGACGTGCTCCGCGGCCGCAAGGTCGCCGACGGCGTGCGGATGCTCGTCGTGCCCGGATCGATGCGCGTGCGCGCCCAGGCCGAATCAGAGGGTCTGGGCGAGATCTTCACCGCCGCCGGAGCGGAGTGGCGACAGGCCGGCTGCTCGATGTGTCTTGGAATGAATCCAGATCAACTCTCGCCGGGACAGCGCTGCGCATCGACCTCGAACCGCAACTTCGAAGGGCGGCAGGGCAAGGGTGGCCGCACACATTTGGTGTCGCCGGCCGTCGCCGCGGCCACCGCCGTGCGCGGCACGTTGTCCTCGCCCGCCGACCTCAATCGCTGACAGGAGATCGTCATGGAAGCCTTCCGTACCCATACCGGCATCGGCGTTCCGCTTCGGCGGTCCAATGTCGACACCGACCAAATCATCCCGGCCGTCTATTTGAAACGGGTAACCCGAACGGGTTTCGAGGACGGCTTGTTCGCGGCATGGCGGTCCGATCCGTCGTTCGTGTTGAACCTTGCCCCGTTCGACAAAGGATCGGTGTTGGTGGCGGGACCGGATTTCGGCACCGGTTCGTCGCGGGAGCACGCCGTGTGGGCGCTCATGGACTACGGCTTCAGGGTCGTCATCTCGTCTCGCTTCGCCGACATTTTTCGCGGCAATTCGGGCAAGGCAGGCCTCTTGGCGGCAGAAGTCGCCCAAGATGATGTCGAACTGTTGTGGAAGCTCATCGAGGAGCATCCCGGCATGGAAATTACTGTGAATCTTCAAGATCGGAACATCGTCGCGGGAACGGTCATGGTGCCGTTCAACATTGACGATTACACCGCCTGGCGACTTCTCGAAGGACTCGACGATATAGGCATTACGCTGCGGAAATGCGATGAAATCGAGTCGTACGAAACACGTCGGCCCAGCTTCAAACCACGCACACTGCAGGTGTGAGGAAAAGGGTCCGCAAGCCGAAATCGTCATCACTGAACATGGATATCCGGACCCCGGCAGGAGCGTAAGGGGGGCAGGAAAGTTCGCTAGATTTCTCTGAAATTGCGCGTGGCTCTTGGAAATCAGTGGCCAATAGGTTTACCGTGTCCTCTAGTCGGCCCAAAGTGGGCCACTGGTTTTCGGAGGTTTTGCATGAACAAAGCAGAGCTCATCGACGCACTGACGGAGAAAATGGGCTCGGATCGTCGGTCGGCAACAGAAGCGGTGGAGAATGTCGTTGACACCATCGTGCGTGCGGTTCACAAGGGTGACAGCGTCACCATTACCGGCTTCGGCGTTTTCGAACAGCGCCGTCGTGCTGCCCGTGTCGCGCGCAACCCGCGCACCGGCGAGACCGTGAAAGTCAAGCCAACATCCGTGCCGGCATTTCGACCCGGCGCACAATTCAAAGCGGTTGTTTCTGGGGCACAGCGCCTCCCGGCGGAAGGACCAGCAGTGAAACGTGGCGTTACCGCGGGCGGCGCCCGCACGGCCGTGAAGAGGGCGGCAGTCAAGAAGGCCGTGAAGAGGGCGGCAGTCAAGAAGGCCGTGAAGCGCAACGTGGCCAAGAAGGCCGTGAAGCGGGCGGCAGTCAAGAAGGCCGTGAAGCGCAACGTGGCCAAGAAGGCCGTGAAGCGCTCCGCAGCCAAGAAGGCCGTGAAGCGCAACGTGGCCAAGAAGGCCGTGAAGCGCTCCGCAGCCAAGAAGGCCGTGAAGCGCTCCGCAGCCAAGAAGGCCGTGAAGAAGGCGGCAGTCAAGAAGGCCGTCAAGCGCGCACCGGCCAAGGGCCGTAGGTAAGTTCTGCATCGAACACGTCGTGGGTCATCGCGACCCGCGGCGTGTTTGTGTGTCGTGAGGTCGGCTAGACGGCTTCAGATTCGAGGATCGACGTCGGACTGACCGTCGGAATCACGCGAATGCGGCCATCTCCGGCACCGCCGTCCCTGCGGCGCCAATTTCGCTTCGGCGCGGCGCAATCCACGACATAATTACGCCCACCACGCGGGTGACCGGAGAGACGGCCCTGCGGACGTTTGTCTGCGGTGACCCCAGCGAATGTTATTTCTTGAGGGCGAGTGGACTGCCGATATGGTCGGCGGCGACCAATCGTCCGTCGAACAACGACATCACCCACGTGCTGCCCTTGCGATTGCGCGACTTGTCCGGGCGTATGTCATCACGCGCACACCACCACGCGATGAGGTCCGGAATCACCTTGCCCTGTGTGCAGATCACCGGCGTGCCGTCGGCCGCGGCGATGTCGAGGAAGCGGTATCGGGCGGCCTTGCGGTTATCCGCATACGCTTCCTCGGTCAGCAGCGGCTCGCTGTGGATGTCGACGCCGAGTTCTTCGGCCAACGGTCCGAGAGTCTGGTGGCAACGCGCCCGGTCGGCGGCGTAGAGCGCATCGGCACCGAAGGCCAACAGCTGCCCGACGAGTGACTCCGCTTGAGCGCGACCGTGCTTGTCCAGGGGGCGCTTTCGATCGTCACCCTTGTAGCGGGACTTGCTACCCGCGGTGCCATGCCGGACGATCAGCACCGTCTTCGTGTCGGCAGGCAGCTTGGTGAAGCGCCGTAGCACCTTTCGGTCGTCCGGGTAGCCGAGCTCCTTCATCGCTTCGGCGACGGGCAGCCATTTGAGCTCGTCGACCTCCGAGTTCGGAGTGAACTCTCCGCCGACGGCGCGCGCAGTCCAGTACCGCACTTTCTTGACGCCCTGTTCGACGGGATAGCTCACCGCGGTCAGGCGTCGGCCGAGATGCGAACGGTAGCCCGTCTCCTCGGCCACCTCGCGCACGGCTGTCACGGGTTCGGTTTCGCCCGGGTCGACCTTGCCCTTGGGAAGTGACCAGTCGTCGTATCGGGGACGGTGAACGATCGCGATCTCCGGCACGGTCGCGTCACTGCCGGGTCGCCACAGCACGGCGCCGGCGGCGAGAACGTCCTCGCTCGCCGGAACAGCGTTGGGTGGGATCTGCCTCGGCACCTCAACTCCTGCTGTTCATTCGCGCCCGAAGAGCTCGCAGCCGACGGATCTCAAGGATGCCGGTGACGTTGCATCAACGACACCTGGTGGTCGCGCACCGTCTCACCCTCCCGGGGCGACGCCGTCCACTTGCCGTCCATGTCCAACTCCCAGCACCTCGTGGCCGGGTCAAGTGCGGATTCGAAGACGTCGTTGAGCTGCGCGGCCAGTCTCGGATCCTTGACCTGAGCCATCACTTCGACTCGTCGATCGAGATTACGATGCATCATGTCGGCGCTTCCGATCCAGAACTCATCGGTGGCGCGGAAGTGAATAATCCGCGAGTGCTCGAGGAAGCGGCCCAGAATCGAGCGCACCGCGATGTTTTCGGAGTATCCGGGCGCGCCGGGACGCAACGCACAGATGCCCCGCACCACGACTTCCACGCGGACACCGGCCTGTGACGCCCGATAGAGCGCGTCGATCACCTGTTCGTCGACCAAAGCGTTGGCTTTCACCCGGATACCCGCTTCACCGCCGGACCGCTTGGCGGCGATCTCCTTTTCGATTCGCTCGACGATTCCCCTACGCACGCCCTTCGGGGCCACCAACAGGTTGCGGTACGAGTCCTTGCGCGAATAGCCGGTCAGCGAGTTGAACAAATCGGTGAGGTCCGCGCCGATGTCCGGCGCGGCCGTCAGCAGGCCGACGTCCTCGTAGAGGCGCGCGGTCTTGCTGTTGTAGTTGCCTGTGCCGATGTGGCAGTAGCGCCGGATCGTGGATCCTTCGCGGCGCACCACGAGGCAGGTTTTGCAGTGCGTCTTCAATCCGATCAGCCCGTAGACCACGTGCACGCCCGCACGCTCCAGCGCACGGGCCCACTTGATGTTGGCCTGCTCGTCGAAGCGCGCCTTGATCTCGACCAGCGCGACCACCTGCTTGCCTGCTGCGGCGGCGTCGATGAGCGCGTTGACGATCGGCGAATCACCCGATGTGCGGTACAGCGTCTGCTTGATCGCCAGCACGTTGGGATCCGCGGCGGCCTGCTCGATGAAACGTTGCACCGTGGTGGAGAACGAGTCGTACGGATGGTGCACGAGCACGTCGCCGTCACGCAGCGTCGAGAAGATGCTCTTGGGTGTTTCGCGCTCGCCGAACGCAGGAGGTGTCGCAGGCACGAACGGACGGTCCTTGAGCGCGGGGCGATCCTGGCCGTAGATCTGCCACAGTGACGACAGGTCGAGCAGACCCGGAACCTCGATGACATCACCTGTGTCCACGTCGAGTTCGCGCAAGAGCAACTCGAGCATGCTCTCGGTCATGTCGTCGGAGACTTCGAGGCGGACCGGAGAACCGAAGCGCCGCCGCGCCAGTTCACGCTCCAGCGCCTGCAACAGGTCTTCGTCACGGTCCTCTTCGACCTCGAAGTCCGCGTTGCGTGTGATGCGGAACGCGTGATGCTCGACGATCTCCAGACCGGGGAACAGCACCGGCAGGAACGCCGCGATCAGTTCTTCCAATGGGAGGAACCGCACCACATCGGATGACCCCTCGCGCCGCCCCAACTCGACGAAGCGGTCGACGTTGTCGGCCACTTTGATTCGCGCAAAGTGCTGACCGCCGTCCTCGGGGTGCTTGACGGTGACTGCGAGGTTCAGACTCAGGCCGCTCACGAACGGGAAGGGATGTGCCGGATCGACCGCCAGCGGCGTCAACACTGGGAACACCTGCTCGTGGAAGTACGTCGACAGCCGTGAGCGCTCGTCCTCGTCGAGTTCGGCCCACGTGACGATCACGATCCCCTCGTCGGCGAGCGCCGGCCGCACTGAGTCGAGGAACACGTGGGCATGCCGGCTGGCCATCTGCTGAGTGCGCTCGTTGATCCGGCGCAACTGCTCACGAGGCGACAGTCCGTCGGCCGAGCGCACCGACAGGCCCATCTCGTCGCGCCGTTTCAGTCCAGCGACGCGGACCATATAGAACTCGTCGAGGTTCGACGCGAAGATCGCAAGGAACTTCGCGCGCTCCAGCAGTGGCAGTGACGGATCGGCGGCGAGTGCCAAAACCCGCGCATTGAAGTCGAGCCAGCTCAGCTCGCGATTGAGGTAGCGGTCCTCGGGCAGGGCGTTGTCGATCGCCGGCGAAGTCGCCGCGGGCGGGGCTTCGGGCGCTGAATCGCCCGGGTGCGAAGCCCCCGACCGAGCGGGCGCGGTATCTGATGTCGCCGGCGGCGCGACTCCGGGCGTCGACCCGTCATCTTCGGCGAGGATCTGGGTTTCGGCTTCCGTCATTCCTCTGATGATTCCCTATCGAGTAGTGGTGCTGCTACCGCGATGAGCGAACCGTTACCTTGAACCACCGATGGCCTGCGCGGTTGCCGCTCCGACGCCGAGGCGCCGCGCCACCAGCAGGTCATCGGGTGTGTCGATGTCACAGCGCAGTCCGGGCCAGGCTCCGGTCAGTTCGATCGCGCCCGAATGTCGATGGCGCTGAGCCGAATCTGGGCCCAACTGCGGATCGAGCGCGACACCGAGAGCGATCAACGCCGATGTGCCGGTGCCGTGGCGGTCTCCGACGAAACTGCGAGGGTAGGCGCGGGCGGCCGCGATCGCCTCGGCCAGTTCCTGGGGTTGCAGAGCAGGTAGATCACCCTGCAGCACAACGATGTTCGGCGTCTCGCCGCGCACCGTGTCCTCTGCGGCGGTGATGGCGTTGTTCAGGGGGTTGCGATGGCCGGGTGGTGTCGGGTCGGCGAGCACGCGTGCGCCGAGCTGCCGGGCCGCGTCGCCAGCGACGTCGTCCGGTGTCACCACGGTGATGGACTGCACCGCCGACACCGTCGATGCGGCCGTGACGGTGTCGATCAACATGGCCAGCACGACGCCTTCGCGCGTGGCCGCCGAGAAAACCGGCGCCAGCCTCGTCTTGGCGGCGGCCAGCCGTTTCACCGCGATCACCAGCCCGACATCGGCCTCCGATGACCCGCCCATGAGCGCCATCCTGCCAGCAGACCGCGCCGCGCTAGTGTGAAGGCGTGGTCGACGCGGCGGTGCTGGGGGCCGGAGCATGGGGAACGGCACTGGCCAAAGTCCTGGCGGACGCGGGCAACGAGGTGAGGTTGTGGGCCCGCCGCTCCGAGCTGGCCGACGAGATCAACGACACACATCGCAACCCCTCTTATCTCGGAGACGCCGAGCTTCCGAAGTCGATCCACGCGACCAGCGACCCGGCCGAGGCGCTGACCGGTGCATGCACCGTGCTTCTGGCGGTGCCCGCGCAGACATTGCGGGCCAACCTCGAGCAGTGGGCCCCGCTGATCGGCGACGACACCACACTGGTGAGCCTGGCCAAAGGCATCGAGCTGGATACGTTGATGCGGATGAGCCAGGTGATCGTGCAAGTCACCGGGGTGGACCAGTCGCGCGTCGCGGTGATCTCCGGACCGAACCTGGCCAGTGAGATCGCCGACGAACAACCCGCTGCCACCGTCGTCGCCTGCACCGACTCCGGGCGGGCGGTGACGCTGCAGCGCGCGTTCTCGACGGGATATTTCCGCCCGTACACCAACGCCGACGTGATCGGCGCCGAGGTCGGCGGCGCGTGCAAGAACGTCATCGCGCTGGCGTCGGGTATGGCGGCGGGCGTGGGTCTGGGGGAGAACACGGCGGCGGCCATCATCACCCGCGGCCTCGCCGAGATCATGCGACTCGGAATCGCGTTGGGCGCCAAGCCGGCAACCTTGGCAGGACTCGCGGGCGTCGGCGACCTCATCGCCACGTGTACGTCGCCGCGCTCGCGCAACCGCTCATTCGGTGAACGGCTCGGCAAGGGCGGCACCATGGACTCGGCGCTGCGCGCAGCGGGGGGCCACGTCGCCGAGGGCGTGACGTCGTGTCGGTCGGTGTTGGCGCTGGCGGACAGCTACGACGTCGAGATGCCGCTCACCGATGCTGTACATCGCGTCTGCCACAAGGGCGCGTCGGTCTACGAGGCGGTTGCGCTCCTGCTCGGGCGTAGCACCAAAGCGGAGTAGGTGATGAACGGCCAATACGGCGATTCCACTCGCAGCGTCAAAGCCGTTGGCTCGGAGCCGGTTCCGGGAAGCCCGGTGGCACCTCTGCCCGCACTGGCGTCGACGTACCATCTGTCGCCCGATGAGAACGAGCCGCTCGACAGTTACGGCCGCTACTCGAATCCGACATGGCGTCAGTTGGAGTCGGCAATTGCCGAACTGGAAGGGGCGGCAAGGGCGTTGACATTCGGCTCCGGAATGGCTGCGATCACCTCGGTGTTGCGCGTGCTCGCCCAGCCGGGCAAGAAACTGGTACTGCCCGCCGACGGCTACAATCAGGTGCGGCAATATGCGAGGGAATATCTTGCTCCGCAAGGTGTTTCGGTCGTCGAAGCCACAAGTGCCGACATGCGTGCCGCATCGTGCGACGCCGACGTCGTGCTCGCCGAAACGCCGGCCAATCCGGGACTCGACGTCGTCGATTTGCACGGCTTGGCGATGGACTGCCGGGGCAGAGGTTCGACCCTCGTCGTCGACAACACCACCGCGACACCGCTGGGGCAACAGCCGTTGTCACTGGGCGCCGACGTGGTGGTGGCCAGTGCCACCAAATCGCTTTCGGGCCATAGCGACCTGCTGGCGGGTTACGTCGCGGGCAGTCATTCCGAACTGATGGCGGCGGTCGAGCGGGACCGCCTACTCGCAGGCCCGATTCTCGGCGCCTTCGAAGCGTGGCTGGTGCTGCGCAGCCTCGGCAGTGCGGGCCTACGGTTCGAACGGCAGTGTCAGAACGCCCAGGCGCTGGCGGTGATGTTGAGGGCTCATCCAGCGGTGCGGTCGGTGCGCTATCCGGGCCTGCCCGACGATCCGTCGCACCAGATCGCCACCCTGCAGATGAAGCGCTTCGGCGGGCTGGTCGCCGTGGAATTCGAGGACGCCGACGCGGTGCATAGGCTCGTGGAACGCAGTGCACTGCTGGTCGCATCAACCAGCTTCGGCGGAATTCACACATCGGTGGACCGTCGCGCCCGCTGGGGCGATGCGGTCAGTGACGGCTTCGCCCGCATCTCGCTCGGTATAGAGGACACCGACGATCTGATCATCGATTTCGAGCAGGCATTGCAGTGAAATCCCAGGTCACGAAATTGGAGCGCCCCTCACCGGGGCCCCACGGTAGCCTCTCTAGGTTGTGACTGCCCCCAAAGAGCCCGGAGCCGCCACGGCGGCGACATCGAGCTTGGGCCCGGCCGGTCGCGTCCGCGTCGCTGTCGTCTACGGCGGGCGCAGCTCTGAGCACGCGATTTCGTGTGTTTCCGCAGGCAGCATCCTGCGCAATCTCGACCCCGAGCGCTTCGAGGTCATCGCGGTCGGAATCACTCCCGACGGCTCCTGGATGCTCACCGACGCCGAACCCGACACCCTGGCGATCTCCGACGGCCGGCTGCCGGAGGTGAGCGGGGCAACGGGCACCGAACTGGTGCTGGCCGCCGACCCGGGGCGCAGCGGGCAACTTCTGTCGCTCGGGCAGGGGGCGGGCGAGCTGCTGGCCGCCGTCGACGTGGTGTTCCCGGTACTGCACGGCCCCTACGGCGAGGACGGCACCATTCAGGGGCTGCTCGAGCTGGCCGGCGTTCCGTACGTCGGGGCAGGTGTGCTGGCCAGCGCCTCGGGTATGGACAAGGAGTTCACCAAGAAGCTGCTCGTCGCCGAAGGTCTGCCGATCTGCGACTACGTCGTGCTGCGGCCGCGGCAGCAAACGCTCGACCTCGAGGACCGCGAACGACTCGGGCTACCGGTTTTCGTCAAGCCCGCACGCGGCGGCTCGTCGATCGGCGTCAGCCGGGTGACGGCGTGGGATCAGCTGCCCGCGGCGATCGAGGTGGCCCGGCGTCACGATCCGAAGGTGATCGTCGAGGCGGCTGTGCTCGGGCGCGAATTGGAGTGCGGCGTACTGGAATTCCCCGACGGCCGGGTCGAGGCCAGTTCCGTCGGCGAGATCCGGGTGGCGGGTGTGCGTGGCCGCGAGGACGCGTTCTACGACTTCGCGACGAAGTATCTGGAGGACGCCGCGGAACTCGACGTACCCGCCAAGGTCGACGACAGCGTCGCAGATGAGGTGCGCCAGTTGGCGATACGCGCGTTCGGCGCCATCGACTGCCAGGGCCTGGCCCGTGTCGACTTCTTCCTCACCGAGGACGGACCGGTCGTCAACGAGATCAACACGATGCCGGGGTTCACCACCATCTCGATGTATCCGAGGATGTGGGCGGCCAGTGGTGTCGACTATCCGACGCTGTTGGCCACCATGGTCGAAACCGCGCTGAAGCGCGGCACGGGTCTGCGTTAGCGCGCCGGCGCCGGGTCAACCGCCTTGGCGGGCAACGACTTCGCGATCGCCCGCGAGATCTCCTGAATCGGCGTGGGACCCGATCCTTCCGGCAGCGTCAGCGCGACGTACACCGCACGGTCCACCGCGAACCAGGTGCTGCGACCGTCGTCGGTGCCTGGGTCTTCGCCCGCCCCCGCTTCGCCCACCCGGAACCAGCTGACCTCGTCGACGACCTGGAGAGGGCGGCCGACGACGAACTCGACGGGTCGCTCCAGTCCGCAGCGCAGAATGACGGCCTCGCCGTCTGGGGTCGCGCGCCAGGCCGCCGCGCCCGGCGGTGCCGGGTCGGCCGCGGGTGCGCGACCGAAATCACCGAGTCGTTCGGGCAGGGCGTCGGCGAGCGACCGGCATTCGGCGCTGTCGGCCTTGGGCGCGGGCACCGACACGATCGCGACGGGCTGTTCGGCCGCGGGGCTCTGCCGGAGCGCCGCGACGACCAGAATCGCGACCACGGCACCGACGGCCACCACGATCGCCGCGATCATCAGCCCGCGCGGAGGGCCGTCGCGGGTCTCGGAATCCACGCCCAAACCCTAAGGGCGCACTCCGTTGGCGATCGGGCAGGTCAGCGTGCGGGTGATGCCGGTCACTTGCTGGACGCTCGGAACGACGCCGGCCTGCAGTTCGTCGAGGCTCTCCGCGCCGATCCGGACCACCACGTCATAAGGGCCGGTCACGTACTCGGAGGACAGCACACCGGGCAGGCCCGCGAGTTGTTTGGCGATGACCTCGGCGCGGCCCACTTCGGTCTGGATCAGCATGAAAGCCTCGACCACCCGGCTGTCCTCCCTCTGGCTGCATAGACTCCACGCCGCAGGGACCAAACGTACCGCAGGTCAGGGGAGGCGACATGGCGAGCGAGGAGGACGCCGAGACGCTCGCGGGCGTGGGCGAGTTCGCCGTGATCGACCGGCTGGTGTCAGGCCGCGACCAGCCGGACGCGGTCGCGGTAGGGCCCGGTGACGACGCCGCGGTGGTGTTCGCCGCCGACGGCAGGACCGTCGTTTCCACCGACATGCTGGTGGCCGAACGGCATTTCCGGCTGGACTGGTCCACGCCCCATGACGTCGGCCGCAAGGCGATCGCCCAGAACGCCGCGGACATCGAGGCGATGGGAGCGAGAGCGACCGCGTTCGTCGTCGCATTCGGAGCGCCCGGTGACACCCCCGCCGCGCAAGCGCTCGAACTGGCCGACGGCTTGTGGCACGAGGCCCGTCTGCTCGGCGCGGGGATCGTGGGCGGTGATCTGGTCAGCGCACCGCAATGGGTGATCTCCGTGACCGTTCTGGGTGACCTCGACGGACGTGAACCGGTGCTGCGCAGCGGGGCCAGGCCGGGGGACACGCTGGCCGTCTTCGGTGAGCTGGGCCGGTCGGCGGCGGGCTATGCGCTGTGGCTCAAGGATATTCGCCAGTTCGAGGAACTGCGACGCAAGCATCTGGTGCCCGAACCCCCATACGGACAGGGTCGGGTTGCGGCCGACGCAGGGGCCACCGCGATGACGGACGTCTCCGATGGGCTGTTGGCCGACCTCGGCCACATCGCGGCGGCCTCCGGTGTCTGTATTGACGTGTCGAGGGACGGCCTTGCTGCTGACCGTGGCGCAGTCGCCGCGGCGGCCGACACGTTGGAGATGAACCCGTGGATATGGGTGCTCGCCGGTGGCGAGGACCATGCACTGGTCGCGACGTTCCGGGGGCCGCCGCCGGAGGGTTGGCGGGTGATCGGACAGGTGCTTCACGGCCCGCCGCGCGTTCTGGTGGACGGCGAGCGCGTGGGACGGGACCGTGGGTTGGGAGTCGTTCTGAGCGGCCACTCACGCTAAGTTGACCCTTCGTGACCGCACGACCGCTGAATGAGCTTGTCGACGAGGGCTGGGCGCACGCGCTGGAACCCGTGGGACCTCAGGTCGCGCAGATGGGGGAGTTCCTGCGGGCAGAACTCGCGGCGGGCCACCGTTATCTGCCCGCCGGCCAGAATGTGTTGCGCGCCTTCACCTTTCCGCTGGACCAGGTTCGGGTTCTCATCGTCGGGCAGGATCCGTATCCGACGCCTGGTCACGCCGTCGGCCTGAGCTTCTCGGTCGCGGCCGACGTGAAGCCGCTGCCGCGCAGCCTGGCCAACATCTTCACCGAGTACGGCGACGACCTGGGGCATCCCGCGCCGACGTCGGGTGACCTGACGCCGTGGGCCGAGCGTGGCGTGATGCTGCTGAACAGGGTGCTCACGGTCCGGCCGGGAATCCCGGCGTCGCATCGGGGCAAGGGCTGGGAGGCGGTGACCGAATGCGCGATCCGGGCCCTGGTCGGCCGGGAGCAACCGCTGGTGGCGGTGCTGTGGGGCCGGGACGCATCGACGCTGAAGCCGATGCTCGTCGGCAACGACTGCGTGGCGATCGAGTCGCCCCATCCTTCGCCGCTGTCGGCGTCGCGCGGATTCTTCGGCTCGCGACCGTTCAGTCGCGCCAACGAACTACTGGAGAAGATGGGCGCCGACCCGATCGACTGGCGCCTTCCCTAGCGCGAGCAGACACAAACTCGCCCTCACTGGCCCGAATTCGGGCGACTTTGCGTCTGCTCGCCCGGGAGAGTCCTCGCTATCCGGTGCCGGGGATCGGCGGCGGTGACGGGATCGGCGGGGATCGGCGGCGGTGACGGGGATCGGCGGCGGCGACGGGATCGCGGGCGGCGACGGAATGGCCGGCGGGGACGGGATGTCGGGCACCGGAATCTCAACGGTGCCGTCGCCACCGGTGGTGGTCGGGGGCACCCCCGGAGACGGTGCCGTCGTCGGCGCCACGGTGGTTTCCACCGTCGTCGTTTCCGTCGTGGTCGTCTCCGACGTCGTCGAGGTGGTGGTCTCCTCGTCGGCGGAGTCGCTGCCGCAGGCCGTCAACAACGAAGCCACCGCGATTCCGGAGGCTAGAGCGAACAGAACTGGTGTCGATGCGCCACGTGAGGTCATGGAGCCACGGCTTACCCGAGGTTGCGGCGGCTAAACCATCAGCACGTCAGCCGCGCGAGACCTTTCCGGCCTTGATGCACGATGTGCACACGTTGACGCGCTTCTTGTTGCCGCCCGGATGGGACACGGCACGCACGGTCTGGATGTTGGGATCCCACCGACGGCTGGTCCGGCGATGGGAGTGCGACACCGACTTGCCGAAGCCGGGGCCTTTCCCGCAGATTTCGCACACGGCAGCCATATCTAGAACTCCTCGGATCAATACTTTGGGGGCCAGCAACCGCACGCGGGTGACCCGACAACCTGACCAGGATACCGGGCGCCGCAGCGATCGCCAAAAACGCGCTGTGAGGCATCGCGCCGGTGCTCAGCCACGGCATCCACCGGCGCGAACCCGGCGCGAACGTTGTGCCGGGGCTGTCAGAACAAGTGGCTAGGCTTGCGCCACGGCGACACCTCAGGTCTGCGGGGTGCCGCACGGCGGGTTGGAGGTGGGATGTCGGCTCGGCGGCTCGATGCCACCGCCTTGCGGGACTGGGCCTACGCCGCCGTCGGCGACCTCATCACCCACACCGACGAGATCAACCGACTCAACGTGTTCCCGGTAGCCGACGCTGACACCGGCACAAACATGCTGTTCACCATGCGTGCCGCATGGGCACAGGCCGACGCATTGAACGGGAGCGACGACGTCGCCCAGGTGGCCGGCGCGCTGTCTCGCGGCGCGCTGCAGGGCGCGCGGGGAAACTCGGGTGTCATCCTGTCGCAGATCCTGCGGGGTTTCGGCGACGTCACCGCCTCGGCAGCCGAAGACCGGCGCGCGGGACTGGCGGACATCGACGGAGCCCTTTTCGGGGCCGCCCTACGGCACGCGGTCGGCCTGGTCGTCGCCTCGATGGGCGAGATCATTCCCGGCACCATCGTCTCGGTGCTGCTGGACGCGGCGGCCGCCGCCGAGAACGCTGTCGACGATGGCTCTGAACTCGCCGATGTGGTGCTCGCGGCCGCCGACGCCGCGGCCGTCTCACTCGACAAGACCACTGGGCAACTCGACGTCCTGGCCGAGGCCGGCGTGGTGGATGCCGGCGGTCGCGGACTGCTGGTACTGCTGGACGCGATGAGCACCACGTTGACCGGCCACGCGCGCCATCGCCACGAGTACGTGCCGTCACCGCCGCACGCCGACGTCGCCGCCACCACGTCCGCGTCCGCTGCGCCGCAGTTCGAGGTGATGTACCTGCTCAACGGATGCGACTCCACCGGAGTGGAGACCTTGCGCCAGCGACTCGACCGGCTGGGCGAATCCGTCGCCATCGCGACCTCATCCGGTGCCGGCCAGTACTCCGTCCATGTGCACGCCGACGACGCCGGTGCCGCCGTCGAGGCCGCGCTGTCGCTGGGCACCCTCAGCCGCATCCAGATCACATCCCTCACCGGCGCCGAGGGTGCGCGGCCGTCGGGAGGATGGGCCTCCGAACGCGCGGTGCTGGCGGTGGTCGACGGTGGCGGTGCTGAGGCACTGTTCGCGGGCGAGGGTGCGCATGTGCTGCAGCCCGACGACTCTGCGCCCGTGAGCGCCAAGCAGTTGCTTCACGCATTGGTCAACGCCGGTGCGGCGCAGATCATGGTGTTGCCGAACGGCTACGTCGCCGCCGAGGAGCTCGTCGCGGGATGCACAGCCGCGATCGGCTGGGGTATCGACGTGGTGCCGGTGCCCACGGCGTCGATGGTGCAGGGGCTCGCGGCGCTGGCGATGCACGACGCCGAGCGGCAGGCCGTCGACGACGGCTACACCATGGCGCGCGCCGCGGCCGCCGCCCGGCACGGTTCGGTGCGGGTCGCCACCGAGGAGGCACTCACATGGGCGGGCACCTGCAAACCGGGCGACGGGCTCGGCATCGCGGGTGACGAGGTGCTGATCGTCGGGGACGACCTGACCGCCGCCGGCGCGGGCCTCATCGACCTGTTGTTGGTATCCGGCGGGGAACTCGTCACGGTGCTCACCGGCGCCGGAGTCGACCCCGGCGTCGGCGAGGCGTTGCAGGAGCACGTCCACCGTCGACACCTCGGCGCCGAACTCGTCACCTATCACACCGACCACCGCGGCGATGCGCTGCAGATCGGGGTGGAGTAGCGGTGGCCGTGCTGAGCGACCGACTGGACTTCGTCCTGGGTAAGAAGGCCGCGGGGCCACTCGAGGAGCACTTCGGCATCCGCACCGTCAACGACCTGCTACGCCACTACCCACGCAAGTACAGCGACGAAATGACCGTGCTCGAAGAGGGCGATGCTCCCGAGGAGGGCGAGCACATCACGTTCGTCGACGTCATTTCGAACGTGGAGTTGAAGTGGACGAACCGACAGCCGAAGCGTGAGTACATGGTCGTCACGCTCGGTGATCGCAAGCCCAAGGTGACGGCGACCTTCTTCAACGTGAAGTACCTCAAGAAATCCTTGAAAAAGGACGCGAGTGTGATGCTGTCGGGGGAGGTCGGCTACTTCAAGGGCACTTTACAGCTGACCCATCCAGCATTTCTCGTGCTGCACGAGAGCGGCGAGATGAAGGGGTCGAAGTCGCTGCAGACGATCGCCGAGGCGTCGGGATCCAGTGGCGCGGATCTGTTGGCGGCGTTCCAGCGGGAGTTCTTCCCGATTTACCCCGCCAGCAAGAAGCTGCAAACCTGGGAGATCTACGCGTGTGTGCGCCAGGTGCTCGACGTTCTCGATCCGGTCGAGGAGCCGCTGCCGGAATCGTTTCTGCGGCAACACGACCTGATCAGTGAAGACCGGGCCCTGCGGGCGATACACACTGCAGAGAAAGCCGCCGAACGCGACGCCGCCATCGCGCGGCTGACCTATGACGAGGCCGTCGGGCTGCAATGGGCCTTGGTGGGGCGGCGATTCGGGGAACTGAAAGAGTCCGGTCCCGTCGCCTCGGTGAAAGACGGCGGCCTCGTCGCGGCCATGCGTCAGCAGTTGCCGTTCGAATTGACCACAGGGCAGAAGGATGTCCTCGACGTGCTGTCGGGCGAGTTGGCGGCCAGCAAGCCGATGAACCGCATGCTGCAGGGCGAGGTGGGGTCCGGTAAGACCATCGTGTCCGTCCTGGCCATGTTGCAGATGGTCGACGCGGGATACCAGTGTGCACTCTTGGCGCCGACGGAAGTCCTTGCCGCCCAACATGCCCGCTCCATCCGTGATGTCCTGGGCCCGCTGGCGATGGCGGGTCAACTCGGTGGCGCGGACGGTGCGACGCGGATCGCGCTGCTGACCGGATCCATGTCGCCCCAGCAGAAGCGGACGGTCCGCGACGAGGTGGTGAGCGGCGATGCCGGCATCGTCATCGGGACCCACGCGCTGCTGCAGGATGCGGTCGAGTTCCATCGCTTAGGCATGGTCGTGGTGGATGAACAGCACCGGTTCGGCGTGGAACAGCGAGACCGCTTGCGGGCCAAGGCGCCCCAGGGTCTGACACCGCATCTCCTGGTGATGACCGCGACGCCCATCCCGCGGACCGTCGCTCTCACCGTCTACGGCGACCTGGAGACATCCACGCTGCGTGAGCTGCCGCGAGGCCGCCAACCGATCAGCACTAACACCATCTTCCTCAACGAGAAGCCCGCGTGGCTGCAGCGCGCCTGGCAACGCATCACCGAGGAGGTCAGCGCCGGCAGGCAGGCGTACGTCGTCGCATCGCGGATCGACGGGGACGACAGGACCGTTGACGAGAAAGACGGCAAGAAGACGGGCGGACCGCCCGCCACCACAGTCGTCGAACTGTTCGAGCGCCTCGGCCACGGACCGCTGTCCGGGCTGCGGCTGGGCCTCATGCACGGCAGGCTGTCCGCCGACGAGAAGGATGCGGTGATGGCCGCATTCCGCGCGTCCGAGATCGATGTGCTGGTCTGCACCACGGTGATCGAAGTCGGCGTCGACGTGCCCAACGCCACCGTGATGCTCGTGATGGACGCCGACCGGTTCGGCATCAGCCAGCTGCACCAGCTGCGTGGGCGCATCGGCCGAGGACAGCATCCGAGCCTGTGCCTGCTCGTCACGAAACTACCGGAAGGCTCAAAGGCGGGCGATCGCCTCACGGCGGTCGCGTCAACGCTCGACGGCTTCGAACTCGCGGACCTCGATCTCAAGGAACGTCGCGAGGGAGATGTGTTGGGACTCAGCCAATCCGGCCGAGCGATCACACTTCGTTTCCTGTCGCTGTCAGATCACCTGGACATCATCCTGTCCGCGCGCGCGTTCTGCGAGTCGTTTTATGAAGGCGCTCCGAATGATCCCGGGCTGGCCGCGCTGGCAGCGCCGTTCATCGACACCGAACGAGTCGAGTACCTGGAGAAGGCATGAACCGCAGACGCCTGCTGTGGTTGACGGCGATCGTCGCCATCGCGGTACTGGTCGCGGTCCAGGTCATCATCGCGTCGGTCAACCGATCCCAGTTCATCGCCGGCGCAGACGTGCCGACGGTCGCACCGGGCGTCGATGTACTGGCGGGCATCGCCCTGGTGCCGGTGCGCATCCGCGGCTACGACTATCGACGCGATGCCTTCGGCGACAGCTGGACCGATGACAACCCCGCACCGGGTGGCCACAACGGTTGCGACACGCGCAACGACATCCTCGAGCGTGATCTCGTCGACAAGTCCTACGTGTCGATCAAAAGGTGCCCCACCGCCGTCGCCACCGGCAGACTGCACGACCCGTACACCAACGGCGAAATCGCGTTCGTGCGCGGCGAGAAGACCGGTGCGGCGGTGCAGATCGACCACATCGTGCCGCTGGCGTTGGCGTGGGATCTCGGCGCCCGGTTCTGGACCGACGACTTGCGGCTGCGATTCGGCAACGACCCGGCCAACCTGATCGCCGTCGCAGGAGGCGCGAATCAGGACAAGGGCGATCAGGAGCCGGCGATCTGGATGCCGCCCAACACGGCGTTTCGCTGTCAGTACGCCATGCAGTTCATCGCGGTGCTGCGCGGCTACGCGCTACCGATCGACGCGCCGTCGGGAGTCGCGCTGCGTGACGCCGCCGCGACCTGTCCTACCGGGTGAACCCTTGCGGATCGCAGGCAGGCTGTGGTGTTGACGGCAGAGCAGGCCCAGGCCGTACTGGCGCACGACGTGGATGTGTCGGCCGATCTTCCAATCCCGTTGTCGTTTGTGCTGATTGGTGCAGCATGGGTGGTGGCGTCGACCTTCGCCGTGTTCGCGGTCGCCTGGAAGCAACCGCGCTTCGACCCGGCTCGGCCGGGTTGCCCGCTGCCCGAATGGGTGACGCGGGCGGTCGACTCAGCCCTTTGCCGTTGGACCGCGGCGGGTGCGGCGTTGGCGTTCACGGTGTGGGTCGGTGTCGCCGCGGTATTCGGGCCGCAGGACGGCGAGAACCCGCTGCGCGGAGTCTTCTACGTGCTGTTGTGGGTGGGGTTGCTCGTCGTGTCCCTCGCGATCGGCCCGGTGTGGCGAGTCATCTCGCCGGTGCGGACCGTTTATCGGGTGATCACTGTGAGCCGCCGCACCGCCGGTGGTGATTACGCGCGCTACCCGGCCGGATGGGGGTATTGGCCCGCCGTTGCCGGGTTGTTCGCATTCGTGTGGCTGGAATTGGCAAGCCCGAATCTCGGCACACTGACAACGATCAAATTCTGGCTTCTGGGCTACGTCGTCGCGATGGTGGGCGGCGCCGTGGTGTTCGGCCAGCGGTGGTTCGTCCGCGCCGATCCTTTCGACGTCTACAGCGTCGCTGTATCGCGGCTGGCGCCATTCCGGCGCAGCGTCGACACCGGTCGGATTGTCGTCGGCAATCCGCTCGACCATCTGCCGTCAATGCCGGTGCGGCCGGGAACGCTTGCGGTGCTTGCGGTGCTGCTCGGCTCCACCGCTTTCGACAGCTTCTCGGCGAGGCCTGCGGTCGACAACTTCGTCTACGACCATGCGGCGGCACTGCCTCTGGTCTCCGAACTGGTCGGCGGCACGTTGCTGCGCACCATCGGTCTGGCGATGTTCATCGTTGTTGTGGCGGTGACTTTTTGGGCAGCAGCGCGGGCGACCGGCGGCGTCGACCGCAGGCAACGTCGCCGACTTCCGGGTCAAATGGCGCACTCGCTGATCCCGATCGTCGTGGGCTACATGCTCGCCCACTACCTGTCGTACTTGGTTGAGGGAGGCCAGGAAACGGTCATCCGCCTGGCCGACCCTTTCGACAGGGGATGGGATCTGCTCGGGCTGGGCATCGCGGATGCCAATTACTGGCTGTCGCTTCATCCGGCCGTGTTGTCGACCATCCAGGTTTCGTGTGTCGTTGCGGGTCACGTCGTCGCCGTGGCGGCCGCTCACGACAAGGCCCTCCGACTACTGCCCGTCGGACACCGGGTGACGGGTCAGTTGGCGATGATGCTCACGATGGTCGGCTACACCTTCGCCGGGCTGTACCTGCTCTTCGCAGGATGACGCGGCCGCGACGTCCCCGACGGGCTAAGTGCCCGTGTATGTTTCGGGGTCCGGGCGGAAACGGGTGCCGTCGTTCAACCCGTTGAGGGTGGCCATGTCGTCGTCGGTCAGCTCGAAGTCGAAGACGTCGAAATTCGACTTGATCCGCTCCGGTGACGAGGAACGCGGGATGACGATGTTGCCCAGCTGAATGCTCCACCGGATCAGCACCTGCGCCGCCGTCTTGCCGTGCCCCTGCGCCACGGATCCGATCGTCGCGTTGTCCAACAGGTTGCCGACTCCCAACGGGCCGTAGGCCTCGGTGACGATGCCGTATTCGGCATTCGTCGCGCGCAGCTCGGCCTGGTTCAGCAGCGGGTGCAACTCGATCTGATTGACCGCCGGGGTGAAAAATGACAGGTCGATGACGTTGGACAAGTCCTCGGCGTGGAAGTTCGCCAAACCGATCGACTTGGTGTCGCCAACTTCCTTCCGCTTCATCAGCCCGCCCCAGCTGTCGACGTACTTACCGGCGTCGCCGCCCGGCCAGTGGATCAGGTAGAGGTCGACGTAATCGAGGCCGAGTCGCTCGAGGCTGGCCTTCAGCGCGTCCTGCGACGCCTGATAACCCTGATCATGGGTGGCCAGCTTGGTGGTGACGAACACCTCCTCGCGCGGCACCCCCGACGAGGCGATCGCGCGACCGACCGCGGCTTCGTTTCCGTAGGCCGATGCGGTGTCGATCAACCGGTAGCCCGCCTCCAGCGCTGCGGTCACCGATTGTTCGGTTTCGGATTCCGACAGCTCGCCGACGCCGAGACCGATCACCGGAAGGGTGTTCCCGTCGTTGAGCGTGACGGTGGGAATCGAAGCCGACGTCATGTCACCTACCCTGTGAAATCGAAGGTCCGTGGATCGGGACCCAACCGTGTTCCGTCGCCCAGCGAGGAGATGGACGCCATGTCCTGCTCGCTCAGTTCAAGATCGAACACGTCGAAGTTACTCACAATTCGCTCGGGGGTCACCGACTTCGGGATGACTATATTGCCGAGCTGGATATGCCACCTAATCAGTACCTGCGCCGGCGTTTTTCCGTAGCGCTCGGCGACCGAAGTCACGGTCGGATTGTCGAGCAGTGCACCCTGGCCCAGGGGGGCCCACGCCTCGGTGGCGACACCCAGCGTGGCGTGCACATCGCGCAGTTCCTGTTGTTGCAGCATCGGATGCAACTCGACCTGGTTGACTGCTGGCACGATTCCGGTGGCGTCCACCAGAATTCGCAGGTGCTCCGGCTCGAAGTTGCTGACACCGATCGAGCGGATGCGGCCTTGGTCGCGCAGGTTTGCGAACGCCTTGAAGGTCTCGACGAAGGTGTTCTTCTCCGGCAAGGGCCAGTGGATCAAGTAGAGGTCGAGGTCGTCGATACCGAGCCGGTCCATGCTGGCGTCGAACGCCCGTAGCGTGGAGTCGTATCCCTGATCGGCGTTCCACAGCTTCGTCGTGATGTACACGTCCTCGCGCGGCAGACCCGACGCGGCGAGGGCTCGGCCGACCCCGCTTTCGTTGCGGTATGCCGCGGCCGTGTCGACATGGCGGTACCCGGCCTCGAGGGCCGTCGTCACCGCCCGTTCGGTCTCTTCCGGCGGTGTCTGGAAAACACCGAGTCCAACCTGGGGGATCGCATTACCGTCATTGAGCGTGATCGAGGGAGAAGCCATGACGTCGAGTCTGCCAGTCCAGGCCCAATGGGTTCCGAGCCGTAAGGAGGCGGTGCTCAACACGCTGTCTGGCCTCACCGTGCGCGCACTGCCGCGGATCCCGAACGCGGTCAAGCGCGCGATGCTCGGTGGCCGATCGATCACCATCGACGGCAACACGCTGGACACGACGCTGCAGCTGATGCTGGCGGGCATGACCGCGACCGGCCGCAATAGCCTGGTGTCTGAGCACCGACGTCGCCGCCGCGCGGCAAAAGCTGCGCATCGTCGCCGCAGGCTTGAAACAGGACATCCCGGTGGCCGCCGTGACGAACCTGTCGATCCCCGGGCCTGCGGGCCCGATCCCGGCCCGGCACTACCGGCCGGTCGACGGCGACGGCGAGCCCATGCTGGTCTTCTATCACGGCGGTGGCCAGGTCATCGGTGACCTCGAAACCCATGACGACCTGTGCAGGCAGATCTGCCGGGAGGGCGGTCTGCATGTGTTGTCGGTCGAGTATCGGCTGGCGCCCGAGCACAAGGCGCCTGCCGGTTCCGACGACGCGTTCACCGCGTTCGTTTGGGCGCTCGATCACGCCGCCGAGATGGGGGCGAATCCCGGCCGGGTGGCGGTCGGGGGTGACAGCGCCGGAGGCAACCTCGCCGCGCTGGTGGCGCTGCGTGCGCGCGACGAGGGCACTCGGCAGCCTGCGATGCAGTTGCTGTTCTATCCGGTCACCAATTGGGGCGGCGAGACGCGGTCGCGAACGTTGTTCGCCCGCGGGTTCTTTCTCAACAGTGCCGATCTGCGGTTCTGTACCGAGAAGTTCGTCGGCGGCGCGCAGGTCGATGCCGCAGACCCACGGGTATCGCCGCTGCTCGCCGACGACCTGTCCGGACTGCCGCCTGCGATGGTGCTGACGGCCGGATTCGATCCCCTTCGCGACGAAGGCAGGCAGTATGCGGACGCCCTGCGCGCAGCGGGCGTGACCGTCGACTACCGCGAGTTCGGTTCGCTGATCCACGGCTTCGCCAACTTCTTCGCGCTGGGAGGCGGTAGCGCAACCGCCACCGCGGAATCGATCTCTGCGCTGCGCGCCCATCTGGCCCGCACCTGAAATACCGGGAAAGGGCCGCCGGTACTCTTGTCGCGTGGCTCCGAAACCCAAATACGACCTGAAAGCGGCCGACCGCAAGCGCAACCTGGCGGTCCAGATCGGCCTGACCGCGATCGTGGTGATCTTCGCCGTGGTGCTCGTCCTCTACATCGTGATGAACAAGGAGGAAAAGCCGGCGTCGGGTGAGGCGAAGTCGATCCGGGTCACGTCGGCCGAACTGATCAAGAAGGACGGCGCCGACGAGCCGAAGGCCGTGCTCTCGCTGTACGAGGACTTCCTGTGCCCGGCGTGTGGCAACTTCGAAAAGCAGTTCGGTCCCACCGTGAGCAAGCTGATCGACTCCGGTGCGGTCGCTGCCGACTACTACATGGTCTCCATCCTGGATCGTCAGGGCGACGGATATTCGACTCGCGCCTCCAACGCCGCCTATTGCGTGGCAGAGGAGTCGACGGATGCGTTCCGGCGGTTCCACGCCGGTCTGTACGCCCAGCAGCCGGAGGAGGGTGTCGGGCCATTCCCCGACAACGCCCGGCTGATCGAAGTCGCCCGCCAGGCAGGCGTCACAGGTGGCGTGCCGGACTGCATCAACAAGGAGCGCTTTGCAGAGATGGCCGAGGGACTGGCCAAGGCAACCAACGTGCAGTCGACGCCGACCATCCGCATCAACGGCGAGGACTACAGCCCGACGACTCCTGACGCGCTGATCGCCAAGATCGAGGAGATCGTCGGCAACGTGCCTGCTCTCGATGCCGGTGCGCCTCCACCCGCAACCGCACCCGCGCCATGACCGTCACGACGTCCAGCGACGCCCCGACGAGCGAACCCGCGTCGGCGCAGTCGGCGGGCGTCTCGGTTCGGAGGGCCGGCGCGGTCTGGGTGTTGATCGCCGGGGTGCTGGGTCTTGCGGCCGCGGTCACGCTCACGGTCGAGAAGATCGAGATTCTGATCAATCCCGACTATGTGCCGTCCTGCAGCATCAACCCGGTGTTGTCGTGCGGTTCGGTGATGGTCACCGACCAGGCGTCGGCGTTCGGATTCCCCAACTCGCTCATCGGGATCGTGGCGTTCACCGTCGTGCTGGTGACCGGGGTGCTCGCGCTCGCGACGGTCGATCTGCCTCGCTGGTACTGGGCCGGCCTGGCGATCGGCACCTTGCTCGGCACCGCGTTCGTGCACTGGCTGATCTATCAGAGCCTCTACAGCATCGGGGCGTTGTGCCCCTACTGCATGGTGGTGTGGGCCGTGACGATCCCGCTGTTGGTGGTGGTGTCGTCGATCGCGGTGCAGCCGGCGACCTCCAACGCCGTGGTCCGGTTGCTTCACACGTGGCGGTGGTCGCTGACGGCATTGTGGTTCACGGGCCTGATTCTGCTGATTCTGGTGCGTTTCTGGGACTACTGGTCCACGCTCCTCTAGACACGTCGGGGGTACAGAGCGCGTGATTTCCAAAGTCCTGGTCGCCAATCGCGGCGAAATCGCGATCCGTGCATTTCGGGCGGCCTACGAGATGGGAATCACCACGGTCGCGGTCTATCCGCACGAGGACCGCAACTCCCAGCACCGGCTGAAGGCCGATGAGTCGTATCAGATCGGCGAGGAGGGCCATCCGGTCCGCGCGTATCTGTCGGTCGACGAGATCATCCGCGTCGCGCGACATGCAGGCGCCGACGCCGTCTATCCCGGTTACGGGTTTCTGTCGGAAAACCCTGAGCTGGCCGCGGCGTGCGCCGCCGCGGGCATCACGTTCATCGGCCCCGGCGCGGAAATCCTTGAGCTGACAGGCAACAAGTCGCGGGCGATCGCCGCGGCGCGCGCCGCCGGGTTGCCCGTGCTGAACTCATCGGAGCCGTCGTCGTCCACGGACGAACTTGTGGCGGCGGCCGCGACGATGGAATTCCCGCTGTTCGTCAAGGCGGTGTCCGGCGGCGGAGGCCGCGGGATGCGGCGCGTCACGGATCCGTCCGCGCTGCCCGAGGCCATCGAGGCGGCCAGCCGCGAGGCCGAGTCGGCGTTCGGTGACCCGACGGTCTATCTCGAGCAGGCGGTGATCAACCCGCGGCATATCGAGGTCCAGATTCTGGCCGACAAGCACGGCAACGTGATGCACCTGTTCGAACGCGACTGCAGCGTGCAGCGGCGCCACCAGAAGGTCATCGAGCTCGCGCCCGCGCCAAACCTGCCCGCCGAACTGCGGGACCGGATGTGCGCCGACGCGGTCGCGTTCGCGCGCCAGATCGACTACATGTACGCGGGCACCGTCGAGTTCCTGCTCGACGAGCGCGGCCATTACGTGTTCATCGAGATGAATCCGCGCATCCAGGTCGAGCACACGGTGACCGAAGAGATCACCGACGTCGACCTGGTCGCCAGCCAGATGCGCATCGCCGACGGGGAGAGCCTGGAGCAACTCGGACTGCGACAGGACGGATTGACGGCGCCACGGGGTTTCGCCTTGCAGTGCCGCATCACGACCGAGGATCCCACCAACGGATTCCGTCCCGACACCGGGCGCATCACCAGCTACCGGACGCCCGGAGGTGCGGGCATACGACTCGACGGCGCAACGCATCTGGGCGCCGAGATCGGCGCGCACTTCGACTCGCTGTTGGTCAAGCTGACGTGCCGCGGGCGCGACTTCGCGACGGCGGTCGCCAGGGCGCGTCGTGCGCTCGCCGAGTTCCGGGTCCGCGGGGTGACGACGAACATCCCGTTCCTGTTGGCCGTCGTCAACGATCCGGATTTCCGCGCCGGGCGGGTCACGACGTCGTTCATCGACGACCGTCCGTACCTGCTCACCGCGCACACCCCGGCCGACCGCGGCACCAAGATCCTCAACTACCTCGCCGATGTCACGGTCAACCAGCCACACGGGCCGCGGCCGTCGGCCGTCTATCCGGACGACAAGCTGCCCGACGTCGACCTGTCGTCACCTCCGCCCAGCGGATCCAAGCAGCGACTGACCGAACTCGGGCCGGAGGGATTCGCCCGCTGGATGCGGGATTCGAAGGCGGTCGGCGTCACGGATACGACGTTCCGCGACGCGCACCAGTCGCTGCTGGCGACCCGGTTGCGGACCACCGGCCTGCTCATGGTTGCGCCCTACATCGCGCACATGACCCCGGCGCTGCTGTCCGTCGAATGCTGGGGCGGGGCGACTTACGATGTGGCGCTTCGGTTCTTGAAGGAGGATCCGTGGGAGCGGCTCGCCGCGCTGCGTGAGGCGATGCCGAACATCTGCCTGCAGATGCTGCTGCGTGGGCGCAACACCGTCGGATACACGCCGTACCCGGAGACGGTCACCAGGGCCTTCGTGGAGGAGGCGACCGCGACGGGCATCGACATCTATCGCATCTTCGACGCGCTCAACAACGTGGAGTCGATGCGGCCCGCCATCGACGCGGTCCGCGAGACCGGCGCGTCGATCGCCGAGGTTGCGATGAGCTACACCGGGGACCTGGCCGATCCGGGCGAGAACCTCTACACGCTGGACTACTACCTCAAACTCGCCGAGCAGATCGTCGACGCAGGCGCGCACGTGCTCGCGATCAAGGACATGGCGGGGCTGCTGCGCCCGCACGCGGCCAGTGTGTTGGTCCGTGCGTTGCGCAGCAGATTCGACCTGCCGGTGCACGTGCACACTCACGACACCCCCGGCGGCCAGTTGGCCACCTACGTCGCCGCATGGCAGGCCGGCGCCAACGCCGTCGACGGTGCCTCGGCGCCACTGGCGGGCACGACGAGTCAGCCCGCGTTGAGCTCGATCGTCGCGGCCGCCGCGCATACCGAGTACGACACCGGGCTGTCGCTGTCGGCGGTATGCGATCTCGAGCCGTACTGGGAAGCGCTGCGAAAGGTCTACGCACCGTTCGATGTTGCAGCGTCCGGCCCTCCAACCCCGACAGGACGGGTGTATCACCACGAGATCCCGGGCGGTCAACTGTCGAACCTGCGCCAGCAGGCCATCGCGCTCGGGTTCGGGGACCGCTTCGAGGAGATCGAGGCGAACTACGCGGCGGCCGACCGCATCCTTGGCAGGCTGGTGAAGGTGACGCCGTCGTCGAAGGTGGTCGGCGACCTCGCGCTCGCCCTCGTCGGCGCAGGCATCAGCGCCGACGAATTCGCTTCGGACCCTTCACGGTTCGATATTCCCGATTCGGTCATCGGATTCCTGCGTGGCGAGCTCGGCGACCCGCCGGGCGGCTGGCCGGAGCCACTGCGCACCAAAGCTCTGGCCGGACGATCGCCGGCCAAGCCCAACGAAGAGCTCAGCGCTGAGGACGAGTCGGTATTGGCGCAGCCGGGCGTGATACGCCAAGCGACCTTGAACCGGTTGTTGTTCCCTGGGCCGACAAAGGAATTCGAGGCCCATCGAGACCTCTACGGCGACACCTCCAGCCTGTCGGCCAACCAGTTCTTCTACGGCCTGCGGCACGGAGACGAACACCGCGTGAGGCTCGAGCGCGGCGTCGAGTTACTGATCGGACTGGAGGCCATCAGCGATCCCGACGAACGCGGCATGCGCACCGTGATGTGCATATTCAACGGGCAACTGCGGCCCGTGGTGGTGCGTGACCGCAGCATCGCCAGCGAGGTGCCCACCGCCGAGAAGGCCGACCGGGCCAACCCCGACCACGTCGCCGCGCCCTTCGCCGGCGTCGTGACCGTCGGGGTATCCGAGGGGGAGAAGGTCGAATCCGGCCAAACCATCGCCACCATCGAGGCCATGAAGATGGAGGCCGCGATCACCGCGCCGAAAGCAGGCGTCCTCACCCGTGTCGCGGTGTCGGCGACGGCGCAGGTCGAAGGTGGCGACCTGTTGGCGGTGGTCAGCTGACCCGCATCGTCGCCGGCGCCCTAGGCGGACGTCGAATCACGGTGCCGCGCACCGGAACCCGCCCCACGTCCGACCGGGTCCGCGAGTCGTTGTTCAACGTCTTGACGGCGCGCGTCGATCTCGACGGATTGTCCGTGCTGGATCTGTACGCGGGCTCGGGAGCGCTGGGCCTGGAGGCACTGTCCCGCGGGGCCGCGTCGGCGGTGTTCGTGGAGTCAAACCAGCGCGCGGCAGGCGTCATCGACAAGAACATCGACGCCCTTGGCGTGACGGGGGCAACGGTGCGCCGGGGTCCGGTGGCCGTGGTGCTGCGGTCGGGCAGTGCACAGCCGGTCGACCTGGTGTTGGCCGATCCGCCCTACGACCTCGCCGCCGCCGAGATCGAGGACATGCTGGGTGCGCTGACGCGAGGCGGGTGGACAGCGCCCGGCACCGTCGTCGTCGTCGAGCGCGCGGCGTCCGGCCCACCGCTGACCTGGCCGGACGGATGGCAGGTGTGGCCGTCACGCACCTACGGAGACACCCGTTTGGAGCTGGGCGAACGCTGCTGATCCCCGGGTCGTCCCCTCGCAAGCGGTGGGCCCATCGCTCTCCCCCGCAAGCGGGTGGGGCCCCCAGCTTGCTAGGGGAGTACCCCCAGCACCGCCGAGACCGTGACCTGCCCTGATAGCGTCATCGCCCATGAGCGGCGCCGTATGCCCGGGTTCCTTTGACCCGGTGACCCTCGGTCATATCGACATCTTCGAGCGCGCGGCGGCCCAGTTCGACGAGGTCGTCGTCGCGGTGCTGGTCAATCCCAACAAGAAGGGGATGTTCGACCTCGACGAGCGCATCGCGATGATCGAGGAATCGACCAAACACCTGTCGAATCTGCGGGTCGAGTCCGGTCAGGGGCTCGTCGTCGACTTCGTCAAAACCCGTGGACTGACCGCGATCGTCAAGGGTCTGCGCACCGGGACCGACTTCGAATACGAGTTGCAGATGGCGCAGATGAACAAGCACATCGCCGGTGTCGACACCTTCTTCGTCGCCACGGCCCCGAAATATTCGTTCGTGTCGTCGTCGCTGGCGAAAGAGGTCGCGACGTTCGGCGGCGACGTCTCCGAACTGCTGCCCGAGGCCGTCAACGTGCGGCGTGCAGGCCAAGCTCAAGGGTTAGCCCCCGGGCTCATCGGGTAGGCGAAGAGTGGCGCACAGCCCACCGTGCCCCCAACCAAATCCCATGAGCATCGGAGGTTTTGCCGTGGTTGAGACATTTGTCCAGTCAACCGACGACGTCGTGAAGTTCCTCAAGGATCAGCACAACCTGATCAAGGACATGTTCGACGAAGTGCTGAGCGCATCCGACACCAATGCGCGCGAGAAGGCGTTCATCGAACTGCGCCAACTGCTGGCCGTGCACGAGACCGCCGAGGAAATGGTGGTCCATCCGCGCGTGCGCCACGAGGCGGCGAAGGGCGACGAGATCGTCGACGCCCGCTTGAAGGAGGAGCACAAGGCCAAGCAGATGTTGACCAAGCTCGAAAACATGGACTTCGGCTCGCAGAAATTCATCGACGAGCTGACCAAATTCCGGGACGCCGTGATCGACCATGCTGAGCGCGAGGAAAACGAGGAGTTCACCAAGCTGGAGCGCAATCTGAACGCAGACGACCGCGAGCGGATGGCTAAGGCCGTTCTGGCCGCAGAGGCCATCTCACCCACCCGACCGCACGCGGGCGTGGAGTCGGCCAAGATGAATTTCGCTGTCGGTCCTTTCGCGTCGATGCTGGACAGGGCGCGTGACGCCATTCGCGCCGCGCTGCATTAGCAGGCACCGCCCGAAAGATGAGTCACCCGAAAACCCCGGGTGACTCATCTGACTGTCGTCGATTCAGGGCGGTGGCCGTGGCGGGCGTGATGTAGGCGGCCACCGTCGACTTCGAAGTCGGTGCGCGGCGACACGGGACTGGGGGATGTGGTTCGTGGTCATGGCGTTCTCCTGATTAGCGGGTCGCGGGACGTGGTGGGCTGCGTTCACCAACTGAGAGCGGTCACCGACCCCAATTCCCACACCTTTGTCCGGTTTTCTCGAAGGCATCGTCTGCGCTGGTCGCCGACCTGCATGTTTGCTCGTCAAGATGGATGTGCGGCGGCCGGTTTGTATTGACATAATGTGCGCGTAGCAATTCAGACGGGAGTTACAGCCTGGGGTAGCGGTGGCACAGCAAGAAGCGCCGAAGGCGACACACCGGCGTCGAAACTGAGTCACAGAGGTAACACCAGGCACACTGGTAACTGTCAACTACGCCTGGAGGGTGTTGCCGTGTACCGAGTTTTTGAAGCGCTCGACGAGTTGGGCGCGATTGTGGAAGAAGCCCGCGGCGTGCCGATGACGGCCGGCTGCGTGGTGCCGCGCGGCGATGTCCTCGAACTGATCGACGACATCAAGGACGCCATACCGGGCGAACTCGACGACGCCCAGGATGTTCTCGACGCCAGGGACACGTTGCTGCGCGAGGCCAAGGAGCACTCCGGGTCGATGGTGTCCTCGGCGACGACCGAGGCCGATTCGCTGGTCAACCACGCCCGTGCCGAGGCCGACCGGCTTCTCGCCGACGCCAAGTCGCAGGCCGACCGGATGGTGGCCGAGGCCCGTCAGCACAGTGAACGCATGGTCGGGGAGTCCCGTGAGGAGGCCAGTCGCCTCGCCGCCACGTCCAAGCGCGAGTACGAGGCGAGCACCGGACGTGCCAAGACCGAAGCCGACCGTCTCATCGAGAACGGCAACCTCGCCTACGAGAAGGCCGTGCAGGAAGGCATCAAGGAACAGCAGCGACTGGTCGCGCAGAACGAGATCGTGCAGACCGCGACGCTGGAGGCGACGCGTCTGGTCGACTCGGCACACGCCGAGGCCGACCGGTTGCGCGGCGAATGCGACATCTATGTCGACAGCAAGCTCGCCGAGTTCGAGGACTTCCTCAACGGAACCTTGCGTTCGGTGGGCCGCGGCCGGCACCAGCTGCGCACCGCGGCGGGAACCCACGACTACGCAGCCCGCTAAGCCGCTGCGGCTGTCGCCGTAGGATTGATCCTTATGGCGACGCATGCGAAATCGGCGGCGCGCCGCGCGTCCCGATCGCCGCTCGTGCTCAGTATCTCCAGGTTGGGTCGACGGCCCGGGTCCATGATGACCGTCGCCGAGACCGTTCCCAGTCCCTTGCGCATCGGGCTGGACCTGATCGCGATCGACGAAGGTGCCCCGCTGGATCTCGATCTGCGGCTCGAGTCGGTCTCCGAAGGCGTGCTGGTCAGCGGAACAATGTCGGCGCCGACGTCGGGTGAGTGCGCGCGCTGCCTGACGCCTGTCACCGGTCGCGTCGAGATCGATCTCACCGAGCTGTACGCCTATCCGGCCAGCGCCACCGACGAAACCACGGAGGCCGACGAGGTCGGGCGCGTCGTGGACGACACCGTCAACCTCGAGCAGCCGATCATCGACGCGGTCGGGCTGGCGCTGCCGTTCGCGCCGCTGTGCGGACCCGACTGTATCGGCCTGTGCCCGGAGTGCGGAGTGCCGCTGGCCACCGCCGGATCGGATCACCACCACGAGCAGATCGACCCTCGGTGGGCCAAGCTCGCGGGCATGTTCGATGATGACAAACGTGACTGACCGGGCGCCGCTGATCAAGGCACTGGGCATCGATTTGCCCGACGAGCTGCTCACGATGGCGCTGACGCACCGCAGCTACTCGTACGAGAACGGCGGACTGCCCACCAACGAGCGGCTGGAGTTTCTCGGCGATGCGGTCCTCGGGCTGATGATCACCGAGGAGCTCTACCACCGTCATCCCGATCGCAGCGAGGGCGATCTGGCCAAGCTGCGGGCCAGCATCGTCAACACCCAGGCGCTGGCCGATGTCGGTCGTCACCTGTCGGACGACGGGCTGGGCGCCTTCCTGCTGTTGGGCAAGGGTGAGGAGAACTCCGGTGGCGCGGGCAAGGCCAGTATCCTGGCCGACGGCGTCGAATCCCTGCTCGGCGCAATCTATCTGGAGCATGGCATCGTCAGCGCGCGGGAAGTGATCCTGCGGCTGTTCGCCTCGCTGCTGGACACCGCCCCGACGCTGGGCGCGGGGCTGGACTGGAAGAGCAGTCTGCAGGAACTCACCGCGACCCGCGGCATGGGTGCGCCGTCGTATGTGGTCACCTCGACGGGTCCCGACCACGACAAGGAATTCACCGCGACCGTGATCGTCACCGAGACCGAGTACGGCAGGGGCGTCGGCCGCACCAAGAAAGAGGCCGAACTCAAGGCGGCCGCGGCGGCGTGGAACGCTCTCGCCCCCGTTCCTGGTGTCGATGCCTGAGCTACCCGAAGTCGAGATCGTTCGCCGGGGGTTGGACGCACACGTCGTCGACAAGACCATCAGCGCGGTTCGGGTGCACCACCTGCGCGCGGTGCGCCGCCACGAAGCCGGCCCGGCCGATCTGGCCGCGCGGCTACTCAATTCGCGCATCGTCGGCACGGGTCGGCGCGGGAAGTACCTGTGGATGACGCTCGACGACGGCTCGGCGCTTGTCGTGCATCTGGGAATGAGCGGACAGATGCTGCTCGGGCCGTTGCCCCGCGAGGACCATCTGCGCATCGCTGCGCTGCTCGACGACGGCACCGCGCTGAGCTTCGTGGACCAGCGCACGTTCGGTGGGTGGATGCTCGCCGACGTCGTCACCGTCGACGGCAGCGATGTGCCGGTGCCCGTCGCGCACCTGGCTCGCGATCCGCTGGATCCGAAGTTCAACCGCGATGGCGTCGTTACGGTGTTGCGGCGCAAGCACTCCGAGATCAAGCGGCAGCTGCTGGACCAGACGGTGGTATCAGGAATCGGCAACATCTACGCCGACGAGGCGCTGTGGCGGGCCAAGGTCAACGGCACCCGGCTCGCGTCGTCGCTGACCCGCAGACAGCTCGGCGAGGTGCTCGACGCCGCCGCCGAGGTGATGACCCAGGCGCTGGGCCAGGGCGGCACATCGTTTGACTCGCTGTACGTGAACGTCAACGGCGAGTCCGGGTACTTCGAGCGCTCGCTGGACGCGTACGGCCGCGAGGGCGAGCCGTGCCGGCGGTGCGGCGCGGTGATGCGGCGGGAGAAGTTCATGAACCGCTCGTCGTTCTACTGCCCGAAATGCCAAGCCCGTCCGCGTGTCCGGCGCGGTTAAGTTTCCGCGAAACGGAATTCCAGCAGGGCGCTACTCGCACTTTCTCTGCTGGAAGTCCATTTCGGCGAGAAGCTGTAGAAAGAAAGCCATGACCGAACTGTGGGTTGAGCGCACCGGCGTGCGCAGCTACACCGGACGCAGCACCCGCGGCGCCGAGGTTCTGGTGGGCAATGAGGACGTCGAGGGCGTATTCACACCCGGCGAGCTGATGAAGATCGCCCTGGCGGCCTGCAGTGGGATGGCCAGCGACACACCGCTGCAGCGGCGGCTCGGCGACGACTATCCGGCGACGATCAAGGTGTCCGGGGCCGCCGATCGCGAGCAGGAGCGCTACCCGCTGCTCGAGGAGCGCATGGAACTCGACCTGTCCGGATTGTCGGAGGACGAGGTGGCGCGGGTACTCACCGTTGTGCAGCGGGCCATCGACCAGGTCTGCACCGTGGGCCGCACACTGAAGTCCGGTACCAAAGTGACATTTGAGGTTATTGATGCAGGAGTTAGCTGAGGTACGACTCACCGCGTGGGTGCACGGCTACGTCCAGGGGGTGGGCTTCAGGTGGTGGACGCGCTCGCGCGCACGGGAACTCGGGTTGACCGGATTCGCCTCCAACAGGCCCGATGGCCGTGTTCAGGTGGTCGCGCAGGGCCCTCGGCAGGTCTGCGAAAAGCTACTTGACCTGCTGCAGAGTGGCGACACTCCCGGCCACGTCGACAAAGTCATCGCCGATTGGTCAGAAGTCGGCGAAACGCTATCGGGGTTCACCGAGCGTTAGCCTGCGCGACGGTAGTGTGGCACGTCGTGCACCTCAAGAGTCTGACCCTGAAGGGCTTCAAGTCGTTTGCTTCGCCGACGACTCTGCGCTTCGAGCCAGGCATCACGTGTGTCGTCGGCCCCAACGGGTCAGGCAAGTCGAACGTGGTCGATGCGCTCACCTGGGTGATGGGCGAACAGGGGGCCAAAACCCTGCGTGGCGGCAAGATGGAGGACGTCATCTTCGCCGGCACGTCGTCGCGCCCTCCGTTGGGCCGCGCCGAGGTCACGGTCACGATCGACAACTCCGACAACTCGCTGCCGATCGAATACTCCGAGGTGTCGATCACCCGCCGGATGTTCCGTGACGGCGGCAGCGAGTACGAGATCAACGGCGCCAGTTGCCGTTTGATGGATGTGCAGGAACTGCTGTCGGACTCGGGCATCGGCCGCGAGATGCACGTGATCGTCGGCCAGGGCAAGCTCTCCGAGATTTTGGAGTCCCGCCCGGAGGATCGTCGCGCGTTCATCGAGGAAGCGGCCGGGGTGCTCAAGCACCGCAAGCGCAAGGAGAAGGCGGTCCGCAAGCTCGACTCGATGTCGGCCAACCTCGCGCGGTTGACTGACCTGACGACCGAGTTGCGCCGTCAGCTCAAGCCGCTCGGCCGCCAAGCCGAGATGGCTCGCCGCGCTCAGACGATCCAGGCCGACCTGCGCGACGCTCGGCTGCGGTTGGCCGCCGACGATCTGGTGATCCGCAAGGCCGAGTTCGAGAACACCAACCAGACCGAGACGACGCTGCGCCGCGAACACGACGAGCTGGCCGCCCGGCTCGAGGCCAGGACCGTCGAGCTGAACGCCCACGAGTCGGCGGTCGGCAGTCTCAGTGAGCGCACGGAAGCCGCTCAGCAGACGTGGTTTTCGTTGTCGGCCCTGGCCGAACGCGTCAGCGCCACGGTGCGCATCGCCAGCGAGCGGGCCCAGCACCTCGACACCGAACCCGAAGCCTTTACCGGTCCCGATCCCGACGCGCTGGAGGCCCAGGCCGAGGAGGTCGCCACCCAGGAACGGCAGCTGCTCGACGAGCTGACCGTATCGCGGACGCGACTGGAGTCCGCGCGCACCGAACTCAGCGAGCGGGAGACCGTCGCCGCCGAAGCCGAACGTGCCCACATGGCCGCTGCCCGCGCCGAGGCCGACCGCCGCGAGGGGCTGGCCCGGCTGGCAGGCCAGGTCGACACGATGCGCACCCGGGTGGAGTCGATCGACGAGACCGTGGCGCGACTGACCGGCGGCATCGACGACGCCGCGGCGAAGGCCCAGCAGATGCAGGCCGAATTCGAGATCGTGCAGGGCCGCGTCGGTGAACTCGACGCCGGTGAGGTCGGTCTCGACGAGCACCACGACCACACGGTGACCGCGTTGCGGCTGGCCGACGAACGGGTCGCCGAACTCCAGGCGGGCGAGCGCGGTGCCGAGCGCCAGGTGGCGTCGTTGCGTGCCCGCATCGAGGCGCTGTCAGTCGGGCTCGACCGCAAGGACGGCGCGGCGTGGCTGCAGAAAAACCACGGTGGCTCAGGACTTTTGGGATCGATCGCCAACCTGGTGAAGGTTCGCCCGGGCTACGAGGTGGCGGTCGCGGCGGTGCTGGGTGCGGCCGCGGATGCCGTCGCCGCCGAGAACTCAGGCGCGGCGCGCTCGGCCGTCGCCGCGCTGAAGGAGTCCGACGGCGGCCGTGCTGCCATCGTCCTGGGCGACTGGCCGATCCACGCCGCACCGAACACCGGCCCGCTGCCCGAGGGGGCGCTGTGGGCACTGGATCTGGTTGACACGCCCTACCGGCTGCAGGGCGCGATCGCCGCCATGCTGTCGGGCGTCGCGGTGGTGCGTGACCTCTCCGCCGCGCTGGACGTGGTCGCGGCGCGCCCGCAACTGAAGGCGGTCACCGCCGACGGCGACCTTGTCGGCGCGGGCTGGGTCACCGGCGGTTCCGACCGCAGGCCCAGCACGCTGGAGATCACGTCCGAGGTCGAGAAGGCCCGCCAAGAGCTGGCGGCGGCCGAGAGGCAGACATCCGAACTGTCGGCCGCGCTGTCCGGTGCGCTGACGGAACAGGCCACCCGCCAGGACGCCGCCGAACAGGCCCTCGCGGCGCTCAACGAGTCCGACGCGGCCATCTCGTCGATTTACGAGCAACTCGGACGCCTCGGCCAGGACGCGCGTGCGGCCGACGACGAGTGGCAGCGGCTCATCCAGCAGCGCAACGAGCTGGAGTCCGGTCGCAACCAGACGGTTCAGGAGCTCGCCGAACTGGAGCAGCGGCTGCACAACGCCCAGCAGGAGCCGGGGTTTGAATCCGAACCCGTCGATCGGCAGGAGTCGATGGCGGCGGCCGAGGTCGCCCGAGCCGCCGAGGTGGAGGCCCGCCTGACCGTGCGCACCGCCGAAGAGCGCGCGAACGCTGTTCGTGGACAGGCAGATTCGCTGCGTCGGGCGGCTGCCGCCGAGCGCGAAGCACGGCTGCGCGCCAAACGCGCTCGTGAGGCGCGTGTGCACGCCGCAGCCGTCGCGGCGGCGGTGGCGGAATCCGGCCGCCTGGTCGCACAGCGGCTCAGCGCCGCGGTCGCGGTCGCGTCGCGGGCCCGCGACGAGCTCGCCGCCGAACGGCAGCACCGGGCGGGCGCACTGGCTAAGGCGCGCGAAGAGGTCAACGAACTCGGCGCCGAGATCACCGCGCTGACCGACTCGCTGCACCGCGACGAAGTTGCCAAAGCGCAAGCGGCGCTTCGCATCGAGCAGCTCGAAGAGCACGTGCTCGAAAGCTTCGGGATCGCGGCCGCCGACCTGGTCGCCGAGTACGGCCCCGAGGTGTCGCTGCCTCCGTCGGAGCTGGAGATGGCCGAGTACGAACAGGCACGCGAACGCGGTGAACAGGTGACCGCACCCGCGCCCATGCCGTTTGACCGGTCGACCCAGGAGCGCCGCGCCAAGAAGGCCGATCGCGAGCTCAACGAGCTGGGCCGAGTGAACCCGTTGGCGCTGGAGGAGTTCGCCGCGCTGGAGGAGCGCTACAACTTCCTGTCGACACAGCTCGAGGATGTCAAGGCGGCCCGTAAGGACCTGCTCGACGTCATCGACGACGTCGACGCACGCATTCTGCAGGTGTTCACCGAGGCCTACACCGATGTGGAACGCGAGTTCGGGCAAGTGTTTTCGGCGTTGTTCCCCGGCGGCGAGGGACGGCTTCTGCTCACCAACCCCGACGACATGCTCACCACCGGCATCGAGGTCGAGGCGCGGCCGCCGGGTAAGAAGATCAAGCGGCTGTCGCTACTGTCCGGCGGGGAGAAGTCGCTGACCGCTGTCGCCATGCTGGTGGCCATCTTCCGTGCGCGGCCGTCGCCGTTTTATGTCATGGACGAGGTGGAGGCCGCACTCGACGACGTGAACCTGCACCGGCTGCTGGGGCTGTTCGAACAGCTGCGAAGCCAGTCGCAGCTGCTCGTCATCACGCACCAGAAGCCGACGATGGAGATCGCCGACGCGCTGTACGGCATGACCATGCGCGACGACGGCATCACCGCGGTGATCAGCCAGCGCATGCGCGGCCAGGAACTGGTGGGCGCCGCCAACTGACTGCGATTTCGGCGTGATTGGGCGCTGTGAGCGCTATGTCGCGCTCAGCGCAACTGACCACGCCGAAATCACACTGAGGTGACGCCGCGTTCGCGGAGTTCGGCGAGGTCTGCCGCGCCGCAGCCGTGCAGGCAGATCAAGAGTTCGTCGATGAAGCGTTGCAGCCAATCCGCCACGGCCGTGGGCGATTCGATCGCCGGCGCCAGAAGCGGCCGGGCCACCGATACCGCGTGGGCGCCAAGCGCCAGCGCCTTGGCCGCATCCATCCCGGTGCGGATGCCGCCGGAGGCGACCAGCGGGACGCCTGGCAGCACGCGCCGCACTTCCAGCAGCGCCTGCGCGGTCGGAATGCCCCACTCCGCCAGCGCGGGGTACCGGATTTCGCCGTACCGGACGAACTGCTCGACGCGGGCCCACGACGTGCCGCCCGCCCCGGCGACGTCCACAGCCGCGATCGGGCAGTCCGCCAGTTCTGCGGCGGCAGCGGCCCCGATGCCGTGGCCGACTTCCTTGAGCATCACCGGGTAGCCGATCGATCCCGCGACCTCCCGCAGCCGGGCGATCGAACCCGAGAAGTCGGTGTCGCCCTGGTGCTGCATGGCTTCCTGCAGCGGATTGGTATGCACCGCAAGGGCATTGGCGCTAACGTGATCGAGCGCCGTGATGAGTGCCGGGACCGCCCGTTCAGTCAGTTGCGTCAGCCCGATATTGCCGATGAGCAGAACGTCGGGTGCTAGATCGCGAACACGGAAGCTGGCCGAGGCCGATTCGTTGTCGAGCATGATGCGCTGCGAACCCAGCATCATGCCGATGCCGAGCTTCTGGGCCGCAGCGGCGAGATTGCGATTGATCGTTCCGAGACAGCTCGGCGCCACCGGTCATCGGACCGATCAGCACCGGGGCGCGCAGGCGGGCGCCGAGGAAAACCGTCGCCAGCTCGACACTTCCGAGGTCGGTCTGCGTGAGCGCGTTGTACGGCAACCGATAGCGCTCCAGGCCGGTGGTCACCGTCTGGTAGTCGACCGCCTCACTCAGGCACACGTCGATGTGCCGGCGTTTGCGGGTCTCCATGCCGCCGGGGTCCAGCGTCACGGCCTACCCGCCCTGAGACAATGACGTCGTGTCGGAAGCCTTGTGGATCGCGATAGCCGTCATCGCCGTACTACTCGCGGCTGCGCTCGTTGTGGGCCTGCTGCGGTATCGGCGTCGGCGGATCAGCTTGTCGTCTACAGACACCGCCACTCCTGTCGACCGGTCCGGCGGCTATACCGCCTCTTCAGGCATCACGTTCGCGCAATCGGCACCCGCTGAGCCCGTCGAACGGATCGATACCGGCGGGCTGCCCGCCGTCGGCGATGATGCCACCCTCCCGCGCGACGCCCCGAAGCGGCCCATCGCCGACGTCCAACTCCCCGAGCCGCCGGTGGTTGAGGAAGTTCCCGCCGCGCCTGTGCTCGACGAGATCGCACCCGCAGAAGGCCGCCTCGAGCAGCTGCGGGGGCGGCTCGCCAAGTCGCAGAACACGCTCGGCCGCAGCATGCTCGGCCTGCTCGGCGGCGGTGACCTTGACGAGGACTCCTGGCAGGACGTCGAGGACACCCTGCTGATCGCCGACCTCGGCCCCGTCGTCACCGAATCTGTCGTCGCGTCCCTGCGGTCGCGGATGGCCAGCAGCAACGTGCGCACGGAGGCCGACGCCCGCGCGGTGCTGCGCGAGGTCCTGATCGAGGCGTTGCGGCCCGACCTGGACCGCTCCATCAAGGCGCTCCCGCACGCCGACAAACCCTCGGTGCTGCTCGTCGTCGGCGTCAACGGCACCGGCAAGACCACGACCGTCGGCAAGCTGGCGCGCGTGCTGGTGGCCGACGGCCGCCGTGTCGTGCTCGGCGCGGCCGACACGTTCCGGGCCGCCGCCACCGACCAGTTGCAGAGCTGGGCGTCCCGCGTCGGCGCACAGGTGGTGCGCGGCGCCGAGGGCGCCGACCCGGCCTCGGTGGCGTTCGACGCCGTGGACGCCGGTGTGGAGGCCGGCGCGGACGTCGTCGTCATCGACACCGCGGGACGACTTCACACCAAGACCGGCCTGATGGACGAGCTCGGCAAGGTCAAGCGGGTGGTGAGCCGGCGCGCCGAGGTCGACGAGGTGTTGCTCGTGCTCGACGCGACGATCGGCCAGAACAGCCTGCCGCAGGCCCGCGTGTTTGCTGAAGTCGTGGACATCACCGGGGTGGTGCTCACCAAGCTCGACGGCACAGCGAAAGGCGGAATCGTGTTCCGCGTCCAGCAGGAATTGGGTGTTCCGGTCAAACTCGTCGGCCTCGGCGAAGGGCCCGATGATCTCGCTCCGTTCGAGCCGTCCGCGTTCGTCGACGCCCTGCTCGGTTAACGAACGGCGGGGTTAAAACCGCATGACGTAACAACGACGAAACGTCGACCGCCCATCCGTTCACACGAGCGAAACACCGTGGCGTCTTAGACGAAACAACCACTCAGCAAAGTCTTGGACCAGGTCAACGGTCGTAAAGCGTTGCGGCCGTGGCATGTCGAAGGAGGAAACTGCGAGTGGATGGATTTCCGATCCTCGGTGTACCGGATACCGGTGACACCGCATGGATGCTGGCAAGCTCAGCGCTTGTCTTGTTGATGACACCGGGCCTGGCCTTCTTCTACGGAGGCATGGTGCGGGCCAAGGGCGTGCTCAACATGATCATGATGAGCTTCAGCGCCATGGGTGTGGTCACGGTGCTATGGGTGCTCTACGGCTACTCGATGGCATTCGGGAACGACGTATCCAATCTGTTCGGCGACCCGACGCAGTTCTTCGGACTGAAAGGCCTCATCGGCGGCAACTACGTCCCTGCGGTCGAGGCAGTTGTCGCGGCCCCGGGGGTCGAGGCTGTCGAAGCCGTGCCGGAGACCCTCATCCCGCTGGTCTTCACGATGCCTGCCACCGTGTTCGTCGCATTCCAGTTGATGTTCGCGATCATCACCGTCGCGCTGATCTCCGGTGCTGTCGCCGACCGCATCAAGTTCGGCGGATGGCTGCTGTTCGCGGGGTTGTGGGTCACCTTCGTGTACTTCCCCGTGGCCCACTGGGTGTTCTCGTTCGACGGCGGAACCGCGGAGACCGGCGGCTGGATCGCCAACAAACTGGCGGCGATCGACTTCGCAGGCGGCACGGCGGTGCACATCAACGCCGGCACCGCCGCTCTGGTCCTGGTGCTGATTCTCGGTAAGCGCAGGGGCTGGCCGACGACTCCGATGCGGCCACACAACCTGCCGTTCGTGATGCTCGGCGCGGGTTTGCTGTGGTTCGGCTGGTACGGCTTCAACGCAGGCTCCGCAGGTGCCTCGGGCGGCCTGGCCGGTTCGACCTTCGTCACCACCACAATCGCTACGGGCGCTGCGATGCTGGCCTGGCTGCTCACCGAGCGCATTCGAGACGGCAAGGCGACGTCTCTGGGCGCAGCCTCGGGTGTGGTGGCCGGTCTGGTTGCGATCACGCCGTCGTGCTCCGCGGTGAACGTCGTCGGTGCACTTGTGATCGGTGTGGTCGCAGGTTCGGTCTGCGCACTGGCCGTCGGCCTGAAATACAAACTGGGCTATGACGACTCGCTCGACGTCGTCGGCGTCCACCTCGTCGGTGGCATCATCGGCACGCTGATGATCGGCTTGGTCGCGGCGCCTGAGGCCGGCGCGGGTAATGACCGGGCTGTTCTACGGCGGCGGATTCGACCAGCTGTGGCGGCAGGCCGTCGGTGCTGGGGCGGTTCTCGTCTACTGCGCCATCGCAACGGCTATCTTGGCCTACATCGTGAAATTCACGGTGGGGCTGCGACTCAGCGACGAAGACGAAGCCGCCGGTGCCGATGAGAGCGAACACGCGGAAAGCGGTTACGACTTCGCGGCTGTCGGCGGCGGATCGGTTCTCGGACGTCACGGCGGAGAGGAATAAGGGGATATGAAGCTGATTACTGCGATCGTCAAGCCGTTCACGCTCGAAGACGTCAAGACCGGACTTGAGCAGACGGGAATTCTCGGAATGACCGTCAGCGAGGTCCAGGGTTACGGTCGGCAGAAGGGTCACACCGAGGTCTACCGCGGCGCGGAGTACTCCGTCGACTTCGTGCCGAAGGTCCGGGTCGAGGTCGTGGTCGATGATTCGGCCGTGGACAAGGTGGTGGACGTGATCGTCCAGGCCGCACGCACCGGAAAGATCGGCGACGGCAAGGTGTGGGTCAGCCCCGTCGACACCGTCGTGCGCGTCCGCACCGGCGAGCGCGGGACGGATGCCCTTTGAGTCGCGTGAAGAAATAAGAGGTCGTCTCCCGGCCGTTGCACCGTGAGCGTGAATTGGTAAGGGCCGGGGGAGGACACGAAATGAAAGAGCAGAGACGAGATTCCGCCGCCGGGGCCCCTCGATGGGTGGCTCCGGCGGCGGGTTCGTCACGTCCTGCCACCGACCTTTCCGCCGCCTGCGAACAGCTGTTGACAGGCGGTGCCCGGCAACTGGATTCGGCCGCGCTGCGGGATGCTCTGCTCGATCTGCACGAATTCTGGCTCACCACAAAGGCTGCCGAGATCGGCATCACGCCCACCAGCGGCTTCGCCATCGTGGCCACGGGCGGTCTGGGCCGCGGCGAACTGGTGCCGTACTCCGACCTCGACCTGACGCTGTTGCACGACAACATGCCTGGCGATGTTGTCGGTCAGGTCGCCGAGTTGTTGTGGTACCCCTTGTGGGACGCCAACATTCGCATTGACCACAGTGTGCGCACGGTGCCCGAGGCGTTGACGGTCGCCAGTGAGGACATGTCCGCGGGGCTGGCCATGCTGGAGGCGCGGCACATCGCGGGCGATTCCGATCTCTCGTCACTTCTGATCGGTGGAGCCCGACGGCAATGGCGCACCGGAATCGCTTCGCGCTTCGAAGACCTCGTGGAGCACACCCGGGCGCGGTGGCAGCGCAGCGGTGAGATCGCCCACCGCGCCGAGCCGGACCTCAAGTGCGGGCGTGGCGGCCTGCGCGACGTTCAACTGCTCAACGCGCTGGCCATCGCTCAACTCGCCGATGTCTATCCGAGTCGGTCGTCGGCATCCCCGACCGAAACTCTCGGCGAGGCGCACATGGCGCTGCTCAATGTTCGCACCGAACTGCACCGAGTGGCCGGGCGCGGTCGTGAACTCCTGCTGGCCCAGCACGCCGACGAGATCGGCGCGGCACTGCAGATCGGCGACAGGTTCGACCTGGCCCGCATGCTTTCCGACGCGGCCCGCACCATCAGCTTCTACGTCGACGCCGGGGTGCGCACCGCCGCCAACGCACTGCCCCGACGAGGTCTGGCGGCGTTCCGCCGGCCCGCGCGCCGTCCGCTGGACGAGGGGGTCATCGAATTCGCCGGCGAGGTGATCCTCGCCCGCGACGCCCGCCCGGAGCGCGATCCCGGCCTGATCCTGCGGGTTGCGGCCGCCTCGGCCACCACCGGGCTGCCGATGGCGTCGTCCACGCTGGCCCGCCTCGCCGAGACCGCGCCCGAATTACGCACGCCGTGGCCACGGCAGGCCCTCAAAGACCTGCTGGTCCTGCTGGGGGCAGGTCCGGACGCGGTGGCCACGATCGAAGCGCTGGACCGGACCGGCCTGTGGGGCAGGCTGTTCCCCGAATGGGGTGCGGTGCGCGACCTTCCGCCGCGCGACGTCGTGCACATCTGGACGGTTGACCGCCACCTGGTTGAAACCGTCTCGCGTGCAAGCGCATTCACCACTCGAGTGTCACGGCCCGATCTGCTGATGTTGGGCGCGCTGTGCCACGACATCGGCAAGGGGCGCGGCGGCGACCACAGTGTCATCGGAGCCGAACTCGCCGTCCAGATCGGCACCCGACTCGGCCTGTGGCCGTCCGACGTCGGGATCCTGTCGAAGGTGGTGCGCCATCATCTGCTGCTGCCGCACACCGCGACCCGGCGCGACCTCCAAGATCCCGCCACCATCGCGACGGTGGTCGACGCACTGGACGGCGACCTCGTCATGCTGGAACTGCTGCACGTCCTCGCCGAGGCGGACTCGCTGGCGACCGGTCCCGGCGTGTGGGGCGATTGGAAGGCCTCCCTCATCGGGGACCTCGTGCGCCGTTGCCGGTTGGTGATGGCCGGTGAGCCGCTGCCCCAGCCCGATCCGATCGACCCGCGATATCTCTCGCTGGCCTCCGAGGTCGGCGTGCACGTCGAGCTGACACCGGCTGACAGTCCGCACATCTACAACGTCACGATGATCGCGCCGGACCGCAGAGGGTTGCTGTCCAAGGCGGCGGGTGTGCTGGCGCTGAACTCGCTGCGAGTGCACTCGGCCTCTGTCAACGGCCATGCGGGGTCGGCGATCAACAGCTTCGTCGTCTCACCGCATTTCGGCTCTCCACCGGCCGCGGAGCTGCTGCGCCAGCAGTTCATTCTCGCCCTTGAGGGGGAGCTGGACGTGGTCGCATCGTTGGACAAGCGTGATCGCGACGCGGCCCAGCACGGGACGGCCCGCGCAGGTGACATTCCGGATGCGGTGCCGATCAACCATGTGTCGGCTCCGCCGCGGATCCTGTGGTCCGACGGCGCCGCACCCGGGGAACTGGTGGTGCAGATCCGTAGTACCGATCGCACGGGCCTCCTGACGCGGCTGACGTCGGCATTCGAGCGAGACGGGGTCGACATCGCGTGGGCCAAGGTCACCACGCTCGGTTCGTCGGTGGTCGACGTGTTCGGCATCACCGTCGTCGGAGACGAGATTCGGCCGGAGAAATACCTTCAGCAGTGCGTGACGAACTCGAGCGCGACCTGTACGCCGTCCTGCCCGCACCCGCGCCGGCGAAGCCGGTTTCCGAGGCCGGTTAGGCTGGACCGCGTGTTTGAATCGCTGTCCGACCGGTTGACCGGCGCCCTACAGGGGCTGCGCGGCAAAGGGCGGTTGACCGACGCCGATATCGATGCGACGACCCGAGAGATCCGGTTGGCGCTGCTGGAAGCGGACGTGTCTTTGCCGGTCGTGCGCGACTTCGTCGCACGCATCAAGGAACGCGCCAAGGGCGCCGAGGTGTCGGGCGCGCTCAATCCGGCCCAGCAGGTCGTCAAGATCGTCAACGACGAACTGATCACGATCCTCGGCGGCGAAACCCGCCAGCTGGCATTCGCCAAGACCCCGCCGACGGTGATCATGCTCGCGGGCCTGCAGGGTTCCGGCAAGACCACGCTGGCCGGCAAGCTCGCGAACTGGCTTCGTGGACAAGGGAATACGCCGTTGCTGGTGGCGTGTGACCTGCAGCGTCCAGGGGCGGTCAATCAGCTTCAGATCGTCGGCGAACGCGCCGGTGTCGACGTCTTCGCCCCGCATCCCGGCGTGTCGGGCGAAGGTGGCGAGCAGGCAGGTCCCGGCGACCCGGTAGCGGTCGCGGCGGCGGGCCTGGCCGAGGCCAAGGCCAAGCACTACGACGTCGTCATCGTCGACACCGCAGGTCGCCTCGGCATCGACGAGGAGCTGATGGGTCAGGCCGGCGCGATACGCGACGCCGTGGACCCCGACGAAGTGATCTTCGTGCTCGACGCGATGATCGGCCAGGACGCGGTCACCACCGCCGAGGCGTTCCGTGAGGGCGTCGGGTTCAGCGGCGTGGTGCTGACCAAGCTCGACGGCGACGCCCGCGGTGGCGCGGCTTTGTCGGTGCGCGAGATCACCGGTGTCCCGATCCTGTTCGCGTCCACCGGTGAGAAGCTCGAGGACTTCGACGTCTTCCACCCCGACCGGATGGCCAGCCGGATCCTCGGCATGGGCGACGTGCTGAGCCTCATCGAGCAGGCCGAGCAGGTCTTCGATGCCGAGAAGGCCGAGGAAGCCGCCGCGAAGATCGGCAGCGGCGAGCTCACGCTGGAGGACTTCCTCGAGCAGATGCTGGCGATCCGCAAGATGGGCCCGATCGGCAACCTGCTGGGCATGCTGCCCGGCGCCGGTCAGATGAAGGATGCGCTGGCAGCCGTCGACGACAAGTCGCTCGACCGTCTTCAGGCGATCATCCGTGGCATGACACCGGCCGAACGTGCCGACCCGAAGATCATCAACGGGTCGCGTCGGCTGCGTATCGCCAGCGGGTCCGGCGTGACGGTCGGTGAGGTCAATCAGCTCGTCGAGAGGTTCTTCGAGGCCCGCAAGATGATGTCGTCGATGGCGGGCCAGATGGGCATGCCGTTCGGCCGCAAGGGCGGCAGCCGCAAGGCGGCGAAGGGCAAGAACAAGCAGAAGGGCAAGAAGGGCGGGCGGGGGCCGACGCCGCCGAAGGTGCGCAATCCGCTCGCCGCCGGCATGCCTGCGGGCTTCCCGGATCTGTCCGATATGCCCAAGGGGCTTGACGAGCTGCCGCCGGGGCTCGCCAACATCGATCTGTCGAAGCTGAAGTTCCCGGGCCAGAAATAGGATGCAGCACCCCAGTCTTCACGTTCGTGGCGTTGGGTTGCCCGACGAGGAGCCGGTGGAGTGGTGGATCGTCGACGGCACGCTGAGCGCTGAGCCGGTCAGTGACGCCGACACCGTTTTTGACGGCGGCTGGATTGTGCCCGGTCTCGTCGACGCGCACTGCCACGTCGGCCTCGGGGTCCACGGCGCAACCGACCTCGATGAGGCGATCACGCAGGCCGAGACGGAACGCGATGTCGGCGCGCTGCTGCTGCGCGACGCCGGTTCCCCTGTCGATACCCGCAGCCTCGACGATCACGACGACCTGCCGCGCATCATCCGGGCGGGCCGCCACCTCGCCCGGCCCAAGCGCTACCAGCGTGGCGCCGCGATCGAACTCGAAGACGAGTCCCAACTGCCGGATGCCGTCGCCGAGCAGGCGCGGTTCGGCGACGGCTGGGTGAAGCTGGTCGGCGACTGGATCGACCGCGACGCAGGCGATCTGACGCCGCTGTGGTCCGACGACGTGCTCAAGGCGGCCATGGATGCGGCCCACGCCAACGGCGCCCGCGTCACGGCTCACGTGTTCAGCGAGGATGCTCTGCCCGGGCTGATCAACGCGGGCATCGACTGCATCGAGCACGGCACCGGCCTGACCGACGACACCATCGAGTTGATGGTCGAGCACGGAACCGCGCTGGTGCCGACGCTGATCAACATCGAGAACTTCCCGGGCATCGCCGACGGTGCGGCCAAGTACCCGGCCTACGCCCGCCACATGCGAGACCTCTACGAGCGGTGCACCTCGCGAATCGCCGCCGCCCGGGAAGCCGGTATTTCCATCTACGCGGGCACCGACGCGGGCAGCATGGTGGCCCACGGCCGGATCGCCGACGAGATCGATGCGCTCAAGGGAATCGGCATGAGTCCCACCGAGGCGCTGGGGGCGGCGAGTTGGGTTGCGCGCCAATGGCTGGGACGGCCAGGGCTTGAGCATGGGGCACCGGCCGATCTGGTGTGCTTCGCCGACGACCCGCGCTTGGGCGCCAACGTGATTAAGAATCCGGAACTGGTGATCCTGCGCGGCCGCGTCTTCACCGGTACTGGATGAAACCCTCTCAAAGAGGCCCATCGCCTGGCCGTGTCGGCAGTCGTCGGCGGTCCGTGTTGACAAATATGACTTGCAACTGCATCGACTGCGTTTCTGACCGGGCATGATTCGGCGGGGCCGCCCCTGTTGGTGGACGACAGGCGACCGTACCCTGATGCTCGTGGGCAACCGCTACATCGATGTGTCCCAGCACGAGTCAGATGGCTGTGTTGTCGCCACGATCACGCTCGACAATCCGGAGAAGCGCAACGCGCTCGCGCTCGATGTCATGATCGAGGTCACGGATGCGCTGCGAGAGGTCGCCGACGGCGATGCGGTCGGCGTGGTGCTGGCCGCCAACGGTCCGGTGTTCTCGGCCGGCCATAACTTCGGCGACATGCTCGACGTCTCGCTCCCCGATGCGCAGCACGTGTTCGAGGTGTGCACCGAAATGATGACAACGATCCAGGAGATCCCGCAGGTCGTGATTGCGAGGGTGCACGCACTGGCCACTGCCGCGGGCTGCCAGTTGGTCGCCTCCTGCGACCTCGCCGTCGCCGCCGAGTCGGCGGGCTTCGCGCTGCCCGGCGGCAAGGGCGGGCTGTTCTGTCACACGCCACTCGTGGCGGTAGCGCGCCAGATCGGCCGCAAGCGGGCGCTCGAGATGGCGATGACGGGTGATGTGGTGCCAGCCGCGGTCGCCGTCGAGTGGGGTCTGATCAACCGCGCCGTGCCGGATGATCAGCTCGACGCCGAGGTGGCCGATCTGATGGCGCGCGCCACGCGCGGCAGCGCGATGTCGAAGGCTAAGGGTAAGCGGGCGTTCTACGCTCAGGTCGACCTCGATCAGGCGGCCGCCTACGCATACGTGATCGAGGTGATGGCGTCCGGGGTGGTCACGCCCGACGGCCAGGAGGGCATCCGCAGCTTCCTCGAGAAGCGTCAGCCGCGGTTCACGCAGCGGGCACGAGATCGCGAAGCAGATCGCTGATCTGGCCGCGACGGTTGCGAACCGTGCCAATGAACTGCGCGCGGGTGTGATTCGGCCAAGCCGCTGAGCGCCTCCAGAACAGCGTGGCGTTGTCGGGGAACTCGCCGTCGCCGAACGTCGAGGTGACCGCGATGAAGTGTGTCGCCGACCGCAGGTCGGTGACGTCGATCTGGTTGAGTTCGATCGCCTCGACGTCGATACCGATGTCGCCGAGTGCCTCGGTGAACGTCATCGCCGCGTCCTCGGCGTTGCCCATGTCGGTTCCGTAGCCGACGATCAGCGAGAATTCGTGTCGGACAGTCACACCGGCTTCCTCGGTCAAGCGGGCAGGCCTCAAGTTAGGGCGACCTTACTTGGGATTGCTCGATTGCGGGGGTGTCCCTTTCGAGGCGGCGGGTGCTTAGGCGTACTTGCTGAAGCCCCAGTCGAACAGGCTGATCGCCTGGCCGTACATGTCGCCGGAGCCGTACATCTCCACCACCACCAGTCGGCGGTTGCCCCGCTGCGCAGCGGCGACATATGTGTGACGGGCGAGGTTGGTGAAGCCGGTCTTGCCTGCGATTGCGCCGGGATAGCGGGTTAGCAGCTCGTTCTGGTTGGTGATGGTCCTGCCGGGGAACTGTGCCGTCTGCTCCCGCATGATCTGGGCGATCAGCGGGTATGTCAGGGCCGCGCGATAGATCACCGCGAGGTCGTAGGGCGTGGTGATGGACTCCCATCCCGGCCCGTCGAGCCCCGACGGCGACGAGGCTTTGGTGGACCGCGCACCGACGGCGGCCGCCTTGCGGTTCATTGCGGGGACTGCGACACCTTGTCCGCCGAGCATGTCGGCCAGCATGTTCGCGGCATCGTTGCCCGACACCATCAGCAGCGCCTCCAGCAGCTGGCGGGTCGTATACGGCTGGCCGGGCGTCAACCCCACGCAGGAGCACTCGACTTCGGTATGAGACGAATTGGCGCGTGCGAAGTTTTCCGGGCGAAGGTTGTCCAGCACCACCATCGCCAGCAGCGGCTTGATCGTGCTCGCGGGCGCATGCGCCTCATAAGGGTTGTGGGAGGCCAGAATTGCGCCAGTGTCCAGATCGGCAAGCAACCACGCCTGTGCCGGTCCTTCTGGCAGTGCGACGGCGCCGGCCGGCTCGACACCGGGTTCGGCCGCGGCCGGGGGAGTGACCGCGCTGGCCGCACACAGTGTGAACGCAAACGCGGCCAACAACTTTCGCACGAATGCTGAGCGTAATCGGCACGCTCTCCGGTGCTGTCTCGAACGTGTTGCGATTCAGCAACTTTGCCTGGGCTAGAGGGCGCCGATGCTCGCGCTGCGGTCCAGCGCGAATCCCCAATCCAGCAGGGCGGCGGCCTGATCCCAGTAGGTCGGTTGGCCTTGTTTATCCATGCCGAACATCAACGCGATCACCAGACGCCTGCCGTTGCGGTCGGCCGCGCCGACGAACGTCTTCTTGGCGATGTCGGTGAAGCCGGTCTTGCCGCCGATCGCGCCCGGGTAGCGCTTGAGCAGCTCGTCCTGGTTGACCAGCACCTTGTCGCCGGTCTTGGTGGGAAACACCGCGGTCGGCTGAGCGGTGATCTGCGCGAACACCGGGTTGGCCATGGCGGCGCGGAAGATGACCGCGAGGTCGTGCGGCGAGGACCACATGTCGATGCCGGGCCCGTCGAGGCCGGAGGGGGAGCCGGCGTTGGTGCCGTACGCGCCGAGCAGCGCTGCCTTGCCGTTCATCTTCATCACGGCGACGTCGCGGCCGCCGAGCATGCTGGCCAGCGTGTTGGCGGCGTCGTTGCCCGACACCAGCAGCAGCGCCTCGAGCAACTGACGCGCGGTGTAGACCATGCCGGGCGCCACGCCGGCGCAATTGCATTCGACCTTGGTGTCGGCTTCGTTCGCCACGATCGTGGTGTCGAGCGGAAGCTCGTCGAGGACCGTCAACGCGAGCAGGACCTTGATGGTGCTGGCGGGTGCGTACTGTCCGTATTCCTCGCGCGCGGCCAGGACCTCACCGGTGTCCATGTCGGCGAGGATCCACGCCTGGGCAGGCCCCTCGGGAATCGGCACCGACCCCGACGGCTGGATGACGCCGACAGGCACGGCCGATGCGACGGCGCTCCCTCCGACGGCCAGGCAGAGCGCAACGGCGCACGCTAGAAGCCTTCTCATGACGGGTGAGCCTATCGCCGCGGCGCCATCGTGTTCAATCGACGCATGTTGAGCCTGGAAGAGATGTCGGATCGTTTCGAGATACAGCAGCTGATGGTCGACTACTCGACGGCGATCGACCAAAAGCGATTCGACGACCTCGATCGGGTCTTCACCCCGGACGCGTACATCGACTACCGGGTCACCGGTGGGACCGACGGGCGCTTTCCCGAGGTCAAGGCGTGGCTGAAGGAGGTGCTGCCGAACTTCCCCGCCTATTACCACATGCTGGGCAACGTCGATATCCGCATAGACGGCGACAGCGCATCCTCGCGAACCATCTGTTTCAACCCGATGGTCTTCAACGCCGAGGAGAAGCAGATCCTGTTCGTCGGCATCTGGTACGTCGACGAGTTCATCCGCACCGCCGAAGGATGGCGGATGAGCAGGCGCGTCGAGGAGAAGTGTTTCGACAAACTGATGTGAGGCCGCCTCAGCGGCGCGCCAACTTCGCCGCGGTGCGGCTCATTCGGTCCGAAATGCGCACGGAGAACAGCGGATTGAAAATATCGGTGCGCAGACGGGTCAGTTTGGAGCTCGTGATGCGCCACTGTCCGTCGGTTTTCTCGTACGTCTCGTGGTAGTGGCCGAAGCCGTCGAGATTGAGACCCGGCGCAAGGCGCACCACGTCGTTGAGCGCCCAGACGCCGCGGGCCGTGGTCGGCGACGTCAACTCGATCTCCGGTGCGTGCACCTGATGCACCGTCGGCTGCTTGTTCAGGTTCTTGCGGACGAAGGCGACGAACTCGTCGGCGCCGTCGATCACCTTGCCGCCCGACTCAGACGTGTCGCTGTGGAAGTCGTCGGCGAAGATGCCGCGCCACGCCTGCCAGTCCTTGGTGTCCAGGAAGCGGCAGTAGCGTGCCTTCAATTGCTTGATGGCCTCGATCTCGAGCATTTCCAGGATTCTGGTGGCGGCATCCATCACGCGAGCGTGACACTTTGCTCAGAAGTTGTAAAGGTCGATGTTCGCGGGCCTGCTCCTGATCGGTGCCTTCAGACGTGCGGATTTCCACCGGTAGCCCCCGTTCTGGCACAATGAGCGGCTGTCTGCCACGCGACTACGGCTGCGTGGCGGTCACACACGTAAGGCAAAACCGGACCGGGCAGCCCGCCCGCGTCGCTTGAATTGCAAACGTGGCAATCACAGGAGAAATCGCACCACCATGGCTGTCAAGATCAAGCTCGCCCGTTTCGGCAAGATCCGCAATCCCCAGTACCGCATCGCCGTCGCCGACGCGCGCAATCGCCGCGACGGCCGCGCCATCGAGGTCATCGGCCGGTATCACCCGAAGGAAGACCCCAGCGTCATCGAGATCGACTCGGAGCGCGCGCAGTACTGGCTCGGCGTCGGTGCCCAGCCCACCGAGCCCGTGCTGCAGCTGCTGAAGATCACCGGCGACTGGCAGAAGTTCAAGGGTCTGCCTGGTGCCGAGGGCACGCTGAAGGTCAAGGAGCCCAAGCCGTCCAAGCTGGACCTCTTCAATGCGGCGCTGGCCGCCGCCGACGGCGCACCGTCGGGCGAGGCCACCCAGGTCAAGAAGAAGAAGGCGCCCGCCAAGAAGGCCGCTGAGAAGGCTGAGGACGCGGCGCCCGAGGCCACCGAGGTCCAGGCCGAGGCCGCACCCGCCAAGGATGAGTCCAAGGCCGCCGCCGAGGGCGCGGACACCGCGGCCGCCGCCGAGGGCGCGGACACCGCGGCCGCCGCGCCGGCCGAGGCCGCAGCCGAGTCGTCCGAGAGCTGAGCGCACCCGTGAGCACAGTCGTCGTCGACGCCGTCGAGCACCTGGTTCGCGGGATTGTGGACAATCCCGACGATGTCCGGGTGGACATGGTGACCAACCGCCGCGGACGCACCGTCGAGGTGCACGTCCATCCCGAGGACCTCGGCAAGGTCATCGGACGCGGCGGCCGTACCGCAACCGCGCTGCGCACCCTGGTGGCCGGCATCGGCGGCCGGGGAATCCGCGTCGACGTGGTGGACACCGACCAGTAGCGATTCGATATGGACCTGGTTGTCGGGCGGGTCGCCAAGGCACACGGGGTCACCGGCGAGGTCGTCGTTGACGTTCGCACCGACGACCCCGACACCCGCTTCGCGCCAGGTACCACCCTGCGTGGGCGCACCAAAGGCGGCACGGAACGCCGATTCGTCGTGGAGACCGCGCGCCAGCACAGCGGTCGCATGCTGGTCCGTCTCGACGGGGTCGCCGACCGTGACGGCGCCGACGCGCTGCGCGGCACCCTGTTCCTCGTCGACTCAGAGGATCTGCCTCCCATCGAGGATCCCGACGAGTTCTACGACCATCAGCTCGAAGGGCTGCGGGTTCGCACCACCGAGGGAACAGAGGTCGGCACCGTCGCCGAGGTGCTGCACACCGCGGCCGGCGAACTGCTGTCGGTGCGCGCCGAGGACGGCGAGGTGCTCATCCCGTTCGTCAGCGCCATCGTGACGTCGGTGTCGTTGGCCGACCAGGTCATCGAGATCGACCCGCCCGAGGGTCTGCTGGAGCTGGACTGAATCATGCGCATTGACGTGGTGACCATCTTTCCCGAGTATCTCGATCCGTTACGACAGTCGTTGCCGGGCAAGGCAATTGATACCGGCATCATCTCGTTCGCGGTGCACGATCTGCGACGCTGGACGTACGACGTGCACCGGTCGGTGGACGACGCGCCGTACGGAGGCGGTCCGGGCATGGTGATGAAGGCCCCGGTCTGGGGGGAAGCGCTCGACGAAATATGTTCGGACGAAACACTTCTCGTCGTGCCGACCCCGGCGGGCAGACTGTTCACCCAAGCCGACGCCGAACGGTGGAGCACCGAGAAGCATCTGGTGTTCGCCTGCGGTCGATACGAGGGCATCGATCAACGGGTGGCCGACGACGCGGCAGGCCGGATGCGCGTCGAGGAGGTGTCGATCGGCGACTACGTGCTACCCGGCGGTGAGTCGGCGGCACTGGTCATGATCGAGGCCGTCGTTCGCCTGATGCCCGAGGTACTCGGCAATCCCGAGTCACACCAAGACGATTCACACTCTGTGCAGAACAGTGGCCTGTTGGAGGGGCCGAGCTACACCCGGCCGTCGAGCTGGCGAGGCCTCGACGTGCCGGAGATCCTGCTGTCCGGCGATCACGCCAAGATCGAGGCGTGGCGACGCGAACAGGGCGTGCAGCGCACCCGCGAACGCCGCCCAGATCTGACGGACGACTAGATCTTGCCGCCGGGGAACATCGTCTTGACCGCCTGGGTGATGGTGGCGCGCGCGGCCGCCTCGCCGCCGGGTTCCAGTGAACTGATCGCCATCACGTAGCGGCGGTTCGGGCCGATCACACCGGTGGACACGTGCAACTGGTTGGCGCCGTTCCAGCAGCAAAACCAGCCCTGCTTGACGGCGACCGGGTCGGCGTAGAGCCCCTCGGGAATTCCGAAGCGTTGCGGGTAGCCGTCGATACCGGTCGGCGTTGACTGCGCGAGATTGCCCATGATGACGTTGGCCTGTTCGGGCGGCAGTCCGCCGCTACCGTCCAGCAGCATGTCGTAGTAGCGGACCAGATCGCTTGCGGTGCTCGTCGTGACGTCCCAGTGCCCGTTGTAGGGCGCCGTCGTGCCCGCCAACCCGTACCGCGCCTTGACGCGGGCGATGACAGCGTTTCCGCCGCTGCGGTTCCAGAAGTTCTGGGCCGCGTTGTCGTCGGAGGACCGCAGCATGACGTCGAGCGACTGGCGGTCGGCGGGGGAGAGCTTAGTTTCACCGCGTGACTCCTGGAGCAGCAGGTCGTCAGCGATGAACAGCTTCGTCACCGACGCGATCGGGACGGGCCTGTTGTGACCGTTGGACACGATCTGGCCGGTGTTGCGGTCCATTACGACGGCCGAGATATCGGCTCCGGAATTCGCCGCGTCGGCAGTGGCCTGTCTGGTGCGGTCGTCCAGTCCGTCGAAGCTGGCGGCGGGCTGGTCGGGTGGGGCTTCCGGCAAGGGAGCCATGGTGCCCTCCGGCACGACGACGGTCAGGTGCGGCCCCGCGGACTCCGGAGGGGTTCCGTACACCCTGGCCTCGCAACCGATGACGACGGGTGCGGCGAGGGCGACGATCGCAATCGCCCTGACCAGCTTCGACGGCCGCCGTCGCATTGCCCTCCCTTGACTCACCGGATCTCCAAAACCCGTGGCTTCCAGCCTAACGGCAGCCGTCCCGGCTCGCGTGTTTAGGTAGGCTTCGTGTTCCGTCGCGAGCCTCGGTCGGCGGATCGCGCCGGTCCGGGTCACTGGATTTCACTGGATCGGGGCCCATCTGGCACAATTGAGCAGTTGTCTGCGTGGGCGTGTACCCCGCCCCCCGCGAGATACACCCGATAGATCGGCTCGGCGACGCGTCAGACCGCGAGAGCACGCCCGCAGCCGCCAACAGCAAGGAAGTGTCACCGATGAACACGCTGGACTTCGTCGATCAGGCGTCGCTACGCGACGACATCCCGGACTTCAGCCCCGGCGACACCGTGAACGTGCACGTGAAGGTCATCGAGGGCTCCAAGGAACGCATCCAGGTCTTCAAGGGTGTCGTTCTGCGCCGCCAGGGCGGCGGGATCCGCGAAACGTTCACCGTGCGCAAGGAAAGCTACGGCGTCGGTGTCGAGCGGACATTCCCCGTGCATTCGCCCAACATCGACCATATCGACGTCGTCACCCGCGGTGACGTGCGCCGCGCCAAGCTCTACTACCTGCGTGAGCTGCGTGGCAAGAAGGCGAAGATCAAGGAAAAGCGCTGAGCGCGACCGGCGGAGTCTGATCCTTGGAGCGCGAGCAGCGCGGCGGTGAGCACCGCGCTGACTACTCTGATGCGGTGACCGGATCCACCGACCCCGATGAGTCTGTCCGCCGAGCGCACGCTCGAGGACCCCGATCCGGATACCGACGACGCCGAGGCGCCGGAGAAGAAGCACGGCGCACTGCGGGAATTCGCGATTCTCATCTCCATCGCGCTGGTCCTCTACTACGTCATGCTGACGTTCGTGGCGCGGCCGTATCTGATCCCGTCGGAATCGATGGAGCCGACGCTGCACGGCTGCCCGGGCTGTACCGGTGACCGGATCATGGTGGACAAGGTGGTCTATCGGTTCTCGTCGCCCGAACCCGGCGACGTGATCGTCTTCAAGGGCCCGCCCAACTGGAACATCGGATACAAGTCGATCCGCTCCGACAACACCGCGCTGCGGTGGGCGCAGAACGCGTTGTCCTTCGTCGGGTTCGTTCCGCCCGACGAGAATGATCTGGTCAAACGCGTGATCGCGGTGGGCGGCCAGACGGTCGAGTGCCGTAGCCAACACGGGGCTGACGGTCGACGGCAAACGCCTCGACGAGCCGTATCTGGACCCCGCCACGATGGACGCCGATCCTGGCGATCTACCCCTGCCTGGGCAATGAGTTCGGACCGGTGAAGGTGCCCGAGGGCAAGCTGTGGGTGATGGGCGACAACCGCACCCACTCCGCCGACTCACGGGCGCACTGCAGCAATGAGCCGATCGACGCCCAGCGCGGGCTGATCTGCACAGGTGATCCGCAGGCAGGCACGATCCCGATAGACAATGTGATCGGAAAAGCACGGTTCATCGCCTGGCCGTGGTCGCGATGGGGCGGAGTGAGCAGCGTAAATCCGCAGACCCAATAGGAGTGCAATTGCCGGCGACATGGCCGCCGAGAACGGTGATCCGGAAGTCCTCAGGTCTGCGCACCCTGGAGTCGGCGCTGTACCGGGGCGGCCTCGGCCCGGTGGCGGGCGTCGACGAGGTGGGCCGCGGCGCCTGCGCGGGACCATTGGTGGTGGCGGCGTGCGTGCTCGGGCCGAACCGGCTCGAGAGCCTGGCGGCGCTCGACGATTCAAAGAAGCTCAACGCCAAGGAACGCGAGCGGCTGTTTCCGCTGATCCGCCGGTACGCGCTGAGCTACCACGTGGTGTTCATACCGTCCGTCGAGGTCGACCGCCGTGGCGTCCACGTGGCGAACATCGAGGGCATGCGACGCGCGGTGGCGGGCCTGCCGGCGCGGCCGGGCTATGTGTTGTCCGACGGATTCCGGGTACCCGGCCTGCCGATGCCGTCGCTGCCCGTGGTCGGTGGCGACGCGGTCGCGGCGTGCATCGCGGCGGCCAGTGTGCTGGCCAAGGTGAGTCGTGACAGGCTGATGGTCAAGATGGAAGCCGAGCATCCGGGCTACGGGTTCGCCGAGCACAAGGGGTACAGCACTGCGGCGCACAGCGCGGCCCTTGCCGAGCTGGGCCCGTGCACCCAGCACCGGTACTCGTTCATCAATGTGCGACGGCTGGTGACCGTGGACGGCGAGCTGGTGCCCGAAGACCAGTTGGACACCGAACCCGAGCAGCAGAGCCGGTACGGGTAGGGGGAGGATTGGAGTCGCGATGAGCGCTTGCGCGAAGTGCAGATGGCGAGATGGATATGAAGGACAGCTGAGCCGATGAGTGCCGAAGATCTCGAGAAGTATGAAACCGAGATGGAGCTCTCGCTCTACCGCGAATACAAGGACATCGTCGGGCAGTTCAGTTACGTCGTGGAGACGGAGCGGCGCTTCTACCTCGCCAACAGTGTCGAGCTGGTGCCCCGCAACTCCGAGGGCGAGGTCTACTTCGAGCTGAGGTTGTCCGACGCCTGGGTGTGGGACATGTACCGGCCTGCGCGGTTCGTCAAGCAGGTGCGGGTGATCACGTTCAAGGACGTCAACATCGAAGAGGTGGAGAAGCCCGAGCTTCGCCTGCCGGAGTAGTTACGGTCGTCGAGCAGATCAGGGAAACGCCCTGGCTAAGATCTCGGCCCGCTGTTCGATTCGTCAGCGCAGATCTCGGGCGATCTCAACCGGACGGCAGACCGCTCAACGACACTCATCGAAGATTCTCGGCCACTGCCCGACTCACAAGCAGAGACGACCGACGCCTTGCGACTGTGGGCGCGAAGCCTGGCCGGCATCACCGCGCTCTTGCCGGCAATCAGTCATTCATGTTCTGGAGGGGTTATCCCGACAGATCCCAGTACGTCGGCTGGGACAAGACCGAAGGCCTAGTGGCGCATGCGGTTTCAACAAGGTTCTCGATGTCGAGATGCCCCTGACGCTCACCCGTGTGGGTTGAACGCTCCACGCGGAATCGTCAACGGCAGGTCGACCGAGCTGACCAGGCCCGGCTGCGCGGCAACGACATACGGGACCGCGTTCACGACGCGCATCGCGGTGGCCACCATCGCGCCCGCCCCTGAGGTCATCCCCTCGATACCGGCCTTCTTCCGATCGCGCAGGGTGGCCGCCACCGTGCAGTCGATGTCGGGCTGTCCGGTGATGACCACGCGATAGCCGAGGGCACCCGGAAGTGTCGGCCAGTCGGGTGCGACATCGGGAGCCAGGCGGGTGACATGCTCGATCACAATGGCTTCGCGGCCGTCGACGACACCGATGGCCTGCATCCGCAGTGCGCCGCAGGTGCCGGCCTCGACGGTGCCCATCGCGACCTCCAGCGTCCGGTTCGTCACCGCGCGGTCGAATGTCTCACGCACCTCCTGCACCTCGACTCCGAGAGCGTCCGCGACCATCCTTATCTGTCCCTGCCACTCACCGGCGATCGCGCCCGGCATGGCGATCCACGGCTCATATTCGAGGGGACGCCCGAATCCCATTGCGTCGCTCATGATGTCGGGAACCCCGTAGTCGTCATAGAGACCGATCTCGAAGGCGTGGATCTTCTCGATCTGTGACGACTGGGTGGTGAGCACCAGTGGCAGGTAGTCCGCGGCGAAACCCGGTTCGATACCCGATGCGTACAGCGACACCTGGCCTTCCTTGGCGGCGTCGGCGAGTTGATCCCGCCACTCGGCCGGTTCGTAGGCATGCGGGTTGACCAGTCGGGTGGTGCTCGTTGTCACCACATTGATGCCGGCGTTGAGCAACTTCACATAGTCGGGGATCGCCAGCGCGTCGCGTTCGGGTCCGCTGGCCGCATAGATGACGCAGTCGGGCTTGAGCGCAATCAATGCGTCGGCGTCGGTGGTGACGGCCAGCCCGATCGGTTCGCCATTGGCGAGTTCACCCGCATCCAAGCCGTCCTTCTCGGGGGAGTGCACCCACACCCCTACGAGGTCGAGGTTGGGTCGCTGGTGGATGGCGCGAATCGCGATGGAGCCGATTCCGCCTGTCGACCAGACCACGACGCGGTGCTTACCTTCTGTCATTTCGATCTCCTTTATCGGTAGAACGGTCCTGGCTTGCCTGCCCGCTCCAGGTCGCCGTAGGGGTCGTACACGTTGACGGCCGGATAGGGCCAGACGTCGTAGGCGGGCTTGGGTTCACCGCCGATGCGCAGCAGGCTGAACACCGCGATCGGCAACGCGACGGCGCTCATCAACACCACCGTCGCAACGATGAGTAGCCGCGTGGTGGTGGTCCGTGAGCCCAACGCCGGAAGGTGCTGCGCCAGTCTGACGACCAGCGCCGGACGCCCGTTGTCGTCGCGCACGCAGAGAAGCGCCACGATCGCGAACAGCACGCTGTCGTAGATCACCATGTACAGCGGAAGGTGCCGGTCTCCGACGTGCAGCACGGGGCCCGCCGCCTCGGTGTAGACGAACAACCCGACCTTGAGCCACATGAACTGCATGAGCGCGTTGATCGGCAGGCCCGCAATGAATCCGGTGATGAACACGGCGGCGAACCGATGCCGGTCGAGCCAACTGTTGTGGCGGATGCGCGGTTCGATGAACCGCCGGTGCAGTGATAGCAGGCCGAGGCCGGTGAGCACGTAGTAGCTCGCGTAGCCGCCGAGAAATGACAGCGTCGGTTCGAGCAGCGGTGAGATGTTGAAGTACGGCCATGACAGTGGGAAGTGCGCGACGCGCGGGTCGAACACCGCGAACGTCGCCCAGTTCGCCAACGGATCCAGGGCGCCGGCGAACAAGGCGGCGATGCCGACGACGAGCAGCCAGTGTGGGCTGCGCTCGCGGATGGACCGCCACGCCAGGTACCCGAAGAACGCGACCGTGAGGACGACCGACAGCGCGCTGGTGACTACCGGCCAGTTGGTCACCCCGAGAAACGGGGGATACGGCGGTTCGCCGGGGCTGGGGTTCGTGGTGCGCGGGTCGCCGTGCAGGCCGGTCTGCATGCAGGTCAGCGCGATGATTGCGAATGCGCCGAAAATGACAGCGGCGCTGACCCATCCAAGCCGCCATGACCGCCGGTGGTCGTCGGTGGCTGTCTGACCGGGCGCAGTTTCGGTCAACAGTCGCTGTCCGCGGAAGCCGGGAGTTCTGAGGTGTCGTGGCAACTGATCATGCGACCACGGCCATGATCCAGGCCTCCTCAACTGCGATGTCGGATGATACCTAACGTTTGATCCGCAAAATAGCAGCACTGGACTTTGACGGTCAAGGGCGAGGGCGACAGGACGTCCCGGGGTTTCGCTCGCAATCGGACCAACTGGCCGCGGCCGGATCCATACGATCGGTCAAACAGAACTAATATTAGGTTAGAGTCAGGCTGTTGGTTCGAGGCGTCTCGGGCGGTCGTGAGCGCCTTCGGGCTCCCAAATCGCATCGTCGAGTGAGGAGACGGTCCATGGCAGCATCCGTCAAACCCGTCCGTACGGTCGTATGGTCCACCGGCGGGGTCGGCACGATCGCGATCGATGCGATACAACGCCGTCCCGACCTCGAACTGGTTGGCGTATGGGTGCATTCGCCCGAGAAGGACGGAAAAGACATCGGTGAGTTGGTCGGCGGCCAAGCCATCGGGATGGTGGCCACCAACGATGCCGATGCGCTGATCGCCCTCGAACCCGACTGCGTGGTGTACGCCGCGAGCGGTCCAGAGCGCGACGGCGCTGCGGTGCCGGACTACGTGCGACTGCTCGAGGCCGGCATCAATGTCGTGTCGACGTCGTCCACCAGCCTCGTGTATCCGCCGTCGTACTACGCCCCGGACTGGCTGGCGCAGTTGGAGGCCGCAGCCAAGTCAGGCAACGCATCCTTCTACGTGTCGGGCATATTCCCCGGCTTCGCATCCGATCAGCTCGCGCTGCTGATGACGACCCAGTCCAAGAGGATTCGGACGATCACAGCCACCGAGATCGCTCTCAACGACCACTACCCGGTCGCCGACGTGATGATGGACGGTATGGGGTTCGGACGCCCACTCGACTTCGAGCCGATGTTGAAAACACCCGGGTTCATCGAGCTTGCGTGGAAGGCGCCGATACATCTCATCGCGCAAGGTCTGGGCGTCGAGGTGGAGGAGGTGCGGGGAACCCTCGACCGTCGGTTGACCGACCGCGACATCGAGGTGGCGTTCGGCACGATCAAGGCGGGCACCTGTGGTGCAGTGCGCACCCATGCGGCCGGTGTGGTCAACGGACGGGAGGCGATCGTCATCGAGCACATCATCCGCATGGCGCGCGATGTCGCCCCGGACTGGCCGACCTCGGAATTCGACGCCACCTATCGCGTCGACATCGAAGGCGACCCCGATGTCCACTGCGCGATGACCCTCGGCGAGGCAGAGGGCCATGGCGCCGGCCACGCGGCCATGGCAGCCACCGCGATGCGCGTGGTCAACGCGGTGCCGTTCGTCGTCGAGGCACCGCCTGGGACTGCTGAGCTCCCTGGACATCCCGACAACTCTGCCCCGGCACGTATTCGACTGAGTGGGCCGTCGGAGACAACTCTCGTCAGAGGAGCCTGTCATGTTCACGTTGAGATTCGACATGCGTGCACCGGACTTCGGCGCGCCGGCGACTGCGCTGTATTCCGCCGCTGCCGAGATGAGTGCATGGGCGGAGACGCGAGGCTGCATCGCCGCAGTGTTGTGTGAGCACCACGGCTCCGAGGACGGCTACCTGCCGTCACCGATCGTTCTCGCCTCCGCGATCGCCGCCCGTACCGAGCGTCTGCTTTTCAGCCTCGTCGTGATCCTGCCGTTCTACGACCCGGTACGCCTCGCTGAAGACCTCGCGGTGCTGGACATCATCAGCGAAGGTCGGGTGTCGGTGGTGTTCGGAATCGGTTATCGGCCGCAGGAGTACGAGCACTTCGGTCTGGATATCCGCCGGCGCGGTCGGCTCGCCGACGAAAAGCTCGACCTGCTCCGCGGGCTGTTGTCCGGTGAGACGGTCGTGCACGACGGCAGGCGCATCGCGGTGACCCCACCGCCCCACACACCGGGTGGCCCGACGTTGATGTGGGGTGGTGCGACTCTGGCCGCCGCTCGCCGGGCGGGCAGGTACGGTCTCGGGCTGCTGGCGAACGGCGGCGAGACCGGCATGCAGGAGGCGTACGAATCCGCGTCGCGGCAGCACGGGCACGAGCCCGGCCCGGTGCTGGTGCCCGACCGCGACACCCCCACTGTGGTCTTCGTCGCCGACGATGTCGACCGTGCGTGGGACGAGATCGGCGAACACCTTCTTCACGACGCCCGGATGTACGCCGAGTGGAACCCGGATAACAAGACCTCCGCGGGTATCTCGCCCGCCCATGATGTCGCAGAGTTGCGGGCGACCTCCAAGTCGCATCGGATCCTCAGCGTGGAGGAGGCGGTCAAGCGGGTCTCGGCCGGCGAGATGCTCAATCTGTCGCCGTTGTGTGGCGGCCTACCGCCCGAGCTGGCATGGCCATATCTCAAGCGGGTCGCAGAGGTGGTGTTGCCCGAGGCCGCAAAGGCCACCGGCGCGTCCGGTGGCGACGGCGGGCTCGGGGGTGCGTTGACCGAGCTGATGTCGACGAAGGGGACGCAATGACCGGAACGAATGCCGTTGATCTGTACTACGACCCGTTCGATTTCGATATCGACGACGACCCCTATCCCATTTGGAAGCGCCTGCGCGACGACGCCCCCCTCTACTACAACGAGAAGTTCAACTTCTACGCGCTGAGCCGCTACGAGGATGTCTCGCGAGAGCTTCCGAACTTTCACACCTACCGTTCGGGGCGCGGGACGACGATCGACATCATCATGAGCGGTATCGACGTCCCGCCCGGAGTCATCCTGTTCGAGGATCCGCCCCTTCACGATCTGCACAGGCGTTTGCTATCAAAGGTTTTCACTCCACGACGGATGGAGGCGATCGAGCCGCTGACGCGCCAGTACTGCGTGCGCGCACTCGACCCGCTGGTCGGTTCGGGCCGTTTCGATTTCATCGAGGATCTCGGTGCCCAGGTGCCGATGCGCACGATCGGCTATCTACTCGGCATCCCAGAGGGTGACCAGGAATCGATTCGGGACTCGACCGGCCAAAATATCGGCCTGCAGGAAGGCACGTTCAAGACCGTCACGGCGGAGGCGTTCGAGAACAGCTACCAGCTGTTCGCCGAGTACATCGACTGGCGCGCCGACCACCCGTCGGATGACGTGATGACGCAGTTGCTCAACGCCGAGATCGAAGAAAACGGTGTGCACCGGCCGCTGACCCGCACCGAGGTGCTCACCTACACCAGCATGATCGCCGGCGCCGGCAATGAGACAACCACGCGGCTGATCGGGTTCATCGGTCAGCTGCTTTCCGAACACCCCGATCAACGACGGCAACTGGTCGATGATTTCTCCTTGATACCGGGGGCGATCGAGGAGGTGTTGCGCTACGAGGCGCCGTCACCCGTGCAGGCCCGGTACGTCGCACACGACACCGAATGCCGCGGCGAGAAGATTCCCGAAGGCTCGGTGATGTTGTTGCTCAACGGTTCCGCCAACCGCGACGAGCGCCACTTCCCGGACGGAGAGCACTTCGACATCCACCGCCGCGGCGGACATCTGTCCTTCGGTCAAGGTCTGCACTTCTGTCTCGGGTCTGCGCTGGCACGGATGCAGGCACGGGTCGCGCTCGAGGAGATCCTGACGCGGTGGCCCGAGTGGCAGGTCGACTATGACAGCGCGGCGATGGCGCACACCTCCAGCGTCCGTGGATGGGGCCGACTGCCCGTCGTCACCGGTTAGTGGGCGGTGGTTTCCGCCACCCCGCGCAACAAGGTGTCGCGAACGTGGACCAGCGACGCACCGGTGCCGATGTCGCGCAGGATGTTCTCGGGCAGCCATTGCAGGCTGATGACGCAGCGCGCGAGCATCTCTCTCGGCACGTCGCCGATACCGATGGCATTAGCTAGAATTCCTTGGGACAGAAGGGTTTTGGTCTGCTTAAGTCGAGCGGGGAACTCGACACTCGGATTTGGCGCGTCCGGGGGAATCTGGCGCATCCATGCAAGCTGTATGCGAAATTCGTCGCCGAAGCGTTCCAGGGCGTTGATGTTGATCCAACTCAACGCGTCGAGCTTCTCGATGGGTGACGACTTCGATCGGAGTACTTCGCGCGCACCCTCCTCGGTCTTTTCGCCGAACGAACCCATGATCGAGGAGAGCAATTCGTCCTTGGAGCCGATCAATCGGAACACCGTGCCGTGGCCGATTTCCGCCGCCGCTGCGATATCGCGCACGGTGGTCCCTTCGTAGCCGTGGCGTCCGAACTCGACCCGCGCTACCGCCCGGATATGGGCGGTCTTGTCGTCAGGCTCACCGTCGTCGGTCCAACTCTGGATGGCATTGTCAGCGGCGACGAACGCCGCAGACTGGCCGAGTTCGGTGTCCGACGGCCGGCCGGCCGCCAAGCCGTCCAGCATGATCCGACACAACAGATTCGCGACTCGACTCGTTGTGGCGTTGTGCCGTAAGACGTCGAGTCCGACTTGCAACATGGTCTGCGAAACCCGGTCGGCCAGCACGCGGAGGTCGACGTCGGAGCGGATGTGGCCGCCCCACCGGGCGGCGCGCAGGGTCTGATACATCGCCTCGAGGACCGCGATCGGCCGCTGCTGCGTCCACTTGATCAGTTCGGGGTTCGCACTTGGTGTCTCGTACATCGAGATCTGGATGGCGGCGCGATGAGTGACTGCGCACTGCGCAACCGCGGTACCCAGCGCTGCGATCTGTGCGAACCCGGGACGAGAGGACGGGCCGTCGAGGGTGTGAAGCGCGTGGTCCGCAACGCGGTCGAGGTCTTCGTGGTACCGGCGGAGCAGTTCGACGAGCAGTGCTTCCTTGGACTCGAAGTGGTGATAGAGGCTGCCTGTCTGGATGCCGGCGGCTTCTGCGATGTCGTGCATCGAGGTGCGAAGTCCTGACGTGGCGATCAGTGATGCCGCTGTCGCCAGGATCTCGGCGCGGCGCGTCCCGTCGTCGTAGGCCCGCCCGGGTTGGGGCGCACCCTTCGACACCGCCACACCCCGCTCCCGTCACTCGCGTTTCCAAGACTCTAGCCTGACGTCTCGCCGAGGGAGGAACTAAAGTTTGGTGGACGCTGTTCGGACGCTCGCGGCATGCGGTCGGCAACACGCCCAGTTCTCGTTGACTGGCCCTGAGCCCTTGGATAGTGTCTGAACAAACGTTAGGTTTGAGCTCGTCGCCGTGCCGTCGGTTGCGTGTCGGAAGGAGTTCGTGACACATGTCCGAACCCGTCGTCTCCGACGAGTTGACACAGGGCGTCAAGGACGCACAAGCCAAGTTCGACGAAGGAATGGGCGCCGTCGGAGACGCATCCCCGTATCCCGTGCTCGCCGAGTTGAGGGCATCAGCCGCCGTCCACCGCGGCTGGCCGGAGATGGGGATACCGCCGAGCCCGGCCGGCGAAAAGCAAATGTTCTCGGTGTACACCTTCGATGCAGTGAAAGAAGTGTTCACCGACAACAAGACATTCAGCACGCGCTGCTACGAGGACATCGTGCGCCCCCTGCAGGGGCCGACGATCCTCGAGATGCAGGAACCCGAGCACGCCGTGTACCGCAAGCTGCACGAGTTCGCGTTCGCCCGGTCATCGATGCGTCGGTGGGAGGCCGAGCTGGTCCGCCCGCTGGTCGAACGCACCGTCGACCGGTTCGCCGGAGCCAAGCGGGCCGACCTGGTCGAAGAGGTCTTCATGCCGATCCCGGTGCGGGTCATCGCCGCGTTGATCGGTCTACCCGAAGCCGACATTGCGGAGTTCCACCGGCTTGCGATCGACCTGCTGGGGTTTTACTCCGATATGGAGAGCGCGCTGAAGGCCTCCGGCGAGATGAAGGAGTACTTCATCGGCATCCTCGCTGACCGTCGGCGCGAGCCCAAAGACGACATGGTGTCGGTGCTCGCCGAGTCGGACATCGACGGTGTGAGGATGTCTGACGAGCAGATCTACGGCTTCATGCGCAATCTGCTGCCCGCGGGGGCGGAGACCACATCGAGGTCCACCGCCAGTCTTGCTCTCGGGCTGTTGACCCACCCCGATCAGCTCGCGGCGGTGCGGGCCGACCGCGGCTTGCTCGCCCAAGCGATCGAGGAAGGCATCCGCTGGGAGACCCCGCTGCTGAACTTCATGCGGGAGACCACTTGTGACGTCGAGTTTCACGGCGTGGACATCCCCGCCGGTTCGACGGTGGCGATGAATCTCGGAAGCGCCAACCATGACGAGAACAGGTGGGACAACCCGGCGAGCTTTGACATCTTCCGGGATCGAAAGCCGCACATAGGTTTCGGCCATGGCGCTCATGTGTGCCTCGGTATGCACCTGGCCCGGCTGGAAAGCACCCTGTTCTTCAATACCCTGTTCGACCGATTGCCCGGACTTCGGCTCGATCCGGAGGCACCGCCGCCCTACGTCTCCGGCACGTTCTTCCGTTCTCCGCAGCACTTGAAGGTGATCTGGGACTGACGGCTAGCCGGCCAAGCGTTCGTCCCCAACGTCAGAAGCACGCGCTCATCCACGGAGGTGCCATGTCGTACGAGAGCAAGGCGGAGCCGATCAAGGTCGGCTACTTGATGGACTTTCTTCTGTCCGACGATTTTCCCCAGCACTACCGCGACGATCTCACCATTCCGTTCGACATGGTCTTCGAGGACGCCATGGGCAAGGGCATCATCGATCGGCCCGTCGAAGTCGTCTACCGCGAGGTCGAAGGGCTGCCGAAGGGGTCGGTGAAGGCGGTGATCGATGCGTACCAGGAGCTGGTTGACGAGGGCTGCCTGGTGATCTTCGGTCCGCACATCGGCGACAACGCGGTCGCGATCAAGGATGCATTGAACGAGCGGTTCCGCGTGCCTGCGATCAGCGTGACCGGGATCGGATGAGGCGCTGGGAGAGTGGTTCTTCGCGTTTCCGATGGGATCCCACTTCGACGAGCCGATCTTCTGGGCCGACCTGCTGGTCAAGGGTGGCCACACCGACGTGGGGGTGCTCATGGAGCAGTCTCTGGTGGGGGAGGCGTACGTCGCGAACTTCCGAAAGGCATGCCGGCAGCGCGGTATCAGGATCGTCGCCGAGGCCTCGATCGCTCAGACTGCCCAGGATGTCAGCCAGGCCGTGCGTACGCTGTATGACGCGAAGGCGCAGGCGATCGTGCACGCGGGGTTCGGCTTCGGGATCGTGTTCGTCAATCCCGCACTGGCTGAACTCGACTGGGATCCACCGCGGTTCGCGGGAACCGCGTTCGAGAACGCGTGGATCAACCCGGTGATGTGGAATGCGTTCATGGGCTGGACGGGCATCGACCAGTACGACGAGGGCAACCCGGTAGGGCAGCGCTTCCTCGACGAATTCAAGGTGAGAACCGGCAGGCGTCCGGAATGGTGTGTGCCGGTGGTGAATCGCGATGTCGCTGTGGCGATTCTGCACGCAGTCGTCGACGCGCATCCGCTGAGCCCGCGCGGAGTCAAGGAGGCGCTCGAGCGGGTCAAGTCCGTACCGGCCGCCTCCGGCGCCCCCGGCACCAGGATCTCGTTCGGCAACTGGACCCGCCGAGGTTGGATGGGCTCCGGATATCTGGTGGCCCGAGAGTTGGAACCCGATGGCGTCAACTCCCGTCTCGTCGCCCGATTCGGTGAGGCATAACCAATGACCGAACCGCGGAGCGTCGTCATCACCGGCGCGTCACGGGGGCTCGGTTTGGCGTCTGCGTCGTACCTCTACCGCCAGGGTTGGACGGTGCTGGCGGCCATGCGGTCGGTGGATTCGGGCATGGACAATCTTCGCCGCGTGACGGGCGCAGCCCGCGACGACGAGCGCCTCATCGGTGTCCGCCTGGACCTGACCGACCCAGCCTCGATCGAGGAGGCGGCTGCAGCGATCATCGCCGCCGTGGGCGCACCTTACGGATTGGTGCACAACGCCGGGATATCGGCCGCCGGCATGGTCGAAGAGACGCCGGTCGACGTGTGGGAGCGGATGTTCGCCACCAACATCTTCGGACCGGTAGCGCTGACGCGGGCGCTACTGCCATCGATGCGCAAAGCCGGCCATGGTCGTATTGTGCTGGTGTCGAGTGAAACTGGGGTCCGCGGTATGCCGGCCACCGCACCGTACTCGGCGGTCAAGGGGGCGCTCGAGCGATGGGGCGAGTCGATGGCCGGCGAGGTGTCGCCGTTCGGGATCGGCGTGACGATTCTGGTGGCGGGAACGTATGACACCGAGATCATCACCGATGCGGGTACCACGGACTGCCGTGACCTGGCGGGTCCGTATGCACCTCATCACAAGACGATGGACAAGCGCGGCCGCTTCGCAATGAGAGTGGCTGCCCGCTCCCCGGAGAAGTTCGCCACCGGATTGGCTAAGGCGCTCGACGGCCGAGCGGCCTTCGTGCGACGGCCGGTTGGACCCGACGCGCGGATGTTGTTGGCGGTCAACAGGATCTTACCGCGGTGGGTATGCATCACATGACGCGTCTGATGATGGGAATCCCGCGTTTCGGCGCCTTGCGGGATGCCCGGTCAGACTGACAGCCGCTTCCGAAGGACGCCGACACCAGGACCTTCGAGCATGGCGAGTGCGTCTGTACGGCCGGCGGCCGCCATCATCAACAGCGCGGCGGGGCCGTGTATCTCGGCTCCAGTGCCCCATGATCTGCCGATATCGTTGCTGTGAAGGGCGATTCCGCGTAGCCGGCCGCGGGGAACGAACCCGAGCGGGCGGGGGCCTGTCAGGAAGTCGAGTGCCCAACCCGCCTGCTCCTCGTCGGGGTGAAACGGAAGGTCGAGAGGAATCCGGATATCCCCGGAGTGCACCAAAACGTCGGCGATCCCGGAAAGCGGTCCGGTGACAGGCGGATTCAGCCGGTGGTCGGCGCGCTGACGGAGAGTCTGTGCGATATCGGCTGCCGGAGTGCGGGCGCGGCTTCGCGCCAGTTCGTCGATCGCGCGGTTGAATCCGCCGTGCCGAAGTGCAGCCCACTGGAACCGCCAGAAGCTGTCGGCGAAGACACTGACGAGGTGGGCGGCCACCGTCTTGACATCCCATCCCGCACACAGGCTCGGTGTGGCGAGGGCATCCTCGTCGAGGGTGTCGATGAGGTCGGCGATCCTGCGCCGCTCGGCGGCCACGGCGCCGAAGATCTGTTCGCGTTCGATGCGCATACCTCCTGGCGCGTGACTACGTGCCCGTAAGGCGTTCGATGATGGGTGAGAAGTCGGCTGGTCGGGAGCCGTACGGCATCACGAAGTAGTTGAATCCCATCGTGTTTCGTAGCCTGCGGAGCTTGTCGCAGATCTCGTCGAGGGTGCCGATGGCGACGACAGGTGAGTCGAGGAGCGTTTGGAGGCGCACATCGACATCCTCCACTTCACCGCCGTAGCGGGACACCGTTGCAGACAAGAAGTCCAGGAATCCGCGCGCCGCTGCTTCGGCGTCGTCGGTGATCACGGCGAACACCATCATCAAGGACAGTTCGATATCGGCGAACCGGTCACCAGCGGCCGCGGAGATCCATCCGACGCGCTCCTCGAATGCATCGACACGGAAGCTGGACATATCGTCCACGACGGCTCCGCCCGTGCCGAAACTTGCCCCGAGCACCTGGATGATGTCTGCATGTCGAGCAGCCATCGACAGGATCCTGGGCCCGCCGCCGCCGATCATGATGGGCGGTCCGCCAGGCTGGATGGTGGCAGGCGTGCCCTCCAATTCGGTGATAGTAAAGTGTTCGCCCGCGAAAGTGCATGTGCCCGTGGAGAACAGGCTCTTGAGCACTTCGATGTTCTCCCGCAGCCGGGCGATCCGCTTCGGCGCGGCATCGAACACTATGCCGGACTGTTCGTAGTCGGCTCGTACCCAGCCCGCGCCGAGGCCTACTTCGAGCCGGCCTGCCGACAACACATCAAGGGTCGCCAGCTCCTTCGCGAGGACCGCCGGATGGCGGAGATCCTGGTTGAGCACCGCGGTCGAGAGTCGCACGTTCGATGTCGCGGCGGCAATGGCCTGCAGGCCGAGGAGCGGGGCGACAGGGGAGTTGAAGTGGTCGTTCAGGGCGATGGTCGAGTAGCCGGCGACGTCGGCCTCTCGACCGAGCTCGACGAGCTCCGATGTGTTGTTCGCCGACGCGATGAGTCCGAACCGCACTCGGCCTCGTCATCGCCGCGTCATTGGGGTTCACCGTCGACCAGCGAGAACCAGTACTCGATGAAGGGTTTCATCGCTTGGCCGACCAACTCGATGCGTGGTCCTCCCGGCCCTTTGCAGTACGCCCAGAGCAGCTTGCCCGAATCATCGGGAATATACGACTTGACCTCTACCGCCCACCCGTTTGTCTCGAGCGTCTCGACGTCTGCTTCGACGTCGTCGGACCAGTAGCCGGGTCAGACCGCGTGCACCGTCTTGGGCCAACAGTTCGATCGCCGCGTCGCAGAGTTCGCGTCGGCGAGCCTCGACGTCGGGTTTTCTTCTCATCGCAGTCTGGACAGCTTAACCAGCGTTCGGTCCGCAAGTGCTCGTTGGTCGCGGCCGGCCGAGACGTCAGGATTCGCGGACGCTGATGCCCCGCAAGGTCGTGTCACGGGCCAAGATCAACGCGTTCCGCGTGCCGATCTGTTGAAGTATGTTCTCCGGAATCCACTGCTCACCGATGATGCACCGGGCCAGCACATCGGCAGCGGGACTGTCGTTCCGAATCTCTCCGGCGCGAATACCTTCGGAGAGTAGGGCTTTCATCTGCCGAATCCGGTTCGTGAATGACCACGCGGGATTAGAGGTATCCGGCGGCGTATGACGTAGCCAAGCCAGTTGAATTCGAAACTCGTCGGGGAACTGGTCGAGTGCGTTGATGTTGAGCCAGCTCAATGCGTCAAGCTTCTCGACCGTGGTGGCATCGGTTCGCACGATATCCGTCCACGCGCCGCCGACCTTGTGTCCGAACTCCAGCATGATCGACATCAGCAGCTCGTCTTTCGAGCCAATGACGCGGTACACCGTGCCGGTACCCAGCCCCGCGGCGGACGCGATGTCCCGAATGGTCGTCATCTCGTACCCGCGGCGGCCGAACTCGGCGCGGGCCACCGCCCGCACATGGGCCGCCTTGAGATCGCTGTCGTCCTCGGTGTCGACCCAACTCTTGATCACTTCTTCGGCGGCCGCGAACGCGTTCGACTTGTCCAGGTCCGTATCGGAGGGGACGTCGACTGCAAGACCCTCGAGAGTGATGTGGCTTTTCAACGTGGCCAGTTCGTCCGTCGACGCCTTGTGCCGGATGACGTCCAGACCGACATGCAACATGCTCTGGCACACGCGGTCGGCCAGGGTGGGAAGGTCCAGGTCGGGTCGGATGTATCCGCTCCAGCGGCCGGCCCGAAGCGCCTGCAACATCGCGGCCTGGATGGTCGACGGCGGGCGCTGCGTCAATTCCATCAGCTCGGGGTCCGAGCTGGGACCCTCGTAGAACGACATCTGCAGTGCGGCCCGATGCTCGACCGCGCAGCGGGCGATCGCACATCCAAGCTCGGTGATCTGCTCGGCAACGGGGCGGGGATCCGGCGCATCGAGACGCTCCAATGCCACCTCGCCGACGCGGTCCAGGTCTGCGTGATAACGCCTGATCAGCTCGACGAGGATGGCTTCCTTGGAGTCAAAGTGGTGGTACAGGCTGCCCGCGAGGATGCCCGCAGCGTCGGCGATCTGCTGCAGCGAGGTCCGAAGGCCGGTCGTCGCGATGACGGAATTCGCCGTCTTGAGAATCTCGGTGCGCCGCGTCGCATCGACCGCCGGTTCGTCGGTGACAGCGGTGAGTTTCGCGGCGCGCTGACCCCGCTTACCCGCAGGCCGGCTGCTCCTCGAACTCCGCCTCACGGCGTCGGCTTCGGCCATGGCTAACTGCGTACCTTTCCTGGCGTCGTCGGCTTCGACAACTGGTACGAGATCCTACCGACCAGCATTCGAACTGCGGGGATGTCGCAATCGGAGGTTGCGCTCATGAGAGTGCGTCCGTTCGCGATGCGACCAACGGGCGGTCGTAGGAGGGATCTGTCGTGTCGTGCGTGGCCACCTTCATGGAGCCGGCCATCATCGCGATCACCTCATCGGTGATGAACGACGTCGACTCCGCATTCCACTCGACGACACACACCCGGTCGACGATCGCCCACCGTCCGTCACGTCGTTCCAGGCGATCCACGTAGCGTCCGCCCGAGAGCGTCATGTGGTTGGTGGGCTCGCGGTCGGTCCCGACGAACAGGTAGTAGGTCTCGGCGTGTGCCTCGTCCCCGTCGAGTTCGACGGTGTGATTGAGCAGGTAGTGCTGGTAGCGCGTCTGGGTGGAGTGGTACGCGAACGCCCAGTCGATGAAGTCGTCGACCTCGCCGATGAATCCGACGTGGTCGTCGACGGCACCGTCGTGATACGCCGAGCGAAGTACTTCGCGATCGCGCCGGTCCATGCCTCGTGCGTACCGCATCATGCAGTCGCGGATCTCTTCGCGATCCTCCAGCCGGGCAACCCTTTCCCGGAGTTCTCCGTCGCTGGTCATCGGCCATCCCATCCGTTGATGCCGACAACCTCTTCGATGGCCCGGCGGGGCGCCGCGGTGAACGTGTAACCGCTGCGCAGTCGGCCGACAGGAAGCAGACAACCCTGAACGAACGACTCTGGAATCCCGAGCAGTTCGCGCACTTCTTCCTCGCGGTGCAGGTGAAGAGTCGTGATGCATGTCCCGTATCCACGAGCATGCAGCGCAAGCGCAAAATTCCAGACAGCGGGAAAGATTGACCCGTAAAGGGTTGCCAGATAGAAGGATTCGTCACCTTCTGCTCTCGGCATCGTGGGTTCGTAGCAGGGAATGACCAGTGCAGGAACCTTCGCCATGTTCTCCACGAGCCACTCGGTGGATGACATCAATTTGGCCTCCGGGGTTCCCGAGGGTATGAACCCGGCGATCAACTGCCCGCCCACCTTGTCCAGGTATGCCGCGCGGTACAGGTCCGCGATCTTGTCGCGCATCGCCTGATCGGTGACGATCACCCAGCGCCACGACTGCTGATTGGATCCGTTCGCGGCCTGTAGTCCGATTCGCAGGCAGTCACGGATGTCGCCCAGGTCGGCGGGCGCGTCCAGATCGAGCGACTTCCGCGCGGACCTGGTGGTGGTGAGCAGTTCGTCGATATCCATGCCGGCTCCTCACATCTTCGTGGCCTCGGGAAAGGCGACCTCGGCGCTGTCTGGCATCGCGCTGATGCCGAGGCGGTCGCAGACGTCGAGCACTTCGTCGACGATGGAGTCGGGCACGATGAACTTCTCGGTGGCCGATATCTCATCGAGGTGCGCGAGGATGTCCTCGGCCGCCGGGTCGGTCTCGGCGTCAGCCAGCCAGCCCTCACTCAGTCCGACGAACGCGCGGGCGTAGCGTCCCGCGCAGGCCGAGTAGTTGCGATGGGTGAAATCGCAGGCACGGCTCGCCAGGAATGTCACGAGCGGCACAACCAGCTCGGCCCTGATCGCGCGCATGAAGCCCGACTCTTTGAGGAACTTCTCGTCACCGACGGTTTCGGTGACCATCCGCGAAAAGCCCGTGGGTAGGACCGTATTGGACAGAATTCCGTGTGCAGCTCCCTCGATCGCGATGACGTTGGAGAGTCCGACAAGACCGGTCTTGGCGGCGGCGTAGTGGGCCTCCATGGGTTGACCGAAATTGCCCGCCGACGACGAGATGAACACGAACCGGCCGTACTGCTGTTTCGCCATCATCTTGAATGCGGGCTGGCTCAAGTAGAAGCCGCCGTCGAGGTGTACCCGCAACATGTGCCGCCAGTCGTCGGGGGAGAGTTGGTCGAACGGGATGCTGTTGAAGATGCCGGCATTGCTGACGACGGTGTCCAGTCGTCCGAAGGTGTCGACCGCGGCGTCGACGATGGCCTGGCCGCCCTCGGGACTGTCCACCGAATCATGCGAAGCGACCGCCCGTCCGCCCGCTTTCTTGATCTCGTCGACCACCTGATCGGCAACGCTCGCATCCGCGCCGTCGCCACGCATGGTGCCCCCGAGGTCGTTAACCACCACCGCCGCGCCCCGTCGCGCCAAGTCGAGGGCGTACAGCCTGCCCAACCCACGGCCGGCCCCAGTCACGATCGCGACTTGGCCCTCGAAGTCGATCACGGTGCACTCCTTGCTGATTCGGGCCCTCCGTTGGCAGCAGTCGTATGCGTGCGGCATCGTCACGGTCGCAGGAAGACCTCATCTGATTGACTCCAGCAAGACCGGACTTTACGGTGGAACAGATATTTGGTCAACGGGAGGGGGTGGGAGGTGGCCGTGGTGAACGACGCCGATGGCGACCGGCTGCAGGCGCTGGGCATGTTGGCGTCCGCACTCGCCGGTCGACCGGTCGCGGTGGCACCTCTCGACCCAGGCGACCCGTCGTGGACCGACGGACAGACCGTTTTCGTCGATCCCTCCGCACGCCCCCGCGAGAACCTGGAATCAGTGGCGGTGCACGCGTCACTGATCGCGGCGGACAGCCTGGCTCCCGAAGTCGTGGGCGCACTGGTTCGACATCCGCGGCTGGCCAAGCGCTACCTGACCGTCGAGGGGCACCGTGCTCTCGCTGCCAACGGTGGCGTGTTGCCGGGCGTGCTGAATTCCATGGCCGATCGTGAAACTGCGAGCCGCACCGACTCACCCGAATCGTCACTGTCCATCGCGTCGGGTAGGGACGCGCTCGATGATCCACCGATCGCATTCGGCGTCATTCGTGCCAAGAAGATCATTGCGGCCGGCAGTCGGGCCGCGGAACAGGTGGATCACGAAACGGCTGCTCACGTTCCGCGGCGCGAGAGCAGGGAGGCCCTCGAAGAACTGGATGACGGCGAGGTCGACGACACCGACGATCCCGACCTGTTCAGCAGCCCCGTCGGCGGGGGCGGATTCATCGGCAAGTGGATGAAGAAGCTGCTGTCGTCGGCACGGAAGTCGGGCGGATCCGGCGGCGGACCGCCGGGTGCCGACTTGCCGACCCATCGCACCAACTCGGCCAACCGCGGCGCCTTCGCGGTTTCGTCGACGGCCACAGCTTCAGTGGAGGACGTCGCCGACATCAAGGCGAAGGGTTTCAAGTACCCGGAGTGGGACGCCAACCGCAAGAGCTATCGACCGGACTGGTGCACCGTGCGCGAGGTTGAGCCGCGGATCAAGGCGTCGGCGCCGCAAGCCATCGACGGCGCCATCGGACTCCGGCGTCCGCTCGCGCGGCTCGGCATGGGATTGCATCGTCGTCACCGCCAGTCGCAGGGCGACGACATCGACATCGACGCGGCAGTTGAGGCACGCGTGGAGGTGAGGGCCGGATCGGTGCCCGACGAGGCGGTCTATCTCGACAGCCTGCGGCGCCGCCGTGACCTGTCGGTACTTTTGCTGCTCGATGTCTCCGGGTCGACGGCGGAGCCCGGAACCGTCGGGCGAACAGTCCATCAGCAGCAACGGGCGGTGATCAGCGACCTCACGGTCGCGCTGCACGACCTGGGCGATCGGGTGGCGCTGTACGCCTACTACTCACAGGGGCGGACCGCGGTGAACGTGGTGCCCGTCAAGCGGTTCGACGACCACCTCGACGCCGGGGTGATCCGACGGTTGAACAGCCTCGAGCCGGGAGCGTATTCGCGACTGGGAGCAGCCATCCGCCACGGTTCGGCTGTTCTGGAGAAGCGCGGCGGCACAGCGCGGCGCCTGCTGGTCGTGGTGTCGGACGGGCTGGCCTACGACCACGGCTATGAGCGTGCCTACGGTGCCGCCGATGCACGACGCGCGTTGACGGAAGCTCGCCGCCGGGGGACCGGTTGTGTGTGCCTGACAGTGGGAGCCGGCACCGATGTCGGAGTGCTGAAGAAGGTGTTCGGAAGTACTGCACACGCGACAATCGCCCGGCCCGAGCAACTGGCAGGCATCGTCGGCCCGCTTTTTCGGTCGGCTATCCGCTCCGCAGAAGTAGGGCGCCGCATATCGTGACATCGCTTGTGCGCCAACACTCGAAGCCCTTCCTGGCACGCAGATGACGGCATTCGGTACGGGAGGTGCCGCACACCGCATCCTTGAAACAAACATCTGTTCCGGCTAGGCTTCACCCACCGCAACGACGCGGGTGACGAAAGGGGCGCTATGGGCACCGAGCCCGGGGTCGCGTATAAGAATGGCGCCATGGCGCAGGCGGATCCTTCGCGCCCGTACTACTTGCCGGTGGGCAACGAGGAGGCCGTGTTCAAGGCGGCTTATCGCCAGGGTCTGTCACTGGTGTTGAAGGGGCCCACCGGGTGCGGCAAGACCCGCTTCGTCGAGGCGATGGCTCACGATCTCGACCGCCCGCTGATCACCGTGGCCTGCCATGACGACCTCACCACCGCTGATCTGGTCGGTAGATACCTGCTGCAGGGTGATGAAACGGTCTGGGTGGACGGGCCGCTGACCCATGCGGTCAGGGAGGGGGCGATCTGCTACCTCGACGAGGTGGTCGAAGCCCGTCAGGACACCACGGTCGTGTTGCATCCCCTGGCTGACTACCGACGGCAGCTACCCATCGAGCGACTGGGGATCACGCTGGACGCGGCGCCCGGATTCGGCCTCGTCGTGTCCTACAACCCGGGCTACCAGAGCATCCTGAAGGATCTCAAGGACTCCACGCGGCAACGGATGGTCGCCATCGAGTTCGGATTCCCCGCGCCCGAGATCGAAGAGGGCATCGTTGCTCATGAATCGGGAGTGGACCCGGCGACGGCGGTCGAGCTTGTGAAATTCGGTCAGGCCATCCGTCGCCTGGAGGCCGGGGGGCTCCGCGAGGTTGCCTCGACGCGCGTGCTCATCGCGGCGGGCCGGCTCATCGTCGAAGGTCTGACCACCCGCGATGCGGCCAGGGCCGCGATCGCGGGACCGCTGACCGACGATGCGGCGGTGGGTCGCGGTCTCCACGAGATGATCGACGTCTACCTCGGCGCCTCCGACGTTGATTGACGCTGCACAGCGCCGCCGCTAGGGTCTGAACAAATATTAGGTCGACCCCGAGGGAGGTCAGATGTCCTACGAAAGCACCGCTGAGCCGATCAAGGTCGGCTACTTGATGGACTTCACCCTGCCGCCGGGCTTCCCGGAGGATCTGTTCGCCTCATTCACGCAGACCTTCGACCTCATCTTCGAGGAGGCGGTCGCAGAGGGCCTGATGGATCGGCCGGTGCAGATGATCTACCGCGAGGTCGAGGGCCTTCCGAAGGGCTCGGTTAAGGCGGTGATCGACGCGTACGGCGAACTCGTCGACGAAGGCTGCCTGGTGGTATTCGGCCCCAACATCACCGACAACTGCGTGCCGCTGCGCGAGGCGATCGAAGAGCGGTTCAAGGTTCCGGCGATCAGCGTCACCGGGACCGACGACTGGCTGGGGGAGTGGACGTTCGCCTTCCCCCAGGGGTCGATGACCGACGAACCCATTTTCCTCGCCGACCTTGTCGCCAAGCGCGGCCTGACCGAGATCGGTGTCCTGGTCGAGCAGAACCTCATCGGAGAGAGCTATCTGAAGAACCTGCGGAGCGCTTGTCGCCGCAAGGGAATTCGGATCGTCGCGGAGGCGGCGATCGCTCAGACGGCGCAGGACATCAACGAAGCGGTACGCACCCTGCACGATGCGAAGGCCGAGGCGATCGTGCACCTCGGGTTCGGTTTCGGGATCGTGTTCGTCAACCCGGCGCTCGAGGCCGTCGACTGGGACCCGCCGCGGTTCACCACCACCGCGTTCCAGAACGCGTGGGTGAACCCGATCATGTGGAACGCGTTCATGGGATGGGTTGGGGTCGACCAGTACGACGAGGAGAACCAGATCGGACAGGACTTCCTGGACCGTTACGCCGAGAAGTACAACGGCAGCCGCCCCGAGTTCTGTGTCACGGTGGTGAACCGCGATGTCGCCGCGACGCTGGTGCGCGCCTTCACCGATGCCCACCCGCTGAGCCCGCGCGGCGTCAAGGAAGCGCTGGAACGCGTCAAGATGCTGCCTGCAGCGTCGGGTGCACCGGGAACGCGTGTGTCTCTTGGCAAGTGGACACGGCGCGCCTGGATGGGCTCTGGATACCTGGTCGCCCGCACGCTCGATGCCGACGGCGTCAATTCGCACTTAGTCGATCGCTTCGGAGAGGAAGGCTGACTCGATGACCACCCAGGAATCCAAACCACCTGATACACAGGCCGATTCACCGGGCTCGGCGCGCACCGGCCCGAACTGGGGCAGGGTCATTTCACTGTTTGCGTGGCTCGGCTTCCTCGGGTTCACCGCCGCCATGATGCGGACGGACGTCGACCCGCGCGTGGCCAACCCGAACGTCGAGGGGCGGCCCCGTCCAGTTGGGTTCCTGACGGGATTCGATCACTGGCAGGTCATCCCGCAGGTCGGCGCCTTGATCATGGTCGTGGTGCTGACCATCGTCTTCATCCGTGGCTGGCGAAAAAACCCCGGCAGCCCGGTGCTGCTGATGGTCCTGGTGACGACGCTGATCGTGTGGCAGGACCCGCTCATGAACTGGTCGCCATACGCTGTCTACAACCCGATGTTGTTGCACTGGCCGGAATCCTGGCCCCTGATCATGATGTCGCCGACCGTGGAACCGTTCATCGTGTTCGGATACGTGACGTTCTATTTCGGCCCGTACTTCCCGGCGATCTGGATTCTTCGCAAGATGCAGGCCAAGCGCGGTCCGGAAGCGTTCGTCACCCGGCACCCGCTGCTCAGCCTGGGTGCGCTGGTGCTGGTGATCGGCTTCATCTTCGACGCCATGCTGGAGGTCAGCCTGGTGCGCACGGGGCTGTACATCTACTCGCAGGCGATCCCATTCGGCACGTTGTTCCCTGGCGACACCTTCCAGTTCCCGCTGCTCTGGGAGTCGCTGTCGGTGACCTTTGTGATGATCCCGGCGGCCATCCTCGTCTACCGCGACGACACGGGGAAGTCGGTGGCGGAGAAACTCGCCGCGAAGGCGAGGCTGTTCCCGAAGAAGCCGGTGCTCGGCACGTTCCTGGTGATGTTCGCCATCATCAACGTCGCGTACTTCGCCTACGGCGGCTGGTTCTGGGCTATCAAGGCCAGCGGATTGGCCACCTCGGTCGCCTGCCCGTGGCCGTACCCCGAGGCGAAGGTGTTCGACCCGCAGGGCTACTACGAAAAGGCCGGTGCCGAAGGGCCGTTCTCGGTCGGCAAGTGGTCCACCTGGCAGTACGCCCTGCCGGACGGCCGGCCCGATGTCGAGCCGCCGCCACCCGGCGAGGGAGCCTGCGCGCCTGAGAACGCGAATGGCTGACCCTCGCAGCGTCGTCATCACGGGAGCATCCCGCGGACTCGGATTCGCGGACGCTGATGCCCCGCAAGGTGGTGTCACGGGCCAAGATCAACGCGTTCCGCGTGCCGATCTGTTGAAGTATGTTCTCCGGAATCCACTGCTCACCGATGATGCACCGGGCCAGCATATCGGCAGCGGGACTGTCGTTCCGTATCTCTCCGGCGCGAATACCTTCGGAGAGTAGGGCTTTCATCTGCCGAATCCGGGTCGTGAATGACCACGCGGGATTAGCGGTATCCGGCGGCGTATGACGTAGCCAAGCCAGTTGAATTCGAAACTCGTCGGGGAACTGGTCGAGTGCGTTGATGTTCAGCCAGCTCAATGCATCAAGCTTCTCGACCGTGGTGGCATCTGTTCGCACGATATCCGTCCACGCGCCGCCGACCTTGTGTCCGAACTCCAGCATGATCGACATCAGCAGCTCGTCTTTCGAGCCGATGACGCGGTACACCGTGCCGGTACCCAATCCCGCGGCGGACGCGATGTCCCGAATGGTCGTCATCTCGTACCCGCGGCGGCCGAACTCGGCGCGGGCCACCGCCCGCACATGAGCCGCCTTGAGATCGCTGTCGTCCTCGGTGTCGACCCAACTCTTGATCACTTCTTCAGCGGCCGCGAACGCGTTCGACCCGTCCAGATCCGTATCGGAGGGGACGTCGACTGCGAGACCCTCGAGAGCTATATGGCTTTTCAACGTGGCCAGTTCGTCCGTCGACGCCTTGTGCCGGATGACGTCCAGACCGACATGCAGCATGCTCTGGCACACCCGGTCGGCCAGGGTGGGAAGGTCCAGGTCGGATCGGATGTATCCGCTCCAGCGGCCGGCCCGAAGCGCCTGCAACATCGCGGCCTGGATGGTCGACGGCGGGCGCTGTGTCAATTCCATCAGCTCGGGGTCTGAGCTCGGACCCTCGTAGAACGACATCTGCAGGGCGGCCCGATGCTCGACCGCGCAGCGGGCGATCGCACATCCAAGCTCGGTGATCTGCTCGGCGACGGGGCGGGGATCCGGCGCATCGAGACGCTCCAATGCCACCTCGCCGACGCGGTCCAGGTCTGCGTGATAGCGCCTGATCAGCTCGACGAGGATGGCTTCCTTGGAGTCAAAGTGGTGGTAGAGGCTGCCCGCGAGGATGCCCGCAGCGTCGGCGATCTGCTGCAGCGAAGTACGAAGACCGGTCGTCGCGATGACGGAGTTCGCCGTCTTGAGGATCTCCGTGCGCCGCGTCGCATCGACCGCCGGCTCGTCGGTGACAGCGGTGAGTTTCGCGGCGCGCTGACCCCGCTTACCCGCAGGCCGGCTGCTCCTCGAACTCCGCCTCACGGCGTCGGCGTCGGCCATCGCTAACTGCGTACCTTTCCTGGCGTCGTCGGCTTCGACAACTGGTACGAGATCCTACCGACCGGCGTTCGAACTGCGGGGATGTCGCAATCGGAGGTTGCGCTCATGAGAGTGCGTCCGTTCGCGATGCGACCAACGGGCGGTCGTAGGAGGGATCTGTCGTGTCATGCGTGGCCACCTTCATGGAGCCGGCCATCATCGCGATCACCTCATCGGTGATGAACGACGTCGACTCCGCATTCCACTCGACGACACACACCCGGTCGACGATCGCCCACCGTCCGTCGCGTCGCTCCAGGCGATCCACGTAGCGGCCGCCCGAGAGCGTCATGTGGTTGGTGGGCTCGCGGTCGGTCCCGACGAACAGGTAGTAGGTCTCGGCGTGTGCCTCGTCCCCGTCGAGTTCGACGGTGTGGTTGAGCAGGTAGTGCTGGTAGCGCGTCTGGGTGGAGTGGTACGCGAACGCCCAGTCGATGAAGTCGTCGACCTCGCCGATGAATCCGACGTGGTCGTCGACGGCGCCGTCGTGATACGCCGAGCGAAGTACTTCGCGATCGCGCCGGTCCATGCCTCGTGCGTACCGCATCATGCAGTCGCGGATCTCTTCGCGATCCTCCAGGCGGGCAACCCTTTCCCGGAGTTCTCCGTCGCTGGTCATCGGCCATCCCATCCGTTGATGCCGACAACCTCGTCGATGGCCCGGCGGGGCGCCGCGGTGAACGTGTAACCGCTGCGCAGTCGGCCGACAGGAAGCAGACAACCCTGAACGAACGACTCTGGAATCCCGAGCAGTTCGCGCACTTCTTCCTCGCGGTGCAGGTGAAGAGTCGTGATGCACGTCCCGTATCCACGAGCATGCAGCGCCAGTTGAAAATTCCAGACGGCGGGAAAGATGGACCCGTAAAGGGTTGCCAGATAGAAGGATTCGTCACCTTCTGCTCTCGGCATGGTGGGTTCGTAGCAGGGAATGACCAGTGCAGGAACCTTCGCCATGTTCTCCACGAGCCACTCGGTGGATGACATCAACTTGGATTCCGGGGTTCCCGAGGGCATGAAACCGGCGATCAACTGCCCGCCCACCTTCTCCAGGTATGCGGCGCGGTACAGGTCCGCGATCTTGTCGCGCATCGCCGGATCGGTGACGATCACCCAGCGCCACGACTGCTGATTGGATCCGTTCGCGGCCTGCAGTCCGATCCGCAGGCAGTCACGGATGTCGTCCAGGTCGGCGGGCGCGTCCAGATCGAGCGACTTCCGTGCGGACCTGGTGGTGGTGAGCAGTTCGTCGATATCCATGCCGGCTCCTCACATCTTCGTGGGCTCGGGAAAGGCGACCTCGGCGTTGTCTGGCATCGCGCTGATGCCGAGGCGGTCGCAGACTTCGAGCACTTCGTCGACGATGGAGTCGGGCACGATGAACTTCTCGGTGGCCGATATCTCATCGAGGTGCGCGAGGATGTCCTCGGCCGCCGGTTCGGTCTCGGCGTCGGCCAGCCAGCCCTCACTGAGCCCGACGAACACGCGGGCGTAGCGCCCGGCGCACGCCGAGTAGTTGCGATGGGTGAAATCACAGGCGCGGCTCGCCAGGAACGCCACGAGCGGCACGACCAGCTCGGCCCTGATCGCGCGCATGAAGCCCGACTCGGTGAGGAACTTCTCGTCACCGACGGTTTCGGTGACCATCCGCGAAAAGCCCGTGGGCAGGACCGTATTGGACAGAATTCCGTGTGCCGCTCCCTCGATCGCGATGACGTTGGAGAGTCCGACAAGACCGGTCTTGGCGGCGGCGTAGTGGGCCTCCATGGGTTGACCGAAATTGCCCGCCGACGACGAGATGAACACGAACCGGCCGTATTGCTGTTTCGCCATCACCTTGAATGCGGGCTGGCTCAGGTAGAAGCCGCCGTCGAGGTGTACCCGCAACATGTGGCGCCAGTCGTCGGGGGAGAGCGCCTCGAACGGGATGCTGTTGAAGATGCCGGCATTGCTGACGACGGCGTCCAGTCGTCCGAAGGTGTCGACCGCGGCGTCGACGATGGCCTGGCCGCCCTCGGGACTGTCCACCGAATCATGCGACGCGACCGCCCGTCCGCCCGCTTTCTTGATCTCGTCGACCACCTGATCGGCAACGCTCGCGTCCGCGCCGTCGCCGCGCATGGTGCCCCCGAGGTCGTTCACCACCACCGCCGCGCCGCGCCGCGCCAAGTCGAGGGCGTACAGCCTGCCCAGCCCACGGCCGGCGCCGGTCACGATCGCGACTTGGCCTTCGAAGTCGATCACGTTGCACTCCTTGCTGATTCGGTGCCCTCCGTTGGCAGCCGTCGTGTGAGTGCGGCACGTCACGGTCGCAGGAAGACCACATCTGATTGACTCCAGTAAGACCGGACTTTACGGTGGAACAGATATTTGGTCAACGGGAGGGGGTGGGAGGTGGCCGTGGTGAACGACGCCGATGGCGACCGGCTGCAGGCGCTGGGCATGTTGGCGTCCGCACTCGCCGGTCGACCGGTCGCGGTGGCACCTCTCGACCCAGGCGACCCGTCGTGGACCGACGGACAGACTGTTTTCGTCGATCCCTCCGCACGCCCCCGCGAGAACCTGGAATCAGTGGCGGTGCACGCGTCACTGATCGCGGCGGACAGCCTGGCTCCCGAAGTCGTGGGCGCACTGGTTCGACATCCGCGGCTGGCCAAGCGCTACCTGACCGTCGAGGGGCACCGTGCTCTCGCTGCCAACGGTGACGTGTTGCCGGGCGTGCTGAATTCCATGGCCGATCGTGAAACTGCGAGCCGCACCGACTCACCCGAATCGTCACTGTCCATCGCGTCGGGTAGGGACGCGCTCGATGATCCACCGATCGCATTCGGCGTCATTCGTGCCAAGAAGATCATTGCGGCCGGCAGTCGGGCCGCGGAACAGGTGGATCACGAAACGGCTGCTCACGTTCCGCGGCGCGAGAGCAGGGAGGCCCTCGAAGAACTGGATGACGGCGAGGTCGACGACACCGACGATCCCGACCTGTTCAGCAGCCCCGTCGGCGGGGGCGGATTCATCGGCAAGTGGATGAAGAAGATGCTGTCGTCGGCACGGAAGTCGGGCGGATCCGGCGGCGGACCGCCGGGTGCCGACTTGCCGACCCATCGCACCAACTCGGCCAACCGCGGCGCCTTCGCGGTTTCGTCGACGGCCACAGCTTCAGTGGAGGACGTCGCCGACATCAAGGCGAAGGGTTTCAAGTACCCGGAGTGGGACGCCAATCGCAAGAGCTATCGGCCGGACTGGTGCACCGTGCGCGAGGTTGAGCCGCGGATCAAGGCGTCGGCGCCGCAAGCCATCGACGGCGCCATCGGACTCCGGCGTCCGCTCGCGCGGCTCGGCATGGGATTGCATCGTCGTCACCGCCAGTCGCAGGGCGACGACATCGACATCGACGCGGCAGTTGAGGCACGCGTGGAGGTGAGGGCCGGATCGGTGCCCGACGAGGCGGTCTATCTCGACAGCCTGCGGCGCCGGCGTGACCTGTCGGTACTTCTGCTGCTCGATGTCTCCGGGTCGACGGCGGAGCCGGGAACCGTCGGGCGAACAGTCCATCAGCAGCAACGGGCGGTGATCAGCCGACCTCACGGTCGCGCTGCACGACCTGGGCGATCGGGTGGCGCTGTACGCCTACTACTCACAGGGGCGGGCCGCGGTGAACATGGTGCCCGTCAAGCGGTTCGACGACCATCTCGACGCCGGGGTGATCCGACGGTTGAACAGCCTCGAGCCGGGAGCGTATTCGCGACTGGGCGCGGCCATCCGCCACGGTTCGGCTGTCCTGGAGGCGCGCGGCGGCACATCGCGGCGCCTGCTGGTCGTGGTGTCGGACGGGCTGGCCTACGACCACGGCTACGAGCGTGCCTACGGTGCCGCCGATGCACGACGCGCGTTGACGGAAGCTCGCCGCCGGGGGACCGGTTGTGTGTGCCTGACAGTGGGAGCCGGCACCGACGTCGGAGTGCTGAAGAAGGTGTTCGGAAGCACTGCACACGCGACCATCGCCCGGCCCGAGCAACTGGCAGGCATCGTCGGCCCGCTTTTTCGGTCGGCTATCCGCTCCGCAGAGGTACGGCGCCGCGTGTCGTGACATCGCTTGTGCGCCAACACTCGAAGCCCTTCCTGGCACGCAGATGACGGCATTCGGTACGGGACGTGCCGCACACCGCATCCTTGAAACAAACATCTGTTCCGGCTAGGCTTCACCCACCGCAACGACGCGGGTGACGAAAGGGGCGCTATGGGCACCGAGCCCGGGGTCGCGTATAAGAATGGCGCCATGCCGCAGGCGGATCCTTCGCGCCCGTACTACTTGCCGGTGGGCAACGAGGAGGCCGTGTTCAAGGCGGCTTATCGCCAGGGTCTGTCACTGGTGTTGAAGGGGCCCACCGGGTGCGGCAAGACCCGCTTCGTCGAGGCGATGGCTCACGATCTCGACCGCCCGCTGATCACCGTGGCCTGCCATGACGACCTCACCACCGCTGATCTGGTCGGTAGATACCTGCTGCAGGGTGATGAAACGGTCTGGGTGGACGGGCCGCTGACCCATGCGGTCAGGGAGGGGGCGATCTGCTACCTCGACGAGGTGGTCGAAGCCCGTCAGGACACCACGGTCGTGTTGCATCCCCTGGCTGACTACCGACGGCAGCTACCCATCGAGCGACTGGGGATCACGCTGGACGCGGCGCCCGGATTCGGCCTCGTCGTGTCCTACAACCCGGGCTACCAGAGCATCCTGAAGGATCTCAAGGACTCCACGCGGCAACGGATGGTCGCCATCGAGTTCGGATTCCCCGCGCCCGAGATCGAAGAGGGCATCGTTGCTCATGAATCGGGAGTGGACCCGGCGACGGCGGTCGAGCTTGTGAAATTCGGTCAGGCCATCCGTCGCCTGGAGACCGGGGGGCTCCGCGAGGTTGCCTCGACGCGCGTGCTGATCGCCGCGGGCCGGCTCATCGTCGAAGGTCTGACCACCCGCGATGCGGCCAGGGCCGCGATCGCGGGACCGCTGACCGACGATGCGGCGGTGGGTCGCGGTCTCCACGAGATGATCGACGTCTACCTCGGCGCCTCCGACGTTGATTGACGCTGCACAGCGCCGCCGCTAGGGTCTGAACAAATATTAGGTCGACCCCGAGGGAGGTCAGATGTCCTACGAAAGCACCGCTGAGCCGATCAAGGTCGGCTACTTGATGGACTTCACCCTGCCGCCGGGCTTCCCGGAGGATCTGTTCGCCTCATTCACGCAGACCTTCGACCTCATCTTCGAGGAGGCGGTCGCAGAGGGCCTGATGGATCGGCCGGTGCAGATGATCTACCGCGAGGTCGAGGGCCTTCCGAAGGGCTCGGTGAAGGCGGTGATCGACGCGTACGGCGAACTCGTCGACGAAGGCTGCCTGGTGGTATTCGGCCCCAACATCACCGACAACTGCGTGCCGCTGCGCGAGGCGATCGAAGAGCGGTTCAAGGTTCCGGCGATCAGCGTCACCGGGACCGACGACTGGCTGGGGGAGTGGACGTTCGCCTTCCCCCAGGGGTCGATGACCGACGAACCCATCTTCCTCGCCGACCTTGTCGCCAAGCGCGGCCTGACCGAGATCGGTGTCCTGGTCGAGCAGAACCTCATCGGAGAGAGCTATCTGAAGAACCTGCGGAGCGCTTGTCGCCGCAAGGGAATTCGGATCGTCGCGGAGGCGGCGATCGCTCAGACGGCGCAGGACATCAACGAAGCGGTACGCACCCTGCACGATGCGAAGGCCGAGGCGATCGTGCACCTCGGGTTCGGTTTCGGGATCGTGTTCGTCAACCCGGCGCTCGAGGCCGTCGACTGGGACCCGCCGCGGTTCACCACCACCGCGTTCCAGAACGCGTGGGTGAACCCGATCATGTGGAACGCGTTCATGGGATGGGTCGGGGTCGACCAGTACGACGAGGAGAACCAGATCGGACAGGACTTCCTGGACCGTTACGCCGAGAAGTACAACGGCAGCCGCCCCGAGTTCTGTGTCACGGTGGTGAACCGCGATGTCGCCGCGACGCTGGTGCGCGCCTTCACCGACGCTCACCCACTGAGCCCGCGCGGCGTCAAGGAAGCGCTGGAACGCGTCAAGATGCTGCCTGCAGCGTCGGGTGCACCGGGAACGCGTGTGTCTCTTGGCAAGTGGACACGGCGCGCCTGGATGGGCTCTGGATACCTGGTCGCCCGCACGCTCGATGCCGACGGCGTCAATTCGCACTTAGTCGATCGCTTCGGAGAGGAAGGCTGACTCGATGACCACCCAGGAATCCAAACCACCTGATACACAGGCTGATTCACCGGGCTCGGCGCGCACCGGCCCGAACTGGGGCAGGGTCATTTCACTGTTCGCGTGGCTCGGCTTCCTCGGGTTCACCGCCGCCATGATGCGGACGGACGTCGACCCGCGCGTGGCCAACCCGAACGTCGAGGGGCGGCCCCGTCCAGTTGGGTTCCTGACGGGATTCGATCACTGGCAGGTCATCCCGCAGGTCGGCGCCTTGATCATGGTCGTGGTGCTGACCATCGTCTTCATCCGTGGCTGGCGAAAAAACCCCGGCAGCCCGGTGCTGCTGATGGTCCTGGTGACGACGCTGATCGTGTGGCAGGACCCGCTCATGAACTGGTCGCCATACGCCGTCTACAACCCGATGTTGTTGCACTGGCCGGAATCCTGGCCCCTGATCATGATGTCGCCGACCGTGGAACCGTTCATCGTGTTCGGATACGTGACGTTCTACTTCGGCCCGTACTTCCCGGCGATCTGGATTCTTCGCAAGATGCAGGCCAAGCGCGGTCCGGAAGCGTTCGTAACCCGGCACCCGCTGCTCAGCCTGGGTGCGCTGGTGCTGGTGATCGGCTTCATCTTCGACGCCATGCTGGAGGTCAGCCTGGTGCGCACGGGGCTGTACATCTACTCGCAGGCGATCCCATTCGGCACGTTGTTCGCTGGCGACACCTTCCAGTTCCCGCTGCTCTGGGAGTCGCTGTCGGTGACCTTCGTGATGATCCCGGCGGCCATCCTCGTCTACCGCGACGACACGGGGAAGTCGGTGGCGGAGAAACTCGCCGCGAAGGCGAGGCTGTTCCCGAGGAAGCCGGTGCTCGGCACGTTCCTGGTGATGTTCGCGATCATCAACGTCGCGTACTTCGCCTACGGCGGCTGGTTCTGGGCTATCAAGGCCAGCGGATTGGCCACCTCGGTCGCGTGCCCATGGCCGTACCCCGAGGCGAAAGTGTTCGACCCGCAGGGCTACTACGAAAAGGCCGGCGCCGAAGGACCGTTCTCGGTCGGCAAGTGGTCCACTTGGCAGTACGCTCTGCCGGACGGCCGGCCCGATGTCGAGCCGCCACCGCCCGGCGAAGGTGCCTGTGCACCCGAGAACGCGAATGGGTGAGCGTCGCGCCGATGAGCGCTCGCGCGAAGAGCATCGAACGGTCGTCATCACCGGTGCTTCGCGCGGGCTCGGCTTCGCCTCGGCCAAGCACCTGTACGCCAGGGCTGGCAGGTGGTGGCGGCCATGCGGTCGCCGGACGCGGGCATGGCCCGGTTGCTGCGCGAGGCGACGGGCGCCCGTGACGACGACGACCGACTGATCGGCGTACCGCTCGACCTTGGTGACCCGGCGTCGATCGAGGCGGCGGCAAAGGCCATCGAAGCGGCGGTCGGAGTGCCGTACGCGGTGGTTCACAACGCAGGCATCTCCGCTGCGGGAATGGTCGAGGAGGCCCCACTCGAACTGTGGCAGAACATGTTCGCAGACCCACGTCATGGGTCCGGTGCAGCTCACTAAGGCACTGTTGCCGGCCATGCGGGCGGCCGGTCGAGGCCGCATCGTCATGGTGTCGAGTCGCAGGGGGCGTGCGGGGCATGCCTGCCATCGCGGCGTACTCGGCCTCCAAGGGTGCCCTCGAGCGGTGGGCCGAATCGATGGCGGGGGAGATCGCACCCTTCGGGCTCGGGGTCACCGTTTGGTGACGGGAATGTTCGACACCGACATCATCACCGACGAGGGCACCACCGACAATCGCGACTTCGACGGTCCGTACAGCGCGTTGCACACCACGATCAACAAGCGCGGGCGCCTCGCCATTCGCATTGCCAACCCGCCCGCTAAGTTCGCCCGCGCCCTCGCCAAGGCCCTCGAAGACACCGCACCCTACGCCAAGCATCCCATCGGGCCGGATGCCCGATGTTGGTGCTGTCCAGTCGTATGCTGCCGCAGGCGGCGATGTATCACATGAGTCGCATCGCGATGGGAATCCCGCGGCAAGGTGCCATTCGCGACGGCACCGCCGCGTTGACGGCGTCGCAGCGGCTGATGATCCGGGCCGCGAGGGTCGTCCCCGCACCGGTGATGCAGCGAATCGCGCTGCTGATCATGAGGTTGCAGTCGGCGCCAAAGCAGACCGCACAGGAGAGCGAGAATCATGGCTGAGGCCGACCGTACGAAGCGCGGATGCTCATCGACGGCAAGCTCGTCGACGGGGAGTCGGGCACGTTCACCAACATCAACCCCGCAAACGAAGAGGTTCTCGGGGAGGTCGCCGACGCGTCGAAGTCGCGGACATGAACCGGGCGATCGACGCGGCCCGCCGATCCTTCGACGAAACCGACTGGTCGACCAACCACCAGCTGCGCAAGCGGTGTCTCGAACAACTGCACGAGGCGATCAAGGGCGAACTCGAGGAGTTGCGCGAGGAACTGATCTCCGAGGTGGGTGCACCGCGCGCGGTGACGCACGGGCCGCAGCTGGACGCACCCCTCGAAGACGGCCTGCTGTATCCGGCCAGGTTGATCGAAACCTTCCCGTGGGAAACCGATCTCGGCGACACGGTGGTATCGGTCACGGGCGTGAACACCACGCGCAAGGTCTGGTACGAGCCGGTCGGCGTGGTCGGTGCAATCGTGCCGTGGAACTTCCCGTTCGAGGTCACCATCAACAAGCTCGCCCAAGCGTTGGCGACGGGTAACACCGTGGTGCTCAAGCCGGCGCCCGATACTCCGTTCAACGCCACGCGGCTCGGCCGACTCATCGCCGAGAAGACCGATGTCCCCGCCGGTGTGGTGAACGTGGTGACGGCCTCGGATCACCTCGTCGGCGAAGAGCTCACGCTTTCACCGAAGGTCGACATGATCTCGTTCACCGGCTCCACGGCGGTCGGCAAACGCATCATGGAAAAGGGCGCCGCGACGATGAAGCGGCTGTTCCTCGAACTCGGCGGCAAGTCGGCGACGATCGTCTTGGAAGACGCCGACTTCAACACCGCGTGTCTGATCGGCATCGGCCCGCTGATGCATGCCGGCCAGGGCTGCGCCGCTCCGACCCGGATGCTCCTGCCGCGGTCCCGGTACGACGAGGGCGTAGCGATTCTGCAAGGGCATCTACGAGAACATTCCCGCCGGCGACCCGCAGGACCCCGGAACTCTTTGTGGTCCGGTGATCTCGGCCAAGCAGCAGGCCCGCATCCTCGGATACATCCAGAAGGGTGTCGACGAAGGCGCCACGATGCTGGTCGGAAGCACGGAGCCGCCGAAGCAGTTCGACAAGGGGTTCTGGGTCAACCCAACGCTTTTCACCGACGTCGACAACAAGATGACGATCGCGCAGGAGGAGATCTTCGGACCGGTACTGGTCGTCATTCCCTACGAGGACGAGGACGACGCCGTCCGGATCGCCAACGACAGCGTGTACGGCCTTGCCGGGAACGTGATGTCGAGTTCGCTGGACCGATCATTGGCCGTCGCCCGTCGGCTGCGCGCGGGATTCATCGGGCTCAACGGCACTGCAGGCTACGGCGCGGACACGCCGTTCGGCGGTTACAAGGACAGCGGCGTCGGACGCCAGAACGGCATCGTGGGATTCAGCCAGTACACGGAAGTGAAATCGGTCGCCTACCCAGCCCAGTAGGCCAGTTAAGGAGCAGTCATGTCAGAGCTATTCGACGACCTCGAGGACTTCGGGTCGTTCGACGACGCGGTATCCGGCGATGTGCGGGATCCATACCCAGAGTTGGCGCGGCTACGCCGAGAGGAGCCGATTCAGCGCATCGACATGTCGGCGATGCCCGGCGAGGAAGGCAAGCCCGTCTTCATCGTGTATCGGCTACGAGGAAGCCCAGCAGATGCTGCGCGACAACGAGACGTTCTCGTCGTCGGGCGTCATCGCGGCGTTCGGCCCGGTGCTCGGCGAGCGCGTGATGCTGGGCATGGACGAACCGGT
>CAVTSZ010000021.1:0-106928 GCA_963737385.1 uncultured Actinomycetota bacterium
ACGTCGTGCGCATGGGACACGTGCAGTCGATCGAGCCGGGCCGCATCACACTCGACGGCGGCACCCGCGACATCGAGGGTCTGCCCTGTACATCGACTGCAGCGCCGACGGTTTGGCTCACCGCGAGCCGACCACGGTGTTCACCGACGGGCACATCTCCTTGCAGACCGTGCGCACCTGCCAGCCGGCGTTCAGCGCGGCTGTCATCGGCCACGTGGAAGCCGCCTACGCAGACGATGAGACGCGTAACGCGTTCTGCGGCCCGGTCCCCTATCCGCGCGAGCCGACCGACTGGCTGCGAATGATGCTGGCGTTCAACAAGAACCAGCTTCACTGGTTCTCCGACCCCGACATGATGGCCTGGGTCGACCTCTCGCGGCTCAATGTTCTGCACCACGTCACGGCCACGGTCAGTGAGCGGGCGCGCGAGAAGATCATCTCGATGCTCATCTCGCAGATGCCTAAGCTCAACGACAAGCTGGAAGCGCTGCTGGCGCGGGCGGGTTAGGGATTTGTGTGCGTTTCGGAGCGGTGAGCGCTCCCGAACGCACACAAATCGCACGGGTTAGGCCAGCGACTCCACCCACGCGCGGTGCAACGCCGCATACCGGCCGTCTTCGCGCGTGATCAGATCCTCGGGCGCACCGTCCTCGACGATGCGCCCGTGCTCGAGGACCAGCACCCGGTCGGCGACCTGCACGGTGGACAGCCGGTGCGCGATGACCAGGGCGGTCCGGTCGGCCAAGACTGTCTCCAACGCGCGCTGCACCATCCGCTCACTGGGGATGTCCAGTGACGACGTCGCCTCGTCGAGGATCAGCACCGCCGGGTCGGCCAGGAACGCCCTGGCGAACGCGACGAGCTGCCGCTGGCCCGCCGACAGTCGCCCGCCGCGTTTGGCGACGTCGGTGTCGTAGCCGTCGGGCAGTGCGTCGATGAACCGGTCCGCGCCGACCGCCGCGGCGGCGGCGGTGACCTCCTCGTCGGTGGCGCCGGGGCGGCCGAACCGGATGTTGTCGGCGACGGTGCCGTCGAACATGAAGTTCTCCTGGGTGACCATCACGACGTGGCGGCGCAGCTCGGTCTGAGCGAGATCGCGCAGGTCGACCCCGTCCAGTGTCACCGCGCCCGACGTCGGATCATAGAAGCGCGCAATGAGTTTCGCGATCGTCGTCTTGCCGGCGCCCGTGGTGCCGACCAGCGCCACCGTCTGACCCGCAGGCACCTGGAAATCGAGATCCGGCAGTACCGGACGGCCGTCGACGTACGAGAACTGCACGTCGTGGAAGGCGATGTCGCCGCGCACCGTCGTCATTTCGACGGGCCGCTGCGGATCCCTGATCGCCGAACGCTGGGCCAGCACCCCTGCCAGCTTCTCCAGCGCCGACGAGGCGGACTGGAAGGTGTTGAAGAACTGCGAGATCTCCTGCATCGGTTCGAAGAACATCCGCAGGTACAGCAGGAACGCCGCCAGTGTGCCGATGGTCATCTGCCCGTTGAGCACCTGGTAGCCGCCGTAGAGCAGCACCACGCCGGTGGTGATGTTGCCGACCAGTTTGACCCCTGGCATGAAGACGGCGAGCAGCCGGAAGGTCTTCTCGTTGATCTCCCGGTAGTCGTCGGCGATGTCCTCGAAGATCTCCTGGTTCCGCGCCTCGCGCCGGTATGCCTGCACCGCCTTGATGCCGGTCATGGTCTCGACGAACTGCACGATCACCAGCGCGGCACTCTCGCGCACCTTGCGATAGACCTTGGCCGACTCGGCGCGGAACCACCAGACCAGCGCCACCAGCACGGGGAAGGCGGCCAGACACATCAGGCCCAGCCGAACATCCAGCGTCACCAGCAGAATGGACGTGCCGATCAGGGTCAGCACCGCGGTGATCAGGCTGTCGAAGCCGGTCTCCAGCATGTCCTGGATGGCCTCGACGTCGTTGGTCGATCGGCTGACCACGCGGCCGGAGGTGTAGCGCTCGTGGAACGCGATGTCGAGTCGTTGGAAATGCCGGAACACCCGACGCCGCAACTCCAGCAGGACCTTCTGCCCGATGCGGCCGGAGCGCCGCAGGAAGAACATCCGGCTGCTGGCCTGAACAAGCACCACCACAGCGAGCGCACCGACGATCGTCAACAGCGTGTGCGCCGACCCACCGTCGATGATCGGCGGGATGCCGTGGTCGATGCCGCGCTGCACGAGAAGCGGAACAGAAAGCCGCGCAGCGTTTTCCACCACAACGACCAGGGCGAGCACGGCGACGGTCGCACGGTACGGCCTCAGCAGCGACCACAGCAGCCCGCGAGCCTCGCGGCGCAGCGGCAGGTTCTCGTCGATGGGCAGGTCGTCGGTCTGGTCCTCGTCGAACCTGCCCCGCCATTCCGTACCGGTCGATGACGATGCGGGCGAGGGACGAGACCGAGGAGGAGTCGGCCCATGAACTGCGGTCATCGGCCCTCGGCCTCCGAGGTGGCGAAACGCCGTTCGGCGCGTTCGGATTCCAGCGCTTCCTGCTCCTCATAGGACAGGCCGAGCCGGCTGCGGTCCTCGTCGTCCTGCCAGGTGCAGGCACGCTCGGCGCCGTCGTCGAGTTCGTCGTCGGCGGCGAGCAGGTACCGGTACTGCGGGACGGTGGCGAGCAATTCGGCGTGGGTGCCGATGTGGGTGATCGTGCCGCCTTCGAGCAGCGCGACCTTGTCGGCCAGCAGGACGGTCGACGCGCGATGTGCGACGACGATTCCGGTGACCGCGTGCAGCACGCGGCGCAACGCCTCCTCGACGACGGCCTCGGTGTGCACATCCAGAGCGGACAAGGTGTCGTCGAGCACCAGGATCTTCGGCGCCGCCAGGATGGCGCGGGCCAGCGAAAGCCGTTGCCGCTGACCACCGGACAGGCTCATGCCCTGCTCGCCGATGCGGGTGTCCAACCCCCACGGCAGGTCGTAGACGAACTGGGCGGCGGCGACCTCGATCGCCTGCGCCATCTGTTCGTTCGTCGCTGGATCTCCCGGGGATCGACCCAGCGCTAGGTTCTCGGCGACCGACATGGAGAACAGCGTCGGGTCCTCGAACGCCGTGGCCACCGTCTCGCGCAGTGCCGGCAGCGACAGTTCACGGATGTCGTGGCCGTCGATGCGGATCTCGCCCTCGGTGACGTCGTAGAGCCGCGACAGCAGCGAGGCCAACACGGACTTGCCCGATCCGGTCGAGCCGACCAGCGCCAGTGTCTCCCCCGGTTCGACGGTCACCGTGACGTGCCGCAGGGCCCAGCCGTCTTCCGGAGCCGCCCCGGCAGCGACATCAGGCCGGCCGGCATCGGGGAATCGGAATCCCACGTCGACCAGTTCGAGCCTGCCGCCCGCCGGCAGCTCGTCGTTGAGGCCGTCGACGATTTCGAGTGGTGCATCGAAGATTTCGGCGATCCGGTTCGCCGCGGTGAACGACTCCTGCGTCATCGACAACAGGAATCCCAGCGACGCGATCGGCCAGACCAGCGACAGCATCATCGTGATGAACGCGACAAGCGTGCCCATGGTGACGTAACCGTGGCCTGCAGCGTAGGCACCGAAGCCGAGCACCACGATCAGCGTCAGATTCGGAATGACCTCGAGCAGCGTCCAGAACTTCGCCGATACCGAGACCCTGCTGACCTGCGTGTCGTACAGATCGGTGAGTTGGTCGTCGAACCGGTCGTAGACGTAGTCCTCGCGGCCGAACGACTTCACCACCCGCAGACCCAGCGCGGACTCCTCGACGTGCGTGGCGACGTGGCCGGACTGGTCCTGGGCCAGCCGCGACAGCCGGGTGTACTCCCGCTGAAAGTGCAGGACGGTGGCGGCGATCGGCACGATCGACAGCAGGACCACCACGCCCAGCGGCCAGTACATCGCGAGCAGGATCGCGGTCACCACGGTGATCTGGATGACGTTGAGCAGCAGGAAGACCAAGCCGAAGGACATGAACCGCCGAATCGTGCCGAGGTCGTTCATGATTCGCGACAGCAGCTGACCGGACTGCCAGCGGCCGTGGAAGCTCATCGGCAGAATCTGCAGCCGGGCGTAGAGGTCCTTGCGGATGTCGGCCTCGACGCCCATGGTGGCGCGCGCAACGAGCCACCGGCGGATGAACCACAGCACCGCCTCGGAGATGCCGACACCCATCGCGGCGGTGCCGAGCAGCCAGAGGCCCTGCTGGTCCTGGTGCCGCACCGGTCCGTCGATGACGGCCTTGGTCATCAGGGGAATCGCGATGGTGGCGGCGAGGCTGGCGAGCGCGATGAGGACCATCGCGATCCAGCGCACCCGGTAGGGCAACAGGTACGGCAACATGCGCCACAGATCCGAACCGGTTCGTTGCCGCGACGGCTGCCGCGCAATCGCAGGCGCCGCTCGCAGGGCGTTGTGTTCCGGTTCAACCACTTAGAACATCTTCCCATGTTGGGCAAACGGATAACCGCGCCGCGCACGTCGGGTCATGCGACGGCACGCTCCTGATCGCCGAACTGCGTCTCATAGAGCTCGGCATAGCGGCCCCGTTTGGCCAGCAGCTCGAAGTGTGTGCCCTGTTCGACGATGCGGCCGTGCTCGACGACGAGGATCTGGTCGGCCGCACGCACGGTGGACAGCCGGTGGGCGATGACGATCGACGTGCGGCCCTCGAGCGCCGCGGCCAGCGCCTTCTGCACCGCCGCCTCCGATGACGAGTCCAGCGACGCCGTCGCCTCGTCGAGCACCACCACGCGCGACCTCCCGAGGAGCAGGCGGGCGATGGTCAGCCGCTGTCGCTGCCCGCCCGACAAACGGTATCCGCGCTCACCGACAACCGTGTCCAGGCCGTCGGGCATCTCGGCGACGACGTCGGCCAACCGCGCGCGTTCCAGGGCTCCCCACAGTTCTTCGTCGGTCGCGTGCGGCGCCGCAAGCTTCAGGTTCGACCGGATCGACTCGTGGAACAGATGGCCGTCCTGGGTGACGACTCCGACGGTGTCCTTCAGTGACGCGAAGGTGATGTCACGAATGTCGACACCGTTGAACCGCACGGCACCGGATTCGACGTCGTACAGGCGGGCCATCAGTGATGCGATCGTCGACTTGCCCGCCCCCGATGAACCCACGAGCGCGATCATGTGGCCAGGCTTGGCGGTGAACGAAATACCGTGCAGCACTTCGTCTCCACCTCGGTGGTCGAGCACTGCGACCTCTTCCAGCGAGGCCAGCGACACCTTGTCCGCAGACGGATAGGAGAACCGCACGTCGTCAAAGGCGACCGACACCGGCCCCTCGGGTAGATCGATTGCACCCGGCCGCTGTTGGATGAGCGGTACGAGGTCGAGCACCTCGAAGACCCGCTCGAACGACACCAGCGCGCTGGCGATTTCGACGTGAGCGTTGGCCAGCGCCGTCAACGGCGCGTACAGCCGCGTCAGCAACAGCGCGAGCGCCACGATCGCACCGGCCTGCAGGTGTCCGCCGATGGCCAGCACCCCGCCGAGGCCGTAGACCAGGGCCAGCGCCAACGCCGACATCAGCGTCAGCGAGTTCATGAAAACCGACTGCAGCATCGAGGTCTTCACACCGATGTCGCGCACCCGGCCGGCTCGCAACTCGAATTCGCGCGATTCGGCCGATGGGCTGCCGAACAACTTGACCAGCGTGGCGCCCGGGGCCGAGAACCGTTCCGTCATCTGGGTGTTCATCGTGGCGTTGTGCGTCGCGGCTTCCCGCGACAGACGCGCCATGGTCGCGCCGATGCGTCGGGCGGGCACGACGAACAACGGCATCAGCACCAGCGAGAGAAGGGTGATCTGCCACGAGATCGACAGCATCACTGCCAATGTCAGCGTCAGCGTCACGACGTTGGAGACGACACCGGACAACGTGTCAGAGAACGCGCGCTGCGCGCCCATCACGTCGTTACCCAGCCTGCTGACGAGCGCCCCGGTTCGGGTGCGGGTGAAGAATGCGACGGGCATCCGCTGCACGTGGTCGAAAACCGCGGTGCGCAGATCGAGGATCATGCCCTCACCGATCGTCGACGACAGCCAGCGAGTCACCAGCGACACCACCGTCTCGGCGACCGCCACCAACGCGATGACCGTCGCCAACAGCACGACGACGCCGGTGGCGCCGCCACGCACGATTTGGTCGACGACCTTGCCTGCGAGGACCGGCGTGGCGACGGCGAGCAGCGCACTCACCACGCTGACCGCGACGAACCCGCGCAGCCTGCCGTGATGGCGATGCGCGAAACGCCAGATGCGGCTCAGCAGCTCCCGGTTGACGAGGGAGCGCAGGTCACCGCCGCGGGCGTGCGATTGCCGGTACAGCGTCTGTCGCGCGACCGTCTCCATACTCATGAAATCACCGTAAAACCTCAACAATGGATGAGGTCAAAGGCTTCCCGGCGCGTCGGCCCGGGCAGTTGTTCTCGACCCGCTTGGTGGCCCTTCCAGGCGGCAATGTCCGCGTTATCGGCGACACCAAGCGCCCGGGGAAGAGAGACTCTTCCGGTGGATTCGCAACATAAGCTGAGCCGCTGGGAGCAGCGTGCCGAGTGGCCACTGGCCATCATCGCCCTGATTTTCCTGGCGGCGTTCGCTGCGGACGTTCTGATCCAGCCGCAGGGCGTTCTCGATGTCGCAATCGACGTCGTACAGGGGGTTGCGTGGGCTGTCTTCGCCACGGATTACGTCGTACGACTTACGCTGGCGCCCAACCGTCGTCAATGGTTCTTCAAGCACCTTCTAGACCTTGCGATTGTGCTACTACCGTTGTTGCGGCCCCTTCGACTGCTGCGGATCGTGATCCTCATAGCAGCGCTCCAAAAAGCCCTTGGCAGCGCAATCCGGGGGCGTGTCGTCGTATATACGGTTTCGGGCGCCGTTCTGCTCGTCTTCGTCGCCTCGCTGGCGGTCTTGGATGCCGAACGCCACGCCCCCGACTCCGACATCCAAACGTATGGCCAGGCGCTCTGGTGGTCGATGACAACGATCACCACTGTCGGCTACGGCGACTTGTATCCGATTTCGGTGCAGGGTCGGATAATCGCCGTGCTGTTGATGATCGGCGGCATAAGTCTGGTTGGTTTCATCACGGCAACACTTGCGTCGTGGATTGTTCAACGCGTGGCAGAGGAAGAGACCGACAACCGGACGGCGACCGCCGCGCAGATCGAGGAATTGCATTCGGAGGTTCGACTGTTGGCTGCCGAGGTGCGACGGCTCCGTGCAGACGATGAGCCGGCGCCCGAAAGCTGACCCGTGACACGACTCAGAAGAACCCGACTACGCCTGCGACTCCCCCGACCGAGAGTCCCGCGCCGAAGCCCACGAGGGAGTCACGATCAAGATGCTCGGGCCGGGCGCGGTCTGCGAAATGGAGAAGATGTCGGCGAACTGGGCGTTGGACATCCAGTGATGACCGATGACCGCCTGGATCAAGATCTTGCTTGATGAGCAGAGAATTCTGCGCGGAGGAGGTGAATTCGCGGACCGGCTCCACACCGTCATCGGGCTCAACGATCACCCGGGGAGCAGGAGCTGGCACAAGTGTCGGGTGCTAGCAGCGGGCGGATTTGCCCGCTTTGCTATCGGGCGATCGTTCAGGCGGCCGTGACATGGCGGTGACAAGACCGTCGCTGCCGCGATACCTCCGCAATCCCGCGCCTGCCACATGCCGAGGGCGCCGTCAGGCAAGATTGGGGACATGGACAGTGGTGCAGCCTCACCCCGGGTGCTCGTGGTCGACGACGACCCCGACGTGCTCGCCTCGCTCGAGCGCGGCCTGCGGCTGTCCGGCTTCGACGTGTCCACCGCGATCGACGGCGCCGAGGCGCTGCGCAGCGCGACGGAGACCCGGCCCGACGCGATCGTGCTCGACATCAACATGCCCGTGCTCGACGGCGTCAGCGTGGTGACCGCGCTGCGCGCCATGGACAACGACGTCCCCGTCTGCGTGCTGTCGGCGCGCAGTTCGGTCGACGACCGCGTCGCCGGCCTGGAGGCCGGGGCCGACGACTACCTGGTCAAGCCCTTCGTGTTGGCCGAACTCGTGGCGCGGGTGAAGGCGCTGCTGCGCCGGCGCGGTTCGACGGCCACCTTCTCATCGGAAACCATCCAGGTCGGCCCGCTGGAGGTCGACATCCCCGGTCGTCGCGCGCGCGTCAACGGCGTCGACGTCGACCTCACCAAACGCGAGTTCGACCTGCTCGCCGTCCTGGCCGAGCACAAGACCGCGGTGCTGTCTCGCGCCCAGCTACTCGAGCTGGTCTGGGGCTACGACTTCGCCGCGGACACCAACGTCGTCGACGTGTTCATCGGGTACCTGCGCCGCAAGCTCGAGGCCGGGGGCGCGCCCCGGCTTCTGCACACCGTGCGCGGAGTGGGATTCGTCCTGAGGCAGCAGTAGCCCGATGAGCCTGCTGGCCCGGGTCTTCCGCCGAACCCCGTCGCTACGCACCCGCGTCGCGTTGGCCACGGCGATCGGCGCGGCGATCGTGGTGGTAATCGTCGGCACCGTGGTGTGGGTCGGCATCACCAACGACCGCAAGGAACGGCTGGACCGCCGACTCGACGAGGCGGCCGGTTTCGCGATTCCGTTCCTGCCGCGCGGGCTCGACGAGATCCCCAAATCACCCAACAATCAGGACGCCGTCATCACCGTGCGCCGAGGTGACGAGGTGACCTCGAACTCCGACGTCGTGCTGCCTCATATGGACCCCGGATACGCCGACACCAACGTCGACGGGGTGCGGTACCGGGTTCGCACGGTTGACATTCCGTACTACCCCGGGCCGATGTCGGTGGCCGTCGGCGCGACGTATGACGACACCATCGCCGATACCAACAATCTTCACCGCCGGGTGATCATCATCTGCGTGTTCGCCGTCGGGGCGGCGTCGGCGTTCGGCTGGGTGCTCGCCGCATTCGCGGTCCGGCCACTGCGACGGCTGGCCCAGCAGACCCGGCAGATCGACACCGGTGACGAGGACCCCGACGTGGAGGTGCGCGGCGCCACCGAGGCCGTCGAGATCGCCGAGGCGGTGAAGGGTCTGGTCGAGCGGGTGTGGGAGGAACGGGACCGCACCAAGGCCGCGCTCACGTCGGCCCGCGATTTCGCCTCCGTCTCGGCGCACGAACTGCGCACGCCGCTGACCGCGATGCGGACCAACCTCGAGGTGCTGTCCACACTGGATCTACCCGAGGAGCAACGCAAAGAGGTCGTCAACGACGTCATCCGTACGCAGTCGCGCATCGAGGCCACGCTCGGGGCGCTGGAGCGGCTCGCCCAGGGTGAGCTCTCGACCGCGGACGACCACGTACCGGTCGACATCACCGAACTGCTGGACCGCGCCGCGCACGACGCGATGCGCGTGTACCCCGACCTGGACGTGTCGTTGGTGCCTGCGCCGACGGTGATCATCGTCGGACTGCCCGCCGGTCTGCGGCTTGCGGTGGACAACGCGATCGCCAACGCCGTCAAGCACGGCGGCGCGACACGGGTGCAGCTGTCGGCGGTCAGTTCGCGCGCGGGTGTGGAGATCGCGATCGACGACGACGGCGTCGGCGTTCCGGAGGAGGAACGCAGGATCGTGTTCGACAGATTCTCCCGCGGCTCGACGGCATCGCATTCAGGCTCCGGGCTCGGGCTCGCCCTGGTCGCCCAGCAGGCCGAATTGCACGGCGGCACAGCCTCTTTGGAGGAGAGTCCGCTTGGCGGCGCCCGCCTGTTACTTCGTTTGCCCGGTCCGAGCTAGTTCGCGCCGAAACTGAGCTTGTGCTCGACTTTTCGCCGAAACTTCGCACACAAGCTCAGTTTCGGCTGAGTCTTATCGGGTGGCCAGCAGGTCGATGACGAAGATCAAGGTCTTGCCGGACAACCGGTGCCCGCCGCCCGCGGGACCGTAGGCCTGTTCCGGCGGGATGACGAGTTGGCGCCTGCCGCCGACCTTCATCCCGGGGATGCCGTCCTGCCAGCCCTGGATCAGACCGCGCAGCGGGAACTCGATCGACTCGTTGCGCGCCCACGAACTGTCGAACTCCTCGCCGGTGTCGTACTCGACGCCGACATAGTGCACCTCGACGTTGCCACCGGGCACTGCCTCCGCACCGTCGCCGACCACCAGGTCCTTGATGACCAGTTCGGTGGGAGCGGGTCCGTCGGGAAACTCGATCTCGGGCTTCTGCCCTGAAGTTGAAGTCACGCACTCACCGTAGTCGGGCAGACTGAACCAATGGCGAAGGACCAAGACATTCTCGATCAGGTCAACAAGCTGGTCGCCGAGGAGAAGGAACTGCGGGCCAAGCTGCAGCACCGCGAGATCGACGAGTCCGAGGAGCACCAGCGCTGCGTGCGCTGGAGGTCCACTCGACCAGTGCTGGGATCTGCTGCGGCAGCGCGCGGCTGCGGAGACCGGCGGCGATCCGGCGAGGCCAGGTCCGGCCGCCGGGCGAGGTCGAGGGCTACCTTGGCTAGCGGCGGCCGGCTCATGGTGACGCAGCCCGACACGGTCATCGTCGGCGGTGGGCACAACGGGTTGGTGGCCGCCGCATACCTGGCCCGCGCAGGCCGGCGGGTTCAGGTGCTGGAGCGGCTCGACCACGTCGGCGGGGCGGCGGTGTCCGCGCACGCCTTCGACGGTGTCGACGCACGGTTGTCGCGCTACTCGTATCTGGTGAGCCTGCTGCCCCGCCGCATTGTCGAGGACCTCGGTGCCCGGGTGCGGTTGGTGCGCCGACGCCACTCGTCGTACACACCCGACCCCACGACCGGAGGCCGGACGGGTCTTCTGATCGGGCCGTCGTCGACGTTCGGCGACGTCGGCGCCGCGGGTGACGAGGCGGGCTTCGAGGAGTTCTACCGGCGCTGTCGCGTGCTGACGTCGCGGATGTGGCCCACCCTGGTGCGGCCGCTGCGTACCCGCGAGGAGGCGCGCAGGCATGTGGGCGACGACGACGTATGGCGCTTGATGGTCGACGAGCCGATCGGACACGCCATCACGAACGCCGTGTCGAACGACCTGGTGCGCGGCGTCATGGCCACCGATGCGCTGATCGGCACATTCGCCCGCGCCGACGACCCGTCGCTGACGCAGAACATCTGCTTCCTGTACCACCTGGTCGGCGGCGGTACCGGCGACTGGGACGTCCCGATCGGCGGCATGGGCGCGGTCAGCGGCGCGCTGGCTGCCGCGGCCACCGGCTACGGCGCCGAAATCATCTGTGGCGCTGAGGTTCACGCCATCGACCCGGACGGGGAGGTACGCTACCGGCGCGACGGTACAGAGCACCGCGTGCACGCCGGGCACATCCTCGCGAACGTGACCCCGACCGTGCTGGCCGGACTGCTCGGCGAACCCGCGCCCGCGCAGGCGCCCGGCGCGCAGGTGAAGGTCAACCTGATGCTGCAACGTCTTCCGCGCCTGCGCGACCAGACCGTCGCGCCGGAGCAGGCGTTCGGCGGGACGTTTCACATCAACGAGACCTACCGCCAGCTCGACACGGCCTTCACGCGCGCAGAGCACGGTGTGGTGCCCGACCCGCTGCCGTGCGAGATCTACTGTCACTCGCTGACTGATCCCACCATCCTGTCCGACGACCTGCGTGCCTCTGGCGCGCAGACGCTGACGGTGTTCGGCCTGCACACACCGCATTCGCTGATCGCCGCGGGCGACCCCGACCGGATGCGGGACACGTTGACGTCGGCAGTGCTCAACTCACTGAACTCCGTGCTGGCAGAACCTATTCAGGATGTGCTGATGCAGGATTCGGCGGGGCGGCTGTGCATCGAAGCGAAGACGACGCTCGATCTGGAGCACTCGCTGGGAATGACGGCGGGCAACATCTTCCACGGTGCGCTGTCGTGGCCGTTCGCCGAGAACGACGAGCCGCTGGACACACCGGCGCGGCGGTGGGGTGTCGCAACCGCGCACGATCGGATTCTGTTGTGCGGCTCGGGATCACGTCGGGGCGGCGCGGTGTCGGGGATCGGCGGACACAATGCCGCGATGGCGGTGCTCGAGATGTGATTTCGGCGTGCTCAGTTGCGCTCAACGCGACAATCACGCCGAAATCGCTAGGTGGCGACGAGCTTCTCGAGGATCGTCTGCAGCGACTTGAGTTCGGCGTCGTCGAGCGTCGCCAGAATGTCCGGCGCCGGGTCGTTGATCGCGCTCGATCTTGCGGACCATCGCACGGCCGGCTTCGGTGAGTGACACGATCTTGGACCGGCGATTGGTCGGATCGGTCTCGCGCACAACCAGTCCGCGCTCTTCGAGATCGTTGATCGCCACCGTCGCCGCAGGCGCGTCGATGGTCGCCGCACGCGCCAACTCCTTGACCGACATCGACTGCCGGCTCAGCCGCTTGAGGATGCGAATCCTGCTGAACGGCAGCCCTGACTGCTCGACCACCGCACGCTTCCAGCTGTCGCGGTTGTCGATCACCAGCGCCGCCATTGTCGCGCCAGACCTCGTCTGCGAGCGGGTTAGGAGACATCGGCGCCCTCCCGTTGCGCGTCCGTTCCGGCGATCAGTGGGGCCAGGCGATCAGCCGATCGCAGCGCGCGTGCCGACGTCGAGTAGATGCCGAGCGCGGTGATCGTCACGCCGAGCACGGCGCAGATCAACCACAGCGGCCGCGCCGCCGCGGCGAAGTCCGCACCCGTCGTCACGAGCGCGGCCCCGGCGACCGAACCGCACAGCGCCACACCGAGACTGACGCCGACCTGTCGGCTGGTGGTCGCGACCGCCGATGCTGCCCCGGCCCGGTCGGTCGGCATGCCACTCACCGCCGCGGTGGTGATCGGCGCGTTGACCATCGAGAAACCGATGCCGAACACCGCGAAGATCGCGAGCAGCTGCCATACCGGCGTCGTCGCGGTCAGCCCGGCGAGCATCGCCGTCGCCGCGGTGATCAGGACGCCGGCGATGACGATCGAGGGTCGGTTGCCGTACCGTCCGACCATCCGGCCCGACAGCGGCGAGAACACAAGCGCGCCAATGGCAACCGGCAGAAAGATCAGACCCGTGTGCATGGCTGAGAAGCCCCGCTCATCCTGCAGGTACAGCGACATCATGAACAGGAACGCCCCCCACGCCGCGAACGCACACACCGCGATCATGGTCGCCGACGCGAACGGGATGCTGCGGAAGAAGCGCAGATCGATGAACGGGTCGTGGCGTCGCGACTCGTAGGCCAGGAACGCGACGAACGCCGACACCGCGACGACTCCGACGGCGATGGTGCGAACATCGCCCCAGCCGATGCCCGGGCCCTCGATGAGCACGAAGACGATGCCGAACAGGAAGGCCATACCGAGGGCCTGCCCGACGGGGTCGACGTCGCGCATCGTGACCGACTTGGATTCTGGAACGAAGATCACGGTGAGCAGGATCGCGAGCGCGCAGATCGGCAGGTTGATCCAGAACACCGCCCGCCAGTCGATGATCTCGATCAGCGCGCCGCCGACGATCGGGCCGAGCGCCATCGAGATCCCCACGACGCCGCCCCACACGCCGATCGCGCGGGCCCGCTCCACGCGGCCGGTGAACACCTGGGTGATGATCGACATCGCCACCGGGTTCATCATCGACCCGCCGACCGCCTGCAGGAACCGCGCCGCGATCAGGGCCTCGATGTTCGGCGCCAGGCTGCACAACAGCGAGCCGAATGCGAACACCGCAAGGCCGATCTGGAACGTGCGCCTGCGGCCGAACCGGTCGGCCGCCGCTCCAGAGAGCAGCAGCAGCGAGGCCAGCACCAGCGTGTAGATGTCGATAACCCACTGCAACTGCGACGCCGACGCGCCGAGGTCCTCGCGGATGTTGGGAATGGCGACGTTCACGATCGTCGCGTCCATCGACACGATCAGCAGGCTCAGGCAGCAGGTCACCAGAATGATGGCCTTGCGCCGGCTGCTCAGTGACCGGACGACGGTTTCATTCACACAACTATTGTGAAACTACAACTGTCATGATCGCAACACGCATTACGGTGACACTCGTCGCACCGTGAGGGTGCGCAGAATGCTGTCAGATTGCGGCGTGTCGCGCAGCAGACACGCACGCTCGCGGGTAAGGGGCTACCGTGAGCCGTTGTCGACGTAGTCGCGCTCGGTGTAGCCGGTGTAGATCTGGCGCGGACGGCCGATCTTGCCGCCGCCCTCGTCGTGCATCTCACGCCAGTGCGCGATCCAGCCGGGCAGCCGGCCCAGCGCGAACAGCACGGTGAACATGCGGGTCGGGAAGCCCATCGCCCGGTAGATCACGCCGGTGTAGAAGTCGACGTTCGGGTAGAGCTTGCGCTCGATGAAGAAGTCGTCGGTCAGCGCGACCTCTTCCAGCGCCTTGGCGATGTCCAGCAGTTCGTCGTCGCCGCCGAGCTTGCCGAGGATCTTGTCGGCCTGCTCCTTGACGATGCGCGCCCGCGGGTCGTAGTTCTTGTAGACCCGGTGGCCGAAGCCCATCAGCTTGACGCCGTCTTCCTTGTTCTTGACCTTCTTGACGAAGTCGTTGACGTCGCTCTCCTCGGTGCGGATCTTCTCCAGCATCTCCAGCACCGCCTGGTTGGCGCCGCCGTGCAGCGGGCCCCACAGCGCGTTGATGCCGCCGGAGATCGAGGTGAACAGGTTGGCCTGCGACGAGCCGACCAGCCGCACCGTCGACGTCGAGCAGTTCTGCTCGTGGTCGGCGTGCAGGATGAAAAGCATGTCGAGCGCCCGCACGAGCTCCGGGTCCACCTCGTACGGCTCCGCCGGGAGGCCGAACGTCATCCGCAGGAAGTTCTCGACGAGCGTCATCGAGTTGTCCGGGTAGAGGAACGGTTGCCCGACCGACTTCTTGAACGCATACGCCGCGATCGTGGGGAGCTTGGCCAGCAGGCGGATGGTGGACAGCTCGACCTGCTCGTCGTCGAACGGATCCAGCGAGTCCTGGTAGTACGCGCTCAGGGCGTTGACCGCACTGGACAGCACGGGCATCGGATGTGCGTTGCGCGGGAAGCCGTCGAAGAACCGCTTCAGGTCCTCGTGCAGCAACGTGTGCCGCTGGATCTGGGTGGTGAATTTCTCGAGCTGATCCGGTGTCGGCAGCTCACCGTAGATCAGTAGGTAGCTGACCTCGATGAAGTTCGACTTCTCGGCGAGCTGCTCGATCGGGAAGCCGCGGTAGCGCAGAATCCCGGCGTCGCCGTCGATGTAGGTGATGGAGCTCTTGGTCGACGCGGTGTTGACGAAACCCTCGTCATAGGTCGTGTAGCCGGTCTTGGCCAACAGCGAACCCAGGGCGAAGCCGTCGGCACCTTCGGTGGCGTGGACGACGTCCAAATCAAGCTCGCCACCGGGGTAATTGAGAGTGGCGTGCTCGTCCTTTTCGGCCACGGGGATCCCTTCTACGTTGCAAGGAATGCGGAGTCTGCTCTTCAAAAGGTAGTCCCATTGGCGCACTCTCGCCCGCGGGGGGGTTGCCAGATGGTCACACCCGCTGTCGGATGCCCGTCGTGAGCCCGGTGAACTCGGCGAATGAGACTTCCACTCGGTCGATCACGTCGTCGATACTGAGCTGCGACCACTCCCGGCCCTCGTCGGCGAGATCGGTCAACGCCGTCATGAGTATCGAACCCCACACCGCCGACACCAGCTTCGGGCCGCGATCGTCGACGGCCGCCCCCATCCGGTTGGCGAGTTCGGCATCGATGGCGTTGGCGCGGTATTCGAGCGCCGCCTGCCGAAGCGCGGGCGAGGAAAGAACGATCCGCACTATGCACATCACCCGCTCGGCCGACAGTTCCCCGGCCGGCGCGACCTTGGCCGAATCGGCCATCGCGAGATAGGACCGCAGCAATGCCTCGAAATGGTTCATCCCGCGCGGTTGGCGCATCAGTTCGACGACCGTCCTGTCGACGACTTCGTCGACCAGGGCCAGTGCGATGGCGTCCTTGGTGGCGAAGTACCGGCTGAACGTGCGGGGCGAGACGTCGGCGATCGCGGCGATCTGGTCGACCGTGGTGCGGTCGAACCCCTGCCGTTCGCAGAGTTCGACGGCAGCATCGATGAGGGTGGCGCGGGTCCGTTGCTTCTTCCGTTCCCGCAGGCCGAGGGCCGCCTCCCCCATGAGATCAGGCACGAAGGGTATGCTAACCAGCCAAGTTAAGAACAGGCTTAGAAACTGGCGGGCACCGGCACTTGGCCCGTGTCAGACTTTGTCATCGTCAGTCACCCGGTAGCGGACGAACGCGGGGACGAGCACCACGCAGGCCACCATACCGATCACCACCAACGCTCCACCCCCGGCCGCGGCCACCATGGTGCCGACGGCGGCGGCGGCCCCGCCGTGCACCGCATCGGCCAGTCGCGGCCCGCCCGCAACGACGACGGTGAACACTCCCTGCAGCCGTCCGCGGACCTCGTCGGTCGCCGCCTGCTGCAGGATCGTGTTTCGGAACACGGATGACACCATATCGGCCGCGCCACCAATAGCCAGGCACGTCAACGCAATCCACAACAACAGCCCGGCCGTCCCGTTGGCGAAACCGCTTGCCACGCCGAAGCCGATCATCGCGAGCCCCCACACCACGATCGCGAGCACCACCGCCAGCCCCTGCCGACGGATGCGGGGCAACCAACCAGAGAACAGGCCGCCCGCCACCGCGCCCACAGCTATTGCCGCCGCCAGCAGCGCCATGGTGGTACCGCCCTCGACCGGCCCACCGAAGCTCTCGTGAGCCATTTGCGGGAACAGCGCCCGCGGCATGCCCAGGATCATCGCGATCAGGTCGACGACGAATGACATCAGGACAATCTGGTTGCCCGCCAGGTAGCGAAACCCGTCGAGGACCGCCGCGAAGCCCCACCTGTTACGGACCGCATCCATGACCGCCGGCGGGATGGGTGCCAGCCGGAACGTCGCCCAGATCGGCGCGATACAGGCGATCGCGTCGATCAGGTAGAGCGTGGACAAGTCGATCCATCGCAGCAGCACTCCCGCCAGCAACGGGCCGACGATGGCCCCGAACTGCATCACCGTGATGTTCAACGAATTGGCGGCGGCGACCTGGTCGGCGGGGAGCATGCGCGGGATCGCGGCCGAGCGGGTCGGCTGGTTGATCGCGAAAAAGGCCTGCTGGACCGAGAGCAGACACAGCACCACCCAGACGTTGTTCAGCGCCAGCGCGGCCTGCAACCACAACAACACCGACGCAACGGCCAGCCCGCACGACGCGATGATGAGCAGCAGCCGCCGGTCCATGGCGTCCGCCCATGCGCCGCCCCACAGGCCGAACACGATCAGGGGCACGAGCGCGAACAGCCCCGAGAGCCCGACGTAGGCGGAGTTCTGCGTGAGCGCATAGAGCTGCACCGGCACCGCGAAGATGGTCAGGTTCGCGCCGATGACCGTGACGATGCCCGTCAGCCACAACCGCCTGAAATCGGGTGTCCGCAGGGGTGTGGTGTCGGCGAAGAGCCGCCCCCGCGAGCGGGAAATACGGCCGGGCACCTAGGGCTGCAACCGCTCGATGCGGCTGTTGTGCATGGTCACCGGCAGTTCGGGGTCGGTGGTGACACGAATCCTGTTGTGCACCCGGTTCTCCCGGCCCTGCCAGAACTCGACGACCTCGGGCGCGATCAGGTATCCGCCCCAGTTCGGCGGCACCGGCACCTCATCGAGTCCGGCGAACCGCTCGGTGACATCGGCCAGTTGTTCGAGCAGCGCGGCGCGCGAGGCGATCGGCATCGACTGGTGTGACGCCCAGGCGCCCAGCTGCGACCCGCGCGGACGCTTGGACCAGTAGTCGGCGGTCTGCTCGGCCGGGACCTTGGTAACCAGACCCCGCACGTGGACCTGGCGGCCCAGTAGATACCACGGAAACGTCGCCGACGCGTAGGGCGCGGCCGCCAGATCCTCACCCTTGGCCGAGTCGTAATTCGTGAAGAACGTGATGCCGGTTTCGTCCACGCTCTTGCACAACACCGAGCGGGTGGCGGGCCTTCCCCGGTGGTCGACGGTCCCGACCACCATGGCGTTGGCTTCGGCCACCCCGGCGCTTTCGGCATCCGCTAACCACTTGCGCAGCAGCACAACCCAGCCTTCTGCGAGCCAGTCGGCGTCGAGGTCGTCGCTGCCGTCCTTCTCCACCGATCCGTATTCCACCCGCATCCTGGCCAGGTGGTCGTCGTCACGAGTCGCCACGCGATTACGCTACGCCTCCGTTGTTCGCCGACGTGTTACCGACCGGTAGTAAGCGCCGCGAAAGCGGGTGCAAGAATTTGCCCATGACTACGACGTCTGGCATACCGGAGGGCTTCGTCGAGGGGTTGGAAGGCGTCGTCGCCTTCACCACCGAGATCGCTGAACCGGACAAGGACGGGGGCGCGCTGCGGTACCGCGGCGTGGACATCGAGGATCTGGTCAACCAGCAGGTCGCCTTCGGCGACGTGTGGGCGCTGCTGGTCGACGGCAGGTTCGGCCATCCCCTGCCGCCCGCGGAGCCGTTCCCGCTGCCGATCCACAGCGGCGATGTCCGCGTCGACGTGCAGGCCGGCCTGGCGATGCTGGCCCCGATCTGGGGATACCCGCCGCTGCTGGACATCGACGACGAGACAGCCCGCGACCAATTGGCCAGGGCGTCGGTGATGGCGCTGTCGTACGTCGCACAGTCTGCGCGCGGCATCTATCAGCCGGCGGTTCCCCAGCGGATGGTCGACGAATGCGCCACGGTGACAGCGCGATTCATGACGCGCTGGCAGGGTGAGCCCGACCCCAAGCATGTCGAGGCGATAGACGCCTACTGGGTGTCGGCCGCCGAGCACGGCATGAACGCGTCGACGTTCACCGCTCGCGTGATCGCGTCGACGGGTGCGGACGTGGCGGCGGCGCTGTCCGGGGCCATCGGCGCCATGAGCGGTCCACTGCACGGCGGCGCACCGGCACGGGTGATCCCGATGATCGAAGACGCTCGAGAAGTCCGGCGACGCGAGCGCGGTCGTCAAGGGCATCTTGGACCGCAAGGAAAAGCTGATGGGCTTCGGCCACCGCGTCTACCGCGCCGAGGATCCGCGGGCGCGGGTGCTGAGGGACACCGCCAAGCGGTTGGAGGCACCGCGCTACGAAGTGGCCGCAGCCCTGGAGCAGGCCGCGCTCGCCGAGTTGCGGGAACGCCGTCCCGATCGCGCGATCGAAACCAACGTCGAGTTCTGGGCGGCGGTGATCTTGGACTTCGCGCAGGTACCGACCAAGATGATGCCCGCGATGTTCACCTGCGGCCGGACCGCCGGCTGGTGTGCGCACATCCTCGAGCAGAAGCGGCTCGGCAAGCTGGTGCGTCCGGCGGCGATCTATGTCGGCCCCGACCCGCGCAGCCCGGAGTCCGTCGAGGGTTGGGACCTAGTCTCCAAGTCGTGACGAGAGCTACGTTCGCCTCGGCGGCAAGAAGTTTCGCGGGACTGGTGCGCCAGATTCCGGCGGCGGCGTGGGACGGGCCTGGTCTGGGCGAGTGGGATCTTCGCGCGCTGGTCGGACACACGTCTCGCTCACTGATCACCGTGAGCACCTACCTGACGACCACCGCCGAGCGGGAGGACATCACGACGCCGGCGGAGTACTACGTGCGGGTGACCCCGTCGGCGCTGGGAATCGACCCAGCCGATGTCGCCGAACGCGGGCGGCAGGCGGGCAGAGACCTCGGCGAGAATCCCGCGGCGACGATCGACGCGTTGGTGTCACGCGCACTGGGCGATTTGGCTAACGCGGACGACCCCCTGATCGAGGTGATCGGCGGACTGGGCATCCGGCTGCACACTTATTTGCCCACGCGGACGTTTGAGCTGGCGGTGCACAGCCTCGATATTGCTGAAGTCGTCAACATCCGGCACGTTCTACCCCGTGACGTGCTCGACGAGGCGGCCGGGCTGGCAACGCAGACGGCTGTCGCGACCGGACACGGAGAGACGGTACTTCTGGCGTTGACCGGGCGCACCACCTTGCCGCCGTCGTTCTCGGTGGTGTGATCCCCGGGGGTTTCGTTGCGACACTTGACGACCCCTAATCGCACGCAAAGGGCGCCTTGGGCTCTAAGGTGTCGAAATGCCCCAGATGGATCGTCGCAACATGATGATGATGGCGGGACTCGGCTTCTTGGCGGCCACGATCCCCGTCGCCCAAGCTCAAGCAGCCCCAACTGACCTCGCGCCGCAACCCGAACAGCCGCCGCCAAGTGGCAGTTCGCAGGCCTACATTTTCCAGGACGAGTTCGACGGCCCGTTGGGCGCCGGCCCCGATCCCGCCAAGTGGACGGTGCAGACCTGGCAGGACGACGTGTATCCCCCGGTGGCCGCGCTGTACCGCAACGATCGCAGCAACGTCTTCCTCGACGGCAACTCGAACCTCGTCCTGCGCGCCACCAATGACATGGGCCAGTTCTACAGCGGCAAATTGCGCGGCAACTGGCGGGGCATGATCAACACGACGTGGGAAGCGCGAATCAAACTCGACTGCCTGACAACCGGCGCCTGGCCGGCGTTCTGGGCGGTGAACGAGGATCCGCTGCCCGACGGCGAGGTCGATGTCTTCGAATGGTATGGCAACGGGCAGTGGGCGCCGGGGACGACGGTCCACGCGGCGTCCAACGGCAAGACCTGGGAAGGGAAATCGATTCCCGGCCTGGTCGACGGTGCATGGCATACCTGGCGGATGCGTTGGGACGAGGAAGGTTTCAAGTTCTACCGGGATTACGTCGACGGTGCCGAACCGTACTTCAGCGTGCCGCCGAAACCGATTCAGGTGTCAGGGCGCCCCGGCGACTGGCGTTGGCCATTCAACAATCCCGGCTACTGGATCCAGCCCATGTTCACCCTCGCGGTGGGTGGGCCCGGCGGCGGCGATCCCGCCCTGGGTCAATTCCCCGCGGCGATGCTCGTCGACTACCTCCGCGTCTGGTAGGCGGTTTCGGCGCTCATCGCTCCGCCTTGATGACCTGAACCAGGTTGAACTGCCAGCGCTCCAGAAGCCGGTAGCCCAGGTCGCGTGGAACCGAGAACGCGGGGGTGCCTCCGAACCGTGGACCCGGCGGCAACAGCGGGTCCTGTTCATGTGCGGGCCTTGACTTGTCGGCTTCGGTGATGATCCACACGACGCGGCATACGCTCAACGGCCCTGCGCTGGCCTCCGGTATGAGATTGGTGTCGAAGACATCGTTTCGTTCCGTCGCTCGTTGCCACAGACTGATGTCGACCACCTTGCGGTAGGCGTCAGGGCGCGCCGCCAGCAGGGGGCGCATCGGTGCAGGCATGAAGGTCACCGTGTCGTTCACCAGCAGGCAGTCACCCGGCGCGCCTTGCGTCGCGATCAGATCGGCAACTTGGCTGTAGTCCATTCCGTATTTTGCGTACGAACTCCTCTGCACCAGAAGATAATTCGGAGCCGCGGCGAGGGTGAGAACACTCACGGCGACCGCGGCCGCCCACGGCTTGACGGCCAATGCGCCGATGCAGACGCCCAACACCAGAGCCACCGCCGGTGCGGTGAAGCACAAATACCGGGGCGTGTATATCGGGTGAACCCATGCCGACCAGCCGACAATCACGGCCGTCGGTATCACAAGCCATGTGATCGCCACGGTCAGCAGCTGCCGGTCCGCCTGCACCAATTGTGCGGATGTGAAGCGCCACAAGACGATAGCCGTCACCACGATCAGCGCTGACACGAGCGTGAACAGCGGGCTTCTCTCAAAGGTCTGCTGAATCGCCACGTCTTCGATCGTCTGGCGCCCAATCGGTGAGATCCAGACGATCTGATGCACTTGACCGACGGTTTCCCTCACAAACGGCGCCACCGCACACCCCGCGAGAACCGAAGTGACGACGAACCGCACAAGTACTCTTCGGGCACTCCGGTTGAAACAGAGGAAGGCGGCATAGGGCAACACCATCAGCGCGACATACACCTCGAGCAGAGTCGACAACGCGAGGACGAGCCCGTACGACAGCCAGAGCCAAGCATTGTCGCGGCGTGCGGCATGCACTAGCAGGACGGTCAACCACACGGCGGCCATCATCGACAGGGCATAGGGCCGGGCTTCGATACCTGCCCATGTCGCGCGAGGCAGGATCGCGCAGATGAGCCCGGAGCTCACGGCGACGGTGCGAGACGAGAACTGCCTGCCCAGCACCACGACGCCGGCCGCCGCGCCTCCGACAGCCAGACCGCTTGGTACGCGCGACCAGAACTCCGTGGGCGGGAAGAGCGTGAACCAGCCGTGCATGAGCAGGTAGTACAGGCCGTGGACGGCGTCGACATTGGTCAGCATCTGCCACAACTGCCCAAGAGAGCGACTGTATGACGCCGAGATGGTCGCGGCCTCGTCATACCAGAACGACGGCCGGCCCGCGCCAACCAGACTGACCGCGGCGGCCAGGACTCCGACGATGAGGGGGTCCAGCACAGCCGACCTCGACCTCACCAGGACTCCCTGCCCGAACACGCCGCTATGGTGCCAGAAACGCGTCGGGCAGCGCCCGGCCCCGTCGCGGGCGGACCTTCTAAATGTCGGTGCCCGGTGGTTGCATAGGCGGCGGCGCGATGAGTTCGGCCCGTTCGGCGGGTCGTACTCGTAGCCCACAAGGGAAGATCAACTCTTCAAGGAGACTGCTCATGGCAATCGAAGTCCAGCCCGCCGTATCCCCCCACCTCGTCGTCGACGATGCTGCGGCCGCCATCGACTTCTACGTCAAGGCGTTCGACGCTCAGGAGTACGGCCGGGTTCCCGGCCCCGACGGCAAGCTGGTGCACGCCGCGCTCAACATCAACGGGTTCATGGTCATGCTCAACGACGACTTTCCCGAGATGTCGGAGGGCAAGTCGATGACGCCGAAGGCGCTGGGCGGCACGCCGGTCACCATCCACCTGACGGTCACCGACGTCGACGCCAAGTTCCAGAAGGCCGTCGACGCGGGCGCGACGGTGGTCCACCCGTTGGAGGATGCGTTCTGGGGCGACCGCTACGGCGTGGTGCGCGATCCGTTCGGCCATCACTGGTCGATGGGCCAGCCGATGCGCGAGGTCAGCATCGACGAGATCAATCAGGCGATGAAGCAGAGCCAATAGCGACTCGAAGGCCCGCCCGGTTCGCTGTAGGCAGTGCAGGCGAATCGGCGTAATCTCGGCGCATGGTGCTCGTTTACGTCGCCGTCATCGGCGTATCGCTGCTGATCGTGGTCGGCGTCATCGTGGCGATCGCCATGCGCCGGGCCAAGCGCAACGAGGACGTGAGCTCCGAGGAGCGCTACCGCCGCGAAATCGTGAATCTTCGCCCCGTACCGCAGACTTGGCGCGCCCAGCGGTCCGAAGCGAGGCGTGCCCAACGGGCCAGGAGACGCCGCGGGGCCTGGGCGGCCGGAACGGCGGGTGCCGTCGGCGCCTACGGCATCGGCATGCCTGGCGGAGACAACGGCGGCGGAGGCGACGGCGGCGACAACGGTGGCGGCGGCTGTGGCGGTGGATTCGGTTGCGGCGGCGGAGGCTGCGGCGGCGGCGGAGGCTGCGGCGGGGGCTCCTGACGCGTCAGAGGCTTACGGCGTGGCGCCTGGGATGTATGACTCCAGCACGTCCACTGGCAAGGCGTTCGCGCCCGTGATGCCGCTGATGACCCCGATGCTCACCGGCTTGGGCGTGCGCTCCCGTTCGGGCGTCGTCGGGTCGGATCCGTATAGCCCGAACTGGAGGTCGTAGCCCTCCGACCACTCGAGGTTGTCGACGAATGACCAGTACATGTAGCCGCGGATGTCGGTGCCGTGAATGACCAGATCCTGTACGACGGCGATGTGGTTGGCGATGTAGCCGGGCCGTTTCGAGTCGTTGGCGTCGGCGATGCCGTTCTCCGTCACCCAGAGCGGAACCTGTGACCCGTCGGCCATCGTGTACGACGCCGCGATCTCGAGGACCTCGCGGAAGCCGCCCGGGTCGATGGGTTGGTTGAAGTCGCTGCATGTCGGAGAGTCGCCCGAGCAGCGAACCGGAATACCCTGCAGGAAAGGGAATCCCGGGATGATCGGCAGACCGAAGCCCTGCATGGGTTGCGAGCCGTAGTACTGCACGCCCATGAAGTCGACCTTGTGCTTGAACTCCTCGTGCACCTCGTTGGATTGCTTGATGCCGTCGAGATTTGCGTCGACCCAACCGTCGATCACGGCGTTCGGGAACCAGCGGTTGAAGGTCTGATTCCAGGCCTCGGCGGCCTGCACGTCGAGCGGACTGACCGGGTTGGCCGGGCGGGCGGGAACCATGTTGTTGGTGAAGCCGACGAATGCCTTGGGCTGGCCTTCGGTGGCCTCGGTCGTGTCCCATGCGTGGATCTCGTCGTATGCGGCCACATGTGCCTTCGCCTGGTTCACCAGGAACGTCGAGGCGAGGTCGGGCCGGATCAGGCCCGGCGGCCAGGAGGGGACGAGGCCCGGGATGGCCAGGAACTGCGTCAGCACGGGCGGGAACGGCTCGTTGATGGTCGCCCAGTTGTCGACCTGGTCGCCGTACTTCCACGCCAAATAGGCGGCGTACTTCTCGAATTCGACGGGCGTGGTCGGCGACAGCCACCCGGCCGCGGGCGCGGGCAGACCAAGCTGTGCGAGTACCCGCGTCGTGATCGGATCGTGCACCCATGTCGGCAACGAGAAGTGGGTAACCGTGACCATGGGTTCCAGCCCGTGCGCACGCAGGGATTCGAGGACGTCGCGGTAGTGCTGAACCTCCATATCGTTGGCGAGCGCATCGAGGGCCTGCAGGTCCTCCAGGGTGACGACGCCACCGTCATCCGAAATATCCACCGAAGCAGTCGAATTCGGGAAGATGCGGCTCCACTCGATTCCCATGCGGAACGTGTTCATGCCGAGTTCTTCGCGGGCCAGTTCGGCGTCGGTGTCGTAGTTGACATAGGCGCCCGGCCCGTTCTCGGGCACCCCGTTCGTCAGCCCGAGCAGCTGGTTGATCGGGTCGTGTACCCACCTGTACCAGTCGGAATTCGGATCCACTGGCGACCCGGGACCACCCTCGGCCTGGAAGCCCGAATGGGCGACGCCCCAACGGAAATCATCGGGTAGCGACAAGTCGACGCCGTCGACGCGGGCCACGTCGACCGTGATGGTCTGTGCGACACGATGCCCGCCGCCGGGATTCAGGAAATTGCCCACGATGGGCACGAACTGCAGCAATCCCAGCGGGCCGTGAACGTGCAGGCCCGCCGCCTCATCGCCGACGACCACGACGAAAGAGTCGGTCCCGCCGACGGCGGCCATCGCGTTCATCGGCCGGTAGGTGAAGTTGCCCTCATCGTCGACCGTGACGGCGCCGCCGTTGAGCGGTCTCCCGATGACGGTGTAGGTCAGTTGGTCGTCGTCGGCGTCCGCCGCCCCGACATTGCCCGTGATGAGGACGTCGCCGTCGACGAGGCTCTGGCTGTTCTCCCCCGGGTTGTAGGCGATGGTCGGCGACGAGTTGAAGAACTCCCGGCGCACCCAGGCCAGCAGTGTCCACAGTGTCGGCGGGTCGGCAGGCAACGCGGGCACTCCCGCGGCGAACGGGCTCAACACCGCGTTGACGAGGCTCGACACGATGCCCGCCACGTAGGTCACCGCCGTGGTCGGGTCGAACGCGGTCGGCCACAATCGAAGGGACGGAACCGCGGGGGGCGCGACCGTGGTGGACACCTCGGCGGACTCGGTCGACGACATCGTCCGTGCCGCAAAGGAACTGAGCGGCACTGTCTCTGAATCGGTCGGCTCGTCGGCGGCGACGCGCACTTCGGTGGCATTGACGTCGGCGGTGGGCCCTGGCTCGTCGTCGGATTCCTCGGACATGCGTGCCGAGTCGCCCGCGTCCTCGGAGTCCTGCGCAGCATCGGGATCGGGTTCGACCTCCGCGGGCTCTGCCTCGTCGTCCGCCTCGGGCTGCGCTCCCGTCTCGTCGTCGACGTCCGCGTCGACGTCTGTCTCGTCGTCGACGTCCGCGTCGGCTTCTGTCTCGTCGTCCGCGTCGGCGCCTGTCTCGATGTCCGCGTCGGCGCCGGCCTCGACATCGGTATCGACATCGGCGGCGGCGTCAGTGTCTGCGGCGGTGTCGGACTTGGTCTCGGACTCCGTCGCATCGGCGCCGCCTTCGTTCGTCGACTCCGACGACGATTCGGACGACGACGGCGTATCGGCCCACGCCACGCCACTTCCATACCCCGTGACGATCGCCGCCCCGACGCCCAATGCGACGGCCAGTCCACCGACGCGACCCACATAACCTGCGGCATTCACGCGCTCTCCCATCCGCACAGCACTTGCGGTGATACGAGATGGGTTTACTACCTTTGCGCTACACCGGGTGGCGAAATCGGGCAGATCCCACCAGCCACACCGGTACCTGCGCGTCAGGGATGATGCCTTTAGAAACGTGAAAGCACAGGTGATATCAAATCTGTGCAGGTATCACATGTCCAGCGCCGGGCCGGCTATCGTCGCAGGCCGGCCAGTAGGCGTCGATGGATCGGCGGCGCGGGCGCGGTCGCAGCGGCGGTCAGCATGTCGGCGACGGTCGTGAGCTTGTCCCGGGGTCGCGTCTCACCACCGCGCGCGATCTCCGCGGCGTCGATCGCCTTCCAGCCTCCGGCGTCCACCATGTCGGGCCGCCTGCTTCGCACGAGCTTGGTCAGCGCGGAAGGCTTACCCGCGGGGTCGGCGAGCAGACCCGCGTTGTAGTCGGCGACCAAGTTGTGCACGGTCTGTCCGGCACACGACTTGTTGGTGCCGATGAAGCCGGTGGGGCCGCGTTTGATCCAGCCGGCGACGTAGCTGCCGCGCACCGCGTCCCCCGACTCCGGATCGATGACCCGGCCGCCGTCGTTGGGCACTACCGCAGTGGCTTCATCGAACGGCAGATCGCGAATCGGCTTGCCGCGGTATCCGATTGAGGTCAACACCAGCCCGGCATCCAGACGGCGAACCTCGTCGGAACCCGTCACCGTGAACTCGACGCCCTCGGTGCGTTGCGCGCCGAGAATGCGATTCGGGGTCAGCTGGTACGCCAGTCGGATGCGCGGTCGTGACGTAGGCGCAGCCGTTTCGCCGAGCTTGGTGAGGATCTCCAGCTTGTTGCGCGTCAACGGATCCGAGACGACGGCCAGGTCGCGGAGGACCAGATCATGGTCGGCTGCGTCCAGCACCACATCGCACTTCGATGTCAGCCCGATCAATTCCGGCAGTGTGAACGCCGAATGCACCGGGCCGCGGCGGGCGGCGATCACGACCTCGGTCACCTTCGAACCGCGCAGCGCAGCCAGCGCATGATCGGAGATATCCGTGCGCGCCAGCGCATCCGGGTCAGTGGTCAGGATGCGCGCCACGTCGAGCGCCACGTTGCCGTTGCCGATGACAACGACGCGCTCGTGGCCCAGATCGACTGGCAGATCCGTGAACTCGGGGTGGCCGTTGATCCACGCCACCATCTCGGTCGCGGTGCCGGTCCCGGGCAGATCCATGCCCTCGATGTCGAGCCTGCGGTCGTTGGGTGCCCCGACGGCGTACAGCACGGCATGGTGGTGGGCCAGCAGTTCGGCGTGCGTCAGGTCCGATCCCACCTCGACGTTGAGATAGAACGTAAATCCAGGCACCCGCGTCACTTTGTCGAACAGAGTCGTCACCCGCTTGGTGCTCTGGTGGTCGGGAGCGACCCCGGCACGCACCAGCCCGTACGGCGTTGGCAGCCGTTCGAAGACGTTGACCCGCACACCCTGCTGGGTCAGCAGTTCGTCGGCGGCATACATTGCCGCCGGACCCGAGCCGACGACCGCCACCGTCAACGGCCCGCCGGAACGCGGACGAACCAGCGGCGCATCGATGACCGGCGCCAGCTTGGACGTCGGCGGCAGCTTGGTCTCACGCTTGGGATAGAACGCCGCGTTCAGCTCCACGAACGGCAACTGCTCGGGCTCCAGCCGGGAATCAGGGGCGATCGCGCCGACCGGGCAGGCGCTGACACATGCGCCGCAGTCCACGCACGCCACCGGATCGATGTAAAGCATCTCGGCGGTGGCGAACCCCGGCTCGTCCGGTGACGGGTGAATGCAGTTCACCGGACAGGCGTAGACACAGGACCCGTCGCTACAACACGACTGGGTGATCACGTGCGGCATGAGACCCCTACGCGGCGGAGACCACGTGCTGGCGGGCCGGCTCGCTGCGGTAGCGGCTGGGCTGGCCGTCGATCTTGCAGATCCGCCACACGAGCTTGGCGATCGGGTTGATCAGGCCGGTGTCGTGGCACAGCATCCGGACGTCACCGAACATGTCGCGCAGCATCTGCCGGGACTCCGGCGATTTGAAGAAGATCTCCTTGCGGACCGAGCGCGGAATGTCGAATTCCTTCCAGAACGCCCGTGGCGGAACGATGATCGCCGAGCACAGGATCCGCATGGTCAGCGGGACGTAGATCGACAACCAGAACCGCTTACGCCGCGGCAGGTGAGGCACCCGCTTGCGCAGGTACTCGTGCGCGAACGAGATGTGGCGTGCCTCCTCGGCGACGTGGATCGCCATCACCCGGTCCATGATCGGGTGCAGGGTCTTACCCTCGCGCAGGACGTTCTTCTGCGTGTGGTCGATGGGCTCCTCGCCCGCCAGGATGCCGAACCAGAACGGGATCGGCAGCGGACCGGCCACCAGCGGAATGACCGGCTGGATCCACTTCAACATCCGCGGCATACCCGGCACATCGGCGCCGATGCGGTTCACCATCTCCTGGAACATCATCGTGTGGTTGCACTCTTCGACCGCCTCGTGCAGGCAGTACCGGTACTCCGGTGAGCCGTTGGGCGTCCAGAACGAGTACTCCATCAGACCGCGGATCAGAATCGACTCGAAGTGCAGGCCGACCTTGGCGACATTGGCCTGCCGCCACATGCCGATCTCGATCTGGCGCTCGCGGGACTGCGCCTGATACCAGGGGTGCCGGCCCAACGGGTCGGTCGCGGGAAGGATCCACCGGGGGTCGTTGTCGACGACAGCGAACTCGGGTGAGTCCCAGTCGATGTCGGTGTACGGATTGAAGTTGCGCCTCACCGACCCCTCGGACAATGTGGTGAGCATGTCTACGTACTGGGCGTCGTCGCTGACATCCATGTTGCGACGCCAGCGTCTGACCAAACGTGTGCGGGCCATTCGAAGCCTCCTATGAGGTTTGCGTGTGCGCCTTCGTTGTCGAACACGGTACCGCAGGTATCGCATACCGGAAATACCCCTTTCTCGGATGTGTCACACCGAGCCCGGAGCGGATTTCTGTGACGGAGGCCACACATGGTTGAGCTGAAGGCCGGGTATGAAGTCGACTCGATGGCAGGCGACTGCCACCCGACCTGGGCCTACCTCGTCCCGAGATCCCCGGCCGCGGTCATCTTGTCGCCGTTGCTTACCGCCGAGAATCCCGCCTCAGTCAATCCGCAGTCCGTGATGATCGCGCGGTGGCCCGGGCTGTTCATCCACCAGGTGACCGCGGTAGCCGGGGTGCCTGCGGAGCCGGTGCCCCAGAAGACGACCTCGCCGAGCTTGGCGTACGACGTGTAGCCGGCGTCCGTGACGCGCTGGACGAGGGAGGAGCCGTCCGAACCGGTGTGGTCCGCCACTCCGTTCTCGAGCATGTCGTTGGCGTGGCGCGCTGCGGACGCCGTCAGCTGCGGATTGGCGGCAACGGGACTACAGCCGTTCGCCGTGCGCGTGGCGTTGATCTGGCTCAGCACCGCGCCGCCCTGGTCGCCGCCGACGGGTCCGTAGGGACTGCCGCCCGCGCCGTCGGCCTGGGCCGGCACCGCAGCGAGCACCGAACCGAAGGCCGTCACCGCCGCTGCGCAGACCGGTATCAGTGTCGAAGTGCTCCCATGACTGATCACGTGCCCCCCAAGGGCTCAGTCCCCGACAGATCACAGCATGGACGCAGCGGACTCGATGTATCGGGTGTTTCCCCCTTTTTCCGGTATTTTCTGCCGACCCTCCCCGCAGAAAGTGCATAAGTCCGGTCACTACTCTTGCCCACATGGCCGACTTCACGATTCCCGCGGACCTCAAGCCCAAAGACGGACGCTTCGGCTGCGGACCCTCCAAGGTCCGCCCCGAGCAACTGGCCGCACTAGCCGCCGCGGGCGATGTGTTCGGAACGTCGCATCGGCAGGCGCCGGTCAAGAACCTCGTCGGCCAGGTTCGCGACGGCCTGCGCCAGCTGTTCTCGGTGCCCGACGGCTACGAGGTCATCCTCGGCAACGGCGGCTCGACGGCGTTCTGGGACGCCGCCGCGTTCGGGCTGATCGACAAGCGCTCGCTGCACCTGACCTACGGCGAGTTCAGCGGCAAGTTTGCGTCCGCGGTCGCCAAGAACCCATTCGTCGGCGATCCCGTCGTCATCAAGGCCGAACCCGGCAGCGCACCGAAGCCGCAGTCCGACCCGTCCGTCGACCTCATCGGCTGGGCGCACAACGAGACCTCAACGGGCGTGGCGGTTCCCGTGCAGCGGCCCGAGGGATCCGACGACGCGTTGATCGCGATCGACGCCACCTCGGCCGCGGGTGGCCTGCCCGTCGACATCGCCGACGCCGACGCTTACTACTTCGCGCCGCAGAAGAACTTCGCGAGCGACGGTGGGCTGTGGGTGGCGATCCTGTCCCCCGCCGCGCTCGCCCGCGTCGAGGCGATCGCCGGCTCGGGCCGCTGGGTGCCCGAGTTCCTGTCGCTGCCGATCGCCATCGAGAACAGCCTCAAGAACCAGACCTACAACACGCCCGCCATCGGCACGCTGATCATGTTCGCCGATCAGCTCGAGTGGATGCTCGGCAACGGCGGTCTGGACTGGGCGGTCAAGCGCACCGCGGACTCGTCGCAGCGGTTGTACGGCTGGGCGGAGGCGTCCGCGTTCGCGACGCCGTTCGTCACCGACCCCGAGTTGCGGTCACAGGTTGTGGGCACCGTCGACTTCACCGATGCCGTAGATGCTGCGGCCGTCGCAGCGACTTTAAGGGCCAACGGAGTCGTCGACACCGAGCCCTACCGCAAACTCGGCCGCAACCAGCTGCGGGTGGGGATGTTCCCGGCCGTCGAGCCGGACGACGTCAGCGCGCTGACCGCATGCATCGACTGGGTGGTAGAACGCCTCTGACCTGCCCGCGTGTCTACCGGGTTACGGCGAGATAACACGTTAGGGTCCGACTGATCGGGCTTGGTGCCAGCCCGGAGGAGGTCGACATGCGGGAACTCAAAGTCGTCGGACTCGACGTCGATGGCAAACGAATCATCTGCGAGGCCCACGGCTCCGGCGAGAAGTTCATGTTGTTCCCCGATGACCGTCTGCGTGCCGCCGTGAGTGGCGACAAGACCGTGTCAAGCCCACCCCCATCCACCGACGAGGCCCCAAGCGTGCTGCCTCCCAAGGAGATCCAGGCCAGAATCCGCGGGGGCCAGTCCGTCGAACAGGTCGTCGCTGCATCCGGGGTCGACGCGTCGCGGATCGAGAGATTCGCTCATCCGGTGTTGCTGGAGCGGTCGCGAGCGGCCGAGCTGGCAACCGCGGCACATCCGGTGCTCGCCGACGGACCCTCGGTGCTGACGCTGCTGGAGACGGTGACGACCGCGCTGATCGCCCGCGGTCTGGACGCCGAGGCCACGAACTGGGACGCCTGGCGCAACGAAGACGGGCGCTGGACGGTGCAGATGGCGTGGAAGGCCGGCCTGTCCGACAACCGTGCTCACTTCCGGTTCACTCCCGGCGCGCACGGCGGCACGGTGACGGCGTTCGACGATGCCGCCAGTGAGCTGATCGACCCTGACTTCGCGCGTACGCTGCGGCCGGTCGCAATGGCTACCGTCGAGATCGAGGCCGCGGCCGAGGCCGAGGCCGAGGAGCCCACGCTGCCCATCGACCCGCCCATGCAACTGCCTTCCCCCGCGCCGAAACCGGAACCGCCCGCCGCACCCAAGCCGCGGGCGCGCAAGGGCAAGCCGCCCGTTCCCGCCTGGGAGGACGTCCTGCTGGGTGTGCGGTCCAGCGGACAGCGTTGAACCGCTCGACCGACCTTTGACCTGAAGCCTCGTCCGCTGCGGGCCCCCAGCGGCGTTGGGCATACCTGAGATTGTTGCTAACGCATTGGAATTCGGTCTGTTGACGACGAATTGAACCTTGCCCGAGTTGACAGCAAATACACAGTTTTCATCCCCGCGCCCAGATCAGGGTGAAATCATCGTTCGCAACCGGTTCGAGCAAGGGGGAACGGTATGCGTACCGGTGTGTGTGCTGCTTCCTCGGTTCTGTCGGTGAACAATCTGGAGGTCGTCTACGACGACGTGATCCAGGTGCTCAGCGGTGTCAGCCTGACTGTGCCGGAAGGCAAGATCGTCGCGTTGCTCGGCGCCAACGGAGCGGGCAAGACCACGCTGCTGCGCGCGGTGACCGGCCTGCTCGACGTGCATGACGGTGAAATCACCAAGGGTTCGGTGGAGTTCGACGGACAGCCCATCGATGACATGTCCCCCAGCAAGATCGCGGCACTGGGAATCAAGCAGGTGCTCGAAGGGCGACGCATCTTCGCCGAACTGACCGTCGAGGAGAACCTTCGCGTCGGCGGGCATGTGGCGCCAAAACAGCTGCGCGACAACCTGGAACAAGCCTACGGCCGGTTTCCGGTGCTGGCACAGCGCGGTAACCGCATCGCCGGCTACCTCTCGGGAGGCGAACAGCAGATGCTCGCCATGGGTCGGGCGCTGATGTCGCGGCCGCGGTGCCTCCTGCTCGACGAGCCGAGCCTGGGCCTGGCCCCGCTGATTGTGCAGCAGATCCGGGACCTGATCGTCGAGATCAACGCGAGCGGGATGACCGTGCTGCTGGTCGAGCAGAACGCCGCGATGGCGCTGTCGATCGCCGACCACGGGTACGTCATGGAGAACGGCAAGATCGTGATGGACAAGCCCGCAGCCGAGCTGCTGGAGGACTCCGACGTACGCGAGTTCTACCTTGGGCTGGGCGCCGAGGGCGCCACCAAATCGTTCCGCGACGTCAAGCACTACAAGCGTCGCAAGAGGTGGCTGTCATGACCGTGACGGCCGAGCGTGCCGATGCGCAGCCACAATCCGACACGCCGGTGCTGGAGTTCGACGCGGTCGCGCTGTCCTTCGCGGGCGTGAAAGCCATCGACGGGGTGTCATTCACTGTCGGCGGCAGCGAGTTGTTCGCGATCATCGGGCCGAACGGCGCGGGCAAGACCTCCATCTTCAACGTGCTGTCCGGGGTGTACCGCCCGCAGTCCGGCCGAGTCACATTCGGCGGAACCGATCTACTCGGCAGGCGCCCCGACGAGATCGCGCAGCTTGGTATAGCCCGCACGTTCCAGAACATCGAGCTGTTCGCCAACCTGACCGTGTTGGACAACCTCATGCTCGGCTGTCACCACCATCACCCGTACGGCGTGCTGTCGTCGTTGGTCTGGCTCGGCAAGGCGCGCCGAAGTGAACTGCTCAACCGGGCCGCGGTCGAGGACATCGTCGACTTTCTGGAGCTCGAGCAGTGGCGGCGGTCCCTGGTGGGCCAATTGCCTTACGGCGTGCAAAAACGCGTGGAGCTCGGCCGTGCGCTGGCAATGCAGCCAAAACTGTTGCTCCTCGACGAGCCGGTAGCGGGCATGAACCTCGAGGAGACCGAGGACATGGCGCGCTTCATCCTCGACGTGTGCGATGAGCTGCACCTCCCCATCGTCATGGTCGAGCACGACATGGGCCTGGTGATGGACTTGGCCGACCGGGTCCTGGTGGTCGACTTCGGCAAGCCGATCTGCGTCGGCACTCCGCACGAGGTGTCCAACAACCCGGATGTGATCCGGGCCTACCTGGGACAGGAACACGGAACCTCGGGGGGTGCGGGATGACGGCGGTCGCTCTACAGACCAGCACCAAAGTCACCACCGTCGCGAGCCGGGTCCGCGACCGGGGCCTCCAGATGCCGGATCGAGTCGCCATGCGGGAGAAGGACTTCGGTATCTGGCAGGAGGTCAGCTGGGCCGACTACTGGAATCATGCCGAGTTGGTCGGCCACGCCCTGCTGGCGCTTGGTATCCAGCCGGGCGACCGCGTCGCGGTGCATTCGGAGAACCGTCGCGAGTGGCTGTACTCCGATATCGGCGCAATCTCGGTGCGGGCCATCACCGTTGGCCTCTATCCGACCAATCCGGCGGCCGAGGTGGCATACCTGCTTTCGGACTCCGGTGCCCGCGTGCTGATCGCCGAGGACCAGGAGCAGGTGGACAAGGCGCTGGAGGTGCTCGACCAGCTTCCCGAGCTCGAGAAAATCGTGTACCTCGAGCCGCGCGGGATCCGCTACCGCTACACCGATCCGAAGCTGATCTCCTGGGACGACTTCCTTGCACTCGGTGGCCGCCACCGCGACGCCGAGCCGGAAGCGGTTAACCGGCGGATGGCCGAGGCGACCGAGGACGACATACTCACTCTCGTCTACACCTCGGGCACCACCGGGCCGCCGAAGGGGGCGATGCTCGCGGTGTCCGATGTGGAGTTCTGCATCAAGGTGCTCGTCGCGGACGGGGGGTTCACCTCCCCACCACCGTCGCCCGCCGACATCACGCTGTCCTATCTGCCGCTGTGCCACATCGCCGAGCGAATCTTCACCACCTGGTTCTCGGCGTGCGCGGCAATCCAGGTGCATTTCGCCGAGTCGATCGAAACCGTGCAGGAGAACCTGCGCGAGGTGCAGCCGACGATTCTCTTTGGCGTGCCGCGCATCTGGGAGAAGGTTCTCGCCGCAGTGCGGATCCGGATCGACTCGACGTCCTGGTTCAAGCGCGTGTCCAGTCGGTTCTGGTTGGGGGTCGCCGACGGCATCGCCGAGACCCTCGTCCGAAACGGTGGCAGGCACACGATCAGTACACGGGTGCGCTACGCGATCGGATGGGTGTGCTACTACAGGGCGTTGCGCGACCGGATCGGTTTGCGAAAGGTCCGGTATGCCTCGTCGGGTGCCGCTCCCGTCGCGCCCGAAGTATTGCGGTTCTTCATGGGCATCGGTGTGCCGATGCACGAGTTGTACGGGATGACCGAGAACACCGCGATCGCCACGGCGAACCGACCCGGCAGGGTGAAGCTCGGCACGGTGGGCGAACCGCATGCGGGCATCGAACTGCGCATCGACGAGGCCACCGGGGAAATCCTGACGAGGCACCCGGGAACGTTCGCGGGATATTGGAAGAACCCGGAGGCCACCGCCCGAACCATCGATGCCGACGGCTGGTTGCACACCGGCGACGTCGGCGAGTGGGTGGATGGCACGCACCTGAGAGTCACCGACCGCATGAAGGACATCATCATCACCGCGGGCGGCAAGAACGTGGCGCCGTCGGAATTCGAGAACTCGCTCAAGGCCTCGCCGTACATCAAGGAGGCCATCGTGATCGGCGACGGTCGGAAATATCTCACCGCGTTGATCGGGATCGAGCTGGATACCGTCGGTCACTGGGCACAGACCCGGAAGCTGCCCTATACGACGTACCGGGACCTCGGCGAGAAGGACGAGGTCCTTGCGCTGGTCCAGTCCATCGTGGACGACGTCAACGAGCGGTTCGCCCGGGTCGAGCAGGTGAAGAAGTTCACCATGCTGCCAAAGGAATTGGATCACGAGGACGGTGAGCTGACGGCCACCCAGAAGGTGAAGCGCAAGGCGATCGCGACGATGTTCGCCGACCTTGTCGAGGGCATGTACTGATGACCGAACTGGTGCAGTGCCTGGTGCGCGGCCTGGGCGACGGGTCGGTGTACGCGCTGTTGGCATTCGGCTTCGTGATCATCTACAAGTCGATGGGAGTGATCAGCTTCGCCCAACCGTCGCTGATGCTGGCCGGCGCGGTGCTGGTGACCTATCTGGTCACGACCATGAATTTCTATCTCGCGGTGCTGGTGGCCGCCGCCGCTGTGGCGCTGCTGGCGATGGGCGTGGAGCGGACCGTGTTGCGCCCGATGATCGGCAAGCCGGTGTTCGTCATCTCGATCATCACGCTCGGCGTCGACATCGTGATCAGGGTGGTGGTCAACGCCTATATCGGACTCGATGTCCGGCCGGTCGGCGCCCCGTGGGGACTGGCGACGTCAAGCCTGCTCGGTATCGAAGTGCAGCAGCGTCACCTCGTCATGTTCGTCACAACTATGGTGCTTGTCGCCATCTTGTTCGCGTTCTTCCGGTACTCCCGCATGGGGCTAGCGATGCGCGCGGTGGCCTTCGATCAGGAAGTGGCCTTAGCGCAAGGGGTTTCGGTCGGTCTGGTGTTCACACTGTCGTGGGCGATCGCCGGTGCACTGGCCACCGTCGCCGGGGTGTTCGTGTCGACCGGCGCCGGGGTCGATCAGCAGCTGTGGCTCATCGCGTTGAAGGCGTTGCCGGTGATCATCCTGGGTGGCCTGGACTCGTTGGGCGGCGCGGTGATCGCCGGACTGGCCATCGGAGTCGTCGAGTCGTTGGTCGCCACCTACGGACCTGATTTGGCGCCCTGGCTGGGCGGCGAATTCGCTCTTGTCACACCGTATTTGGTGATGATGGTGGTGCTTCTGGTGCGCCCTTACGGCCTGTTCGGCACCCGCGAGGTGGTGCGGATATGACCTCGATGCGAACCAGGTTCGGTCGGCCGGCGTTGTACACGTCCTACAAGCAGGACATGGCCCTGCTGAACACCATGTCCAAAAAAGTATTCGTCGGTGTTGTGCTTGTGCTGGCGCTGGCCATGACGGTCTCGGTCGACGACGGCCTTCTGCAACTGCTCGCCACGGGATGCGCCGCCGCGATCGGGGCGATCGGGCTGAACATCGTCACTGGCTACGCCGGCCAGGTCTCGCTGGGCCATGCCTTCTTCGTCGCGATCGGCGCGTACACAGCAGCAGTGTTGTCCGGCGACCCGAACGGCCAGTTGCTCGGCTTCGGGATCACCGAGGTGCCGGTCTGGTTGCTGGCCGCGGGAGGGCTGTCCGCCCTGGCCGGCGCGCTGGTAGCGCCGCTGGCCGTGCGCTTGCGCGGGCTGTACCTGGCGATCGTCACACTCGGCCTGGTCTTCATCGGGCAGTACGTGTTTCGCGAATGGACCGAGATGGCCGGACCACCGGACATCGGCCGCCCCGCACCGGTTGCCACGCTCTTCGGCGTCCGAATCGACGTCGACGGTCCGTCGCTGACCCGCATCCAGCAGCTGTACCTGTTGATGCTCGTACTCCTGGTGATCTTCGCCCTGCTCGCCCGCAACCTCGTGCGCTCGCGCATCGGCCGGGCGTTCGCAGCGGTCCGCGACCGCGATATCGCCGCCGCAGTGATCGGAGTGAACCTCACCCGCTACAAGGTGATTGCGTTCGCGGTGTCCTCGTTCTACGCCGGGGTCGCCGGAGCGCTGTTGTATGTCATCCCGCAGACGTTCACCGCGGGCAATTTCAGCCTGCTGATGTCGATCCAGTTCATCGCGATGATTCTGATCGGTGGAGTGGCCACGATCTCCGGCGCGATCATGGGCGCCTTCTTCATCACGCTGCTCCCCCGCGTGACCGCCGAACTACCGGCCGTGCTGCCGTTCATCAGCACCAGCGCTACCGGGGGTGGGATCACCGTGGTCCAGGTCGAGGCGATCCTCTATGGACTGCTGATCATCGTGTTCCTGTTGTTCGAGCCGAAGGGCTTGTTCGGCATATGGATTCGAGCGCGTAACTACTGGAAGATGTGGCCGTTCTCATACTGAGACTGCCGGAAAGTGAGGCCTCCCATGCTGATTCGACGAGGCTTGGTTGCGGTGCTGGCGGTCGCGCTGGCCGTCGCCGGCTGCCGCAGCCAGGAGTCCACCAACCCGCAGACTAGTAAGGAGGGCACCAAGGTCGACTTCGGGGTGACGGACGAGCCGTGCCCGCAGGCGATCGACGACAGCAAGGGCTGCATCTACCTTGGCACGATCTCCGACCTCACCGAGGGCCCCTTCAAGGCGCTTGCGGTGCCGATCACCGACGCGCAGAAGGCGTTCTGGGGTCGGGTGAACGAGCAGGGCGGCATCGGCGGCTACGAGATCGACGTGACCACCTACGTAAAGGACAACAAGTACAACCCACAGGTCCACAACCAGGTGTATCAGGAGATCAAGCCCGACATCCTGGCGCTGGCCCAGACTCTGGGCTCGCCGCAAACCGCGGCGATCCTGCCCGACCTGAAGGCGAGCGACATCGTCGCGGTACCGGCCTCGTGGACGTCATTGTGGGCATTCGAGGATGTGATCGTCGAGTCGGGCACGAACTACTGCATCGAATCGATGAACTCGGTCGACTACGCGGCCGACAAGCTGGGCGCGAAGAGCATCATGGCCGTGCACCTGGCCGGTGACTACGGCGACGATGCCGCCGCAGGCGCCAGAGTCGCCGCGGAAAAGCGGGGACTTAAGTTCACCGACGTCACGACGGCGACCGGGCAGGACAATCAGGCGGGCGCGATCGACGCGATCGTGTCCGGCAGCCCCGACGTGGTCATTCTGAGCACAGGCCCCACCGACGCGGCCGTGATCATCGGCCAAGCGATCGCTCGCGGATTCAAGGGCAAGTTCCTCGGCACGAGCCCGACCTGGAATCCCGGGCTGCTCAAGGGCCCGGCGGGATCGGCGATCATGTCGCAGTACCTGCAGTCGGGGCCGGTGGCCCCCTTCGGCGCGAACACACCGGGCCACGAGGCGATGCGGGCGGCGCTCGGCAACGTGCCGCAACCCAACGAGGGGCACACCTCGGGCTGGGTGCTCTCGTATCCCCTGAAGGCGGCGCTGGAGAAGGCGACGGAGAACAAGGATCTGACCCGAGCCGGACTGCTGGCCGCGGCGAAGTCACTGACCTCCGTGGACTACGAGGGCATGCTCCCCGAGGGCGCCGGAAACTACAGCGCCGACCCCGACGAGGCGGTGGTCCGGCAGAGTGAGATCCACAGGCCCGACGAGGCGGCGTTGTCGGGGATCAGCGTGCTCGAACCGTTCTTCACCGGCCCGACTGCGAAGGACTTCACGTTCGAGAAGCCCTGCTACCAATGAGCGCTGACCACTACGTGATACGTGGTGGATCGCGGGGAATCCCCTTATCCCCCAACGGTCATGGCCAGCACAGCCAGCCATGCGCAGGCCACGCCGACGGCGGCACCCAGCACGAACCAGCGCCAGACCAGCCGCTTGCGCCATTCCCACACCGTCGGCGTCAGACCACCGACGGCGACGAGGTTGAGTCCGACGGCCAGCAGTGGATGGACCTTCAACAGTCCCAGGGTCAGCACCACGATGGCGGCGGCGATGACGGCGGCGACGAATGCGGCCACCGTCAGGCCCATCGCCCACGGGGTCGAGTCGTCGGTCACCGGTTCAATCTAGCCTGCGAGCCTGGCCCGTTCGTAGAACGCCAGGGCCGCTGCAGTTGCGACGTTGAGTGAGTCGGTGCCACGTGACATCGGTATGCGCACCCGCATGTCGCTGGCCCACATGGCACGTTCGGTCAGCCCCGGCCCTTCGGCGCCCACGAGCACCGCCAACCGTTGGTCGACGACGTCCGTCATCGCGTCGGCCAGCGTGCGGGCCGCCGGATCTGGCGTCAACGCCAGCAGGCGAAACCCGTTGTTCCGCAGCACCTCCAGATCAGCCGGCCAGTCCGGGGCCCAGGCGTACGGCACCAACAGCGCGTGACCCATCGACACCCGGACGGCGCGCCGGTACAGAGGGTCGGCACATCCGCTGCCGAACACGATCGCGTCGACGTCGAGGCCGGCGGCATTGCGGAAGATGGAACCGAGGTTCTCGTGGTCGTTGACGCCCTCGAGGACCGCGACGGTACGCGCACCGTCGAGTACCTGCGCCACCGTCAGTTCGGGCGGACGCGGCGCCGATGCCAGCACCCCGCGATTGAGGTGAAATCCCACCACCTCGGCCATCACATCGGCGGACGCGCGATAGTACGGCGCCGCAACGCCGTCCAGGTCGGTACCGAGTTCGGCCAGGCGCCGGTCGGTGCCCAGCATGGCCCGCGCAGTGAACCGCGACGCCAGCATGCGCTGCACCACGAGCACTCCCTCGGCGATGACCAGGCCCTTGCCGGTGGGCAGGTCGGGCCTGCGGTCCACACTGTTGAGGTCACGGAAATCATCCAGCCGCGGGTCTGCGGGGTCGGTGACGTCGATTACGTTGGCGCTCACGCGCTTTCGTCGACCATCGCCGACGTCAGGTCAGCGGCCATCAGCAACGTCTTGCGTTGCTCGGAATCGAGTCTTGCGAGCCGTCGCATCAGCCACTCCTGACTGGCGCGGCGCTCGGCCTGGATCAGTTCCGCGCCGGCCGTGCTCGCCGACACCAGCACCTGGCGGCCGTCAACCGGATGTGTCGCTCGCACAACAAGTCCCAGCTCGCACAGTGACGCGATCACCCGCGTCATCGACGGCGCACGCACCCGTTCGCGCTCGGCTGACCCGCCCGGGGTCATCGGCCCTTCTTTCGCGAGCGTCGACAATGCCGACAACTGCGACAGCGATACGTGAGATTCCGGACGCCGGAACCGCAGCCGACCGCGAGCGAAAGATCGCTCGCCAGGCGACCGTCGGGGTCTCTCACGAGGCAAAGAGTACATAGCAGGACTGAAGGAAATGGCCGTAATGCGTTAGGTTCACATCGATGACACCGCAACCACCCGCCCTGCCGCCCGCGCTGCTCAAGCCGTGGCCGGTGATCGCCGTGATCACCGCGGCATGGCTGGTCGCCACGGTGTTGGCGTTCACGGTTCCCGGGCTTGCAGAGTGCCGCCCGTTCGCGGTGGCGGGCCTGGGCGTCGGTGCACTCGGCACCTCGATATTCCTGCTGCAGCGTCGCGCCGCGCGACGCGGATCTCGCGGTGCGCAGGATGGGCTCGACTGAATTCGACGACAAGTCAAGGAGGTAGCAATGGCAGAGCCGCTGTTGCAAGCACAGATCGACATCGATGCCCCGGTCACGAAGGTCTGGGCGTTGGTCTCGGATCTCAACCGGATGCCGCAGTGGAGCCCCCAATGCCGCGTGATGAAGGCGTTGGGCGGGCCGCTGCGCCAGGGCAGCAGAACGATCAATCTCAACCGCCGGAAGTTCCTGTTCTGGCCCACCACGAGTCGCATCACGGAGTTCATCCCCGACAAGAAGCTCGCGTTCCGGGTCAACCAGAACGGGACGGTCTGGAGCTATGAACTCGAGCCAACGACCACCGGAACGCGGCTGACCGAATCCCGCCACGCCGAGAACGGTGTCTCGGCCTTCTCCAACATGAGCGTCAATGCACTGATGGGCGGCGTCCCGAGCTTCGAGCGCGAACTCGTCGACGGGATGAACCAGTCGCTCTCGCGGATCAAGGCGGCGGCCGAAGGCTAGTCGGCCGGTTCGGTGAGGTCGATCACGCCGTCGTCATAGGGATCGAACATCGGGGATCCATTGCCAGGCGGCTGCGGCGTGTCCGAATGTGCGCCGCATCCGTATTCGGCGTCGACGACGTGGCCGTCGGCGGAGAGCTCGTTGGCGCACACCCCGAACATCAATCCCAGCGATCCGGACACCGGGAGATAGAAGCCGCAGTCCCGGCACACACGCCGGGTGGACCGGGCCATCGACGACCCGGGACCGTGCTCACCGTCGTGCCAGCGCTGCGCAGCATCGGCGCGTCCCCACGGGCCGAGCACCTGCCTGCGGCCGAACCCCACCTCCGCGGCGACCTCGTCGACCTCAGGGTCTCCGCTGGACATGTAACCGGGCACCAGCCGGGGATCGTCGGCAGGCGGGGCGAGAAGGTCGCCGGGGCCCAGATCGCCAGGCTTGACCCGCTCATGCCAGGGCACCCACTGCGGCGCGAGCAACGCCGTCGGCCCGGGCACCAGCACGACTTCGCTGATCGTGGCGTGATCTGCGCCGGGACACGCGGCGACGACGACGGCCCACTGCCAGCCGCGGTAACCCGGCATGTCGGCGAGGAACCGGTGCGTGGCCGCGGTCGGATCGTCGAAGCCGGCGCCGAGGTACTCCCCGACGGTGTCCTCGCCGCTGAACTCGACGATCGCCGCGCGTGCGGCATCGGCGGAGCCCAACAGCACCGTCTCGAGGTCAGGCCGGGCCGCGGGGTCCCCCTCAGGGATCTCCGCGCCGTACTCGGCAGATTCCGTCACGCTGTCCATTGCCATTGATTTTGCCTGAGTGGCGAACGGGTAGCCACACCGGTCGGCCGCACGCCTCCCGTCGCCGCGATAGGGGAGAATCATCGGTGTGAGCGGACCGCGTCGTGACGACTGGGACTCGGCGGGTCCGCGCGACCCTCGCTACTACCCGCCTCGCCCACCCGCCGACGCCGGCGAACAACATCCCGGGATGGCCAACTACCCCAGTGACCCCGGCTACCGCCGGGCCGGCCGGTCGAACCCGACGCCGAGTGCAAACCGGTGGCTGCCACCGCTCGACGAACCGGCACGACCCCACACCTCCGGCCCCCCGCCACACTCCGTCGGCGCAGGGCGGGCCAACGGGTCACCGTGACAAGAGCGGCCGCGCAACGCAGCCGTGAGATGGGCTCCAAGATGTACGGGCTGGTGCACCGCGCTGCGACGGCCGACGGCGCCGACAAGTCCGGGCTGACCGCGCTGACGTGGCCGGTGGTCGCGAACTTCGCGGTCGACGCCGCGATGGCGGTGGCGCTGGCGAACACCCTGTTCTTCGCGGCGGCCTCCGGCGAGAGCAAGGGCAAGGTCGCGCTGTACCTGCTGATCACCATCGCGCCGTTCGCCGTCATCGCCCCGCTGATCGGGCCCGCGTTGGACCGGCTTCAACACGGCCGGCGCGTCGCGTTGGCGACGTCGTTCACGTTGCGCACCGCGCTGGCGGTGGTGTTGATCGCCAACTATGACGGCGCCACAGGCAGTTTCCCGTCCTGGGTGCTCTATCCGTGTGCACTGGGAATGATGGTGCTGTCCAAGTCTTTCAGCGTATTGCGCAGCGCGGTGACCCCACGGGTGCTGCCGCCGTCGATCGACCTGGTGCGGGTGAACTCACGACTGACGATGTTCGGCCTGCTCGGCGGGACCATGGTCGGCGGCGCCATCGCCGCGGGCTTCGAGTACCTGCTCAACCTCTTCCAGATGCCCGGAGCACTCTACGTGGTCGTCGCCGTAACGGTAGCGGGCGCGGCGCTGTCGATGCGCATCCCCAAGTGGGTCGAGGTGACCGAGGGTGAGGTGCCCGCCACCCTGAGCTACCACGGCCGCACCGGCGAGTTGCGCCGCCGATCCGAGACGCCATCGAGTGCGCGACAACCCTTGGGCCGCAACATCATTACCGCGCTGTGGGGCAACTGCACCATCAAGGTGATGGTGGGGTTCCTGTTCCTGTACCCCGCGTTCTACGCCAAGTCGCACGACGCCAGCGGCTGGGAGCAGCTGCGCATCCTGGGGTTGATCGGCGCCGCCGCCGCGATCGGCAACTTCGCGGGCAACTTCACCAGCGCGCGCATGAAACTCGGCCACCCCGCGCAGGTGGTCGTGCGCTGCACCATCGCGGTCACCGCAAGCGCGCTGGCCACCGCGGTCACCGGCAGCCTCCTGGTCGCCGCGATCGCCACACTGATCACCTCCGGAGCCAGCGCGATCGCCAAGGCATCGCTCGACGCGTCGCTGCAGGACGATCTTCCCGAACGGTCGCGCGCTTCGGCGTTCGGGCGCTCAGAGTCGTTGCTGCAGTTGGCCTGGGTCGCAGGCGGCGCCATCGGGGTTCTGATCTACACGCAGCTGTGGGTGGGGTTCACCGCGGTCACCGCGGTGTTGATCGTCGGACTGGCCCAGACCGTGGTGAGCTACCGCGGCGACTCGCTGATCCCGGGCCTCGGCGGTAATCGGCCGGTGCTGGCCGAACAGGAGGGCGGCCGTCCCGACAACGCGGCGGTGGCGCCGGAGTGAAACGCGTCCTCGCCGCGCTGGCGGTCGTGGTGGTCGTCGCGTCTGCAGCGACGGGTGTGCTGATCTGGCGGCTCGTGCAGAGTCCACCTCCAAAGCATCCGGAGATCAGCGCGTATACCGATGGCCAACTGAGCCGAGTGGGGCCGTACCTCTACTGCAACGTGTTGAATCCCACCGAGTGTGAAAACCCGCAGGTCTACGGCGAACTCGTGGTCGACCGGCGCCATCCGGTTCAGCTGTCGGTGCCGCCTGCGATTGCGCGCGACCTATGGACCGTCGTACGCCACTACGAGGGTGGCGACGTCGTCGACACATTCCGGCGCGACTCGAGGCTTGCTTTTACCGTCCCTACCTTCGATCCGCACCGAGGCAGACTGTTCGGCATCGCGGTACGGTTGCCGACGCTTATCCGCGACCAAGCCGGCGACGAGATCCCGTGGCTGCACGCTGAATGGTCGATCCGAACGAACTGGTCCTAGCCGGCTCCGTGCCCGGCGGGTACCCGTTCACCCTCAGGCGTTGGCCCCGGCGGTGTGCCGTCGCCGAACGGCCTGCCGCCCAACGATTCCCGACCGTGCGGAGTCAACCAGTTCGACAGGTCCGGCCCCTTCGGCACAATCTTCGTCGGATTGATGTCCGTGTGCACGATGTAGTAGTGCTGCTTGATCTGGACGAAGTCGGTGGTGTCGCCGAAGCCGGGCGTCTGGAACAGGTCGCGAACATAGGCCCACAACACCGGGGACTCGGCGAGCTTGTTGCGGTTGCACTTGAAGTGGCCGTGGTAGACGGGATCGAAACGCGCCAGCGTCGTGAACAGTCGAACATCGGCCTCGGTGATGGTGTCGCCGACCAGATATCGCTGATTCTCGAGCCTCTCGGAGAGCCAGTCCAGAGCGGTGAACAACCGGTCGAAGGCCTTCTCGTACGCCTCCTGAGACCCGGCGAAACCACATCGATAGACGCCGTTGTTGACCTCGCTGTAGATGCGCTGAACCACGTCGTCGATCTCGTCGCGCAGCGATTCGGGATATAGCTGCGGCGCACCTTCGCGGTGGAAGGCTGTCCATTCGGTCGAGAAGTCCAACGTCATCTGGGCGAAGTCGTTGGTGACCACCTCACCCGTCGAGACGTCGACGATCGCGGGCACCGTGATGCCCTTCTCGTAGTCGGGGAACCGCTTGAGGAAGGCGTCCTTGAGGCGGGGAATCTTGAGCACCGGGTCGACACCGTCGGGGTCGAGGTCGAACGTCCAGCTGTCCTGATCGTGGGTGGGACCGCAAAAGCCGATGGAGAGAACGTCTTCCAGCCCCAGCAGCCGGCGCACGATGATCGTGCGGTTGGCCCACGGGCAGGCCCGCGCCACGACAAGCCGGTAACGGCCGGGCTCGACGGGGTAGCCGTCGCGACCGTCGGCCGTGATGCGCGTCGTGATGTAGTTGGTGTCGCGGTTGAACTCGCCACCGCCGGCGACATATGCCATGAGTTCGGTTCTACCCGCCGAAACTGAAGATATGCAGGAGAGAATGGCGAATTTCCTGCACAACCTCAGTTTCGCGATTGGAACCCGGCGAGGCACGACGTCGTCCTACGACCGTGGACTCGCCATTTGTGGGCAGTGAGGCAGTAGCGGCCGGGGTGGTCAGCCGCCACGAACTGGCCACCCGCTATGACGCCGTCTACCGCAATGTGTACGTCCCACGTGGAGCAGTGCTTACTCCGGCGGACAAGGCTCATGCTGCATGGTTGTGGTCTCGGCGCCAGGCGACCGTTGTCGGTGTCTCGGCCGCGGCGATACATGGCGCGAAATGGATCGACTCGCGGCTACCGGCCGAACGCAATCAGCGCAGCCAGCACAAGACCAAAGGCATCGTGCTCCACAACGACGCACTCTCGCCGGACGAGACGGTCGTCATTCGTGGTCTCGCGGTGACGACACCCGCACGGACGGCGTTCGACCTCGGCCGCCGGTACGGGCGCACGCTGGCCGTCATTCGTGTCGACGCTCTGCTACAGGCGACTGTTGTGCAGCTCTCGGCCGTCGACGCACTGATCGACCACCATCGCGGCGCGCGGGGATCGTGCAACTGCGCGAGGTGATCGGCCTCGCCGATGCCGGCGCGGAGTCGCCTCAGGAAACGCGTACCCGTCTGGTGCTGACCGACGCCGGCGTAAGGCCGCAGCGGACCCAGATCGACGTGTTCAATCGCGTCGGCGACCACGTCCGTCGCATCGACATGGGATGGCCTGAATGGAAGGTCGGAGTCGAATACGACGGCGAACAACACTGGACAAACCCGACCATCCGCGCCAAAGACATCGACACCCAAGTCGAACTCGAGGCCCTGGGCTGGCGGATCATTCGCGTCAGCGCCGAGATGCTCCGCTTCCGCCCGTACACCATCGTTGAGCGCACTCGGACTGCGCTATACGCGGCAGGCGCGCCCGCCTAACTGCCGAAACTGAACTTCTGCAGCCGAGAACGGCCAATTCGCCTGCAAAAGTTCAGTTTCGACCGGAGAAATTACGCGTCGAGCTCGCTGGCGACGGCCCGGACCACCTCGGACACCCGCCGCGCGACCTTGCGGTCGGGGTAGCGGCCCTTGCGCAACTCCGGCTGCACTGCACTTTCCAGCAGCGTGATCATGTCCTCGACCATGCCGTGCAGTTCGTCGGGCGTGTGCTTGTGCTCGGCGGCGGCGGCTTCACGACGGGTCCGCGTCAGGCTCGGCGGCGAATCGAGGATTTTCACGCTCAACGCCTGCGGGCCACGCCGACCTGCGGCCATGCCGAATTCGACCTTCTGGCCCGCCTTGAGGCCTTCGACACCCGCAGGCAATGCCGAGGACCGGACGTAGACGTCCTCGCCCTCTTCCTGCGAAAGAAAGCCGAAGCCCTTTTCGGCGTCGTACCACTTCACGCGCCCGGTCGGCACTGGTCTCACCTGCTTGTCTCGTACTCACATAAGGAAAGCGTCCCGATTGCGCCGGGACGCGTTTCAGCGATCCTACTCGGACCTCGGCCGCGTCATCACCCCCTTTACTCGGTAGGCTGGCACCACCGCTGGAGGAAAGATGCGCCTGATCCTGAATGTCATATGGCTGATTTTTGGCGGCCTGTGGCTGGCGCTCGGCTACCTGCTGGCCGCGCTGATCTGCTTTCTCCTCATCATTACGATTCCCTTCGGATTCGCAGCGTTGCGCATTGCGTCCTACGCGCTGTGGCCATTCGGCCGCACGGTCATCGAGAAGCCCGGCCCGCGGCCCGGCGCGCTGGTCGGAAACGTCATCTGGATCATCCTGTTCGGCATCTGGCTGGCCATCGGCCACATCGTCAGCGCGGTCGCCATGGCAATCACGATCATCGGCATTCCTCTCGCGCTGGCCAACCTGAAGATGATCCCCGTCTCGTTGGTGCCGTTGGGCAAGGAGATCGTGCCCAGTGACCACGCGCGCTCGGCCTCCTATTCATCCGGAGCCGCCGCGTGACGGTCATCGACCTGGGCGTCCCGTCGCTGGGTCCAACCAGTCCGGCGCCGGCCGACGGCCCGCTCGTCGACACGTTCGGCCGTGTCGCCACCGATCTGCGGGTGTCGCTGACCGACCGGTGCAATCTGCGCTGCACCTACTGCATGCCGGCCGAGGGACTGGACTGGCTGCCGGGCGAACAACTGCTCACAACAGCGGAGTTGACCCGGCTGCTGCTCATCGCGGTGACGAGACTCGGGATCACCAGCGTGCGCTTCACCGGCGGCGAGCCGCTGGTCGCCAAGCATCTCGAAGAGGTTGTCGCGGCCACCGCTGCACTGCGGCCCCGGCCAGAAATCACGTTGACCACCAACGGAATTGGGCTCGCCAAGCGAGCGGCGCGGTTGAAGCGCGCCGGGCTGGATCGCATCAACGTGTCGCTTGACACCGTCGACGCCGCACACTTCACTCGCATCACCCGCCGTGACCGGCTGTCCGATGTACTGGCCGGCCTGCAGGCGGCAAAGGCCGCCGGTCTGGAGCCGGTGAAGGTGAACGCCGTGCTCGATCCGGTCACGGGTCTCGACGACGCCGTCGACCTGTTGCGGTTCTGCGTCGACCACGGATATCAGCTGCGCATCATCGAGCAGATGCCGCTCGACGCCGGTCACGAGTGGCAGCGCGGCAGGGCCATCGGCGCCGACGACGTACTCGACGTGCTGCGCCGCCATTTCCGTCTGACACCCGACTCGGCGCCCCGGGGGTCGTCGCCCGCGGAACTGTGGCGCGTCGACGGCGGTCCAGGCTTATCGGGGACGGTCGGCATCATCGCCTCGGTCTCGCACGCGTTCTGCTCGGCGTGCGATCGCACCCGCCTCACCGCCGACGGCCAGGTGCGCAACTGCCTGTTCGCGCGGCAGGAAACAGACCTGCGTCAGCTCATGCGTTCCGGCGCCGATGACGACGCGGTCGAAGCCGCGTGGCGCGCCGCGATGTGGGCCAAGGCGGCCGGGCACGGCATCAACGACCCCGACTTCGTCCAGCCGGACCGCCCGATGAGCGCGATCGGCGGCTAGGGACATGACGACGACCACCACGGCGCAGGTGACCGTGCGCTTCTTCGCCGCGGCCAGGGCGGCCGCGGGTAACGAAGTGGAGACGATCCGGCTTCGGCCGGGCACGACGGTCGCCGGACTGGTCGATCAGCTCAGCGAGCGCGACGCAGAACTTGCGAAAGTGCTGAAACGCTGCTCGTTTCTGCTCGACGGCGTCGCGGTACGGGATGCCGACGTGGCGCTCGAAAACGCGCAGACCGTCGATGTTCTGCCGCCATTCGCCGGCGGGTGAATGTGATTTGCGTCACATAACGAAATGGTCACAAACTGGCTACGAGGTGGTTGCGCGCCCGAAACACCTGCGAGAACACTCAAAACTCCTGGGGGTTTAGAGGTTCTTTAGGATTTGCCCACCTCGGAAATGCCGTTACCAGCAAAAGATGACGCGACCGGACTCACCCGTTACGGTCAACTCCCAAGCCCCTCGACCTCAATCGGGTGGCCCGCTGTGCCCCGATCGCGCCGAGCTCCGTCCAGTCGGGACCCAGCCCACAACGAACAACTTTGGACGGAGGCGGGGGACCCACCGGTCCACCGAACAGGTAGACCCGGAGCCGATTTCGGCTCCTTGGGGTGAAGCCGACGTCGTCTCGACGCCGCCGGCCGGGCAACCTCTCCAGCCCGAACCCGACAGCTGACCTCGCGGGCGCCGACGAGAGGAACAACCGCACCTATGAGTGGACGGCACCGCAAGCCCACTACATCGGCCGTAAGCGTCGCGAAAATCGCCTTCACCGGCGCTGTCATCGGTAGCGGAAGCCTCGCCCTCGCCGGGCAAGCAGGCGCCGCCACTGACGGTGAATGGGATCAGGTCGCCCGCTGCGAATCCGGCGGCAACTGGGCCATCAACACCGGCAACGGGTATCAGGGTGGCGTTCAGTTCTCGCCCAGCACCTGGTCGGGCCACGGCGGCGGCGAGTTCGCGCCCGCCGCGCACCTGGCCACCAAGGAAGAGCAGATCGCCGTCGCGGAACGCGTGCTGGCCACCCAGGGCAAGGGTGCCTGGCCGTCATGTGGCGGTCCGCTCTCCGGCGCGACGCCCCGCAACGTCATCGACGATGCGCTCGAGGGACTGAACAACGCTGCTGCCGCCTCCGCCCCCGCCGGTCGACCCCTTCGCTCCGCCGCCACCGCCTGCGCCGTTCGACGCGATGGCCGCCCCGCTGCCCGAGGCTCTGCCTCCGCCGCCGGTGGACCCCTTCGCTCCGCCGCCACCGCCTGCACCGTTCGACGCGATGGCCGCCCCACTGCCCGAGGCTCTGCCTCCGCCGCCGGTCGACCCCTTCGCTCCGCCGCCACCGCCTGCACCGTTCGACGCGATGGCCGCCCCACTGCCCGAGGCTCTGCCTCCGCCGCCGGTAGACCCGTTCGCTCCGCCGCCACCGCCTGCACCGTTCGACGCGATGGCCGCCCCACTGCCCGAGGCACCGCCTGCACCGCCGGCAGAGGCACCGCCCGCGCCTGCACCGTTCGACGCGATGGCCGCCCCACTCCCCGAGGCACCTCCTGCACCGCCGGCAGAGGCACCGCCCGCGCCTGCACCGTTCGACGCGATGGCCGCCCCACTCCCCGAGGCACCTCCGCTTCCCGACGTTCCCCCGCCGGCTCCGCCGATTGCGCCTCCGATGGACTTGCAGGAGGTGGCGAACTGGGATGTCGCCGGCGACCCGGCAACGCTTGATCAGCCGCAGCTGTGGGCACTGCACGCCGATGCGCCGCAGCAGCCCGCCCCGCCGCTTCCCCCGCCGCCGCCCGACCCGTTCGCGGCGCCCGCGCCCGAGCCTGCACCACTCGCGGCGCCCGCACCCGACCCGCTCGCCCCGATCAATGCGATCGAAGTCTCCCAGCCGGCGGTCGACGCGGCCAACCAGGCGGTGTCCGGCGAGCTCCCCGTGCCGGCAGAGGTTCCGCACCTGGCGAGCCCGGAGAACCTGAATCCAGGGACGACGACCGACCGCGCCGCGGTCACGGACGACAGCCCGAACGTCTCGTACCTCAAGGAGATCTGGCACGCGATCCAGACCCAGGACGTCACCGGCAAGGATGCGCTGCTCGCGCTGACCCAGCGTCCACTTACGACGCCGGACGCTCCGGGTGGTGCGGCACCGAACCTGCCGGGGCAACTCCCGCCGGATCCGGCACTCGCGCCTCCTCCGCCGCCGCCTGCCCCGGAGATGCCTGGACTTCCGCCACCACCGCCTCCGGCACCTCTGCCGCCGGCCTGAGCGCGATCGCCCGCTTAGCCGCTTAAGCGGACCCGACCCACTCCTCGGAGCCGTCGGCGAAGAACTGGTGCTTCCATACCGGCAGCCGGGCTTTGACGGTGTCGACCAACCGTTCGCAGGTGTCGAAGGCTGCGCCTCGGTGATCTGCGGCCACGGCCGCGACGAGTGCGGCATCGCCGATGTTCAACTGACCGACCCGGTGGCTGACCGCAATGGCCCGCACTCCGGGACTGTCGTCCGCGATCTCGGCGGCCACCTCGGCCAACGTCTGCTGCGCCGTGGGATGCGCGGAGTACTCGAGTCGCGTCACCGAACGCCCGCCGTCGTGATCGCGGACGACGCCGGCGAATCCCACCACCGCGCCCGCGGCCGCATGACCGACGAGCGCCTCGTGCTCGACAAGCTCGATGGTCTGCTCGGTGAGTTCAGCGCGCAGCACGACGGTCATCGCGTGTGGTCCCCGCCGGCGAGCTGATCCAGGGCATGGTCGAGCACGTTGTCCAGAACTGTGAGGCCGTCTTTGACGCCACCGGTCGAACCGGGGAGGTTGACGATGAGTGTGCGGCCTCTGACGCCGCACACACCGCGGGACAGCACCGCCGTGGGCACCTTGTCTTCGCCCGCCCGGCGGATGGCGTCGGCCAACCCGGGTATCTGGTAGTCGACGATGTCGGCGGTCGCATCGGCTGTGCGGTCGGTCGGCGAGATACCGGTGCCGCCGGACGTGATCACCACGTCGACGTTCACGCCGACGGCATCGAACATCGCCTTGACCACTCCACGCCCGTCCGCAACGACGGTGGGCGCAGGTGTGGCGATGCCACGCTGATTGAGCCAGCCCACGATGATCGGGCCGGTGCGGTCCTCGTACACCCCCGCGGCGGCCCGCGTGGAGGCGATGACGACCCTTCCCGCCCTCAACACCGCGTCCAGAGTCCGGTCTTGCCGCCCTCTTTGCGCAACACCCGGATGTCGTCGATGCGGGCGGCGGGGTCCACCGCCTTGATCATGTCGTAGAGCGTCAGCGCGGAGACGCTCACCGCCGTCAAGGCCTCCATCTCCACGCCGGTGCGGTCGGTGCTGCGCACGGTCGCAGTGACATCCACCTGCGCTTCACCGATCTCGAAGTAGATATCGACTCCTGTCAGGGCCAGTTGATGGCACAGCGGAATCAAATCGCTGGTGCGCTTGGCCGCCAGCATGCCTGCCACCCGGGCGGTGGCAAGTGCGTCGCCCTTGGGCAATCCACCCGATGCGATCAGCGCGACGACGTCGGCGGTGGTGAGCAGGGTGCCCGCCGCGACGGCGGAGCGCTTGGTGACATCCTTGGCGGTGACGTCGACCATGTGTGCCGCGCCGGATTCGTCCAGGTGCGAAAGGCGACTAGCCTCGTCAGTCACCGTTACCTGTTGACGACCGTGATCGGGTGCACGTACGGGATGTCGTCGACCGGTAGCGGGAACGTCAGTTCACCGAACGGGGACAGCGCACCGGTGCGGTCGGCGGCCAGCTCGCTGATCGGGTGATCGTCATCGCCGTCGGTTGCGGGCCAGCCCGGGTCGACATACTGCTTCTTCTGCCGTTTGTTGTCAGCCACGCCTGACATTGTGGCAGGCACCGTGAGCAGTGGCGACACCGACGGGCTGCCTTACGCTGGTCGGCAATGACCGAAAACGCTCCGGGCGTTCCTCTGGGCGCCTGGCTGGCCGAACTTGGCGACGAGCGGCTGATCCGGCTGCTGGAGTTGCGGCCCGACCTGACACAACCCCCGCCGGGGACGATCGCGGCGCTGGCGGCGCGGGCGCAGGCACGCCAATCGGTCAAGGCCGCCACCGATGACCTGGACTTTCTTCACCTTGCGGCGCTCGACGCCCTGCTGGTGCTGCACGCCGACACCACCGCCGTACCGCTGACCAAGCTTGTGGAGCTGGTCGGCGACCGCGCGCCCGAGGCCACGTTCACCGCGGCCGTCGATGATCTTCGTGAGCGCGCCCTGGTGTGGGGCGACACGTCGGTGCGGGTGGCCGCCGAGGCCGCCAGCGGCCTGCCCTGGTATCCGGGCCAGGCCACCGTCGAAGACACCGACCAGCCCGACATCGCCGACCGCCTCGCGACACTGGACGACGCTCAGTCCGACCTCCTGCAGAAGCTCCTGGAGGGCTCGCCGGTGGGTCGGACCCGCGATGCCGCCGCAGGCACCCCACCGGACCGTCCGGTGCAGCGACTGCTGGCGGCCGGGTTGCTGCGACAGGTCGACGCCGAGACGGTGATCCTGCCGCGCCTGGTCGGCCAGGTGCTGCGCGGCGAGCTTCCCGGACCCGTCCGGCTGACGGCACCCGACCCCGTGGTGTCGACCACGACCACGGCCGATGTCGACGCGGTGGCCGCCGGGGCGGTGATCGATCTGCTGCGCGAGGTCGAGCTGCTGCTCGAAACCCTCGGCGCCACACCGGTTCCCGAGCTCCGCAGCGGCGGGCTTGGCGTTCGCGACGTCAAGCGGCTGACGAAGGTGACCGGCATCGACGACGGCCGGCTCGCGCTGATTCTCGAGGTTTCCGCGGCGGCGGGCCTGATCGCGGCGGGCATGCCGGAACCGGACCCGCAGGACGGCGCGGGACCGTATTGGGCACCCACGGTGGCCGCGGACCGGTTCATCGAATCCCCATCGGCCCACAAGTGGCATCTGCTGGCGTCGACCTGGCTGGACCTTCCAGGCAGGCCGAGCCTGATCGGCCGTCGCGGTCCAGACGGCAAACCCTATGCAGCGCTTTCTGATTCGCTGTTCTCGACCGCGGCTCCGCTGGACCGGCGGCTGCTCCTCGACCTGCTCTGCGACCTTCCGCCGGGTGCAGGCGTTGACGCGACCGAGGCATCGCGCGCGATGACCTGGCGACGGCCTCGCTGGGCGGTCCGACTGCAACCGGGACCGGTGAGCGACCTGCTGACGGAGGCGCACACGATCGGTGTGGTGGGCCGCGGCGCCATCACCACCTCGGCCCGTGCCCTGATCGCCGACGCACCAGCCGACGACGTCGTCACGGTGATGGACAAGGCCCTGCCGAAGCCCATCGACCACTTCCTGGTGCAGGCCGACCTGACGGTCGTCGTGCCGGGCCCGCTCGAGCGCGACCTGGCCGAGCAGTTGGCGGCCGTCGCGAGCGTGGAGTCGGCGGGTGCGGCGATGGTGTACCGCGTCAGCGAGGCCTCGATCCGGCGCGCCCTGGATACTGGACGGACCGCAGGCGAGCTGCACGCCTTTTTCAAACGTCATTCCAGAACACCTGTGCCGCAAGGGTTGACATATCTGATCGACGATGTGGCCCGTCGGCACGGGCAGTTGCGGGTCGGCATGGCTGCCTCGTTCGTGCGTTGTGAGGACGCCGCACTGTTGGCGCAGGCGGTGACCGCACCCGCGGCGCAGCAGCTGGAGATGAGACTGCTCGCGCCGACGGTAGCCGTGTCGCAGGCGCCGATCTCCGAGGTGCTCGCCGGGCTGCGGGAGGCTGGCTTCGCGCCCGCGGCCGAGGACTCGACGGGCACCATCGTCGACATCCGGGCCCGAGGTTCGCGAGTGCCCGCACCGCCGCGCCGCCGCGCCCACCGAATGCCGAGCCCGACGAGCCAGACGCTGGGCGCGATCGTCGCGGTGCTGCGCAAGGTGGCCGCCGCGCCGTCGGCCGGCATGCGACTCGACCCGACCGCGGCCATCTCGCAACTGCAGGAGGCCGCCCATCTGCAGGCGTCAGTGGTGATCGGCTACGTCGACCCGGCCGGGGTGGCCACGCAGCGGGTCGTGGCACCCATCAACGTTCGCGGCGGGCAGCTGACCGCCTACGATCCGGCATCCGGGCGGGTGCGCGAGTTCGCCATTCACCGCGTCACCTCGGTCGTGTCGGCCGAGCCTGGATAATAGACAAAATGACCGACGGCCCCTTGATCGTGCAGTCCGATAAAACGGTGCTGCTCGAAGTCGACCATGAGCAGGCCGGCGCGGCGAGGGCCGCGATCGCCCCGTTCGCCGAGCTCGAACGCGCGCCCGAGCACATCCACACCTACCGCGTCACCCCGCTGGCGCTGTGGAACGCCCGCGCCGCGGGCCACGATGCCGAACAGGTCGTCGACGCGCTGGTGTCCTTCTCGCGCTACGCGGTGCCGCAGCCGCTGTTGGTCGACATCGTGGACACGATGGCCCGCTACGGCCGCCTGCAGCTGGTGAAGAGCCCGGTGCACGGTCTGACACTGGTGAGCCTGGACCGCGCCGTACTCGAGGAAGTGCTGCGCAACAAGAAGATCGCGCCGATGCTCGGCACCCGTATCGACGACGACACCGTCCAGGTACACAACAGCGAGCGCGGCCGCGTCAAGCAGATGCTGCTCAAGATCGGTTGGCCTGCAGAGGATTTGGCTGGCTACGTCGACGGCGAGAAGCACCCGATCAGCCTTGCGCAGGACGGCTGGCACCTGCGCGACTATCAGGAGATGGCGACCGATTCGTTCTGGCAGGGCGGTTCCGGTGTAGTGGTGCTGCCGTGCGGCGCGGGTAAGACACTCGTCGGCGCGGCCGCGATGGCCAAGGCGTCCGCAACGACCCTGATCCTGGTCACCAACACAGTGGCGGGCAGGCAGTGGAAGCGCGAGCTGATCAACCGAACGTCGTTGACCGAGAACGAGATCGGCGAGTACTCCGGCGAGAAGAAGGAGATCCGCCCGGTCACCATCGCCACCTACCAGGTGATCACCCGCCGAACCAAGGGCGAATACCGGCACCTCGAGCTGTTCGACAGCCGAGACTGGGGGCTGATCATCTACGACGAGGTGCACCTGCTGCCCGCGCCCGGTGTTCCGGATGACCGCCGACCTGCAGTCGCGGCGGCGGCTGGGGCTGACCGCAACGCTGATCCGCGAGGACGGCCGCGAGGGCGACGTGTTCTCGCTGATCGGGCCCAAGCGGTATGACGCGCCGTGGAAGGACATCGAGGCGCAGGGCTGGATCGCGCCTGCTGAGTGCATCGAGGTGCGCGTGACGATGACCGACAACGAGCGGATGCTCTATGCGGTCGCCGAACCCGACGAGCGGTACAAGCTGTGTTCGACGGTGCATTCCAAGATCGCGGTGGTGAAGTCGATCCTGGCGAAGCACCCAGGTGACCAGACGCTGGTGATCGGCGCGTACCTGGACCAGCTCGACGAGCTGGGACTGGAGCTGAACGCCCCGGTGATCCAGGGATCGACGAAGACCGCCGAGCGTGAGGCGCTGTTCGATGAGTTCCGTCGGGGCGAGATCCCGACGCTGGTGGTGTCCAAGGTCGCCAACTTCTCCATCGATCTGCCGGAAGCCAATGTGGCCGTACAGGTTTCGGGCACCTTCGGGTCGCGACAGGAAGAGGCGCAGCGGCTGGGCCGCCTGCTGCGACCGAAGGCCGACGGCGGCGGCGCGATCTTCTATTCGGTGGTCTCGCGTGACAGCCTCGACGCCGAGTACGCCGCACACCGTCAGCGCTTCCTGGCCGAGCAGGGCTACGGCTACATCATCAAGGACGCCGACGACCTGCTCGGCCCCGCGATCTAGACGTGCGGCCCAATCGGTTTGGAGACGGTGAGTAGGACCACCGAATCCTCGACCGCACTCAGGCCGTGCCGTTCGCGGGGCAGGATGATGTGGTCACCGGCCGAGCCGTCCCATCCCGCCGATGAGTTGGTCACCCGCACCCTGCCGTGCAGCACCTGGAGCGTGGCCTCGCCCGGGCTTTCGTGATCATCCAAGGTGCTCCCGGCCGTCATCGCCATCAGGGTCTGGCGTAGCGAGTGCTCGTGGCCGCCGTAGACCGTGTGCGCACTGCGACCGCTGCGGGCTGCTCGGGCGGTTTCCAGGTGCTCACGCGCGAGTGCGGTGAGTGAGATCTTCTCCATCGTCGACACGCCTTTCAGACGACCAATACAACCACCACCATTCTCGTCATCGGCGGCAGCGGCAAGACCGCAAACGTGGGCGCCTGCACTCGCCGGAGTCCACACGGTCTATCTCACCTACCATCCCGACCTGGCCGTGCCCGGCTCAGATATCGCCCTGACGACGCGTACACCGCGCGAAAGCGTTAGCCTCGTCACGGGTCGACAGCAGCCCTCGCGGGCTCGAGCAGGAAGCACACCACGCCAACCATGAGCGGACACACCTCCTCACTCACGCACGTCGCCAGGACTGCACTCGCCGGTGTCGTCATCGGCTTGGGCGCGCTGGCCGCGGCGGGCCAGGCCAACGCCCAGCCGGTCGTGCCGCCGCTGCCGACGCCGGTGCCAGGGGAAACGCCTCCTCCGGGGCAGCCCGTGATGGACGTCCCGGGCGCCGAGCCGGTCGCTGCACCCGCGCCGCCACCGATCGGGGCTCCGCCGGTGCCCGAAGTCGCGAACCAGCAGTACGGGCAGGGCAGCAGGCCTGGGCCGTTGAGCTTCCTGCGGGACGCCTGGCATCAGGCCCAGGACCCGTACGGGTTCACCGAGACGGCGCCCGGCCAGATGCCCGCGGCGACCCCGCCCCCGCCCGGAGCCGGGCCCGCACCGCAGCTGCCGCCCGGATACCAGTCGCTGACCGACCCGGCGTCCAGCGGGCCTCCGCCGGAGGCTGGGAACTATGCAGGCGGACCGCCTCTGCCGGAGGGGTACTACTCGCTCAACGGGCCACCGCCGCCCGGGTACTTCGACGCGCCTCCCGCCCCGGGTGTGATTGCCCCTGTTGACCCGGCTGCGCTACCGCCGGACGGGCCGATTCCACCGACGCCCTAGCCAGGCCTGCTATGCCAGCGCGGGGATGACCTCGCGCTCGAACAGCTCGATGCCGGTGCGGTCGTAGGCGGCCTCCGGGAAGTAGAGGATGGCGTACTCACAGCCGAGTTCGCGCATGCGCTTGAGCTTCTCGATGGCCTGTTCCGGTGTGCCACTTGCTGATTCGGGTGCGGTGATGGTGGAAAGCATGGCGTCGACGACTGATTCGTCCGCCTTGGCGACCTGCCGGGCGCGCACCCGCGCGACGCGGTCGGCGACGTCGGCTTCAGACGTGCCGATCACAGCGTTGAAGTTGGCCGACCGCACGATCGCGTCATAGTCGGTTCCGACAGTCCGGCAGTGGTCGGCCAGGATCTGCGATTTGTGAGCGAACCCGTCGGGCTCCGACGTGAAGTTCGTGTACTGCGCGTACTTCGCGGCGATGCGCAGCGTCACCTTCTCGCCGCCGCCTGCGATCCACAGCGGAGGTCCGCCGTCCTGCAACGGCTTCGGCGCGACGATGGCGCCCTTGACCTGATAGTGCTTGCCGTCTTCGAGGCTTACCCGTCCGTCGCGCCAGGCGTCGCGCATGATCCGGACGCCTTCGTCGAGCATGCCCAGCCGCACGCCTGCGGAGGGGAATCCGTAGCCGTATGCCTTCCACTCGTGCTCATACCAGCCGCCACCGATACCCATTTGCACCCGCCCACCGGAGATGATGTCGGCGGTGGCGGCCACCTTGGCCAGATAGACCGGGTTGCGATAGCCCATCGCCGTACACATCTGGCCGAGCTTGATGCGCGATGTGCTGGCGGCGTAGGCCGACATCAGCGACCACGCCTCGTGAGTCGCCTCGTCCGTCGGCACCGGGACGGTGTGGAAATGGTCGTAGACCCACAGCGAGTCCCACGCGCTGCCGTCGGCGTAGGCGGCGAGGTCACGCATGACCGGCCATTGCCGGTCAACGGGGATGTCCACCAGATCGAGTCGCCAGCCCTGTGGAATGAACAGTCCGAAGCGCATGGCTATCGACTCTAGGCGACGGCGGCTGCGGGAAACCGGCGCCCGAAAAGTCTCACGCACAGGGATTTCACAGCCTCGTGACATTAGCTCTTCTAACAGTTTGCTGGTACCGAGCAGCGGCGATACGTCGCGATCCGCTTCGCTGAGACGCCGCGCTTGTTGTATGGTGTGGCTCACATAGTTGGCAACGTGTGATCTCAGGCACATAGGAGGCGACGTGCGACGTGACCCGATCACGGGGCTGGAGCGGCAACCCGCACGGCCTGGAGGGGCCATCCACGTTCGATGGTTCATGGTCCTGCTCCTCGCCGTCATCGCGATCGCTGCGGTCGCAGGCATCGTCAGCACGGCCGCGATGGGACAGACCCCGATCGCGATCGCGATCGGCATCGTTTCCATCGCTTTTTTCTCCCGCATAGGGTGCTGACGCACGTCAAAGCGTTTGACGGAGGTCGCGGCTAGCCTGGCCGCATGGCCCTCTCCAAGGAAGAACGCGAACAGTTTCTGGCCGAGCCGCACATCGGTGCGCTGTCTGTCAGCGCGGGCGACAAGCGCGGACCCCTGACCGTGCCGATCTGGTACCAGTACAGCCCCGGCGGTGAGCCGTGGGTGCACACGGGCGCCGGCTCGCGTAAGCACCGGCTGATCGAAACCCAGGGTGAATTCACGTTGATGGCCCAGCGCATCGAGCCGACGGTGCGCTACGTCGCGGTCGACGGCCCGGTCAGCCGCATCGAGCCCGCCACCGACGAACAACTCGTCGAGATGGTGAAGCGCTACCTGCCGCCGGAGGCGGTGGACGGATACCTGGAGTTCGCGCGCCGCGAGCACGGCGAGGGCGTGGTCATTTATATGAAACCGGAGCACTGGCTCTCATCCGACCTCGGATCAATCTGAGCCGTTGGCGCGGCGGGTCGGCGTCTTTCGAGAGCGGCTGGCCCGATCAGGACCGCGGTTAGCCTGGAGTACATGAGTTCGCGGCAGACACTTTTTCGCGTCTTCTACCGGCTCGGATTCGTCCCGTGGGACGGGCATGCGCTCGCCAAGAGCATGCGGGACCTGGTCGAGGGCGACGGCGCACTCCCCGCAGGCACGGCCCTGGACCTGGGATGCGGTACCGGGGACAACTCGATCTATCTGGCCAACCACGGCTGGCGGGTCACCGGTGTGGATTTCGTATCCAAAGCGGTTGACAAGGCGCGCGCGAAGGCGGCCGCCAACCAGGTCGACGTCACCTTCGCTCGAGCCGATGTCACGCGTCTGAGCTCTGAAGGAGTCGGGACGGACTTCGACTTGATCATCGACAGCGGTTGCCTGCACGGGATGAGCCCCGAAGACCGCGACGCGTACGTCCGCGAGGTCACCGCGGTGGCGTCACCGCGGGCCAGGCTTCTGCTCGTCGAATTCATTCCGGGCGGATCGTTCGGAGTGCCCGGGATCGATCCGGCTGAGGTCGAGCGACGCTTCTCTGTGGACTGGACGCTGCTGTCGTCGGGAAGTGAGCCGGAGATGGACCACAACGGCAAGGACCCCGCGCGCTACTACCTCTTTCAGCGCGGTTCGTAGAGCGCGGCAACCGCGGGCAGACTGACCTTCAGCGCCGGGTTGCGAGGCAGATCCTCGACGACGGCGAAGGCCACCGGCACGTTGTACACCGGCAATGCCTGGCGGACAAGCTCTTTGAGTTCGTCATCGGACGGCGCGGCCACTCCCTTTGTCACTTCCACGGCGGCGAACGGCACCTGGCCGAGCCGCCTGTCCGGCACGCCGACCACGCAGGCGTCGCGGACGGCGGGATGTGAGATCAACACCCGACGAACGGTTTCCGGAAGAATCTTGAAACCGCCGCGGTTGATGGCGCCGTCGGCCCTTCCGTGCAGGGTGACGAACCCGTCCGCATCGACCGAGGCGATGTCGGTGGTGCGGATCCAGTCGGGGCCCAGCGGTGCCACCTTCGCCTCCAGCAGCCCTTCCTCACCCACCGGCAGTTCGAGGCCGGTATCGGGGTCGACGATGCGCAGCTGGGTATCGGGCAGGGCGCGGCCGACGCTGTTGCGTTTGGCGTCTCCGAACTCGGTGATGAGGTCGGGTGTCCACGCGCAGAGCGAGCCGGCGAATTCGGTTGCCCCGTAGGCCAACCGGACCGGGATGCCGAAATGCTCCTCGAACTCGTCGCGGGTTTCCGGGTCGAGCGGGCCCGACGCGCTGATCAGGAATTCCAGCGACGCCAGGTCGTCGGCGGGCACGTCGGCGTCGAGAAGCATGCGGAAGACGGCGGGTTGCACACCGGACCGGGTGATGCGGTGGGTCTTGATCGCGTGAACGAAGTCGTCGACGGTGAACCGTTCGAGGATGACCATCCGCCGGGCGTTGTAGACACCGGCGATCAGCTGACACACGCCGATTCCGCCGAACTGCCAGTACGAGAACTCCGGCGGGGCGTCCGGCGGAGCTTTCTCTCCGCTGGTGACGCTGAAGACCGTTCGTTCCAGCACCGGTGTCCTGATCGCCTGCCGCTTCGGCGGGCCGGTGGTACCGCTGGTGAGAATCTGCAGCGCCACACCCGATTCGACCTCGGCGTGCCGACGGGAAGCGTCGCGACGCTCCAACCCCTCAACGCCGGCGACCACCGGGCTGGTCAACGCGATCGCCACACCTGCGCTGCCTGCCCGCTTTGCGGCGGCGATGACTTCGCCGGTCCAGTCCTCACGGTCGGCCACAATGGCCGACAGTTCAAGCTTCTCGATGTCGCGCCCGATCGACTCAGGCGACTGGAACGAGTAGATCATCGAGAGCGGCCGACCGGCGGCCAGGAACCCGACGATCGCGGCGGCGTGCTGCAAACGATTGCGGACCACCAGGCCGACCGGCGCATCATCGGCGACACCGGCTTCCCGCAGCAGCCCCGCGATGGCGTCGGCGTACTCGGTGATGTCGTCGCCGGTGTACCAGCGGCCCTCGAACTCGATGCACTTATTCTCGCCGTAGCTCGCCAGCCCTGCCGCGAACTTTTCGGTAAACCCATCGGGCACGCCTAGACGATAGCCAAGAGGGTCATGGCATCGCCTCGGCCATCGCGATGTGGCCTTCGTACTCGATATCCACGGCCATGGCGCGGTAGCGGTCCGCGAACTCGCGATACTCGGCGTCATCTCCGCGCGCCCGGGCAAGCAGCGCCCGCAGTCGCAACACCAAGATCTCGTACAGCACAAATCCGGCGTCGGTGGGCACCGCCGCCAACCGCTCGATCTCCGCCTGCGCGGCCTCGACGTCCCCACGTTCGCCACGCTGAAGGAGCGACTCAACCAACACGTCGGCTGCGATTCCGTAAACACCCAATCCGCCGGCAGCGAACTCGTTCTCAGTAACTGATTTGAGTAGCTCGATGGCGTCGTCGAGTTCCCCGGTTCGTGCCTTCTCTCTGCCCAGTTCGATGTCTATCAGCGAAACGAACACCGCGATGGAGCGGTTCCGCGTCGCGGCCTCACGCGACTTGGCGAGGAGACTTAATCCGCGGGTTCGATCCGGTCCGTCGCGATGAGCCAGGACATAGCCGTGCAGGAAACGGGCGGCTTCCAGCGTCTGGTCTTCGCTCTGCTGCTCGGCGAGTTCAATGGTTTCGGCAGTCTCCGCTACGGCGGTTGCATCGGGTAGCACCGCGCCAGCGACGATGCCGAAGACGTACTTCCAGACGAGCATCACCGCTTGACCAATGGGGAGGAATTCGCGGCACATGGCGGCGGCCCGATCCATGTCTTGTCTCCATCCGCTTGCTCCGAGGTACGCTCGCGCGGCCGCGCGGGTCATCACGGCGTGGGCCAACGGCGATTCGATCAGGAGTTGACCCATGCGGGGATCACCGTCAGCAAGCTCGATGACGCGCTCGGCCAACCGCACGGCTTCGGTGATCTCGCCGTTCGCGTGCTTGGCAAAGGCCGCTTGGCCCAGCAGGCTGACCGTCAAGACCGGGTCGCCGATGGATTCAATCAAGCGGGTGAATTCGCTTGCCAGGCGGGAGGACTCGCGGTAGTGAGCGCGGTATGCGAGCCCCGCCACATGTCCGGCCATCCCAATCGCCAGCGACACCTTGTCGTCGGCGTCGTCGGCCAACCTGCAAAGTTCCGCGAAGCCGGCCTCGTCGACAGCGCCGACGCGCAATGCGCTTGCGCAGAGCCAGGCGCGGGGTGCGACGCGCATCGCATCGCGGCCCGGGGCGTCCACGGGCATCCGGTCGGCAACCCGATGAGCACGTTGCCAGCTCAGCCGGGCTGCATCGATGTCGCGGAAGGTCACCCACGTTCCTGCCCGCATGTGCCAGCCAAACGCGGCCTGCAGGTCTCCCGCCGACTCGAGGTGTTCAGCGATCAATGCGGCAGTCTCGTCGGAGGATTCGGGATCATGCGCCTCCAGCGTCGAGGCCAACCGCCGGTGCAGTTCGGCACGCGCCGAGGCCAGCTGCGACCGGTAGGCCACCGAGCGGATCAGCGGGTGCCGGAACGCATATTCCGACCGCGGCGTGAACGCCACCTGGTCGATGAGCTCAGCATCGAGTAGCGCCTTCATCGCCGCAGTGTCGGCCAAAGCCGCCAGCAGACCTTCGTCGAATCGCAGGCCGATGACGGCGGCCGCGTTCAATGTGAGCTTCGCCTCGGGAGCGAGTCGGTCGATTCGGGCGGCGATGGCGGCCTGAACCGTCGCGGGAACTTCCACGTCGGCTGCCTCGTCCGCACACGTGTAGGCGCCGCGCTCGCCGAACAGGACCTCGCGATCGACGAGGTCCCGCACGATCTCCTCAGCGAAGAAGGGGTTGCCTGCAGCACGCTCGGCGACACGGCCGGCCAGTTCGACGACGGAGAGATCCGAACCCAGGAACTCCGAGACCAATCCCGACATCTGCGAATCATCCAGTGGCGCAAGCGCGATGGTCTGCGCGCCGGTACTCCTGCTGAGAGCGCCGCTGTATTCCGGGCGGTACGTTATCAACGCGAGCGCATGTGCCTGAGGTACAACAGAGAGAAAATCTGCAAGCAACCATTCGCTCGTTGCGTCGATCCAGTGCGCGTCCTCGATGACGTACAAGACGGGGTCCTCACGAGCCATCACCGATGCATTCACCAGCGCGGTCAGCCGGCGCCGCCTGGCCTCGGGTGCGATATCGGGCAGCGGGTCGGCGGGATCGCGAATTCCGAGTTCGTCCTGTAGCAGCACCAGGTCGGCGGCGTGCGCCCCTGGCACCTTGCTTCGCGCCACGTCACGCGCCGCCTCGGCGTCGAGGCCGTCCACACCCCACGCCGAGCGCAGCAACCGGGTGGCCGCCTGGAACGGAACATCGCTGGTGTGCGATTCACAATACGTCGAAAAGACCTCCACACGACGCTGTTTGGCGACTGAGACGATCTCTGCCAAAGTCCGGCTCTTACCGATTCCGGGCGGCCCGACGAGACTCACCACGCAGCCATGACCTTTGATCGATCGGTCGAGCATCGCCGTCAGGGCCGACATCTCCCAGTCCCTGCCCACGAAGGTCGTGGTGCGCGCAGTCGTCGCGGGACGCCGGCCGGTGATCGACAGCAGCGCGTAGGCGGGAACGGGTGCGTCGGCACCCTTGATCTGCACCAGTCTGCGCTCACCGAGCGCCGCCTCCCCCTCCACGAGGCGCGCCGTCGATTCGCTCACCACCACCCCGCCGGGCATGGCGACGGACTCCATCCGCTGCGCCATACCGACCTGATCGCCGACCGTGGTGTAACTGGCTGAGCGTGAACCCACTTCGCCTGCGATCACCTCGCCGGAGTTCAGACCAACCCGCAGTGCGAGCTCGATGCCGTCCCGTGAGTTCACCTCGGCGGCGAGGTCACGAACTCGCTTCTGAATGTCGACCGCCGCAATACACGCTCGAATTGCGTGATCCTCCAGCGCGATCGGTGCACCGAAGACGGCCATGACACCGTCGCCGGTGAACTTGTCGACGTTGCCGCCGTAACGCTGCACGACGTCACAACAACGGTCGAACACGTCGGACATGAGCTCGCGCAGGCGCTCCGGGCCCACCGCCGTCGCGATATCCATGGAATGCACCACATCGGCGAACAGCACCGTGACCTGTTTGTACTCGGCGAAGCTGCGTGCGGGCGCAACGGCGGCGCCGCATTCATCGCAGAACTTCGCATCGTGGCGCAGTTCGGTCGCACATGCCGCGCAGGCCACCATCAGCGGAACACGCGTACCGGGACGTTCGCCCAGCCGATCACGTTGGTCATGTGCACGCGTGTGCAACGGTCCCAGTCGACTTCATACCGCGGCATGAAGGTGAGAAGCTTCTCCAGCGCGATAGCGCTCTCCATGCGGGCGAGCGCCGCGCCGAGGCAACTGTGGATGCCATAGCCGAGTCCCAGGTTCTGCGATTCCGTTCGGTCACGGTCGATCTCGAACTTGTCGGCGGCGGTCCACGCCTCGGGGTCGCGGTTGGCCGAGGCCAGCATCAGAAACACCGGCTTACCCGCCGGGATCGTCATGCCGTGCAGGCTGACATCACGCATCGACCGGCGCACGTCGTACTGCACGGGGTTGTCGTAGCGCAGCAGCTCCTCGATGGCGGCAGGGATTTTCTCGGGATCCTCGATCAGCCTGGCCCACTGCTTGGGGTTGCGCGCGAACAGATAGACCGCGCTGGCCAGGAGCTTGGTCACCGTTTCTGCGCCGGCTCCCCCTAATTGCTGTGCAAAGCCGACGATTTCGATGTCGGTGAGGTGGCTCGTCTCCCCGTCGTCACGTTCGATCTCGGCGTCGATCAGCAACGTGAACAGGTCGTCGCGGGGCTGCGCCCGGTGCTCCTGGACGCAGCCGAAGTAGTACTCGACAGACTCGAGGATCGCCTGCTTGCCCTTCTCGTCCGTCTCGATCTGACCGGGTTCGCGGTGCATCGACGCATCGGTCCACAGCCGAGCATGCTGCACGTGGTCCTCCGGCACGCCGAGCATGGTGGTGATCACCTCGACGGGGAACGGTGCGGTGAACTCACGCACCACGTCGAACTCGTCGCTGTCGATCGCGCCGAGGTACTTGTCGATGATCGCCGTGACCGTCGACCGCTGGGCCTGGATCGCGCGCGGGGTGAACAGCTTGTTCAGCACGCTGCGCATGTGGCGATGCTCGGGCGGATCCATGAACTGCAGCAGTCTCACGTCCGGGGGCGGCCCACCGGATCGCACCATGGACAGGTCGACTCCGTAGGCCGACGAGTAGGTCGCAGGGTCCTTGAACGCTGCCGCGACATCCTCGTGTCGAGTCAGCGCATAGAAGTCGTACTGCTCGCTGTAATACACGGGCGCCTCGGCCCTCATCCAGCGGTAGATCTCGTATGGGTCGTCGAAGAACTCCTGCGAGAACGGATCGAATGTCAGCGTCGATGCGCCCATGTGCGGACCGTACGCCGAGAACTGGCGAGCAGACGCAAAAACCCCCGAAACGCCGTTGTTCCGGGGGCTTTTGCGTCTTGTCGCGCTAGCTGGTCAGTGACGCGGGCGGGTTGAAGCGGTCGCCGTACTTGGCGGCCAGCTCCTTGGCGCGCGCGACGAACGCTTCCTTGCCGACACCGCCCGGGCCTTCATAGCCGACGATGAACTGCGCCGACCCACCGGTGTACGGCGGGTAACCGATGCCCATGATCGAGCCGATGTTCGCATCGGCGGTCGACGTGAGAACGCCTTCGTCGAGGCACTTCTGGGTTTCCAGCGCCTCGGCGAACAGCATGCGGTCGATCATGTCCTGCAGCGGAGGCTCCGAAGCACCGGACTTGAACGTCTCGCGCAGCCCCGGCCACAGTCCGGCCCGCTTACCGTCGACGTAGGAGTAGAAGCCGGCGCCCGCCAGCCGCGATGGCCGCTCGAGCTCGATCATCTTCTCGACGACCGCCTCGGCCGGGTGCGGCTGGTAAGTGCCGCCTTCGTCCTCGACGCCCTTACGGGAGGCGACGGCGATCTTGTGCATCAGCTCGAGGTTGAGCTCATCGGACAGCTGCAGCGGCGGCGCGGGGTAGCCCGCCTGGGAACCAGCCTGCTCGATGCTGGCCGGCTCGACACCCTCGCCGAGCATCGCCAGCGCCTCGTTGACGAACGTGCCGATGACGCGGGAGGTGAAGAAGCCGCGGCTGTCGTTGACCACGATCGGGGTCTTGCCGATGGCCAGCGTGTAGTCGAACACGCGGGCCAGCGCCTCGTCAGATGTCTTCTCGCCCTTGATGATCTCCACCAGCGGCATCTTGTCGACCGGCGAGAAGAAGTGGATCCCGATGAAGTCGTCTTGGCGCTTCACGCCTGCCGCGAGCCCGGTGATCGGCAGCGTCGAGGTGTTCGAGCCGAGCAGTGCGTTGGGCTCGACGATGTCCTCGATCTCCTGGAACACCTTGTGCTTCAGTTCGACCGATTCGAAGACGGCCTCGACGACGAAGTCGACACCCTTGAAGTCGGCGGCGTCGGCCGTCGGGGTGATGCGGGCCAGCAGGGCCTTGCTCTTCTCGTCGGTGGTCTTGCCCCGCTCCAGCGCCTTGGCCTCGAGCTTCTCGGAGTAGCCCTTGCCCTTCTGCGCGGCCTCGATGCTGACGTCCTTCAACACAACGTCGAACCCGGCCTTGGCCGACACGTAGGCGATGCCGGCGCCCATCATGCCCGCGCCGAGCACGCCGATCTTGGTGATCTTCTGCTCGGCGATGCCGTCGGGACGCGAGCCGCCCGAGTTGATGTACTGCAGATCCAGGAAGAACGCCTGGATCATGTTCTTGGCGACCTGGCCGGTGACCAACTGACGTGAAGTAGCGGCTCTCGATGCGGCTGGCCGTGTCGAAGTCCACCTGCGCACCCTCGACGGCCGCGTCCAGGATCGCGCGCGGCGCCGGCATCGGCGCACCCTTGAGCTGCTTGCGCAGCAGCGCCGGGAACGACGGCAGGATGCCGGCCAGTCCCGGCGACGACGGAGTGCCGCCAGGCATCTTGTAGCCCTTGGCATCCCACGGCTGGGTGTGGCTGTCGGGGTTGGCCTTGATCCACGCCTTGGCGGCGGGGATGAGCTCATCCACGGACGGTACGAGCCGATCCACAAGCCCAATTTCGACGGCCTTGTCCGGCTTGAACCGGGTGCCCTGGCTGAGTACCTCCATGAAGGCCTTCTGGATGCCGAACATCCGCACACTGCGGGTCACGCCGCCGCCACCCGGCAGCAGGCCCAGCGTCACTTCGGGGAAGCCGACCACGAGACCCTTCACGTCGGCGGCGATCCGGTGGTGACACGCCAGCGTGATCTCCAGACCTCCGCCAAGTGCGGCGCCGTTGATCGCTGCGACGACCGGCTTGCCCAGCGTCTCCAGCGCGCGCAGATCGCGCTTGACGCTCTCGACCGTGTCGAACGCCTCGCCCGCGTTCTCCGGCCCGAGGTTGATCATGCCCTTGAGGTCACCGCCGGCGAAGAAGGTCTTCTTCGCGCTGGTGATGACGACACCGGTGATCGAATCCTTCTCCGCGACAAGCCGTTCGGTGGCATTGTGCATGGACTCCTGGTAGTGCTCGTTCATCACGTTGGCCGACCCGGTGGGGTCGTCGAGCGTCAGGGTGACGATGCCGTCGGCATCCTTGTCCCACTGAATCGTGTTCTCTGCCATTGGTCTTAAACCCTCTCGATGATGGTCGCGACACCCATGCCGCCGCCGATGCACAGCGTGACGAGTGCACGGCGAGCGTTGCGGCGCTCGAGTTCGTCGACCATGGTTCCGGTGATCATGGCGCCGGTGGCGCCCAGCGGGTGGCCCATCGCGATGGCGCCACCGTTGACGTTGAGCTTCTCGTCGGGGATGTTCAGATCCTTCTGGAACTTCAGCACCACCGAGGCGAAGGCCTCGTTCAACTCGAACAGGTCGATGTCGTCGACGGTCAGGCCGGCACGGTCCAGCACCTTGCGGGTCGCGGGCGTGGGGCCGGTCAGCATGATGACCGGGTCGGCGCCGCTGGTCGCCGTGGCGACGATGCGGGCGCGCGGGGTCAGCCCCTGCGACTTGCCCGCAGCCTCGGACCCGACCAGCACCAGCGCGGCGCCGTCGACGATGCCGGAGCTGTTGCCACCGGTGTGGACGTGGTTGATCTTCTCGACGTAGTGGTATTTCTGCAGCGCCACGTCGTCGAAGCCGCCCATCGCGCCGACACCGTCGAACGCGGTCTTCAGCTGGCCCAGGCCCTCGAGCGTGGTGTCGGGGCGCATGTGCTCATCGTGGTCGAGGATGACCAGACCGTTCTGGTCCTTCACTGGGACGACGGACTTGGCGAAGTAGCCGCCCGACCACGCCGCGGCGGCCTTCTCCTGCGAGCGCAGGGCGTAGCGGTCGACGTCCTCACGGGAGAAGCCCTCGATCGTCGCGATCAGGTCGGCGCCGATGCCCTGCGGCACGAAGCCGATGCGATAGTTCGTCTCGGGGTCCGTCGCCCAGGCGCCGCCGTCCGAACCCATCGGCACGCGGCTCATCGACTCGACGCCACCGGCGAGCACGAGGTCGTCCCAGCCGGACCGGACCTTCTGCGCGGCGGTGTTCACGGCCTCCAGGCCGGATGCGCAGAAGCGGTTGAGCTGGAAGCCGCCGGTGGTCTCGGGCAGCTTGGCCACCAGCGCCGCGGTGCGGGCGATGTCGCCGCCCTGATCGCCGACGGGCGACACGACGCCGAGGATGACGTCGCTGATCAGGTTCTCGTCCAGATCGGGGTAACGGCTGCGCAGCTCGTCGATGAGGCCGACGACCAGGTTGACCGGCTTGACCTCGTTGAGCGCGCCGTTCTTGTTCTTGCCGCGAGGCGTGCGAATGGCCTCGTAGATGAAGGCTTCTTCAGACATGAAGATATTTCCTGTTCAGGTGGGGTTATCGGATGCCTGCCCACATGGGCGGTAGTCCTCTAGACCCCGAGCCTAACAGCCTCGGCCAACCTGTTGGTTGGGCGGTCTCAGTCCCCCGTCTCCGACGGCCGAACGTGGGTTACCCGCACACGAATCGTCGGTGGATTCGTGCTGGTAACCCACGTTCGCCGGGAATCGACTGTCGCGCCTAGGCTCGACAACCATGACGGTGAAGCGGCTGCAGCCCTATGCGGTCACGATCTTCGCCGAGATGTCGGCGCTGGCAGCGCGCATCGGCGCCGTGAACCTGGGCCAGGGCTTCCCCGACGAGGACGGCCCACCCTCGATGCTCAAGGTCGCGGAGAACGCGATCGCCGAGGGCGTCAACCAGTACCCGCCGGGTCTGGGCATCGCCCCGCTGCGCGAAGCGATCGCCGCACAACGCAAGCGGCACTTCGGCACCGAGTACGACCCGGACAGCGAGGTGCTGGTGACGGTCGGCGCCACCGAGGCCATCGCCGCTGCGGTGCTCGGACTCGTCGAACCCGGCTCGGAGGTGCTGCTGATCGAGCCGTTCTACGACTCGTACTCCCCCGTGATCGCGATGGCGGGCTGCGAGCGACGCGCGGTGCCGCTGACGCAGGACGGCCGCGGCTTCGCGATCGACGTCGACGGCCTGCGCCGAGCCGTCACGCCGAAGACCAAGGCGCTGATCGTCAACTCGCCGCACAACCCCACGGGCATGGTCGCCTCCGAGGATGAACTTCGGGCGCTGGCTCAGCTCGCCGTGGACGCCGACCTGCTGGTGATCACCGACGAGGTCTACGAACATCTGGTGTTTGACGGCCGTAGTCATATGCCGCTGGCCAACTACCCCGGGATGGCGGAGCGGACGGTTACGATCTCGAGCGCGGCGAAGATGTTCAACGTCACCGGATGGAAGATCGGATGGGCCTGCGGCGCATCCGATCTCATCGCCGGCGTGCGAGCGGCCAAGCAGTACCTGTCCTATGTCGGCGGGGCGCCGTTTCAGCCCGCCGTGGCCCAAGCGCTCAACACCGAAGAAGCATGGGTAGCGGCACTGCGGGAATCGTTGCAGGCCAAGCGCGACAAGCTGGGCTCAGCCCTGGCCGAGCTCGGCTTCGAGGTGCACGACAGCTTCGGCACCTATTTCCTGTGTGCCGACCCGCGGCCGCTCGGCTACGACGACAGCACCACATTCTGCGTAGAGTTGCCCGAGAAAGCCGGGGTGGCAGCCATCCCCATGTCGGCATTTTGCGACCCCGGGGCCCACCACGCCGGCGCGTGGAATCACTTGGTGCGCTTCGCCTTCTGTAAGACAGACGACACGCTCGACGAGGCGATCCGGCGACTGTCGGTCTTGCGTAGGTAGTCGGCAGCGCGACTAACGGCCCAACACTCGCTTTCGCAGACCTTCTGTCCCCGCATCGATTACCGTCTTACCGGCTCTCTTGATGAGGAACTCGGGAATGAGCGAGTCGGGCTCGACGGTGACGTCGACTCTCACCACGGTCGAGGTGCGGGTGGGGTCAGGCCGCAGTGTGTACTCGACGTGTTGCGCGTACTGCTGCGTCGTTTGCTCGGCATCCCACACCAACCAGTCTGGCCCCCAACGATATTCGAGTACCTCCTCATCAAGGAGTCCCAGCACTCTGACCGCGATGCGTACGTGGTGCGGACGGCCGTCGTCGTATCTGTCGAGAATCTCGGCACGCCGGTAGGCAGACGAGTAGGAGGGCATGGCCTCTACGTCGGCCAGCGCATCCATGATGGCTTCCGGCGGTGCCTCGATCACGATTTCCCGTGACGTGCGGACAGCCACGATGCACCGGACCTAGGCCGACCCGCCGGCCATGACGCGCGTTCGCAGACACTCCGTGGCGATGTCGAGAACCATCTTCTTCGCCCGCCGGATCAGGAAATCCGGAATCGGCGCAGCGAGGTCGAGAATGATGTCGAAGCGCACCCGCGTCCTGTCCTCGCCCTCGGGCGTGAGGTTGTATTCGACATGCTGGCCGCGCTGCTGAATGGTGTCCTTCGCGTCCCAGACCATCCAGTCGTCGCCCCAGTGGTATTCGAGGACTTCCTTGTCGGTGATCCCCATGATCCGGAACGTCGCCTTGACGTGGTGGGGCCTGCCGTCCGGATATCGGTCCAGAACTTCGGCCTGCTTGTGCACCGGCGACCACGACGGCACATCCTCGACATCGGCCAGCGCGTCCAGGATCGTCCCCAGGTGGGGCATCGAAGACGACCTCTCTAGATGCGCGGACAGCCATACTGGCAAATCATAGTTACCTCATGTGCCTCGCGCAATAGATTTTGCAGCTAACCTACCAGCCGATCTCGTCGATGGGCGTGGCGGCTTTCGGCGGTGCGCCGACAGGGCCTGCCGGTGTGCGGGAGAACCGAGGCGCCGGCGCGGCCTGCTCGACACCGTGGGCCGACACCACCGTCGAGCGCGCCAGGAGGTGTTCGTTCTGCGCGGCTTCGGTCCAGGTGAGCACGGGCGTGACGCATGCGTCGGTGCCCGCGAAGACGGCCGCCCACTCGTCGCGGGACTTGCTCGCAAACCGATCGGTGAAGATCTTGCGCATCTCGGGATACGCGCCGATGTCGAACTGGTTGGGCACCTCATCGGGCGAGAGGCCGAGGCCGACGAGCAGTTGCGCGAAGAACTGCGGCTCGATCGCGCCGACGGCCATGTACTTGCCGTCGGAGGTCTCGTAGGTGCGGTAGTACGGCGCACCGCCGTCGAGCAGAAACGACTCGCGCTCGTCGCGCATGACGCCCGTCGACTTCATCGTCCACATCATCTGCGACAGGATGCTGACCCCGTCGACCATCGCGGCGTCGATGACCTGCCCCTTGCCGGACCGCTCGCGTTCGTAGAGCGCGGCGACGATGCCCAGCAGCACGAACATCGACCCGCCGCCGAAGTCGGCCACCAGATTCAGCGGCGCGACCGGCGGCCGGTCACGGAATCCGATGGCGGACAGCGCACCCGTCTGCGACAGGTAGTTGATGTCGTGGCCGGCCGTCATCGCCAGCGGTCCGTCCTGACCCCACCCGGTGATGCGCGCGAAGATCAGCCGCGGGTTGACCGCTGCGCAGTCGCCGGGTCCGATGCCGAGCCGCTCGCAGGTTCCGGGACGAAAGCAGTCGAGCAGCACGTCGGCCTTGGCGGCGAGGTCCAGCAGCGCTTGCGGTTCCTTCTTGACGTCGAGGTCGACGCTGCGCTTGCCGCGGTGCAACAGGTCGACGTCTTCCGCCGGCATCTGCAGCCCGCCGGGCCGACGCACCCGCACCACGTCGGCACCCAGGTCGGCGAGCACCATCGCCGCATGCGGTCCCGGTCCGATGCCGCCGAGTTCGATGACTTTCACCCCGGCCAGGGGTCCGGTGTTCGTCACCGGAGCAACCTAACTCAGCCGCGCTTTCTCACCTTGAGAAGTCGTTTGCGCAGACTGTCGGGTATCCGACGTGCACGTCAATGCGTGACACCTACGCTTGGCGTATCAGTCAGTCAGTGGGGGCCGCCGGACCGGCGGAGGATGCAGTGACGCCGGCGACGGAGGCATGCCGGTCGTGCGGAGCCGTGCCGCACGAGGGCGCCCGAGTTCTGCGACAAATGCGGGTCACAGCTGGTGGCATCGGTCGACACCGCTGAGTACAAGCAGGTGACGGTGCTGTTCGCCGACGTGGTGCGCTCGATGGACATCGCGGCCGCAGTGGACGTGGAGCGGTTGCGCGAAATCATGACCGAGCTCGTGGAGCGGTCGGCGGCGGTGGTGCAGCGCTACGGCGGGACGTGGAGTACACCGGCGACGGGGTGATGGCGCTCTTCGGCGCCCCAGTTGCGTTGGAGGATCACGCTTTTCGCGGATGCCTCGCCGCGCTGGCCATCCAGGAAGAGGCGAACCGGTTGGCGGCCGAGGTGGCCCGCCGCGATGGCGTGGCGCTGCAGTTGCGGGTGGGCCTGAACTCGGGTCGGGTGATCGCCGGTGAGATCGGTTCGGGGACGTTGGGATACGCCGCGACCGGCGAGGCCGTCGGGTTCGCGCAGCGGATGGAATCGGTGGCGCCCCCGGGCGGGGTGATGCTCTCGGAGTCGACCGCGCGGCTCGTCGAGCATACCGTGATGCTGGCCGAACCGGAGTGGGTGCGCATCAAAGGGGCCGACGAACCGGTGCGCGCACGCCGGCTGGTGGCGATCGGCCCGCGGGATGGCCTGGTCGGGCGCGCCGAGGCGAGCCTGGTCGGTCGGCGCTGGGAGATGGCGGCCCTCGACGCCATGGTGGACCGCACGATCGGTGGCCGCGGTGGTGTGGTGAATGTGGTGGGACCGCCGGGCATCGGCAAGTCCCGGGTGGCGCGGGAGGCCGCGGCACTGGCGGCCGGTCGCGGGGTCGAGGTGTTTTGGACCTTCTGCGAATCCCACGCCCGTGACATCCCGTTTTACGTGGTGGCGCGGCTGCTGCGGGCGGGCAGCGGCGTGGCTGACCTCGACGGCGACGCCGCCCGCGCGCGGTTGCGGGCTTATGTGTCAACCGATGTCGACCCGCAGGATCTGCTGCTGCTGGATGATCTGCTCGGCATCGCCGACCCCGACGTGGCACTGCCCCGATCGACCCGGATGCCCGGCGGCGCCGGATGACCGCACTGGTCAACACCGTGTCGCTGGCGCGCACCGAACCGGCGCTGTTCATCATCGAGGATGCGCACTGGATCGATGCGGTCAGCGAGTCGATGCTGGCCGACTTCCTCACCGTCATTCCGCGCACCCCGACGATGGTGCTGATCACCTCCCGCCCCGAATACGAGGGAGCGCTGACGCGGGTGCACGGCGCCCAGACGATAGCGCTTGCCCCACTGGCTGATTCGGACACCGCGGCACTGCTGGGTGAGCTGCTGGGTTCGGATCCCTCGGTCGGCGAGCTGGCGGCGATCATCGCCGAGCGGGCCGCCGGGAACCCGTTTTTCGCCGAGGAGATGGTGCGCGAGTTGGTCCAGCGCGGCGTGCTGACCGGTGAGCGCGGCGGCTACGTCTGTCGCGCGGATGTCGCCGAGCTCGCGTGCCGGCGACGGTGCAGGCGGCCATCGAGGCGCGCATCGACCGGCTGAACACCCCGGCCAAGCAGACGTTGAACGCGGCGTCGGTGATCGGCGCCCGCTTCGGCGCGGAGCTGCTCGCCGCGCTGGGCATCGATGCGGTGTTCGACGAGCTGCTCGGCGCGGAGCTGATCGATCAGGTGCGGTTCACCCCGGGCGCCGAGTACGCCTTCCGCCATCCGCTGATCCGCGCGGTGGCCTACGAATCGCAGCTCAAATCCGATCGCGCCCAGTGGCACCGGCGCCTGGCCGCCGCGATCCAAGAGCGTGACCCGGCAGCGGCCGAGGAGAACGCGGCGCTGATCGCCGAACATCTGGAGGCCGCCGGTGATCTGCACGCCGCCTACGGCTGGCACATGCGCGCCGCAACCTGGGCGACCAACCGCGACATCGCCGCGGCGCGACTGAGCTGGGAGCGCGCCCGAAAGATCGCCGACGCACTACCCGCCGAGGACCCCAACCGGGCAGCCATGCGCATCGCCCCGCGCACCATGTTGTGCGGGATCGCCTGGCGAGTCCATGCAGAACGTTGCCGGTGACCGCTTCGATGAATTGCGGCAGTTGTGCACCGCCGCCGGGGACAAGGCGTCACTGGCCATCGCCATGGCCGGGCTGGTGATTGATCACGCGTATCACGCCCGGATCCGCGAGGCGTCGCAGCTGGCATCGGAAGCCTGGGCCCTCATCGAGTCGATCGGCGATCCGAATTTGACGGTGGGGCTGTCCTTCCCGGTGATCTACGCCAAGGTTGAGAGCGGCGAGTGGTCGTGACGTGCTGCGGTGGTCACAAAGGGTCATCGACCTGGCCGACGGAGACCCGTCAAAAGGCGAACTTCATTATCGGGTCTCCGTTAGCGATCGCCTTCACGACGCGGGCCATCGGCCCGGTATTGCCTGGGTCGTCCCGGATGGCGCAGACGACCTGCGCCACGGCTTGGCCATGGCCCGCAGCGCCGACCCGTTGTCATACGCCACGGTCGTCGCCTACGTCTACTTCCCGGGAATACCGGCTGGCGTGCTGCGGCCCGATGATTCGGCGGTGCGCGAGATCGAGGATGCGCTACGGATTGCCGAACGATCCGGTGATGATCTGCGCATTGGGCCTTCGCCCGGGCGACTGCTGGGCATGGCGCTGGTGCACCGCCACACGGATGCGGAGCGTGACCGCGGACAGAAGCTGCTGGCCGAGGCCAGCGACGTGTTCTGCGCCGGGGACACAACCTGGCGATTTACCGCTCGTCAACGTGTACTTGGCACGTGAGAGGGCTCGGCGTGGCGATCGCGATGAGGCCATACCGCTGATGCGCGCCGCCGTCGACCATCTCTTCCGCGAGGGACGACTGCTGTTGTGGGGCATTCCTGCGACGGGTGTTCTGGTGGAGACACTGCTGGATCGCGGGGCCGAGGGTGACGTGGCCGAAGCCGAGGCCGCGATCGACCGGTTGGCGGACGCGCCAGCCGACGACGGTACTGGTTATCCGCGACATCTGGCTGCTGCGGTTGCGGGCGCTGCTGGCGCGGGCCCACGGCGACGACACCGCCTACCGCGACTATCGGGATCGCTACCGCGCGATGGCGAAATCGCTTGGCTTCGAAGGACACATCGCCTGGGCCGAGGCGATGATCGAGTGGCTCGGATGACGGCAGGCGTGGCGTGCGCATCATGTGGCACGGGGCTGCGGGAGAACGCCAAGTTCTGTGACGAGTGCGGTGCTCCCACTGCGACACCGGTGGACGCAGCGGAGTACAAGCAGGTGACGGTGCTGTTCGCCGATGTGGTGCGCTCGATGGATCATCGCGGCCGCACTGGATATGGAGCGGTTGCGCGAAATCATGACCGAGCTGGTGGAGCGGTCGGCGGCGGTGGTGCAGCACTACGGCGGGAGCGTGGAGTACACCGGCGACGGGGTGATGGCGATCTTCGGCGCCCCGGTGGCGTTGGAGGATCACGCTTTTCGCGCATGTCTGGCCGCGCTGGCCATCCAGCAGGAGGCGAACAGGTTGGCGGCCGAGGTGGCCCGCCGCGACGGCGTGGCGCTGCGGTTGCGGGTGGGCCTGAATTCGGGTCGGGTGATCGCCGGTGAGCTCGGTTCGGGGTCGCTGGGGTACACCGCGATCGGCGAGCCGGTCGGGTTTGCCCAGCGGATGGAATCGGTGGCGCCCCCGGGCGGGGTGATGCTCTCGGAGTCGACCGCGCGGCTGGTCGAGCACACCGTGATGCTGGCTGAACCGGAGTGGGTGCGCATCAAGGGTGCCGACGAACCGGTGTCGCGCGCGCCGGCTGGTGGCGATCGGCCCGCGCGATGGGCTGGTCGGGCGCGCCGAGGCGAGCCTGGTCGGTCGGGGCTGGGAGATGGCGGCCCTCGACGCCATGGTGGAGCGCATGATCGGTGGCCGCGGTGGTGTGGTGAATGTGGTGGGACCGCCGGGCATCGGCAAGAGCCGGGCGGCGCGGGAGGCCGCGGCGCTGGCGGCCGCTCGCGGAGTCGAGGTGTTTTGGACCTTCTGCGAATCCCACGCCAGCGACGTCCCCTTCCAGGTGGTGGCGCGGCTGCTGCGCGCGGGCAGCGGCGTGGCCGACCTCGACGACGAAGCCGCCCGCGCTGGGTTGCGGGCGTATGTGCCCGATGCCGACCCGCAGGATCTGCTGCTGCTCGATGATCTGCTCGGCATCGCCGACCCCGAGGTGGCGCTGCCCGCCATCGACCCGGATGCCCGCCGGCGCCGGCTGACCGCCCTGGTGAATGCGACAACGCTGGCCCGCACCGAGCCGGCGCTGTTCATCATCGAGGATGTGCACTGGATCGATGCGGTCAGCGAGTCGATGCTGGCCGATTACCTCACCGTCATCCCGCGCACTCCGACGATGGTGCTGATCACCTACCGCCCCGAGTACGAGGGAGCGCTGACGCGGGCGCACGGCGCCCAGACGATAGCGCTTGCCCCACTGGGTGATTCGGACACCGCGGCGCTGCTGGGTGAGCTGCTGGGGTCGGATCCCTCGGTCGGCGAGCTGGCGGCGATCATCGCCGAACGGGCCGCGGGGAACCCGTTTTTCGCCGAGGAGATGGTGCGCGAGTTGGCCCAGCGCGGGGTGCTGGCCGGTGAGCGCGGTGGCTATGTCTGTCGCGCGGATGTCGCCGACGTCGCGGTGCCGGCCACGGTGCAGGCGGCCATCGAGGCGCGCATCGACCGGCTGACCACCGGAGCCAAGCAGACGGTGAACGCGGCGTCGGTGATCGGCGCCCGCTTCGACGCCGACCTGCTCGCCGCGCTGGGCATCGATGCGGTCTTCGACGAGCTGCTCGGCGCGGAGCTGATCGATCAGGTGCGGTTCACCCCGAGCGCCGAGTACGCCTTCCACCACCCGCTGATCCGCGCGGTGGCCTACGAATCGCAGCTGAAATCCGATCGCGCCGAGTCGCACCGGCGCCTGGCCGCCGCGATCCAAGAGCGTGCACCCGGGTCGGTGGAGGACAATGCGGCGCTGATCGCCGAACATCTAGAAGCTGCCGGTGATCTGAGCGCCGCATACGGCTGGCACATGCGTGCCGGCAGCGTGGGCCACCAACCGCGATCTCGTCGCGGCCCGACTAAGTTGGGAGCGGGCACGCCAGATCGCCGACGCGCTGCCCGCCGATGAGCCCGGACCGGGCCGCCATGCGCATCGCTCCTCGCACCATGCTGTGCGGGACCGCCTTTCGAGTCCATGTGACCGTGGCCGGGGCCGGCTTCGATGAACTGCGGGAGCTGTGCACCGCCGCCGGGGACAAGGCGTCACTGGCCATCGCCATGTCCGGGCTGGTGATCGAACACGTGTATCACGCCCGCATCCGCGAGGCGTCGCAGCTGGCGTCCGAACACATGGCCCTGACCGAGTCGATCGGCGATCCGGACCTGACGGTTGGGCTGTGCGTGCCGGGGATCTACGCCAAGACGGAAAGCGCCGAGTTTTCAGACATGCTGCGGTGGACTGACAGGGTCATCGACCTGGACGACGGTGACCCCGCAAAGGGCGACCTCCTCGTCGGGTCTCCGTTGGCGTTCGCCTATGCATCGCGGGCCATAGCCCGTTATTGCCTGGGTCGTCCCGGATGGCGCGACGACGTGCGCCACGGCCTGGCCATCGGCCGCAGCGCCGACCCCGTTGTCCTACGCCGGGGCCCTCGCCCTCAGCTACTTCGGGGGAATACCGAATGGCGTGCTGAGGCCCGACGATTCCGTGGTGCGCGAGATTGAGGATGCCCTGCGGATTGCCGAGCGATCCGGTGATGACCTCGCGGTGACCAACGTCCGGATGGCGCAGGGCATGACGCTGGCGTACCGCGACACGGCTGCGCAGCGTGACCGCGGACAGAAAATCCTGGCAGAGGTCGGCGACGTGTTCGTGCGCCGGGAACACAACATGGCCGAATTACCGATCGTCAACGTGCTACCTATCGCGTGAGAGGGCTCGGCGTGGCGATCGCGATGAGGCCATACCGCTGATGCGCGCCGCCGTCGACCATCTGTTCCGCGAGGGACGGCTGCTGTGGTGGGGCCCTGCTGCGACGGGTGTTCTGGTCGAGACCCTGCTCGATCACGGGGCCGAGGGTGACATGGCCGAAGCCGAGGCTGCGATCGACCGGTTGGCGGACGCGCCGGCCGACGACGGGTCTGGTGATCCGCGAAATCTGGCTGCTACGGTCGCGGGCGCTGCTGGCACGGGCTCACGGCGACGACGTTGCCTACCGGGACTTGGTGAGTCGCTACCGCGCAATGGCGGAATCGCTTGGCTTCGAAGGACATATCGCCTGGGCCGAGGCGATGATCGAGGGTGCTCGAGAATGAGTTGTCAACTGATGGGCGCGATTTAGCACCATCCCACCCCTCGCAGGCTGGCGCTAAATCCTGCACTAGGAATCGCCGACGTCGCCACCAGTTGAGTCATCGCCCGAGGAGCTGATGTCCGCCGAGGACGCGGCGTCTGAAGATGATGCGACCGTGGATGATCCTGCCTTGGCCGTCCCATCGTCGGCAGCGACGGTCCGGGTGATCGGGTGGTCACCGTTGCGGCGGTGCAACAGATGCCGCAAATGCTCGCGCCGCCCGAGCGAACCGTGCGAGTGCCGGCCCTGTCGTCGCCGACTCAGAGTTGGAGGCACTGGCTGCGCGCGGTTCCGTCGACGCTTCTTCCGCCTCAACGGTTTCCGTCACCTTCTTCGCCGACGCTCACCTGTCCGGTTTCAGTGCAATGTTTCAGTCGGAGTCACGCGCCGAGAGACGTCCGCGTTGGCGGTTTCGGTCACGTCCTCCGTCGACAACGCCGCGGGCTGTTGACGCCATCTGCGGGGACGTGTCCGTCTTTGCGGCGTCGGCGCCCGGTGACGCGAGTGTGGCGGGCGCAGGACTTCTCAACGGCGATGGCGAACCGAATAGTGCTGCGGCGTTGTTGATTCCCTCGCCGATCGCGTCGACGAGATCGACGGCCACCTTCGCCGGGTCGAACCTCGGGATCAGCCGCGCCGGGGTGGGTTCCCACGGCGGGATGGTGCGGTCATAGCCCAGTTCCACGAGCACCCGGAAGAACGGCTCGACCACGTCGATCAACGACTCGGGCACCCCCAGCGTGCGCAGCGGAGCGAACAACGGCAGGTCCTGCGGTCTCGAAGAAGTAGTAGCTGGTGTCGCCGTGCTGACTCTGAATAGGCGGCGACGTCGTCGGATCAGCAAGGCTGACGTCGAACGGGTACGCGTGCACGTAGGGGGCGCCCAGCAGCGCGTTCAAGTCGGAGACGAGGTTGAGCGGATACAACGGGAAATCGGCGAAGCCGATCGTACTGCCGGGTGATGACGACCGTGTCGAACTGGGTGTCGGTCGGCTCGGGACCGTTGAACGATAGATCGAGGATCGGGATGTACAGGCCCGGGAAGCGGGCAAGAAGGCCGCCGTTGGGCAGATTGGGGTCACCGCCCAGCACGAAGTCGATGTCGGGGCCTGTGGTTCCTGCCGGGTACTGCTCGGCGAGCTTGCGCTTCTCCAGGTTCGCGATGGTCGCGCCTTGCGAGTAGCCGTAGATCACCAGATGGTCGTTGCCGAGTGCTTGGCCATCGCCGCCTCCAGATCGGCGACCCCGGCCTGGACCGACTGATCGAAGGTGAGGTCGAAGAGCCCCGAGAGTTTCCACCACGGCTCGTCCGGCCACGCTGCGCCGCCAGGCCCGAAGATGCTCGGGGGCCCAGAGCGCGAGCCGATGAGGCGGATCGAGCCCCGTGACGGGCCACACCTCCTCGGGCGTCGTCACCGCGACGGGCTTGATCTCTCGCCCGGATGAGTCGGCGCGATGAACTGGTTCATGATGACCTCGACGTCGGCGTCGTTCCACGTCGGGATCGTGGTCCCGCCCATGATCAAGGCGGTCGTGTCGGTCGAGGTTACAGCGCGAATCGGCAACGACGTCGGACCGGTGACCGAATCCGTCGGCACATTGGCGGCGACCCGACTGCGGGCGTCGCGGGGGCGACTGCGAACCTCGCAGTCCCAGCGCGACCGCCAACGCCCCGACGCGACCAATGTGCCTGCGTTACCCATGGTCGTTCCCTCCATCTGATGCAATGGCGGAACAATGGCGCCTGACGTGCGGACGAGTTCCGCAATGGGAATCGTCACTCGTATTCGGTGCGATGAGCGCAGTAGCGCGCCACTGCAATCTGGGCCGGTTTCGGCGCGCTACTACTTAGGGCACTTGCAGTCGTGCCCGGCGGATGCGCCGGGGTGATTTGGTGCGCCGGCGGGCGCAAATCTCCTAGGTTCAAGCCCGAGAAGCCATACCCTGAGCGGATCGGGCAATCGGTCCGGACCGCCGGATCGAGGAGGATGCGGTGATGGCAGCGCCGGCAGCGTGCCGGTCGTGTGGTGCGACGCCCCACGAGGGCGCCCGATTCTGCGACGCGTGCGGGTCAGCGCTGATGGCACGGCTCGATGCGGCGGAGTACAAGCAGGTGACGGTGCTGTTCGCCGATGTGGTGCGCTCGATGGACATCGCCGCCGTCCTGGATGCAGAGCGGTTGCGCGAGGTCATGACCGATCTGGTGGAGCAGTCAGCGGAGGTGGTGCAGCGCTACGGCGGCGGGACCGTGGAATACACGGGTGACGGAGTGATGGCGCTCTTCGGCGCCCCAGTTGCGTTGGAGGACCATGCTTTTCGAGCATGTCTGGCCGCGCTGGCCATCCAGCAGGTGTCGAACAGGCTGGCGGCCGAGGTGGCCCGCCGCGATGGCCTGACTCTGCAGTTGCGGGTGGGACTGAACTCGGGCCGGGTGATCGCCGGTGAGATCGGTTCGGGGGCAATGGGTTACGCTGCGACGGGCGAAACTGTTGGCTTCGCGCAACGGATGGAATCGGTGGCGCCCCCGGGCGGCGTGTTGTTGTCGGAGTCGACCGCTCGGCTCGTCGAGCACACCGTGACGCTGGCCGAACCGGAGTGGGTGCACATCAAGGGGGCCGACGAACCGGTGCCCGCGCGCCGGCTGGTGGCGATAAGCCCGCGAGATCGCCTAGGGCGTGTCTGCTAATGATTTCGCGGTAGGTACTCGATCGTTGAGGAATGACTCGTACTGCGGTGATTTCTGATTCGTTCTGGGCTGTGGTCGAACCCGTGATGCCGTCGTCGGTGGGGCGGCGAGGTCGGCCCTGGAATGATCATCGAGCGATGCTGGAGGCGATCGCTTGGCGCTTCCGTACTGGCGCGCCGTGGCGGGATGTTCCTCCTGAACTTGGTGCGTGGCAATCGGTTTGGGAACGTCATCGACGCTGGTCCACCGATGGCACCTACGCGGCGATGTTCGCCGCGGTCCGTGCACACGGCGGCATCGCTGATGACCCTGATCTGGCCGCATTGGTATCGATCGATTCGACCAGCATCCGCGCTCACCAACACGCGGCCGGCGCGCGCGCTGCGGACCACACAGGGGGCACAGTCGAATTACACGAATCTGGCCGATGAACCCGCTGATCACGCCCTGGGACGCTCCCGCGGGGGATGGACGACCAAAATCCATGCCCTCGTTGATGCCCATTGCGCGCCGTTAGTGTTGACGCTGACGCCGGGCCAGGCCGGTGACAATCCCCAACTTCAGCTGCTGCTGATCCGGCACACCAACAACGGCGCACGCGGATTCCGTCTGCTGGCGGATAAGGCCTACTCCCACGATTCGACCCGCGCCTACCTGCGGGAAAACCGTATCGCCCACACCATTCCCGAGCGTTCAGACCAGATCGTGCGGCGCAAGGCCAAAGGATCACATGGCGGACGTCCGCCGGGTTTCGACCCGGCGCGATACCGACACCGCAACACCGTCGAACGCGGCTTCAACCGCCTCAAACACTGGCGCGCCATCGCCACCCGCTACGACAAGTACGCCCTGACATTCCTCGGCGGAGTAACCCTTGCCGCAGCCATTACCTACCACCGCGTCCGCAATTAACAGACACGCCCTAGTCGATCGCGCCGAGGCGAGCCTGGTCGGGCGGCGCTGGGAGATGGCGGCCCTGGATGCGAATTTGGACCGCACGATGGGCGGCCGCGGTGGGGTCGTGACGGTGATGGGACCGCCGGGCATAGGCAAGAGCCGTATCGCCAGGGAGGCCGCAGCGCTGGCAGCCGATCGCGAGGTCGAAGTCTTTTGGGCGTTCTGCGAGTCGCACGCTCAGGACATCCCGTTCTACGCGGTGACGCGATTGCTGCGGGTGGCCGGCGGCGTGGCTGACCTCGACGATGCAACCGCCCGCGCGCGACTGCGCGCCGATTTGCCCGCCGATGCCGATCCGCAGGATCTGCTGCTGCTCGATGATCTACTGGGCATCGCCGACCCTGATATGGCGCTGCCCCAGATCGACCGGGATGCCCGCCGACGCCGGCTGACCGCATTGATCAATACCGCCTGGCTGGCGCGCACTGCACCGGCGCTGTTCATCATCGAGGATGCGCACTGGATCGATGCGGCCAGCGAGTCGATGCTGGCCGACTTCCTCACCGTGATTCCGCGCACCCCGTCGATGGTGCTGATCACCGCCAGGCCCGAGTACGAGGGAGCGCTGACACGAGTGCGTGGCGCCCAATCGATAGCGCTTGCCCCCCTGGGCGATTCGGATACCGCAGTATTGCTCGGTGAGCTGCTCGGGTCGGATCCCTCGGTCGGCGGGCTGACGGCGATCATCTCCGAGCGGGCCGCGGGAAATGCGTTCTTCGCCGAGGAAATGGTGCGCGAGTTGGTGCAGCGCGGAGTGCTGGCCGGTAAGCGCAGTGACTATGCCTGTCGGGTGGATGTCGCCGAACTCAGCGTGCCTCCCACGGTGCAGGCGGCCATCGAAGCGCGCATCGACCGGCTGAGCACCCCGGCCAAGCGGACGTTGAACGCGGCGTCGGTGATCGGCGCCCGCTTCGAATCGGAACTGCTGGCCGCGCTCGGCATCGATGCGGTGTTCGACGAGCTTCTCAACCTCGAGCTGATCGATCAGGTGCGGTTCACCCCACACGCCGAGTACGCCTTCCACCACCCGCTGATCCGCGCGGTGGCCTACGAATCACAACTCAAATCCGATCGCGCCCAATGGCACCGGCGCCTGGCCACCGCCATCGAAGAGCGTGACCCGGAATCGGCCGACGAGTACGCGGCGATGATCGCCGAACACCTGCAGGCCGCAGGCGAACTGCACGCCGCGTATGGCTGGCACATGCGCGCCGGCGCGTGGTCGGCCAACCGCGATGTCGCCGCAGCCCGGGTCAGTTGGAAGCGGGCGTGCCGAATCGCCGACGGACTATCCGGAGACGACAACGACCTGTTGTCGATGCGCATCGCCCCCCGCACCGTGCTGTGCGTCACCGACTGGCAGGCAAGAGCAGTCCAGAAAAGCTGGGGCCGCTTCGAGGAGCTGCGGGAACTGTGCACCGCGGCCGGGGACAAGGTCTCTCTGGCCATAGGCATGAGCGGGCTGGCAGCCGAGTTCCTCTACGCTGGGCGCCCGGGTGAGGGGTCGCGGCTAGTATCCGAACAGATGGCGCTGCTCGAGTCGATCGGCGATCCCACCTTGACCATCGGGTTGGGGTTCTTAGCGTTCGCCAACTGGTTCAACGCCGGGGAATTCGGCGAGATCTTGCAATGGTCGCAGACGGTCATCGACCTAGCCGCCGGTGACTCCACCAAGGGCGCCGGCTTCGGTATCGGATCACCGCTGGCGATCGCGGTGGCATTTCGCGGCGTCGCTCGGTGGTGGCTCGGCCGTCCCGGATGGTGCCAAGACCTCCACGACGCCGTCGCGATGGCCCGACACAGCGACCCGAAAACCCTCGCCCTCGTCGCCGCCTGGACCTACGGTTTGGCGACCGCCCACGGGGTGCTTCGAGCAAATGACTCCGTGGTGCGCACTGTCGAGGAGGCGGTGCAGACCGCCCAACGGGCCAGCAACGATCTCGCGGTGGGAGGGGCAGAGTTCACGCTGAGTATGGTGCTGCTGCATCGGGACTCCGTAGCCGACCGTCACCGCGGGCTGGAGATGCTGGCGCAGGTCCGCGATAACGTCCTGCCAGTGCATACGCCCTCCCTGGTCCCGAACGCCGAGTTGTTCGCCGGCCGGGAAAGGTGCAGGCGCGGCGACTGCGATGCAGCCATACCGGTGATGAGAAAAGCCGCAGACCAGCTGCACCAGGAAGGACGGCTCGGGTGGGACGTAGTCTCCACTGGCCTTCTGGTGGAGACGCTGATGGAGCGTGGCGCCGCGGCCGACCTTGCCGAAGCCGAAGAGGCGATCGACCGATTGGCGAACTTGCGGCCCGATCAAAATTGGGCGGTGCGCGATATCACGCTGCTGCGACTTCGGGCTCTGCTGGCCCGGGCGCGCGCCGACGACGTTGCCTACCGCGACTTGGTGAGTCGCTATCGCGCGATGGCGGAATCGCTTGGCTTCGAAGGACACATCGCCTGGGCTGAGGCGATGCCTGACGTGATTTGACACCGGCCCACCCCTCGCAGGCCGGCGTCAAATCGTGTTGTCGATCGCGCCGAGGCGAGCCTGGTCGGGCGGCGCTGGGAGATGGCGGCCCTGGATGCGAATTTGGACCGCACGATGGGCGGCCGCGGTGGGGTCGTGACGGTGATGGGACCGCCGGGCATAGGCAAGAGCCGTATCGCCAGGGAGGCCGCAGCGCTGGCAGCCGATCGCGAGGTCGAAGTCTTTTGGGCGTTCTGCGAGTCGCACGCCCAGGACATCCCGTTCTACGCGGTGACGCGATTGCTGCGGGCGGCCAGCGGCGTGGCTGACCTCGACGATGCAACCGCCCGCGCGCGACTGCGCGCCGATTTGCCCGCCGATGCCGATCCGCAGGATCTGCTGCTGCTCGATGATCTACTGGGCATCGCCGACCCTGATATGGCGCTGCCCCAGATCGACCGGGATGCCCGCCGACGCCGGCTGACCGCATTGATCAATACCGCCTGGCTGGCGCGCACCGCACCGGCGCTGTTCATCATCGAGGACGCGCACTGGATCGATGCGGCCAGCGAGTCGATGCTGGCCGACCTGATCACCGTCATTCCGCGCACCCCGTCGATGGTGCTGATCACCGCCAGGCCCGAGTACGAGGGAGCGCTGACACGAGTGCGTGGCGCCCAATCGATAGCGCTTGCCCCCCTGGGCGATTCGGATACCGCAGTATTGCTCGGTGAGCTGCTCGGGTCGGATCCCTCGGTCGGCGGGCTGACGGCGATCATCTCCGAGCGGGCCGCGGGAAATGCGTTCTTCGCCGAGGAAATGGTGCGCGAGTTGGTGCAGCGCGGAGTGCTGGCCGGTAAGCGCAGTGACTATGTCTGTCGGGTGGATGTCGCCGAACTCAGCGTGCCTCCCACGGTGCAGGCGGCCATCGAGGCGCGCATCGACCGGCTGAGCACCCCGGCCAAGCGGACGTTGAACGCGGCGTCGGTGATCGGCGCCCGCTTCGAATCGGAACTGCTGGCCGCGCTCGGCATCGATGCGGTGTTCGACGAGCTTCTCAACCTCGAGCTGATCGATCAGGTGCGGTTCACCCCACACGCCGAGTACGCCTTCCACCACCCGCTGATCCGCGCGGTGGCCTACGAGTCGCAACTCAAATCCGATCGCGCCCAATGGCACCGGCGCCTGGCCACCGCCATCGAAGAGCGTGACCCGGAATCGGCCGACGAGTACGCGGCGATGATCGCCGAACACCTGGAGGCCGCAGGCGAACTGCACGCCGCGTATGGCTGGCACATGCGCGCCGGCGCGTGGTCGGCCAACCGCGATGTCGCCGCAGCCCGGGTCAGTTGGAAGCGGGCGTGCCGAATCGCCGACGGACTATCCGGAGACGACAACGACCTATTGTCGATGCGCATCGCCCCCCGCACCGTGCTGTGCGTCACCGACTGGCAGGCAAGGGCAGTCCGGAAAAGCTGGGGCCGCTTCGCGGAGCTGCGGGAACTGTGCACCGCGGCCGGGGACAAGGTCTCTCTGGCCATAGGCATGAGCGGGCTGGCAGCCGAGTTCCTCTACGCTGGGCGCCCGGGTGAGGGGTCGCGGCTAGTATCCGAACAGATGGCGCTGCTCGAGTCGATCGGCGATCCCACCTTGACCATCGGGTTGGGGTTCTTAGCGTTCGCCAACTGGTTCAACGCCGGGGAATTCGGCGAGATCTTGCAATGGTCGCAGACGGTCATCGACCTAGCCGCCGGTGACTCCACCAAGGGCGCCGGCTTCGGTATCGGATCACCGCTGGCGATCGCGGTGGCATTTCGCGGCGTCGCTCGGTGGTGGCTCGGCCGTCCCGGATGGTGCCAAGACCTCCACGACGCCGTCGCGATGGCCCGACACAGCGACCCGAAAACCCTCGCCCTCGTCGCCGCCTGGACCTACGGTTTGGCGACCGCCTACGGGGTGCTTCGAGCAAATGACTCCGTGGTGCGCACTGTCGAGGAGGCGGTGCAGACCGCCCAACGGGCCAGCAACGATCTCGCGGTGGGAGGGGCGGAGTTCACGCTGAGTATGGTGCTGCTGCATCGGGACTCCGTAGCCGACCGTCACCGCGGGCTGGAGATGCTGGCGCAGGTCCGCGATAACGTCCTGCCAGTGCATACGCCCTCCCTGGTCCCGAACGCCGAGTTGTTCGCCGGCCGGGAAAGGTGCAGGCGCGGCGACTGCGATGCAGCCATACCGGTGATGAGAAAAGCCGCAGACCAGCTGCACCAGGAAGGACGGCTCGGGTGGGACGTAGTCTCCACTGGCCTTCTGGTGGAGACGCTGATGGAGCGTGGCGCCGCGGCCGACCTCGCCGAAGCCGAAGAGGCGATCGACCGATTGGCGAACTTGCGGCCCGATCAAAATTGGGCGGTGCGCGATATCACGCTGCTGCGACTTCGGGCTCTGCTGGCACGGGCCCGCGCGCGACGACGTTGTCTACCGGGACTTGGTGAATCGCTACCGCGCGATGGCGAAATCGCTTGGCTACGAAGGACACATCGCCTGGGCTGAGGCGATGCCTGACGTGATTTGACACCGGCCCACCCCTCGCAGGCCGGCGTCAAATCGTGTTGAGCGCTCAGGCGTCGCCGGCCTCGCCCTACTGCACCGTGGCCTGGTTTCGGCGCGATGCCACTAAGGCCGGATCGAGGTTGGACCGTGGCCTGCTTGGTCACAACGAACTTCGAAGCCGGGTTACGCCGTTGCGGGCGCCGTACTCCTCCAGTGATTCCTCGATGGCCACACTCAGGACCGGATGCGGACTGGCTTCGATGAACGTCCGATAACCGTGTTCGTACGACCACCTGACAGCCTGTTCGAACAACACCGGTTGCCGCAGATTGGCGTACCAATAGTCGCCGTCGAGGATCGACGTGTCCAGCCTGGCGCCGGTGACCGCCGAGACGAATGCGATTTCGGCGGTTCGCGGACGCAGCCCGGAGAGGTCGTTCCGCACTGACTCCCGCAGTGACTCGATCTCACTCGAATGCAAGGCGTAGTCGCCCGGAAGCCGCGTAGCCGGCACGCCATCGCGCTCGCACGAAGCCATGAGATCGTCCAACGCCGCGCCGTTCCCTGTGACCACGGTCGACGACGGACCGTTCTGCGCAGCAACGGAAATCGACCTACGCCATGGTTCGATAAGGGCGTGAACCCGCTCAATCGGCCACCCGACCGAGACCATGCCACCTGCTCCTGCGATTGCCCCGATCGCCTTGCTCCGCAACGTGACGACCTTCGCGGCATCACGCAACGAGACGCCGCCCGCTACATAGGCGGCAGCGATCTCGCCCTGCGAATGGCCGAGGACGGCGTCGGGCTCAATGCCCAGCGCTCGCCAATGCGCGGCCAGGGACACCATCGCCGCGAACAGTACGGGCTGCACCACATCGACCCGGTCAAGGCTCGGAGACCCGACACTGCCCCGCACGACCTCGAGGAGCGACCAGTCGACGAATTCGGCGAGAGCGGCATCGCAGAGCCGCATCTGATCTGCGAACGCCGGCGCCGAATCCAGCAGTTCGACCGCCTTCTCGGCCCACTGCGATCCCTGGCTCGGAAACACGAAGACAGTTCCCGCCGCCGAATCGGCGTTGCCTCTTCCCATGTCCTCCACGATGGACATCGTCGCTCCCATCGGGTTGGGACGGGCGCAGTAGTGCGCCACTGCAGTTTGGTTCGGCCGTCGGCGCGGCAGTACTGAGGATGGCCGCGCCACCGCTGGACAACGCTGACCCCCGCTTACAGTCTGCGCATTTCTCGTACCATGGCGGCGTCCTCGAGAAATGCATCGCGGCGCGATGGGTAGTGGCGCGGGACCGTCATGGTGCCCTCAGATGGATTCGCAAGCTCAGATGAATGCAGGAACATCGCGTGTAAGCGGGCAATCACCCTGGGTGCGGGCTTCTCACGCGGCAACGCCGCAGCGGCCGCCGTGCTGAAGGCGACTTCTTGTTCGGTGATGACGACGGGCGGCTGCCTCACCGCTTCGATGACATGGCCAGGAGCTTCGATGACATCCTGCGGGTCGGCGGGTGCCACAATCAGATCGGACATTTCGCACCTCTTTCTTCGGTAGTGTGACCGTCTCATCGTCAATCGGATTCGCAGCCACGAGCGCAGTAGCGCGCCACTGCAATCTCGCGCGCGTTTCGGCGCGGACTACTGAGTCAGGTGTGTGCAAGGGTCGCGCGATGTCAGGGCGCGGTGTTCACTCTGTTGGCGCCCGATGGCGCGGCATCAGGCCGGCAAGTTCGTCACGGCTTGCAGTCCCGGTCTTCAACATGGCCCGGTAGATGTGACTCTCGACCGTGCGCACCGAAAGCGTCAGTCGCTCGGCGACCTCGCGGTTGGACAATCCCTCACCGATCAGCATCACGATCTCTGATTCGCGGTCGGTCAGCGGCAGGCTTTCGGTCGCCTGACGAAGCGCCGGTGTGGTTGCGCCGCATTGGGCAGCAAGTGCATCTGCTCGCGTCGAGCATCCCAACGCCGAGCCTCGTTTGTCCTGCCGACGATATGCGAGTGCGGCGTGCGCGGCCGCATCAATGGCGGCAACTAGATCACCCATGCGCTCGAATTCCTCTGACAACGCGGCCAATTCAGCGCCATCACCGTCGCGCAGCGCGGCAGCGAAGCGCGCAGCAACGCTGACACGTGGTCCTTCGACAATCGATTCGAGCTCGTGCAACCTCTTCGCGCCAGTGTGATCACCGAATTGGACGGCAGTCTGCAGACAGAGCACTTCGGCCGCGAACTGCCCTTTGGCTGCCGCCCTTTCGGCCGCCGACAACAATCCTCGGATCGCTTCACTGACCCCACCCTGACCCGCAGCGACCCACGCTCGCGCAAGACTCAGCTCGTAGTCGAGGGAACGGTATCGGCGCCTCACCTTGTCGAGTGAGGCAAGCTCGGCGGCCGCTTCGTCGGTCGAACCACGGATGGCGAGTGCAGTCACGTGGGGGATGCGGTAGCGGTATCCCCAACCAATTGCATGCGACGCGGACAGGCCGTCGGCGGCCTGATTCAGCAGTAGGCATGCGCTGGTCAGATCGCCGGCGCCAAGCGCGGCCCGACCGGCGACGGCAGCACCGAGTAATTGAGCCTCACCCGGGAGATTGGCCGCCTCCTCGCGCGTGCGCTCGGCCACGTCAAGCGCGTCAGCAACTCGGCCAGACAGCCACCATGCACTGACCGCGGCGTCAGCGATGTTGAACCTCATGTGCGGGGCGTCCAGAGATCGCGTCGCGACGGCATGTCCCGCGTCCACGGCAGCCACGGAGTCGGTCACGCGCCCCGCGTCCGCATATATCTGAGCGAGCACCCAGGCGATCTCGGCACCGACGACGGGGATATCTTCCAGTGCAAGCTTTTTCGAAGCCTCAACCGCCGCATCCGGCTCGTCGATCGCAAACCAGTACACCGTGCGGAAGGCGTCGATGTGCGCGTGCGCGCGGCGAGGCGTGGCAGATGCCGCCTCGTCGATGAGTTCCTTGGCGCGCGCCGGGTCGCCAAGCGCCCACAGCATGTTGCTGGACCGCAGGAACGCACACCTGGCGCGGTCGTGATCGGTCAACTCTTTCGTCGGAATCCCTGCGAGTACGGCCTCCGCCTCCTCGCCACGCCCGAGCCACGACAGTGCATGCGCCCGAACAAAGTTGGGTTCTGCACCTGCTCCGGCGTACATCGCCGCTTCCGCCAGCCGGTCGGCGAGGTGGAGGTCTGCCAGCCAGACGGCGCCGTGCGCTGCCCTCACGAGCAAGTCCGCATCGGGCGTGAGGTCGGAGTCGAGACTCAACGTGGCGCGGCGGACGACGACTTCGATGTCGTCTCGGTCGCTGGATGCCGCGAGTTCGGAGGCCACCAGTCCGCGCAACCGACGTAGCCGGGTCTGCGCTGCCCGGCCCCGGCGCACCTGTCCATACAACGGATGCGCTACCCGCGCCTCGATGCCGCCGCCGGCGGGCTCGAGAGTGATGAGGCCATGGGTTTCGGCTTTCTCGACCGCGGCTGCGTCGGTGATCCGGGTCAGAGTCGCGAGTTCGATCGGCTCCCCGACAGCCAGCACATCGATCACATCGCCGACCGCCGCAGGCAGTGCCGCGACACGGGATTCGACGAGCTCGATCAGCCCGGGCGGCATGATCGGATCACCAATCCATCGCCAGACCCCGCCCACTTGCACAATTCGGCCGTCGGCGACCTCCTGCTCGACGATGTTCCGCAAGTACAGAACGTTGCCGCGAGTCAGCTCCCAGAGCCGCTCAGCGACATCCGGGTCGACCGGACCCTCCAGAGTCGCCGACAGCAGGTTTGTGGTCTCGTCCAGTGACAGCTGCTCGACGTCGAGTCGATCGAACTGACCGACCTTCCAGATCTCCGATACCGCGGCGGGAACCGGCTCTCCGTCCCGGACGGTGAGTATCACCTTGGCCGCTCCCCGCTGCACGATCTGGTGCACGACAAACGTCGACAGCTCGTCAAGCAGGTGGACGTCATCGACACCCAGGACCACATCGGCGGCCGGAGGGGCTGCGGTCAGCGACTCGATCACCCCCCGCAGCAACTGAAAGGTGTCGGTGACTCCCGACGGCGCCCACGCGGTGAAAGCGCCGAGGGGGATCTCCCGCGCGGAGGATGTGCCCACCGTCCAGCGGGTTTCACAGCCGCGCAGCGCGGCGGCCGTCAAGGCGTCCCGGGCGATCCGGCTCTTGCCCACACCCGCCGCTCCGCAAACAAGCATGCCGGAGACATCAGAAGCGGAGATGGCGGCCTCAATGGTCCGCATCTCGTCGGTGCGGCCAATAAGCGGCCACGACAATCTCACCCACAGAGCCTAAAAGCCGCGCCGCCGCCACGCTCAAATATGGCGACTTCGCCACTTACCTGAGTGGCGGACGGTAACTCAGCCGCCCTTCTTCACTTTCAGTACCTGCTTGCGCAGCCCGTCGGTGGCGGTCTCCATCGCGCCCTTCATCGCCCGCTTGAGCACGAAGCCGGGCAGCGGCACCGACAGGTCGAGGGTGATGTCGAAGCGAAGCTTGGTCTTGTCACCGTCGGGCGTGAGGGTGTACGACGCATCCTGCGCCTTCAGCGCACTGGCACTGATGAGGGTCCAGCTGGCCTTGTTGTCGGTCCAGGTGTATTCGACGACCTGTTCGTCCGTGATGCCTGCGGATTTCACCTTCATCTTGACCCGCCGGGGTCTGCCGTCCTCGTAGGACTCCAGGATCTCGGCGCTCTGATACTGCGACGACCATTCGGGTGTCGACTCGACGTCGGCAATGACGTCGAGGATCTCTTCGGGACTCGCCTCGATCACGACCTCGCGGGAATCGCTGGTAGCCATGGCGTGACCATAACTGGCCACCGCCGCGCCGAGGACGGCTTTGCACCGTTTAGCGTTCCCTCATGGACATCTGGGAACTGACCGCTCGCGAGCGCATCAGGGACAGCCTGGCCCGCTACAACTGGTCGGGCGACGCAATGCGGCTGCCGGAGCTCACCGATTCCTTCTGCGAGGACGGCGAGCTCGAACTTCGCGGCGGCACGCCGGTGCGGGGACGTGGAGCCATCGTCGAGTTTCTCAGTGGCGCAGTCGCGTCACCGAACGCGACGGCCGAGGCCGCGAGCGTGAAGCGCATCGTGCGCCACAACGTGACGAACATCCGGTTCACCGAGATGACGCCGCAACACGCGCGGGTCGCCTGCTACTTCACGGTGTTCACCGAGGTCGGCCTCGACCATTACGGCCGCTACCGCGATCTTTTCGTGCCGGTCGGCGACGAGTGGCTGATCCGCCACCGGTTCGTCTCGACCGACTGGCATGCACCGGAATCGACCATGGCCGGTTAGGGCTGCGGCCATCGGTAGGCTCGTCACCAGGCTCGTCACTCATGAGCGATGCCGTCGATCCCAGTGTTCCGCCGAGCGGGACCGGATGTGTCGAGTGCGATGACGTCGGCGGGTGGTGGGTGCACCTTCGCCGGTGCGCCGCATGCGGTCACATCGGTTGCTGTGACGACTCGTTGGCCCGCCACGCGACTGCACATTGGCGCGCCGCCGGACATCCCGTCATCCGGTCGTTCGAGCCCGGCGAAGACTGGTTCTGGAACTACGACACCAACGAGTACTACGACGGACCGGAACTCGCGGCGCCGGAATGCCATCCCGAGGAGCAGTCCGCTCCCGGTCCCGCCGATCGCGTCCCCAGCGACTGGATGGTGCAGCTTAAGCGTCGGCCCGACTGAGTTTGGGTACTAGACGGTAATGAAGAAGGACAAGCCCGACACCGAAGAAACCGACGTCGGCTCCACAGGCGCGGACGACGACGTCGAAAGCGACCCAGCCAAAGGCGCCGAGGAGGGTGTCGACTGGTCCGACGAGGGCGGCGCCACGTCCAGCGGACCGGCTTCTTGAGGCCGAGCAGACGCAAAGATCCCCGACACGCCGGGGAAACTCGGTTCTTTGCGTCTGCTCGCGCTATGAAGCGTCGGCGAGGGCCTGCTTGGCCGCGTTGTAGCCGGGGATGAACGTGATGCCGGGTCCGCCGTGGCATCCGGCGCTGGCGAGGTACAGGCCGTCGATCGGGATGGGTTGATCGATATAGCCTTTCGGCCCGGGCCGGTTGGGCCCCATCTGATCGGGATGGATCAGCCCGTGGCAGTAGTCGCCGCCGGGCGCGCCGAACATGGTGCCCATGTGCTTGGGGGTGAAGGTGGTGTGCCGGATGATCAGACTCTCGAAATTCGGGGCCAGCCGGGTGATCTTCTCGATCACGCGTCGCCCCATCTCCACCTTCATGTCGCCATAGCTCGACTGTGATTCCTCGACCGGGAACCACAGTGAGAACGCCGACGCCGCATGCTTGCCCGGCGGCGCGAGGCCGGGGTCGTTGACCGACGGGATCTGCAGAGCGATGGCCGGGTCGGCGGGCACGATCCCGCGCCTGCAGTCCTCCCACTGCTGCTGCAATTCCTCTGGGGTGGAGAAGATTCCGATATTGGACTGCATGGCCGGGTCGTTGAGCAGTTCGTAGGGCGCCGCGAACTCCGGGACACCGTCGAGCGCGAAGTGCATCTGCAGGTAGCTGCCACGGTGGTCGATGCGCGAAAACCGCTCGCGGACATCGTCTGGGACGGCGCTCGGTGCGACCAGTTGGTTGAGGGTGAGGTCCGGTGCGATCGCGGAGATGACGACGGGCGCGGTGACGACCGACCCGTCCTCGAACCGGACGCCGCTGACCCGTCCGTCGGCGACCTGAATCTCCTCGGCCTTGGTCCGCAGTCGCAGTTCACCGCCGTTCGACGTGAACACCTCGCACAGGTGCGACGTCAGTGCGCCGATGCCACCCCTGAGCTTCTTGACGAGCAGCGCATTCTCGTCGGGAACGGCGAACCCGTAGGCCAGCGCAGCGGCCGTCCCGGGTGTCGAGGGTCCGCGGTAGGTGGTGTTGACCGCGAGCAACGACAGCATGCCGCGCAGCGCGCCGAACTTCTCCTTGTCCGGCAGATAGCGGTCGAGCACGTCGGTGACCGACCCAAACAGCAGATCCGTGATCGTCGACCGTTCGAATTCGTTTGTCGCGCAGGCGTACATCTCATCGAGCGTCTTCGGCGGCCGGCCCGCGTCGAACCGCCCCAACGCGCGGGTGGGCGCCTGGCACCACGCCATCAACCCGGCCATCCCGTTGACCGCTTCCGCTCCGTGCACCTCGTTGATGTGCGTCATCAGCTTCATCGGGTCGGTGTAGTAGACGAGGGGTTCGTCTCCCACGCCGCGCAGGGACACCGACATCACATCGAGGTCGACGGTCGGTAACTCATCGAGTCCGAGTTCGCGACTCACCACGGCCGAGGTCGGAATCTGAACCGACCCGGCGATCTCGAACTTGAAGCCGTCGAACAACTCGACGGTGGAGGCCATTCCGCCGGCGTAGAGCTTGGAGTCGAGGCACAGCGTGCGTAGCCCGGCCTTCTGAAGCAGTGCGGCAGCGGTCAATCCGTTGTGGCCCGCGCCGACGACGATCGCGTCATAGTCCGCCATGGGCTGAGGCTGACACGTGGGTCAAGTTTTGTCAATAATGACAAAACTTGTCAGGCGATCCCCTTGGCCAGAGTGTCCAACGCCTCCCGCGTCAGCCGCGACAACTCGGGCAGCGAGCGCTCCCGACCGAGCATCCACACCTCCATCGCACCGAAGACGGCCGCCGCGATGCACCGCGCGGTGACGGCGATGTGCATGCGTTCGTCGGTGCCGGGCCCCGGCGGATTCTCCTCGGCGAGGTGCTGTTCGATCACCTCGGCGAAGTCGGCCTCGACCCGCCGCATGTGTCGCACGATGCGGTCGGGCTCGATCTCCTGCGCGCGAAGGGCGGCCGTCTGCGCAACAGCCCAATCGTCGTATGGCCGCGCCATGATCGCCGAATGCACCGACTCGATGATCGGCTCGTCGGGCGTACGCGCCGCCAACGCGGCCCTGAACCATTGCAGACCGGCATAGTCGGCGAACAGCAGATCGTGTTTGGACGCGAAATGGCGATAGAACGTCCGCAGCGATACCCCCGCATCCGCCGCTATCTGCTCGGCCGACGTTTCCTCGACACCCTGGGCGAGGAACCGCACGACCGCCGCCTGCCGCAGCGCATCGCGCGTGCGCTCACTGCGTGCGGTTTGGGCAGGCCGGACCATGGAGAAAAAGTATCGCACGAAGTTATGTCAGTATTGACAAAACTTGGTTCGCGGTGAGGCTCCCGACGCTGCAAACCGCGGCCTGACACCGGCGGGGCGGCCTAGAGTTCACGCATGATCACCGACGAGTTGCGCGACCGCCGACTCGAGGTCATTCGGGAACACATGGACACCGAGGTGACCAAGGAGTTCGACCGCACCCTGGCCACGTTCAAATCCGAATCCGGGGGCCGCCCGCACTACGAGATCATGGCAACCGGTCAGGTCTTCGACGGCGACGATGAGGTGATGGGGTATTACCTGACCACCCGGACCGCCTTTCCCGATCAGCGGCACGACAATGTCCGCTGCCACGTCGCCGATGATGCCGTCATCGTCGAATTCGACCTGCTGGGAACCAATCTCGGCGAGTTCTACGGTCTGCCGCCGACTGGCAAGGCATTCCGGGTGCCGATCATCGCGGTGTTCTACTTCGACGGCGACCGCGTCGTCAATGAACGCATCTACTTCGACTCGGCCAGCTTGGTCACGCAGATCGGGCGCGGCGAACTGCTGGCTCTGGTCGGAACGGGAGAGCTGTGAAGGTCCACCACCTCAACTGCGGGACAATGCACCCGTACGGAGTGCCGACGATCGTCTGCCACGTGCTGCTCGTCGAGACCGGCAACGGCCTGGTTCTCGTCGACACCGGATACGGGTCGCAAGACTGTGACGACCACGCCCGCATCGGACCCACGCGCCACCTCTTCAAACCGGTCTTCGACCAAAATGAAACGGCGGTCCGCCAGGTCGAGCGACTGGGGTTCTCCCGCGCGGACGTCCGCCACATCGTCGTCACACATTTCGATATGGACCACATCGGCGGCATCTCGGATTTCCCGGACGCTCAAATTCACGTCACCACAGCTGAACTGATCGGCGCGGTGCGTGAACCGTCGTTCCGAGAGAAAGTCCGCTTCCGCCCCGCCCAGTGGGCCCATGGACCCAAGCTCGTCGAGCACAATCCCGACGGGGAGAAGTGGCGCGGATTCGCCGCTGCCAAGGAACTCGACGAGATCTCACCGGGAATCGTGCTGGTGTCGCTGCCGGGCCACACGCGAGGACATGCGTGTATCGCCGTCGACGCCGGCGAACGATGGGTGATGCACTGCGGTGATGCGTTCTACCACCCGGGCACACTGGATGGGCAGTCGAACGTTCCCGGACCCATCAAGGTCATCGAGCCTCTGCTCGCGTTCGACCGAAAGAGGGTGCACGACAATCACGCTCGCCTCACCGAGCTGTACCAGCGCCGCGAACCCGACCTGTTGATGGTGTGCGCCCACGACGCGTCGTTGTACGAACACGCCAAGGCCACCGCCTAATGCGCGCGGTCGTCATAACCAAACACGGTGGCCCGTCGGTGCTGAAGGTTCAGCAGCGGCCCGATCCGCCGCCTCCATCGGCCGGACAGGTCCGCATTGCGGTGCGCGCGGCCGGCGTGAACTTCGCCGACCACCTCGCCCGCGTCGGTTTGTATCCCGATGCACCCAAGCTGCCCTGCGTGGTCGGCTACGAGGTGGCGGGCACCATCGAGGCGGTCGGTGACGGAGTCGACGCGTCGCGGGTCGGCGAACGGGTATTGGCCGGAACGCGTTTCGGGGGCTACGCCGAGATCGTCAATGTCAACGAATCCGATGTCCTCGTCCTGCCGGACACGATGAGCTTCGAGCAGGGTGCCGCGGTGCCGGTGAACTACGCCACCGCGTGGGCAGCATTGCACGGCTACGGATCGCTGCGCGCCGGTGAACGCGTGTTGATCCACGCGGCGGCGGGCGGCGTCGGCATCGCGGCCATCCAGCTGGCGAAGCCGACCGGCGTCGAGATACACGGCACCGCGTCACCCGGCAAGCATCAGGCGTTGACCGAGATGGGCGTGGACCGGACCATCGACTACCGGCGCGACGGCTGGTGGAAGGATTTACCGCCCTACGACCTCGTGCTCGACGCGATCGGAGGAGCATCGTTGCGCCGCTCATACAGTCTGCTCCGGCCCGGCGGCAGGTTGGTGGCGTACGGCATCTCCGCGTTGCAACAGGGCGAGAAACGTTCCCTGCGTGTCGTGTTGCCTCAGGTACTGCCGATGCTGCGGGGGTTCAACTTGACCAAACAGCTCTCGGACTCCAAAGCCGTCATCGGCCTGAACATGCTGAAGCTCTGGGATGACCGCGGCACGCTGGAGCCGTGGATCGGGCCGCTCTCGACGGCCCTGACGGACGGCATCGCGTCGCCGATCGTCCATGCCGCGGTGCCGTTCGACGACGCACCGGAGGCGCACCGCATTCTCGCCGCGCGGGAGAACGTCGGCAAGGTGGTGCTGGTCCCTTAGCGCCTCAGGAGGCGGCGCGCTTCCGGAGGAGACCCTGCAGCCGACCGAGCACCTCGTAGTAGTGCGTGGGCGTGAGCCGTGCGAGGGCGTCGAACATGTGGGCGTCGGGACCGACGAGGATCCGCGCCTTGCCCGCCTCCACCCCGCGATGGATGATCTCGGCCGCCTTGTCGGGCTGCGTCATGGTGATCGCGGCGAACTCCTTGGCCACCTGTTCCTGCGTGCGGCCGCGGCCTTCGGGATCCTTGCGGAACCTGCCCCCAGCAGTGGGCTCCATGTGTCACCACTGGTACACGACATACCCGACGGGTGTTCAAGGAATTTGCTCGGCCGCTAACCGGCGCTAGCGCGCTCAGACCAGCTCGATGTATGTGGCCAGGGCCGGGATCGAACCGGCGACCTTCCGCTTTTCAGGCGGACGCTCGTACCAACTGAGCTACCTGGCCGGAAGGCACCGGTCATATCGAGAACCGAAGTGCCTCGCCAAACAATGGCGACCCTGACGGGACTCGAACCCGCGACCTCCGCCGTGACAGGGCGGCGCGCTAACCAACTGCGCCACAGGGCCTTACTTGCGCGGCTCCATAGTACGATGCCGCGCGTACCCCCTACGGGATTCGAACCCGCGCTACCGCCTTGAAAGGGCGGCGTCCTAGGCCGCTAGACGAAGGGGGCCAGCCGAATCTCTCCGGGGTACTCACAACGCTGTGACGCTGGGAGCCTCGATAGCTTAGGGTACCGGCACCCAATCCTCAAACGAGGAGCCCGGCGGCCACCCAGTATCCTGATGCCTCGCGCCCCTATAGCTCAGTTGGTAGAGCTACGGACTTTTAATCCGCAGGTCCCAGGTTCGAGCCCTGGTGGGGGCACCACGACCGACCTGGTCAACGCGCTACCTCTATATGGCCGACTCCGCGGAGGGGCCTCGCACCCCGGCGATACCCCATCGCAACCGCCACATCCGCTGGCTGGTTACCAGTCTGGTCCGGGCCCGTACTGGCACTCGTCAGGCGAGTTGGTCTATCCGGACGCCTAGCGCAACTTCTTCGACGCCTGCACGGCCTCCCGCGCCGACTCCTACGTGTCCATCACGCCCATCTGCTTACCCGGTCGGGCTGGGGCGGGCACCCGCTCGTGAACTTCTGCGAGCTGAGGCCCCGGTCGCCCAGCAGTTTTATCTACGGCGCGCTGGGTACCTGAGCAACACCTGAAGAAAGCCACTGGTTTGCCTGAAGGGAGGCTTGAAGGCTCGCACGAGCCGATCGAATCACGCCCCCATCCACGAGGCCAACATGCACGCGGAGAACGGAGCCATAAGTTGAACGCCCGAATCTATCTGTTAACTTCCGCCACTCTGCTTGCCGCGGCACTCCTGTTCGCACCTAGTGCCCCCGCTGAGACGGTCCCCGGGGCGGAAGCCGCCATCTCTAAGGCCGAAAGCGCGCTCGGGTCAGACATGTTCGGCCCATACGGATGCGAGGCTTTCGTGGCCTACGCCTACGGCGTGCCGCAGGCTCAGTACGGCTGGGACGGCGCCGCCGAAACCATGTACCAAACCCTCCTTCGACAAGGCCAGATACACACCGACATGAATCCCCCGCGGGGAGCACTCGTCTTCAGCAAGAAATCGTACGGCGCCCACATTGACATTGCCCGCGGTGATGGGACATATATCTCCGGCGGCGTCCAGGGGCTCGCGCGAGGGTACGGCGACGGGCACAACATCCAGATTCTGCCGAGCCCCAATGTGGGGTCCCACTGGATCTACCGGGGCTGGAGTCTGGGCTATCCGCAATAACTCCGATGCCCTCGGGTCACGACATGATGAGCGCAAAGGGGGCGGATTTTGAGAACGGACAGCCTGGCCCGGCCTGTAACCCGGCGCTACCCCGGCGGGCTGGGAGTAACTGAGCGAACCCGCAGGTAACCCGCAGTGGTACCGCAACGGGCTGCAAAGTACCGATGGCCTGCGTCTTTTTTATCAGCTTCGGTCAGCATCGCCGCTGGTGGCAAGGCTAGCCGAAATCGGTCTAGCGGGTTCTTTTAATCCGCAGGTCCCAGGTTCGAGCCCTGGTGGGGGCACCACGTGAGCCTTTGTGGAGATGCTCTAATACCGCGCCTGACCCTTGAAGGGGGTCGGCGGTCCCGCAAGATTTGACCGAGGTTGCAGTTTCCCTCGCGGCGGACTGATTCTCGCCTCGCCGGGGACGGCTGGCCAGCGCGGTTGACATCTCACGCGCCACTCCCGAGTGCACCAGGCGCTTGAACCCTACCGAGGTAGCTGAGTCACCCAGAATCGGCCGCAAGGGTGCCCGGCCCCAAACAACTCGTGCATGAAGGCGACAACTCGGCAGGCGCCCGTTCCAACATCTCCGTCTTGGCAGACCGACAGCCTCGGCACCGTACAGATCGGGAATCCGGTCGGCTTATGTACTGACCGTCGGAGTCCGATGACGGGAGCCGAAACTGCGACGATATTCCGGCACGGCTGTTAGCGTTTTGCCAGCTGAGCATTTGCTATCAACGAATTCTTGAAGTGGATTCCGCTACCCAGTGGATCCGGGGGATAACACGCTGCTCGCCACCAACGACGTCGACAAAGCCGTCCGTGGCGTCGTTGGATCGCACACATCGGCTGGCAGTGGACAAATGGAGGTGGCCGGTGGTCAAGACAATCATGCGATTTGCCGGGGTTATGTTCACAGTGGGCATTGTGGCGCTCCTTTCCAGCTCGCCGGCCTCCGCCCATGTCACCGCAGCGCTTGACGGCACTGCCGCGCCGGGCGACTACGCGCTCATCACTCTGCGGGTGCCCACCGAGTCGGGCACGGTGGCGACCACGAAGGTCGAGATGCGCATTCCTGACGACGTCGTCCTCAAGACCGTGCTCGTGGAACCGGTTCCGGGCTGGCGCATCGACACGACGAAGAAGAAGATTCCGCCGATCATCGAGGACGACGGCGACCAGGTCACCGAGGTGGTCGACTCGGTGACCTGGACGGCGACGGGTCCGGGTGTCCCGCTGGGACAGTTCGTCCAGTTCGGGCTCGATGTTGGGCCGCTGCCCGATATCACCACGCTCGCGCTGCCGACGGTGCAGATCTTCTCCGACGGCACCAAGCGGAGTTGGACGGAAAAGAAAACCGGAGACGAGGATCCGGAGTCCCCGGAGCCGGCAGTGACCATCGGCGCCGCGCAGGGCGGTGGCATGGGTTCCCTGGTCGCCTGGACCGCGCTGGGTCTCTCGGTGATCGCCCTTGCCCTTGGGGTGTTCGCGATCGACCGGGCCCGGGCAACGCGGCCTGCGACGGATGCCGACATGTCGGATGCCGATTCGTCGGGTTCGGCTGCCGCGGAATGACTTTCGGTAGACCGACGACGCTCGCGGCAAAGAACCTGTTCGCGGGTGTGGCGATCGGCGCTGCCCTGGCGGGGTGCGGACCGGCGCCGTCACCGACACAGGAGTCGTCCACCTCCTCCGAAATAGCCAGCAGGACAACGCCTTCAACGATTGTGCCAGCGCCGGCGGATGCTCGGACCGTCATCGAAGTCACCATCGCCGGCGGCACGGTGACGCCCACCAACGCGCAGGCACAGGCCGTGGCGGGGCGACCGATACTGCTCGCGGTGAGCAGTGATGTGGTCGACGAACTCCACGTACATTCCGTCCCGGAACACACCTTTGACGTCGACGCGCGGCCGGATCAGCAGTTCGAGTTCACGGTCGAGGTGCCCGGACGAGTCGATGTGGAACTGCACGATCTTCATCGCACGGTCGTCACCATCGAAGTGCTGCCTTGACCCCTGACACCACCGTCCTTGCACACGGCGTGGGTGGATCGACAGATCTTCCCGTGCCGCTGTCCTTCGCGTTGATTGGGGCAGTGTGGGCATTGGTCTTCACTTTCGCGGTGGTGGCCGTTGCGTGGAAGTCGCCGAGGTTCGATCCCGCGAAGCCGGGGCGAGCGCTGCCGCGGTGGGTGACGAATACCGTTGACTCCCCGGCCATCCGGTGGCTCGTCGCGGCCGCCGCACTGGCATTCACCGCGTGGATCGCCGCCGCTGCTCTGTGGGGACCCCAGGGCGGCGACAACGCCCTACCGGGCGTGTTCTACGTGCTGCTGTGGGTCGGGTTGGTCGCCACATCGATCGCCGCCGGCCCGGTATGGCGTGTTGTTTCACCGATGCGAACGCTCTACCGGCTCTTCGGGTTTCGGCGGCAGCAGACCGACACAGATGCCCGCCGGGGATATCCCTCGCGCTTGGGCTACTGGCCGGCGGCAATGGGCCTGTTCGCCTTCGTCTGGCTGGAGCTGGCCAGTCCGGACCCGGGCTCGCTGACGGCCATCAAGATCTGGATTCTCGTTTATGCCGTCGCGATGGCGGCCGGTGCCGCGGTGTTCGGGTCCACGTGGTTCGCGCGGGCCGACCCGTTCGAGGTGTACAGCGTGGTGGCGTCGCGGCTGTCGCCGTTTCGGCGCAACGGTGCGACTGGCCAGGTCGTCGCGGGCAATCCGCTAGACCATCTGCCCACCATGCCGGTGCGTCCGGGCACCCTGGCGGTGTTGGCGGTGCTGCTGGGCTCCACCGCGTTCGACAGCTTCTCCGCGTCACCGGCCTTCAGGAAGTTCGTCGACCGCAACGCGGCATCCCTTCCGCTCATCGGCGAGGAGATCGGCGGCACGCTGCTTCGATCCGCGGGGCTGTTGCTGTTCGTTGTCGTTGTCGGGACGACGTTCTGGGTCGCCGCGCGGGCGACCGCAGGCGTGACGCGAGAAAAGCGGCGCGAGCTGCCCGGGCGGCTGGCGCACAGTCTCATCCCCATCGTGGTGGGCTACGTGTTCGCGCACTACCTCTCGTATCTGGTGGAGCGCGGTCAGGAGACTATCGTCCGGTTGGCGGACCCGCTCGGCCTCGGATGGCATCTGCTCGGGCTCGATTCCGGCGACGTGGTGTACTTCCTGTCGCTGCATCCGACGTTGCTGTGGACCATCAAGGTCGCGTGCGTCGTCCTCGGACACATCCTCGGCGTCGTCGCCGCGCACGATCAGGCGCTGCGCGTCCTACCGATCGGGCATCAACTGAGCGGACAGCTGGCCATGATGCTCACCATGGTCGGCTACACGTTGACCGGGCTGTATCTGCTGTTCGGCGGGTGAGCATCCGCTGGGACGCAGTAATCTTGTGGTGTGCTCTACCAGCAGACCCGGTCGCCCTTCTGGCGCCGTCATCCCGTCGTCACCGGCACCGCCGCGCTCGTCACGTTCTGGTGGGTCGCCAACGGGTGGTACGACGCCGTCGCCGTCACCGCAATCGTCGGGCTGCTCATCTTCGTCAGTCGCCGCAGGAAAGCACATGCCATCCGCGACGCCGGCCTACGCGCCCGCGCCGACTACGAGTTCCGGCTGAGCCTGGCCGGAGACCAGCGAGGCCTGTTCGGCAGGTACCCTCCGGTTCAGGCGGGGTGGTTCCCGGATCCTCAGAATCGTTGCCAGCTAAGGTATTTCGACGGCGCGATGTGGACCGGGCACGCCGTCAACCGGTAAGCGGGCGTCAGACGTTCGGGCTGTAGTAGTGCGGGTTGTCGCGATAATCCACGGGCGGCAGATTGCGTGCCGGGGTTTCCACGAGCGGTGCGTCTGCGGGTAACCGGCCATGTGCACGATCCCACGCGGAGCGCTTCCTCGGATGCATCATCACGCGCTTGGGCACCAGCCGGGTGATGCGATACACGACTGTCCCGAAGAGACGGTGCAGCCGCTCCTTACGAGGAGACCAGCTGTAGCCCATCAGGACACGGACCGCCGGGTCGAACAGTCCGACGGTTGTGAAGTTGAAGAACGCCTGCATCCACGCCACGTTGCGCCGCCACAGCCAATCGGGCATCCACTCCAGCGAGGGATGCTTCGTCATTGACGACAGGTCGAGCACCGCGCGCGCGGCCCAGTTGTTCTCCAACACGTTGTGGCACATGTGATCCCAGTACTCCTGGAATTCCTCCCACGACTTCGGCACCGGCCGCATGCTCATGCCGTACATCCGGTACCACGCGATGTGCTCGTCGAAGAGCTGGCGTTTCTGCGCCTCGGCGAGGCCGCCACCGAGCCATTCCGCGGCCAACAGCGTCGATTTGAAGAACGTCGCGTGCGCCCAGTAGAAGACGTCGGGGTTCAGCGCGCTGTACCGGCGCCCCTGATCGTCGACACCCTTGATTCCGATGTGGTAATCGCGGACCTGCGCCCCGGTCCTGGGCGCACGGTCACCGTCGAACACCACACCCCCGATCGGGTAGACGGACCGGTAGAGCCGCGGCATCCGCTCCATGAAGAAGATCGAGTGTTGCTGCACAGCGGCGCCCAACTGCGGATGCATGTTCTGCATCGAGCCGGCCCACGGACCCTGGAGCATTCCGGTCCACTGGCCGAAGTACTTCCAGGTCAGTGAGTCGGGCCCAAGCGGCTGCGGCGGGGTGTCATACCCGCCTGGCGCGACCGGGCAACCCGCGGCTGTTGGGCTGCCGTCCCCCTGCCCTTCGGGCGGGTGGGCCCCCGGCTTGCGAGAGGAATGCCCCCTGGTCACCGGGCATGCCTCAGAAGTATCTTGAGTCACAGATGAGCTTCCCATCCAGTCAGAGGCATAGTCTGACTACAGGCGTTGTCACCATCGAGCTTAGGAGGGATGTGCCTGCGGGTCAACGACGGGGCCGATGGTCCGGTGTGCCACTGGAGGATCGGCAGGTATTACGCCGCGACGAACTGATCGCCGCGGGCGTTGCACTTCTGGGCGGAGCGCAGGGTCCTGCTCTCACTGTGCGTGCGGTGTGCCGGGCCGCCGGCCTGACCGAACGCTACTTCTATGAGAGCTTCGCCGACCGCGACGAGTTCGTCCGTGCCGTCTACGACGACGTCTGCGCGCGGGCGATGTCCGCGCTGACGACGGCGAAGACCCCCCGCGAGGCGGTGGAACAATTCGTCGCGCTGATGGTCGACGATCCCGCGCGCGGCCGGGTGCTGCTGTTGGCCCCCGAAAAGGAACCCGTGCTGACCCGCTCGGGCGCCGAATGGATGCCGAGCTTCATCGAACTTTTGCAGCACAAGCTCACCCGCATCAGCGACCCAGCCATGGCGGCCCTGGTGGCCACCGGACTGATCGGGGCGCTGACGGCGTTGTTCACCGCCTACTTGAACGGCAGGCTCTCAGCGACCCGCGAGCAGTTCATCGACTACTGCGTGGAGATGCTGTTGAGCCGGGTGTCGAGCTACTAGCCCTTACTCGTCAGGCGTGGCGGCCTCGGCGAGCGCCTGCTCTTCGGCGGCGGCCGCTTCTGCTTCGGCGGCGGCCGCTTCTTCGTCGGCCGCGGACTTCGCTTCCCGGCCCAGCGGGTTCTGCACCGACGTGCCGGGGTTGGTGGCCGAGGCATACGCACCGTTGCAGTTGAGCGCGACGTTCACCTGACCATCGGCGGCCGCGTCGATGCGCAGGAACGAAGCATCCCATGCGTTGGTGACGATGCAGTCGCCCTCGTCGAGCTTGTCACCGACCCGAGACGCAACGACGGCGGAACCGCCACCGTCCTCGATGGCCGACTGCGCGTCGGAAAACGTCTGGCCCACGACGTCCGGGGCGGCGGCTGCCGTGCCGGCTCCGAACAGCGCGGCCGATGCTGCCACGGCAGCGACCGCCGGGCCCGCCCCGAACACGATGAGCTTCTTCACGCGCGACCGACCTCCACTGTCCATGCAACTACATAGTTAATGGCCGTAGCTTATTGCCTCACGGCGTGCACCGCTACCGCTCGCGGACTACTCGTTGGGAGTGGCAGCTTCGGCGAGTTCCTGTTCCTCTTGCTCCTCTGCTTTCTCCTCGGCTTCGGACTTTGCCTGACGGCCTGCCGGATTCGCCACGGAGTTGCCGGACGCGCCGGGCCCAGCGAGCACTCCGTTGCAATCAACGCGACGAGCACCTCGTCATTGTTGTCATTCCGCCACGGACGATGCGCTGATATGGCGCGTCCCACGGATTGGCGACGAAGCACTTGCTCTCGTCGAGACCGCCGCCGGTCCTGGTCGCCACAACAGCCGACCCGCCTGCCTGCTGAATCATTGCCCTGGCGTCACTGTACGTGCGGTCGACCACATCGGGGACGGCCCCGGCGGGTCCGGCGCCCAGCCACAGGGGCGTCCCGGCAACGGCGGTCGCGACGACTCCACCGGCGACAATTCTGAGCGTCTTCACTTGAACGTCCTCAAGTAAATGGGCCTGGCATCCGAGCCGAAAAAAATTTGCCCGCGGGGA
>CAVTSZ010000022.1:0-39076 GCA_963737385.1 uncultured Actinomycetota bacterium
CTGCGCGGTTGAGCCGGACATCGCCTTCGCCGGCTCGTGGTGCGGGCTCTCGGTAGAGCTCGGTGGACAGGGGCGCGAATGGGGTTCGCGAGAACACCGCCGCCACGGGCAGCCCGAAGACGTCGCATACCCGGAACGCCAGATCGAGGCTGGGAAAGTGATCGCCCCGTTCCAAAGCACCGACGGTCTGCGGGTTGACGTCCACCAACTCCGCGAGTTGCGCCCGCGTCATCCGCCGCTCAGCGCGCAGGACGCCGATGCGGTTGTGGATGGGGAGGGATTTCCCTCGCCTCACCGGACTCATAACAAAAGACTGTTGTGAAAACCCAACAACTTGTCAAGTTGTTGCAACCACAAAGCACAACGCGGCACACGCCCACAAGGGGGCGTGCACCGCGTTGGTGCAGCTAGGCCGGTCTAAGGGGCCGGGATGTTGATGCAGCCGACATTGGGCAGGCATCCGCTGGCCCCACCGGGGCCGGCCGATCCACCGGGACCGACGGGCGACAGCGATCCGGTGGCGCCGCCGAGGTCAGCCGAACCGGCTGGGCCGTTGGGGATTACCCCTTGTGCGCCACCGGCATCAGCGGTACCGGCCGGGCCATTGGGGACGGCGAATTCCGCGCCGCCGCCAGGGCCGGCTTCGATATTGCCGAGCGCCGCACACGGCGTCCCATCAGCATTCACGCACGGCGGGGGTGGCGCCGGCTGAGCACCGGCGATGGGCGCAGCAGCAATCGCCGCTGCCGCAGCACCCGCGAACAGGAGAGGCGTCAACTTCGTCATTGTTGCGATCATGAAAATGGGCTACCACGATCGCGGGGCACTTAAACCTTAAAGGACTCTAAGCAAAACGGCGCGCAAACCGTGCCGGCAGAACCCGCATGAGCTGCACCAATGGCGCCCACGGCCACCATGGAACGGCGGCCCGGCCGGACTCGCGCTCCATCACGTCGACCATTGCCTTGACCCCGGTTTCGTTGTCCACCATCAACAACGTCGACCCCGACTTGGCGGTCATCTCGGATTCGATGTACCCCGGCTCCAGGGTGGTCACCTTGATCGGACCGTTCAGGTATTCGGCGCGCAGCGACTCCCCCAGCGACGACACACCGGCCTTGCTGGCGGCGTAGGCGGCCTTGACTCCCGGCACGCCTTTGTTGCCCAGCACCGACGAGACCAAGACCAGGTGACCGCCACCTGAGGCGTTGAACATCTCAATCGCCGTCTCGATCTGCACCAATGCCGCAACGAGATTCGTCTCGATGGTGGCCTTGTTGGCCCACAGCTTGCCCGAGCCCAGCGGGGCTCCCTTGCCGATGCCCGCATTGACGATGACGCGGTCGATACCGCCCAACTCGTCGGCAAGTTCGGCGAACACCTTCGGCACCTGCTCGTGGTCGTTCACGTCGAGCGAGGCCACGGCGATCGTGATGCCCGGATGCCGCTCGAGCAGCTCGGCCTTGAGCTCGTCGAGCCTGTCGGTGCGCCGGGCGCACAGCGCCAGATCGCGCCCCTTGGCCGCGAACGCCCTGGCCATGCCCGCGCCCAAGCCGGAGCTGGCGCCGGTGATCAAGATCTTCTGCCGAGTCACCGGCACAGCTTAACCAGCCCGGATCTGACCGAAGACGTGCGTCATGCCCATCTGTAAGTGATCATGATTGCGAAATTAACGTGGGGGACAACATGGAGGCCGTACCTTGCGCCGCGTGCGGCCATGGCATGCGCGCAGCTGCCAAGTTCTGCGACGAGTGTGGCGCCTCCGCACAACCTCCGCGTCCGGCCGAACGCAAACACGTGACGGTGTTGTTCGGCGACGTCGTAGGGTCGATGAAACTCGCGGCGACGTTGGACCCCGAGCTGCTGCGAGAAAATCATGTACGACCTGTTCAACCGATCGGCGTTGATCGTGCAACGCTATGGCGGAACCGTCGACAAGTTCACCGGCGACGGATTGATGGCGCTGTTCGGAGCGCCGGTCGCACTCGAAGACCACGCGCTCCGTGCCGCTTTCGCTGCACTCGAAATAGAAACCGCTGCAGCACAACTCGCAGAAACTGTGCATAAGCAGTACAACATCGACCTGCAGATCCGCATCGGGCTGAACTCCGGCGCGGTGATCACCGGCGACATCGGCAGCAGCTACACCGCCATCGGCCACCCCGTCGGCATGGCCCAACGTATGGAAGCCGCCGCGCCACCCGGCGGCACCCTCTGTTCGGAGAGCACAGCGACGCTCATCGAACACACCGCGACACTCGGACCGCTGGAGTTCGTCGGCGTCAAGAACGAGTCCGAGCCAGTGCCTGCGCGTCGACTCGACGCCATCAACACCGATCAGGTGTTGCTTGGCCGGCGCGGTGGAGTGATGCACGACCGCGACGACGAACTCGACCTCCTGACAACGCAGTTCGACCGAACTGCCGGAGCCGTCCTCGCCGTCACCGGTGCACCCGGCTTGGGCAAGACCCGGTTGATCGGAGAATTCGTCACTGCGGTGACGGCGGCCGGTTGCGACGTCATCATCGCTGGGTGCGAGGCACACACCGCCGACGTACCGCTTCGAGTCCTGTCCCGAGTGTTGCGCGCGATGTTCGGAATCGCGCGACTGGATGCCGATACCGCCCGCGGCCAGATCGAGACCCAGCTCGGTGCGTTCCTCGCTCCTGGAACCGACCACGCGCGAGCGCTCCTCGAATTGTTGGGTCTTGCCGTGATCGATCCCGCAGCTCCAGAGCTGTCGACCGACTCCCGGCGCCGCAGGCTTGTGGAAGTCATGGTCATGTATGTCAAGGCGCGTGACCGACGGGCGGTTTTGATCGTCGAGGACGTGCATTGGATTGATACCGCAAGCGAACAGGTCCTCGCCGAATTCGCCGAGCAGCTCGCCACAAGCTCGTCTACCCTGGCGTTCACTTATCGCCCTGAGTACAGCGGACGGCTGCGCACCACCGCGACGACCACCGTGAACCTCAAACCATTGGCGGATTCATCCGCCACAGCGCTGATCACTGAGCTGCTCGGGGATGATCCGAGGTGACGGCGCGTCGCCGACCTGATCGCCGTATCCGCTGCGGGAAACCCGTTTTTCGTCGAGGAGATCATCAGGGATCTCGCTGCGCGGGGTGTTCTCACCGGCGGCCGGGGCGCTTATCGGCCCACGGGCGACCTGGTCGACGTCACAGTCCCCGCAACCGTGCAGGCCGTCATCGCCGCCCGCATCGACCGGCTCACATCGTCGGCGAAATCACTGTTGAATGCTGCGGCCGTGATCGGCTCGCGCTTCGAATACGACACACTGCGAGTGTTGACGCCCGACGCCGACGCCGAGCATCTCGGCGAAATCGTCAGTGCCGAGTTGATCGACCAGATCGAGTTTGTTCCCCAACCTCGCTATGAGTTCCGGCACCCGCTGATCCGCACGGTCGCCTACGAATCCCAGTTGGCGGCAACGCGATCCGACAGCCATCGGCGGTTTGCGCATGCGCTCGAGAGTATGGCACCCGATCGCGCCGACGAGAACGCCGCCCTCATCGCTACGCACCTGGAAGCAGCGGGAGACTGCGCCGCCTATGGCTGGCACATGCGGGCCGCCAACTGGCTGCAGTCAAAGGATGTGCTGGCAGCGAGGTCGAGCTGGAAGCGAGGTTTGGACGCCGCAGATTGCCTGCCCGCTGACGAGCCTTTCGTGAACGAAATGCGAACCGCCCCGCGGGTGATGCTCGCGCTGACCAATTGGCAGGTCGGCGGATTCGACCCACATGCCGACCGGTATTTCGCCGAACTTGTCGATCTTACTGCGCAGACCGGCGACACGTTGTCGGCGGCGGCGGGCATCGCGGGCCAGGTCCTCTCGATGTCGACCAACGACGACCGCATTCTCGAAGCGGCCGAGCTCGTCCCCCGCGTGCTGGCGGCCATCGAAGCCGTCGAGGGGCACGAACACGAGAAGGCCGGCATCCTTGCGGGCGTCATGTGGGTGCAGTTCCTTGCAGGCGATCTGGCGTCGGCGCTCAGCACGATCTCCAGCCAGCGCGCAATGCCGCCGCCCAATCGAACAGTAAACGGGTGGTTCGCTCGATCGAAGCTGATCAAGGGCATGATAGCGATGCTTCTCGGCGATCAGCACCAAGGCAGACGCAACATCGAGGAAGGCCTGAACATGGCCCGATCGACTGACCCGGCGGCTTACGCCAACTGCACGAGCTATGCGGCAGCACTGGTGGCGGCCGGCCTGAATGCCGCCGACGGAGCACTACTTCGCCACAGTGCCGATGCGCTGCGCGTCGCGGAGGATTCCGGCGACGATTTCGCCATCCTCAGCGCCCAATGGGCCCGCGGCACAATACTTTTCCGTGCGGGCGACGAACACCGTGCGACGGCCGTCGATCTTCTGACCCGTGCGAACGAAGCGATAAGAGCCAAGCGGATGTCAACGATGAACCTAGCTTCTTCGGAACCCGATCTGGCCGTGGAAGCCGCGCGCCAAGGTCGTCGCGATGAGGCGATAGGGCGATTGCACGATGTGTTCTGGCGGCAGGCTAACGACCGCCGGGGTAGCCCGTTGATGATCGGCTTCTCCGCCGCGCCGTTGGTCGAACTCCTCCTCCAGCGAAACGCAAACGGCGACACCGCCGAGGCGAAAGGTGTATTGACCGCGCTGAAAGCGGTACTCGACAAGATCGAGGTTCCCGCTATTCTTCCGTTCCAATTGAAGTGCGAAGCGCTGATTGCCAAAGCCGGCGGCGACAGGTCCGGCTTCGCGGCGGCAGCACAGGAGCTTTTGGAGATGTCCGTGCATCTCGATGCCCCAGGGTGGCTTGATGATGCACATCGGCTCGTCGACGAGGCGTCCGCCTCATCGGCCGACCCCTGACCGGTCCTACTGCCTTACTTGAGCAGCCGCGACATCCGCCGATCCGCGAGCACCTTGCCACCGGTCTGACAGGTCGCGCAGTACTGGAACGACTTGTCGGCGAACGACACCTCGCGCACGGTGTCGCCGCACACCGGGCACGGCAGTCCGGTGCGGGCGTGTATCCGGAGCCCGGAGCGCTTCTCCCCCTTGAGCGTCGCGGCCTGCTGGCCTACGGAACGCGACACCGCGTCCGTGAGCACCGAGTTCATTGCGTCGTGCAGCGCGGCGAGCTGCGCATCCGTCAGCTTGCCCGCCGTCGCGAACGGAGAGATCTTGGCGACGTGCAGGATCTCGTCGCTGTACGCGTTGCCGATGCCGGCGATCACCTTCTGGTCGGTGATGACGGTTTTGATCCGGCCGCTGTTCGGCGCAAGCACTCTCGCGAGGTCCGCGGCCGATAGGTCCAGCGCATCGGGTCCGAGCGCGGCGATGCCCGGAACCTTCACGGGGTCGTCGACCAGCCACACCGCCAACCGCTTCTGGGTGCCGGCCTCGGTGAGGTCGAATCCCGGAGCCGCTCCGGCGGCGACATCGGATCCCGGAGCCGCTCCGGCGGCGACATCGGATCCCGGAGCCGCTCCGCCGGCGACTTTGGATTCCGGTGCCTCCCCGCCGGCGACTTTGGATTCCGGTGCCTCCCCGGGCGTTCCGAGATGAACACGCAACGCGATCGGTCCCTTGCCCGGCTTCAGCGGCGCCGCCGCGAGCTTGTCGGACCACCGCAGCCAGCCCGCACGCGAGAGGTGAGTGATCAAATGCAGGTCTCCGGACTGCAGACCCAGGTACTTGCCCCACCGGTTGGCGCCCGTGACCGTCTGGCCGTGCAGCACCGGAATCGGCGGGTCGAACGTCTTGAGCACCGAGAACGCCGACACGTCGATGCGTCCGATGGTGAGCCCGACGGCGTGGCGACGCAGATGGTCGGCGAGCGCTTCGATCTCGGGCAGTTCGGGCATGTGTCCAGTGTGCCGCTAGCGGCTCGTAGAACGCTCGGCCCTGCCGACAACCAGCGACAACAGCCAGCTCACGATCGACAACACGATTGCGGCCCAGATCGCAGTCCACCAAAAGTCGTCGATGAACAGGCCCCAATGGGTGGTGTGCTCGGTGATCCACGACGTGATCCACAGCATCAGCGCGTTGATGACGACGTGGATCAGTCCCAGCGTCAGGATGTAGAGCGGGATCGAAATGAGCTGCACGACCGGCTTGATGATCGCGTTGACCACACCGAAGATCAGCGCGACGACGAAGATGATGCCGACTCGCTGCAACGTCGAACTTCCGCCGACGAAGCTGATTCCCGAAACGATCAGCGTGACCACCCACAGCGCGAGGCCCGTCACTGCGGCGCGCAGCAGAAAGGATTCCATGGGGCTCAGTCTGCCGAACGCCGTATGTAAACCGCTTTTCGCGGTCAGCCAGGGCGGTGTGACAGGGAGGTTGCTCCCGCGTACCTGGGCGTGGTGCTAGCGGGCTGGCGGTACGACACACATTTGCTGAGGTGCCTCGAAATTGAGCCGGTTGCCGCGCAAATGCCGAGCCGAGGTGATGGAGCACCGGCGGTAGCACCCGCACTGATGGGGCCCGCTGCTTCGCTGGCGGCGGCTGGGCCCCCGTGGATGCACCGCGACGCCGACGCGAGCCGCGCCATGTCGACCGGGGCGCCGACCGCGCAGAACGCGTCCGGCGACCGTCAGTAGCATCCAACGATCAGGCGCCGACCAGCCCATTGAAGTGATGTAGCATCTTGCTACTCTTGTTACAGATTGCTACACGAGCGAGGAATCATGGCTGAAGCCACCGACCGCGTCACCCGGTTCGCCGCCGACCTCGTCGATGCCGCGGCGGCCGAGGGCGCCCGGCAGAGCCGGTCGACCAAACAGCAGCTCGACCACTGGGCCCGCGTCGGCCGCGCGGTGTCCAGCCAGCACACCGCGTCACGCCGCCGGGTCGAGGCCGCGCTTGCCGGCGATCTGGAGCTCAGCGAGCTGACCGTGGAGGAGGGTGTGGTGTTCAACGCCGAAGTCTCCGCGGCGATCGAGGAGAGCCTCGCCCGCACAAACTACGGCGAGACGCTGGCCGCCCGCGGCGTCACCACCGTGGCCCTCGACGACTCCGGCGAGCTCGTCGAGTACGCACCGGACGGCAGTGCCGTGCCGTTGACGGCCAAGCGCTGACTCTGCCGGCCACCGTTTCGTGAAGCGGCTCGACCTGGTCGTTGGACCCAACGGGGCAGGCAAGTCGACCTTCGTCGAACTCACCCTCGCCCCGTTGCTGCCCGGCAGCGTATTCGTCAACGCCGACGAGATCGCCAAACAGCGCTGGCCCGATGACACGACCGAGCATGCCTACGATGCCGCGCTGATCGCCGCCGAGACCCGCGCCAAGCTGATCGAGCTGGGCCGCCCGTTCATCGCCGAGACGGTGTTCTCGCACCCGTCCAAGCTCGAACTGATCGACACCGCCCACGGTGCGGGTTACACCGTGGTGCTGCACGTGCTGGTGATTCCCGAAGAGCTGGCGGTGCAGCGGGTCACGTATCGGGTGCGAGCCGGCGGTCATCCGGTGCCGGAGAACAAGATTCGCGAGCGCTACCACCGGCTCTGGAGCTTGGTGGTCGATGGGATCGCCCGCGCGGATAGCGCGACCGTCTACGACAACAGCACCCGTAAGGGCCCACACGTCATCGCGCAGATGAGCGCGGGTTTCATTGTCGGCGCACCCAGCTGGCCGACGTGGACACCGCAGCCGCTTCAATCCCGCTGGCACATAACCTAGTTCACGTGTTGCGCTCAAGTGCGTCAGTGCATTGGCAGACGATCCCGATACATGTCGCTCTACGCACCGTGGCCACCTCGCCTAAGCCCGTTCGTTCAGATTCAAGCAGGGGCCGTGACTGGCAAAGGACCCCATGGGGCTCAGTCTGCCGAACGCAGTAGGTAGGTGTCCATGATCCAGCCGTGCCGGGCACGGGCGTCGGAGCGGAGTTCGGCGATTTCGTCCCCGACCTCTCCGACGGTGCCTGCGACCAGAATCTCGTCCGATGTGCCAAGGTAGGCGCCCCACCAGATCCTCGTTGCCGGCGGGCAACTCCGGAACGAGCAATCCCCGTCGAGCATCACGACTGCGCTGCCCGATATCCCGTTCTCACGCAACTGCCGTCCCGTGGTGATGAGCACTGGCTCGCCAACGTCGTTGAGCGGGATGCGATGTCGGGCGGTGAGCGCCTGGATCGCGGTGATGCCGGGGATGACGTCGTAATCGATGTCGACGCTCGCAGCGACGGTTTCAAGGATCCGCAGCGTGCTGTCGTAGAGCGACGGATCGCCCCACGCCAGAAACGCGCCGACGCCGCCGGGTTCGAGTTCGGCCTCGATCGCATCGGCCCACACGCGGGCCCGGCGGGCGTGCCAGTCGGCAACGGCCTGCCGGTAGGCCGGGCTGTCCGAGGCGGTGCTGGCCCTTGGCGGGTCGGGCAGTGCCACGAACCGGTAGCCGGGCTCGCGGATGAACCGCTCACAGATCAGCCGGCGCAATGCCACGAGTTCGTCCTTCGACTCGCCCTTGTCCATCGCGAAGAACACCTGGGTGTCGTTTAGCGCGTCAACGGCCTGCGCCGTCACATAATCCGGATCACCGGCGCCGATGCCGATGACGTGGATTCGACGGGTCACGCCCGCGAGTATGCGCTTAGTGCTTTCGGCCGCGCGTGAAGCGTCGCTTCGCCCGCTCCATGTCTCTTTCCTCGGCGGTTCTTCCTTCCGGATGTTGCGGGTGTCCTTGGGCGGCAGTTGCAACTCGCGCTCGGCAGGCAGACCGGCCTGCAGCTGGCGACCCCGCTCGATTTCCGCGTCCACCTCGGCACCGAATAACAAGGCGAGATTGGCGGCCACAACCACAGCAGGAACACGATGACACCGGCCAGCGCGCCATACGTCTTGTTGTAGCTGCCGAAGTTCGCGACGTAGAAACCGAACAGCACGGAGGCGACGAGCCACACCAAGATGGCTACGCCCGCGCCGACGCTGATCCATCGAAAACTCGGCTGTTCGACGTTCGGCGTGACGTAGCAGAGGATCGCCACCCGCCACGACGACTAACAACAGAATCAGCGGCCAGCGGGCGATATTGCCCATATCAGGCAAACTCAGGCCCAACTTGGTTACCCGAAGTATCCGGTACCGGGGGTATTGACATGTTCACGACGGGCTACGTACCTTTTTAGCAACGCCGAGGGACGACCAGGGAGTCAACGATGACTGCACCCGCTCGCCAAGAGTTCGCCGAGCGCCTGCTCAAGGGCTCGGTGAAGAAGTCGTACGCGCCCGTCGTGGACATCGACTGGGACGCGCCGCTGGACCCCGACAAGTTCTTCCTGCCTGCGAAGACCGTGTCGCTCTACGGCACCCCGATCTGGGACTCGATGTCCCGAGAGCAGCGGATCGAGCTTTCGCGCCAGGAGCTCGTGAACACGCTGTCGGCGGGAATCTGGTTCGAGAACATTCTCAACCAGGCGCTGCTGCGCAAGATGATGCATCAGGATCCGACGGCCAGTGCCACGCATTACGAGTTGACGGAGCTCGGCGACGAGACGCGCCACATGGTGATGTTCGGCAAGGCGATCGAGCGGGTGGATGCCAAACCGGTACGGCCGAGGTACTACCAGCGATTCATCATCAACCTGCTGCCGTTCGCGTTCCAGGGCCCGGTGCTGTGGGTGGCCGCCCTGATCGGCGAGGAGATATTCGACTCGCTGCAACGGCAGATGATGGACGACCCCGAGCTGCAGCCGATGGTGCAGCGCCTCATGCGTATTCACGTCACCGAGGAGGCCCGCCACATCCAGTTCGCCCGCGACGGTCTGCGCAAGCGGACTCCGCACATGCGGTGGGCCCCGAAATTCTTCGTGGCCAACGTCAACGGACTCGGCGGGTACTTCTTCCGTTACCTGTTCACCAACAAAGTCCCCTACCGCCGCGTCGGACTCGACGCCCGACAGGCACGCCGGGTCGCACGGCGCAGCCCGCACCGGCGCGAAACCCAGGTCGTCGGATTCGCGCCGTTGGCGGCTTTTCTCCAAGAGGTCGGGCTGATGGGGCCGATTGCCCGTCGCATGTGGCGGCGCAGCGGTTTCCTGCCGCGATGAGCGACATCTACGACGGCCCCGCGTCGATCCGCGACGGTGACGAAGAACGTAGCGGTGCGAGTGCGACTGTCCGGGCACCTCGAACCCATTGACGGCCGATATCATTGGCAGGGAACGGTTTTCGAGTCCCTTCCCGACGGCGCCAAGCTGCCGCAGCAAGTGATCCTGGCCGTCGGCGAGAACCGCGCCGAGGCACGCATCACCGAGCGCACACCGCAGGGTGGCTATTCGGTGGCCGGTGTAGGCGCGCCGCCGTTCGCGCTCGACGACCTCGAAGTCGACGTGCCGGTCAGTTGAGGCAGGCTCACTTTGGGTCTTCGTGAGCCAGCGCCGCGAATCCCTTCGCTTGTCCACGGGCGAGAGCCGCGCGAACCAAGCCAACGATCAGGCCCTGCACCCCTGCGGCGACAAACGCTTCCCGCGTAGACCGGCTCAGATCATCAGGCTCGGGCGGCTCCTCGTCCGATGGGTTGATCCGCTGCCAGACCTCGGTGAATATCTTGCCGGCCAACAACGCGCCGACGACGCTGCTCACAAGGGAAAGAGGCTTGTACAAAGACTTGGCGGCACTCACCGCCGTTAGGTTCCCGACTCGCCGAACCCTAAACCTACGACTAGAACACGTTCTAGTATTGCCGGGTGCGGTTCACCTATGCGGAGTCTCTGACCGACCCGAAGTACTACATCCCGCTGGCGCAGGCCGCGGAGGCGGCCGGATTCCACGCCATGACCATCGCCGACAGCATCGCCTATCCCTTCGAATCGGACTCGAAGTATCCATACACCGATGACGGTGGCCGCGAGTTCCTCGACGGCAAGGAGATCATCGAGGCGTTCATCCTGGCCAGTGCGCTGTGCGCCGCGACGACGACGCTGAAGTTCAACATGTTCGTCCTCAAGCTGCCCATCCGTCCGCCCGCGCTGGTCGCCAAGCAGGCCGGCTCGCTGGCGGCGCTGTTCGACAACCGGCTCGGACTCGGCGTCGGCACCAGCCCATGGCCAGAGGACTATGAACTGATGGACGTGCCGTTCGCCAGGCGTGGCAAGCGGATGGACGAATGCATCGCGATCATCAAGGGCCTGACCACAGGCGAATACTTCGAATTCCACGGCGAGTTCTACGACATCCCGAAGACGAAGATGTCCCCCGCGCCCACCGAGCCGATTCCGATCCTCATCGGCGGCCACGCGGACGTGGCGTTGCGACGCGCGGCCCGCAACGACGGGTGGATGCACGGCGGCGGGGATCTCGGCGACTCCGAAGCGCTCGACCGATTCATCAACCGGCTCAAGAAACTTCGCGAGCAGGAAGGCCGGACGGGCCCGTTCGAGATCCACGCGATGTCGCTCGACGCGTACAAGCCCGACGGCATCCGGCGGCTCGAGGACCGCGGCGTCACCGACATCATGGTCGGCTTCCGGATCCCCTACATCGTCGGCCCCGATACCGAGCCTCTGGAGAACAAGATCCGCAGCATCGAGAAGTACGCCGAGAAGGTCATCTCGAGGGTGTGACGAGCCGACCCATCGGTCCGGATTCGGCGTAGCCTTCTCACCAGCCGAAAACGGTTACCGGTCAACAGCGGGGGTACCCACCTCTCAATGGCCGACACGAACACACAGCAGAACGGCACACCGAAGGGTGTAGTGGCGTTGGTGCATCGGCGGGCCCTCGTCGTCGGCTCGACCAGCCATGTCATCCACCATGGCCGACGCTACTCGTCACGCAACGTGCTGTGCGGGCTCCGGCCGTACGTCTGCCGGTACTGCACCGCGAACCGTCCGGTGTGCGCGAACCCCCACTTCGCGGCGATCGCCGCGACGGTGTTGTGGACTCGGTCGCCGGTCATCAGGTCCTGGTGGGCATAGTGCAGCCGGACTCGCCGCATGTACTGGGTGGGCGTGGTGCCGAGATGGCGGCGGAACATGTACTGCACCGCCCGCGGGGTGACATGGATGGCGTCGGCGATATCGGCTATCGCGACGTCGGCGTCGGCGTTCGACTCGATGTACTCGATGGCGCGGCGGATTAGCGCCGGCTGGTGGTCGTTGCGATCGTGCGGAACGGCGTCGACCGTCGCCGTGTTGGCGAAGGTGAACAGTGTCACCGCGGCCAGCAGCCTGGCGGCGTTTCCGAGCACCAGCGGTGTCGCGGTGGCGTCGTCGGCGAGCACGCTGTCCTTGACGTAGGCGATCGAGTCCTTCCACAGCTGGCCTGCCGACGGGTCGTGAGGCTGAAATCGCGCGAACCGGAAGGGCATCGCGGCCTGCGCACGTGGCAGGCCGGTCGCGACGCTTGCGACGAGCGCGGTGTCCAACAGCAGTGTGGTCACCGCCAGGTCTTCGGCGTGCACATCGTGCGGCGCGTCGGGTTGTGTCGTCAGCGTGATCTCGTCGGCGACCGCCTTGGCCTCGATGCGGTCGCACGTGGCGGTGAGGCGACCGCTGGTCACCCACGTCGCGATCACCTTGAACAGCGGGTCAGGGGACGCCGTCACCTCGCCGGGGATGTCGATTTCGTCGATGGTGAACTGTCCGGCGTCGGTGCGGGTGTGGATCAGCAGCGGTCTGCCGTCGCGCCGCGTGACAGGGGTGCGAACCAGACGCAGACGGGCGCCGTACGCCGTTTCGAGATGCCGAACGACCTCGCCGGGCTCGGTCACCTCGACACTCGAACGATTGGGCCGATCAATCTGGTTAGTGGGGCTCACCACAGTTATTCACCTCATCATGCTGAGGTCCTCGCAGGGCTGCTGCTCGGCCCAAGGTGGCATCAATTTACCGCATACTCACGGCTCTAGATCGGCTCCCGCTGCGGCTGAAACCGAGCCGTCACATCTCCCACCAGTGGAGTCATACGGATTGATCACCAGCGGCTGGGAATCATCGCCGAATTTCAGATCGTCGAACTCGACTTAGATCACATTCGGGCTGGTCGACAACTCGAGAAGTACAGCCTGTTGGTCAGGTCGGCCGACCGTCCGGTATTCGGTGTTGTAGACGCCGAACTCGGCGTAGGGCGCCCTAGGGAACCGACACATTGCGCATGATCGCCATCAGACCCGCCACCGCCTGCCGCACATCAACCGGCTCGGGTAACAGGGCTGCTTAGGAGGCGGCGCGCTGGAAGTGGTCGACCGCATTGACGTTGCCCGGCAACAGCATATCCATACTCGGATGGGAAAAGTCTTGCTGTGCAAGCAATGTCAGCTGTTCTTCATAGGTCGGGTCGTGCCCGCCTGCTGTCGCGGCTTACCTTGCGGCTAGGAAACCCTGTCCCTCGATGGCCGAAATCTGGCTTGCCGGCGATTACGCCGCTACGCCCAGGTCAGGACTATGAGTGTCGTCCCTTTGAAACACCCGACATTAGGAACTCTCATGCTTGCGACAGCACCGGCCGACTCGACTCGCCGAGCCCACGAAAAGACAGTGCGGCTGAGCCCTGGCGATCTGCCGGTGAAGCCCGTGCCGAGCACCACCATCGACAATGACGCCCAGACAGTGCGCGTGCGCCCGGTCAAGCGGCCAACGAGGGCGCTGCCACGGGCCATCAGCGCCTTTGACGGCAAGACGATGCGGCTGCGTCCGATCGACCTGCCCGGCGTCGGCAAGGTCGCCAACACGGTCCAGCAGCGTTAGGCCGAGTGGCCACTGGCCGTCGAGTGTCAGCTTGATACACGCGCAGCCCACCGAAAACGTCGCACAACCCGACACTCGGCCGTGGTGGACTGGGCCGAACTGAGCAGCCTCGAGCTTCGCCCGCCGAGCACATGGGAGATCGCGCGGTCATGTTGGTGCTGATCAGCGCCGGTCAAGCGGGCCATCGCGTCAGCCAGGAAAGCCACCGGTCGGGCATAGAACACGACGGAGCGAGCCGCGGGTCGTCGATGAGTTCTGCGAGGACCCGCGGCGCCCCCGGCTGCCCAGTTAATGTGCTCCACATGTCTTCCCACCTAGAAGTCTGGAAGCCGTCAGGACGGGAGCTGATCCCCCTGACCGGCCAACGAGTGACCCTGGGAAAGGCCTCGACCAATGCGGTGGCGTTCGAGCACGACGAAACCGTCTCGCGTCTGCACGCCGTCTTCGAGAACCTCGGGTTCGCCTGGTCGATAAGGGATTTGGGAAGTCGTAACGGCACCTACCTCAACGGGGAGCCGATCGCCGCCGAACGCGTGCTGCGGTCGGGCGACGAGGTACGCGTCGGCAAGTCACGCCTCATCTTCTGGGAGGTGAAGGACGCCGGGGACCAAGCGCGCGACGAGGAGACCAAGTCTGCCCAGCCCCACGAGCTCCCGCCCCGGTTGACCCCGCGCGAGCTCGACGTGCTCATGGTGTTGTGCCGGCCACTGGTCTCCGACGACCGCTTTCCTGAGCCTGTATCGGTTCGGCAGATGGCGAGCGAACTGTTCGTGACCGAAGCAGCCGTCAAACAGCATCTGCTGAACCTCTACGACAAGTTCTCCATCCCCACCGAGGGAGACCGCAGGGTCCGTCTGGCGAACGAGGCGCTCCGGCGCGGAGCCGTCACCATCGCCCAGCTACGCGACAGCGGTGAACGCGAAAAGTAAGCGCTACTTGAAGTCGAGCGCCTCGACGGTCGCGACCGGACCTTCATGGGTGGGCCGGTCGGCGCCGCCGATGCAGTACAGGGTCGACCCGGCAGCGGCCACCACCTGGCCGTGCACCGGCGTGTTGATCGGCGCCAGCGTCGTCCACTTCCCGCTGGAGATGTCGTACATCTCGACCGTGGCCAGCACGCGCGTCGGTTCCTCGCCACCGACGGCGACGATACGGCCGTCGATGAACGCGGCGCCGTAGCTCCCACGGGGAGTCGGCATATCCTCGAGCTCCTCCCAATTTCCCGATTGCGGGTCGAAGCGCTGGAAGGCCGCCGAGTTCTCATCGGAGGTCAGAAACCGCCCGCCCACGGTGTACACATAGACGCCGTCCGACACCGCGGCCAGGTGCTCACGCGGCGTCGGCAGATCGGCGGCCTGCGTCCAGGACTGTCCATCGAACACCTCGGTCTGTGCGACGAGTTGCTTGTCGTCCTGCCCGCCGACGACCACGAGCTTGTCGTCGACGACCGCCGCGGCCGCCGCTGCCCGGGCATGTTGGAGAGCCGGAAGCTCTTCCCACTTACCGTTGCGGAACGCGAAGACCTTGTTCGACGCGTCCGCGATGCTGTCGGTCGTGCCACCGATGACCACCATCTCACCGCGATAGGTTGCTCCCGTCGCATGATGCAGGGGGATCGGCAGCGGAGGCCGCTTTTGCCACACTCCCGTGCGGGGGTCGTAGCTCTCGACTGTTTCGAGCGTCTCGCCTTCGCGCATGCCGCCGGCGACCCAGATCTCGTCGTCGAGCACGGTCCACGCCGACATCAACCTGGCGGTCGGCGCATCCGGCAGCGCCCGCCATGCCGCTGCGGGTTGGGGTCGCCGTGGTGCCAGCTTCAGCGCTTCGGCCGACGACGTGACCTGGCTATCGTCGACACCGGTCGACCCGCCGATCGCATACACCGTCTTCCCGACGGAGGCGACCGCCAAGCCGTGGCGCGCGCTGCCCATCTCCGGCAGATCGGTCCACGTCGCGGTCGTGAGATCGAGTGCGGCCACGCTCTTGAGGACCTGTCCCGCGGACTTGCCTCCGACCGCCACCAGTCGTGCATCGTTGACCGCCACGCCGAAGTCGCTGCGTCCCTGCGGAAGCCCGGGCATGGTCGCCCATTTGTCTGTGGCCGGGTCGTAGGTCTCGACGGTCGTCAGGTCAGAGGTTCCGTTTGTGCCGCCCACGGTGTACACCAGCTTGCCGTCTGACGCGGCGGCCAACATCTGCCGTGGAGTCGGGATGGGGGCGCCTGGCTTCCAGGAGCTGCCGTCGAAGATCTCGGTGGTGTTCAGCAGCGCGCCATCGGCGTCGACACCGCCGGTGACGATTATGCGGTCACCCACCACGGCGGCTGCGGCTGCCGCCCGAGGCTGCATCAGAGGCGGCAACTCCGTCCAGCGACTGTTGACAACCCTCCACACCTGGTCCGTCGCCACCGTCGGATTGGTGCCGTCTGTGCGCCAGCCGCCGAGCACGACCGGGGTGTCCTGCCACGTCACCGACATGGCATGCTGCACCCCAACGGGCAGGTCCTCGCCGCCCTTCCAGCTGTCGATGGCGGGGTCGTAGCCCTCGTGGCCTGTGCTGACACGGTTGTCCGCCCCCAGGCCGCCGAAAATCCAGATGGTGCCGTCGGCCTCGGTGGCTGCCACCGCGGCGCGGGCGACGCGAGCGTCGGCGATGGGCTCCCATACAGCCTGCGGTTCGACGGTCGGTTGACTCGGCGCGGCGGCTTCGCCACCGGTCTTGTCCCTCGACGACGTGACGATGTAGATACCGCTGACCACCAAGAGCAGGGCTGCCACAACGGCGCCGGCGGCGATCAGGATCCGCTTGCGGTCCTTCTTCGGCGTCTCGGCCGCCGGGGGAAAGGGCCGGCCGGGGGAAAGTGCGGCGGAGGTGTGGCGCCGGCGGAGGTGTGGCGCCTGGCGGAGGTGTGGCGCCTGGCGGAGGTGTGAAGGGTTGCCACGGCGCGCTCGACGCACTGACCGACGTGGTGGGCGCGAACATACCCGGGTCCGGAACAGCGGCCTCGAGGGCTGTCTGACGGGCTGACGCCGCTGGAGGGGGCGTGAAATTAGCTGGGGTGCCTCCCGTCTGCTCGGGCTCGCCGCCGGGCTCGCCGCCGGGCTCACTGAGCGCCATCGGATCCGCTGTCAATCCGTTGCGCCGTTGCGCCACCTGCAACTCACGACCGAATTCCTCCGCCGACTGCTGCCGGTCGTCCGGCTCCTTCGACATCGCCTTCTCAATCGCCGCGCAGACATCGGCCGGGATCCCGTCAGGACGCAGATCCGGCACAGGCGTGGAAGTGATCCGCAGATAGTGCGCGATGAGATCCTCTTCGGCCTTGCGCTCATGCGGGGGACCACCGGCGATCAGCGCGTAAATCGAGGCGGCAAGGGAGTAGACGTCGGCCGCGACCGTCGGCGGATTACCGGCAAGCACCTCGGGTGCGGTGTAGGACAGGGTGCCGGTGAAGAAGCCGGTCATCGTTTTGTAGCCACCGGCGATGCGCGCGGTCCCGAAGTCGCTCAGTTGCGGTTCGCCGTAGCTGTTGACGAGCGCATTCGCGGGCTTGATGTCGCGGTGCAAAGTGTCTGTCCGATGCGCGGTTTCCAGCGCCCCGCACAGTTTCACTCCGATGCGCAGTGCCTCCGGCCATGCGATCCGACCCTCTCGGCGTAGTCGCTCCGCGAGGGAACCTCTTGCGTGGTAGGGCATCACGATGAATGGCCGGCCACTTTCGGTGACGCCGACCTGCAGGATGTTCACGATGTTCGGGTGGCCGGAAAGCGCACCCATCGCGTAGCCCTCCCGCAGAAAACGCTCCCGGTCATCATCGTTGAGATCAGAAGCGAGCACCTTGATGGCGACGCTTCGCCCGAGGGACCTCTGGTGGCAGCGATAGACCACCCCGGCGCCGCCCCGGCCAACTTCGACGGCGTCGTCGAACCCGGCGGCTGCCAGTTCAGACGCTATCCCGCTCGTCATGGTGCCCTTGCCCTTCGGTGAATTGCCGATACTTCGCTTCAAAGGTACCGAGCAAAGACAGCAGAAGCGCCGCTTTACGCTTCGTGGCCGTCGATGACGTGCAAAGGCCAGGGTCGGCAACCGTTCCCGGCGAACTTTCGTGCCCAACTTGGAAGCTGCTGCTGATCGGGCCAACCCGGCATCGACAACGCCGGCGGGAGGTTCAATCGTGACGAGGTCTATCAGGTTTTGGGCTCGGCGGATGCAGCGAGCAGCAGTGGAGGTCGCTATGGATGACGCGCAGGTGGAGCCGCATGGCTGGCTCTGTTCGGAGACGTTGTCGACCCGTGCGGGTGACTTCGAGTTCGTCAACGGCTATCCGAGCGAGGACGCCGCGGCAAGACTGCTGGAACTGCAGTTGTTGAACTGGGCGGCCGAGGTGTACTCGACGCAGCTGATGTCGGTGAGCGAGATGGCGCTGCGGCAGGGGCTGAGGGCGTTCGGTGCGACCAAGCCGACGCAGGTGGTGGTGTGGGAGCAGTTGATGGACGCCAAGACTCTGCTTCTGACCGCCAACACCGAAACCGTTTATGCCATAAGCCACCTCGCGCTCAAGAACGACGGCCCGACGGTCATCGAAACGCCACCCCACATGCTCGGATTCCTCCAGGACGGGCTGCACGCTATCTGGCCGACATCGGCCCGCTGGGGCTCGACAAGGGCGCGGGCGGCAAATTCCTGGTGCTGCCGCCGGGCTTCGACGGGGATGTACCCGACGGATACTTCGCGGTTCGTTCGCCGACGTACTCGGTGACGTTCGCGGTCCGCGGCTTCCAGATCGACGGAAGCACCGACGCCGCGGTGGAATTGATGAAGCAGATCCGCGTCTACCCGCTGGCAGCAGCAGCCTCCCCGCCGGACATGGAATTCCTCAACAGCTCCGGCCACGACATCGACACCCTGTTCCCCGACAACGTCGAATTCTTCGAACTCTTGGCGATGATCGTGGACGAGGAGCCGGCTGAGCTCTTCGGGCCGTTGGAACGGTGGCTCATGCAAGCCATCGGCATCGAGAAGGGCACGTCGTTCAACCCCGATGACGCCACCAGAGCGGTACTCGACGAGGCGGCTCGCCTGGGTGCGGCGATGGCGCGGGCCAACACCTACGCATCACCGAATCCGGAGGTCTACTTCTATCCGGACCGCCAATGGCAGGGTGCCGTGGCGGGCTTGAGCTATACCTTCCTCAAAGACGCTGTCCCGCAGATCGATGCCCGGAACTACGTGTACTACATGGCTGCCGGCAACTCCCCGGCGATGATGGAGAAGAACGTCGGGCAGGGTTCGCAGTATCTGTGGACCTACCGTGACGTCGCCGGCGACTATCTCGATGGGGCGAAGACTTACCAGCTGCACGTGCCGCCGAACATTCCGATCAAGAATTTCTGGTCGGTAGTCGTCTACGACGCCCTGAGCCGCTCCGAACTGCAAAACGGACAATCCCTTCCTTCGGTGAGCGGTTACACCGATCCGGCGATCAACGCCGACGGATCGGTCGACATCACCTTCGGCCCCAACAACCCACCGACGCCCGCAACTGGATCGCGACGGTGCCGGGACGAGGGTGGTTCCCGATCTTCCGGTTCTACAGCCCCACCGAGGCCTATTTCGACAAGACCTGGCAACTCGACGACATCATCGCGCTGTGAACTGAGCCGGCGCGAGCGCGTCCGACGCAGCCCGACGTGGGTTGGGGCATCGGTTGTGAGGACTCATCTGACACACCGAGCGTGACGCACTGAATGCATCATTTGGCGCCGGAATCGCGCGGCGGATTCAAGGCAGAATCGACGAATGCCATGAGTTCAACTGATGCGCAACGCTGTACGTAAGAGAACTACTCCCACACAACTTCGGACGGCTCCTTGTCGGGACGCAGGCCTCGCCAACTCGGTTGGCGCAGTCGGTTGTCGGATGTGCGTTCGCTGTAGCGGACCTCGCCCACCAACTCGGGCCTGACGAACGTCACTCCCTTGCCATCGATATTGGAAAGCCGTTTATTGAATGGTGATTCATCGGTCTCCAACGGCCTCAGCACGCCCTTGAGCTTCGTCAGCTCTTTCTCGGAGAACCCCGTGCCGACGCGACCGACGAACTGCAGGCCGCCGTCGGCGGGGATACCGAGCATCAGCGCGCCGATGCCACTGGACCGGCCACCCTCGCCCTGGCGCCAGCCGCCGATCACCACCTCCTGGGTGTTCCAGATCTTGTCCTTGATCCACGACGACGACCGCCGCCCGGGCTGGTAGGTGGCATCCCGTTTCTTCGCGACCACACCCTCCCAGCGCTGCTTGCGGGCATACTCCAACGCCTCTGGGCCGTCCCCGGGCAGCAGGTCCGGCACGATCAGACCACCCCCGTCGGCCAGCGCTTCCAACAGGCGGCGACGATCGGAGTACTTGGCGCGCAACAACGATCGGCCGTCGAGATACAGGATGTCGAACGCCCAGTATTCGAGGCGGGTGGACCGTGCGCGGTTCTGCATCTCGCCGAAGCTGGGCACACCCGACCCGTCGAGCGCGACCGCCTCGCCGTCGAGAATGACGTGGTGGTCGGCGAGGTCGGCGGCCAACGCTTGCAGTTGCGGGTATTCGTCGGTGACGTCGCGACCCCGCCGGGAACGAAGGTTCAGTCTTCCGTGGTTCGCGTCGACCAGCACCCGGTAGCCGTCCCACTTGCCTTCGAACGCCCACTGCGTGGACTTCAACCGTTCCACCGAACCCTCGCTCGCCAGCATCGGCGCGAGATCGCCGGCGTGCGGATTCGCCTGCTCCTTCATCCGGTGCGCCAGCCAGTTCTTGCCGTCGGTCTGGATCAGCGCATACCGGCCGTCGATCCTCTTGCCGTGCAGCGTGACGATGACTTCCCCACCCCGCGTGGGACCGTCGGGCGGATTGTCATTGAACTTCTCGGCCTCATAGGTGCCCGTGTCCCAGACGATGACCTTGCCGCCGCCGTACTCGCCCTTGGGAATCTCGCCCGCGAATGTCAGGTACTCCAACGGGTGGTCTTCGGTGTGCACGGCGAGATGGTTGACCGATGGGGTGTCCGGCAGGTTCTTCGGGACTGCCCATGACACCAGCACCCCATTGCGTTCCAGCCGGAAGTCGTAGTGCAGACGGCGGGCATGGTGTTCTTGGATGACGAACTTGTCGTCGTTGCCGGTCTTCGGGGCCTTATTCGGCACCGGCTCAGGCGTTTTCGACGAGTCACGCATGCTGCGATAAGTCGTCAACCGGTCCACGACCGGCACAGCCTCGTCTAAATCGGCGAGTAGGTCGCCATACTCGGCGAGGCGTTCGAGCACTTCGTCGAACCGTAGGTGCCGAAGTTTCGGGTCTTCGATCTCGTCCCAGGTGCGTGGTGCCGCGACGGTCGGATTCTCGCGTCCGCGAAGCGAATACGGCGCGATCGTCGTCTTGGCCGCGCTGTTCTGGCTCCAGTCCAGGAACACCTTGCCGGTGCGCAGGCTTTTCGTCATGGTCGCGGTGACCCGCTTGGGCATCGCCTGCTCCAACTGCTGCGCGACCCGCTTGGCGAGCACCGACGCACCTCGCGAACTGATCGGTTCCTGCAGCGGCACATAGAGATGCAGTCCCTTGCTGCCGCTGGTGAGCGGAAAGGTGGTCAGGCCGATGTCGGTGAGCAGGTCGCGGACCTCGTGGGCCACCTCGCACAACTGCCGGAACGTCACACCTTCGCCGGGGTCGAGGTCGAAGACGATGCGTGTCGCCGGGCCGACCTCGTCTGAGTCTTCGAACCGCCATTGCGGCACATGGACCTCGAGCGAGGCCTGTTGGGCGATCCACGCCAATCCTTCGACGGTGTCGATCACCGGGTAGGTGGTCGTGCCCGACTTATGGGTGATGGACGCACGATCCAGCCAATCCGGCGCCGACGAAGCAAGCTGCTTCTCGAAGAACGCGGGCTCGTCGACGCCGTTGGGCCAGCGCTTGCGGGTCACCGCCCGGCCCGCGATGTGCGGGATCATCGCCTCGGCGACGTCGATGTAATAGTCGAACACCTCGGCCTTGGTGGTGCCCGTGGCCGGATACAGCACCTTGTCCGGATTGGTCAGCTTCACCCGACCGAATTGATCCACCACCTCACGGTATTACCCGGCGTAGCGTTGCACTATGACGAGAATCTTCGCGGCGTGCCTACTGGCAGCGGCAGCCATCGTCATCGCCGCACCCCAGGCAGGCGCCGACCCCGAAGATCATCTCCCCTACTGCTCGGGTGATCAGACACCCATGGACAACAACTGCCGGCCGATGGCCCACCAGGAGTTCACGCACCGGGAAGCGGCTTGAGCCCGAACCTGCCGAGCGGTCTGACTCCTGGCACCGATCCGGTCGTCGGGGGCAGCTAGTTGACGGCTGCGATCAATGCCGCCACCGCCTCGGCGGCCGCCTCCCGCGCCGGCGCGAGGTAGCAGCGCGGATCCGACACCGCCCCTTCGGACGCGAGGTATCCGCGCACGGCCCGGGTGAAGTGGGCATTCAGCAAGGTACCGACATTGATTTTGGTGATACCTGCGGCAACCGCCTTGCGCAGGTCCTCATCGGGGACTCCCGACGACCCGTGCAACACCAGCGGGACTGGCACCAGTGAACGCAACCGAGCGATCAATTCGAAATCCAATGATGCCGTGCGCGCCGACATGGCATGCGAGCTTCCAACGGCGACGGCCAATGCGTCGACCCCGGTGGCGTTGACGAACGCCGCCGCTTCGGCGGGATCCGTACGTACCCCGGGGGCGTGCGCTCCATCCTTTCCGCCGACTTCGCCGAGTTCTGCTTCCATGAACAACCCGCGTTCGTGGGCCCAATCCGCGGCCGCCTTTGTGGCGGCGACGTTCTCGGTGTATTCGAGCTTAGAGGCGTCGAACATCGCTGAGCTGGAACAGGTTTCAGCGATCGTGTGCAGCAGCTCCGGATCTTCGACGTGGTCCAGGTGCACCGATGCGGCGATCGTCGATTGCGCGGCGACCGCCGCGGTCGCAACGGCGATCGGGCGAAGTCGGCCGTGGTGAAACTTCACCGTGTTCTCACTGATCTGCAGGATGACGGGACTGCCTGCCCGTTCCGCACCGGCGATGATCGCTTCGGCGTGCTCGAGGGTGATGACGTTGAAGGCCACCACTCCTGTCCCCGCGCGGTAAGCGGAACCAACGAGATCGGCGGTTCGGGCGAGTGGCATCGGATTTTCTCTCAATCGGTAGGCAGCTGGTGTCGCTTGACATGACCCCAATGAAACGCAACGATATACACTAATTTCCAATTGGACAAGCAGCAGCGAGAGGTCGACATGCATAACCGGCTGTTCGTCGGCCTCGATGTCGGGACCACCAGCAGCAAGGCAGTGGTGTTCACCGAGGCGGGCGGTCCCGTCGCCTCCGGACGCGCGAACACGCCGTGGACTCGCACCGCCTCGGGTGCCGAACTGGACGCCACCTCGCTGCTCGAGTCGGCGAAGGCCGCGGTGACGGAGGCGTTGGCGGACTGCCCGCCGGGACCGATCGGCGGCCTGGGAGTGGCGAGCTTCGCAGAGTCGGGCGTCCTGCTCGATCGGCGCGGCGAGCCTGTCGCACCAGTGATCGCCTGGCACGACACCCGTGATCGAGCCGAGCTCGCAGACTTGGGCAACGTCGTCCGCGCGCACGACTTCTCGGCGACGACGGGGCTGCCGTTCCGGCAGCAGTGGTCGCTGACCAAGCACCGTTGGCTATTGGACAACGTGCCGTCCGCGCGCGATGCGGTCCGCCGGCTGAACGTCGCCGAGTGGATCGTCCGTGGGCTCGGCGGCGACGAGGCGACGGAACAGTCCCTGGCGTCGCGGACCGGATGGCTGCGGTTGGCCGAGCGCACGTGGTGGGACGAGACCCTGGAGTGGTCGGGCGCCGGCGCGGCACTGATGCCGCCGCTCGTCACCGCGGGTACCCCCCTGGGCCACGTCAGTACCGACGCCGGGGTCCCGCGACTCACCGGAGCCGTGCTCACCGTCGCCGGCCACGACCACCAAGCCGCGGTCATCGGTGCCGGCGCCGACGGACCCGGCGACGAACTGGACTCCTGCGGCACCGCCGAAGCACTGGTGCGCACCATCGCTCCGGGACTGCCCCCGCTCGTCGTCGCCGAACTCGCAGAGCGCGGCATCACCACCGGATGGCATGCCGTCGCCGACAACTGGTGCCTGCTCGGCGCAACACAGGGTGGGCTGACGCTGCAGCGGATTCTTGCGCTTCTGGGCAAGGCCAGAGCTGACCTGCCCGCTCTGGACGCCGAGGCCATCGCGCTGCCTGTGCCCGAGATACGCGTCGCGGCAACGGCATTCGGGAGGCTGGACGTCCTCGGTGTCGCCGATGGCGACGGACCGGCGCATCTCTGGCGAGCGGCGCTGGAAGCAGTGACCGACCAGGCAGCCGAGATCCACGACGCAATGAGCGCGGTCAGCGGAGCCCACCGGAGGGTGGTCGTCACCGGCGGATGGTCGCGCAGTGAAGGTCTCCTCGCCGTCAAGAGGCGTCGTTTCGGCGAACTCGCGAGGGCCGACGTCAACGAAGCCGGAGCCCGCGGCGCCGCATTGTTGGCCGCCCGGGCCGCGGGTGCGTCCGCGCCCGCCGACACCCCGGTGACCGTGCGATGACCGAAAACAACGATGCGCGAACGCCGTACGCCGACCAACGCAAGAACCACATCATCGACCGGCTGCGCAGCGACGGCCGCGTTGATGCAACCGAGGTCGCGGAAGGTCTCGGCGTCACCGGGGAGACGATTCGAAAAGATCTCATCGCGCTCGAACGCCAAGGGCTGCTGCGCCGGGTGCACGGTGGTGCGGTGCCGGTTCAGTCGTTGGCGTTCGAACCGGGGGTGGAGACCCGGACCGAGTTCACGGCCGAGAAGACCCGCATCGCACAGGCGGCACTGGCACACCTGCCGCCCGAGGGGTCGGTGCTGCTCGACGCGGGATCGACTACGGCGAAGTTGGTCGAGATGTTTCCCGGGGACCGCGATCTCACCGTCTACACCAACACCGTCCCGCTGGCGATCTCGCTGCTGACCCGCCCCCGGCTGACCGTGTTCACCCTCGGTGGCCGGTTGCGCAACAAGACCTTTGCCGAGGTGGGCGACTGGGCCGTGCGGGCGCTGACTGAGCTCAACGTCGATGTCGCCTTCCTCGGCACCAACGGCATCTCCCTGACGCGTGGGCTCACCACACCCGACCCCGCCGAAGCGGCCGTCAAGCGCCTGATGCTCGGCTGCGCGGCCAAGCGGGTGCTCCTGGCCGACCACAGCAAGTTCGGCGTCGTCAAAGGCACGAAGCACGGCGACGTCGCCGACATCGACGTGCTGATCAGCGACACCGGCCTCACCGATGGCCAGTGCAACCAACTACGCACCGCCGGAGTCGATGTGGAGCGCGCATGATCGTCACCCTCACGCCCAATCCGAGTGTGGACCGCACCTTCTTCCTCACCGACATCGTGTTGGGCTCGGTTAACCGCAGCCAACGGAGCCGGAGCGAACCGAGCGGCAAGGGTGTCAACGTGGCACTCGCGTTGCACGCGCACGGCGTGCCGGTGCGCGCGATCGTCACCGCCGGCGGACCGGTCGGCGCGCAGCTGCGGCAGATGCTCGACGCCGCGGGCCTGGACACCGTCGTGGTGCCCATCGACGGCGAGATCCGCAGCAACATCAGCCTGACCCAACCCGATGGCACCGTCACCAAGATCAACGAGGCGGGTCCGGTGTTGAGCGCCCGGGAACGGGACTGCCTGCTCACCGCCGTCGCGACTCAACTGCGCGACGCCACCGGGACGGTGTGCGCAGGAAGCCTGCCCGCCGGCCTGCCCACCGGCTGGTACGGCGAAGTCGTCGAATCAGCCCGCCGGCGTGGAGTATTCGTCGCCGTCGACACCTCCGGGGCGCCCCTGGCCGACAGTCTGTCCGCGCATCCGGATCTGGTGAAGCCCAACGTGCACGAGCTAGCCGAACTGACAGGCCGGGTTTCGCGCACGCTCGGCGACGTCATCGATGCCGCCCAGGAGGTGAGGACACGCGGTGCCCGTACGGTGCTGGCCAGTCTGGGCAGCGACGGCGCTGTCCTCGTCGATGACGAGGGGGCGTTGTGGGGCCATGCGGCAGTGGACCGAGTCGTGAGTACCGTGGGTGCCGGTGACGCGATGCTCGCCGGGTACCTGAGCTGTCGGCGGAACCGCACCGACGCGCTCGCGACGGCCCTGGGGTGGGGCGCCGCCGCCGTCCAGCACGAGGGAACCCTGTTCTCGCCCAGTGCATCCAGAGTTCCGGTGACGCTGATCGACACCATCGATCCGAACCGCGCTCTGCATGACAGCGAGCCCATCGGCGACTCGTCCACGAGCAGGGAAGGGAGCTTCAGGTGAATCCGACGATGGAGGCTGTGGTGATCCACGGTCGCGAGGATTACCGACTCGAGCGTGTACCGGTGCCTGTCCCGGGTCCCGGCGAAGCGTTGGTCAAGGTCCAAGCCGTCGGTATCTGCGCCAGCGACCTCAAGTGCTTCCACGGGGCGCCGATGTACTGGGGCGATGGACCGGTCCCGCCGAATGTCGACCTGCTCGCCACACCCGGGCACGAGTTCGTCGGCGAGATCGTCGCCGTCGACGACCTGGGGAGGCAGCGGTGGAGCGTGGACACCGGTGATCGCGTGGTGGCCGAACAGATAGTGCCCTGTTGGAAGTGTCGGTTCTGTCGACGTGGCCAGTATTGGATGTGCGCTCCGCACAACATCTTCGGGTTTCGACGTGTCGTCAACGGGGCCATGGCGGAGTACATGATCTTCCCCGCAGAAGCCATCGTGCACAAGGTGTCCCACGACGTTCCCGCCGCGCATGCGGCGTTCGCCGAACCGCTGTCGTGCGCGCTGCACGCCGTCGAGCGGGCCCGCATCGAGTTCGGCGACGTCGTGGTCGTCGCCGGCTGCGGGCCGATCGGGTTGGGCATGATCGCCGGTGCTCGGGCGAAGAGTCCTGCCCACGTGATCGCGCTCGATCACGTTCCGGCGAAACTGGACCTCGCGGCCGAATGCGGCGCCGACATCACCATCAACATCGGTACCGACGACGCCGATGCCGTGGTTCGCGACCTCACCGAGGGCTACGGAGCCGACGTCTATCTCGACGCCACCGGGCATCCGTCGGCCGTGTCTCAAGGCCTCGGCCTACTACGCAAGTTAGGGCGCTACGTCGAATACGGGGTGTTCTCCGCACCCGTGACCGTTGACTGGACAGTCATCAGCGACGTCAAGGAACTCGACGTTCTCGGCGCACATCTAGGCCCCTACTGCTGGCCGACGGCCATCGCGATGATCGAAGCCAAAACCCTTCCGCTGGATCGGATCTGCAGCCATCAGCTTCCGTTGCACGAATTCCGCGAAGGGATCGAAATGGTCGGTCGCGGCGCGGAATCCGTGAAGGTGAGCCTGCTGCCAGGCTAGTTTCGTGGCGCACGCCTGATCCCGGTCAGCACCGCCGTCAAGCCGCGTTGGGTTCTGGCCCGCCCGGTTCGTCGTCGGGTGGTCGAAGTAGACGTTCGGGACGGTGATAGTCGTTGACGCGGGCCTGACCTGTGTCAAGGTGCGCCGGTGGGATCCATTCGACGTCGTTGTGGTCGTTGATCCGGGTGGTCCAGCCGCCGGGGCCGACCATGCGGTTGTCGGGTCCGCACGCAAGACCCATTTCGTCGACGTTGGTCTGCCCGTCGTCGGCCCAATCACGGGCGGCGTGGTGGACTTGGCTGCCATAGGCGGGCACAGGGCAGCAGGGTTTGGTGCAACCCCCGTCCCGGGCGATGAGCATGATCCGCTGTGCCGGGGAGGCGACGCGGCGAGCGCGGAACAGGTCCAGCGCCGACCCGGTGGCCTTGTCGAAGACCGCGAGGTAATGGTTGGCGTGGGCGGCCATGCGGATGACGTCGCTGATGGGAATGATGGTGCCCCCACCGCTGACACCAACGCCTGCGCGGCTTTCCAAGTCCTGCAGAGTGGTCGGATGATGATCGACGTCGGTAGTCCGTTGTGCTGGCCGAGCTCACCGCTTTCCAGCACACTGCGCCCGACCGCGACGAGCGCGTCATGCTGGCGCTGCGCCAGACTGCGGTGGTCGTAGTCGATCTGCTCTTGCGACGGAGTCCCCGAGACGCAGGGGTGTTCGTCGTCGGGGTTGCACATCCCGGGTGCAGCCCACTTGGCGAAGATCGCCTCGTAGATCGCCCACGCTTCGGGACTGAGGTTGGCTTTGAACGGAGTCATCTTGTCGGGGCCCTGTGGTCCCTTCGAAACCCGCGGCGCCGCGCGCGTTCGGTGTCGTCGGGTTCGGGTCCGTCCTGATCGAGTAGGAACAGGGTCCGGTCGGCGTTGTCCTTGAGTTCCTTGGGCCCAACCCCGATCGCGGTGCGCACAGATCGGCTTCGATCTGGTCGCGGGTGAGGGCGTCGATCGCGGGCGGGATGCGCTCCATCGCCTCGCGCACAACTTTGACATGTTCGCGGTTGATCAGCCCGTGGGCCTGAGCGAGCGCGGTGCATGGCAGCACTGGCTCGAGCGGTTCTCCGGTCAGAGTGCGGCGTGGTCCCAATTGGGCTGCCTCGTCGAACCGGCGGCCGGCCTCGGTGGTTGAGATACGCCACCGGATCGCCAGCACGTCGCGCCAGGACTTGGCGCCCATCTCCTTGGCAGTGGTCTCGGCCTGCAAGCGGGCGAGCATGCGATGGCTCTGAGTAGGTAACTGGCAGGCGACGGTCTCGAGTTCGTCGAGCGCCGCGACCAACTCGGGCTTGGTGAGCGCGTCGATGGGCAGCGCGGCCAACTCGTCGTGAGCAGCGCGCAGCGCGGCGACCGCTGGCCTGCACCGCATCCGCTCCCATGACTCGAACATATGTGCGAACCTTAAGAAGTTGGCGACGTATTTCCGAAGGAATCTTTGAGAGTTGTCGCTGCGTGCGGTAGTGAACGCCGTTACAAAGGCGTTGTCACACAATCATCGTCGAACTGCAGCACGGCGAAAGGCGCTGTCGGCACCTCGGCGATCGCCATCTTGGCGGCGGAGTCGGTGGGAATGACGTCGCGCCGCCAACGCCGCGAGTGCGGTATTGGTCCCGACGTCGCGGCCGGCCTCCTCGCTGAGCAGCCACCGCACCTCCAGCAGATCGCAATACGCCTGAATCGCGGTGCCGGAATTGTTCAAGGCCCGAGTCGTGGGCGACGTGCTCGTGGGTGTCACGACCTCCATCACCCACAACCGGGCGGCGCTAGGCTCATCGACGTCGTGGCCCACCTCCCGGCACAGCTGCGCCTGATACGCCATCATGTCCCCGAGCAGGATGCGCGCCTGCCCCTCGCCGACATCCAAACCCGTGAGCTCCCGAAGACGCTGCGCGTGGTATCGGCGATCCCCCACGGCGACATGAAGTTTGAGCTGACTCGTATCGGCACCGATGGGCTGCAACGAGACCTCGTCGACGGCGAACCCCAGCTCGTTCAACCGCCGCACAGTGCCTTCGACGCGGTAGCGGTCGGTGAAGCCGAAGACGGGCTCGGCATGCAGCGCCTCCCACAGCGTGTCGTAGCGGGCCCTGGTCTGCTGAACCTCGTCGATCAGTACGTCCTCCAACGCCGTCCGTCCGAGGCGTTCGGCCAGGTCCACCATGCCCATCGCAACGTTCTCGACCATGATGTCGAGGTCGTGCTCGCGCTGTCCGCGGCTCAAAACGGGATGCACTTCGGAGGTTTCGGCGTCCACGAGCCATGCCTGCAGCGTCTGGCCGTCACGGGAGAACAGCGTGTTCGCAAGGGAGCAGTCACCCCAGAAGACGCCGTGGCGATGCAGTTCCACCAGCAGGCCGGCCAGCGCGTCCAGCAGCCGCGCCCGGTGTTTCGGTTGGTCCGGAGGCAGCCGCATGAACAGCCGGCGATACTGCCAGGACCCCTCGAGGTAGCGGGTGATCAGGATCGCGGTGTCGAACGCGGGCTGCAGCACCAGGCCGGCCGGCCGCACCGCGGGCAGACCCATCTCCTCGAGCTGCCGCAGGACGTCGTACTCCCTGCCTGCGATCCGCGGCGGCATATCCTTGACCGCCCATAGCGTGCCGTCGGCGTCGACGAACTTCACCAGGTGGCGACTGGGTCCTACCGCGATGTCACGCAACGGAACGTCGGGGACGTTCCACTCCGCCAGCGGCCGGTCCCAGGGCAAGCTGAGAAGTCCGGGAGTCGGTGCCCGGAGCCGCAACTCCGGTGCGCGCATTCTCAGTTGATGCGTTCGCCGGTTTCCGGATGGAACAGGTGGACCTTGCCCTCCGGCTTCATGCGCAACTCCACGGTGTCAGCGAGCTTCACCGGCGTGCGTGACAGCGACCGCGCCACCAACTGCACGTCTGGGTGCGCGTGGGTGTAGAGGTAGGTCTCGCTGCCCAGGTCTTCGACGAGGTCTATCACCACATCGATGCCACCTCCCGGCGACACCTCGAAGTCCTCGGGCCGAATACCGAGCGTGACGCTGTCGACTCCGGCGTCGGCCAGCTTCGTCAGGTGTTCGCGCTCTAGCGGCAACGTGGCGTCCTCGCTGATTCGCACACCATCGGAGACGACCGGGGCCGTCAGCAGATTCATCGCGGGTGAACCGATGAACCCGGCGACGAAGGCATTAGCCGGCTTGTCGTAAAGCTCACTCGGCGAGGCGAACTGCTGCAGCTTGCCGAAGCGCAGCACAGCCACCCGGTCCCCCATCGTCATCGCCTCGACCTGGTCGTGGGTGACATAGACGGTCGTGGTGCCCAGACGCCGTTGCAGCGCGGCGATCTGCGTACGGGTCTGCACCCGCAGCTTCGCGTCGAGGTTGCTCAGCGGCTCGTCCATGCAGAAGACCTGTGGCTCGCGCACGATGGCGCGCCCCATCGCGACGCGCTGCCGCTGACCGCCCGAGAGCTTGGCCGGCTTGCGGTCCAGGAATTCGGTGAGGTCCAGGATCTTGGCCGCGTCCTCGACCTTCTTACGCCGCTCGTCGGCCGATACTCCGCGCAGCTTCAACGCGAAACCCATGTTCTCCCCGACCGTTTTGTTCGGGTAGAGCGCGTAGTTCTGAAACACCATCGCGATGTCGCGGTCCTTGGACGGCACACCGGTCATGTTCTTGCCGCCGATCTCGATGCTGCCCTCGTCGATGTCCTCGAGGCCTGCGAGCATGCGCAGTGCCGTGCTCTTTCCCGAACCGGACGGACCGACCAGGACGACGAACTCGCCGTCCTGGATATCGAGATTGAGCGAATCGACGGCGAGCTTGTCCGAGCCCTCGTAGATGCAGGTGGCGTTTTTGTAGGTGATCGATGCCATTGGTGTTCTCCGTGTCTCTTTCGGATCTCGTTGGGGTTTACTTGATCGCGCCGAACGAAAGTCCGCGCACCAGCTTGTTCTGGGCGAACCACCCGCAGAGGATCACGGGAAGTGCGGCCATGGTTGCGGCCGCTGACAACACGGCCCAGTACTGACCCTCACCGGCGATGAATCCGACGAGGTAAACAGGCATGGTCTGAGCGTTCACTGCAGTCAGGCTCACCGCGAAGAAGAACTCGTTCCAGGCGAAGATCACACAGATCAGCGCGGTGGCCGCGATACCCGGCGACACCAACGGCAGGATCACCTCGCGCACCGACCGCCACAGGCTGGCGCCGTCGAGGCTGGCTGCCTCGAGCAGTTCCCCGGGCACCTCGAGGAAGAATGAGCGCATCATCCACACCGCGATCGGCAGGTTCATCGAGGTGTAGAGGATGACCAGCGCCCAGATGTTGTCCAGCAGACCGATGTTGGACACGATCACGTACAGCGGCAGGATCGCCGCGACGACCGGCAGCATCTTGGTGCTCATGAAGAAGAACAGGGCATCCTGCGTCTTGCGGACCGGCCTCAGCGAGAGCGCGAACGCGGCAGGCACGCCGAGCAGCAGCACTAGAAGCGTCGACATTCCCGTGGCGAAGATGGAATTCAGCATCGCGGGTCCGATTCCCTGTTGGAACACTGCCGTGAACTGATCCAGGGTCGGCGTGAAGAACAGCGTCGGCGGACTGGTCGCCGCGTCACTCTCCTGCTTGAAGGCCGTCAGCACCATCCAGAACACCGGGAAGAAGAACCCGAGTCCGACCAGCCAGGCCACCGCACCCCACGCGTCGAACTTGCGGTGCTTCGTCTTTGACGACTGCGCCGGAGCGGTTGTCTCCGAGACAGTTTCAACTGTGGTGGTCATCAGGCCGCCTCTTCCTTGCCGGAGAATGATTTGAAGATCAACCGAAGCGCGAAGCTCGCGATGACCATCGTGAAGATGACCACCACCACGCCCATGGCCGCCGCCTGCCCCATGTCGAAGCCGAGGAACGCGCGCTGGTAGATGTAGAACGGCAGGTTCGCACTCGCGATGCCCGGCCCGCCCTGGGTCATCATGTAGATGGCGTCGAACGTGTTCACCAGGTATACCGCACCGAGCACAACCCCCAGCTCGATGAAGCGCCGAAGGTGGGGCAGCGTCAACTCGCGGAAGAGTTGAAACGCGCCCGCACCGTCGACTCGACCGGCCTCCAGGATGTCGCGAGGCATCGACTGGAGGCCGGCGAGGATCAGAAGCATCATGAACGGCGTCCACTGCCAGATCAGCACGACCATCACCATCATCAGCGGGAACTGACCGATCCAGTCCACCGGACCGATGCCGACCAGCGACAGCACCCAGTTCAGAATGCCGTTCGTCGGGTCGAGGATCGTGGTCTTCCAGATCAGCGCCGCCGCAACGGGTGTGACCAGGAACGGGGTGATCAACAGCGTCCGGACGGCTCCGCGTCCCAGGAACGCGCGATCCAGCAACAGCGCCAGCAGCAGGCCGAGGAACGCCGAGGCCAACACAACGACGACGATCAGGACGACGGTGTTGAGACCCACCCGCCAGAACTGGCTGTCCTTGGCGACCGTGATGTAGTTCTGCAATCCGACGAATTGCCTGGACCCTGGACGAACCAGGTTCCACGACAGCGTCGAGTAAAAGAGCGTGAACAGGAACGGAATCTGCGTGACAAGGATCATGAAGATCAACGCAGGCAACAAAGGTCCGCGTCTGCGCCAGCCTTCGGCGCGACTCACGCCGAGATCCTGCGCCTCACGGATCTTGCGCACCCGTTCGGCCACCGCCTTCTCGCCGGCTTGGGCCTCGGTTTCAGCAGTAACGGTCATCACTTCTCCTGATATGTCCGGCCGACGACCTCGGCATATTGCTGTGCTTGGTCAAGCGCATCGTCCACCGACTTCTGTCCGGCGATCGCCGCGCTGATCTGCTGACTCACCCGGGTCCCAAGATCCTGAAACTCCGGGATCCCGACGAACTGCACGCCGGTATACGGGACGGGCTGCACCGTCGGCTCGTTCGGGGTGGCGTTCTCGATCGACTTCAAAGTCAACGGACCGTAGGACGTCGAGATCTTCTCGTACTCCGGCAGTTCGGTGTAAGTCGACGTTCGGCTCCCCGGAGGGACGCGAGCCCAGCCCAGCTTCTCGCCCACCAGTTTCATGTAATCCTTATTCGTCATCCAGGAAATGAACTTCCAGGCACCGTCGGGGTTCTTGGCGCCCTTCGGGATGCCCAGCGACCAGGTGTAGAGCCATCCCGAGTTGGGCTTCTCGGCGATCGGCGCGGGCAGGTAGCCGATCTTGCCGACCAGGTCCGGGTTTTCCTTCGGATCCTCGAGAACTGAGACCGCAGAGGTTGCGTCGTACCACATCGCTGTCTGACCCTGGCCGAAAAGGTTGGCGCACTCCTGGAATCCGGCGGAGGAGGGACCGAGTTCACCCGCTTCGTCGATCAGGTTCACATAGAAGTTCACGGCCTCCTTGACCTGCGGGCTGTTGAGTTGCGCGTTCCACTGGTCATCGAACCAACGCCCACCGAAGGTGTTGATCACCGTGTCCAGCGGCGCCAGCACCTCACCCCAACCCGGCTTGCCGCGCAGGCAGATTCCCGCCCGGTCGTCGGTCTTCAACGCCTTGGCCCACTCCGCTACCTCTTGCCACTGCGGCTGGTAGTTCGGGTCCTGATTGATCTTGATGCCGGCCTGTTCGAAAAGGTCCTTGCGGTACATCAGGAACGACGACTCGCCGTAGAACGGGACCGAGTACATGTTGCCCTCGTACGAGAGCGACTCGCGCAGGGAAGGGATGAAGTCGTCCTCGTCGTAGCCCGGCGTATTCTTCGCGTACTCCGAAAGGCTCAGCAGCCAACCATCTTTGGCCCATTGTGGGGTTTCGAAGTTGCTGATCATCACGACGTCGAACTCACTGCCGCCCATCGCCGTCGACATGGTGATCTTGGCCCGCGCCTGGTTCTCCGACAACGTGATGAACTTCAACTTCGTGCCGGGGTTCTCGGCTTCGAACTCCGCCGAAAGCTCTCTGGCGTCGGTCATCTGCGAGTTCGACACCATGGCGATGGTGACCTCGTTCTCCGACGCACCCAGGCTGCCTGCGCCCGCGCAGCCCGCCGTGAGCGTCAGGCCCACCGCGGCCGTGCATGCGGCCAGTCTCTTCAGCGTATTCACCATCACTTCACCTTTCACTGTGCCAACAGCCAATGGGCACAATCGATGTCACAGACCAGCAGCCTGGCCAGTTGGCCCCGCAGAGCGCCGAGGGTGGCGTGATACTTTGCGACGCCGCTGGATATCAGCAGCGCCTTCTCACAGCCTCGGACGTCTTCGAGCGGAACGGAGACCGCCCGCTGCTGCAGTTCGGTCTCGACGGGAGTGCCCTTGGCGTCAAAGAACCGTCCGCCGATCTCCCCCACCGCCCCCAGCGAAACCAGCTCGTCGAGCATTCGCGTGTCCAGATAGCTGCCCTCGAACAGGGTCGTGGAAGTCGAGGCGGCGCCGACACCGAAGAGCATCATGTCGGCACGCCTGCCGGCCTCCAGTGTCCGCGAGATCACCGAGTCACTGCGCATCGAGGCGACGGTCGAGGCGTCTGCATAGAGCGGAGCAGGCAGCCGGATGGTGCTGGCGCGGAATACGTCTGCGCAGCGGCTGAGGATGAATTCGGTGCCCGTCTGATATGCCGCGGTGGACATGGCGCCGTCCAACTGCACCACTGTTCGGCAGCTCGCCACTCCCGGAGTCAGTGCGGTGGCCACCGCGACCTGCTCGGGGCCCCAGGTGAATCCGAGGGTGTCTTCGGGTGCGAGCCGGCGCATCAACAGGGCGGCTGCGGCACGGCCGACGCTGGCGAACGCCGCGGGTCGCCCGGGCGCACCGACATCCACACCGTGGCCCGCGACCACCGCCTCGGTCAGGCCGAAGCGGCGTTCGAGTTCACGCTCCTCATCGGCGTGCAGATCGTCGCGCAGGTCTGGCGGGACGGCGATCTCGATGCGGACGATTCCGTTGGCTTTGGCCCTGGCCACCAGACGCCCCGCAGTCGGTCGCGAGACGCCGAGGCGCGATGCGATCTCGGCCTGGGTCAGTCCGTCGAGGTAGTACAACGTCGCCGCACGCAGCGCGAGCCGGAGATCTTCAGGGGTCGCCGCACGATTCGGAACAGCGGCTGCGCCGGCGTCCTGACCGATCGACGTCGTCGTCACAGATCTCGCTCCGTTCCTTCATCCGTGTGAGCATTTGCTCAGGGGTGCGACTAGATGCTCATGACGCTAGCATGTGCAGTGTGACGCACACAACACTTTCCGCCGATGCCCAGATGCGGGCTGCCGTACTCGTCGAGCCGGGACGCATCGAAATGGCCCAACGGCCTGTACCGACGCCCGCAGCAGGTGACGTGCTCGTGCGGGTTTCGTCGGTGGGTGTGTGCGGCTCGGATACGCACTATTACCGACATGGTCGGGTGGGCGGCTTCGTGGTCGAGGCGCCGCTGGTCCTCGGCCACGAGGCGGCAGGCACGATCGTCGGCGTCGGCGAATCGGTGGACCCATCTCGAGTCGGTGAGCGGGTGTCGATCGAACCGCAACGGCCCGACCCCGACAGCGAGGAGACGCGGCGCGGCCACTACAACCTGTGTCCGCACATGCGATTCTTCGCCACCCCGCCGGTGGACGGCGCGCTCTGCGACTACGTGACCATCGGCGCGGAGTTCGCGCACCCGGTGCCGGACTCGATGTCCGATGACGCCGCGGCACTCTGTGAGCCGCTGTCGGTCGGCATCGCCGCGATTCGCAAGGCCGAACTGGATGGCAGATCGCGCGTGCTCATCGCCGGGGCGGGACCCATCGGCATCGTGATGACCCAGCTCGCCCGGGCCTATGGCGCGACGGAGATCGTTGTCAGCGATCCGGACCGGACCCGCCGCGACCGCGCCATGTCCTTCGGCGCCACCACGGCGCTCGACCCCGCTGCCGAACCGACCGCCGAGCTCGCCGTGGATGCGTTCATCGACGCCTCGGGTGCGGCGATAGCGATCGCCGACGGTATCCGCGCGGTACGGCCGGCGGGCCGAGTGGTGCTGGTCGGCTCGGGCGCCGAGTCGATGGAGCTACCGACGCAGGTGATTCAGAACCGCGAGCTGGTGCTGACTGGGGTGTTCCGCTACGCCAACACGTGGCCGACGGCGATCGCGCTGGTGGAATCCGGTCGCGTCGACCTCGACGCCATGGTGACTGCCCGATTCCCGCTGGAGAAGGCCGCCGAGGCTCTGGACTCAGACCGGATCCCGGGTAGCGTCAAGTCGGTGGTGACGGTGTCATGACGCTGGACAACGCGACGTTGGGACGGTTGACGGTTGACAAGCCGAGCTACAACCGCGACGAGATCAGCATCGGCATAGTGCATTTCGGGGTCGGTGGTTTCCATCGCGCCCATCAGGCGATGTACGTCGACCGCCTCCTGGAGATGGGGCTGGCCGAAGACTGGGGCATCTGCGGGGTGGGAGTCATGGCGGCCGACGGCAAGATGGCCGACGTGATGGCCGCCCAGGACGGGCTGTACACGCTGCTGCTCGAGAAACCCGACGGCAGTCGCGATGCACGGGTGATCGGATCGATCGTCGACTATCGCTATGCGCCCGACGATCCCGAATCGGTGATCGAACTGCTGACCGCACCGAGCACCCGCATCATCTCGCTGACCATCACCGAAGGCGGCTACAACATCGACAACCTCGATGTCGACGGCGTCCACGTCTTCGGACTCGTTGCGCAGGCCCTGGCACGTCGTCGCGACCGCGGCATCGCGTCACCGACGATCGTCTCCTGCGACAACATCGAGGGCAATGGCGATGTCGCGCGCCACGCGTTCACCAAGTATGCCGATCGGGTCCATCCCGGCCTCGGTGACTGGATGGGCACACACACCAGGTTCCCCAATTCGATGGTGGACCGCATCACCCCGGTCACCACGCCCGACGTCGTCGCCGTCGTGGAAAACGAGTTCGGGGTGCCGGACCAGTGGCCGGTGGCCGCGGAACCGTTCACGTCGTGGGTGCTCGAGGACGACTTCTCCGATGGCCGCCCCCCGCTGGAGAAGGTCGACGTGCTGATGGTCGACGACGTGACGCCGTACGAGTTGATGAAGCTGCGGTTGCTCAACGCCAGCCACCAGAGTCTCTGCTACTTCGCGTATCTGGCGGGTTATCGGCTCGTGCACGACGCCGCGGGCGACCCGTTGTTCGCCGAGTTCCTGAGGGCCTACATGGATACCGAGGCGACGCCGACGCTGAAGCCCGTGGCCGGCATCGACCTACCGGACTACAAGAGCACGCTGATCGAGCGGTTCGCCAACCCGGGTGTCAAGGACACGATTGCGCGGCTGTGCTTCGGCTCATCGGACCGCATCCCGAAGTGGCTGCTCCCGGTGATCAGGGAGAACCTGAGAACCGGTGCACCCGTGCGCCTCTCGGCCGCGACCGTCGCCAGCTGGGCGCGATACGCCGAGGGCGTCGACGAGCAGGGCGAGCCCATCGACGTCCAGGATCAGTTGGCCGACACCCTGGTCCCGCTGGCGAAGTCGCAACGGGAGAATCCGACAGCCTTCATCGAGAACACCGCGGTGTTCGGTGATCTCGCGAGCGATCCCCGGTTTGTCGAGGCATACGCGTGGGCACTCGATTCGCTGCATCGCGACGGTGCGCGCGCGACGCTGGAGACGTTGCTTCGGAAGGAGACGCCATGAGGGCACTGGTCATCGGTGAGGCGTTGATCGACATCGTCGAGCGCGGGGGACGAGTCACAGGTGAGCACGTCGGCGGCAGCCCGCTGAACGTGGCGGTCGGCCTGGCCCGGCTGGGTCGGGGAGTCGACTTCCTCACTCACATCGGCGACGACGCCCGTGGCCGGCTCATTGTCGAATATGTCGAAAGCTCCGGAGTGCAACTGGTTTCGGGCAGCATGACGGCGGATCGCACGCCAACGGCGCTGGCCACGCTCGATGCAAGCGGGTCGGCGCAGTACGTGTTCGACATCGACTGGCAGCTCTCAGGCACGCCGGAGGTGGCGCCGCCGCTTGTCGCTCACACCGGGTCCATCGCCACCGTGTTGGAGCCCGGCTGCCGGGCCACCGCCGCGCTGCTGGACGCCTACCATCCGTCGGCGACGATCACGTTCGACCCGAATGTGCGTCCGGTGCTCATCGAGGATCGCGACGCTGCGATCGGACGCATCGACCGGCTCATCGAGCGGTGCGACGTGGTCAAGGCCAGCGACGAGGACATGCGGTGGATCGACCCCAACCGTTCCCCCAAACAGATCGCACGGACCTGGTTGGAGTCGGGCCCATCGCTCGTCGCGGTGACGATGGGTGAGGGAGGCGCTTTCGCGATGTGTGAGGCAGGCACCGCGCGGGTCGCGGCGCTGCCGGTGGACGTCGTGGACACCGTCGGCGCAGGTGACGCGTTCATGACCGGGTTGATCGACGCGCTGTGGTCCTTGGAGCTACTCGGCGCCGAGCGCCGTCCCCAGCTGCGCCGCATAGGGCTCGACGCGCTCAATGTCGTAGTGCAGACGGCTGTGCTGTCATCGGCGTTGACCGTCGCCAAGCCTGGCGCCGACCTGCCTGATCGAGCTACCCGCGATGCGGCGAAGAAATCGGCCATACTGGGCTGATGCGTTCCATATGGAAGGGTTCAATCGCATTCGGACTGGTGAACGTCCCGGTCAAGGTCTACAGCGCGACCGAAGACCATGACGTCAAGTTCCACCAGGTGCACGAGAAGGACAACGGACGCATCCGCTACAAGCGGACGTGCGAGGTCTGTGGCGAGATCGTCGAATACCGCGACATCGCCAGGGCGTACGAATCCGATGACGGCCAGATGGTGATCATCACCGACGAGGACATCGCTACGCTGCCCGAGGAACG
>CAVTSZ010000023.1:0-34595 GCA_963737385.1 uncultured Actinomycetota bacterium
GACCGACGCCCTCGTGCGGCGTTACCGCGCGGAGCGCGGTAGATCAGCCTGAGCCGCGCGGAGCGCGGTAGATCAGCCTGAGCCGCGCGGAGCGCGGCCGCTCGGCCTGAGACGGCACAACGCGACGCACGTTCGTCATGAACGTGCGCCGCGCTGCGGTGGCTACGTCAAGTTACGGAGCCGGGATGCTGATGCAGCCCACGTTCGGGAGGCATCCGCTGGCGCCGCCGGGGTCAGCCGAACCGCCAGGGCCGACCGGCGACAGCGATCCGGTGGCGCCGCCGAGGTCAGCCGAACCAGCTGGGCCGTTGGGGATTACGCCTTGCGCGCCACCGGCGTCAGCGGTACCGGCCGGGCCATTGGGGACGGCGAACTCCGCGCCGCCACCAGGGCCGGCATTGATGTTGCCGATCGCCGCACACGGCGTGCCATCGGCATTCACGCACGGCGGGGGTGGCGGCTGAGCACCGGCGATAGGCGTAGCAGCGATCGCGGCCGCCGCAACGCCCGCGAACAGGAGAGGCGTCAACTTCGTCAGTTTTGCGATCATGTCAATGGGCTACCACCATCGCGGGGCGGTTAAACCTAAAGGGAGTCTAAGCAAAACGGCGTGCAAACCGCGGTGGCAGAACCCGCATGAGCTGCACCAACGGCGCCCACGGCCACCATGGAACGGCGGCCCGGCCGGCCTCGCGCTCCATTGCGTCGACCATCGCCTTGACCCCGGTCTCGTTGTCCACCATCAAAAACGTCGACCCCGACTTGGCCGTCATCTCGGATTCGATGTAGCCCGGCTCCAGCGTGGTCACCTTGATCGGACCGTTCAGGTATTCGGCGCGCAGCGACTCCCCCAGCGACGACACACCGGCCTTGCTGGCGGCGTAGGCGGCCTTGACCCCCGGCACGCCTTTGTTGCCCAGCACCGACGAGACCAAGACCAGGTGACCGCCACCTGAGGCGTTGAACATCTCAATCGCCGTCTCGATCTGCACCAAGGCCGCAACGAGATTCGTCTCGATGGTGGCCTTGTTGGCCCACAGCTTGCCCGAGCCCAGCGGGGCCCCCTTGCCGATGCCCGCATTGACGATGACGCGGTCGATACCGCCCAACTCGTCGGAAAGCTCGGCGAACACCTTCGGCACCTGCTCGTGGTCGTTCACGTCGAGCGAGGCCACGGCGATCGTGATGCCCGGATGCCGTTCGAGCAGCTCGGCCGTGAGTTCGTCGAGCCTGTCGATGCGCCGGGCGCACAGCGCCAGATCGCGCCCCTTGGCCGCGAACGCCCTGGCCATGCCCGCGCCCAAGCCGGAGCTGGCGCCGGTGATCAAGATCTTCTGCCGAGTCACCGGCACAGCTTAACCAGCCTGGATCTGAGGGAAGACGTGCATCAGGCCCACTCGTAAGTGATCATGATTGCAAAATTAACGTGGGAGACAACATGGGGGCCGTACCTTGCACCGCGTGCGGCCATGGCATCAGTGCGACGGCCAAGTTCTGCGAAGAATGCGGTGCCTCGGCTCAACCATTGCGGCCTGCTGAACGGAAGCAGGTGACGGTGTTGTTCGGCGACGTGGTCGGGTCCATGAAGCTCGCCGCGACGCTGGACCCCGAGCGGCTGCGCGAAATTATGTACGACTTGTTCAATCGCTCCGCACTGATCGTGCAGCGCTACGGCGGAACGGTCGACAAGTTCACCGGCGACGGGCTGATGGCACTGTTCGGGGCGCCGGCGGCACTCGAGGACCACGCCTTGCGCGCTGCCATCGCTGCACTCGAAATGCACATCGCTGCGGCGCAACTCGCCGAGACCGTGCGCGAGAAGTACGACGTCGACTTGCAGATCCGTATCGGGCTCAATTCCGGCGAGGTGATCACCGGCGACATCGGTAGCAGCTTCACCGCCATCGGTCACCCCGTCGGCATGGCCCAACGCATGGAAGCCGCCGCGCCATCCGGCGGCACACTGTGCTCGGCTTCGACGGCCGCACTAGTCGAATCGACGGCCGCCCTCGGCCCACCCGAGCACGTCGTTGTCAAGAACGAATCCGACCCGGTCGAGGCGCGGCGTCTGCTGGGGGTCACCACCGAGCAACGGCCCATGGGCCGGCAGAGCGGCGCGATGCTGGGCCGCGACAGCGAGCTGCACAACCTGCAGACGGCGTTCGCCGAGGCGGAAAAGCGCGGCTTACTGGTCGGGGTGGTCGGCTCCGCAGGCGTCGGAAAGAGTCGCCTCGTAGCCGAATTCTCTTCAGCAGCACAAGATTCCGGTGCCGACCCAGTGGTGGCCCGCTGCGAGTCGCACACCGCTGGGGTGCCGTTGCAGGCTCTGGCCCGGCTGCTGCGTGCGCTGTTCGGCGTCGTTCGCCTCGACGATGCCGCGGCCCGAGACCGCATCACCGGCCAGCTCGGAGCCTTCATGGCATCCGACTCCGAACATGCGCGCGTGCTGTTCGAACTCCTCGGTGTCGCCGAGACCGGCACGGCGGCACCGGTTCTGACGCCGGATGCGGTGCGCCGCAGACTGGTCGAGGTGATGGCCACCGCGGTCAAGGCCCGTCCGTCGCGAACGGTGCTGATCATCGAGGACATCCACTGGGTCGACGAGGCCAGCGCGGAGGTGCTCGTCGACTTCACCTCCGCACTCGCCGCCACCCAGTCCATGCTGGTGGTCACCTATCGCCCGGACTACCAGGGCGGGTTGCGCGGAACCTGCGAGGTGTCGATCACGCTTCGCCCGCTGTCCGACTCGACCACACACGATTTGGCCGCCGGGCTGATCGGCGAACATCCGACCACGCGCGGAGTGGCCGACCTCATCGCGGCGCCGGCAGCCGGGAACCCCTTCTTCGTCGAGGAAATCATCCGTGACCTGACCGGCCGCGGAATCCTGACAGGGAGCCGTGGAGCGTACCAGCTGGCCAGCGAGCTGGCCGATATCGACGTGCCCGCGACAGTGCAGGCTGTCCTCGCGGCGCGCATCGATCGGCTTTCCGCGCCGGCCAAGGCGATCATCAACGCCGCCGCAGTCATCGGCTCCCGGTTCGACCTCGATATTCTTCGAACCCTCGTTCCCGGAGCCGAACCGGTTGACCTTACGGAGTTGATCGCAGGCGAGCTGATCGACCAGACGGAATTCCTGCCGCAGCCGGTCTACGTGTTCCGCCACCCGCTGGTGCGCACGGTCGCCTACGAATCCCAGCTGACCGCCACCCGCATTGCGGCGCACAAACGGCTGGCCGAGGCCATTCAGCAACGTGACCCCGACGCACTCGACGAGAACGCAGCGTTGATCGCCGCCCAGCTGCAGGCTGCCGGCGAACTCGACCCGGCCTACCGCTGGCACATGCGCGCGGCCGATTGGCTGCAAACCCGCAGTATCTTCGCCGCCCGGCTGAGCTGGCAACACGCACGACGGATCTCCGATTGCCTCCCCGAAGGGACGTACACGGTGGCGATGCGCACCGCCCCGCGCACGATGCTGGCGAGGACTGCCTACCAAGGTGACGCCGCCGACGCCGAGCATAGCTACGCCGAATTACTAGCGCTCACAGCACAATCCGGCGATCTGGTATCGCGGGCAGTCGGAATGGCTGGACAGATGATCCTCGTCAGCCAGTCGCGTAGTCGCCTGCGGGAAGCTACCGCCATGAGTCACGAACTCGTGGCGATCCTGGACCGGATGGACGGCCACGAGAGAATCAGATACTTAATCTATCAAGCGGTGGTGTGGACGCAGTTCCTCGTCGGCAGTCTCGGTGAGGCGCTGGGTAACGCCGAACGGCAGCGCCGTTTCGAGGCGGCGGGCGATCCGCGCACTCGCGCGTTCAGCATCGCGACTGTTGGCCTCATCGAGATCGTGTCGGGTGAACACCTTCAGGGTCGAGCCCACCTCCGCGAGGCGACCAAGTACATTCGCGCCTCCACCGACGCGGTCAACCAGGCCCAGATTGCGAGTTACTGGGCCTCACTGACGGGGATCGGATTCGAAATCGCCGACGATTTCGTTCCCCTCGCTAGGGAGGCTGTCCTGGTGGCCGAGGAACTCGGAGACACCTTTGGCTGCGCATGTGCGTGGTATGCGCTCGGAACGGTGTTGGTCCGCGTCGGCGGGCACGATACAGAGGCCGCCGACCTGCTGACCAAGGCGCGAGCGGCGATCACCCGCCACTCCAACCCATCACTGTTCCTGCCCGCCATCGACACCGATCTGGCTACTTGCACCGCGCGGGCGGGTGACGTCGACGCCGCAGTCGAACGACTGCGTACAGCATTCGAAACCTACTTCGCGACGGCTACCCCTTACATGGGCGTTCTCCCAGCCGCCGCCCTGGTGGATCTGCTGGTGTCGCGCGGCGCCGATGACGATTTGGGTGAGGCAGAGAGCGTGGTCGCCGAGATGGCGAACGTGTCGAGCCGACTCGGCGATACCGTGATGACGATGGTTACGCTCGGCGCCACGGCCCAACTCGCCCGGGCCCGCGGGGACCGCGCCGGCTACGCCGAGACCGCCAAACGGTACCTGCAGGCCGCCGAACGCTTCGACGCCCGGGGCCGCCTGCCCGACGCCCGTCGCATGGTCGCCGAAATCACTTGAGCAGCCGCGACATCCGCCGGTCGGCGAGCACCTTGCCACCGGTCTGACAGGTCGCGCAGTACTGGAACGACTTGTCGGCGAACGACACCTCGCGCACGGTGTCGCCGCACACCGGGCACGGCAGCCCGGTGCGGGCGTGTACCCGAAGCCCGGAGCGCTTCTCCCCCTTGAGCGTCGCGGCCTGCTGGCCGACGGATCGCGACACCGCGTCGGTGAGCACCGAGATCATCGCGTCGTGCAGCGCGGCGAGCTGCGCATCCGTCAGCTTGCCCGCCGTCGCGAACGGGGAGATCTTGGCGACGTGCAGGATCTCGTCGCTGTACGCGTTGCCGATGCCGGCGATCACCTTCTGGTCGGTGATGACGGTCTTGATCCGGCCGCTGTTCGGCGCAAGCACTCTCGCAAGATCTTCGGCCGACAGCTCCAGCGCATCGGGCCCGAGCGCGGCGATGCCCGGAACCTTGCCGGGGTCGTCGACCAGCCACACCGCCAACCGCTTCTGGGTGCCGGCCTCGGTGAGGTCGAATCCCGGTGCCTCCCCAGGCGTTCCGAGATGAACACGCAACGCGATCGGTCCCTTGCCCGGTTTCAGCGGCGCCGCCGCGAGCTTGTCGGACCACCGCAGCCAGCCCGCTCGCGACAGGTGAGTGATCAGGTGCAGTTCGCCGGACTGCAGGCCGAGGTACTTGCCCCACCGGTTGGCGCCCGTGACCGTCTGGCCGTGCAGCACCGAGATCGGCGGGTCGAACGTCTTGAGCACCGAGAACGCCGACACGTCGATGCGTCCGATGGTCAGCCCGACGGCGTGGCGACGCAGATGATCGGCGAGCGCTTCGATCTCGGGCAGTTCGGGCATGTGTCCAGTGTGCCGCTACCGGCTCACAGAACGCTCGGCGCTGCCGACCACGAGCGACAACAGCCAGCTCACGATCGACAACACGATTGCGGCCCAGATCGCGGTCCACCAGAAGTCGTCGATGAACAGGCCCCAATGGGTGGTGTGCTCGGTGATCCACGACGTGATCCACAGCATCAACGCGTTGATGACGACGTGGAACAGCCCCAGCGTCAGGATGTAGAGCGGGATCGAAATGAGCTGCACGACCGGTTTGATGATCGCGTTGACCAGACCGAAGATCAGCGCGACGACGAAGATGATGCCCACGTTCTGCAGCGTCGAGCTTCCACCGATAAACGTGATTCCGGGAACGACCAGCGTGACCACCCACAGCGCGAACCCCGTCAGTGCCGCGCGGAGCAGAAAGGACCCCATGGGGCTCAGTCTGCCGAACGCAGGAGGTAGGTGTCCATGATCCAGCCGTGCCGGGCACGGGCGTCGGAGCGGAGTTCGGCGATTTCGTCCCCGACCTCCCCGACGGTGCCTGCGACCAGAATCTCGTCCGATGTGCCAAGGTAGGCGCCCCACCAGATCCTCGTTGTCGGCGGGCAACTCCGGAACGAGCAATCCCCGTCGAGCATCACCACTGCGCTGCCCGATATCCCGTTCTCACGCAACTGCCGTCCCGTGGTGATGAGCACTGGTTCGCCAACGTCGTTGAGTGGTATGCGATGTCGGGCGGTGAGCGCCTGGATCGCGGTGATGCCGGGGATGACGTCGTAATCGATGTCGACGTTCGCAGCGACGGTTTCAAGGATCCGCAGCGTGCTGTCGTAGAGCGACGGATCGCCCCACGCGAGGAACGCGCCGACGCCGCCGGGTTCCAGTTCGGCCTCGATCGCATCGGCCCAGACGCGGGCCCGTCGGGCGTGCCAGTCGGCGACCGCCTGCCGGTAGGCCGGGCTGTCCGAGGCGGTCCTGGCCCTTGGCGGGTCGGGCAGCGCCACGAACCGGTAGCCGGGCTCGCGGATGAACCGCTCACAGATCAGCCGGCGCAACGCCACGAGTTCGTCCTTCGACTCGCCCTTGTCCATCGCGAAGAACACCTGGGTGTCGTTGAGCGCGTCAACGGCCTGCGCCGTCACATAGTCCGGATCACCGGCGCCGATGCCGATGACGTGGATTCGACGGGTCACGCCCGCGAGTATGCGCTTAGTGCTTTCGGCCGCGCGGGCGCACAAGGTGTCGGTGGGCGATTCGGGCTTGCGCGGGTCATCTGGATGAGGCTTTTGGCGCGAATTTCGGCCTCCTCAATCTCCATGCAAGCCCGGTACTCAGGCCCCTGTCAGGCAATCTCAGGCCCGACTTGGTTACCCGAAGTATCCGGTACCCGGGGTATTGACATGTTCACGGCGCGCTACGTACCTTTTTAGCAACGCCGAGGGACGACCAGGGAGTCAACGATGACTGCACCCGCTCGCCAAGAGTTCGCCGAGCGCCTGCTCAAGGGCTCGGTGAAGAAGTCGTACGCGCCCGTCGTGGACATCGACTGGGACGCGCCGCTGGACCCCGACAAGTTCTTCCTGCCTGCGAAGACCGTGTCGCTCTACGGCACCCCGATCTGGGACTCGATGTCCCGAGAGCAGCAGATCGAGCTTTCGCGCGAGGAGCTCGTGAACACGCTGTCGGCGGGAATCTGGTTCGAGAACATCCTCAACCAGGCGCTGCTGCGCAAGATGATGCACCAGGACCCGACGGCCAGTGCCACGCATTACGAGTTGACCGAGCTCGGCGACGAGACGCGCCACATGGTGATGTTCGGCAAGGCGATCGAGCGGGTGGATGCCAAGCCGGTACGGCCGAGGTACTACCAGCGATTCATCATCAACCTGCTGCCGTTCGCATTCCAGGGCCCGGTGCTGTGGGTGGCCGCCCTGATCGGCGAGGAGATATTCGACTCGCTGCAACGGCAGATGATGGACGATCCCGAGCTGCAGCCGATGGTGCAGCGCCTCATGCGTATTCACGTCACCGAGGAGGCCCGCCACATCCAGTTCGCCCGTGACGGTCTGCGCAAGCGGACTCCGCACATGCGGTGGGCCCCGAAATTCTTCGTGGCCAACGTCAACGGACTCGGCGGGTACTTCTTCCGGTTCCTGTTCACCAACAAGGTCCCCTACCGCCGCGTCGGACTCGACGCCCGACAGGCACGCCGGGTCGCACGGCGCAGCCCGCACCGCCGCGAAACCCAGGTCGTCGGATTCGCGCCGTTGGCGGCTTTTCTCCAAGAGGTCGGGCTGATGGGGCCGATTGCCCGCCGCATGTGGCGGCGCAGCGGTTTCCTGCCGCGATGAGCGACATCTACGACGGCCCCGCGTCGATCCGCGACGGTGACGAAGAACGTACGGTGCGAGTGCGACTGTCCGGGCACCTCGAACCCATTGACGGCCGATATCATTGGCAGGGAACGGTTTTCGAGTCCCTTCCCGACGGCGCCAAGCTGCCGCAGCAAGTGATCCTGGCCGTCGGCGAGAACCGCGCCGAGGCACGCATCACCGAGCGCACACCGCAGGGTGGCTATTCGGTGGCCGGTGTAGGCGCGCCGCCGTTCGCGCTCGACGACCTCGAAGTCGACGTGCCGGTCAGGTGAGGCAGGCTCACTTTGGGTCTTCGTGAGCCAGCGCCGCGAATCCCTTCGCTTGTCCACGGGCGAGAGCCGCGCGAACCAAGCCAACGATCAGGCCCTGCACCCCTGCGGCGACAAACGCTTCCCGCGTAGACCGGCTCAGATCATCAGGCTCGGGCGGCTCCTCGTCCGATGGGTTGATCCGCTGCCAGAGCTCGGTGAATATCTTGCCGGCCAACAACGCGCCGACGACGCTGCTCACAAGGGAAAGAGGCTTGTACAAAGACTTGGCGGCACTCACCGCCGTTAGGTTCCCGACCCGCCGAACCCTAAACATGCTGACTAGAACACGTTCTAGTATTGCCGGGTGCGGTTCACCTATGCGGAGTCTCTGACCGACCCGAAGTACTACATCCCGCTGGCGCAGGCCGCGGAGGCGGCCGGATTCCACGCCATGACGATCGCCGACAGCATCGCCTATCCCTTCGAATCGGACTCGAAGTATCCGTACACCGATGACGGTGGCCGCGAGTTCCTCGACGGCAAGGAGATCGTCGAGGCGTTCATCCTGGCCAGTGCGCTGTGCGCCGCGACGACGACGCTGAAGTTCAACATGTTCGTCCTCAAGCTGCCCATCCGTCCGCCCGCGCTGGTGGCCAAGCAGGCCGGCTCGCTGGCGGCGCTGTTCGACAACCGGCTCGGACTCGGCGTCGGCACCAGCCCGTGGCCCGAGGACTACGAACTGATGGACGTGCCGTTCGCCAGGCGCGGCAAGCGGATGGACGAATGCATCGCGATCATCAAGGGCCTGACGACAGGCGAGTACTTCGAGTTCCACGGCGAGTTCTACGACATCCCGAAGACGAAGATGTCCCCAGCGCCCACCGAGCCGATCCCGATCCTCATCGGCGGCCACGCGGACGTGGCGTTGCGTCGCGCGGCCCGCAACGACGGGTGGATGCACGGCGGCGGGGATCTCGGCGACTCCGAGGCGCTCGACCGATTCATCAACCGGCTCAAGCAACTTCGCGAGGAGGAAGGCCGGACGGGCCCGTTCGAGATCCACGCGATGTCGCTCGACGCCTACAAACCCGACGGCATCAGGCGTCTCGAGGACCGGGGCGTCACCGACATCATGGTCGGCTTCCGGATCCCCTACATCGTCGGGCCCGACACCGAACCCCTCGAGAACAAGATCCGCAGCATCGAGAAGTACGCCGAGAAGGTCATTTCGAAGGTGTGACGAGCCGACCCATCGGTCCGGATTCGGCGTAGCGTTATCACCAGCCGAAAACGGTTACTGGTCAACAGCGGGGGTACCCACCTCACAATGGCCGACACGAGCGCACAGGACGACGGCACCCCGCGGGGTGTAGTGGCCGTCGGTGCATCGGCGGGCGGCGTGGAAGCCCTCATCCGGTTCGCCGCGGGACTGCCCGCCGATCTTCCGTTCGCGGTTGTGGTGGTGTTGCACCTGCCACCCAATGCCCCGAGCGTTCTCGCACCGATCATCGACCGCAGCGGCCCACTACCCGCTACGACGGCCACCGACGATGCGAAGCTCGAAGCCGGTCACATCTACGTCGCCGCTCCCGATCGGCACCTTCTGGTCTTCGACCATCGGATCGTGCTCTCCGAAGGGCCGACCGAGAACCGGTACCGGCCCGCGATCAACGCGCTGTTCCGGTCCGTCGCACTGGCCGCCGGTCCCCACGCGGTCGGCGTGCTGATGTCCGGAGTGCTCGACGACGGCGTCCTCGGCATGGCGGCGATCCGCGCGCGAGGCGGGACGACCCTGGCTCAGAGCGCCGACGACGCGCTGTTCCCCGCGATGCCGCTCAACGCCATCCAGGCGGGCCTGGTGGATCACCAGGTGACGGCGGCCGATGCCGGCGCCCTTCTGGCCGAGCTTGGCGGACGAGAGATCGAGGACCAGAACATCGAACCCGATCCCGGGATGGAACTGGAGAACACGATCGCACTGGGGCCGCGCGTGTTCACGGAGTTCGACTCCGAGGTTCTGGGCCCGCCCTCCGGCTACACGTGTCCGGACTGCAACGGTTCGCTCCTGGCGGTCGGCGAGAAGAACTTCCGCTGTCGCGTCGGGCACGCCTGGTCATCCGAGTCCTTGCTCGCCGCAAGGGATAACGAGGTCGACGGCGCGCTGTGGGTGGCGCTGCGCAGCCTGCACGAGAAGGCGAAGCTCTCGCGTCGCCTCGCCGAGGATTCCGGCACCAGCCCCATGGCACAGCGCTACCACGAACTGGCGGACGAGGCTGAACACGCGATCTCGGTACTCGACCGGCGACTGGCCGCGGCGGGCCCCGATTCGGGGCAACCCGGTGACGAATGATCAGCGCAGCACGGTAACCGTATCCGCGGAGACGGTGGACGCGGCTGCCGTGCTCACCGTGACAGGACGGCTCGACGCCACCACCTACCTGTTGTTGCGCGACAGCATCATCAAGGCCGCGCTCGATGAGCCCGCAGCGGTGATCGTCGACATCAGCGGGCTCGAGATCTGTGCGGAGTCCGCGCTGGCGGTGTTCACCAGCGCGCGCTGGCAGGTCAGCCGGTGGCCCGAGGTGCCGATCGTCCTGGTCTCTGGGCACTACGCGATCCGACGTGCGATCGTACGCAACGGCGTGGCGCGCTACGTCCCGGTTCACGCCACCGTCGCGAGTGCGCTGGCCGAACCCGGACACACGCCGTGGCGGCGACGTGCCCGAGTGAACCTGCTCGCCGAGCCGGCCAGCCTGAAACGTTCTCGCGACATGGTGGCTGAGCAACTGACGGCGTGGTCGCAGGACGAACTGGTTCCGGTGGCGAAAGTGATCGTGACGGCCTTGGTCGAGAATGTGCTCGCGCATACCGACAGCGCGCCGTCGGTTCGCGTGGAGACCGACGGCGTCACGGTGACGGTCGCTGTGGACGACTCCAGCCGAGCCCCGCCGAGCGTCTTCGAAACGCGGTCCGGTCGAGCCCCGCCGTCGGGGCTCCGGATCGTCGGCGCACTATGCCGGACATGGGGCAGTTCGCCTACTCCGTCGGGCAAGACGGTGTGGGCCATCGTCGGTCCGGAGAACCGGCTGTAGTGCGGTGAGTAAGTTCAATCTCGCGGCACAAGACCGCCGATAGGGGCGCACATGACTGGGCAGACGGACGATGCTTTCGAAGCCCTGCTGCGTTACATGCGCGACTCGCGGGGTTTCGATTTCACCGGATACAAACGCACGTCGCTGATGCGCAGGGTGCGGCACCGGATGGATCAGGCGGGCCACAAGACGTTCGAGGAGTATCTCGATGTGCTGCAAGCCAGTTCGGACGAGTTCGCCGCCCTGTTCAACACCATTCTGATCAACGTCACCACCTTCTTCCGCGATCCCGACGCCTGGCAGTACCTCCAGACCGACGTCATTCCCGAACTCCTGGCCAGCCGACCACCAAATGACCCGATCCGGGTGTGGAGTGCCGGTTGTGCGTCGGGGCAGGAGGCCTACAGCCTGGCGATGCTGCTGGCTGAGGCCCTCGGCCCCGCCGAGTATCGGCAGCGGGTCAAAATCTATGCCACCGACGTCGACGAGGATGCGCTGACTCAGGCACGGGCGGCGACCTACGACGCCAAAGCCGTCGAGTCGGTGCCGCCCGAGCTTCTCGAGCGGTATTTCGACCGCGTCAACGCGCACTACGTTTTTCACAAGGACCTCCGGCGAGCAGTCATCTTCGGTCGCAACGACCTGGTCAAGGACGCTCCGATTTCCCGTGTCGACCTGCTGGCGTGCCGGAACACGCTGATGTACATGAACGGCGACACGCAGCGGAATGTGTTGAACCGGTTGCATTTTGCACTTGCGCCGCGAGGTGTGCTGTTCCTCGGACACGCCGAGATGATGTTGAGCCACTCTGACCGGTTCGGTCCCGTCAACCTCGACGCCAGGGTGTTCCGCAAGACCGCCGGATCGCATCGCGCGGGCACCAATTTCGACGCCTCCACGGCGATGTTCCGGCACGGCGACCTCCCGGGTCTCGACCCGATCCGCGAGTTGGCGTTCCGCGCCAGCCCCGTCGCCCAGATCGTGGTGACCGGCGAGGACACAGTGGCGATGATCAACCAGCAGGCCGAGACGACGTTCGGGCTGTCGGCGCGCGACATCGGCCGGCTCCTTCGTGATCTGGAGGTGTCCTACCGGCCGCTGGAGCTTCGCACCTATCTCGAGCAGGCGAAGGTGGACCGGCGTTCGGCCCGCATCCAGGAAGTCAAGTGGCAACGGCCGGGAGCGGAACCCCAGTGGTACGAGGTCCACATCAACCCGCTCGTCGACTCCGACAACGCCCTCATCGGGATCTCCCTCGTGTTCTTCGATGTGACACCGAACCGGACGCTGGTGGACAAGGTGGTCGTCACCAACAAGCAGCTGGAGGCGGCCTACGAGGAGCTGCAGTCGACCAACGAAGAGCTCGAGACCACCAACGAAGAACTCCAGTCGACGGTCGAGGAGCTCGAGACCACCAACGAAGAGCTGCAGTCCACCAACGAAGAACTCGAGACGATGAACGAGGAGTTGCAGTCCACCAACGACGAGCTGCACACCATCAACGACGCCCTGCGCGACCGCAGCGTCGAGCTAGACGAGGCGCGGCAGTTCCTGGACTCGCTGGCGGACTCGATCCACCTCGGCTTGGCGGTGGTGGACAAGGAGATGCGAGTAGTCGTCTGGAACCGCGGCAGCGAAGAACTGTGGGGGTTGCGGGCAGAGGAGACTGTCGGATCGCCGCTGTCGTCGCTCGACATGGGGCTGCCCCTCGATGACGTGAAGCCGTTGATCGGCAAGGCTTTCGTCGATGTTGACAGCACAGGAGAAACGGTGGTGGATGCCGTCAATCGACGCGGGCGCCAGGCCAAAGTGCGGGTGACCTGCGCCGCCTTCCGCTCCCCTGAAGGAACGGCGAACGGCGCCCTGCTGTTGATGGAAGTGCTGGCCTAGCGCATTCGCTCGGCGTCCGCGTCCTCGGCCGCGAACTGTTCGACGGCGGCGGCGTCGTGACGATCGGCCTCATCCCGGTGACGCGCGGCTGCCGACTGATGCGCATCGGTGGTGCTGTCCCCGGCCAGCAATGCCGCCTGCTCGTGTGCGGCCGCCGCCTTGCGGTGTGCGCGGCCGGCGTCCAGGTGGCGGTCGGCGGCGGAGTGGTGCGCAATCCTCGCGCGACCCAGCGCCACTTCAGCGCGGTCCTGCGCGTCCTTGGCGGTCCGGACCGTCGCCGGCTCACCGGCGGTCAGTTCACGCCGCCGTTGCTGCAGTTGCTCGGCGCGGCGGCGGGCCAACTCACCGCGCTCCTCGGGGCCGCCGCCGTCGGCGGCTCGACCAGCCGTGTCATCCACCATGGCCGACGCTACTCGTCACGCAACGTGCTGTGCGGGCTCCGGCCGTACGTCTGGCGGTACTGCACCGCGAACCGTCCGGTGTGTGCGAACCCCCACTTCGCGGCGATCGCCGCGACGGTGTTGTGGACTCGGTCGGCGGTCACCAGGTCCTGGTGGGCATGGTGCAGCCGGACTCGCCGCATGTACTGGGTCGGCGTGGTGCCGAGATGGCGGCGGAACATGTACTGCACCGCCCGCGGGGTGACATGGATGGCGTCGGCGATATCGGCTATCGCGATGTCGGCGGCGGCGTTCGACTCGATGTACTCGACGGCGCGGCGAATTAGCGCCGGCTGGTGGTCGTTGCGATCGTGCGGAACGGTGTCGATCGTCGCCGTGTTGGCGAAGGTGGACAGTGTCATCGCGGCCAGCAGCCTGGCGGCGTTTCCGAGCACCAGCGGTGTCGCGGTGGCGTCGTCGGCGAGCACGCTGTCCCTGACGTAGGCGATCGAGTCCTTCCACAGCTGGCCTGCCGACGCGTCGTGAGGCTGAAATCGCGTGAACCGGAAGGGCATCGCGACCTGCGCACGCGGCAGGCCGGTCGCGACGCTTGCGACGAGCGCGGGGTCCAGCAGCAGTGTGGTCACCGCCAGGTCTTCGGCGTGCACGTCGTGCGGCGCGTCGGGTTGTGTCGTCAGCGTGATCTCGTCGGCGACCGCTTTGGCCTCTATGCGCTCGCACGTGGCGGTGAGGCGACCGCTGGTCACCCACGTCGCGATCACCTTGTTCAGCGGGTCAGGGGACGCCGTCACCTCGCCGGGGATGTCGATTTCGTCGATGGTGAACTGCCCGGCGTCGGTACGGGTGTGGATCAGCAGCGGTCTGCCGTCGCGCCGCGTGACAGGGGTGCGAACCAGACGCAGACGGGCGCCGTACGCCGTTTCGAGATGCCGAACGACCTCGCCGGGCTCGGTCACCTCGACGCTCGAACGACTGGGCCGGTCAATCTGGTTAGTGGGGCTCGCCACAGTTATTCACCTCATCACGCTGAGGTCCTCGCACGGCTGCTGCTCAACCCGAGGGTGGCATCAATTTACCGCATACTCACGGCTCTGGAACGGCTCGCTGCGGCTGAAGCCGTGCCGTCACATCTCCCACCAATGTGGAGTCATACGGATTGGTCCCCAACCGCTGGGAATCATCGCCGAGATTCAGATCGTCGAACTCGACCCAGATCACATTCGGGCTGGTCGACAACTCGAGAAGTACAGCCTGTTGGTCAGATCGACGACCGTCCGGTATTCGGTGTTGTAGACGCCGAACTCGGTGTAGGGGGCGCCGAAGGGAACCGAGACATCGCGCATGATGGCCATCAGACCCGCTACCGCCTGCCGCACATCAGCCGACTCGGGTAACAGGGCGGCGTGCTGGAAGTGGTCGACCGCATTGACGTTGCCCGGCAACGGCATATCCATACTCGGATGGGAAAAGTCTTGCTGTGCAAGCAATGTCAGCTATTCGTCATAGTGGTCATGATGGTGAACTCGCGGCCGTGGTGTACGACGGGCTCACCGCCCGCGAACTCGATGTCCGCCTGCTGTCGTGGCTTACCTCGCGGCTAGGAAACCCTGTCCCTCGATGGCCGAAATCTGGCTTGCCGGCGATTACGCCGCTACGCCCAGGCCAGGACTATGAGTGTCGTCCCTTTGAAACACCCGACATTAGGAACTCTCATGCTTGCGACAGCACCGGCCACCACCATCGACAATGAGGCCCAGACAGTGCGCGTGCGCCCGGTCAAGCGGCCAACGAGGGCGCTGCCACGGGCCATCAGCGCCTTTGACGGCAAGACCATGCGGATGCGTCCGATCGACCTGCCCGGCGTCGGCAAGGTCGCCAACACGGTCCAGCAGCGCTAGGCCGAGTGGCCACTGGCCGTCGAGTGTCGGCTTGATACACGCGCAGCCCACCGAAAACGTCGCACAACCCGACACTCGGCCGTGGTGGACTGGGCCATCAGCGCCGGTCAAGCGGGCCATCGCGTCAGCCAGGAAAGCCACCCGTCGGGCATAGAACACGACGGAGCGAGCCGCGGGTCGTCGATGAGTTCCTCGAGGACCCGCGGCGTCCCCGGCACCCCAGTTAATGTGCTCCACATGTCTTCCCACCTAGAAGTCTGGAAGCCGTCAGGACGGGAGCTGATCCCCCTGACCGGCCAGCGAGTGACCCTGGGAAAGGCCTCGACCAATGCGGTGGCGTTCGAGCACGACGAAACCGTCTCGCGTCTGCACGCCGTCTTCGAGAACCTCGGGTTCGCCTGGTCGATAAGGGATTTGGGAAGTCGTAACGGCACCTACCTCAACGGGGAGCCGATCGCTGCCGAACGCGTGCTGCGGTCGGGCGACGAGGTACGCGTCGGCAAGTCACGCCTCATCTTCTGGGAGGTGAAGGACGCCGGGGACCAAGCGCGCGACGAGGAGACCAAGTCTGCCCAGCCCCACGAGCTCCCGCCCCGGTTGACCCCGCGCGAGCTCGACGTGCTCATGGTGTTGTGCCGGCCACTGGTCTCCGACGACCGCTTTCCTGAGCCTGTATCGGTTCGGCAGATGGCGAGCGAACTGTTCGTGACCGAAGCAGCCGTCAAACAGCATCTGCTGAACCTCTACGACAAGTTCTCCATCCCCACCGAGGGAGACCGCAGGGTCCGTCTGGCGAACGAGGCGCTCCGGCGCGGAGCCGTCACCATCGCCCAGCTACGCGACAGCGGTGAACGCGAAAAGTAAGCGCTACTTGAAGTCGAGCGCCTCGACGGTCGCGACCGGACCTTCATGGGTGGGCCGGTCGGCGCCGCCGATGCAGTACAGGGTCGACCCGGCGGCGGCCACCACCTGGCCGTGCACCGGCGTGTTGATCGGCGCCAGCGTCGTCCACTTCCCGCTGGAGATGTCGTACATCTCGACCGTGGCCAGCACGCGCGTCGGTTCCTCGCCACCGACGGCGACGATACGGCCGTCGATGAACGCGGCGCCGTAGCTCCCACGGGGAGTCGGCATATCCTCGAGCTTCTCCCAATTTCCCGATTGCGGGTCGAAGCGCTCGAAAGCCGCCGAGTTCTCATCGGAGGTCAGAAACCGCCCGCCCACGGTGTACACATAGACGCCGTCCGACACCGCAGCCAGGTGCTCACGCGGCGTCGGCAGATCGGCGGCCTGCGTCCAGGACTGCCCATCGAACACCTCGGTCTGTGCGACGAGTTGCTTGTCGTTCTGCCCGCCGACGACCACGAGCTTGTCGTCGACGACCGCCGCGGCCGCCGCTGCCCGGGCATGTTGGAGAGCCGGAAGCTCTTCCCACTTACCGTTGCGGAACGCGAAGACCTTGTTCGACGCGTCCGCGATGCTGTCGGTCGTGCCACCGATGACCACCATCTCACCGCGATAGGTTGCCCCGTCGCATGATGCAGGGGGATCGGCAGCGGAGGCCGCTCTTGCCACACTCCCGTGCGGGGGTCGTAGCTCTCGACTGTTTCGAGCGTCTCGCCTTCGCGCATCCCGCCGGCGACCCAGATCTCGTCGTCGAGCACGGTCCACGCCGACATCAATCTGGCGGTCGGCGCATCCGGCAGCGTCCGCCATGCCGCTGCGGGTTGGGGTCGCCGTGGTGCCAGCTTCAGCGCTTCGGCCGACGACGTGACCTGGCTATCGTCGACACCGGTCGACCCGCCGATCGCATACACCGTCTTCCCGACGGAGGCGACCGCCAAGCCGTGGCGCGCGCTGCCCATCTCCGGCAGATCGGCCCACGTCGCGGTCGTGAGATCGAGTGCGGCCACGCTCTTGAGGACCTGTCCCGCGGACTTGCCTCCGACCGCCACCAGCCGTGCATCGTTGACCGCCACGCCGAAGTCGCTGCGTCCCTGCGGAAGCCCGGGCATGGTCGCCCATTTGTCTGTGGCCGGGTCGTAGGTCTCGACGGTCGTCAGGTCAGAGGTTCCGTTTGTGCCGCCCACGGTGTACACCAGCTTGCCGTCTGACGCGGCGGCCAACATCTGCCGTGGAGTCGGGATGGGGGCGCCTGGCTTCCAGGAGCTGCCGTCGAAGATCTCGGTGGTGTTCAGCAGCGCGCCATCGGCGTCGACACCGCCGGTGACGATTATGCGGTCACCCACCACGGCGGCTGCGGCTGCCGCCCGAGGCTGCATCAGAGGCGGCAACTCCGTCCAGCGACTGTTGACAACCCTCCACACCTGGTCCGTCGCCACCGTCGGATTGGTGCCTTCCGTGCGCCAGCCGCCGAGCACGACCGGGGTGTCCTGCCACGTCACCGACATCGGCATGCTGCACCCCAACGGGCAGGTCCTCGCCGCCCTTCCAGCTGTCGATGGCGGGGTCGTAGCCCTCGTGGCCTGTGCTGACACGGTTGTCCGCCCCCAGGCCGCCGAAAATCCAGATGGTGCCGTCGGCCTGGGTGGCTGCCACCGCGGCGCGGGCGACGCGAGCGTCGGCGATCGGCTCCCATACAGCCTGCGGTTCGACGGTCGGTTGACTCGGCGCGGCGGCTTCGCCACCGGTCTTGTCCCTCGACGACGTGACGATGAAGATACCGCTGACCACCAAGATCAGGGCTGCCACAACGGCGCCGGCGACGATCAGGATCCGCTTGCGGTCCTTCTTCGGCGTCTCGGCCGCCGGGGGAAAGGGCGGCGGGGGGAAGTGCGGCGGAGGTGTGGCGCCTGGCGGAGGTCGCGGCGCCTGGCGGAGGTGTCCCTGGCGGAGGTGTGGCGGGTTGCCACGGCGCGTTCGACGCGCTGACCGACGTGGTGGGCGCGAACATACCCGGGTCCGGAACAGCGGCCTCGAGGGCTGTCTGACGGGCTGACGCCGCTGGAGGGGGCGTGAAATTCGCTGGGGTGCCTCCCGTCTGCTCGGGCTCGTCGCCGGGCTCGCCGCCGGGCTCACTGAGCGCCATCGGATCCGCTGTCAACCCGTTGCGCCGTTGCGCCAACTGCAACTCACGACCGAATTCCTCCGCCGACTGCTGCCGGTCGTCCGAGCTCCTTCGACATCGCCTTCTCAATCGCCGCGCAGACATCGGCCGGGATCCCGTCAGGACGCAGATCCGGCACAGGCGTGGAAGTGATCCGCAGATAGTGCGCGATGAGATCCTCTTCGGCCTTGCGCTCATGCGGGGGACCGCCGGCGATCAGCGCGTAAATCGAGGCGGCAAGGGAGTAGACGTCGGCCGCGACCGTCGGCGGATTACCGGCAAGCACCTCGGGTGCCGTGTAGGAGAGGGTGCCGGTGAAGAAGCCGGTCATCGTCTTGTAGCCACCGGCGATGCGCGCGGTCCCGAAGTCGCTCAGTTGCGGTTCGCCGTAGCTGTTGACGAGCGCATTCGCGGGCTTGATGTCGCGGTGCAAAGTGTCTGTCCGATGCGCGGTTTCCAGCGCCCCGCACAATTTCACTCCGATGCGCAGTGCCTCCGGCCATGCGATCCGGCCCTCTCGGCGTAGTCGCTCCGCGAGGGAACCTCTTGCGTGGTAGGGCATCACGATGAATGGCCGGCTACTTTCGGTGACGCCGACCTGCAGGATGTTCACGATGTTCGGGTGGCCGGAAAGCGCACCCATCGCGTAGCCCTCCCGCAGAAAACGCTCACGGTCATCATCGTTGAGATCAGAAGCGAGCACCTTGATGGCGACGCTTCGCGCCGAGGGACCTCTGGTGGCAGCGATAGACGACCCCGGCGCCGCCCCGGCCAACTTCGACGGCGTCGTCGAACCCGGCGGCTGCCAGTTCAGACGCTATCCCGCTCGTCATGGTGCCCATGCCCTTCGGTGAATTGCCGATATTTCGCTTCAAAGGTACCGAGCAAAGACAGCAGAAGCGCTGCTTTACGCTTCGTGGCCGTCGATGACGATGCAAAGGCACAGGTTCGGCATCCGGTCACAGGTGGCGCCTAAGCGACTCTTCCCAGACAACCTCCGCCGGCTCCTTGTCCGGGCGCAGGCCCCGCCAGCTCGGTTGACGCAGCCTGTCGTCGGACGTCCGTTCGCTGTAACCGCACCTCGCCGACCAACTCGGGCCTGACGAAGGTGACGCCCTTGGCGTCGAGGTTGGAAAGCCGTTTATTGAACGGTGATTCGTCGGTCTCCAACGGCTTCAGTACGCCCTTGAGCTTCGTCAGCTCCTTCTCGGAGAACCCCGTGCCGACGCGACCGACGAACTGCAGGCCGCCGTCGGCGGGGATACCGAGCATCAGCGCGCCGATGCCACTGGACCGGCCACCCTCGCCCTGGCGCCAGCCGCCGATCACCACCTCCTGGGTGTTCCAGATCTTGTCCTTGATCCACGACGACGACCGCCGCCCGGGCTGGTAGGTCGCATCCCGTTTCTTCGCGACCACACCCTCCCAGCGCTGCTTGCGGGCATACTCCAACGCCTCTGGGCCGTCCCCGGGCAGCAGGTCCGGCACGATCAGCCCACCCCCGTCGGCCAGCGCTTCCAACAGGCGGCGACGATCGGAGTACTTGGCGCGCAACAACGATCGGCCGTCGAGATACAGGATGTCGAACGCCCAGTATTCGAGGCGGGTGGACCGTGCGCGGTTCTGCATCTCGCCGAAGCTGGGCACACCCGACCCGTCGAGCGCGACCGCCTCGCCGTCGAGAATGACGTGGTGGTCGGCGAGGTCGGCGGCCAACGCTTGCAGTTGCGGGTATTCGTCGGTGACGTCGCGACCCCGCCGCGAACGAAGGTTCAGTCTTCCGTGGTTCGCGTCGACCAGCACCCGGTAGCCGTCCCACTTGCCTTCGAACGCCCACTGCGTGGACTTCAACCGTTCCACCGAACCCTCGCTCGCCAGCATCGGCGCGAGATCGCCGGCGTGCGGATTCGCCTGCTCCTTCATCCGGTGCGCCAGCCAGTTCTTGCCGTCGGTCTGGATCAGCGCATACCGGCCGTCGATCCTCTTGCCGTGCAGCGTGACGATGACTTCCCCACCCCGCGTGGGACCGTCGGGCGGATTGTCATTGAACTTCTCGGCCTCATAGGTGCCGGTGTCCCAGACGATGACCTTGCCGCCGCCGTACTCGCCCTTGGGAATCTCGCCCGCGAATGTCAGGTACTCCAACGGGTGGTCTTCGGTGTGCACGGCGAGATGGTTGACCGATGGGGTGTCCGGCAGGTTCTTCGGGACTGCCCATGACACCAGCACCCCATTGCGTTCCAGCCGGAAGTCGTAGTGCAGACGGCGGGCATGGTGTTCTTGGATGACGAACTTGTCGTCGTTGCCGGTCTTCGGCGCCTTATTCGGCACCGGCTCAGGTGTTTTCGACGAGTCACGCATGCTGCGATAAGTCGTCAGCCGGTCCACGACCGGCACAGCCTCGTCCAGATCGGCGAGTAGATCCCCAAACTCGGCGACGCGTTCGAGCACTTCGTCGAACCGTAGGTGCTTGAGCTTGGGGTCTTCGATCTCGTCCCAGGTGCGTGGTGCCGCGACGGTCGGATTCTCGCGTCCGCGAAGCGAATACGGCGCGATCGTCGTCTTGGCCGCGCTGTTCTGGCTCCAGTCCAGGAACACCTTGCCGGTGCGCAGGCTCTTCGTCATGGTCGCGGTGACCCGCTTGGGCATCGCCTGCTCCAACTGCTGCGCGACCCGCTTGGCGAGCACCGACGCACCTCGCGAACTGATCGGTTCCTGCAGCGGCACATAGAGATGCAGTCCCTTGCTGCCGCTGGTGAGCGGAAAGGTGGTCAGGCCGATGTCGGTGAGCAGGTCGCGGACCTCGTGGGCCACCTCGCACAACTGCCGGAACGTCACGCCTTCGCCGGGGTCGAGGTCGAAGACGATGCGTGTCGCCGGGCCGACCTCGTCTGAGTCTTCGAACTGCCATTGCGGCACATGGACCTCGAGCGAGGCCTGCTGGGCGATCCACGCCAGTCCTTCGACGGTGTCGATCACCGGGTAGGTGGTCGTGCCCGACTTATGGGTGATGGACGCACGATCCAGCCAGTCCGGCGCCGACGAGGCAAGCTGCTTCTCGAAGAACGCGGGCTCGTCGACGCCGTTGGGCCAGCGCTTGCGGGTCACCGCCCGGCCCGCGATGTGCGGGATCATCGCCTCGGCGACGTCGATGTAGTAGTCGAACACCTCGGCCTTGGTGGTGCCCGTGGCCGGGTACAGCACCTTGTCCGGATTGGTCAGCTTCACCCGACCGAACTGATCCACCACCACAACGGTATTACCCGGCGTAGCGTTGCACTATGACGAGAATCTTTGCGGCGTGCCTGCTCGCAGCGGCAGCCATCGTCATCGCGGCACCCCAGGCCGGCGCCGACCCCGAAGATCTCCTCCCCTACTGCTCGGGCGACCAGACGCCGATGGACAACAACTGCCGGCCGATGGCCCACCAGGAGTTCACGCACCCGGGAAGCGGCTTGAGCCCGAACCTGCCGAGCGGTCTGACTCCGGGCAACCGAACCGGTCGTCGGCGGCTAGCCAACCTGACCTCGGCCGGGCTTCTCTTGCGGGCGCCTGGTGACGCGGATCGAGTTGGTGCGCAACGGTTTCCGGCTGGAGCAGCGGCGCCGTCAGGCCGCGTTGGGTTCTGGCCCGCCGGGCTCGTGAGTTTCCGGCGGGCCGGGTTGCTGGGCCACCGGTTCGTCATCGGGTGGTCGAAGTAGCCGTTCGGGACGGTGGTAGTCGTTGACGCGGGCTTGGCCGGTGTCAAGGTGTGCCGGTGGGATCCATTCGACGTCGTTGTGGTCGTTGATCCGGGTGGTCCAGCCGCCGGGGCCGACCATGCGGTTGTCAGGTCCGCACGCCAGACCGAGTTCGTCGACGTTGGTCTGTCCGTCGTCGGCCCAATCGCGGGCGGCGTGGTGGACCTGGCTGCCGTAGGCGGGCACGGTGCAGCCGGGTTTGGTGCAGCCCCCGTCGCGGGCGATGAGCATGATCCGCTGCGCCGGGGAGGCGACGCGGCGGGCGCGGAACAGGTCCAGCGCCGACCCGGTGGCCTTGTCGAAGACCGCGAGGTAGTGGTTGGCGTGGGCGGCCATGCGGATGACGTCGCTGATCGGAATCACGGTGCCGCCGCCGGAGACGCCGACCCCGGCGCGGCTCTCCAAGTCCTGCAGGGTGGTGCGGACGATGATCGAGGTCGGCAGCCCGTTGTGCTGGCCGAGTTCACCGCTTTCCAGCACACTGCGCCCGACCGCGACGAGCGCGTCGTGCTGGCGCTGCGCCAGACTGCGGTGGTCGTTGTCGATCTGCTCTTGCGACGGAGTCCCCGAGACGCAGGGGTGCTCGTCGGCGGGGTTGCACATCCCGGGTGCGGCCCACTTGGCGAAGATCGCCTCGTAGATCGCCCACGCTTCGGGGCTGAGGTTGCCCTTGAACGGGGTCATCTTGTCGGGGCCCTGTGGTCCCTTCGACACGCCGCGGCGCCGCGCGCGTTCGGTGTCGTCGGGTTCGGGTCCGTCCTGATCGAGCAGGAACAGGGTCCGGTCGGCGTTGTCCTTGAGTTCCTTGGGCCCGACCCCGATCGCGGTGCGCGCCAGTTCGGCTTCGATCTGGTCGCGGGTGAGGGCGTCGACCGCGGGTGGGATGCGCTCCATCGCCTCGCGCACAACCTTGACGTGCTCGCGGTTGATCAGCCCGTGGGCCTGGGCGAGCGCGGTGCAGGGCAGCACTGGCTCGAGCGGTTCTCCGGTCAGTGTGCGGCGTGGCCCCAATTGGGCTGCCTCGTCGAGCCGGCGGCCGGCCTCGGTGGTTGAGATGCGCCACCGGATCGCCAGCACGTCGCGCCAGGACTTGGCGCCCATCTCCTTGGCAGTGGTCTCGGCCTGCAAGCGGGCCAGCATGCGATGGCTCTGAGTAGGCAACTGGCAGGTGAGGGTTTCAAGTTCGTCGAGCACCCCGACCAACTCGGGCTTGGTGAGCGCATCGATGGGCAGCGCGGCCAACTCGTCGTGTGCGGCGCGCAGCGCGGCGACCGTGGCCTGCACCGCATCCGCTCCCATGACTCGAACATATGTGCGAATTCTAAGAAGTTGGCGACGTATTTCCGAAGAGTTCTCTGAGAGATTGTCGCTGCGTGCGTAGCACCTGAAAGCGTTGTCACACAGTGGTTCATCGATCGACTAGTCGTCCGCAGCACTTCGAACGGCGCCGTCGGCAGTTTCGGCGATGGCCATTTTCGCCGCGGAGTCGGTGGGGATGACGTCGCGGGCCAACGCCGCAAGGGCCTTGTTGGTGCCGACGTCATGGCCGGCCTGCTCGCTCAATAGCCACCGCACCTCGAGCATGTCGCAGTAGGCCTGGATCGGGGTGCCCTTGTTGTCGACGACGTCGTGCGCCAGCCGCTCGTAGGGGGTGAGCACCTCGATCACCCACAGCCGCGCGGCAGTCAGACTCGTCGACGTCGTGACCCGCTTCCCGGCACAGCTGCGCCTGATACGCCATGCAGGTCGCCGAGCAGGATCTGCGCCTGCCCCTCGCCGACGTCCAAGCCGGTGAGCTCCTGAAGACGCTGCGCGTGGTAGCGCCGATCACCAACGGCGACACGGATTTTGAGTTGGCTCGGGTCGTCGCTGACCGGCTGCAGGGAGACTTCGTCGACCGCGAAGCCGAGCTCGTTCAGGCGGCGGACGGTGCCCTCGACGCGGTAGCGGTCGGTGAAGCCGAAGACGGGCTCGGCGTGCAGCGCCTCCCAGAGCGTGTCGTAGCGGGCCCTGGTCGTGCTCCGCCTCGGCGATCAGTACGTCCTCCAACGCCGGCCGCCCGAGCCGTTCGGCGAGGTCGACCATGCCCATCGCGACGTTCTCGACCATGATGTCGAGGTCGTGCTCGCGCTGTCCGCGGCTCAAAACGGGATGCACTTCGGAGGTTTCGGCGTCGACGAGCCACGCCTGCAGCGTCTGGCCGTCGCGGGAGAACAGCGTGTTCGCCAGCGAGCAGTCACCCCAGAAGACGCCGTGGCGATGCAGTTCCACCAGCAGGCCGGCCATCGCGTCCAGCAGCCGCGCCCGGTGTTTCGGTTGGTCCGGCGGCAGCCGCATGAACAGCCGGCGGTACTGCCAGGACCCCTCGAGGTAGCGGGTGACCAGGATCGCGGTGTCGAACGCGGGCTGCAGCACCAGGCCGGCCGGCCGCACCGCGGGCAGGCCCATCTCCTCGAGCCGCCGCAGGACGTCGTACTCCCTGCCTGCGATCCGAGGCGGCATGTCCTTGACCGCCCACAGTGCTCGTCGGCGTCGACGAACTTCACCAGGTGGCGACTGGGTCCTACCGCGATGTCGCGCAACGGAACGTCGGGGACGTTCCACTCCGCCAGCGGCCGGTCCCAGGGCAAGCTGAGAAGTCCGGGAGTCGGTGCCCGGAGCCGCAACTCCGGTGCGCGCATCCTCAGTTGATGCGTTCGCCGGTTTCCGGATGGAACAGGTGGACCTTGCCCTCCGGCTTCATGCGCAACTCCACGGTGTCAGCGAGCTTCACCGGCGTGCGTGACAGCGACCGCGCCACCAACTGCACGTCTGGGTGCGCGTGGGTGTAGAGGTAGGTCTCGCTGCCCAGGTCTTCGACGAGGTCGATCACCACATCGATGCCACCTCCCGGTGACACCTCGAAGTCCTCGGGTCGAATACCGAGCGTGACGCTGTCGACTCCGGCGTCGGCCAACTTCGTCAGGTGTTCGCGCTCTAGTGGCAACGTGGCGTCCTCGCTGATGCGCACACCATCGGAGACGACCGGGGCCGTCAGCAGATTCATCGCGGGTGACCCGATGAAGCCGGCGACGAAGGCATTGGCCGGCTTGTCGTAAAGCTCACTCGGCGAGGCGAACTGCTGCAGCTTCCCGAAGCGCAGCACGGCCACCCGGTCGCCCATCGTCATCGCCTCGACCTGGTCGTGGGTGACGTAGACGGTGGTGGTGCCCAGACGCCGTTGCAGCGCGGCGATCTGGGTGCGGGTCTGCACGCGCAGCTTCGCGTCGAGGTTGCTCAGCGGCTCGTCCATGCAGAACACCTGCGGCTCGCGCACGATGGCGCGCCCCATCGCGACGCGCTGACGCTGACCGCCGGACAGCTTGGCGGGCTTGCGGTCCAGGAACTCGGTGAGGTCCAGGATCTTGGCCGCATCCTCGACCTTCTTGCGCCGCTCGTCGGCGGATACGCCGCGCAGCTTCAGCGCGAAACCCATGTTCTCCGCGACCGTTTTGTTCGGGTAGAGCGCGTAGTTCTGGAACACCATCGCGATGTCGCGGTCCTTGGACGGCACGCCGGTCATGTTCTTGCCGCCGATCTCGATGCTGCCCTCGTCGATGTCCTCGAGGCCGGCGAGCATGCGCAGCGCCGTGCTCTTGCCCGAACCGGACGGACCGACCAGGACGACGAACTCGCCGTCCTGGATGTCGAGGTTGAGCGAGTCGACCGCGAGCTTGTCCGAGCCCTCGTAGATGCAGGTGGCGTTCTTGTAGGTGATCGATGCCATTGGTGTTCTCCGTGTTTTTCGGATCTCGTTGGGGTTTACTTGATCGCGCCGAACGAAAGTCCGCGCACCAGCTTGTTCTGGGCGAACCACCCGCAGAGGATCACGGGAAGTGCGGCCATGGTTGCGGCCGCCGACAACACGGCCCAGTACTGACCCTCACCGGCGATGAATCCGACGAGGTACACCGGCATGGTCTGAGCGTTCACCGCGGTGAGGTTCACCGCGAAGAAGAACTCGTTCCAGGCGAAGATCACGCAGATCAGCGCGGTGGCCGCGATACCGGGTGAGACCAGCGGCAGGATCACCTCGCGCACCGACCGCCACAGGCTGGCGCCGTCGAGGCTGGCCGCCTCGAGCAGTTCCCCGGGCACCTCGAGGAAGAACGACCGCATCATCCACACCGCGATCGGCAGGTTCATCGAGGTGTAGAGGATGACCAGTGCCCAGATGTTGTCCAGCAGACCGATGTTGGACACGATCACGTACAACGGCAGGATCGCCGCCACGATGGGCAGCATCTTGGTGCTCATGAAGAAGAACAGGGCGTCCTGCGTCTTGCGAACCGGCCGCAGCGACAGCGCGAACGCGGCGGGTGTGCCGAGGAGCAGCACCAGCAGCGTCGAAATGCCGGTGGCCCAGACGGAGTTCAGCATCGCGGGCCCGATGCCCTGATCGAAGACCTTCCCGTACTGATCCAGCGTCGGGGTGAAGAACAGCGTCGGCGGACTGGTCGCCGCGTCACCCTCCTGCTTGAAGGACGTCAGCACCATCCAGAACACCGGGAAGAAGAACCCGAGCCCGACGAGCCAGGCCACCAGCCCCCCACGGGCTGAACTTGCGGCCTTCTTCTTCGACGCCGCGCCGGAGCCGTTGTCGCCGAGACAGTCTTCTGCGACTGTGGTGGTCATCAGGCCGCCTCTTCCTTGCCGGAGAACGATTTGAAGATCAACCGAAGCGCGAAGCTGGCGATGAACATCGTGAAGATCACCACGACCACGCCCATGGCCGCGGCCTGGCCCATGTCGAAGCCGAGGAACGCGCGCTGGTAGATGTAGAACGGCAGGTTCGCACTCGCGATGCCCGGCCCGCCCTGGGTCATCATGTAGATGGCGTCGAACGTGTTGACCAGGTAGATCGCGCCGAGCACGACACCTAGTTCGATGAAGCGCCGAAGGTGGGGCAGCGTCAACTCACGGAAGAGTTGAAACGCGCCCGCACCGTCGACTCGACCGGCCTCCAGGATGTCGCGAGGCATCGACTGGAGGCCGGCGAGGATCAGCAGCATCATGAACGGCGTCCACTGCCAGATCAGCACGACCATCACCATGGTCAGCGGGAACTGACCGATCCAGTCCACCTTGCCGATGCCCACCAGCGACAGCACCCAGTTCAGGATGCCGTTTGTGGCGTCGAGGATCGTGGTCTTCCAGATCAGCGCTGCCGCAACGGGTGTGACGAGGAACGGGGTGATCAGCAGCGTCCGCACGACGCCGCGCCCCAAGAACGCGCGATCCAGCAGCAGCGCGAGCAGCAAGCCGAGGAACGCCGAGACCAGACACGACGACCGACGATCAGGACGACGGTGTTGAGAGCCCACCCGCCAGAACTGGCTGTCCTTGACGACCGCGATGTAGTTGTTCAGCCCCACGAACTGGCGTGAGCCGGGACGAACCAGGTTCCACGACAACGTCGAGTAGTACAGCGTGAACAGGAACGGGATCTGGGTGACCACGATCATGAAGATCAGCGCCGGCAGCAGCGGTCCGCGCCTGCGCCAGCCTTCGGCGCGGCTCACGCCGGTGTCCTGGGCTTCCCGGATCTTGCGGACCCGTTCGGCCACTGCGTGCTGACTGGCGTCAGCTTCGGTATCAGCGGTAACAGTCATCACTTCTCCTGATATGTCCGGCCGACGACCTCGGCGTATTCCTGTGCTTGGGCGAGCGCGTCATCCACCGACTTCTGTCCGGCGATCGCCGCGCTGATCTGCTGGCTCACCCGCGTCCCGAGATCCTGGAACTCCGGGATGCCGACGAACTGCACGCCGGTGTACGGAACCGGTTGCACCGTGGGCTTGTTCGGGGTCGCATTCTCGATCGACTTGAGTGTCAGAGGCCCGTAGGACTTCGAGATCGCCTCGTACTCCGGCAGGTCCGTGTACGTCGACGTCCGGCTGCCCGGTGGGACGCGGGCCCAGCCCAGCTTCTCGCCGACCAGCTTCATGTAGTCCTTGCTGGTCATCCACGAGATGAACTTCCATGCGCCGTCGGGGTTCTTGGCGCTCTTCGGGATTCCCAGCGCCCAGGTGTAGAGCCATCCCGAGTTGGGCTTCTCGACGATCGGAGCGGGCAGGTAGCCGATCTTGCCGACCAGATCCGGGTACGTCTTGGGATCCTCCAGCACCGAGACCGCCGACGTCGCGTCGTACCACATGGCCGTCTGACCCTGACCGAACAGGTTGGCGCACTCCTGGAATCCCGTTGACGAGGCGCCGAGTTCACCGGCCTCGTTGATCAGGTCGACGTAGAAGTTGACGGCCTTGCTCACCTCGGGGCTGTTGAGTTGGGCGTTCCACTGATCGTCGAACCAGCGCCCGCCGAAAGTGTTGATGACGGTGTCCAGCGGTGCCAGCACCTCACCCCAACCCGGCTTGCCGCGCAGGCAGATGCCCGCATCGGCGGCCTTCTTCTCCTTGATGGTCTTCGCCCAGTCGGCGACCTCTTGCCATGTGCGGCTGGTAGTTCGGATCCTGGTTGACCTTGATGCCGGCCTGTTCGAAGAGGTCCTTGCGGTACATCAGGAACGACGACTCGCCGTAGAACGGGACCGAGTACATGTTGCCCTCGTAGGACAGCGACTCGCGCAGCGACGGGATGAAGTCGTTCTCGTCGTAACCCGGCGTGTTCTTCGCGTATTCCGAAAGGTTCAGCAGCCAGCCGTCTTTCGCCCACTGCGGGGTTTCGAAGTTGCTGATCATCACGACGTCGAACTCGCTGCCGCCCATCGCGGTCGACATGGTGATCTTGGCCCGCGCCTGGTTCTCCGACAGCGTGATGAACTTCAGCTTCGTGCCGGGATTCTCCTTCTCGAACTCCGCCGAAAGCTCTCTGGCGTCGGTCATCTGCGAGTTCGACACCATGGCGATCGTCACCTCGTTCTCCGACGCACCCAGGCTGCCTGCGCCCGCGCAGCCCGCCGTCAGCGTCAGGCCCACCGCGGCCGTGCATGCGGCCCATCGTCTTCAGCGCATTCACCATCACTTCACCTTTCAGCTGTGCCAACAGCCAATGGGCACAATCGATGTCACAGACCAGCAGCCTGGCCAGTTGCCGCGCAGAGCGCCGAGCGTGGCGTGATACTTGGCGACACCGCTGGAGATCAGCATCGTCTTCTCACAGCCTCGGACGTCTTCGAGCGGAACGGAGACCGCCCGCTGCTGCAGTTCGGTCTCGACGGGAGTGCCCTTGGCGTCGAAGAACCGTCCGCCGATCTCCCCCACCGCCCCCAGCGAAACCAGCTCGTCGAGCATTCGCGTGTCCAGATAGCTGCCCTCGAACAGCGTCGTGGAAGTCGAGACGGCGCCGACACCGAAGAGCATCATGTCGGCACGCCTGCCGGCCTCCAGTGTCCGCGAGATCACCGAGTCACTGCGCATCGAGGCGACCGTCGAGGCGTCTGCATAGAGCGGAGCAGGCAGCCGGATGGTGCTGGCGCGGAATACGTCTGCGCAGCGGCTGAGGATGAATTCGGTGCCGGTCTGATACGCCGCGCTGGACATGGCGCCGTCCAATTGCACCACTGTTCGGCAGCTCGCCACCCCCGGAGTCAGTGCGGTGGCCACCGCGACCTGCTCGGGGCCCCAGGTGAATCCGAGGACGTCTTCGGGAGCGAGCCGGCGCATCAACAGGGCGGCCGCGGCACGGCCGACACTGGCGAACGCCGCGGGTCGCCCGGGCGCACCGACATCGACACCGTGGCCCGCGACCACCGCCTCGGTCAGGCCGAAGCGGCGTTCGAGTTCACGCTCCTCGTCGGCGTGCAGATCGTCGCGCATGTCTGGCGGGACGGCGATCTCGATGCGGACGATCCCGTTGGCTTTGGCCCTGGCCACCAGACGCCCCGCCGTCGGTCGCGAGACGCCGAGACGCGAGGCGATCTCGGCCTGGGTCAGTCCGTCGAGGTAGTACAACGTCGCCGCACGCAGCGCGAGCCGGAGATCTTCAGGGGTCGCCGCGCGATGCGGAACGGCGGCAGTGCCGGCGTCCTGACCGATCGACGTCGTCGTCACAGATCCCGCTCCGTTCCCTCACCGTGTGAGCATTTGCTCAGGGGTGCGAGTAGATGCTCATGACGCTAGCATGTGCAGTGTGACGCACACAACACTTTCCGCCGATACCCAGATGCGGGCTGCCGTACTCGTCGAGCCGGGACGCATCGAAATGGCCCAGCGGCCTGTGCCGAAGCCCGCAGCAGGTGACGTGCTCGTGCGGGTTTCGTCGGTGGGTGTGTGCGGCTCGGATACGCACTATTACCGGCATGGTCGGGTGGGCGGCTTCGTGGTCGAGGCGCCGCTGGTCCTCGGCCACGAGGCGGCAGGCACGATCGTCGGCGTCGGCGAATCGGTGGACCCGTCTCGCGTCGGTCAGCGGGTGTCGATCGAACCGCAACGGCCCGACCCCGACAGCGAGGAGACGCGGCGCGGCCACTACAACCTGTGTCCGCATATGCGATTCTTCGCCACCCCGCCGGTGGACGGCGCGCTCTGCGACTACGTGACCATCGGCGCGGAGTTCGCGCACCCGGTGCCGGACTCGATGTCCGATGACGCCGCGGCACTCTGTGAGCCGCTGTCGGTCGGCATCGCCGCGATTCGCAAGGCCGAACTGGATGGCAGATCGCGCGTGCTCATCGCCGGGGCGGGACCCATCGGCATCGTGATGACCCAGCTCGCCCGGGCCTATGGCGCGACGGAGATCGTTGTCAGCGATCCGGACCGGACCCGCCGCGACCGCGCCATGTCCTTCGGCGCCACCACGGCCGTCGACCCCGCTGCCGAACCGACCGCCGAGCTCGCCGTGGATGCGTTCATCGACGCCTCGGGTGCGGCGATAGCGATCGCCGACGGTATCCGCGCGGTACGGCCGGCGGGCCGAGTGGTGCTGGTCGGCTCGGGCGCCGAGTCGATGGAGCTACCGACGCAGGTGATCCAGAACCGCGAGCTGGTGCTGACCGGGGTGTTCCGCTACGCCAACACGTGGCCGACGGCGATCGCGCTGGTGGAATCCGGTCGCGTCGACCTCGACGCCATGGTGACTGCCCGATTCCCGCTGGAGAAGGCCGCCGAGGCTCTGGACTCAGACCGGATCCCGGGTAGCGTCAAGTCGGTGGTGACGGTGTCATGACGCTGGACAACGCGACGTTGGGACGGTTGACGGTTGACAAGCCGAGCTACAACCGCGACGAGATCAGCATCGGCATAGTGCATTTCGGGGTCGGTGGTTTCCATCGCGCCCATCAGGCGATGTACGTCGACCGCCTCCTGGAGATGGGGCTCGCCGAAGACTGGGGCATCTGCGGGGTGGGCGTCATGGCGGCCGACCGCAAGATGGCCGACGTGATGGCCGCCCAGGACGGGCTGTACACGCTGTTGCTCGAGAAACCCGACGGCACTCGCGATGCACGGGTGATCGGATCGATCGTCGACTATCGCTATGCGCCCGACGATCCCGAATCGGTGATCGAACTGCTGGCCGCGCCGAGCACCCGCATCATCTCGCTGACCATCACCGAGGGCGGCTACAACATCGACAACCTCGATGTCGACGGCGTCCACGTCTTCGGACTCGTTGCGGAGGCCCTGGCACGTCGTCGCGACCGCGGCATCGCGTCACCGACGATCGTCTCCTGCGACAACATCGAGGGCAACGGCGATGTCGCGCGCCACGCGTTCACCACGTATGCCGATCGCGTCCATCCCGGCCTCGGTGACTGGATGGGCACACACACCAGGTTCCCCAATTCGATGGTGGACCGCATCACCCCGGTCACCACGCCCGACGTCGTCGCCGTCGTGGAAAACGAGTTCGGGGTGCCGGACCAGTGGCCGGTGGCCGCGGAACCGTTCACGTCGTGGGTGCTCGAGGACGACTTCTCCGATGGCCGCCCCCCGCTGGAGAAGGTCGACGTGCTGATGGTCGACGACGTGACGCCGTACGAGTTGATGAAGCTGCGGTTGCTCAACGCCAGCCACCAGAGTCTCTGCTACTTCGCGTATCTGGCGGGTTATCGGCTCGTGCACGACGCCGCGGGCGACCCGTTGTTCGCCGAGTTCCTGAGGGCCTACATGGATACCGAGGCGACGCCGACGCTGAAGCCCGTGGCCGGCATCGACCTACCGGACTACAAGAGCACGCTGATCGAGCGGTTCGCCAACCCGGGTGTCAAGGACACGATTGCGCGGCTGTGCTTCGGCTCATCGGACCGCATCCCGAAGTGGCTGCTCCCGGTGATCAGGGAGAACCTGAGAACCGGTGCACCCGTGCGCCTCTCGGCCGCGACCGTCGCCAGCTGGGCGCGATACGCCGAGGGCGTCGACGAGCAGGGCGAGCCCATCGACGTCCAGGATCAGTTGGCCGACACCCTGGTCCCGCTGGCGAAGTCGCAACGGGAGAATCCGACAGCCTTCATCGAGAACACCGCGGTGTTCGGTGATCTCGCGAGCGATCCCCGGTTTGTCGAGGCATACGGGTGGGCACTCGATTCGCTGCATCGCGACGGTGCGCGCGCGACGCTGGAGACGTTGCTTCGGAAGGACACGCCATGAGGGCGCTGGTCATCGGCGAGGCGTTGATCGACATCGTCGAGCGCGAGGGGCGAGTCACAGGTGAGCACGTCGGCGGCAGCCCGCTGAACGTGGCGGTCGGCCTGGCCCGGCTGGGCCGGGGAGTCGACTTCCTCACTCACATCGGCGACGACGCCCGTGGCCGGCTCATCGTCGAATATGTCGAAAGCTCCGGAGTGCAACTGGTTTCGGGCAGCATGACGGCGGATCGCACGCCGACGGCGCTGGCCACGCTCGACGCAAGCGGGTCGGCCCAGTACGTGTTCGACATCGACTGGCAGCTCTCAGGCACGCCGGAGGTGGCGCCGCCGCTGGTCGCTCACACCGGGTCCATCGCCACCGTGTTGGAGCCGGGCTGCCGGGCCACCGCCGCGCTGCTGGACGCCTACCATCCGTCGGCGACGGTCACGTTCGACCCGAATGTGCGTCCGGCGCTCATCGAGGATCGCGACGCTGCGATCGGACGCATCGACCGGCTCATCGAGCGGTGCGACGTGGTCAAGGCCAGCGACGAGGACATGCGGTGGATCGACCCCAACCGTTCCCCCAAACAGATCGCACGGACCTGGTTGGAGTCGGGCCCATCGCTCGTCGCGGTGACGATGGGTGAGGGAGGCGCTTTCGCGATGTGTGAGGCAGGCACCGCGCGGGTCGCGGCGCTGCCGGTGGACGTCGTGGACACCGTCGGCGCAGGTGACGCGTTCATGACCGGGTTGATCGACGCGCTGTGGTCCTTGGAGCTACTCGGCGCCGAGCGCCGTCCCCAGCTGCGCCGCATAGGGCTCGACGCGCTCAATGTCGTAGTGCAGACGGCTGTGCTGTCATCGGCGTTGACCGTCGCCAAGTCTGGCGCCGACCTGCCTGATCGAGCTACCCGCGATGCGGCGAAGAAATCGGCCATACTGGGCTGATGCGTTCCATATGGAAGGGTTCAATCGCATTCGGACTGGTGAACGTCCCGGTCAAGGTCTACAGCGCGACCGAAGACCATGACGTCAAGTTCCACCAGGTGCACGAGAAGGACAACGGACGCATCCGCTACAAGCGGACGTGCGAGGTCTGTGGCGAGATCGTCGAATACCGCGACATCGCCAGGGCGTACGAATCCGATGACGGCCAGATGGTGATCATCACCGACGAGGACATCGCTACGCTGCCCGAGGAACGCAGCCGCGAGATCGAGGTACTGGAGTTCGTTCCGGCCAGTGACATCGATCCGATGATGTACGACAAAAGTTACTTCCTCGAACCAGAGGGCAAGTCGTCGAAATCGTATGTGCTGCTGACCAAAACGCTCAAGGAGACCGAGCGTGTCGCCATCGTGCATTTTGCGTTGCGCAACAAGACCCGGCTCGCGGCACTACGGGTTCAGGATTTCAGCAAACGCGATGTGATGATCATCCAGACGCTGCTGTGGCCCGACGAAATCCGGGATCCCGATTTCCCGGTGCTGGACCAGAAGATCGAGATCAAGCCCGCCGAGTTGAAGATGGCGAGCCAGGTGGTGGAGTCGATGACCGACGACTTCAACCCCGACCGCTACCACGACGACTACCAGGAGCAGATGCACGAGCTGATCCAGGCGAAACTCGAAGGCGGCGAAGCATTTACCACCGAGGAACAGCCGAAGGAGCTCGACGAGACCGAGGACGTCTCGGATCTGCTCGCGAAGCTCGAGGCCAGCGTCAAGGCACGCCGCGAGGGTGGCGGCGGCGGTTCGGAGAAGCCGGCCAAGAAAGCCGCCGCGAAGAAAGCTCCTGCGAAGAAGACCGCGGCCAAGAAGACACCCGCGAAGAAGGCAACAGCCGCGAAGAAGGCACCGGCCAAGAAGGCTGCCAAGAA